>NZ_JAERJP010000003.1:0-16491 GCF_018257575.1 Tatumella sp. JGM91 | reverse complement strand
GATGGCGGAGGAGGAGAGATTCGAACTCTCGGATGGTTTCCCATCGGCGGTTTTCAAGACCGCTGCCTTCAGCCGCTCGGCCACCCCTCCGCAATGAGGCGCACTATAAACATCCCCCACGATGTTGTAAAGCCCCGATAGCTCCATTCGCCTGAAAAACAGCCAATTTATGGGTGAATGCTGGCAAGTTCAGCATATTGCTGGTTTTAATAGCAATTCAGCACGTAAAGATGGGTAAAACGACTTCATCCGTAGCAGGGCGATGCGTATTCTGCTGTGATTAAAATATTATTTCTGAATTATTAAGGAGTCTGTATGGACAGAATTCTTTCCTCTGGTCGCAACAGCAGTTTACTCAGCACTCATAAGGTGTTGAGAAATACCTATTTCCTGCTGGGCCTCACTCTGGCTTTTTCCGCGGTGACAGCAACCGCCAGTACTTTGCTGGCCCTTCCGGCTCCGGGATTTATTCTGATGCTGGCCGGTTTTTACGGACTGATGTTTCTTACCTATCGCCTGGCTGACAGACCTGCGGGAATTCTGGCAGCATTTGCGTTTACCGGTTTTCTCGGGTATTGCCTCGGCCCGATTCTGAGCAGCTTCCTGGCAGCAGGCATGGGCGATGTTATTGCTCTGGCATTAGGCGGTACTGCTCTGGTATTTTTTTGTTGCTCTGCCTATGTTCTGACTACCCGAAAAGATATGTCTTTCCTGGGCGGAATGATGATGGCGGGCTTTGTGGTGCTACTGGTCGGTATGGTGGCTAACCTGTTTCTGCATCTTCCGGCGTTGCAAATGGCCCTGAGTGCCCTGTTTATTCTGTTCTCGACCGGCGCAATCCTCTGGGAAACCAGTAATATCATCCATGGCGGCGAAACTAACTATATCCGTGCAACAGTCAGCCTGTATGTGTCTCTGTATAATATTTTTGTCAGTCTGCTGAGCCTGTTAGGCCTTTCCCGCAGTAACTGATCCTCGCCTCTCCGCCGTCCTGACAAATAATACCCGCTGATGCGGGTATTTTTTCACCCTTAACTCTTTGCTACACTGCCTGCCGGTTAAGAATGAGGATAAAAAGTGAAGTTTGCCGGTAATGATATTGAAACTGACGCAGAAGGTTACCTGAAACATCCTGCAGACTGGTCGGCTGAACTGGCGGCAGAAATTGCTGCCGGTGAAGAGATTACTATGACTGATGCCCACTGGCAGGTGGTGCGCCTGGTACGTGATTTTTACCTAGAATTTAACACTTCTCCGGCAATACGTATGCTGGTGAAAGCAATGGCCAGAGAGTTTGGCGAAGAAAAAGGTAACAGCCGTTATCTGTTCAGGCTGTTTCCGCAAGGGCCGGCGAAGCAAGCCACCAAAATTGCCGGATTGCCCAAACCGGCTAAGTGCCTGTAAAGCCGGTACTCAGCCAGTTATAAATCCCCGGATTTGCTGCTCCGTTGTTATTTGCTGAACCCCGACATGAGCAACGCTGGCTGCCGGAGGCCCCCCTGCCGAGATCCATGCCAGTATATGGTCAACGTCACGGACATCTCCTGCCAGCAGGATCTCCACACTGCCGTCGGGAAGGTTTTTGGCGTAACCAGACACCCGGTATTTGATCGCCTGCTGTCGGGTACTGCCACGGAAAAATACGCCCTGTACCCGGCCTGATACTCTGACTTTATACATTACCTGCATCCTGTTTCCTCCGCGGTTCACTCTCCGGTTTGCAATTTTCCGATATCCGCTTAACAATACCGCCTTTATTCTCTGGTAACTGTATATTATGACTGCCCGATTAATTCTTTCCAGGGGACGTGAAAAATCCCTGTTACGCCGCCATCCGTGGGTTTTCTCCGGCGCCATCAGCCGTGTTGAAGGTAATGCCATTTCCGGTGAGACGGTCGATGTCTGTGACCATAAAGGCAGCTGGCTGGCAAAGGCAGCCTGGTCCCCCCAGTCACAAATCCGCGCCAGAGTATGGAGCTGGCAGGCTGATGAAACTATTGATATCGCCTTCTTTGAGCAAAAGATCAGAAAAGCCGGCCAGTGGCGTCAGTGGCTGGCAAAAGCTGACTCCCTTGACAGCTATCGCTTAATCGCCGGAGAGTCTGACGGCTTACCGGGTGTGACAATCGATAAATTTTCCGACTATCTGGTCGTACAGTTATTGTCTGCCGGGGCAGAATACCAGCGTCCGGCCATTATTACGGCTCTGCAAAACTGCTTCCCTGAATGCTCAATATATGATCGTTCTGATGTTTCTGTCCGTAAGAAAGAAGGTCTGCCATTAAGTCACGGATTGATTTCCGGCCAGCAACCCCCTGCCCTGTTACCAATCTTTGAGCATGGTATGAAACTGCTGGTAGATATAAAAGCAGGACATAAAACCGGATATTATCTTGACCAGCGCGACAGCCGCTTTGCTCTGCGCCGTTACAGCGAAAATGCCCGTGTCCTGAACTGCTTTTCGTATACCGGCGGGTTTGCAGTCTCTGCCCTGATGGGGGGATGTCAGGAAGTTATCAGTGTTGATACTTCGGAAGCAGCGCTGGATATTGCGCGACAGAACGTGGAACTGAATCAGCTGCCTCTGAGTAAAGCACAGTTTATCCGTGATGATGTGTTCAAACTGTTGCGTACCTACCGCGATACCGGCGAAAAATTCGATGTTATTGTCATGGATCCGCCCAAATTTGTTGAAAATAAAAATCAGCTGGCAGGCGCATGCCGTGGCTATAAAGATATCAATATGCTGGCCATGCAGTTACTGAACCCCGGAGGGATTTTATTAACCTTCTCCTGTTCCGGACTGATGACGGTTGACCTGTTTCAGAAAGTGGTTGCTGATGCCGCCCTTGATGCCGGAAAAAACGTACAGTTTGTCGACCAGTTACGTCAGGCAGCCGATCATCCGGTCATCTCGAGCTATCCTGAAGGGTTATACCTGAAAGGGTTTGTTTGTTACGTCGAATAGCTTGAAAAAAAGTACACTGCCCTTATATCTGATGGAGAGAATCTTCCGGAGGTATTTATGATAAGCAGTAAATTTGGCATTGGTCAGCAAGTCCGGCACAGGCTATCCGGTACTCTGGGAGTGATTGTTGATGTCGATGCCGAGTTTTCTCTCGATATGCAAGCATCCGATGAGAACAGCAGTGACATTGCAGGAACCAGCCCCTGGTACCATGTAGTTATGGAAGATGAATCCGGCGATACTGTGCATACTTATATCGCCGAATTCCAGCTGACCGGTGAAGTCTATGATGAACACCCCGATCAGCCAGTGCTTGATGAGCTGGCCGAAAATGTGCGCCAGCAGTTGCAGGCACCTTATCGCTGCCACTGAGTCTCTTTCCTTTGCCTGTCAGACAGGCAAAGGCGGTATTTCCAGCCGGTTAATTTCGATTTTCGTACATTTATTTTCCACAACGATCAGCCCGGCCTGCCGGGCTATATTTACCGCCTGTGGATTTACTGTGCCCGGCTGTAACCACAATACGGGTATTTGACGGGCAATGGCCCGGGTCGCGATAGCCGGAACCACCTCCGGATTGCGGAATACATCAACCATATCGATACTTCCCGGCACCTCGTCAAGAGATGCATATCCTTGCTGACCCGCAACTGTTTTCCCGGCCATTCGCGGGCTGACCGGGATCACCTGATAACCATGCTGCAATAAAAACATCATCACCTGCCACGCAGGACGTTGCGGATTATCACTGGCCCCGACTAATGCAATTCGCCGGGTACCGGTTAATATTTTACGGATATCTGAGTCATTCATTATTCAGCCTCCTGTTATTCCTGCTGCTTTATCAGCCAGAACACCTGCCAGTTAACCGCAGCATATTCAGACAGTCACCGATATATCGCACAATAAATATGACAAAATGTAAAAGTTGATGCCATAATAGTAACTGTTAATAAATTTCCGTCACGGGGCTTCCGGGAGCAACCATGAAGTTTGTAGTAACACTCTTCTGCCTACTGCTAAGTGGTTACACTTCAGCGGCTGAAGCCCTGAGCTTCAGGCTAAACCCGCAGATGAATTTACTGGTGCTGGACGGAAATAAACTGCCGGGCAGCCTGCTCAAAGGAGCTGACAGCATCGAACTGGATCGCGGACAGCACCAGATCCTGTTTACCCTTGACACACCCGGGCCATCGCCTGCTTTTATCATCACATTTACCGCTGACAGCCGGGCGGTCAGTGTTGTTATGCCACAGGTTACCGTTCCCGGTGCCTTACCGCGTCCGCTGACTTCCCGTTTCCGTTTTCTGGTGGTGGACGAACATAATCGTCAACTGCCAGCCATTCAGGATCAGCTTCCACTGCAACCGGCGACCAATTATGTCGCAGCAATAGCTGATTATAACCGTCACAGCCATAAAGCATCGGTTGAAAAATTTGTCCTTGCAGGATCACAGAGTAACCCGCTGCAAACGGAATCACTCAGGGAAAACCGTCATCTGCAACTGCCGGCCACTGAACAACCATTATCTCTTTCCGGCTGGTCTTTCCATACGCTGGTTTCATGGCTGCGCGCATTACGAACCAGTTGAACCCTGATTCAGGCCCGCGTTACACTGCCATAACAACCTGTGTATCCGCTTAATTAAAAGGATCAATAATGGAGCAGACAGTCAGAACGTTGCCGGAAAGTAAACATATAGCCCTGGTCGCACATGACAATTGTAAAGCGTCTCTTCTCGACTGGGTTAAAAAAAATCAGCCATCTCTGGCTTCTCATACTTTATATGCGACCGGGACTACCGGTAATCTAATCAACTCGCACTGTGGTCTGCAGGTTAATCCTTTATTAAGCGGGCCGTTAGGCGGTGACCAACAGGTCGGCGCGATGATCTCCGAAGGTAAAATCGATATGCTGATTTTTTTCTGGGATCCGCTGAACGCCGTACCCCACGACCCGGATGTTAAAGCATTACTTCGTCTGGCAACTGTCTGGAATATTCCTGTAGCCACCAACCGCTCTACTGCCGACTTTATTGTTAATTCAGCCCTGTATACTCAACGGGTCGGAATAACCATTCCGGATTATCCGCGCTATATGGCAGAACGCCTGCAAGAGCCATTATTAAATAATGGCTGACAGGATCAGGGTTTACGCGCCACCGGTACACCGAGCTCCCGCAGCTCGTCCACAAAACAGGACGGAGCGGATTTATCATACAACAGCCAGAGTTGTTTCCTGGCCCGGGTCATCGCAACATATGCCAGCCGCCGCTCTTCTGCATCCGGGAAGTCTTCGGCTACGGGGAGTAATCCCTGTTCGATAACGGATTCGCGCTCAGCGGCAGGGAAGCCGTTTATTCCGTTATTTAGCCCCAGCACTATCACATAATCTGCTTCCCCGCCTTTGCTGGCATGGAAGGTCATAAAAGATAACGAAAGCTTAGGCCAGCGGGTCGGGGCTTTATCCAGAACTGATGGTCTGAGGTAATGATAGCGTGCCAGAATCAGTATTTTTTCATCATTCCCTGCATAGCCACTCATTTTATTGAGCAATGCTTCCAGAGAATCTTCTTCCAGCAGTGTTACAGACTTACGGCTGCCTTTAGTCAGACTGTTAAGCTCTTTTTTCATCTGTCGCGGATTTTTCTGGATAAAGCGGTTCGCAACATGACCGATTTGCTGATTAAAACGATAGGTCGTATCCAGGATACAGATATCGCCTTCACCGAATTGCTGATGGAAACCGGTTGTAAGATTCACCTCTCCGCCAGAAAAACGATAGATCGCCTGCCAGTCGTCGCCTGTCGCATACAGACTGCTGCGTTTGTTTTGTTTACGCAATGCCGTAATCAGTGCCGCACGTTGCGGGGAAAGGTCCTGGAATTCATCTGCCATGATATATTTCCACGGACTGATAAAACGGCCCTTTTCCAGTAAGGCTACCGCCTGCTGGATCAAACCGGCAAAATCGACCGCGCCTTCCTGTTTCAGCTGACTTTTCCAGGCTTTCAGTAACGGGGCCATAAGCCTGATACGTTTACCGAATAGCACCCGTATTTCTTCAGGCACCTCGGCGATCATTGCTGCCTGTGCTCCGCCATGATTTCTCATCAGAGACACCCAGCGTTCCAGCCTGCCGGATAATTGGCTGACCAGCGTTTTATCCTGCCAGAACTGTTCAGGTAATAGCCCCCACTGCAGCTCCTCCTGTAACCAGCTCCGCCAGCCATTGGCGTAAGACTTCTTTTCTGTACATTGCTGCTGCCAGACATCTGTCAGCATCTGCCGCCGGAAATCGGAGTCTGTTTCCAGCTGACTGATCAGGGGACGTTTATTACTGCCCTGCTGAATAATATGCAACGCCAGTGAGTGGAAGGTCCGGGCGGTAATTGATGATTCACCGGTGGATTTAATTACCCGCTGGTCCATTTCTTCTGCTGCCTGCCGGCCAAAAGCCAGCAGTAAAATCTGATCAGCAGAGGCCAGCTTTCGTTTCAATAGCCAGGCAGTACGGGCGGCGAGTACCGAGGTTTTACCGCTGCCGGCCCCGGCCAGAACCAGCAGTGACTCCTCTCCGTTAATTACCGCGCGGCACTGGGAAGCATTTAACGGGGAAGATTCTACAGAAGCGAAAAAATCCTGGTAACGGGTCAGGATTTCATCTGACCATTGACGGTTACGTTCTGCTCGTTGTTTATCTGTCGACCGGAGCCAGCACAGACAAAAGTCCCACAGGGGACGGCAAGGCTCGAATTCGGGGATCCGTTCCGCGGGCAAAGGTAATGCTGAGAATTTATCACGTATTTTCTCACTAAACCCGGCGACATCATTGCGGGTCAGCCAGCAGTCACGCTGTATCTGGCTTAACAGATATTGCTGTAATTCATTCAGTACCTGATAACAGACATCGGCCATTTGCTGGCTCCACTGCTGCCAGGTATGCAGTAAATGCTGGTAGAATTGGCGCGTTTCCTGCCATTCAGTACCATGAAGTCTGACGACTTTCTTTTCAGGAAGCAGAAATTCCAGTTCTCCCCATACCATCCCTCGTTTACACTGAATATCCAGTAACTGATTAAATGGGATAATATATTCATGACGGTCGCCGCTCACTTCAACACCCGCCGGTAGCAAACGGACCCGGTTATAAGGATGCTGTGCCAGACGTTTACCCATTGAAGTCGCTTTTAGTTCCATGCTTCACGCCGTTTTTAGCCATTGCTGATGTAACAGTTTAACTGCGGGTGCCTGAGTGCTCCAGATAAAAAACAGGTTACACAGCAGTCACTGAGTAAGACAGCCGAAAGGATAGTAATCTGATGAGAACCGTACTCAATATTCTCAATTTTGTACTTGGCGGATTTGCCACCACCCTGGCCTGGTTTTGTGCCACTCTGCTGACCATTGTGCTGATTTTCACACTTCCGCTGACCCGTTCTTGCTGGGAAATTACCCGGTTATCGTTGTTCCCTTTCGGTAACGAAGCTATCCATGTTGATGAACTGCAGCCGCAAAATAAGAATGCACTGCGTAATTCCGGCGGAACTCTGCTGAATATATTCTGGTTTATATTTTTCGGCTGGTGGCTGTGCCTGACGCATATCTTTGCCGGAATTGTACAATGCCTGTCGATCATCGGTATTCCTGTCGGCATTGCAAATTTCAAAATTGCCGCCATTGCTCTGTGGCCGGTAGGCCGCCGTGTGGTATCGGTTGAAGAAGCAAAAATGGCCCGCGAGAACGCGGCACGTCTGCGGTTTTAAGGGAAAACGGATTAATGAAGTCAGGTTCGACCATGCTCAATGGCTGGCACACTTTTCTGATGAATAAACTATGGCGTGACCCGGTGCGAATTTTTATCGCCATGACGGGTTGTGTCGTGCTGTCCTGGTCATTACAGACGATTACGTGGACCATACCGTTAATTCTCGGGGTGGTTGCTGCAGGGCTGACCGATATTGATGACCGTCTGAGCGGTCGTTTACGTAATATGGTGATTACCCTTGCCTGTTTTTGTCTGGCAGCGGTCTCTGTGGAACTTCTTTTCCCTTATCCGCTGTTCTTTCTGATCGGGCTGGCAGTCTCCAGCTGGATCTTTATCCTGCTGGGAGCTCTGGGACAGCGCTATGCCACCATCGCTTTTGGCGCGTTACTGATTGCCATCTATACCATGCTGGGGATCCATCTGTTCAGCCACTGGTATACTCAGCCGCTACTGCTGCTGGCAGGGGCACTCTGGTATAATTTGCTGACCATGGTGATGCACCTGTTTTTCCCCGTACAGCCGGTGCAGCTACAGTTATCCTCCACCTACAGTCAGCTGGCCAGTTATCTGGATGCCAAAGCAAATCTGTTTGATCCGGATGCGGAAGGCGCGGATGATTTATCACTGATCCAGGCGGCGCTGGTAAACAGCCAGCTGGTTTCTCAGTTCAATATTACCAAAACCGCTATTCAGAGCCGGATCAGCGGCGAACGTGCCGCCCGCGGCAGCCGCCGTTCACTGCTGTACTACTTTGCCGCCCAGGAAATTCACGAACGTGCTAATTCTTCACATATTCAGTACCATCAACTGCGTGATCAATGGCGTTATAGTGAAATTCTGTTCCGTTTTCAGCGGTTACTGAATATGCAGGCAGGGGCCTGTCGTCAGGTCGCCCATTCCGTGACGATGAACACACCTTATCATCATGACCATCGCTTTGAACGGGCTTTTTTTCATCTGCAACAGGCGCTGGACCGGCTGACACAGCAATACCCTGATGATCCTCAGTCCCGCGGATTGCACTGGTTACTGCGTAATCTGAAAGCGATCGACGACCAGCTGATTTCTATCGCCTCTGAACAGATATTGAACCATCTGTGGCAAAACAGTGATACCCATTTATCGCGCGAAGGTCTGACCGGATGGCAGGACGTGCGCCTGCGCCTGACACGCCACCTGAGCCCGAAATCCCCTCTGTTCCGTCATGCTGTCAGGGTATCTTTAGTACTCTGTATTGGTTATGCCTTTATCAGCCTGACGGGACTTGAGCATGGTTACTGGATCCTGCTGACCAGTTTATTTGTCTGCCAGCCAAATTACAGTGCCACCAAAAAACGTCTGGCTTTACGTATAATCGGTACTCTGGCAGGGATTATCATCGGATTACCGGTTCTGTGGCTGGTGCCTTCGGTGCAGGGGCAGTTAATTCTGATAGTGATCACCGGGGTACTGTTTTTTGCCTTCCGGCTGATTCAGTACGCACAGGCGACTCTGTTTATTACATTACTGGCATTGCTGAGTTTTAATCTGCTGGGCCAGGGATTCGACGTCGCATTACCGAGGATTATTGATACGCTTATCGGATGTGCGCTGGCATGGATGGCGGTGGCCTGGATATTCCCGGACTGGCGCTACCGTCAGCTGCCCGATGTGATCAATAAGGCGCTGGCAGCGAATGCTAAATATCTGGATGCCATTATGGTCCAGTATCATGAGGGCAAGGATAACCGAATGTCTTATCGGGTCGCGCGCCGTGATGCACATAATTCGGATGCCGAGCTGGCACTGGTTATTTCCAACCTGAACGCAGGAAACGGTTTACATCAGCCAGTAAAAGATGTGGCTTTCCGGGTACTTTGCCTTAATCACAGCCTGCTGAGTTATATTGCAGCACTCGGTGCCCACCGTGAGAAAATCGAACGCAGCGATTTACTGCAACTCATCGATGATGCCGTCAGTCTGACCGAAAATGTGTTACAGATGAGCCCGGCGGGTGAGCAACAGATTCCGGAAAAACTACAGGCATTAACCCGCGAGATGAATACTATAGAAGCCAACCCGGAGAGTCATCAGCCGGTGATACTGCAACAGATTGGCTTAATACTGAAAGTCCTTCCCGAACTGCTTAATATCCGCCAGGAAATCAACGCCCTTTAACCCCCGGCGGTAGCGGATAGGCAGATGCTTTAATAAACTGCTGATACCAGTGCCTCAGTTCTTCTTTCACCTCTCTGGTCAGTACCTCCTGGTGCTGGCCGGAGATTGCCCCCTGCAACGCATACAGAGTTTTAATTCCAAGATGTTTGTTGTTATTTTTTAGCCTTGTCCAGCTTTGCTTCGCGCCCAGCTCACGCAACCGGCTAATGGTCGGCACGCCGGCTTCTTTCAATAATACTTCCAGACGGATACTCAGGTTAGGCAGGTCTTTTAAACGGTGACAGTCAAGTTGTGCCTGACGCAATGCTCTGGCTTCATTCAGGGAGCTACGCGACAGGCCCAGCAATACGTCCTGGTGGCCCCAGAGCTGATGATCCACCCGATAATAATTAAGACTGACGCACTGTCCGCGTTTATGAAAAATAAATGGCTGCAGAGGCCGCATCTGCAGATAAGTATGCATTTCTTCACTGGCCCGCAAATACAGTTCACCTTCACTCACCAAAGCAAACACAATTTTCTCAACCGATAAAGAATATCCGCCGAACTGGGTACGTGACTGAATGTCACCTAATGCTGAAAGCTGTTTCTTTGATTCTTCAATACGTTGACCGGATGTTTTCATCGCGAACCTCCCTGGTTCTGGCAATGGCATAACTGCCAATAAAATAATACTTATCAACATGTTAGAAGTTAAACAAAAGCTATTAGTAGTTCAATGCATAAATAGCCGTTTGGCCGGTTAGTTTTGGATTATGCGAACTGTTTTCAGAAAAATGATTGATCTTTATCCATAACCGGAATACTGTATATACATACATCTCATTGCGGATGATATAAAAATATGCGTGCTCAACTACTGAAATCAGCGACAATTAACCTTCACCGGCATACGGCGACACCTGCCAGTGTCAGCGGTTGTATCAGTGAATTAAGTTATCATGCACAGCATCCCGCGTTACTGCATAGTTTACTGCTGCCGTTACTCAGGCAACTGGGTGAGCAGTCACGCTGGCAGCTATGGCTTAGCCCGCCACATAAGCTGAACCGTCACTGGTTACAACAATCCGGGTTACCGCTGGCAAAAAGCATACAGGTTGCATCTCTGGATACCTGTAGCGACGTCCGCGCGATGACTAAGGCTCTTCGTTCAGGGAATTTCAGTGTGGTGATGGCCTGGTTACCAGATCATCTGACGATAGCTGAACGGGAAGATCTCGAACTGGCAGCAAAAGAAGGTTGTACTCTCGGACTGATCATGCGGGAAGAAAATGGCTTCGTTTACCCCGGCAGACAGGAAAATCGATTGAAAATTCAGTCTCCGTTACTACATTGAGCTAAAATAAGATTTTTCTCAGGAAAATTTACGTGAAGAAAAATAAATCACCGTTACCTCATGGCACCCCAGAGCCAACAATGAGTTAACGTGATTTTGTAATGGCATTTCCGGCCTTAGTTCAGTTTTAAATGTAACCATATATGTACAAAATGCTGTTTTTTTACTGTACAACATCATATCGTACTTGTAACTTTCTAATCTCGTTGTAGACTTTAGCTCGCCAGGGTGCTCAATAATCTCCTTTTTGGCAGAGTAAAAATCGAGCATTACAACCCGGCAAAGGATTACAACCAAAGAGCAAAATTTATGCTCATTGCCTATTTTGGATGATAACGAGGCGCAAAATGAAAAAGACAGCTATCGCAATTGCAGTGGCACTGGCAGGTTTCGCTACCGTAGCGCAGGCCGCACCGAAAGATAATACCTGGTACACTGGTGGTAAACTGGGCTGGTCTCAGTATCACGACACCGGTTTCTACGGTAACAACTACGAGCAGAATGATGGCCCTACCCACAAAAGTCAGCTGGGTGCCGGTGCATTCGTAGGCTATCAGGCAAACCAATACCTGGGCTTCGAAGCGGGTTACGATTGGCTGGGCCGTATGCCTCATAAAGGCACCAACGTTAATGGCGCATTTAAAGCGCAGGGCGTACAGCTGGCGGCTAAACTGAGCTACCCAATCACTGACGATCTGGATGTTTATACGCGTCTGGGTGGCATGGTATGGCGTGCAGACTCTAGCGAGAACAAAAACGGTGCACATCTGAAAGATAACGACACCGGTGTTTCTCCGCTGGCCGCAGTTGGTGTTGAATATGCACTGACCAAAAACTGGGCAACCCGTCTGGATTACCAGTGGGTTAACCACATCGGTGACGCTGGTACCGTTGGTACTCGTCCGGATAACACCATGCTGAGCGTTGGTGTATCTTACCGTTTCGGTCAGGATGATGCGCCGGCACCTGTTGCTGCGCCAACACCTGCACCAGCTCCGGTTGTTGAAACCAAACACTTTACTCTGAAATCAGACGTACTGTTTAACTTCAACAAAGCTACCCTGAAAGCAAGCGGCCAGCAGGCGCTGGATCAGCTGTATACTCAGCTGAGCTCTCTGGATCCTAAAGATGGTTCTGTTGTTGTTCTGGGCTTCACTGACCGTATCGGTTCTGCTCAATACAACCAGAAACTGTCTGAGCAACGTGCACAGTCTGTTGTGAACTACCTGGTATCTAAAGGTATTCCTTCAAACAAAATCTCTGCACAAGGCATGGGTAAAGCAGATCCGGTTACCGGCAACACTTGTAACAACGTGAAAGGCCGTGCTGCCCTGATCCAGTGTCTGGGTCCGGACCGTCGCGTTGAAATCGAAGTGAAAGGTATCAAAGACGTAGTTTCTCAGCCTCAGGGCTAATGAGTCACTCCGGCTAATTAAAAACCCCGCAAATGCGGGGTTTTTTTATGCAATAAAATACAAAGGAATGATCGCTCCTGCAGATTATTGCTGTGATGAAGGATCCCCGCTACTCTTCTGACTGAGTATTGACTGTAAATCCTGTTTCAGGGATGACATTTGAGAGGCGTATTGTTCTTTTCTCTCAGCATCTTCTATCAGCTGAACAATGGTTTCCGAAAGAGTTGCACTGCGACGCTGTGCCAGCCCCGCCAGCCGTTGCCACACCAGATACTCAAGATCGATGGATTTCTTACGGGTGTGTTGCTGTTCAGCATTAAAATGCCGTTTTCTGCGTGCTCTGATGGTCTGCTTCATCCGGTTAGCCAGTGCCGGGTTCATATGCTGTTCAATCCAGCCGGCAATATCATCAGGCCTGTGTTCAAGGGTCGCCAGTAATCTGACCGCCTCATCCGCAGCACTTTGCTCCTGGTAACGGGTGATGGCCTCACCTTCCCGGTGTTTTTTCACCAGGTATTTCCATTTCCAGCCGGACTCCAGATTTTCAAGTTGCAGATATTTCATCAGGGGTCTCATCATATTCGGGTATCCTGCTAAGAATAACAGTTTTTTGCGCTGCTGTAGTAAGGATTACTTCACTGAAACCGGCCAGTCACGCTGCACTGTTTCATAACCTCATTTCCTGTATAATCGTGCCTTTCTTACCACCGGATAAATGCTATTACTTTGATCAGCTCTCAACTCCCCTGGCAGGCACTGCGGCCAAACACTGACGACTACCGGACAGCATTCACCCGGATTCCCGATACTGAAGGTGATATTCAGGCAGCGATCCAGCCGCGTTTAATCAATGGACTGGCTTACCTGGATAACCAGACCCTTTCACCGGTACTGATGGTTCGTAGTCAGGAAAATACCGACTATCTCTCACGTATCGCAGCCGCGTATCTTGCCGTTTCAGAGAACAACGGCGACTTCAGTGGCTGGAATTATCAGCGACAGGCTGATGACCGTTTTCTGCTGGTCCCGGCCGCCCCCGGAGATGCTGTGTTTTGTCAGCAGCCGGGGGTTTTCTTCCGTGAATGGATAGAGAGTACCGAGCTGTTTGGTGCCGTACGCGGGCACGCCGGCGACTACCGTCCTGAACCCGGACTGTTGCATCAGGCGAACGGCGGCACACTTATTCTGTCCGTCCGTACTCTGCTCGCACAGCCTCTGATGTGGCTGCGGTTAAAGCAATATCTTGCGCGCGGATATTTTCAGTGGTTGTCAGCGGATGAACGCCGGCCATTACCCGTCTCCCTGCCCGATCTGCCACTGAATATTAAACTTATTTTATGCGGTGACCGGGATGCACTGGCTGAATTTCAGGAGTCTGAGCCTGAGTTTGTTGCCCGGGCTTTGTACACTGAATACGAAGAGCAGTGGCGTTTCAGTAATAACGATGACATGGCCTTATGGTGTGGCTGGGTCACTTGCCTGAGCCAGGAACTGAATCTGCCGGATATCGCTGAAGACAGCTGGCCATTACTGGTGACTGAGGGCTGCCGTTATACGGGAGACCAGACTCTGCTGCCCCTTTGTCCGCACTGGATACAGCGACAGTTAACCGATGCTGTCAGCTATGGCGGAGAAATTTGTGCCCGTACCCTGAGGGGAGCCTTAGAGGCCCGACGCTGGCGTGAAAGTTATTTGCCCGGCAGGATGCAGGACGAGATCAATGACCAGCAGGTATTTATTGAAACCGAAGGTGAAGTGATTGGTCAGGTGAATGGTTTGTCGGTACTGGACTTCCCCGGCCATCCGCGTCCATGGGGCGAACCTTCCCGTATTACCTGTGTTGTCCATTATGGTGATGGCGAAGTTATGGATATAGAGCGGAAAGCGGAACTGGGCGGCAACCTGCATGCCAAAGGTATGATGATTATCCAGGCCTTTCTTATTTCTGAACTTGAACTCGATCAACAGCTGCCTTTCAGTGCCTCAATGGTTTTCGAACAATCCTATTCAGAGGTGGATGGTGACAGTGCTTCGCTGGCAGAACTCTGTGCGCTGGTCAGTGCCTTAGCTCTGCAGCCTCTGACACAATCGATTGCCGTTACCGGTTCAATTGATCAACTGGGTAATGTTCAGCCGGTTGGCGGCTTAAATGAAAAAATTGAAGGTTTCTTTGGCGTGTGTTCAGCGCGTGAACTGACCGGTAAACAAGGTGTGGTTATTCCCCGAAGCAATGTGCGTCATCTGTCACTGAGTGATGAAGTCACAGAGGCAGTAAAAGCAGGGCAATTTCACCTGTGGGCAGTCGACAGTGCCGACCAGGCCCTGACACTGCTGACCGGTAAACAATGGCTGACAGAAGACGACAGCGACGATCTGATCTCTCTGATCCAGCGGCGTATTGCTCAGGCTACACAACCCGAACACAGCAGCAGAACAGGAGTCTTACGCTGGCTCAACTGGTTTAACCAGCGTTAATCGGACTTGCTCAGCGTACAACTGTAAGCTATTCTCCGTCATTCATAAATTTAAGGCTAGAAAAAGACATGGTAGATAAACGCGAATCCTATACAAAAGAAGATCTTGCTGCCTCCGGACGCGGAGAGTTATTTGGTGAGAATGGTCCGCCATTACCGGCAGGAAACATGCTGATGATGGACCGCGTCGTCAAAATGTCCGAAACGGGTGGTAAGTTTGACAAGGGCTTCGTTGAAGCTGAGTTAGATATCACCCCTGATTTATGGTTCTTTGCCTGTCATTTCGTCAATGACCCGGTGATGCCAGGCTGTCTGGGTCTGGATGCAATGTGGCAGCTGGTCGGGTTCTACCTCGGCTGGCTGGGCGCAGAAGGTAAAGGCCGCGCATTAGGTGTTGGTGAAGTTAAATTCACCGGACAGGTATTACCTACCGCTAAAAAAGTCACTTATAAAATTCACTTCAAACGTGTCATCAACCGTAAACTGGTGATGGGTGTGGCTGATGGTGAAGTCTTTGTTGATGGTCAGCTGATCTACAATGCCAGCGACCTGAAAGTTGGTTTATTCAAAGATACTGAATCTTTCTGATCACCGCTGACTGACAGTACCGACCTGAGCGGGAGTGATAATTCACTCCCGTTTTTTATGCAAAACTCCCCTGTTCTGGCTGCCGTTAATCCTTTATAAGGGTCACGGAGTTACTGGCGGTTCGCCGCCGCAGAAACAGACTATCAGCATCGGTTTCGGACCATAACAGAGAGAAAAAACGGGCGGGCCCGGCGGGCAAAGGGATCTATCAGGCAGGTTATCAGAGTCCGGTATTTTCTGCCGGGGCACAGGCCCCGGCGTCCTATCCTTTCAGAGCTAAGCAAACACCGAGCGTTCGGCCATCGCCATGCGCCACCCGCCTAACCAATGGGAACGGGTATCAATGGTTTGATACGGACAGTTCTCTTTTGAACGTCCGGTAATGCCGGCCTGATAGCCGCGTGAATGTGCTCGTTCCAGGCGGTCTCTTTTTTGTCTCTTCATATCAGCTTTCCCTCATTGTCTAAGGTGGGACGGGATAGAAAGGATGTGTGGTTAATAAACATCCGGCCACGCCCTATTTCTACCGCCTCAAAAACAAAAGATCAATCACTGAAATGCATCAGATTGTCATCCTGTTGACACAACCGGCAGACAAACAGAGTTCAGACAATGTGTTACCGTCACCTGTTATTCTTTCATAGAGAATTATTTACAAACAGCAGCATCATTCAGGAATATTCCGAGGCCGGCTTCTGCGGATAAAAAAAGGTTCATCGCGTTTTACCGGGGAACGCTGCTTTTATCTTCAGGAAGAAGTAGTCATTATCCCGGTATCCATATGC
>NZ_JAERJP010000039.1 GCF_018257575.1 Tatumella sp. JGM91 | reverse complement strand
GTTGTCGATCCACTTCGCCGGTCGACTTGATAATCATATCGACCTGTAAGCCTTGACACAGAATAATGAACACCCTCCAACTGGCCGGGGTCTTTGAGTGTTACTAAAAATATATTGTTACCTTGATGATTCAATGTCATCAGGGTAAACCGTCAAAACATCTAATGTAGCGCCTTCATTATCAACGAATTCAACTTCATAACCTAAAGTAGGCTCTTGATATATCATAACAACAGCTCCCCTACATCCTGTTAGCACAGTGTCAGACAAGTCCTTTTTGGCTTTAACTACATCATATTCTTTGATCATAAAGTAAATACCAATATATTTATTTCTTAGCTGGAATAGCTGTTACGAGCCTAACCACGCCGTCATTATTCTCGATCCAACCAAATTTAACGTTGATCGTTCTACCATTCGTACCAGTTATTGGTATCACCTGATCATATTTAGTACCAAACTGCGTTTCTGCTGTTTTAACGGCTTTACCGGAGTCAAAAACGATTTGTTTCGCAAGCTCGTTTGAGTTTGTTTTGTTAAAACCAAGAGCACTATCGAACCATTCTGCCTTACTTCCTCCAACAGGATGTTGCTTATCTAACAGATAGTTAGCTAATTTCTGATCAACACTAACTTGTGTCTCAGCTGTATTTTTAATCGAATTTATGATGCTGCCATTTCCAGCATTCTTCGCGGTATTAGCCACAACAGCTTCTGCTTTCGCCGCCGCCTCTGCGGCCGTTTTACCAACCCCAATAGCTCCCGCTGCACCTACACCACCAGGTGTTACTCCTTCTGCTACTTGCAACCCTGCGTTATTCAGACAGATTGCCGGTGCCGCTTTACAACCTTCCAGCGCTGCTTTGGCTGCCGCCACTATTTCCGGCGTGGCTCCTACTATCATTGCACCACCGGCCACCCCAGCAACGCCTGCTGACACCACCAGATTTCCTTCAGCAACACCTTTCGCAATGCCGGTCTTACAGGCCGTATCACAGCCTGGGGTATTACCCAGCCAGAACCCAAGATCTGAGCCTGCACTCAGCGCATTATTCTCAACCGCATTCTTGCCGCTTTGTGCACCTGCTATGGCATCGCCGGTGCCCTCCCCCGCCAGTCCGCCGGCCAGCCCTGCGGCTAATGTTCCCAGCACGCTCAGGGTCTGTTTTTGCTCTTCCGTCAGGTTTTCCGGTTTCACTCCCGGGTAAAGCGTCTCCGCTATATAGCGCGCCATCAGCTCACCGCTGGCCGCGCCGGCGGCCCCCGCTAATGCACTATTATCACTGACCTTCGCTGCAACCGCCCCCAATACCGCATGCGCCATCGCGTTTGCCGCAACGCTGGTGCTGCCATCCGCGTTGGTTGTCATCTCCCTGATGACCCCCGCCGCATAAGGACTAAGCCCCCCGGCCAGCACCTGCGCCAGATTGCCACCCGCCAGCCCCTGTACCGCCGCCGTCGCGGCCTGCATACCCTGCCGGATGGCGCTGCCGGTGCCCCATTTCTGTTGGGCCGTTTTGTAGCCGGAGCTTTCCGTCAGGGTTTTGTTGTACGCAGCGATATCTTCCTTCGTGGCATTTGCGCCCGGCTCTTTGACGCCTTTCGCAGCCAGTTCTGCCTTACCGGCTTTTGTGGCTTCTGTCTGGCCCTGCGTCCGGGCGATATCCGCTGCCTGACTGCCGATTTCCCCTATCAGCTGCGCCTGCTGTAGCCGTTTCTGCTGTTTCTCCTTGTCGAAGATGGGACTCAGCGTCTGGCTGGCATGCTCCACGTCACGGCTCAGCCCGGCCACATCCTGCTGTTGCTTATCCTTATCGCGAATAACTATCGTGCCTGCGCTTACCGCGGACTTCGTGGCCGAGCGGTCGCTTCCGCTGCCGTTCGCGCCCACCAGCAGCCCGCTGGTCACGTTCCCCGGGAACTGACCGCCCACGCTACCGCCCGTGCTGATACCCACGCTCTGGTGTTCGACTTTATACGCAGCACTGTTGTTGATATCACTAAACGCCAGCATGCCGGTATCCAGTTTATTCTTCTCTGCCGTCGCCGTCGACCCGATAACCGCACCGTTCAGCCGGGTCTGTTCGCCCACGGTGATATCAAAACCGCCTTTGCCGGCGAAGATACCCGTCTGTTCCTGCACGCTGTCGTAATTGCTGTGCATTTTGTCTTTGCTCAGGCTGATGCTGCCCGAACCGGTCATCGAGCCGAAGGTAAAGCTGCCACCGGTGCTGACGTTCTGCTGCCCGGAAGCGTAACGATCGCTGTCCTGCTGGCTTTCCAGCAGCAGGTTGCGGCCCACGTCAGCCCGGACCGATTCGCCGGTGACCTGTGCGCCTGTCAGGCTGGTATCGCGCCCGCTGGTAATCCTGACCTGATTACCGGCATTAACCGTGGTTTCGGTCTGGCTGGTGCCGTTACCCTTCTCGTTACCCTTGCCCTTGTTGACGCTGGCGGAAACGCTCAGCCCGATACCGCCGGAACCGGCACCGATACCTGCGCCCAGTGTGCCGCCCTGGCTCTCGTTTTTACCGTCCAGATACCGGGTGTTGCTGGCGGAAAGCAGATTCACGTCGCGGCTGGCATTCAGGGTGACGTCTTTGCCTGCCTGCAACTGGCTGCCCTGCACCAGGATGTCGCCGTACTGGCCCTTCACGCCGTTGCCGCTGGCGGTAATGTTCAGGTTGTTGCCCGCCGTCAGGCTGCTGCCCTGCGCGGTGCTCTGTCCGCTGTTTTGGGTGGACGCGGAAGACCGGGTGCCATAGGAAATGCTGATCCCCGCCATATTGTTATTGGCCGGATCGGCACCCTGCGCTTGCGCCAAACTCGCCGCCTGCACCGCCTGTATGCCGCTCAGTGCCGCCCTGGTACCCTGCAATGCCGCCAGGCGACTGTCGCCGGTGAGTTTCGCCTGCTGCGAGGTTTCTGCCGCAGTATTCAGTGCACTGCCAACCGTGCCGGACAGTGCCAGCGTCAGACCGGATTTCTTCTGTTCAACCTTGTGAGTCTGGCTGTTTTGATCCTGCGCCTGTGTCACCGACACATTCCTGCCAGTCAGCGCCATGTCCTTGCCGGCCACCAGCCCGGAGCCTGTCACCGCCAGATGATTACCGGCCCCCAGGGTGAGGTTACCGTTTACGCTACCGACGGTGCTGCCCTGATTAGTCAGCCCCTGCGCGGTCTCCGTGGTTTTCAGGCTTTCGGTGCCGTAGCTGATGCCGATACCACCGCTGCTCATCAGGCCGGATTTTTTCTCCTGCCTGAGGTGCAGTTCACTGTTGCTTTCGGTCGCACCGGTGATATTCAGATCGTTCCCTGCCAGCAGTTTCACGTCCTGAGTCCCGGCCACGCTGCTGCCCTGAACCCGTAAATCGTTGCCCGCCAACACATTAATGCTGTCGCCGCTCAGGAGAGTCCCCTGTACGCTCTGGCGCTCCAGAGTGTCGCGGGTGGTGGTAGTGGTTTTCGACATCAGGCCGTTACCGCCGGTCACCTTGTGTCGTTCGTCCAGATCGAGGGTGTTCTCGCCGCTGAGAAGATTAATGTTATGGCCGGCATTAAGATTCAGTCCATCACCGGCCGAAACCGTTGCGGCATGGGCAGTGATATCGTTCCCGGCATTGAGGGTCACCGCCCCTTTACCCACCACTTCGCTGCCGGCCTGCTGGCTGTTGCCCTGTTTCAGGCTGTTGTCGCCATTCCAGATCAGGTTATCGCGGCTGGCCGTGGTCACCGTATTCAGGGTGAGATCGCGCCCGGCACTCAGCAGGGTCTGGCCATTCTCACCGCGGTTAACCACCTGAGCCGCATCCAGCCTGATGTCGCGACCGGCCTGCAGTATCAGCTTGCCGTCGCTTCCCTGCACGTACATGCCAGCCACGCTGTCAATATTGGTGCGTTCGAAGCTGTTGTCACCGTGAATGCTCTGTGCCGTGCTGGTTATGCTGATGGTATTGATATCACGCCCGGCGCTGGCCAGAAGCGAGTTGTTACCCCGGATCAGCCCGCCGATATTGTTAATGTCGGTGCGGGCAGTCAGGTCAGCGTCGGTCCCCTGAATGCGGCCCGCCATGTTCGTGATGTTGGCGGCGCTCAGTTTCACCACGTCACGCCCGGCGATATGGCCGCTGTTGAACAAGCCTTCGCCCAGATTGAGATTAAGGTTACGCCCGGCAATCAGCGCACCGGAGCCGTCCAGATCGCCCGGTTGCATGCGGGCATACACTTGCGGCACCAGGACGTCTTGCTGGCTGCCGTCCGGCAAGGTGACGCTGGCCTTCACCAGCCAAACGATATCCCGGGTCAGTAAGCCCATCTGTCCGGCCGTCAGCGCTACGCCCACCTTCAGGTTATATTGCTGACTGAAGGCCCCCCCCTGATCCATCAGTGCCTTAAACTGCTCTTCGTCGTTGCTGTAACCCTCCAGATAGCGCTGCCCGGTCAGGTTGATTACCTGTTCGCGGATCAACCGCTGTTCGTAGTAACCATCGCCCAGCCGCTTCAATATATTGTCCGGATTGTTAGTCACTTTACCCATCATGTAATCCGAGCCCAGCCAGGCTTTCTGGCTGGTGAAACGCGGATCGGTCTCCACCAGATACTGTCCGCCCGGTGCCGGATTAGTCATGAACAGGCTGTTGTCCGGCAAACGGGTGTCCGGCCCGACAATGCGCACCACGCTGTCCGCTGCGTCGCCTTGCTGGCTATTGACCCTGTTGGCGACTTCGAACTGCTGGCCCGGCTGCAACGCTACGGCCGGGATCACCGGCAGCGCGCCACTGCCAATGGTCTGCAGGCTGGCGGAAATATCACTGCCGCTGACTGCCGCACTGACCCCGCCGGCAGCGCCGATAGGGGTATTGGTGCCCTGCTGCGTCAGCGGGGCAATGGCGATCGGGTTACCTGCCACCTGTTGATGGTCAGTCAGCTGGCCCGGCTTCAGTGAAATGGTCTGAATGGTGGTCGGTGGCGTATAGGCCGTGGTATTGTGCCCCTGCTTATCTTTACCCTTCTTCCTGATGCGGTAGTAACTGGTCACTTCGCCGACGTCGGTGGTCAGGCGCTGGCCCGGCACCGCCACGTTATCCACGCTGCCGGCATTTATCGCCAGCGTGCCGCCCGCGATCACCTGGCTCTTATCGTTCAGCAAATGCCCGGTGTTGATCGCCATATCGCTACCCGCGATAATTTTGCCCGGTTCGCTTTCCCTGACCCGGGTTTCCTGCACCGTGCGGTTGTAGTCGTATTGGCTGAACCTGTCATTCCCATACCCGGTTTTGCCAGGGGTATTAAGGTTCAACAGCGAGTCTGCTGAATTGCGGTCAACAAACACACCCTCTTCTCCGGCCATCCAGCGTACCGGATCAGCCGATTGCTGATACCCGGTAATTTTTCCGGTGGAAACGGTAACCAGTTCGGTAGTAAAGCGGTCGTTGATGTTGTTGATCTGTCCGGCCGAAATCGCCATGTTACCCGCAGATTGCAGGGTCGAACTGTGATTGTTGAGGGTACCGGCCTGGCCGGTAGCCAGGTAACTGGCGTCAAGCTGGCCGCCAATCGCCATGTCCCCGCCGCTGTAAATTAACCCATGCTGGTCGTTATTCAGCGTTTGGCTGCCGATATCCACCCTTTCGCGCCCGGCCAGCGTGGCAGCAGTGCCGTTCTCCGCCAGGTTGTTAAAGGTGACGGTTTGCACGCCAATAGCATCACCATAAATACGGCCGGTGCCGATGTTGGTCAGCGTGTCGGCGTAGATCAACGTATGTTTGCCATCAATCAGGCCATCGTTGGTCAGGGTGCCGTTGACCGTCAGCCAATCCTGCCCGGCGTTAATCTCGCCGCTGGCGGCATTCAACAGATTACTGGCGCGCAGATCAAACCTGGCGCCCGCCAGCAGTTTGCCGCTGTTAGTCACATCGCCCGGCGTGGTGAGGTTGAAATTACCGTTGGCAATCATCTCACCGCGGTTATTGATGCCCCGGGCACTGACCAGGCTGATATCGCCCAGCGACAACAATTGCCCGTCGCCGCCGACCGCTGTGGCGTTAATGTCCAGCAGCTTACCAGCCTTGACGATGCCGCCGGTGTTCAGCAGGTTAAACGCCGTGCCCTGCAACTGCAGGGTTTCGCTGGCAGCCAGCTGACCCGCGCTGTTATCCAACTGACCGCCGTTGGTGATAGTCAGCTGTTGGTTAGCCAGAATACTGCCGCCACGGTTGTTGATCGCGCCGGTGTTCAGCACCACGGCCTCGCCTTCCAGGCCTTTATTTTCCGCCCCGGTGTCGTCATTGATCAACTGCAGGGCATTGAGCGTCGCAGTGGCACCGCTGCGGATCAGCCCCCGGGCGTTGTCGATAATCCCCCGCCCGCTGTCCAGCAACAGGTTGCCGACCGCCTGAATTTGTCCGTTGCGGTTATCCAGACTGACGCTGGACAGCCGGATCGTCTGTTCGCCAATAATCCGCCCGCCGTTAGCATTGTCCAGATTTAGCGCTGCCAGGGCGAAGTCGCCTTTGGCTCCCAGCGTACCGCCCTGATTATTGACGTCGCCACTGCTGAGCTGCAGTTTACCCGGGCTGTACAAGGTACCGTTCTGGTTATCCAGCCGCTGGCCGTAGGTATCGACATACATATCCGTGCCCGACTGCACCAATCCCCCATGGTTATTCAGGCCGCCCGTGCCGGGGGTATTCAGCACCAATCTCTGCTGCGCCACTAGTTTGCCGCCACCGTTGAGCAGCGTTTCGGCATCGATCCGCAAGTCTTTAGCGGCAATCACCACGCCCTGGCCGTTATTGAACCCGCCGGTCGTGAGGTTCATCGCCCCCTGGCTGGTAATGCCGCCCTTGTCGCCGCTGCTGGCGTTGGTCAGCCGTTCAACCGTTAGATCTAACCCCTGACCACTCTGGATCAGGCCGCCGTCATTGTTACTGAGGCTATTACCGTGCAGCTCCAGCGCCGTCTGTGCCGCCAACTGGCCGCCCCGGTTTTCCAGCAGGCTGAAATGAATCTTAGCCGTATCGGCGCTGACCAGCGTGCCCTGATTGTTCAGCAGATGGCCGCTGTCCAGCTGCAGTTTTTTACCTGCGCCAATCACCCCGGTATTGCTGTTATCCAGCACGTCTTCAGCATTCAGCCCCATATCCTGACCGGACTTGATCGCCCCGGCCTGGTTATTGATCACCCTGACGGTGGCCGACAGCTGATTCTCTGAAGCCAGGGTACCGCGGCGATTATCCAGTTGCTCGCTATACAGTTGCAGGTCACCCGAACTGGCGATAAAACCGGCCTGGTTATCCACAGCACCGCTGGCGATCGTCAGTTTGCCCGGACTGCTGATACCACCATGCCTGCCGCTGTCACGATTGCTCAGGGCCTGTCCGTGCGTATCGATGCGCGCATCACCGCCCGCCTGCAACAGTCCACCGTCGTTGGTCAGTGCCAGACTGTCGATATTCAGCTGCTGCTTGCCGGCCAGAATGCCCTGGCTGTTATCCAGCGCACCGCTGTGGATCGTCAACATCCCCTGGCTGACAATACCGCCGCTTTCACCACTCAGACGGTTACTCAACGCCGCGTCCCGGGTGTCAATATTCATATTGCCCGCGGATTGCAGCAGACCAGCGTTATTGTTCAGCGCACCGCTGCTCAGGCTCAGATCGCCGCTGGCAGCGATGACGCCCTGCAGGTTATTCAGCGCCCCGTTGCCCAGCGCCAGCGAAAGCGCGCCGCCCGCTACCTGCCCGGCCTGATTCTCCAGCCCGGTACCCGTCAGTTGCAGAGCCTGTCTGGCCTCAATACGGCCGCCGCGGTTATCCGGCGCCTGTTGCGCCGTGACCTCAGCATTGCCCGTCGCGGCAGAAACCAGCCCCTTGCGGTTATCCAGCCTGTCCGCCCGTAGCTGAGTATCGCCGCTGGCCGCCAGTTGCCCCTGGCGGTTATCGATAGCGCCGCTGACCTGCGCCTTCAGGCTGCCGTCCTGCGCAGCAATCACTTTGCCGCTCTGGTTGTTCAACCGCGCGGCGTTAAGCGCGACCTTGCCATTGCCCGCCAGTTGGCCGCCCTGGTTATCAATCCCCTCACTGACGCTGAGGCGCATCTCACTCTTACCGCTCTGTACCAGTTGACCGTTGCGGTTAGACAGGCTGCCGGCATCCAGCGCGATCTGCTGTGCCGAAGTGGTGCCGCCGTCCAACACGTAGTCGCCGCCCTGCATGCTGAGCTGGCCGTTGGACAGCAGCTTGCCGCCATCGCCCTGCAAGCGACCGGTATTCACCGCCAGCGCACCTTTACCCGCATGGATGATTTGCCCGCCCTGGTTGTCGATCGAACCGGCGTCCAGCGTCAGGTCATTGCCATTACTGGCAATACGGCCACCGGCGTTATCCAGTTTGCCCTGTGGGTTCAACCGGAGGTTGTCTTCGCCAGACTGGGTGATCTCCCCCTTGCGGTTGGATAAGTCATGCGCATTAAGCGCCAGTGTATTTGCCGCCAGCTTGCCACCGTCATTATTGAACCGCTTGCCGCTGCTGGCGGTGAGCTGTTGCGTGGCTGTAACCTGCGCACTGGCCGTGGACAAATCGCCGGACCCGGCTTGCAGCGTGACCTGAGTCGCTGCGGTACGGCTGCCGCTGATATCCACGCCCTGCCCGTTCACGCGCAGGTTGCCTGCCGCCAGATTTAGCCCCTGTGCAGTCAGTTTGCCACTGGTGGTGAGCGCCAGTTCGCCGCTGCCGCCTGGCCGGCCATCCTGTTGCACACCGGCCGCCAGCGTACTGCCTTTGCTGCTGTTCAGGCTGGCAGCCTGTATCCGCAGAGTATTGCCAGCCGCAATAGATCCGCTGTTTTGCACCTCGCCACCGCTGCTGACGCCGGTATGACCCGCCGCGAACAGTGAGCCGCTGTTGCTGACACCGCCCTTCGAGGCCAGCTGCGTATCGCCGCCACTACTGATTTTACCGCTGTTTTCAATGCGGCCATCGGCGGTGACCACCACGCTACCGGCCTGCGCACCGATGTTACCGGCATTACGCACCCCGACGCCGGTTTCGGTGCCGATCATGCGGATCTTACCGGCGTACATGCCGCCCAGTTTAGCCACATCGACCGCCAGCTGCGGGCGGGTGGAAGGATCGTCGCTTTGTTTGTCGATCTGTTGATGCGCCGCATCCACCTTGTTGCGTCCGGTAGTGACCTTAAGATCGTTAGCCCACAATCCGGCATTGATCTTCGCCGAACGCGCAATGATTTCAGTGTAATCCTGGCGCGAACTGTCCATACCGGCGCCTTCAACCACCACTTCACCCCGCTCAACGTTAAAGCCGGTCAGGTTACCGTTGTTGATCTGCGCCTGACCGGTGGTCAGGGTGGCGCGGCTGGCGTTGATAAAGCCGCAGCCATTACAGGTAATGCCGGACGGGTTGGCGATTACCACCTGAGCACGCTGTCCGGCAACCTCGATATAACCGTTCAGACGGCTGGGGTCGCGGGAATTGACTTCGTTGAGAATTATCCTGGCTTCGCCTTTCGCCAGCCACGGGTTACCGTCGACCCAGCCACCCTGTTGAGTTTGGGTCATTTTGTGGGAATTGTTGAGGATCACGCCCCGCTTGTCGACGTCAAACTGGCTATAGGTATTGCGCGAAACCCCGCCGGCGCCTGGCGTCTGGATATTGACCTGTGGCGTACCGTTGGCGCTGTTGATGATGGTCGGCTGCCGCCCGCCCGGCGCATTGCCGTCGGCAATAATCGCCGCCTGCACCGGTTGGATAGCCCCCAGCGATATTAACAGGCTAAAGCTGATGGCGTTCATACTGCCAATGCACTGACTCTGGGTATGCCCCGGACCAGACGAGCGGGCAGATCCGGCACGACCGGAACGGGCGATATCCGCCGCCACCACCAGCATGCCACGCGCTTTGCTGAAAACGATACGATACCTGTCCTTGTTCATGGCAATATCCTTATTAAATTTCTGACAGCTCCACGGCTACCGGGTGACTTGCCCGCCATTGCTGCGCCTGATGATGGCTAACCTGCGCGCCTTTAAAGTTCACCACGCGCTTTCCACGCTGCTCTCCGCGGTGATACAGCGCCCGCATGCACAGGTGCGGGAAGATTTCCCGCGTGATTAGATTACGCATTTCCCGCGTATGCCCGAAAGGCGCTATCCAGTCACAAAACCACATGCGATCGCCGCTGTTCCAGTCAATTTCCAGCATGTTAACCGCAGGCTGTGTCAGATAACGCGCCTCGGCCTCTTGATTCATCCACGCCCAGCTGAGGAAAAATACCGGCTGATTTCGCTGCGACGCCAGCACATATTGCTGTCGCTTGATGATCGGCAGCAGCAGTGTCGGCAGAGTGTGCAACGGGGCATCGCGGTGCATCGGCGAATGCATCCACAGCCATACCGCCGCGCCAAAGGCTTCTGCCTCGCTGTCTTCACCGCCGAGGATCAACGGCGCCCTGATATCATATTCGCCTATGCGCATGGTCGTGTCCTCAGTAGTTCCAGCTAAGGTTAAAACCTAGAGTGACCGGGCTGGTGCTGAATCCCCCGGGTTTGGAGAAAGGCACGCCGGCGAACAGATCGTAACCGACCCTGAAGGCATAGCCGCGCAGGCCCACTACGCCACCGGCCAGATGCTGCCCGACCAGATAGTCTGAACCGTAGCCGCCCACTTCGCCGTAGTCGGCACCGAGATACAACTCCTGCCCCTGTAACGGCGTACGCCAGGCCAGATCGTTACGGACGAACCAGCCGTGATTGGCGTTCAGGGTACGCTCGCCATCAAAGCCGCGCACCGTCCAGCGGTTGCCGATAGCGAACTGGTCCTGCGGCGTCAGCGGCGTATCGCTGATCTGACGCTGGTATTGCACGTTGTAGCGGAAGTTCTGGCTGAGCAGGCTGAATGGCACGTCGAGCCGGGCGTTAAGCTGCACAATTTTGCTGAGTGCCGTCGCCTCGCCAAAGGTCTCTTCCGGCGCAGGTAATGCGCCAAACCAACGGGTACCGCGCTGGTAGCTGATACCCGCGTCCAGCGTGGCTTGTTGAATATAGTGGCGGTGCTGCAATCCCAGCCGCCATCCTGAGGTACGCCGGCGCTGTACTTCCACTTCGGTATCGTTGATGTAGTTGCCGGACTCGCGCGCCAGCACGTCATAGGTCAGCATGGTTTTCTGGCTGCCGTTACGGTGCAGCACCCGGCTGAGTTGGAAATCCAGGTTCCTGCTGTTGCCGCGGTAACGGTAGTCCTGATTCTGCCCGGCAATGGTCTGGTGGTAGTCATAGCTGTTGGCGGTGACGCCGGCCATCCAGTAACCGAAAGGCACCGAATAGTGCCCGGTGATGTTCTTCGACCCCTTGCCGCCCTGGTTTTGCAGATCGGCAGAGCCGGAGATATAGAACAGATCACTGAGCGAAAACGGGTTATCCAGCGACAGGGTCAAACCGCCCTGATAACGCCCGGTACTCCTGGTGCCGGAATCATCCAGCGAGACGCCAATACGCCACATGCGCTGCTGCTTCCAGCTCAGGGCAATGTCGCTTTCGCCGGGCTGTTCACCGGGGATAATTTCCATACTGGCCTGCACCGTCGGCAAGCGTTGCAGGTTTTCCAGTCCCTGTTCAATATCACGCAGATCCAGCAGGTTGCCCGCATGGGCCGGGATGCTGCTGTAGGGCTGAATGTAATGGCCGCTGTCCGGCGTCAGTTTCACCTGCCGCACGTAGCCTGGCACCACTAATAATCGCAGTTGGCCGTTTTTCAGATCCTGCGTTGGTGCCAATACGCGGCTGGTGATATAGCCGTGGTCCACCAGCCGGTTTTGCAGGGTGCTCATCAGCAGGTTAATGCCCTGTCCGCCCAGGCAACGGCCCTGTGCCTGACTGGCGATACGTTGCAACGGCAGCCAATCGGGGAGCCGGCCCTGGCCGCTCAACACGACCTGGTCGATAGGGAAACAAGGTTTTTCTGCCGGGAAAGCAATACGGCCAGCACCGGACGACGGTGGTGACAGGCGCACATCAGGCGCCGCGGGGATCAGTTGTTGCTCCAGCGCCTTTTGCCGCTGCTGCTGTATGATCAGCTGTTCACTGTTTGATGTTGCTGCCAGCAACGGTTGGCTGAATATAAACAGCGGCAAAACAACGGGGCCACATGGAATACAGACCTTACGCACAGCAAGGCTGAGCGAAGAGTAAGCAGAGTAGCGCATGACTTTTCCCTGTCAAAACACAAATAAACGAAAAAGAAAGAAAACAATTGTAATAAAATGCAATTATTATGCGCAGAAATTGTCCACGGTCAACTTAATTTTGCCCGGTAATGGGCACCGGGTGGCACCTGATGTACTTCAGACCCTGTCCGATAACGCGCAGGTTGAAAATATCGCCGCACGATGACCGAATAGCGTTCCACAGCCGGCCATGCCAGGAGAGCGGTTCCTCAAAGGGGATCTCACCCTGTATGGTCAATATTTTCAGGGCACAGACAGAAGTCCGTTTTGCATCCGTTTTTCTTTGGCTACCGGGGATAGTCCGCTGTTATACCTGTGGTGACGTATTCTGTTGTAATAACCACTCAGATAAAATGAGACGCCTCTTCTGGCCTCTTCAATGCACAGATAACCGGTAATCCGCCGAAAAAGCGGTGTGTTCATAAGCAGAGTTTCTACTCACCTGAATTCAGAGGAACTTGTGTGACCCGAAGGGCAGGCATATGCGAGAAAATGATAATGGTTTTATAATCACCAACGGCCGAATAGGGTTCTGAATGGGTTTACACTGATGCAGTATATTCAGCGTATACACTGATTCTGCTTATCGCCTTCGTTAAAAATGGGGGAATGACTGAAAAAAGTTGAATCAATGATAGAAAATGTTATTGCTATATATAAAAAGACAAAAAGGAGAGCATGGTGTCCAGAGATAAACTCAATGCAGGGACTGACAGTGATCGCTACACTGCTACACCACATATCAAAGCCGGCTATATTGATATATCGACTAATGCTGTGTTCAGGACACACAAGGATGCATTGAATTGTTTTGGCTACCAGAAGGGCCATTACCAGCGGGCTGCCTGGAAGATCCCCGATGAAATCTGCGATGTAATTGAACTGCCTTATAACTCAAGCGTCTGGTTTCCGACACTTGATGATAATACCGCATGGGATAATTCACTGTCTGATGACGGGTTGTTGATTATCGAAAAGAAAAAGGAGGCAGATGATTTCCGGAAGAATGATTGGGAATACCGGATTGTTATGGCTAAATCCAAAGATGAATATAACAGAACTCTTTACCGGTTTATTGGTATTTTTGAAGTCGTACCGGGGTACAGCGTCGGTAATGAGCAGCGGTTCAGGCGAGTCAGTACTACAGTAAAAACTTACCGGTAATAAATTGACGTGTGAGTTTCGGCTTATGCTATCAGTCTTTTGATTGCACATTTCTAATGCTCTTAAGACCTGTTGGGGGCGAAATATCTCAGTGATGTTTATCTAAGACGGTAATCATCAGGTTTGTAACATGACTGCCTCCCCTCAGTGTCAGCATAGTTGTCACCCCCTCTGAAAAATCAATCTGAGGACATGGAGTGACACATGAAACGTATTTC
>NZ_JAERJP010000038.1:191-17349 GCF_018257575.1 Tatumella sp. JGM91 | reverse complement strand
TAACGTTGAACCCGGAACGGGAAAAACAGGCGGCTTAAATTAACCGGGGGTGACAACTACCTTGACACTTACCGGGCCCGCATATTTACCCGCAAAAGGGTATCGTTTTGGTGGGGGAGTGGCTTAACAGAGATAACCGATTGCCAGAAAGCAAAAAACCAGACGCCCGCAGACATCTGGTTTCTTTAATATGGCTCCTCTGACTGGACTCGAACCAGTGACATACGGATTAACAGTCCGCCGTTCTACCGACTGAACTACAGAGGAATTGTCGTGAAGACGGGGCGAATGATAGGGGGGAATATTGTCTGTGTCAATACGGATAAACACTTTGTCTTTCAAGTGACTAACTTTAAATCACTCTGGTGATAAATCATCCGTAAACTGCGGGTGAGTTAACGGGCCGCTGTGCGGGGAGAGGGCATTGCTATCGCAGGATGCTGACTGACGTATTTTGCAAAACAAACAACAAAAAAGTTACCTGAATCATCGATATACTGGCGGATATACGCCTGTTTACCCGCTCCCGCTTCAGGAAACTGATTAACGTAATGAAAAAAATTTGTCCCCTGGCCCGTCGCCATTTCTTATTATCCGGCCTGGCGTTATGTCTTCCGGCACTGGCCAGAGAAGAATTCGCGAATCTGGTTTTTACACCACAGAATCCGGTACGCAGCCAGTCTGCGATTGCCAGTGTCACCACGTCCCGTCAGCCGGCAGAGTTACATTCCCGTAAGCTGGTGATGATTGACCCGGGACACGGAGGAAAAGACCCCGGTGCAATAGGTGAAAAAGGTGAAGAAGAGAAACACGTGGTGCTGGAGATTGCCCATAATCTGCAGCGGTTATTCGCCCGTCATCGACGTATTGAAGTACGGCTGACACGTGAAGATGATCACTTTATTCCGCTCTACGAACGGGTGAATATTGCCCACCAGCATAATGCGGATATGTTTTTGTCCATACATGCCGACGGTTTTACCAGCCCGCAGGCCCACGGGGCGTCGGTATATGCCTTGTCGACCCGTGGGGCCAGCAGCACAATGGCCCGCTATCTGTCACAGCGGGAAAATGCGGCAGATGATTATGCGGATATTAATGTACAGACCAGAGACTCCCAGTTACAGCGGGTATTTTTCGATTTGGTACAAAACCAGAATATAAAAAACAGTCTGGATTTATGTCGTCATATGATTGGTCATATCCGCAGCGTCCATACGATGCACAGTTATCATCCGGAGCAGGCCGCTTTTGTGGTACTTAAATCCCCGTCCATACCTTCGGTTCTGATAGAAACTTCGTTTATTACCAACCCGCAGGAGGAGCATTTACTCGGTACCCCGCAGTTCCGTATGAATATAGCGCGGGCAATTGCCGGGGGAATAGAAAGCTATTTTTCCGCCTGACCTTTTACTGAATTTCAGACAATCAGATCCGATATTGTGCTTTGATTAAGCTGAATATGCCGGATATATTCAGTGCTGAAAACAGCAAAATCCTGTGAAATAGCCGGTGACGGGGCTGTTACCCTGCGTTGAGCAATAAAACAACTGCCGGTTATCCTGAATAAGGTCACCGGTTTTTCTAAAAACAACAACGGAGTAAATATGGGCAGGTTTCAGGGGAAACGAATACTTATTACTGGCGGTACCAGCGGTATGGGCCTGGCGGGTGCTCTGCGCATTATCAGTGAAGGTGGTCAGGTGGCTGTCACCGGGCTGAGTGCAGAACGGCTGGAAAACGCCCGTAACCTTCTGCCAGCAGACTCACTTGTCCTCAGCAGCGATGCCGGCAGCGAAGCTGATATCAGCGAACTGCAGACAGCCATTAGCGGATGGGGGATGCTTGACGGCTTATGGCTGAATGCGGGTTTTGCTGAAGTAAGTGTGCCTGAAGCGGTGACAGCCGAGGCCTTCAGCCGCATGATGAATGTTAACGTTCGCGGACCGATGTTGCAGCTTGCTGTGTTATCTGACTTACTTAACCCCGCAGCCTCTGTCCTGGTCACTTCATCGTCTTCTGTCTATGAAGGCGCAGCGATGACCAGTCTTTATGCTGCCACAAAGGGAGCGGTTATCGCGATGGCTAAAAGCTGGGCATCTGCGCTGGCCGAACGGCATATCCGGGTTAATACCCTGATACCGGGCCCGATAGAAACCAACTTCAGACATTTTATGCCGCAAGAATCGCGTCAGCAGTTTGAAGACTTTGTGGTTAGTCAGGTCCCCCTGGGCAGGGCTGGTACCGCAGAAGAGGCCGCAGCGGTAGCGCTTTTTCTGCTTTCCGATGATGCATCCTACGTCACGGGCAGCCAGTACGCGGTGGATGGCGGGCTGATTCATTATTAAATTTTTATAATTTCTGCCAGCCACAGGGCAATATCCGACAGCCTGCATTACCTGTCAGCCGGACGGGGCGTGGCTGTTCATTTTGTTGCCGGTTACGCCAGTCATTTTATCCCGGGCCGTCCGGCAGTTCCGCAGCCTGTATTCGCAGGGTCTGCAATTATCCGCAGAAAGTCAGTTAATATTATGCGTTTTTTTTATATTAGCTTAGCTAAAAAATTAATTTCACTCATTAAAGCGCAGTGAATAAGATGCCCCTTATCAGCCGAAACTCTCACGGTAGCAGACAAGGGGCAATTATGGGGATTCAGTTTACCGGAATGATCGGACATCGCCTGGCATCGGAAATTATTCCGGCACAGGGTCCGCTGTTTGATAAAAAATATATTACCAGCTTTGCACAAGCTCACGAACAGGCAGGCTTTGACCGTATCCTGGTGGGGTACTGGTCCGATCAGCCTGACGGCTTCCTGGTCACCGCTCTGGCCGGCAGCCAGACATCACGGATCAAATTTTTGCTGGCACACCGGCCGGGATTTGTTTCTCCCACCCTGGCAGCCCGTAAACTGGCGACGCTTGACCATTTACTGGACGGTCGGCTGGCAGTGCATATTATCAGTGGCGGCAGTGACTATGAACAGCGGCGTGACGGGGACTACCTGACGAAAGTACAGCGCTATGCCCGTACGGATGAATTCCTTAGGGTTCTGCAACAGACGCTGACGCAGCAGCAACCGTGGGATCATCACGGTGATTTTTACCGGACTGAGGCAGCATTTTCGGCAATAAAACCCCGGCAGGACCATTTACCGATCTATTTCGGCGGATCATCACCGGAAGCTATTGAGGTGGCAGGTAAACATGCTGATGTTTTTGCTTTATGGGGTGAACCACTGGCCGGTGCAGCCCGCACGGTAGAGGCGGTACGAGCCAGTGCTGCCCGCCACGGGAGGAAAACCGGCTTTAGTATTTCGTTCCGGCCAGTCATCGGTGCCACAGAAGCCGAAGCCAGAGAAAAAGCAGCCCATATCTATCAGACGGCGAAAAAACAGCTGACGGAGTCAGGCCATCATTTCGGGTTGCCAAAACCTCAGAGTATCGGGGCTAAACGGTTAATGGATGCCGCGAAACAGGGCGAGTGGCTGGATAAGTGCCTGTGGACCGGTATCGCGGGGCTGGTTTCCGGAGGATATAACTCTACGGCACTGGTGGGCACCGCTGATCAGGTATCAGATGCTCTGCTGGAATACTACCGGCTGGGTATCGATAATATGCTGATCCGTGGCTTCGATCCGCTGAACGATGCGACAGAATACGGCAAGCAGCTGATCCCTCTGACCCGCGAAAAAGCGGCCGCAGAGCCTGTACTGTCGGAGAGTGTCTGATGAAAGCAAGGACCCGCCTTGCGATTATGCTATTGGCATTGGCCGCGCCACTAGTACAGGCAGCCGATAACGTCACCCTGCGGCTTGGTGATGTCAAAGGTGACCGGCTGGTCGCGCTTAAAGCCTCCGGTGAACTGGAAAATCTGCCTTATCATTTGCAAGTCAGTTCATTTGATTCCGGGGCTCCTGTACAGGAAGCACTGAACGCCGGGGCTCTGGATGTGGGTTTTACCGGTGATTTACCCTTCCTCTATGTTTATGCTGCCGGAGCACCGGTAAAGGCTGTCGGTGCCTGGCAAAACAATCCGGACAGTATCGCACTGTTATCCCGTCCCGGCAGCGGTATTGATTCGCTGGCAGCATTGAAAGGTAAGCGTATTGCTGTCAATCGTGGTGGCTGGGGACATTATCTGGTGCTGGGATTACTGAAACGGGCGGGACTGAAACCTTCCGATGTTACTCTGCGTTTCCTTGGCCCTGCTGACGGACGGGCGGCACTTTCTTCCGGTTCGGTGGATGCCTGGGCCCCCTGGGAACCTTATCTCTCTTCTGCGCTAATCCTTGATCATGCGCAGCGGGTACCGGATGGCGGGGGAAAAGGCATTATGAGCGGCTATTCATTTGTTCTGGCCCGCGAAGATGCTATTCACAGTGATAAACGTGCTGCCATCTCTGATTTACTGACACGGCTGGCCCGCGCACAGCGCTGGGCGCTTTTACACCCACAGCAATTTTCTGCTGCCCTGGCGACAGAGTTGCATATGCCGCGTAGCGTGACAGAAGCCTGGACAGACAGTGCCAGAGTGACCCCGGTAGTATTTACGTCGCGGGTGCAACAGGCCCTGCAACATTCTGCTGATGTGTTTTTTCAGGAAAAAGTCCTGCCACGGCATGTCGATGTCAGTAATGCCTTCGACTACAGCCTGGCGACTGCGGCCAATAATATTGCGGCCACCCCCCTCACCCTCGTCAAGGAACAGCCATGAAACAGATCACTCCGGCGCTACTGCTACTGGCGATAAGTGTGACAACCACTGCAAATGCGGAAAAGATAACCCTGCAAATGGCTGACCAGAAAGGGGGAATGCGGGCGGTACTGGAAGCAGCAGGGAAACTACAGAATCTGCCGTATAACCTGCGCTGGGCTGAATTTCCGGCGGCAGCTCCGCTGGGTGAGGCCCTGAATGCCGGCGCGGTTGATGCGGGGTTTATCGGTGATGCCCCGTTATTATTTGCTGAAGCAGGCGGTGCACGGGTGAAAGCGATAGCTGTCGCTAAATCTGATGCTTATGGCACCGCATTACTGGTCAATGCCGGCAGTCCACTGACCTCTGCTGCCAGTTTAAAAGGTAAAAGTATTGCGACTAACCGTGGTTCTATTGGTCAGTTCGTGGCGCTGAAAGCACTGGCTGCGGCAGGGCTTAGTGCCCGCGATGTAACGTTCCGTTTTCTTGACCCGGCTGATGCAAAACTGGCATTGATTCGTGGCTCAGTCGATGTCTGGGCAACCTGGGAGCCGTATACCGCTTTTGCCGAAACTCAGGATCATCTGCGGGTATTGGTTAATGGCCGCGGACTATGGTCGGGTAATACTTTTGTCGCAGCCACAGACAGTGCTCTGGCAAATCCGGAAAAACGACGGGCATTACAGGACTTTTTACACCGTCTGTCTGATGCCCAGCAATGGGCAAATCAGCATCCCGACAGTTACAGCCAGACGCTGTCAAAAATTATTGGCTTCCCACAGGATGCGGTAAAACTGTCGTTTGAACGACGGCATATGGCCTGGCAGCCGATTGATGCACAGACTGTGGCACAGCAACAGCAGACGGCTGATTTTTATCATCAGAGCGGGCTGTTACCCGTGGCTTTGCAGGTCGCTCCCACCTTTGATTATAGTTTCACCCTGAGCGGGCCAGCGGGGGGCAAGGCTCCGGACGCATCCCGTCAGCAGGAGGTTCAATAATGGCAATTTTCTCACTGGACACGCCGGCATCCGCGGTACAGCGCCCCCGTAAATTGCGTTTCAGCAGACAGCGGTTAGGTCATGCACTATTGCCCTGGGCATTACCGGTGGTACTGATTGTGTTATGGCAACTGGCAGCACAGGCTGGCTGGTTATCGGTAAGAGTTTTACCGGCACCGGTCACTATCGGTAAAACATTCTGGCGTATGACCCTGAGTGGGGAACTGGGGAGTAATCTGGCAATCAGTACCGCCAGAGCACTGAGTGGCTTTGCTATCGGCGGGTCAGTCGGCCTGATACTAGGGCTGATCACCGGGTTATCACGCCCCGGTGAGCGGCTGCTGGATACCTCAATACAGATGCTGCGTAATATTCCTCACCTGGCACTGATCCCGCTGGTGATCCTGTGGTTCGGGATTGATGAAAGTGCCAAAATTTTCCTGGTGGCCCTCGGAACGTTGTTTCCGATTTACCTGAATACCTATCACGGGATCCGCAATATCGACCGTGGGTTGCTGGAAATGGCCCGCAGTTACGGGCTGAGCGGTTTCAGTCTGTTTCGTCAGGTGATCCTGCCGGGGGCACTGCCCTCAATTATGGTTGGTGTTCGTTATGCCCTCGGGGTGATGTGGCTGACGCTGATCGTTGCGGAAACTATCTCTGCTGATTCCGGCATTGGTTATCTGGCGATGAATGCCCGTGAATTCCTGCAAACCGATGTAGTGGTCGTGGCAATCATTCTTTATGCATTACTCGGCAAGCTGGCAGATGTCTGCGCGGTGTTGCTGGAACGCGTCTGGTTACGCTGGAATCCGGCATATCAGTCAGGAGGGAAATCATCATGACTATCAGTCATCAGCCATCCGGTACGCCACTGAGTATTCAGCGTGTCAGTAAAACGTATGCTGACAGAACCGTATTAAACAGTATCGAATTAGAGGCAGGAGCAGGTCAGTTTATTGCGGTGGTTGGCCGCAGCGGGTGCGGGAAAAGTACTTTCCTGCGCTTACTGGCGGGTTTGGAACAGGCGGACGCGGGAAATTTACTCAGCGAAGGACGGCCGCTACAGGAGCGGCAGCAGGATACCCGGCTAATGTTCCAGGAAGCCCGGCTACTGCCGTGGAAAAGTGTACTGGATAATGTGGGGCTGGGCCTGAAAGGCCAGTGGCGTGAACAGGCAGCTGCGGCACTGGATGCTGTCGGTTTAGCGCACCGTGCCAGAGAGTGGCCTTCGGCCCTGTCCGGTGGACAGAAACAACGAGTCGCTCTGGCCCGCGCCTTGATCCATCGCCCGTCCCTGTTACTGCTGGACGAACCCCTGGGTGCGCTGGATGCTCTGACCCGCATCGAAATGCAGGCACTGATTGAGTCTCTGTGGCAGAAGCAGGGTTTTACTGTGGTACTGGTCACCCATGATGTCAGTGAAGCGGTCGCGCTGGCCGACAGGGTGGTACTGATTGATGAAGGAAAAATCACCCTGGATTTAACGATAGATGTCCCTCGTCCCCGACGCCGCGGCGATCCGCGCCTCGCTGAACTGGAAGCCGGGGTACTTGAACATATTCTTGTCCCGGCAAAAACGCCGGCAGCAGAGCAACCCCTGAGGAATATTGTATGAGCAGGATAAAAAATCACCGGCGGTTAGCCGGTTTTATTCAGCAATTGTCTGCACTGCTGGACCGTTATCCCCGCCATGATGAAGCGGAAATTTTACAGCACAGTGCTCCGTTGCTGGCTGAGCTGGTCAGGGAAGATGACTGGCTGGATGATGAATTTGCACAGCCACATCCGCAGCATTATCAGCAGTATCTGCTGCATATGGATTCCGCGCAGCGTTTTTCTGTGGTCAGTTTTGTCTGGGGACCGGGCCAGCGTACGCCGGTGCATGATCACCGTGTCTGGGGGCTGATTGGTATGTTGCGGGGCGCTGAAATATCACAGTCGTTTATCCGTGATCAGCATGGTCTTACTCCGTCACAACCTCCGGTACAGCTCACCCCGGGAGAGGTCGAAATTCTGTCACCGCTGACAGGTGATATCCATCAGGTGAGTAATGCTTTTAATGACCGGGTCTCGGTCAGTATTCATGTCTACGGGGCGAATATAGGTCAGGTCACGCGGGCAACCTTCCGGCCGGATGGTAGTGAACAAACGTTTATTTCCGGTTATGCCAATCGTTATTTACCGAATATATGGGGATTATCCGCTGATGAGTGATAAACATCATTTCAGATTACGCAGCGCTGCTGATATCCGTCAGTCATTGCTGGCGAACCAGGAACTGGCACTGCTGGATGTACGGGAAGAGGCGGTATATGCCACCGGGCATCCGTTGTTTGCGGTTAACCTGCCATTATCAAAATTAGAACTCGACGTTTTTGCCCGTATCCCACGGCGTAGCACACCGCTGGTAGTATTTGACAACGGGGAAGGACTTGCAGAGGTGGCTGCGCAGCGATTACAGCTGCTGGGCTACAGTGATGTCGCTTTATTGCAGGACGGTCTGCAAGGATGGAAACAGGCGGGAGAACAGCTGTTTATTGATGTTAATTCTCCGTCAAAAGCCTTTGGTGAACTGGTGGAGTATCAGCGGCATACACCATCCCTGGCAGCAGAAGAAGTGGCTGAACTTCTGGCCTGCGGAGCGGATGTGAAAGTCTTCGACGTCCGCCGTTATGATGAATACCAGACCATGAATATCCCCGGCAGTATCAGTCTGCCTGGGGGAGAATTGCTACTGCGTATCCGTGATCATCTGCAATCAGAAAACACCCGGGTAGTTATTAACTGTGCAGGGCGTACCCGCAGTATTATCGGTACACAGACCCTGGTAAACGCCGGTCTGAAAAATCCTGTGGCAGCACTGCGCAACGGCACCATTGGCTGGACTCTGGCCGGTCAGACACTGGAACACGGTCAGTCGCGGCATTATGGCGAACCGGGTGAGGAGAATCTGTCACGGGCACTTCAGGAGGCGCAACAGGTTGCCGCACGAGCCGGTGTGGAATCCGTGTCTCTGGCGCAGTTATATGACTGGCAGCGCCAGAGCGACCGAACCACATATCTGTTTGATATTCGCAGTGCCGGAGAATTTGCCGCCGGACATTTGCCTGGTGCCCGCCATGTGCCCGGTGGCCAGCTGGTGCAGGAAACTGACCATTATGCCAGTGTGCGTGGCGCACGGATTGTACTGGCCGATGATCTGCAAACCAGGGCCTGGATCACTGCTTCATGGCTGGCTCAGATGAACTGGCAGGTGGCAGTACTCGATGCGCCGGCAACTGAATTTACTGAGCAGGGGGACTGGCGGGCCCCGGTACCGGCGACGGGGTTGCATCCGCAGGTTGATCCACTTACGGCACAGCAATGGCTGACCACCGGTCAGACGCAGATCCTTGATTTCACGACCAGTGCTAATTACCGGAAAGGGCATATTCCGGGAGCTTACTGGCTGCTGAGGGCCGATATACCTGCACTGCTGGCATCGGGGACATTCCCTGACGCAGAACGTTACGTTGTCACTTGTGGCAGCAGTCTGCTGGCCCGGTTTGCGGTCGATCAATTGCAGCAACTGACCGGAAAACCGGTAGTGGTACTGGAAGGCGGGAATAGTGGCTGGCGTGCCGCGGGACTGGCAGAAGAAGAAGGCGAAACCCGGTTATTATCAACGCCTGAGGATCGCTACCGCCGTCCTTATGAAGGCACAGATGTTTCGCCGCAGGTGATGCAGGCCTACCTTGAGTGGGAATACGGGCTGGTGGAGCAACTGGAAAAAGATGCAACCCACGGTTTCAGGGTTATTTAATCTCTGACAGAGCAGGCTGTCGGACATGCTGCTTTTCCGGTAATGGCTGAGGCATCCTGCTATGTCGGTTGCCGCAGCCTGAACCCGGATCCGGCAACCGTTACAGTAAATGGATATTAAAGCGATGAAATATTGCTGCCCAGCCAGCAAAGAGAAGCACCGTGGATAAACAGCATATCAGCAGTGCGGGCCAGAAGCCCCACAGCTGATAAGCCCCGGGAAAAACAAGAAACATCGGCAATGTCGGTACCACATACCCAAAAGTATACCAGCCATGGCTGGCTATTTTTTGCTGACTCTGTCCTTCTGCTTTCATCCAGATAAGCACCGGCACGGTGACCAATGGCAGTACGGCCAGTAATCCGCCCGGCCGGTCACTGCGTTTGGCTGTTTCCGAAATAAGCACGACCATTCCCGCCGTCAGGGCATATTTTATGATTAACCACAACATGGCACTGCCTGCCTTTATTTTTGTCCGGTGAACGCCGCACGGCAAATGATGCCTTACCCGGCCAGAATCGATAAAAATACATCTGTGTTTTTTATACATTGCCGGAAGTGTATAATTACCGGTTGCAGGCGCCGGGGTGATTAAACACTGCGGCAGAAAAAGCGTAACAGTGAAGGGACGGGGCGATGCTGAAAGAAAATTTCAATGAGCTGCAAATCTTTCTGATGGTAGCCAGAGAAAGAAGCTTCACTAAAGCTGCAGCGAAGCTGGGTGTTTCGCAGTCAGCCCTCAGCCATGGCATAAAAGCACTGGAAGCACGACTGAACCTGCGGCTGCTGACACGGACAACCCGTAGTGTGGCACCGACCGACGCAGGAGAAAGGATTATTGCCTGCCTTGAACCGGGGATTGCTGATCTGGAACAGGAACTGTTGTCGCTGGTACAGCTGGATGGTATTACCTCAGGAAATATCCGTTTATCGGCAGGGGAACATGCCGCACGTACACTGTTATGGCCAAAACTGAAACCTTTCCTGAAAGAGTATCCGGAAATTAAGCTGGATCTGGTGGTGGATAATGGTTTTGTGGATATTGTCGCCGGGCAGTTCGATGGCGGTGTGCGGCTGGGGGAAAGTGTCGAGAAAGATATGATCGCAGTAAAAATCGGTCCCGGTTTCCGGCTGGCAGTGGTGGGTTCACCGCAATATTTTGCTCAGCACAAGGCTCCGCAGGTTCCCAATGATCTGCATAATCATCGTTGTATTAATATGCGCTTGCCTACTGCGGGCGGCGTCTATCACTGGGAATTCGAAACAGAAGGGAAGCCGTCACGGGTCAGGGTTGAAGGACAACTGACATTCAATCAGTTACATGAAAGAACAGATGCGGCATTATCGGGGTTTGGTCTGGCTTTTGTCCCTGAAGATACGGTGCGCCAGTATCTGGACAGTGGCGAGCTGATTCAGGTACTGGCATCATTCTGCCCGACATTTTCCGGTTATTACCTCTATTATCCCAGCAGAAAGCAACACCCCCCTGCGTTTTCTCTGCTGATAGAAGCTCTGCGCGATACGGAATAACCGGCAGGGGCGGGCCAGTACAGGCAGACAGAGTCTGTCCGCGCTGGCGGGTTACCGGAGTCTCAGACTGTTTCCCCGCGGCAGATAAGCGGCGGGGCAGCTAAACATCAAGCTTACGGGCTGCCAGCCACTCTACTCTGGCTGGATCCCGGTGAGAGAAGAATGCACTGGTCGCGGTATCAATGGCTGTGATTTGTTGTATATCACCGGCGCTCAGTTCGAAGTCGAAAATATCAATATTCTCAGCCATACGCGTTTTTCGGACCGTTTTTGCCAGCGAGATAATCTGACGCTGATACAACCAGCGCAGGATCACCTGACCAGTACTCTTGGCGTATTTTTTACCGATGGCGGTCAGTTGCGGGTGTTCAAACAAACCGTTCCGGCCCTCGGCGAAAGGAGCCCAGGCCTGAGGGGCAATACCACGGCTTTTCATCCAGGGGACAGCATGCAACTGCTGGTTAAACGGATTAACCTCGACCTGATTAACCGCCGGTGTGACCTGATTAAACGCAGTCAGATCCGCCAGCCGGTCCGGATGGAAATTACTGACCCCGATGGCGCGGATTTTTCCTGCCTGTTGCAGTTCTTCCATTGCCCGCCACGCACCGTGGACATCACCGTAGGGCTGATGGATCAGGTAGAGATCCACATAATCCAGCTGCAGACGATTCAGTGATCGTTCGAACTGGGCTTTGGCACCCTGATAGTGAGTATCCTGCAGCCATAATTTGGTGGTGACAAACAACTGGTCACGGGCAATCCCACTCTGTTTTAGCGCATTTCCGACCTGAGTTTCGTTACAGTAAGCTGCAGCAGTATCAATCAGCCGGTAACCCGTTTCTATGGCATCCAGCACGGCCCGTTCACATTCGGCGGCATCGGTCATCTGAAATACACCAAAACCCGTAAGAGGCATCGCGATACCGTTATTCAGTGTCACTGTGTCCATCAGACTCTCCTTTGATCGTGTCGTTCTGTGAGCTTAACCCGTGGTATTTATCAAATAAAGACCAGTAATCAGCTAAGGCTTAGTCATCCCGCTCATTAATGTCCACCGCAGTCCGTGCCACGGCAGGACGCTGGCGGGCGATTATTCCTGCTGACCGGCGCGGGCAGTCAGCGCCATCACCAGGCTGGCCAGCGTAAATAAGCCAATAATCCATCCCATCGTCCGGGGGGTACCGTTACTGAATAACGCCAGTAATAGCGAAGAGATAATGCCACTGCCATACTGTAATGCACCGATCAGCGCCGATGCTGAACCGGCAAAGCCGGGTACTGCATCCAGCGCACAGGCTGTTGAAGTGGCGGCAATAACACCATTCATCGCGAAAAATATAAATACAGAGATGATAATCAGACCAATACCACCGATATCGGCGCCGGTACCTGCGGCCAGTACACCGGCCGCGGCCGCGGCAACCGTAACCGCTACCCTGAGCAGATTCTCCAGCGGGAAGTGTTGTACCAGCCGGCGGTTGACGATACTGAGTAACATGACTCCGAGAATATTGACCGCAAACAACCAGCCATAATATTGCGGGTCGATATGGAAATAACTGATATAGACAAAGGGTGAGCCGGTGATAAAAGCATATGCAGCCACGTAATAAAATGTCAGACACAGGGTAAACCGCATATAGTTTGCATTAGTCAGTAACTGATAATAGTTTCTGAATGCCCCGCTGAGTGTCACGCTTACCCGGTTTTCACTGGTCAGTGTTTCCGGTAAGAAACTTATGGCCGCCAGTAGCAGAATCCCGATAATAACCAGCAACCAGAATATTGCGTGCCAGCTGGTTATTTTAATCATCTGACCGCCGATTAACGGCCCGGCAATTGGTGCAATCGCCATAATAATCATCAGAGTCGATAGCATCTGTGCGGCACGGGTCCGGCTGAACAGATCACGGATCATTGCCCTGGCGAGCATCGGCCCGGTACAGGCACCGAATGCCTGAAAAATCCGCCACATTACGATCTGCAGCATATCTGAGGATAATGCACAGCCGGCAGAACCAATAATGAATAAAATCAGGCCAATAAACAGGGGACGACGGCGGCCATAGCGATCACTGATCGGGCCCCAAATCAGCTGGGCGAGACAGAAGCCGGTCAGAAACCCGGTCACTGTAAGCTCTGCATTACCCAGCAACTCTTTGCTCATGACCGGCATCGCGGGTAAATAAATATCAGTAGATAACGAAGTGACCGCCATCAGTGCACTCAGGATAATAACAAATGACACCCCGGTGGTTTTACCGGAGTGTGGCCGGGTTTTAAGCATTACTTTCCGCCAGAATAGAATGGGTAACCTTATAGTAACCGGTTATCAGTTACCGATAATCCCTGTCCGGTGGATAAACGTTATGAGTGTGTCTCATAAATAAACTGACCGCGGTATGCAGATAATCTCTGCTACCGGTAAATGTCGGGATTTTCCAATAACCATAATTACAAACTGTGAACAGCTTCGAATTTATCACTAATAAAAAGGCTTTATCTTCCATAAAAAAAACTTTCCGGTTATCAAAGAGGTGAATAAATCCGGTGTACAGGGCAGCAGAAACGTCGCGCCCCTCTGCTGATACTCGCTATCTGCCTGACTTGCGGTAGTTTTTACTGGGAGACATTATGCATTCTTCTGAAAATACCTCCGGACCCCGCGGTTTCTTTGGTCACCCGTATCCGCTGGGCCCTCTGTTTTTTACGGAAATGTGGGAACGGTTTTCGTTCTACGGTATCCGGCCACTCTTGATCCTGTTTATGGCTGCCACTGTGTATGACGGCGGTATGGGCATGGCACGTGAACATGCGTCGGCGATTGTCGGTATTTTCGCCGGCAGTATGTATCTGGCGGCACTGCCGGGAGGCTGGCTGGCCGATAACTGGCTGGGCCAGCAGAAAGCAGTCTGGTACGGCTCAGTGCTGATTGCGCTGGGGCATTTATCGATTGCATTATCTGCATTCGCGGGAAACCGCCTGTTCTTTAGCGGCCTGCTGCTGATTGTGCTGGGATCAGGGCTGTTTAAGACCTGTATTTCCGTAATGGTCGGTACCCTGTATAAAGCCGGGGATGAGCGCCGTGACGGTGGTTTCTCATTGTTTTATATGGGAATAAATATCGGGTCTTTTATTGCACCGCTGATTTCTGGCTGGCTGCTGACTTCCTATGGCTGGCACTGGGGATTTGGTATCGGCGGGCTGGGTATGCTGGTGGCATTGGTGATCTTCCGTGTGTTTGCGGTACCCTCCATGAAACGTTATGACCGGCAAACGGGGCTGGATTCGGTGTGGGATCGTCCGGTGTGTGTCCGGCCCGGGATTGGACGCTGGCTGGCTGTGGCTGGCCTGCTGCTGGTGGTGGTCGCCGGATTAATGATTCAGGGAACATTACAGATAAACCCTGTATCCGTAGCCAGTGTGTTGGTGTACCTTATCGCTTTCGCGGTTGTGGCTTTTTTTGTCCGGATGTTTTTCTTTGCCGGGCTGAATAAAAATGAACGCAGCAGGCTGGTGGTTTGCTTTATTTTGCTGATCGCCGCGGCCTTTTTCTGGTCTGCCTTTGAACAGAAACCGACATCATTTAATTTATTTGCAAATGACTATACTCAGCGACAGCTGGGTGATTTCACTATCCCCGCGGTCTGGTTTCAGTCACTGAATGCATTATTTATTATCCTGCTTGCCCCGGTTTTCAGCTGGTTATGGCCAGTACTGGCCAGAAGTCACTTTCGTCCGGACAGCCTGACCAAATTTATTACCGGTATTCTGTTTGCGGCCGGCGGGTTCGGACTGATGATTCTGGCGGCACAACAGGTGATCAGTAGTGGCGGGGCCGGCGTCTCGCCGTGGTGGCTGACGGGCAGTATTTTGTTGCTGACACTGGGTGAGCTGTGCCTGAGTCCGGTCGGGCTGGCGACTATGACTCTGCTGGCACCGGATAAGTTACGCGGGCAGGTGATGGGGCTGTGGTTCTGTGCCAGTGCGCTGGGAAATCTGGCTGCCGGCCTGATTGGTGGCCAGGTCCGGGCTGATCAGCTGGAAAGCCTGCCGGACTTGTTTGCGCGCTGTTCACTGGCCTTAGTGATCTGCGCGGTGGTGCTGGCTTTACTGATTATTCCCGTCCGCCGTATGCTGCAGAGTTATCGTCAGCCTCCGGTTTCAGGTGAAATGAGGTGAGTTATTCAGCCGGTGTGGCGGATATTTACGCCACACCGGCCATGGCCGTGAGTGGTGGCAGAACAGAATATCGCCTGTGTAATACCCGCAGGATCATTCCGTGTGTTGTTTAATTTTACCCTGCTTTCGGTTATAGGCTATATTGGCAGATTATCCTGACATTTTTATCACCGGTGATTCTGTAATGGCTTTTATTCCTAAAAACTACGCGCGGCTGGAAAATGGTTATCGCGAAAAAGCACTGAAAATATACCCCTGGGTGTGCGGACGTTGTACCCGGGAGTTTGTCTATTCCAATCTGCGTGAACTGACAGTTCACCATATTGACCACGATCATACCAATAACCCGGAAGATGGCAGTAACTGGGAGTTGTTGTGTCTGTATTGTCATGATCATGAACACTCAAAGTACACCGAAGCTGATCTCTATGGGACCACGGTGGTTGCCGGAGAAGATGCACAAAAAGACATTGCCGCGGCGACCCATAATCCGTTTGCTGATCTGAAGGCATTGCTTAATAAGAAGTGATCTCCGTTACAGGCAGAGGGAACGGAGACCTCTGCCGGAGCCAATCAATCGCTGTTTTTCTGAGGCAGTAATACGCAGCAGAACGGCAGAGGGAGGGCAGGGCTGCCCGACCGGTAATTTGCTATAATTTTTGCCATTGGCGATGCTAAATACGCGGGGACAGGGCTTACATGAATTTTTACGGGATAGAGTATTTGCAGGCACAGTCTGCTCTGAGTGATTACTTAAAATATCTGCTTATTTTCAGTACATTGTCTGTTTTGATTGTTGTTTTCATTCTGTATATGCGTCATCGGTTACAAACAAAATATCGTGACCTGACTATTATTGCTTTTTTATTTCTTATTTTTATTTCCGGTGTGCAGTATGCCGATTATACAAACAGTGAAAATATACACTCCCAGTCTTCACAAATGGTTAACCTGGTCCGGTTATTAGCTAAAGAGAAAAATGTCAGTGTGAATGATGTTTTTTCTGATTCTGTTCAGTTGTCAGACGGGGTAATAATAAAAATAGATAATGAATATTATCGTGTAAATCTGAATGCTGACCTTAATTCTTATAGCCTGACGGAAACCTGGTTAACTAATCCCACGGTTAATATTATCAAGTAAGGAGACATAATGCCGGTTTATACACCAATTATTATCAAGCTGGGGTTAGGTATTATCTGTCTGATCGTACAGATTAACCTGATGGGGAAAGGCAACCTGGCACCTTCTTCTGCGATGGATCAGGTACAAAACTACGTACTGGGCGGAATTATCGGCGGTGTGATATATAATGAATCGATCACTGTTTTACAGTTTTTCCTGGTGCTTATTATCTGGACTCTGCTGGTATTGGTCGTTAAGTTTTTAAAAGAAAATAATCACTATGTTAAGCGTATTGTAGACGGTAAGCCGATTAATCTGGTCTATAACGGCAAAGTTGATGTTAAAGAATGTCTGATGAACGGTATTTCAGCTAATGACCTGATGTTTAAACTGAGATCGAACGGGATTTATGAAATAGGACAACTTAAAAGGGTGGTTCTTGAACAGAACGGACAACTGACTATTATCCAGGCCGGTGATGAAAATATTCGTTATCCGATTATTGTTGATGGTATGGCAAACCATGATGTGCTTGAAATAATAAATAAGGACAGAGAATGGTTAGAAGTACGGATTGCTGAACAAGGGTTTAATAAAATCAGTGAAGTCTATCTCGGGGAATATCTGTCCGGGCAACTGAATCTTTATGGATATAATCGCTAACGTTAAGGCCCGGTGGCGTGGGCCTTAACAATCCGTGCCGGGGCGTCATCCTTTAGCGCTGAGTCACCTGGCTCGCCATGTAAACGTCTGACTCTGAGCATCTTCCTTCCGCCATCAGTGGCGGAGTTTCAGCAGCTGCGCTGCGGCGGACGGG
>NZ_JAERJP010000038.1:0-185 GCF_018257575.1 Tatumella sp. JGM91 | reverse complement strand
GGCCGTCACTCTGCGCTCAGCGCTGCGGATAGCGCGTGGTCACACCGCTGCGGTAATAAATCAGCATTTATCAGATACTTTTACCGCTGAAACATGTTTCTGCAACCCGCGTTATCGATAGCTGAGGCAGATTACCGGAGGCGGCATCCGGGCCGCTGAGTGAATGAGTGTGACCAGGGCGAGCC
>NZ_JAERJP010000037.1 GCF_018257575.1 Tatumella sp. JGM91 | reverse complement strand
TGATGGTCCTGGTGGAAAAACAGAACCTGATACGTTGTGATGGCCTGTGGCCACTGCTGACGCCCGGTCACAGCCAGTTCCCCCGGTGCGGTAGCCGGAATTATTTTTTTCCGTACTCACAGAGTACCCCCCGATTCAACCTGCCATTTGCTGACCGGCAATAGCGTTATGGACCGCAGGTTATCCCATGGAGCCAATATCATGAGTCTGACCGATACGTTTAACAACACCCTGTCTGCGCTGACTGAAGGCGGGCTGAACCGCTATCGTCTGGATATTCCGTCCTGTACAGCCTCACTGGATGTGGAAGAATTCAGTGGCCGGGAGTTTATGAGTGAGCTTTACCACTACACAATTCTCTTTACCAGCAGTGACCAGCATATCAGTTCATCACAGTTGCTGGCTAAGCCAGCCACGCTGACCATGGGGTCCGGGCCACTGGCGGGGCTGAGGATATTCTACTTCTTCACCCTGCAGCCGGACCCCCAAACCGAAATGGTGCACTTCGCGGACAAACAGAGTGCCCGGATGTTTGGTAAATCGCTGCCACTCAGCAGCCCGTCATCGGTGAAAGTTGAATTCGGTAAGGTAAAAAACGACGGGGAGGCAGAATGACAAAATATCAGGGTTATGAGGTAACGGACGCCACCCATAAAACCAGTATTCATAATGAATGGAAAACGGTTGTTGCGCAGAAAAAGCCAGTGCGTGGTGTGACTTTAACCATCGGCGTGTTTTTCGACGGCACGGGGAACAACCGGGAAAATACCGCATCTCGCCTGATGCAATTCAATGAATGCAGTGCCTATAAGCAGGGTATAAATCAAAAAGAGGCGCAAAGCTGCGAGGACTTTTCTAAAGCCATTAATAAAGACAGTATTTCGAATGGCAGCTATCGCGGATATTACTCAAATATTCACTGGTTAAACACACTCTACATAGCAGACCAGACCCTATCGGATGACCAGACAGGGGCACAGATCCAGACCTATATTTCCGGGGTCGGTACCGCGGCGGGCGAGTCAGATTCGGCGATAGGTATGGGGCTGGGCACCAGTATCCTGGATGTATTTGAAGGTGTGGTGACGAAAACTGATAAGGCAATAAGAGGGATTGCCGAGGAACTCTTAGCTTTTATGAAGCGAAACATTAAACAGGATTTCTGTATCGCAAAGATTCAGTTTGATATCTTTGGTTTCAGCCGCGGGGCCGCGGCGGCGCGGCACTTTGCCAACCGGGTTACGGGACAGGATCCGGCGATAGCCAGTGCTATTACAAAAGGGCTCAGAGGTGATTTTTATGATGGTAAACCCTCAGGTGAAGTCCGCTTTCTGGGGCTTTTCGATACCGTGGCGGCCATTGGCGGGATCAGCAACTTCTTCGACATTAACAGCCGCAGTAATCCGGGAATAAAGCTGGAATTGCGTCCTTCGGTCGCGAGGAAAGTTTTTCAGATCACCGCGATGAATGAATACCGGTATAACTTCAGCCTGAACAGCATTCAGGGCATGTGGCCCGAGCTGGCGTTACCGGGAGCGCATTCAGATATCGGTGGCGGTTATAACCCGGTCGGTTCGCCTCTGCAGGAAAATGAATATCTGTTTCTGAGCTGCCCCGAATTTGAAATGGTCAGCTACGATACCAGAGAAACCGATACCCGGGTATACCGGAATGCGGAGAAAGACCGAGACATACTGGCGTCTTTGCCTGCACTGAAATACTTGCTCCCCCATGGGAAAATCACCATCAAAACCTGCTCTGTCGGTGTGATACCCGGCAAGCAATGCACGGCAGGCTGTATTCAGAAACAGGTGGGGGCCGCAGTGTTTTTTGAGCGAATGGCCATTCCCAATGAGTGGGCCAGCGTCTGTCTGCGAGTGATGCTGGATGCGGCTCAGGAGGCGGGAGTATTATTCTATGAAATTCAAGAAGCTGAAAAATATTTATTGCCGACAGAGTTGAAAGTTCTTTGCGATAAAGCCATCGCCCAGGGAAAAGCAGTACGTCTGGGAAAGGAGCCTCAGGCTTTTACTGAAGAAGAACGGCGGCTTATCGGGAAATATACCCATTGCTCCGCTAACTGGAATATCGAGTCTGATCGTAATTTATGGGTGGACCCGAAAACCGGAGAGATATTTATTCATCGGTTTGGTCCGAAACAGGGTAAGGCGTTTTTCTTCCCGAATAAACCCAGTGATCGCTGGCTGCGTACCGTATGGTATATGGACGATCAGCAGCGGATAAATGATAACGCAGTAAAAACGGCGATGTTATAACGTCTGATTATTAACGCACAGGATGGCAATATGAAAAAGGTTAACCTTATCTTTACTGCACTGCTGTTTATATCAGTGACCGGCTGTGCTGCAGAAAAATCGCCGGCGGGGACTTCAGATAAGACCGAATGGGGCTATAAAAAACTGCCTTACGACCAGTGGAAATTTCTCTTTATTTATCCTAACGCGCTGCCCGCATTCGCCACCCAGGCGCTGATGGTGGATGGTACCGGTTATAAGACCACTTACCAGTATCTTGATACCACAAGGCCGAGCCGGGTCAGCGTCGGGCGCTGGAATGACCATCTGGGGGTGACTCAGTCGTATTATAACAAGGGGAAAGCGTTACCCCTGATGCTGCGCTTTTGCTGGGACTCGGTGATCGATAAGAAGAGTTATGAAACCCTGGTTTTTTTTAAAAAAGGCACCCGGGAACAGATGACCACGTTATATACCGACAGCTACCGCCCCGATGAGACCTATTACCGTGACACGATGGTGATTGGTCTGGCCCCCGGCGGTAAGGTGAGTGTCTGGCTGGATAATTTAGGTGATCCGGTGGTCCGCCAGTCGGATGCCAAAATCACCACGGTGTCGGGTGACCAAATGGAGATGTGTAAAGGGGTGACTGATTTCCCTAATGGTTATGGATACACCAAGGGCACAAAAGCTTTTATCGAAGGTAAAACTTACCCCTACGGCAGCTGGTGACAGCCGGTATCAGCGTCTGATTATTAACGCACTGGATGGTAATATGAAAAAGGTTAACCTTATCTTTACTGCACTGCTGTTTATATCAGTGACCGGCTGTGCTGCAGAAAAATCGCCGGCGGCGGCTTCAGATAAGACCGAATGGGGCTATAAAAAACTGCCTTACGACCGGTGGAAATTTCTCTTTATTTATCCTAACGCGCTGCCCGCACTCGCCACCCAGGCGCTGATGGTGGATGGTGCCGGTTATAAGACCACTTACCAGTATCTTGATACCACAAGGCCGAGCCGGGTCAGCGTCGGGCGCTGGAATGATCGCTTAGGGGGGGTAGAGGCCTATTACAATAAGGGGAAAGCGTTACCCCTGATGCTGCGGTTCTGCTGGGACTCGGTGATCGATAAAAAGAGTTATGAAACCCTGGTCTTTTTTAAAAAAGGCACCCGGGAACAGATGACCACAGCCTATACAGACAGTCGCTGGGACGAAACCTACTATCGTTCAACCATGATTATTGGTCTGGCTCCTGAGGGTAAGGTGAGCATCTGGTTAGGGGATCGCGGTAATCCGGTGGTCCGCCAGTCGGATGCCAAAATCACCACGGTGTCGGGTGACCAAATGGAGATGTGTAAAGGAGTGACTAAAAGTGATTTTTCATATGGATACGATCAAGACATTAAAGATTTTATTAAAGGTAAAACTTACCCCTATGGCAGCTGGTGACAGCCGGTATCAGCGTCTGATTATTAACGCACAGGATGGCAATATGACTAAGGTTAACCTTATCTTTACTGCACTGCTGTTTATTACGACCAGTGGAAATTTCTCTGTTGACGTTTCTGAATAGTGCCCCGCTATAAAGGCAGAAATGTTTTATCTTTTTAATTTTTATGATGGCGGGAGTACTGTCTCTTGCGGATTGGTGTTTTTCCACATTTATTCAGCGAATTATCCTGATCCACGGTGACGGTAACGACCACATCAGCAATGCTCAAATAACCGTGTCGCTGGTTAAACCCCTCGCCTGCCCCGGTGCGGTAGCCGGAATTATTTTTTTCCGTACTCACAGAGTACCCCCCGATTCAACCTGCCATTTGCTGACCGGCAATAACGTTATGGACCGCAGGTTATCCCATGGAGTCAATATCATGAGTCTGACCGATACGTTTAACAACACCCTGTCTGCGCTGACTGAAGGCGGGCTGAACCGCTATCGTCTGGATATTCCGTCCTGTACAGCCTCACTGGATGTGGAAGAATTCAGTGGCCGGGAGTTTATGAGTGAGCTTTACCACTACACAATTCTCTTTACCAGCAGTGACCAGCATATCAGTTCATCCCAGTTGCTGGCTAAGCCAGCCACGCTGACCATGGGGTCCGGGCCACTGGCGGGGCTGACCGTGCAGAAAGTGGTGCACGGCGTGGTGACACACTTTAAGCGCATCAGTGGCTCACGTGACCAGACGAGATACCAGATTATTATTGAGCCGTTCTTATCTTTGCTGGGCCATCAGTTTCGCACCCACCGCTTTTTCGTCAATAAATCGGTACCGGAAGTGGTTACCGAAGTATTGCAGGAGCATGGGCTGAAAGACTGGGAGTATGAGTTTACCCTCAGGACTCAGTATCCGCAGCGTGAGCAGATTAACCAGTATCAGGAAAATGACCTCGCGTTTATTGAGCGTTTGCTGGCGGAGGCGGGGATATTCTACTTCTTCACCCTGCAGCCGGACACCCAAACCGAAGTGGTGCATTTCGCGGACAAACAGAGTGCCTGGACGTTTGGTAAATCGCTGCCACTCAGCAGCCCGTCAGGGATGAATGATAATGCGGCCGGCGCGGTGTGGGGCATAAATGTCAGCCACAATGTGGCGGAGCGTTCGGTCACCGCCAGTGACTACAACCACCGTGAAGCTCAGAATGTCCTGATGTCCGTACCGGCGGATATGACCCGGGGCGACGGCGAAGGAAACACTTACGGCGATGTGTACCATTATCGCCCGCGTCATCTTGAACGGGGGGACAAAATTACCCCGGCAGCGGAAACCGGTAACTTCTGGGCGCGGCTGGAGCATGAACGTTTTCTGTCCGGGCAGACCACTGTGACCGGCAGCAGTACCGACCATAACCTGGGTCCGGCTCAGGTACTGACCATCACCGGGACAGCTGTCCCGCCGACGCTGCCACGTGAAACCGAAAACGGCCTTGTTATCATCAGTGCCGGTTACTCCGCCAGCCGTAAAAATGCGCTGCAGGTTACCTGGGCGGCGGTGCCGTACTCCGAGAACCGCTGCTGGCGACCAGCGGCTAAAAAGCGTCCGGTGGTCAGCGGCACCCTGATGGCGCGCGTGACCAGCACCAGGGATAACGATATTTACGCCTGGCAGGATGCATCCGGCATGTATCGGGTTAAGTTCGATGCTGACCGGGACGATAAACGGCGGGGTATGGAAAGTATGCCGGTGCGCTTTGCCAGGCCATACGGCGGCGATAAGTACGGCTTCCACTTCCCGCTGATCCAGGGCACTGAAGTCGCCATTGCCTTCCACGAAGGTGACCCGGATCGCCCGTATATCGCCCATGCCCTGCACGACTCCCGCCACGTCGACCACGTGACAGAAGCCAACAGCACGCGCAACGTGATCCGCACCGCCGGGCTGAACAAGCTGCGGATGGAGGATAAGCGCGGCGAGGAGCACGTTAAACTCAGCACGGAGTACGGTGGCAAAACGCAGCTTAATCTGGGGCACAATGTTGATGAAAAAAGAGTGCTTCGCGGTGAAGGTGCAGAACTGCGCACTGATGACTGGGTGGCAATTCGGGGTGGGAAGGGGGTGTTTATCAGTGCAGATGAACAGCCAAAAGCACAGGGTGACATGCTGGATATGACTTCGGCTGTTGCCCAGTTACAGAGTGCGTTACAACTTGTCACCGCACTGGCACAAAGTGCCGGCGCTTCCGGCGCACTGGACCCGGATATTTCTTCGCAACAGCAGCTTGCCCGGACACTGAATCAATTCAAAGAAGCCGGATTATTATTATCTGCGCCCGCGGGGATTGGGGTCACGACACCTAAAAATATTCAACTTGCAGCGGGCTACACCCTGACGACTACCGCAGGTGAGAATGCGGATATGACAATTTTCAAACGGTTAACCGTTGCGGCGGGTGAAGCAATCAGCCTGTTTGCCCACAAAATGGGCATGAAGATCATTGCTGCGCGTGGCCAGGTAGATATTCAGGCACAGTCTGATGGGATGAGGCTTCAGGCCGATCAACAGATGGCCATTAATAGTGCTAGTGGTGAGATTGTATTAAATGCGGCACAGGGAATTACTCTGACCAGTAAAGGCGGCGCTTATATCAAAATCAAAGATGGATCTGTGGAAATTGGAGCGCCCGGAAAAATCGATCTGAAAAGTACAAATATTCTGTGGGGGGGGGAGCGCCTCTCTTGAACAGGCACTGAAGCCTGCAACAGTAAAAGATCCGCAGTATCAATTCCCTATGAGCGGTGGGTTTCAAATAGTGGATAAGGTCACTCAAAAACCCAAACCCCGGGTGGCTTATCGTATAGAAACGCCTGATGGAAAAACCCTTCGCGGCAGGACCGACGAAAACGGCTATACGAAAAAACACTATGGTATTGACCCACAGAATATTAAGTTATTTTTTGAATAAATAAGGTAGTCAGAGTATGGATACTAAAGCGAATGCTGAATGTCAGCTAAATAAATCTGAAAATAATATTACTCAAGTCTGTCACGAATCCGCGGTACTCTATTTCTGCCCTGAAACTGAAGACATTGTTGTTATTCCTGCGCAGGATGCGGGCGATTTTGAAACGCACTATCTGGAGATGTTGGGGTGTGTTGATGAATTCCATCAGGCAAATCACGTTTATTCTACCGCAGTAGAAAAATATGGTCAGCAAAGACAGCAAGCTGGTGCGGATATGGATACCCTGACTGCGGAAGTTGTTGCCGCAGAAACCACTCTGGAAAAAAAGGGGAGCGTTGCTGGAAAAACTCAAAGAGGGAGAAACCAGTAATATGGGATATCAGGATGTGGTGGAGCTTATCCCGTTACTTGATACTCGTAGAAAGGGGGCAGGCAATCAACGGCTGGGTCAGCGTTATGCCTATGCCCGTCAGAGCTATTATTCTGAACGTGTCAGCGGGCGTTTTCAGGCCGGTACTAAAAAGAAGTGGCGTACTGTCTCGCTGAATAATAAGGACACCGCAACCGGAAAAGAGAGTATCTATATTATTGACAGTCACGGTCGCCGAAAGATTGATACCAGCAAACTGAAAGAACAGCTAAGCAAAGAGGTATTACCAAAATTAAAAATAGAACTTAAAAATTATGTTGATCTGGATGATTACAATCTGGATGAAACATTACTTGGCTGGGCAAAAAGCTGGAATGGCAGCCTGAGTGGGTCGCATATTTTTGCTAATGGGATTGAGCTATCTGGCGCAGCACAGTTTATGCGATTTATTTCCAATGTTGGTGCAGAAACAGAATTTAACCCGAATGAGAGAGGGATGGAATTTAAAGGAGAGGCAAAAGTATCTGTTGCGATTGCATCAGGTGCTGGGCGTGCTAATTTTTATATTCCGGACCGACTGGGTTGGGATTTACGTTATATTCCAGAAGAGGAAAGTGGTGCCGGTAAAATGGGGAAGGTGTTGACGGGGCTGAATATGGGAGTGGTGCGGATTTATATTGAAACCCAACTCATTGGTTTTGTCGGTGCTTCCGCACAGATAGAAGCTCAGCTTCAGGTTATGGTTAAAGATAATGAGCAGCAGGTGGTTGCTGGTCAGCGGCAGGGACGAATTCCTCGCTTTCAGGAGCGGCAGGGAGGTCGTAGCGGTCAGTTTTATAAACAAATGAAAAAAGAGGATGAAGGAGTAACCATTGCAGCGGAGTTCTTTAGTGGTACCAGTGCGGAATACTCGCTCAAGGGGGCCATTCAGTGGTTAAAGCCCACTCCCCCACCATCTACGGATAGTATAATTATCACAAAAACGACAGGAGAGTTTACCGACTTTGCTACCATTGGTGCCAGCATTGGTGGTTTGGCGGGGATTGGTGCGGGTGCAAAATTCTTATGTACCTTTATTAATGGTAAATTCTGCTTTAAGGTCGCCGCCAGCCTGTGCTGCGGAGTCGGGGCAAAAGGGGCGTTTCTGTGTGAAGTCGGGGGGAAATCCTTGCTGGAGTTTGGTCGCTGGCTGGGCTATCAGCTATTTGCCTTGGATTATCGTTTTTTCGATCTGGTGGTTAAGGATGCTTTTGCAACCTTTACTCAAATATGTGTGATGCAACTGGCTTATTTAGGCAAAAATATATATCAGGAATATAATAAATCAATGTCTGCTATTTATGAAGTTACAGAACAGTTTGAAAATTTCATGCTAAGTATAATTAATGAAAATCAAAAAAACATTGAAGCATCTAAAAAACGTAATCAGTTGGCTAAAAATATTCTGGCTGAACCGGAACGACTATTAACCTATACGCCGGAGGCTAAAGGGATATTATTATATCTGCTGACCCGCCATGGACTGTGGGATCATGCCGATCCGCAAAACCGTGGCAGCTTGCTATTGGATATCTATCCTGAACGAAAAGAGGCGATTATTCAGGTACTCTGTAGTATCCAGACCCGGCGTGAGTGGCTTAAGGTGATGTGCCATCGTAGTAAGGATGGTTCCGATCTTGCGCAAAATGGCGATGAGGAATTGGTGGTAAAAGAGCAGGAGAAAGAGTTACTTAAATTTCTTCGGGAAGGCTTTAATCGTGACCAGGATATGAAACGCAGGGCCGCTGAACTTGCGGCACAGGAGCTATCAGAAATCTACCTTCGTCTGAAAACCGGGCAGGAACTCTCCTGGGGCTATGCACTGGCGATGAATAACACTCGCTGGTATAACCTGAATCGTGCGCCTAATCCCCACTTTCCGCAGCGCTGCGAGTTTGGCCCCTGCGAAGTAACCATGACGCAAATGGCTTAGGGAGATAATCATGAAAAAATACGGAATCTGGTTACTGGCCCCGCTACTGCTGAGCGCCTGCGATAATAAGGTATCTGCAAAACCAACGGTGGGCTCAGGGCAGAACCAGCAGCATAGCGCTGAATTACAGGGCCTGATTCGCCAGGTAAAAGCGAATCTGGTGTTTGTGGAAGGCGGTGATTTTTTGATGGGTGACTTCGGGGCAAAATACGGTCCGGAAAAGATTCAATTCGACTCCCGAAAGGACAGTAAACCGCTGCATAAGGTAACGCTGAGCAACTACTCCATCAGTAAATTTAAAACCACCAATCAGGAGTATCAGCTTTATCTGAAGCTAAATAAACTGTCTTTAAGAGAAAGCAATAATCCATTAACGCAAAAGCGAATGGATGCGTTAAATAAGCTGCCTGACACGCCAGCGCATATGGACTGGAATGATGCGGAGAAATATTGCACCTGGCTGAGTAAGGTGAGCGGTCTGCCCTTTGCTCTCCCAACCGAAGCCCAGTGGGAGTATGCAGCCCGTAGCCGGGGACAGTTCATTATTGCTGGAACCAACAGTGGTGTACTGGAGATGGATGGGATCCAGCGCGGGATTAATATATCGGGCTCACTGGATCGAGAGGAGTTTGCCCGGAAGATGGGCCTTAGCTCTGGATTATATACAGCAATGCCAGTAGATCGTTATCCTCCCAATCCATTGGGGCTCTACGATATGGCGGGTAATGGCTATGACTGGGTCAAGGACTGGTATGATCCAGATTATTATAAGAACTCCCCGGTTGTTGACCCTCAGGGACCAGAAAAACCGGTATTTAAGCGTCGTGAGGGGATTTACGATACAGAAGAAAAATACCAAAAGGTGCTGCGTGGAGCAGGGACTTCTGGCCCCTTTAATGGCCTGACGATCGCTCGTTCTAAGCGTAGCCCGGATACTAAAGTTACCTTTGTAATGACGGTTCGCTGCGTAGTTAATAGCATTTAACCGGCAAAAGAGTGAAGGCCCTATGATACTTCAATGTTTTTTGCTACGGGCTCTAGTGCTGCTGGCCGCCTGTGATAACAACACCGCTGCAGAGTCAACGCTAGAATCCGGGCAGAACCCGCACAGCACGGAATTACAGAGTCTGATTCGCCAGGTAAAAGCGAGTCTGGTGTTTGTGGAAGGCGGCGATTTTCTGATAGGGGATTTAGCGGCAATACATGGCCCGTAAAAGGACAGTAAATCGCTGCATAAGATGACCCTGAGCAGCTACGTCATCAGTAAATTTAAAACCACCAATCAGGATATCAGCTTTACCTTAAGCTAAATAAATTCTCTTTGAGAGAAACATAATTTATTAATACGACAGCGAATGGAGGCGTTAATAATATTCCCGGGAGCTGAACCGCGAGGATTTTGCAAAAAAAGGAACTACTTGATGGTAGTATGATTGAGTTACCTGTCGATAATTATTATCCTAATCTGTTGCAGATCTACGATATAGCGGGTAATAGCCTTTAATGGTCCATAACTGGTTCTAACCGAATTATAAAAAAATTCTCTGGATGTTGATCCGCTGAGACCGGAAGAACCGGTGTTTAAAAATCATGAGTGAAATTATACCAAAACGCTGCACGTGGCTGGTTGTTCAGAGCCTTTAAATGGCGTAACTGTTGCCATCTTTAACAGAAAACCAGGAACAGATATTTTTATTTCTACAGCGGTCAGTTACATAATTAATAGACCGCAAAAGGTAAAGTGGTGCAACGTCATAAAACATGGCTGTTAAATTAAAAGTTATGTTTGGATGTTTATTCCTTGCCTGTATAGAGGTGTTTACCCAGTAAAGTAGCGTGCAGTATAAGTACCAAACGTAACTTGCTGAAACTAGACTTGACGGAAAAGTAAAGCAGGCACCTTAAGCATAGGATATAAATATCTCAATCCCGACCATAATTATTAATCATAGAAACTATTATTAATAATAAGTAAATAAACTTTACAAGCGAGAATGAATTATGCTCGGAGTTATTCGAATCGGTGATGCCACCTCAAGTGGTGGAAAAGTCTTACAAGGCAGTAGTGGCGTTAAGTTTCAGGGGAAAGAAGTATCCTGTCTGGGTGACAGAGTGCTATGCCTTGTTCATGGAATAACGTCTATTGCTGAAGGCGATAACGGCTCAAAAATTAATGGTAAACCTGTTGCCATTCATGGGCATCGCTGTGGCTGCGGTTGTGCATTAATTACATCCCTGCCCAATGCTGGAAGGCGTTAGCTATGCCCGTTGAATTAAAAAAAATACCAGAGAAAATACAGCTGCCTGAACAGCCTTCAGTATTCCGGTGGCTTATTGCCGTCGTGCTGATAGCCGTACCGGGGGGAATACTGACGCTTTATTTATGGCCGGAGAACATGTCCACGCAATCCACATGGTTCTGGTTTTGCATTTTTACCATACCGCTGTCTGCTGGATTAGTCTGTTATGCCTTTCGGCTACGAGCTTATGAAAATAAGCGTGATCGCGTGAACTACTGGAATCACCTTCATCAGGAGCGACATGATATACAAGTGAAGAGAAGACAGCGTCCGGCAGGCGTTTTGGGGAAAGCGTATATCACCCCCATAGCCTGTAATAAACTGGCTTCTGCCCTCATAAACTATGGTAGTCAGTTACAATCAACTTATTTTGCCCATCTTCAGCAGGCACTGACAACGGTCCGATTTGAGCCTTCTATCTCGCATTTCTCAAAGGAAAGCTACAGTACAAGGTTAACCGGATATATCACCCAGCTTCTTCACATGCTGGAGCCGGACTTATCAGTACTATCCGCAGACAAATTGTCGGTTCGTCTCCGTCACGACGGCTCTGTGGATAATGCGCAAATCTTACAAATTTGGCAGGCGATATTTCCTGCATCATATCCCGTGGATGCAATTATTGTAGGGCAAGAAGGTGATGGTGTGATGTGGCTGGATGCCTTGTTAGGCCAGAATGAGTCGGTACTGACGATTTCTGTTGAAATCAACCTGTTTATTGACCCCCGGGATTATCAGACTGAATCGGTATCAGCACTGTTGCTGGCCTCTCCGGCGTGGCTTGCTCAACATGATGTTAAACCTGAGGCCGTCATTCATTGTCCCGTAATCACCACGGATGATGCCTGTACCCTGGAAGATATGTTGCGTTGGGGAAAGCTGTCTGTGGATGAAATCCACACGTTCTGGCGATGGCATGTCGATAAAGAGGCTATGGCGCGGTTAATTCAGCAGTCAGAAAGGCTTGGTTATTCCCCGGGACAGGACGAAGACTATATGCCGGATGATTTATTTGGTAACCCCGGGGCGGCATTAGGAAATATTGCGTTGCTCTGTGCCTGTGAGTACGCCAGAACATCAGGTAAACCACAGTGGGTAATGATGACCGATAAAACCACGCATCAGGTAATTGTGCGTCAGGAAGAATGCTGAAGGAAAACTGCATGATAAAGAAAAAACGGATAAGTACCTGGCTCATTGTTGCAATTGTTATTATCGTAAGTACTGGATTAATCTGGTTAAACAATCCGTTTTTACGCCTTGCCGGGCAAGAGAAAAAATTGATGGCATCGCTGATTGTGGTCGCTATCTGTCTGGGGATTTTGCTGTTTGATGCGCTGTTTGTGTGGCTATGGGACAGGCTGATCTCTTTAAGTTTTATTCAGAAATTTAAAATCCTGACAGGGGTGAAACCAGAACAGCCAGCGTATGAACAGAATAACAACCGACATTCTGAAGTTGTTAAAGAAATCCGCCAGTATCTTCGCACTATTTACAATCGCAACTGGGGCCGTAAAACCCGTATCCTGCTGATCACCGGTACTGCCTCTGAGGTGGAGCAACTGACCCCGGGTCTTACCAGCCAGCTCTGGCAGGAAGAGCGCGGCACCTTGCTGCTGTGGGGTGGTGACCTCAATACGTCAGCGGACAGTGCCTGGCTGAGCGCGCTGCGCAAACTGCGCCGTCGTCCGGTGGATGGCCTGGTGTGGGTCACTTCAGCTTTTGACCAGCTCTCAGCGCCGGGGATGGAGCAGCCGCGACCGGTCCCGTCTGAAGGGGCGATGGATTCCCTGTCCCACGCTATCAGCGCCCGTATGGATACGCTGGGCTGGAAACTCCCGTTGTATATCTGGTCCCTGCATCCACGCGGCGGTAAGCCGGAGGGGCGGATTGTGCAGGCGGCAGGCTGCCTGCTGCCTGCCGGATGCCGTATTGAGGGATTAGCCGGACAGCTCGCGGCGCTGACACCGCAACTAACCTGCCGGGGGTTACAGCAAATCTGTGATGAGGCGCAACATAATTTCCTGCTGATGCTGGCTGACCAGCTGATCCGTAAACCGGAGAGCCTGAGCGGGCCATTGTCGGTGATGCTCAATCCGTACCGCCCGCTGCCGCTGGCCGGGGTAGTGTTCAGTCAGCCCTCTGCCGGTGCTGAACGTGTCGTGCCGCACCACTGGGGCATGGACAAGCGCTGGGATGTTCTGCCGGACTCTGTGCGGATGCTCCCTGCCGGGCTGCGCCCTGTTAAACCGGGTACTGCATGGCGCAAGGTCGTGGCACCTGCTGTCGCCCTGGCAATGGCGGGCTGGGCTGTGTGGATGGGTATCGCGTATATCACCAACCGCAGCCAGATTGACGGAGCCAATGCCCGGGCTGCAGTTGCTGCCCGACAGAATCAGCCACTGGAACAGCGCCTGCATGCTCTGTCTGAACTGCAGAAAACCGTGGCCCGCCTGCAGTACCGCTCTGAGCATGGTGTCCCATGGTATGAGCAGGCCGGGCTGAGCCGGAATAATGAGCTGCTGGCCGCACTCTGGCCCCGCTACCAGAATAGTGCGTTGCCACTGTTACGGGATGCAGCCGCAGACCACCTGCAGAGGCAGCTGAGCGCCTTTAATCGGTTGCCGCCGGGCAGCCCATTGCGTGAGCAGAGAGCAAAAACCGCCTGGCAGCAGCTCAGGCTCTATCTGATGCTGGCCCGTCCGGAGCATATGGATGCAGCCTGGTTCAGCACCGCACTGACAGCAGACTGGCCGAAACGCAGCGGGATTAAAGACGCTGAGTGGCAGGGCATGGCCCCGTCATTGTTTGCTTTTTATGCCGCCAGCCTGATTACCCATCCGCAATGGCGGGTGCCTGCAGATGAAAATATGGTCAGCGAGGCGCGTTCGCTGCTGGTCCGCCTGATGGGGGTACGCAACAGCGAATCGACCCTCTACCAGAAGATGCTCTCACAGGTCGCGCACCTGTATGCCGATATGCGTCTCGGGGACATGACCGGTGATACCTATGTCGCGCGGCTGTTCAGTTCCAGCGAAGCTGTGGCGGGGATGTTTACCCGCCAGGCCTGGGAGCAGGCGGTGCAGCCGGCTATCGACCAGCTGGTGAAGGCGCGCCGCGATGAGCTCGATTGGGTACTGACTGACCGTAAACGTCAGGTGAGTAAACAGGATGAAATCTCGCCGGAAGTGCTGAAGAAGCGTCTGACGGAACGTTACTTTGCCGACTTTGGCGGTGCCTGGCTGGAATTCCTCAACAGCCTGCGCTGGACCCCGGCTGGCACGCTGTCAGATGCCATTGACCAGCTGACCCTGATGGCTGACGTGCGTCAGTCGCCACTGGTGGCATTGATGAATACCCTGAATGAGCAGGGGCGCACCGGCCAGATCGGCGAAGCGATATCAGATACACTGGTGAAATCAGCAAAAAATCTGCTGGGTGGTGATAACAAAGATATCATTGACCAGAGTGCCGGTATCCATGGTCCGCTGGATACGACCTTCGGGCCGCTGCTGGGGCTGATGGACAAAAGCCGCATCGGCGCACAGACGCAAAGTCTGCAGTCATACCTGACCCGCGTAACACAGGTGCGCCTGCGCCTGCAACAGGTGACTAATGCCGCCGATCCGCAGGCGATGACCCGGGCGTTGGCCCGGACCGTGTTCGAGGGTAAGACGGTAGACCTGACCGAAACCCGCGACTACGGCAGCCTGATTGCTGCCGGTCTGGGACAGGAGTGGAGTGGCTTTGGCCGGACGGTATTTGTCAGCCCAATGGAACAGGCCTGGCAGCAGGTGCTGACCCCGGCGGCTGACAGTCTCAATGCCCAGTGGCAGCAGGCAGTGGTGGCGGAATGGAACTCCGCATTTGGCGGGCGTTATCCGTTTCACAACTCTGGCAGCGATGTCTCTCTGCCTCTGCTGGCCAAATACCTCAATGCGGATTCCGGGCGTATTGCACAGTTCCTGCAAACCCGTCTTAAAGGCATTTTGCATCGTCAGGGCAGCCGGTGGGTGCCAGACAGTATCAATTCACAGGGACTGATCTTTAACCGGGCGTTTCTCAATGCCATCAACACCCTGAGTCATGTCTCGGACATCGCTTTCACCGAAGGCAATGCCGGTATGAACTTCGAGCTGCGGCCGGGGACTGCCGCTGGCGTGATGCAGACCGATATGATTATTGACAGCCGGAAGCTGACCTATGTAAACCAGCTTCCGGCATGGAAGCGTTTCACCTGGCCTGCGGATACCGAATCACCGGGCGCCAGCTTAAGCTGGATAAGCACGCAGGCGGGCACCCGTCAGTATGCGGACATGCCCGGCAGCTGGGGATGGATCCGTCTGCTGGATAAGGCCGCGATCAGTGCTTACCCGGGTATCGGCAGCAGTTATGCTCTTGGCTGGAAAACACCGGACGGTCGCACGCTCAATTACACCCTGCGCACCGAAGCGGGTGAGGGACCACTGGTGCTGCTGAAACTGCGTAACTTCCGGCTGCCGGAAACCATCTTCAATACCACCGGTATCGCAGGCATCAGTACAGCCAGTGACGCAGAGGTGGTCTACTGATAAGCGCCTGCCGGACTGATGACTATCGATCCTGCCCGTGCCACGCCGTTAAATTCACAGGAAAATAAATCAATGGAAGATCTGACCCTGCGCTATTTCGATGCAGAAATGCGCTACCTGCGTGAAGCCGCGAAAGAGTTCGCACAAGCCCATCCGGATCGTGCCGCGATGCTGGACCTGGATAAGGCCGGAACCCCCGATCCCTATGTTGAACGCCTGCTTGAAGGGTTTGCCTTCTCAATGGGGCGACTGCGCGAAAAAATTGACGATGACCTGCCGGAACTGACTGAAGGTCTGGTCAGCATGCTCTGGCCACACTACCTGCGCACCATTCCGTCTCTCTCGGTGGTGGCGTTTACCCCGGTACTCTCTGCCATGAAAATGGCGGAAGTGGTGCCCGCGGGTCTTGAGGTATATTCCCGTCCGCTAGGGCCTGAAAACACGGTCTGTCGTTACCGTACCACCCGGCAGGTAATGCTCAACCCTCTGGCTATTTCGGGCATTACCATGACCACTGAGCCGGATGGTCGTTCGCTGCTGCAGCTGCGTTTTGCCTGCAGCACTCAGGCGGACTGGTCCCATACTGATCTCAGCCGCCTGAGCCTGTACCTCGGGGCCGAGGCGCCCGTCAGCAGCCAGCTGCACCTGATGCTGACCAAACGGCAGGCGGCCCTGTATATGCATCTTCCAGGGCAGAGCGACCGCATCCGGCTTGACGGGTATTTCTCGCCGGGGGGATTTGCAGAGGAAGACGGGCTGTGGCCGAAGGGCGATACCGCCTTCAGTGGTTACCAGCTGCTGCTGGAGTATTTCACCTTCCGCGACAAGTTTATGTTCGTCCACCTTAACGGGCTGGACGGTATTACCCTGCCTCAGGGGACGGGGTACTTCGATATTGAAGTGGTGTTCAGTACGCTGTGGCCATCAGACCTGCCGGTCACCGATGACGCGGTTCGTCTGCACTGTGTACCGGTAATTAATCTTTTTACTCTGGAGGCGGACCCGTTCACTATCTCTGGCCTTGAAAGCGAGTACCTGCTGCGGCCTAAACGTCTGCAGGACGGACATACTGAGATTTACTCCGTCGATTCGGTCACCGGCTCAGGCCGCACCAGTGATGCCGAATACGTACCGTTCAGCAGCTTCCGTCACAAGGGCGGGATGATGCGTCGCCATGCCCCTCCACGTTACTACCACACCCGGGTAAAGCGCAGCGTGACCGGACTGTATGACACCTGGCTTATTCCCGGCGGGCACCAGTGGGAAAATGACCGACTGTTTGAGCGCGAAGCCGTCTCGCTGCAAATTACTGGTACCAACGGCCAGTTACCGCGCAGAGCACTGCAGAGCACGCTTCTGGACCTCTGTGAACAGGTGATGGATACGCCACTGACGGTGCGCAACCTCTGCAAGCCGACGCTGCCGGTATACCCGCCTGTGGAAGACCGTTTCCACTGGCGGGTACTGAGTCACCTTGGCTCCGGATTCCTGAACATGATGAGCACCGCCGAAGTGCTGCGCGGGACGCTGGCGCTGTATAACTGGCAGGAAGATGAACTGAATACCCGTCGTCTGGAAGCGATTCAGCAGGTGACGCATCACCGGTTACAGCGTTTCGAACAGGGCTATCTGCTGCGCGGGCTGGATATCGAAGTGATCCTCGACAGCAACGGATTTACGGGGGAGGGCGACATCCATTTGTTTGGTGAAATGCTCAACCGCTTCTTTGCGCTTTATGCTGACATGAATCAGTTTAATCAGCTGACGCTTATCGTACAGCCAGAAGGAAAATGTATCCGGTGGAAAGAAAATCACAGTCCGCGCCTGCCCGGCTGATGGCGCAGCTACGGCAGTACCTGCCGTATATAAACTTTTATCGCTTTTGCCAGGTACTGGAGCAGAGCCAGCCGGATAAGCCGGTTATTGGCAGCAGCTGGCAGGTTCGTCAGGAGCCGGTACGTTTCCGGCCCCACCCGGGGATGGGCTTCCCGGCTTCCGAAATCAAAGGCATGGAGCTGCCAGAACATCCCCGGCTGCCACCCACGGTGCGCATCACCTTTATGGGACTCTACGGCGTGGAGTCCCCGCTGCCGACGCACTATATCGATGACATCACCCAGCGGCGGGAAGGGTACGAAGCCACTGCAGATTTCCTCGATACCCTCAGTGTCAGCATAGTTGTCACCCCCTCTGAAAAATCAATCTGAGGACATGGAGTGACACATGAAACGTATTT
>NZ_JAERJP010000036.1 GCF_018257575.1 Tatumella sp. JGM91 | reverse complement strand
TGGCATATGGATACCGGGATAATGACTACTTCTTCCTGAAGATAAAAGCAGCGTTCCCCGGTAAAACGCGATGAACCTTATATAAGCCATGCGTCGCGACCGAAGCACAGTTAATCACGAAGAATACTGCGGCAAATACCGCAAATAAGGAACCGGACCGGGCCAGTAAATGGGCAAAATCACCATCAGTCGCCTCACCGGTGGCGGCAACCACCCCGCCCAGTAACATCGGCAGGATATTCGCCACAGGAAAAGCTGCCAGAGACGCAATAACCGCCTGGAAAGGTGTTTTCGACCAGCGGGTAAAATCTGCGGTCAGCGTTCCCGAGTCAACAAACACCGAAATAGCCATCGTAACGCCAATACCCAGAGCCAGGCTATGGCCGGAAGGCGGAGTATAGTCCAGCACCTGCTGCCAGCTATGGTGCCGGAAATTAAGTCCCACACTCACAGCACCGGTAATAATAAACAGCACGATAGAGATAATACTGACCGGTTTCAGCATTTGCATACCGGCCATTGACAGCAGCGTAAATACTGCACCTGCCGCCACCACTGACCAGCCTGAAGGCCATCCGAGCAGACTATTCAGTCCATGGCCTGCCAGCCCGGTCTGCACTGCAAACCAGCCGACCACCAGCCCGGAAAGAAATACCGCAATCAGTTTCGCCCCCACAGGACTGAAGATTTCCCGGCAACTTAAGGCAAAGGTTTTCCCCTGCTTTGCCGCCAGAGCACTCAGGCAGGCAACATACACTGCAAGTATAATATTGCCGGTGATGATCGCCTGCATACCGCGGATAAAGCCGAGACTGGTGACAATTTGTGCTCCGACAAAAGCACCCACCATCACCATCGGGAAACCGGCCCACACGACTGCGACAGAAAACAGACTTTTGCGGGCAGCCGCAGGGACTGCCTCGTGTTCATACTCACCGGATGATTCAGACACGATATCAATTACCTTACAGAAAGAAGCCTGTAAGGAATGATGCAAAAGTTACGCCAGGTGTCTGAGGGCCTGTTTTCAGTGCTCGTCGCTGGCGGGTTTGATCAATATCCCGCCACAGTGCACAAAAATAATGCAGCTTACTGTTTCCAGGCATTCAGGGAAGCCTGTGACCACGAACCATAGGCCGCATTAGGCAGTATGATCCAGTCATCAGCGAAATGTGCTTCATTATCACGCACTAGCTGACGTTGCTGTTCGGTGGTTTTTTTATTTTTAAATTGTGCAGAAAAGTCCGGCAGACTGTCCCCGAACAGCATAATGATCTGGTAATGCTGACGGATGGCCTCTCTGCGCACCTGTTTAGAGGCAGTGTCCAGCTGCACACTGTCATCAGAGACCTGAGGCAGACCTAAGTCCCTCAGGGTCGCGAGGGTCTGATTTTTATTTGCCTGAGAGCGGTCCGAGACATAAAAAATACGGACTTTTTTATCGCTGACTGTCTGCAAAAATTCCTTCGCCCCCGGAATCAGGCCCGGGTGCCCTGATTTCTCCCACGCATCCCAGGTATCCCACCGGGTATAGTCATGACAATTTTCCATATCTCTGACCAGCAGCGGCGAATTATCCAGCACAGTTTCATCGAGATCCATCACCACCGCTGCTTTTTCCGGAGACGCTAAGTGCGCGGCTTTCTGCAGGAAATCCTGACGGGCAAATTTATAGGTTTGTAACTGCAGAGCCATTATCTCTGCCGATTTTTGCTGATAACGCAGCGCCATTTCATACGCTTTCGGGGTACACAGGGCAGGTGCTTCTGCCGCATAAGACGTTACAGTGACCAGCGGTAATACGATCAGCGGCAGTGCTTTTAACAGGTTTTTCATCGGGTTCGGATTCGCTCTCTGTGAAAGATGGCAGACATAGTAGGTACCAGAGATGACACTTTTATGATCATCAGTACCCGCGTGGCCAGGCTTGTCCGGGAGTAAGAAACTTCGGTAACATCATTGAAATGATAACTATTCGCATATTAATATGCCGTCTGATATTTAGCTGCGATGTTTATTGTGATGACCGATTCTGCCATACCACCGTCCGGCCTGACCGTTGATACACTCTACCATACACATTATGGCTGGCTGACGTTATGGCTGACCCGAAAAATGCACTCGGTTTTTGACGCAGAAGATATTGCACAGGATACCTTTGTCCGGATTCTGGGTTCCCGGCAGCGCGACACTATTCGTGACCCGCGTTCGTTTCTGTGTACCGTTGCAAAACGCGTCATGGTGGATCTGTTCCGTCGCCAGGCGCTGGAAAAAAACTATCTCGACATGCTGGCTAACTTACCCGATGACCAGCTTCCTTCTGCGGAATGCCGGCAGATACAGTTGCAAACCCTGCAACTGCTGGATCAGATGCTGGATACCCTGAGTGACAAAGCACGCCGGGCTTTTCTGTTATCACAACTGGAAGGATTACAGTATCGCGATATCGCCTTACGGCTGGGGGTTTCTGTCAGCGCCGTCAAAAAATATATCGCGAAAGCGACAGAGCATTGTCTGATCTTCAGACTGGAGCATGGCCTGTAATGCAGACATCCCTTTCTGATGCCCGAAAAACAGCCCTGCGTTCAGCGTCATACTGGTACGCACAATTAAATGATCCGCAGGTCACAGCACAACAAACGGCAAAGTGGCAACAGTGGTATTCAGGTCATGCGGATAATCAATGGGCCTGGCAACAAGTTGAATCCCTGCGCCAGCAACTGAACATCATTCCGGCCCATACTGCCGGCTGCTTACTGCAGGATCCCCCGGCAACACGGCGTTCGGTACTGAAAGGGATTGTCATGCTGGCCGGTGCAGCCACTGCCGGCTGGCCGTTATGGCATTCTGAACTGGCAGAAGCTATGCGGGCCGATTATCACACGGCTAAAGGTCAGATGCTTCAGCAGTCCCTGACCGACGGCACCCTGTTTGCTCTGAATAGCGACAGTGCCGCCAATGTCCGCTTTGATCGTCAGCAGCGGCTGGTTGAATTGTTATATGGTGATATTGCCATCAGCACCGGTAAAGACCCGGCTGGCCGGCCATTTCGGGTACTGACCCGGCCAGCATTACTGACCACACTCGGCACACGCTTTTCGGTACAACAGCGCGATAATGACGTTGTGCTGAGCGTCAGTGAACATGTCGTAGAAGCCGTATTACAGAAAGATCCCCGCCAACGGCAACGGGTTCAGCAGGGGGAAAGTTTACTGATTCAGCGTGACGGGTTTTCTGCTCTCCGGCCTGCGGACCCGCATGACAATGACTGGGTCAAAGGTATGATCAGTTTCAGTGACCAGCCGCTGAGTCGTGTTATCACCGCCTTATCCGGCTATCATTCCGGATTATTACATTGTACCGCATCAGCAGCAGACCTGAGGTTAAGCGGTACTTTTCCGGCGTTTAATACAGATGCCGCGCTTAAAGCCATCGCCTCTGCCCTTCCGGTTAAAATTCAATATATTACAAAATACATTATCGTTATAAGTGCAATAAACTGAATAATTCTCATAAAAATTCGTATTTATTGTTGTCCTTTTTAGTTTTTCATTCGACTCCATCAGTGACGATATAAAAATAATGACGGAGATAGCATGAAAACTTCAGATACCACTTCCGGGAACCGTACCAGGCAGTCACATTCTCTGGCTCTGTGGCTGCGCATTTGTCTGCTGACAGGGACAGGTATTTTCAGCGCCGGCAGTTATGCAGAGACACCCCCGGCCATCCGCCACTATCAGTTACCGGCAGGAACCCTGGATAACGTTCTGAACCAGTATGCCGCACAAAGCGGAATCACATTATCCATTGATGCCAGCCTGACGCGCGGTAAGCAAAGCCAGGGGCTGCAGGGAGATTATACGGCAATCAATGCCTTACAGGCATTACTTCGCGACAGTCAGTTACAGGCAAAAGCCCTCGGGCCCGACAGCTGGACCCTGGTTCCGCTCCCTGACACCACCACCGCAGAAACCTCCATGACAGTGGTCGGCGACTGGCTGGGCGATGCCCGTGAAAATGATGTCTTTGAACACCCCGGGGCCAGGGATGTTATCCGCCGTGCAGACTTTGCCAAAACAGGTGCCACCACACTGCGTGAAGTAATGAACCGTATCCCCGGGGTCAATGCACCGGAAAATAACGGTACCGGCAGTGATGACCTGGCGATGAATTTTGGTATCCGCGGATTAAACCCGCGGCTGGCAACCCGCTCGACCATTCTGATGGATGGGATCCCGGTTCCTTTTGCCCCGTACGGGCAGCCACAGCTGTCACTGGCCCCTGTATCTCTGGGGAATATGGATGCGGTTGACGTGGTTCGCGATGGTGGTGCGGTACGTTACGGACCACAAAATGTCGGCGGCGTGGTTAACTACGTTACCCGTGCAATACCGAAAGATTTTGGTATTGACGCGGGAACCGAAGGGATGCTGAGCCCGTCATCGTCACAGAACAGCCCGAAAGAAACTCATCACCTGATGGTGGGCGGCACCGCAGATAACGGATTTGGCAGTGCCCTGCTCTATTCAGGTACCCGCGGCAGCGACTGGCGTGAACATAGTGCAACCCGCATTGACGATGTTATGCTCAAAAGCCGTTATGCGCCTGACGGGGTAAATACCTTCACCAGCCTGCTGCAATATTATGATGGCCGTGCCGATATGCCCGGCGGCCTGAACCAGGCGGATTATCAGGCCAATCGCTGGCAATCAACCCGCCCTTATGACCAGTTCTGGGGACGCAGAGAACTGGCCGGTGTCGGCTACCAATACCAGCCCGATATGCAGCATAAATTTACGCTGCAAGGCTTCTTCACTCACACCCTGCGCAGCGGCTATCTGCAACAGGGCAGCAAAATTACACTCTCCCCGCGGGAATACTGGGTTCGCGGCATAGAACCCCGTTACAGCCAGAGTTTCCTGCTGGGTTCTTCGGCGCAGGAAGTCAGTGTGGGCTACCGTTATATCAGTGAGTCCAGCCATGAAATGCGCTATTACACTCCGGTTGCTCAGGGCATACTGCCCTCTGCATCCAGCCCGTATGACAGGGATACCCGCTCAGGGACCGAAGCCCATGCATTCTATGCCGATAACCGGATCGATATCGGCAACTGGACTTTTACACCGGGTATCCGTTTTGAGCATATTGAGTCTTATCAGAATAATACGCTAAAAAATACCCGCCAGAAGATCAGCTACAATGCTCCTCTGCCGGCGCTCAGCGTGCTTTATCATCTGACAGACAGCTGGAATCTGTATGCCAATACAGAAGGGTCGTTTGGTACTGTCCAGTACAGCCAAATCGGTAAAGCTGTCAGCAGCGGCAGTATTGAGCCGGAAAAAGCCAGAACCTGGGAGGCCGGAACCCGTTACGATGACGGATATCTTAATGCAGAAGCCGGTATTTTCCTGATCAACTTTAATAATCAGTATGACTCAAATCAGACGGATGATTCGGTCACTGCCCGTGGCAAAACCCGCCACAGCGGCCTGGAAACCAGCGCCCGTTATGATTTGTCCGCCTTGTCTCCGCGACTGGAAGATATCGCTGTTTATGCCAGCTATGCCTATGTGAATGCCGTGATCCTCGAGCACGGCAGTACTTACGGTAATCAGGTGCCTTTTTCACCGAAACATAAAGGCGTGGTCGGTATTGATTACACACCCGGCCAGTGGTCATTTACTCTGAACGGGGAATATCAGTCACGGCAGTATGCAGACAATGCCAATACCGTCGCGGCCAGTGCTGACGGCAGTACCGGCCTAATTGCCGGTTATATGTTGTGGGGCGCAAGGGTGGGTTACGACTTTGGTCCGCAGTATTCACACCTGAAAGTCGGCGTGGGAGTGAAGAATATGTTTGATCAGCCTTACTATATTCGTTCTTACGATGATAATAATAAAGGGCTGTATGCCGGTCAGCCACGGACCTTCTATATGCAGGCATCGATAAAAATGTAACCTTTCCCCCCTCTGGCATCGTTATGCCAGAGGGGGGTTACCGGTAATACACCGGGTATCAGAAGACTTCGTCTAATAAACCAAACATTGCCGCAAAAGCACGGGCACTGACATCTGCATTATATTCAGCAACGCCTTTAACGTTAGCCTGTACATCAGTAAACGAATGCACTGCACCTTTATAGCTGTGCAGTTTCCAGTCGACGCTGGCGGTGGTCATTTCCTGAGCAAATGCCGGTAACTGTTCCCGTGGCACCAGCGGATCCCCCGCACCATCCAGCACCAGAACTGAACCTTTAATGTTTTTAGCATCATAGCTGCCACAGGTATCAAGTCCGCCGTGAAAAGAAATTGCGGCCTTTAGCGACGCACCACTGCGGGCCAGTTCCAGCGCACAATGTCCGCCAAAACAAAAACCAAACACGGCCACTTTATCGGCAGTCACCGGCGCATCGGTCTGAGACGTTAATGCCTGCATAGCCGCGGCCATACGACCGACTTCTTCATCCGTGTTTTTTACTGACATCATGACCGTACCGGCTTCTTCTGCCGAACCAGGGCGTACTCCTTTACCGTAAAGATCAGCAATCAGTACCACATAACCACGGGCTGCGGCTTTTTCTGCCAGACTGACCGATGCCTCAGTCACCCCCATCCAGTTCGGTGCCATCACTAAACCGGCTGCCGGTGCGGTAAGGCTGGCATCAAATACCAGAACGCCTTCCAGTTCAGTACTGCCTGAACGATAAATAATTTTTTTCGATTGGAACTGGCTCATGGTTTCTCCTGATCTGATAAACAGAAATCAACGTTGATAAAATAAAAATAATACATACCGGAGGATAACCGGTAAATCACCGCCCCGGGTGACGGCTGCCAGCTTAAAGGGTGTTTATCACGCTTCAACCCGTTTTTAGTAACATGGCACACAGTGTTCATTCATCTGTGACCCGTTATTTCCGGCTATTTTTAGCCTGATACTGCTAAGCGGAAGAATGATAATCTCTAAATAACTGAATATTATCGGCTCACTGAAGCGAGTCAGTTCATAAAAACGTCAATTCCCCATTCAACTCTGTGATGTTATTTGATTTTAATTAACATGCTGTTACTTTTTAGCAGGTAGTTGACTGAAACTATAAAAATAATCGTAATATTTATCTGACTGGAATCATTATGAAAAAAACGCTGTTCCACAGCCTCTACATCCAGGTACTCATTGCCATCGCTATCGGTGTGTTTCTGGGACATTTTTATCCGGATATTGCCACCCAGATGAAACCGCTCGGGGACGGTTTTATTAAGCTGATAAAAATGATTATCGCGCCGGTTATTTTCTGCACCGTGGTGACGGGGATCGCCGGAATGGAGAGCATGAAAGCGGTGGGGCGTACCGGTGCCATTGCTCTGCTGTACTTTGAGATTGTCAGCACCCTGGCACTGATTATCGGCCTTATTGTGGTAAATATTGCTCAGCCTGGTGCCGGAATGAATATTAACCCGGCCAGCCTGGATGCGTCTGCCATTACCACCTATGCCGACCAGGCGAAGCAGCAGGGTATTGTGTCGTTTATTATGGATATTATCCCGAACAGCGTTATCGGTGCCTTCGCCAGCGGAAATATCCTGCAGGTTCTGCTGTTCGCTATCCTGTTTGGCTTCGCCCTGCATCGCCTGGGTAAAACCGGAACCCTGATTTTTAATGTGATTGATAACTTTTCACAGGTTATTTTCGGCATTATTAATATGATCATGCGTCTGGCCCCGATCGGTGCTTTTGGCGCAATGGCATTTACTATCGGTAAGTACGGGGTAGGTTCCCTGTTACAGCTGGGCCAGCTGATTGTCTGTTTCTATCTGACCTGCATTCTGTTTGTGGTGATCGTGCTGGGACTGATTTCACGCTATATCGGGTTCAATATCTTTAAATTTATCGGCTACATCAAAGAAGAATTACTGATTGTACTCGGTACCTCCTCATCAGAATCTGTTCTGCCACGGATGCTGAAAAAAATGGAAGAAGCCGGCTGTAAGAAATCCGTGGTCGGATTAGTGATCCCGACCGGCTACTCTTTTAACCTCGACGGTACCTCTATCTATCTGACGATGGCTGCCGTATTTATTGCCCAGGCTACTAACAGCCAGATGGATATTGTTCATCAAATCACCCTGCTGGTGGTGTTATTACTCTCTTCCAAAGGTGCCGCAGGCGTCACCGGCAGTGGCTTTATTGTGCTGGCCGCAACCCTGTCGGCAGTCGGTACCCTGCCGGTCACCGGTCTGGCACTGATCCTCGGTATCGACCGCTTTATGTCAGAAGCCCGGGCACTGACCAATCTGGTCGGGAACGGTGTTGCTACCCTGTTTGTTGCCAAACGGGTCGGTGAACTCGACGAACAACAGATGCAAAAAGTGCTGGGCGGTAAATAACCGCCCCGGTTCCGGTCAGCTGCCAGCGGAAGGCGGTTAACCGGAATCAGCCCCGTCTCCGCCCGCCAGGTAAAAAATCCCGCAGATTAACTCCGGTAACCCCCCTTCTCACACTTCACTGCCGATAATGTTATATTTCTGTCAGCAGAATCCTTACCCGGCCACGACACCTGATGGCGGGAACCACAGTAATCAATGGCAGGCAGCACACTGAGATGAAAATAGCGACCAGACTGATCTTTATATTGACCCTGATAATGACCCTCGGCCAGCAGGCTCAGGCGGATACGGTAACCGATCTGCTGGGCAGAAAAGTCGATCTTAACCGGGTACCTCACCGCATTATGCTGGCCGATGCCAGGGCAATTGAGGCAATGAGCATTATCTTTAAAGGTGACCCTTCTGCCAGCATTGCTGCCTGGGATGATTCCCTGCAAAAGAAGTCACCGGATATTATGGCGGCATTTGCCGGTAACTTTGCCGATCTGAAAACAATTCCGACCTTCGCTAATCCTTATACCACGACCTTTAATGTCGAAAATGCTGTCGCCAGAAAAGCAGACCTGGTTATTTTTGATATTGGCTTACTGGCCAAACTGAAAGATGAAGGGGTTACCGCTAAACTCGACAGTCTGCATATACCGTATATCTTTATCGATTTCCGGCAAAAACCTCTGCAGAACACGGTGAAAAGTATTGAACTGCTGGGTGAGGTTTTCCATCAGCAAAAAAATGCCCGTCAGTATCTGGACTTCTATAACCAGCGGATGTCGCTGATAGCACAGCGCACGGCAGATCTCACCCCTCGCCAGCGCCCGACGGTCTTTATTGAACGCAGTGCCGGTATCCTGGGGGATTTTTGTTGCAGTACTTTTGGTCAGGGAAGCCTCGGAGAGTTTATTCAGGCGGCAGGCGGGACCAACCTCGGGGGGACATTATTCAGTGGTATGGGCGGTGATGTCAGTCTGGAAAAGATTATTACCCTCAATCCGGATTTTTATCTGCTCACCGGCGCTGACTGGCAGGGAAACCGTAAAGCTTCAGCATCCGTGCCCCTCGGTTATCAGCAGGATCCGGCCCTGGCAGAGAAAAAGCTGGCCGGACTGATGAACCGTACCGGGTTTAATGTACTGCAGGCTGTACAAAAACATCAGGTGCTGGCGATTTATCACCAGTTCTACGATCTGCCATCGAATGTGATTGCTGTCGAAGTGATAGCAAAATTCCTTCACCCGCAATTATTCTCAGACCTTGATCCGCAAGCCGATCTGACATTAATCCATCAGAAGTTTATGGGACTGAAAACTTCCGGGGTGTTCTGGATCTCCCGCTGATATACCTGTGGCAGGCGCTCCGCCCGGAAAAGGCCGGGCGCGCCTGCCATTATCAGAATGTGACTGAGGCCTGAACAAAATAAGTCCGCGGCTCACCAATATACTTACCACTGTTGGGATCCGTGGAGCGGGTAAAATATTGCTGATCGAACAGATTATTAATTCCGGCCCCGAGGGTTAATCCATTCCAGGCAGCCCCGAAATCATAAGCCCCGCGGAAATTCCAGACCATATAACCCGGCATATTACCGTACAGACCATCGGCACTTTCCTGCGTAATATATTGGGAACCGCTGCCCGGAGAATACTGTTTCGACCGGGCAAAACTGTCCAGATTCCACGTCCAGTTGCCTGTCTGGTAGCGGCCGCCAACGGTAAAGACCTGCCGGGAATAGAATGGCAGATCTTTACCGGAAAATGCCCCGCGGATCGCTTCGGCTTTGGTGTAGGTATAGGTGGTATAGGCGCTGATCCCCTCCAGAGCGTGACTCAGAGCACCGAGATCATAACTGACAGAGGTTTCAATCCCCTTATGTCGCGTGGCCCCCATATTGGTCCAGCGATCGTTGACATACTGCAATTCATTATCAAAATTAATATAGAAAAGCGTGGCCTCAGCCTTAAGGACAGTATCGTCATAACGGGTACCAAACTCATAGCTATGGGCTTTTTCCGCAGTTAATCCGTCAGCACTCTGATCACCTTTTCCGCCCGTATTCAGCTGAAAATACTGCATACTGCCAAATGAAGTATTGGTATTGGCAAACAGCTTCCATTCGTCGGACAGGTGGTACATTACATTCAGTGACGGCAGAGGCTCACTGTAGTGTTTTTCCCGGTGATAACCCTGAATACCATTATCCAGATGTGTACGGATATTTTCGTAACGGATGCCGGGGGTAATTGTCCAGTCACCGACATTAATTGCATCATCCAGATAAAGTGCATGAGCACGGGTGCCGCCGGAGGTATGCTGATAATAATCCGGAGTGGCAGGGCTTGAGTACTGGCTGCCGATATTATACCAGCCGGAACGATAGGCTTTTTCGTCCATGGTTTCATTCAGATACCGGTAACCGAGAGTCACTTCCTGGGCTATTTCCCCGGTCAGGAACGATTGTGAGTAACCCGGTTCGATGGCCCAGGTCGAATAATGACGCGGATAGGTGATCATACGCCGCTGGCCGGGCCTGGCCACTCCGCCCTCCGTTTCGATATTACTGCCCCGGAAGCTATCGGTAAAATAGGTCATTACCTCCAGCTGCCGGTCTTGTTGCTGATGTTTATATTTAAACGACATATCCTTACGCCGCGCATCAAAGTGATCCCATTTACGGGTCGATGCATAAGGATCCTGCGCATATCCGGAACGGGTTAACCCGCCCGGCATACCTGAGCTGGCATCATAGTAGTGAAAGCTGGCCTGTAGCAGATCCTGCTCAGTCAGGGAATATTGTGTTTTCAGTATAAAATCGTCAATATCCGTATTATCGTTGCTTTTACGGTATCCCTGTCCGTGCAGCCCTGAGTACAGTATCCCGGCACCCGCTCTCTTGTTGTCCGTCATCCCCCCGACACTGGCACTGGTCAGGGTTTTCAGGCCGCCGGTTTTTGCTCCGCGGGTCTGGACACTGGCACTGCCGCCAAATTTTTCGGGGATCGGTTTGGTGGTAAAGTTAATGATACCGCCCACATTCTGCGGCCCGTAGCGTACCGTACCACCGCCACGGATCACATCCACAGACTCAATATTTCCCATCGATAACGGCGCCATAGAGAGCTGTGGCTGACCGTAAGGTGCCGTCGCCAGCGGAATCCCATCCATCAGGATAGTTGAGCGGGGTGACAACCGGGCAGGCAATCCGCGGACTCCCACATTCAGAGAAATATCACTTCCTCCGGTGCCATTACTGCCCCTGATTTGTACCCCGGGAACCCCCTGCAGTGCATCAGCCAGGGTTTCATCTCCCCGTTCTCTCATTTGTTGCGCACTGATATAAGTTCGTGCTCCCGGGTGGTCGAGCAGTACCGAACTGATATCCGGTGTGTCCAGCCAGTTTCCCACCACTGTTACCTTATTCCCGGTAACTGGTGCTGTGACAGAGGTTGCCGGAGAAGACGTTTTATCGGCAGCAGTTTCTGCCGCCATGACCGGAAGCGCGATGACAACAGCACTGGTCAGTAAAGAAATACGGGGAATGATTGTCATGTTTTATATGCGCAAAAAATACAATTTATAAGTTAATGCAAACAATAATCATTATTAATCATTCATTGTCAATATTAGGCTACAAAACAATATTTATCACTGAATTAAATAAAAAAACATTATTTTATTCCGCCCATCAGCCCCCGTAAAAATACTGACGGGCAGGCCGGGTCAAAGAAATGAAGGCTGTCGGTGAAAAAGAAAGAAAATAAGGAAATAGCAGGGAGAGAAAATAGCCCGGCAGTCAGGTCACTGCCGGGTCTGCGGGCAAAGATTACCAGGCTTTAATAATGTCACCTTTGTAGATGTCATTCGCTTTATCCAGCACTTCCTGTGACTGGAATGCCTGTTTCAGTTCCTGCAGTTTTTTATCATTAATATTATCTTTACGGGCAACCAGTACATTCAGATAAGGAGAGGCTTTACCTTCCATAAATAATCCGTCTTTTGATGCTGATAATCCTGCCAGTGACGCAAAATTATTATTGATGACCGATAAATAGACTTTAGGGTCATCCAGGGTTCGGGTCAGCTGCGGAGTATCCACCAGTACAAAATTCAGTTTTTTAGGGTTAGCGGTAATATCCAGCACCGTTGGCAGTAAACCTGCCTCAGGTTTTACCGTGATCAGCCCCTGAGACTGTAACAACAGCAGACTGCGGCCCAGCGTGGTGGACTCATTGGAAATGGTCACGGTGGCACCGTCCGGCAGATCTTTAATGTTTTTAATTTTTGAAGAATAGGCAGCTATCGGAAAAATAAAGGTCTTACCCAGGATAACAAACGGATAGCCTCGCTCTTTTTCCTGCATTTCCAGATAAGGCACACTCTGAAACGCGTTAGCATCAACATCTTTATTCAGCAGCGCTTCGTTGGGCTGTACGTAGTCATTAAAGGTGATGACATTCACATCCAGGTGATATTTGTCTTTCGCTACCTGTTTCACCGTATCCCAGATTTGCTGATCCGGACCGGCATTAATTGCCACCCTGACACTGTTCTGGTCATCCTGTTTACAGGCACTCAGCAGCAATGCTGACAGAACGATAGCTGAAGACAGTATTATTTTTTTCATGGATATCCTCCCTGAGTTAATATCCGCCGACTATATCGGAAGTCTGGACGTCTGTACATCTAAAATTCAGAAGGGAAAATAAAATACCGGGTAAACCACCCGACTGGTGCCAGAGCGATCAGATGTTCCAGCGCTTTACTGTCAGCCGTTCTATACCGGCAAAAATCACGCCTTCAACCAGTAACCCGATAATCACGACTGTCAGTAACCCGGCAAACACATGATCGGTAAACAGCTCATTACGGTTCTGAAAAATATACCAGCCCAGTCCGCCGCTGCCACTGGAAGCACCAAAGACTAATTCAGCAGCGATCAGGGTACGCCAGGCAAATGCCCAGCCAATTTTCAGTCCGGCAAGAATCGAGGGTAACGCTGCCGGCATAAGAATATGCCAGACATAACGCGGACCGCGCAGACCATAATTTTTTCCGGTCATACGTAAGGTTTCAGAAACACTGTTAAACCCGGCGCTGGTGTTTAAGGCTATTGGCCAGACAACCGAATGAACGATCACAAATATCAGGCTGCCGCTTCCTAAACCAAACCATAAAAGGGCCAGCGGCAGCAAAGCAATCGCCGGTAACGGATTCAGCATTGCCGTCAGTGTACTCAGTAAATCTCTGCCTGCTCTGCTGCTGACAGCAAGGGCACTGAAGACCAGCGATAATACACTGCCAATCAGGTATCCCTGAATGAGCAGGGTAAGGGAATTATGTATTTTCTCTGGTAATACTCCGCTTAACATATCCTCACTGAATGCTCTCAGAGTATCGATAACCCCCGGAAACATCAGACTGTTATTCTGCCAGCGGGCGATCAGTTCCCATACCATCAGTAATAGCAGAACCAGCACCGACTTCCTTAACCAGCTCTGATTCCATAAACGTTTGCCGGGCGGTAGCGGTGTTTCAGCCTGAAATTCTGCGGGAACTGTTACTTCACGCAGATAACCGGGCCGAAGGTAAGGCTGTGGTGCCATAAGGACTCTCCCTGTCTGACGGATATACCGTTGCTTTTTCCGGAAACAGCAACGAATGAATTTCCCGTGCAGCTTGCCGGAACTCTTCGTTGCCCTGATTGTGTAATGTGAACTGATGGCAGTTTCTTTCCGCCCGGATTTGCCCGGGATGTGCCGAAAGGATCAAAATCCGGCTGCCGATTAACAACGCTTCTTCAATCGAATGTGTTACGAAGAGCAGCGTCGAACCCGCATCCTCCCAGAGTTCCAGCAGCTCTTCCTGCATTTGTCTTCGTGTCAGCGCATCCAGAGAAGCAAATGGCTCATCCATCAGCAAAATTTCTGGTTTCATTGCCATCGCCCGGGCAATAGCAACTCGCTGCTTCATTCCCCCGGACAACATATGCGGGTAAACATCAGTAAACCGTGATAAACCAACCTTATGCAGATAATGGCCGGCAATCTCCCTGGCCTGTTTTTTATGATATTTACCGCTAACCAGCAGCGGGAACATCACATTACTGATAACTGTTTTCCACGGAGCCAGTTGATCAAACTCCTGAAAAACAGTCATCCGCTCCGGGCCAGGGGCGGTAATTTTTTTTCCTTCCAGCAAAATCTCCCCGCTTGTCGGCGGGATAAACCCGCCAATCGCTTTCAGCAAACTGGACTTTCCGCATCCCGAAGGGCCGAGCAATACAAATCGGTCCGCCGGGTAAACCTCAAAACTGACATCATGCACCGCCCGTACCCGGTGTTGCGACGTCTGATACTCAAGGCTGATATGATTCAGCGATAATAAAGGGGCAGGCTGCTGCTCCGTCCGGTTGGTCATGCTTATATCCTGTTCAGAATGGAATATCGCCTTCAATGGTGGTGCGGTATAACTGGCGCGGACAATCTTCCGGACAGCCTGTCGCCAGATGGATTAACGAGCGGTTATCCCAGAACAATAAATCACCGGCTTGCCAGCGGTGCGTATAAATATTTTCTTCACGGATACTGTGTTCATACAGTGCCTGCAAAATATCCCGGCTTTCATCTTCAGCCAGCCCTTCGATATGGGTCGTAAAACCTTCACTGACAAACAATGCCTTGTGACCGGTTTCCGGATGCGTTCTGATGACCGGGTGGCTAACCGCTTTCACTTCACTTAGCTGTTTTTCTGTTAATACCGGTCGCCACTGGCTGCCGAAACGGGGCTTACTGTAAGTCGCTGTATAAGAATGTACTGCCCGGAGGCCTTCAATTTTGCGACGTAATTTTTCAGGTAAGGTTTCCCATGCCTTATGCATATTGGCAAAGCGGGTATCTCCGCCAACGGCGGGTAAAATTTTCCCATAGAGCATTGAACCAAGGCTGGGTATCTGTTTATAAGAAAGATCAGAATGCCAGTATTTACCTGCATCACCGAGGCCGACAGGCTTCCCGTCACGGACAATATTAGAAACGATTAAAATCTCAGGATAGCCGTCTAACAGGAATTGTTTTAATACATGAATCTGCAACGGGCCAAAACGACGACTGAATGCAATCTGCTGTTCCGGAGTCAGTGTCTGCTGCCGGAAAACCAGCAGATGATAGTGCAGATGCGCCTGATGAATACGCCGGAAGTCGGCGGTATTCAGTTTATGACTTAAATCCAGACCGATAATTTCGGCACCGGTACCGGGTAACGGGCGGATTTCAAACTGCTGAGACCCCGCTTCCGGCGAGGAGACTTCGGTAAACTCACCCATAATAATCCTCCGTACTGACTGTGATTAACTGCCCGGGTTGACCTGTGCTTCACTAAAAAAATAATCTTTCCAGCTGGCGGCATGATGTTTTAATACTCCAAGCTGATTCAGCTTATCGGCATAGACATACGTCCGTTCCGGGGATACCGTGAAGTGGTTTTGCGGGTCATTAATAATTTTTTCGATTAATGACAGGGGTAAATGTGAATTTTCCTGACGGATATAAATACGGGCAGCATCGTCTTTATTCTTTTCTACATATTCAGCCGCTTGTACTAAAGCGTTATAAAACGCCTGATAGGTCTCAGGATTTTCATCATGAAATTTTTGCGTGGTATACAGAACGTTAAATGATCCCGGCCCCCCGAGAACATCATATGAACTGAGGATTTTGTGGATACCCGGATGATCTAATTCCTGATACTGAAACGGCGGGCTGGAGAAATGTGCGGTAATTTCAGATTTTCCGGAGATCAGCGCCACAGTCGCATCGGGATGCGGCAGGCTGACAGTGATATTATCAAACCGGTTATAGGCTTTATTACCATATAACTCAGCAGTCGCAATCTGTAATGTCCTGGACTGAAAGCCGACCCCGGCAGCCGGTGCAGCAATCCGGTCTTTTTCACTCAGGTCGTGAATACTTTTCACAGCAGGATTATTACTGAGTAAATAGCCGGGCATAGATCCAAGGGCAGCAATAGCTTTTACATTCTGGTGACCATATGTCCGGTCCCAGACAGTTAACATGGCAGGAACCCCGGCGGCAGCGACATCCAGCGCACCGGTCAGTACGGCTTCATTCATTGTTGTGGCACCGGACAGGGTTCGCCAGTCAACCTTAATATCCAGACCTTCTTTCTTACCTTGCTGCTCTATCAGATGCTGGTCACGCACCACATCCAGCAATAAATAACCAATACCAAATTGCTGAGCAATACTGATGTTCCCTTCAGCACTGGCTGTTACCGGGGCAACCAGTGCACCGGCAATTAGTCCGGCAATAACGACCGACAGCGTATTCTTTATCATTACAGCCTCAGATGACTCATTGTTAATGAACTCATACTGAACGTTATGTTTTTAAACATAAAATAATAAATAAAGAGTAACCAAACCCGAAATAAGCATATGCTTTATTTTGCTTATTAATGCCGGATTTTTCGGCCGAAAAACCATCGCGGTCTGCGAGACTCAGTAAATATCCCGCAAGTAACGCTGCTGGCGGGCGAGGCCTGACAGCCACTGTTCCGCCTGCTGACTGTTCATCCGGCCGTGTTCCCGGATAATTTGCAGTAACGTCTGATGTACCTCTTTTGCCATTCTGTCCGCATCACCACAAACACAGAGCGTTGCCCCTGCAGACAGCCATTGCCAGAGCTGTTTTCCCTGTTCCAGCATCCGGTGCTGAACATATATTTTCTGCGGCCGGGAAAGGCGATGATGACCGCGTGATTTCCCGACATCACTACAGCGTGCCGTGGCGGGGACCAGGGCCATAATATCTGCCGATACCAGCCGGTCATGCACCACAACATCCGCCTGCCGGATCACCCGTAAGGCTTTCAGCGTCAGCAGTTCAGCATCTCCGGGGCCGGCACCCACCAGCCAGACGTCTCCCGGAAGAACCGGCTGGCCGGAGGGGGCCGCGGCAGCTACAGATTGGTATTTATCATCAGAAAATATCTCCGCGCTAAGCTCCCTCAGGACTGCGTCTCTGTTGACGGGGGCTCAGACACAACCATCGGCTGACAATTGACACAGATAGCCCCGTTTCCCAGCCGCACCGGCCAGCAACGCACACGGACCGAACTGTCATCAGGACTGATACCATCCGTCAGGCGCAGACGCTTTTTATACAGGGGGGAGATCACCAGAGCCGTGCCGTCTTCGTCACCGACTAACCCGCGTGCCAGCACATTGGCACCACTGCCGGGTTCCTGATTATCCAGGGCGTAGACCACCGGCAGGTCACCCTCCGGGCGAAATAATGCTATTTGCTGATCTCCCAGCCGGGCAGCAATTCCGGTATTAACTGGTATATCAGACAGTTGTCCGACAGTTACCCATTTATTCACCGGCAGACTGCGGGAGACGGGACGCTCTTTCTCTTCCGCCAGCGCCGGACGAATTTGCCCGCGCTCCGGTATCATGACCACGCCTTCATCCGGCTGATGACTGTTAATAAACGGACGGAATAACTGCATATACTGCGGATTGTCGAGTGTGGTTTTCCATTCACACTGGTAGGCTGATACCACCCGCTGCATTTCACTGTCCAGAGTTTCTCCCAGCCCCAGGCTGTCCTGAAAAATGACCTCTCTCAGGTAGCGGATCCCCCCGTCAAGGTTAGCCAGCCAGTTACTGGTACGTTGTAAACGATCGGCAGTGCGGATATAAAACATCAGTACCCTGTCGATAATTCGAATTAACTCCCCGGTTTCCAGGTCCGGTGCCAGCAGATCCGCATGACGGGGTTTCATGCCGCCATTCCCGCAGACATACAGGTTCCAGCCTTTATCGGTAGCAATCACACCAATATCTTTGCCCTGAGCTTCCGCACACTCACGGGTGCATCCTGATACTGCCATTTTAATTTTATGCGGAGCGCGCAGCCCCTTATAACGTTCTTCCAGGCGGATAGCTAAACGGGTCGAATCCTGTACACCGTAACGGCACCAGCTGGATCCGACACAGGATTTAACTGTACGCAGAGATTTACCGTAGGCATGCCCCGTCTCAAAACCGGCGTCCAGCAATTCACGCCAGATATCCGGTAACTGTTCCAGCCGCGCACCGAATAAATCGACCCGCTGGCCGCCGGTGATCTTGGTGTACAGGTTGTAGCGCTGAGCGACCTGACCCAGGGTAATCAGCCCTTGTGGCGTAATTTCACCGGCCGGTATCCGTGGAACCACGGAGTATGTGCCGTCTTTCTGGATATTACCGAAGAAGCGATCATTCGTGTCCTGCAATGCCAGATGATCCGCTGACAACAAATAATCGTTCCAGCAGGATGCCAGGATTGATGCGACCAGCGGTTTGCAGATTTCACAGCCCTGTCCCCGCCCGAACTGACGGCGTAATTGATCAAATGAGCGCAGATTATTTACCCTGACCAGGTGATAAAGCTCCTGACGTGAGAACGCAAAATGACTGCAGATATCTTTTTTAACTTCAACGCCCAGCGCCGTCAGTTCATGTTCCATCACCTGTTTCAGCAGGGGGACACAACCGCCGCAGCCGGTGCCGGCCTTAGTACAGGCTTTCAGGCTGCTGAGGTCACTGCATCCGCCGGTAACGGCTGCAGAGATACCCTCACACCCCCTCTGAAAAATCAATCTGAGGGCATGGAGTGACACATGAAACGTATTTCACCGGAGCGTAAGGCTGCAACA
>NZ_JAERJP010000035.1 GCF_018257575.1 Tatumella sp. JGM91 | reverse complement strand
AGAATCGTGTAAACCGCTTTGGTGATGAAGCGGCCATTTTCTTTGATTTTATAGTGAATGGCATCCAGCCAGACCACTGGATAAAGCGGGTCAAGGTCACGCTCACGCCAGGCCTGCAATTCAGGTAGCAGCTTGTCAGTAACAGCATTCAGGGTGCCGTTGGAAACACTGATGCCATAAATTTCTTCAATATGATTGCGGATATCCTGGTAACTGGTACCCAACGCGAAGAGTGCGATAATTTTACGTTCCAGCTCGTCGGTCAGATGGGTCTGATGCTTTTTAACCATTTGAGGTTCAAAGGTTCCGGCGCGATCACGTGGCGTGTTGAGTTCAAAGCTGCCCGCCGGGCTTTTAACGGTTTTTGGTGTTGAGCCGTTTTTGCGGTTTGCAGTTTTATCCTGGTTGAGGTGTTGCTCAAGTTCAGCGGCCATCGCCATTTCGGTAAGCTGCTTAATGAGTGGTGTCAGGATGCCGTCTTTTCCGGTCAGATCCTTGCCTGCGCGAAGTGCGGCAATGGCGGCTTCAATGTCTAAGGTGGGCCTGGTCATGTGTCATCTCTTTTTTTAGATTAGTTTACTGAAATGACACAGAATTTTGAACACTACCGGCGGGCTCAGTAGAAACGATCCTTAAACGATCATGCGGTTTCATGCAGCATAGTCATGCAATAGTATCTTCTTTCGCACTTTCTGGAGCTGAGTAGTCGTCAAATAAGCCATATATCTCTGTATCAAATAGCGAAATAGCCTCAACCTGATCCATTGGTATCACGTGTCGAAAATGTTGCAAGTTCAACCCTCGCTCATGTTGATTATCAGCAATACCTTTTTCCAGATACAGCTCATAATACCGATGCTGCTCATGGAAACGGAGTGTATCCTTGTCGCGATACCCACTAATGTAAGGGATGATTGCTAAATGTTGAGTTTGGCTATGTTCAATTCGAGGCGCGGCTACATATCCTATGTAAACCTTCCGCGATTTTAATGTGACAAAAATCAGCTTATCCTCATCAATTGCCTGTACTAAAAGCGACTCAACTCCGTCCATTGCAGCCATTTCACGATAAGCGGCCTGGCGGGCTTCCTCATTTATAATCGCTTTTTTTGCTAAATCGCCCGCGACATAAGCTATAAGGCTTGCAGCAACCATCGAAAAAACAAAAAACACTGGATACGAAAGGATGGTCTTATCAGTCAGCCAGGAATAAAGGTCTTGTGTTTTATAAGAAGCTGAAAACAAATGAGGAATAGAGCTCAAAAGGCTGACAACAAGCAGAGCCAGATAAAAAAAAGTAATTAATCCAAACCCTTGGATTACAAACTTACATCCATGCATTGCTACATAGAAGTATGAGGTCCAGCCATTAGTCCGTGCATGACGTATACGGGACTGGTAGTGATTCTCTGTGTACCAAAATCCACATACGAGGACCACCATGATAATTAAGGGTCCCATAGATATCCTTAACGTTTAGCTGCAAGCTCCCGCATTCTGGCTTGCATCGACTCCCGAACCTGCTTGTTATCCATGTTCAGAACCGCATTCCCATTAGCATCAGTTGTGATTTTGCTATTGTTGGATTGCTCAATATCCTTCCGTGTAACGCCCTGCATCCACCGACCAGGCGTTGTGATGAGTTTTCCAAAAATTTTAGTCATATAACCTCCTCACTGTGTCTGCATAAAAATGCCATTATGATGGTTTTGAAGCAGAACAGTACAGAGCTGCAAGCATCTTATGGAATCGTTTATTTACCCCATTTCTACTTCTACGACAACAAAAAATGTTCATAATTCAATCTAAGTTGCCTGTAAAACTACATATAGTAGTTATAAAATCGGTAAAACACTAAACGCCTAACGCCTTTCATTGCCCGTTGTTCAAGCTTGTGGATGTTAAAACCTGCTTTATGATCCACAAGGTCCGCAACTATCAGCAACTAATTGTCTTATCTGGCCTGCAGGCAACCCCCCATCCAGTTTTACCCTCTCAGCTTAAGCTTAAGCTTAACGCCATTAACTTTACCGCTGAAAAAATAAATTACTGTTTTATAAAATAAATGAACACCCACGCCCCCCTCCTTTCAATTAACTCAGGCGCCCCTCAATTATTGATGTCCATCGACCTGGCGTACTCATGGTAGCGGATCTTAGCCATCAGCTCGTCAGTCAGCTCTGACATCCACTGGTTCGCCAGCCGCTTTTCTTCTTCGCTGCACTCACTGGCGGCTACGAGTTTGATAAAAAAATCAATGCGCTGGAGCTTTATCGATTCAAAAAGATAATCCTGCATTGTTTCTCTCCTGTCCCTGGGAAGATAGTCATAACCCTTAGTTTTGCGAAGCGATTCACAAATACTTCGCCTGATATCACTGTTTATACATACAGTATAATGTGTGTTTCTCGATGTAAAATACTTTCTGCCGTTAAACAGACCTGTACGACAATATTTGAAAAAGCTGAAAACATGAAAGCAGCGTTATCAGTACCACTGTCGCCATTTATCATCTTCCTGCAGACGCTGATTGCGATAGAAGATCCGCAATCCTGCACCGGATGGAATACTGCCACCCCGCAGCAATAGGTCGATCTCTTTTTCATTGCCATCAAATCCCCTGCTTCTCAACTCACGTTCAAGCTGAAGACACAGCTGCTCACTGATTTCCTGTTTATAGCCCTTTCGCTGTACTGGTTTCACTTGTCGTAATCTAATTTTTAATGCCTTAAGCTCTTTCCGGCTCATATTTTCTAAATCCGGCAAAGGTTCCACCGTTCCTCCGGCAGGCTGGTACAGTGAGGAATGCTGAAATTTTCCTACCCGGGGACAGTTATTGCCACGAGTCCAAGGGGCGCAAGCGCCCTGGTCGGCTGTCGCCTCCTGAACGTCAACGGCCTTACGGACCTTTTTCCACTTCACCGCATGTGTGCAAATCCTGCCCTCTGCAATTCTCAGCTCACGTTCAGGCTGCAAACGCAGCTGCTCACTGATTTCCTGTTTATAGCCCTTTCGCTGTACTGGTTTCACTTGCCGTAATCTGATTTTTAATGCTTTAAGCTCTCTCCGGCTCATATTTTCTAAGTCCGGCAAAGGTTCCGCCGTTCCTCCGGCAGGCTGGTACAGTGAGGAATGCTGAAATTTTCCTACCCGGGGACAGTTATTGCCACGAGTCCGGGAGAAAGGCTTTACGCTGCATGATAGCGATGGGCTTTTTCTGATCGTTAAAATATCAGATAAGAAGCGGTGGCACTTTCGCGGTCAGCAAATAATAACCGTACAAATATTAGTCCTGGCTCCTGCCCTTCTCTGACACTTGCTACCGCACGTCAGATAGGTGATCAGCATTGACGGGTAAGATCAGATCTCTGTGATCAGATCAGAACAATTTATCAATAAATCTGTGGTTACGGGCAGCAAAACCTTATCTTCTATTAACTCAGCCACCAGCCACTAAGTTGCGGTAATCGATGACTGACTGATTCTGGCTCTGCCTGGCGAATTCTATTATTCACTGCGGAACATTATGTTTATCTCTGTCAGCACATTTACGGGCAAAAATCATACAAAAAACCTGCCAACAGCACCAGTAGTTAAATTAATGTAAAGCAATGTATGTAATCCTGTTGAATATTCATTGGTTTTATATAAACTCACCAAACCAGTAACATCGCGATTACATAAAAACAATGAATAAAAAACATTACAATAAAGCTCTGAAGGCAGCATTAGTCCCTGTATTGCTTGCCAGTTGTATCTGCTATGCAAATGAAAGTGTGCCATTAGCCAGGCCACCGGTAAAACTGCCGGTCCAGACCTTACTGGTTGGCTCCTGGACAGGACAGACAACCGGGGATGGTGTGCAAAAAGCCATTTATCCGGGTCAGGGAATTTACACCCTGCGCCTGAATTCAGATGGCAGTTTACTGCCCGTCGGGGTGTTAAAACAATCCAGCCCTTCCTGGATTGTTTTCAGCAATAATCAGCAATTCGCTTATACCACCAATGAAAACGAAGCGGGCACCGTGACTGCATTGCGCACCGGTAAAGACGGAAAGCTCACCACCATTAACACGGTTGACAGCGCTGGCGCTTATCCGACACATGCTACCATTACTCACGACGGTAAATATTTACTGGTCGCAAATTATTCCGTAAATCCCGGACATGCCGGTATCACTATCTTTCCCATCGAAAGTAACGGCGGGCTGGGTAAATTTATCCAGCATGTACCTTTTACCGAAGGTTCTCATGTTATCGCGGATCGTCAGGCAAGCGCACATGCCCATTCCGTCAATATAAGTCCTGACGGGAAAATGCTTTTTGTTGCTGATCTGGGCAATGATACTGTGCATGCATTTAAATATCATGCCAATAATAAAGAGCCTTTCACGGCCGCCCCGCAATTTAATCTGCACTTTGCTCCGGGTGAAGGACCACGGCATATGACATTCTCCGCAGATGGTAAATTCGCTTATGTCAGTACCGAGATGTCCGCCAGAGTACACGTTTACCAAGCAGATCATGATAAACTTACAGAAATACAGGTTGTCGATCTGACTGACAGCAAGGATCCTAACGATAAAGGGGGGGCCGGGATATTATTCAGCCCTGACCATAAATTCCTGTACGTGGGAAACCGTCGCCATGACAATACGATTGTTGTGTATAAAGTTAACCAGGACACAGGGAAACTTTCTCTGAGTAACCGCTTTTCCTCCGGTGGGATAGAGCCACGGGCATTTGCTTTCGATAAAACAGGGCAATATATTCTTGTCGCCAATCTGTTTTCAAATAATGTCGTAGAATTACGCCGAGATATTGATACCGGAGCCCTGACTGAGACCGGGGTTACTGTGCAAATTGGAACGCCAACAGATATCAAATTTATTAATTAATCTCTGATTTTCTGCCGGTAAATTTATTTAATACAGTAGCAATCACCGGGACAGCTTCCATATACGGAGGCTGTCTTTTATTTCGACAGTAAAACAGAGGTACGGCCACTGGATATCGCGTCGTCAGCGATAGTTTTATTCTTCAGCCATTAATCTGTACAGCTATCACCACAGGTCATTATTCCGATTCTCTGTCACCAATAGCTTTCCCTGTCTCCTGCGGGATAAGGGCTATCCATCAGGCGGGATAATGACTATCCGCTTTAATGATGAAATTTTTCCTGCGGACCCCAATAATACATCATGATCACGGGTTAACTGCCAGTCAGCGTATTCTATCGTCAGGGATACTCTTTGAAAATATTATGTTTTCTCTTTAAAACACCCATTTTTTGTGGTGTGGTACGCTAACATAAAAATCGGTACACTGCCGGAAAAACCAGCCTGCCCCCGATAATACACCATAAAAACCCTGATAAAAAATGTCATGTTTTGCCTGTTTACTTATCAGATTCGATCATGTCCACGCAAAAATTTCCACGCAGTAAACATGAAATATTTATGAAATTAAAATGACACATTAAACAAGTAATGTCCCGGTTACCATAAAATGTAAGAATAAGAAAATATGATTAAAAAAATATTAACCCCCGTGATCGCCGGAGTCGGGTTTATCGTCATATCAGACAGAGCGCTGGCATTAGAGATCGACTACAAACATAAGTATGAAGATATTTCCAGACAACACACAGATGAATTCATCGTATCCCATAACTTTTCATCCGGACTGGGGGTTTCTGCGAAACTAAAATTTCATCCGGAACAACAATCCAATGGCGATGCAGGTAACTTCTTTGACCACAGAAAACTTAATGAGAAAGAGTTTAAGATTAAATATACTCAGCCGTTCACAAAACAGCTCAGTATTGAACCCGGCATGGTCTATGGAATAAAAGAAGAAGATAAAAAATATAAACCATCGATAAAACTTAAATACCGTATTTCTGATAATACCCGAATTTCATTTCGCTACCGGAAAGAAATAACTGATCGCCGGAATAAACCGATAAAAAAAACGGACCGGATTGACAGTGAAATAACACAAAAAGTTGAAAACTTTCAGTTCAGCTATACCATGATTTGGTATAACAGCAACGAAACGCTTTATAATAATAAACATCAAAATATCGAGCATAAAATTGAAGCCGGATATCAGCTGACAAAACATTTAGTACCTTATATCGGGGTGAAAAATCTGGCAGTATCGAAAAAAAGTGCTGATCGTCAGACTGAATTCATTACCGGCATCTCTTACAAATTTTAATCCGCAGGAATAACCCCAATGAAACCGTTACTGATACTCAATCTTCTGCTGGCAAGTCTGAGCCTTATCCTGTCCCCCTTTTCCAGCGCAGCCCGTCAGGTTAGTGACTGCTATCAGCTGGAAAAAGTCGTTATGCTTATCCGCCATGGTGTACGGGCCCCCACCAATACTCCCGCTCTGAATAAGGCAACCGGGAAAATATGGCCACAGTGGAACGTACCCGATGGTTTTTTAACCGGCCATGGCTACGCAGGCATACTCGCCCAGGGATCCTATCAGCTCACTCAATGGCGGGAACTCGGGCTGCCACTGGCGAGTCATGCAGGGTGCCCGGCAGCAGATCAGGTATGGTTGTGGGCAGCCCCCGACCAGCGGACTAAAGCGACCGGAGCTGCATTACTGGATGGTATGTTTCCCGGTTGCGGGATGGTGGTACATTCCACAACCGGCAAACATGATCCATTGTTTGATACGATGGCAATGGGGATAGCCCGGCCGGATGAAAATAAAGTTATACAACAGGTAAAAGAAAGGCTTGGTTCACCGGCACAGGCCAGAACCACCTATGCTAATGCCGTTACTGACTTACGCAAGGCGGTATGTCACACGGACGAAAAAAACTGCAAATTTCCTGATAGCGACTGGGGCGTCGAAATAAATAATAAAGGAAAAGTAAAATTAACCGGTCCGGTTGCCGGGGGGGCTGCAATCGGTGAGACGATTCGTCTGCAATATAGCGAAAACCTGCCGTTATCACAGGTCGCTTTTGGTCATGCCCGGAATGCGCAACAGGTCAGTAACCTGATGGCATTACATGCTGCAAAATATGACCTTCTCAGCGACACACCCGAATATGCCAGTCACGGTGGCTCATTATTAATGCGTCAGTTAGTCGCGGCTATTACCGCCCGCAGTCAGAGCCCGTCCCCTTTAACAGAAAAACCCTATCTGCAAAGCCCGCTGGTTATTATGGTCGGTCATGATACTAATATCGCACAGATCCAAACGATGCTCGGCTTTAACTGGCAATTGCCCGGATATCCTCACAATGATATTCCCCCCGGCGGCAGCCTGATTACAGAACGTTATCTGGATAAAAAAACCGGAGAACACTTTATTCATTTAATCTTTGCCGCCAGAACATTAGATCAGTGGCGGCGTCTTTCTCCGTTAAATGCCCGTAACCCGTTACCGGTTGCTGAATTTAAAAATCCCGACTGTCATGAAACTTCCGTTGGTGAACTCTGTCCGATAAAAACTTTTGTCCGGATGGCAGAGAAGAATCTGGTGAACGACGGGAATAACCTTCCGGTTTTTGAGTAAGTATCGCCTGGCGATCTGAGTAATATTTATCAGCGTATTGCCCGTTGTCGCCGATAATCGATACGCGACTCAGTGAATAAATTTTCAGCCCGCGTTTGCGCCCACTGCGATGGCATCAGCACTGTGTCACCAATCTACCTGCCAGCCAGTCCCGCTGCCAGAGTAGCCAGTGCTGATACCCCCGGCTACTCTGTTTCACCCGGTTCACTGAGCGGTTTACCGCAGGTATCGCCCGTAATCATGCCAATAAACTCGCCGGTAGCCAGCGTATAATTACCCCGCCAGCACGCCATTAACTGCTGACACAGGAGGCGTGCCCCCCGTCCACCGGTCCTGGATAGCACCGTCCGGTGGCTGAAAGATCCCGCGACTGATTCAGAAGGAAGCGAGCAAAAGATAATTAATCTTCTGTTTTTTCTGATAAATACTCTTAACGGTTTAGTTAAAAACCACACTCCCCAAAGGTATTTTTTTCGGTATAATCGGCTACTTATTTATCAACCTGCCCGCTTTTACAGTATCGAGATCTGTTTATTGCTAAGAATAGCGGCTGAATTAAAGGCTAATGCCGCATGAAAATCCCGAACCGTATCCAGCCCCTTGTCGATGACGGACTTATCGACAGCGTTTTACAACGCCTGAAAAGCGGTAAAGAGGCTGACGTCTACACCGTGTTATGTGGCGACGAGGTTCGCTGTGCCAAAGTATATAAAGAAGCCACACAGCGCAGTTTCAGGCAGGCAGTGCATTATCAGGAAGGCCGGAAAGTACGTAATTCACGTAACGCCCGGGCAATGCAGAAAGGATCTAAATTCGGCCGCAAACAGCAGGAAGAATCCTGGCAAAGCGCAGAAGTGGATGCTCTGTTCAGGCTGGATAATGCCGGTGTGCGGGTACCCCGGCCCTTCCTGTGTATTGACGGTGTATTATTAATGGAACTGGTAACCGATGCCGGAGGCGCCGTTGCACCGCGTCTCAGTGAAGTCACTCTCAGCGAAACACAGGCAATCAGCGGTTTTAATACCTTGCTGAAAAATATCGTCCGTATGCTGTGTGCCGGTATTGTTCACGGCGATTTATCAGAATTTAACGTGTTACAGGATGCACAGGGGCCGGTCATTATTGACCTGCCACAGGCGGTGGATGCGGCAGCCAATAACCATGCCGAAGCAATGTTCAGACGCGATGTGAATAATATTACCGCTTACTACGCTCAGTTCGCCCCGCAACTGGATAATACCGCCTACGCCAAAGAAATCTGGCAGTTATATCAGGAAGGCAAACTAACCCCGCAAACGCCGTTAAGCGGGGTATTTATCGAGCAGGAACATCAGGTCGATATGGATTCGCTGCTGGATGAAATTACGACTGCCGAAGATGAATATTATCAGCGCCTGCGCGCCAGCCAGCAGCGCGATCAGCAAGACTGAGTTCCCTGCAGAACCCGAAAGGTAGTTTCCCCCGGTGGATATCAGGCAGGAATATAACCTGCCGCGGACTGTGACCAGAATTGCTGTAACAGACTGGCGACCAGGGGAAGTTCTGTGACGCCCTCACGCCCTAAAAAATGACCACTGTCGGGAATACCGTAAAAAGGGGCCGCCAGTTGTTGGCTCAGCCGTAACGAAAACGCCGCAGGAACAATAGTATCGTTCAGTGAAGCAATCACTGCCCGCTGTCTGACGTTACTGATTATCCGATGGTTATCAACCGGTTGCCGGACAAAATCTGCTAACATTTCCAGGCCGGGAACCGCCTCACTGAATCCGGAGACCAGAATCATACCTCCGGTGACAGCCTGCGGATAACGCTGATTCAGATAATTCAACAGAGTGATGCAGCCGAGGCTGTGTCCGACCAGCCAGGTATTTTCATCCGGCTCACCGACCACACTTTCGAGGCTTTCCAGCCAGTGTGAAAGCTGCGGACTGTGCGATTCCGGGAGCTGCGGGGCCTCAGTCACCACCCCCGCCTGTTCTGCTGCCTGCTGTAACCACGGGAACCAGTGGTGTTCAGGGGCAGCCATAAATCCGTGTATAATAAACAACCGCGGGACCGTCATTGCGTTATCCTCTGTATCACTTTGATTCTCCTGACCAACAGAATATCTGCGGCCACAGTTTGTCCCTGCAAACCGGTTTCCGCAACCATCAAATCCGGCAAAACAAACCACGCTGGCGGCATAAGCCATATCAGCGCCCGGCCATACGGATCGTCAGCATAAGAGACGGACGGGATCCCACCCCGGGAAAATGATCACCGGCGATCACCGGGATTACCTGAGAAGTAAACGCTCACGCTTTCCGGAATGCATAAAGCAGAATAACGGGACCGGCAGAGTCACCAGCAATAATACCCAGACCAGTGTATAGACGGCATCCACACCATCGTTTTGCAAATTAGTATATAACTTAACCGGCATTCCCTGCGGAAAATAGGCAAAAATCATCACAATGCCAAATTCACCAACCGCACGTACCCAGGCCAGAGAAACAGCCGAAGCCAGCCCTGAAGCTGATAACGGCAGGACCAGATAGCGAAAACGTTGGAATGGTCTGGCCCCCAGCGTCTGCCCGGCTTCCAGTATTTCACGCGGAACGGCACTGAACGCCGAACGGGCGGTGACAATAAAATACGGCAGCCCGCCATAAATTTGCGCCACCATAAAAGCCGCCGGATTATTGACCAGCATCCATCCGAAAGCAGATAACCACTGGCCCGGTAAGCTGTAAGGACCCAGTGCAGAGATAAGTAAAATTCCCATTGCCAGCGGAGGAGTCATCAGTGGCAGTAATACCACTAACTCAACCCCTCGTCTCAGCAGGCCTTCCGTCGACGAATTTGCCAGCCACCAGGCAACCGGCAGACCCGCCAGTATAATAAAAATCAGCGACAACAACCCGTAACCGACAGAGACCAGCACCGCATCGCTGTCACCGTAGGCCAGCGAAAAATCATGCCATGGGGTCATACCAAACAACGTCACAAAAGGCAGTGCCAGCATCACTAATGCCGGCACTGTGAGTAAGGGTAATAACCTGAATCGTGATCTCATTGTTGTTGGTACAGACCTTTCCCTTTAGGCGCGGAATAACCACTGTCACGGAACAGTTTCTGTCCCTGCGGAGTCAGCATAAAGTCGACAAATTTTTGTCCCCGGGCCACACCATTAGGGGCATTTTTCAGTACTGCGGCGTAGTACACCAGCGGCTGAGTATGCAGGACTTTATCCTGCCCTTTACTGTCTTTAATAGTGAAACTGACAGTGTTGTACCACTGCTGCTCCATCTGCGGATTACTGAGGTTTATTTGGTCCGGGAATGACAGATAGGGCAGCCCGGCAGAAATCACTTCACTTTCGTAACCTGCCGCTGCATCAATCTGGCCGCTTTCCAGCCGGGTCAGCAACCCGCCTTCCAGATGAACCTGACGAGGATTTTGTGGTGAGCCCATAATCTGTTCTGCAATGCCGGGCTGACGATAATATTTCTCAGCCAGCAACAGACTAAAAACGATGTTTTGTCCTTTAGGGTCCAGGTAAGGATCTGTGCGGCCAAACTGTAATCCGGGGGTGGTCATTACCTGTAACCAACTGCCGTCATGACGGGTGCCAGCCTCCGCAAACTGCGCGGCATACTTACTTTTCGGATTATAAGCAATCACCATACTGGTACTGGCAACCGGAACCGCGGTCTCGATGAGTCCGGCGTCTTTCAGTATCTGCATCGGGCCGGGGGTGATGGAAACAAAAACATCCGCCTCAATTTTATGGCTGGCCAGCAGGCGGGCCATGCCATAAGCCCCCTGCCCCTGTCCCTGATATGTCCCCTTCTGCTGACTGGCAAACGCCGGACCAAGTTCCTGGTCCATCACTTTTCCCATCGATCCGGCATAGGTCACGCGAATGTTGTCCGATGCCAGTACCGGCATACTGACAGACAGTGCAACTAAAATCGTACAAAGGCCCCTGGACATTATTTTCAACTCCTTTCGATATGTAAAAAAATACATAGCGATTATCCGGAGATATAAATACCAACACAACGAATTATTGCCGGTTTTCTGTCCGTTTTGCAGCACAGATCAATTCAGTGGCCGTGGGTACTGCCGATATGTTTACCAGTCAGTACCGGTAGTTCCGTCTGAGGGTGTTCCAGTTCTTTCAGAATACCGCAATCCCGGGTTGGCAGACTGTCACAGCAGGAGGCCTGTAATTCACTGAGCTGATTCTCTAATACCGACAGTTCGGCAATCCGCTCCCGTACATGGGACAAATGTTCATTCACCAGTTGATTAATTACCGTGCAATCAGCTTCCGGCTGGGCACGTGCCTGTAACAGCTGTTTGATCTCATCCTGTGCCATATCCAGCGCCCGGCAACGGCGGATAAACAGTAAAGTATCCAGATGCTGCTGATCGTAGTAACGGTAATTATTATTCTGGTCACGCAGTGCTTCCGGCAGTAACCCTTCTTTCTCGTAGTAGCGAATAGTCCCGACACTGCATAACGACTGCCGGGCCAGTTCTCCTATCTTCATTTTATCTCCTCACCTCTTGACCCTGTAGTGACTGCAGGGTTTTTACTATAACGACCAGGGTATACCTAGCGGAACAAACAATGAACAGTCACGAAAAAAATAACAACTTACTTCAGCCCCGTAAAATACCGTCTGCGACAGGAAAAATTTCTGCTGTCAGCCCTCTTTCTGTCGGGAAACAGCATACCGGTGACCATCAGCACTGCTGCACCGCGGCAGAGCCGGTACTGGATGCCCTGCCACAAGGGAAAAACACCGGTCGCGGTACTATCACGGCCATCCGTATTATGCAGATGGATTGTCCGGTCGAAGAAAATCTGATTACCGGAAAACTCTCGGCCATGCCCGGGGTCGTCAGCCTGCAGTTTGATTTGATGCAAAGGATACTGACGGTGACTCACCGCCAGGAGATACTGGACGATATTTTACAGGCTATCCGTTCCCTCGGTTTTGAGCCGGAATTACCCGGTAAGAATACCGCCAGCAGTATCGTGCCCCCGCCCCCTGTCCGATACTGGCCGCTGATCACCGCCATAGTACTGGCATTCGCAGCCGAATCCCTGAGCTGGCTGCAATTTCCCGGCTGGTTACAGGCACTCTGTGCCCTGGCCGCCGTGTTACTGGCAGGGATTAAGACCTATAAAAAAGGCTGGATCGCCATTAAAAACCTCAATCTGAATATCAATGCCCTGATGAGCGTTGCAGTCACCGGGGCATTATTGTTACAGCAATGGCCGGAAGCCGCGATGGTAATGGTGCTGTTTAATATTGCTGAAATGATTGAGGCGAAAGCACTCGACCGGGCGAGAAACGCTATTGACACTCTATTAAAACTGGCCCCGGAGTGGATGAATGTCCGCCAGGCAGATAATAGCTGGAAACCAATGCAGCCGGCGGATGTGCCCCTTTCGGCGATAGTACGGGTGAAACCCGGCGAAAAAATAGGGCTGGACGGCATTATCGTGCGGGGAAACTCGACCGTGAACCAGTCAGCAATTACCGGAGAAAGCCTGCCGGTAGAAAAGAAAACAGATGATCAGGTCTTCGCCGGCACACTGAATGAGTCGGGCAGTTTCGAATATCAGGTCACCTCTGTGGCACAGAATACCACCCTCGCGAAAATCATCCGTTCGGTGGAGTCAGCACGGGCCAGTAAAGCCCCGACACAGCGTTTTGTCGATCAGTTTGCCCGGATTTATACACCGGTTATCTTTTTGCTGGCATTCGCTGTGGCTATCCTGCCGCCACTGTTCTTCGGCCTGCCATGGACGCCGTGGATTTATAACGCTCTGGTAATGCTGGTGATTGCCTGTCCTTGTGCGCTGGTTATTTCCACCCCGGTGACACTGGTCAGCAGCCTGACGGCTGCGGCACGTATGGGCATACTGATTAAAGGGGGCGTTTACCTTGAGCAAGGGAAAAAACTGCAATGGCTGGCACTGGATAAAACCGGTACCCTGACACAGGGTAAACCGGAAGTGACCGATGTGATCACCCCTGGCATGCTGACTCCTGAACAGGCACAGGCGATAGCCGGCAGTTTATCCGCCTATTCTGATCATCCGGTCTCTGAGGCCGTCACCAGGCACAGTGAGGGGGTGACTCCGTTAACCGTGAATGATTTTACCTCTGTCACCGGCCAGGGGATCACCGGGATCATTAATAACGAAGAATACTGGCTGGGAAATCGCCGTTTACTTCAGGCACGGGGCGTGGAGCTACTGGATACAGAAGAGCGTTATATTGCTCTGGAGAAACAGGGAAAAACGCTGGTATTTTTAGGTCACAGAACCGGTTTACTGGCCGTTTTCGCCCTGGCTGACACGGTGAAACTGACCAGTAAACAGGCAATTGATGAGCTGCATCAGCTGGGAGTAAAAACTCTGCTGCTGTCAGGAGATAACCCGTTTGCTGTCTCCGAAATAGCCCGTCAGGTCGGTATTGACCAGGCAAAAGCACAACAACTGCCGGACGATAAACTGCGGGCGATAGAGGAATACAGCCGCCGGGGCGTCACAGGTATGGCAGGCGACGGGATTAACGACACCCCGGCCCTGGCCCGGGCGGATATTGGTTTTGCGATGGGTATTGCCGGCACCGATACTGCTATCGAAACTGCTGATGTGGCCTTGATGGACGATGATCTACGTAAAATTCCGATGTTTGTTCGCTTATCGCGTAAAAACAGCCAGATCCTGACACAGAATATTTCTCTGTCACTGGCTATTAAGCTGGTATTTCTGGTTATGACCCTGTTCGGGGCAGGAACGCTGTGGATGGCGGTTTTTGCTGATGTCGGTGCCAGTCTGCTGGTGGTCGCTAACGGATTAAGGATCCTGCGTTACTCCGCCAATGCCTGATCCGGTCATCGCTGTTATCCCCGGACCGGTGCATTCAGTGGGTGACAATGGCCGGTCCCCTGTCACAAACCGCTATTATAGCGCGTTACCGCGCCCTGTATTAGCTCCCGGATCTGATCTGGCAGCTGCCGGGGATTTATCCGGGGTCCGGTCAGACCATATCTGGCTTAAATTGCCCGCCATCCGGATCGGTTTACTGCACTATAAAACGTTGTGCGCACTGATAAATAAATTAAACACCAGCTCCGGATCTTATTTTCACTCTTCCTTCAGTTTAATTTATCAACCGAACCGGCGTTTTCCAGCGCGGTGTGCGCTCTGTCCGTAAACCGCTTTTATTTTGATACCTGCTGTTTTATTTCAGCATAACGGACTGTCAGTTGTTTCAGGTGCATTTCAAGCTGAGACCGGGCAGCAACAGGTAAAGGTTCTCCTGAAGGGTTTTGTGACAGCACCCGCAGTTGCTCTTCAGCCGGTATCGCTTGATTAAATGACTGCATAGTGGAAAAAACGACTGATTTCAGCTCACTGACTGTCATATATTTTCCATTCTGTTGATCCAGCCTGTTCAGCCGGTCACTCAGTTTTTGTAACGTTGTCATTCCCTGATACCAGCCATTAAGCTGCGCCGCTGGTAAGGTGGTCGCCGCAAATTGTTGCTGCCAGCGTGATGCCATCGGTTTAGCCTGCTCAGGCCACAGGATACTGGCCTGCTTAATCAACTGACGACTGTAGTCAATATTCCAGTCGGGTGACATCTTATCCAGCCGGACAAGTTGCTGCTGTGTTTGTGTTATCAGCGTTTGTGATGACGGACGTTGCTGACGTAACACATCCAGTTGTTCAGGGGTGAGAGGTAAAGGTAACGGAGCCAGTGAAGCCACAAGCTGAGCCTGTAGCGGGTCTGACTGGCGGAGATATTGCCAGCTCCATACAGCGACGCTACTGATCACCAGCATAGTAAACATACCGGCAGCGAAAGATTTCCATTTATTTACCGGAGCGAGCATTGCCGGCTGCTGCTCCGGTGGCATGACGTACACCCACTTCATCACACCGTCTGGTTTGTCTTCATCAGAATAACCCGCAGGGCCACCCGAGGCTGCCGCCATATCATTAATCACGGTCGCAGGTAATACGATGCCGGGCTGAATGGCCGGCCCGGGGCTGGTTATACCAGCACTGTTTTCCAGCCGGACAGCGCTGTTGTGTATCAAAGCACGCAGAGTATCCAGCTTAAGCTCCGGGTGCTGCAGCTTTTCTCCCAGACTTATCAGCAGTTGTTCAGCCCGGTACAGCTGACTAAGGTCGCGGTAGTTAAACGGGAGCGAGCGTATCCGCTGTTGCAGACGCTGACTCAGGCTGCGGAGGATGTCCATTCGGGCATGGGCAGGCCGCGGCCAAAGCACATCCCACTGATGACTAATCAGCGCCTCCAGTATCACGAGTCCTTCATTAAGCCCGAAGATACCGGCCCGTTGCATACGGGCCAGTGTGTACCAGGCCGCTGTCTGTAGTTCCACCCCGTTCATCTCAAACAGTGAGAGACAACGTTTTTCGACGTAATGCCAGTCGACATCCGGACGTGCCGGATGTGTCAGCTTACTCAGTTCATCACGCAGGGAGATATAATCCGTTAGCATACGCGGATCGCCACCGGTTTTAATTTTTCGCGAAGTAATGTCATTCATGACCTGATATCCCTTTGAAGTAGCCTGCACTGTGGAGAGGATTATTGTGCCGGTTTATGGCGTTGCTGATACTGGCATACCACAGTCTCTGACTGGCTAAAACCAGCCCGGAAAATGTACGCTGATCAACCCCCTGTCCGGACGGGATAATGTACCCGCAAAGGTCCGGTCGCTTACTGTTTATGACCACATATAAACGCCGGGGTGACGTCACAGACTATTTGACGGCAGAGCCGTGACGGGGAAGTAAACGGATCCATATTCAGTCCGCTACCCGCCAGTCACGCGTCCATCTGCGCCCGCCGCTGTATGATTCACCGATGAAACTCTGCAATATCAGTCTTATAGTTACTGATCGCTGCCACGGTGGTCTGTCGGCGAGCTTTTACTGACAGGGTGTTAACTGGCCTTAGATACGGGGGATAGTATCCGGGTACTGCTGTTGCTTCAGGTGTCTTAACACCACGCGTCCCGCGGGCATAAATTCGGTACCATAACGAACCAGACCAACCTCTCTGAGTTCAGCGTCAATGGCATAGCGCAGTTCGCCGGGAACGTTCTGCTCCAGCAGTACAACACTTATTTTTTTCAGCCGTGGTTCATATTTAAGCAGAACAGCCGACAGGATACCCATCAGTTCATGGGCTGTTCCCGGCATGCCCTGCAGGATTCTGGTCATATCCGGCAGGCCGTAGTCAGGCAGATGTTTTAGCGTGCCGGTGCGGCAATTGAGGATACGCTGCATATTGTCGAGCACTGACAATATGACCTGGTCCTGTTCGCTGACCTGATACACATCGAGCCCGCCGGTGAAATTGCCGTAGAGAATTTCATACAGCGAAGGGGGATTCTGAGTCATAATTAACCTCCTTTATATGCCAATTACATTCTATCCACTCAGTATTAATATTGCTTTTACGGTATCGGCCAGAACAGCCTGCGTCGTACCTGGACATCTGTTTTGATGCTCATCATAGTTCACGTCCTGTGGCTGTCTGATGTTCTGTCCGGGATTCAATAAACACTCCTGCTATCGCTGTTCCAGAAAATATTCCGATTCATCCGGAATAATACCGTCACAATAACGCGTATCTTCCCAGACCAGTCGCCAGTGCACATCCCGGTAGCAGACCGGGTCATCGGTTATCAGTATTTCAGTGGCGCTTTCCATTAATACATCATAATAAATCTGAAGCGGTGCCTTCATTCCGCGGATAAAATAATTATAGGCACCGAGGTTTTTAAACCCGCGGATACCTTCTTTAAATACCAGGAATTTACGGTCATATATTATTTCCACCGGTTCCCAGATACCGTCACAGGGCACCGCATCGTCGGTTTTTATAATAATATCGCTGCGCTCCGGCACGGGCGGAAGGTGTTCAGGAAAGACCGGATAAATCAGCGCTTTCAGGTTATAGCAGTAATTATCAGGCTCTAACAAATATTCAGCATCAAAAAAGTTACAGACATTATCGTGCGGCGGATACAGCAGGTCATCTCCCCAATATTCTGCCGCAACCCGCCACTGATTAATTTTCTCTATTTCCGGAGGGTAGGGTTCCCGCTGCCCTCCTCGTTCATCATGGCAGGGATAATAAAAATATTTATCAATAAGATCTACGGGTCGCGCAAGCTGGTGAAATACTCCTGACTGACGCTGCCATACCTGCCGGTTGCCCGCTGCCAGTTCCGGCAGTCCTTTATCGTAAAGGCGCAGGGCGTCATAAATCCAGATAATGGCCTCTGGATCAAAACCATTGGTTTTCTCTTCCGGCCAGGTTTTCAGCGCCTGTTCATATTTTTCAGTAAAACACGCCCAGGCATCCCGCTTGCGCTGCCACAGACTGTAGCTGCTCAGCCGTTGCAACAGCCAGAACAGTCTGCGACGCACCTGTTCATCACTCATCGGGTATTTGGTTTTTTTGATGCTCATCATAGTTCACGTCCTGTGGCTGTCTGATGTTCCGCACGAGATTCAATAAACACTCCCGCTATCGCTGTTACAGAAAATATTCCGATTCATCCGGAATAATACCGTCACAATAACGTGTATCTTCCCAGACCAGTCGCCAGTACACATCCCGGTAGCAGACCGGGTCATCGGTTATCAGTATTTCAGTGGCGCTTTCCATTAATACATCATAATAAATCTGAAGCGGTGCCTTCATTCCGCGGATAAAATAATTATAGGCACCGAGGTTTTTAAACCCGCGGATACCTTCTTTAAACACCAGGAATTTACGGTCATATATAATTTGCACCGGTTCCCAGATACCGTCACAGGGCACCGCATCGTCGGTTTTTATAATAATATCGCTGCGTTCCGGCACGGGCGGAAGGTGTTCAGGAAAGACCGGATAGGATAAATGAGTTAAGTTGTAGATATATTTATTGGGAGCCAGCAGAGTCTCTGCATCGAAAAAATTGCAGACATTATCGTGCGGCGGATACAGCAGGTTATCTCCCCGGTACTCTGCCGCAACCCGCCACTGATTAATTTCCTCTATTTCCGGGGGATAGGGTTCCCGCTGCCCTCCTCGTTCATCATGGCAGGGATAATAAAAATATTTATCAATAAGATCTACGGGTCGCGCAAGCTGGTGAAATACTCCTGACTGACGCTGCCATACCTGCCGGTTGCCCGCTGCCAGTTCCGGCAGTCCTTTATCGTAAAGGCGCAGGGCGTCATAAATCCAGATAATGGCCTCCGGATCAAAACCATTGGTTTTCTCCTCCGGCCAGGTTTTCAGCGCCTGTTCATATTTTTCAGTAAAGCATGCCCAGGCATCCCGCTTGCGCTGCCACAGACTGTAGCTGCTCAGCCGTTGCAACAGCCAGAACAGTCTGCGACGCACCTGTTCATCACTCATCGGGTATTTGGTTTTTTTGATGCTCATCATAGTTCACGTCCTGTGGTTATCTGATGTTCTGTCCGGGATTCAATAAACACTCCTGCTATCGCTGTTACAGAAAATATTCCGATTCATCCGGAATAATACCGTCACAATAACGTGTATCTTCCCAGACCAGTCGCCAGTGCACATCCCGGTAGCAGACCGGGTCATCGGTTATCAGTATTTCAGTGGCGCTTTCCATTAATACATCATAATAAATCTGAAGCGGTGCCTTCATTCCGCGGATAAAATAATTATAGGCACCGAGGTTTTTAAACCCGCGGATACCTTCTTTAAATACCAGGAATTTACGGTCATATATTATTTCCACCGGTTCCCAGATACCGTCACAGGGCACCGCATCGTCGGTTTTTATAATAATATCGCTGCGTTCCGGCACGGGCGGAAGGTGTTCGGGAAAGACCGGATAGGATAAATGAGTTAAGTTGTAGATATATTTATTGGGAGCCAGCAGAGTCTCTGCATCGAAAAAATTGCAGACATTATCGTGCGGCGGATACAGCAGGTTATCTCCCCGGAACTCTGCCGCAACCCGCCACTGATTAATTTCCTCTATTTCCGGGGGATAGGGTTCCCGCTGCCCTCCTCGTTCATCATGGCAGGGATAATAAAAATAAGTTCTGATTAAACTCACGGGCCGATAAAGCTGGTGAAATACTCCTGACTGACGCTGCCATACTTGCCGGTTGCCCGCTGCCAGTTCCGGCAGTCCTTTATCGTAAAGGCGCAGGGCGTCATAAATCCAGATAATGGCCTCCGGATCAAAACCATTGGTTTTCTCTTCCGGCCAGGTTTTCAGCGCCTGTTCATATTTTTCAGTAAAACACGCCCAGGCATCCCGCTTACGCTGCCACAGGGTATAGCTGCTCAGCCGTTGCAACAGCCAGAACAGTCTGCGACGCACCTGTTCATCACTCATCGGGTATTTGTTTTTTTTGATACTCATCATAGTTCACGTCCTGTGGTTGTCTGATGTTCCGCACGGGCGGCATTAATCATTATTCGACCATTCGCTTTACTGCGCAGCTCATCGTCATGCAGTTTTCGCGTATATGTGGCATAAGGCGGCGTTATCCCCTCAGGTTTGCTGTAACCGTGTAGGCCTTCCGCCTCTTTCCAGTCTGTCGGATAAAACTCCGCTTTTACGCCATTAATATCAGTGCTGACCGGTAGCCCGGTCGCTTTGACCTGCTCACCGATACGGTTAAGCTCTGTTTTCAGCATTTCATCCAGGTTGATAATTACCTGTTCACCGCCCCCCTCAAGGTACTGATTGGCTCTCTTTTGCCCGAACTGTTCTGCAATCTTACCGTGCCAGGCTGTGCTGCCCGGCATCCGGATCGCCAGATCTTCCGGCAGATGCAGCACCACCAGAAAACCATTACCGTTCCACTCATCCAGCACCGCTGACAGCTGCCGCCACTCCTTTGCACTGCCCGNGTTGTCGCCAGCGCAGTCTCATTGCCGAAAGCGCGAAAAATTGTACTACCCGCCATTTCTCTGGCGCTTTTGGCGGTAATTTCACCACTGAAAGATGCAATATTCGTAAATACCTGCTTATCCCCAAATGCCGGGCTCTTACCTTTATGCCCCAGTAAATCCGGGTAGCTTTTTTTTGAATATTTCAGCCGCAGTCTGTCTTCATGAAGTTCCTCAGCATGAAGACTCGGGTAACGGGTCCCCTTTTTCGGCGCTTCTCTTAAAGGACGCTCGATAAGGTACGCCTCCGCTTCACGGTGAACAGCAGCTCGTCCGGAGCTCTTTCCTAGCTCCAGAATGTCACCTTTATAGACCATTGCCTGCAGCACTCTCAGCTNAGAATGACAAAACCTTTTGCCAGCGAGCGAAGCTGCACGGACCATTTATCCGGTAAGGCTCGTCCCAGTGCCGAACCAAGGATTGTATGGGTTACCGTTATCATGGTGTTACAGAACACACCAAATTTATCCAGCAGCACAGTCTGGTGAGACTG
>NZ_JAERJP010000034.1 GCF_018257575.1 Tatumella sp. JGM91 | reverse complement strand
GGAGCGAATCGCGGCCGGTCCGTCAAGGTCACGGGAATGAACGAGGGTACCGCGCAGCGGCGGAACGATCTGCCGCAAAGGCCCGGAGTGCAGAGGGCGCGGCCGTTGCGCCCTTTGCCTGGTCGCCCGCAGCGGGGCAGCAAAAAATGACTTTACGTAATGGCGAACAGAACCCCGCCGGATTGATATGCGGCATACCCGTATCAGCGTTATCGATAGCCAGTGCTAATCCACCGCCTTCGGGCATAAACGTCCGGCTCTGAGCATCTTCCTTCCGCCATCAGTGGCGGAGTTTCAGCAGCTGCGCTGCGGCGGACGGGTTAAGGCCCGGAGTGCAGAGGGCGCGGCCATTGCGCCCTTTGCCTGGTCGCCCGCAGCGGGGCAGCAAAAATGACCTGACGTAATGGCGAACAGAACCCCGCCGAGTTTATATATTGCATATCAGCACAAGCGTTAATCCACAGCCCCCGGCCATTGTCCCCTGCCGAACGATCGGAATTTACTGAATTTCTGGCAACGCGGTGGTGATATCTGATAGTCAGCCGGGGGTCTTGCTATATACTGAAAAATTCCCTACCCCTTGTCCGGAGACTATTTTGCGCGTGCAACGCTCCCTTACCATTAAACAGATGGTCAATGTCTCCGCCTTAGCAATAGTCGTTGTCTGTCTGTTTATTACGGCACAGCTATTTCATTTCGTACAACAGCGTAAAACTGAGTACACACAGCAGATGGAAAATATTGCCCGGACCGTGCGTCAGCCACTGGCAGACGCGGTACTTAAAGGAGATGCCCCGGCCGTAAAACAGTTATTAATGACACTGAAACCGGCAGGTATTCTCGGGCAGGCCGATATTCGTTTGCCGGAACAATTGACGGTATTGCATGTCGATTTTACTGACAATAAACCGGCGGAAGTTCCCGCATTAATTGCCCGGATTTTTCGGTTACCCGTACAGATAACCATCCCGCTCTATCCGACAGATCAGGCGAGTTTACCCCGGCCACTGGCCTCACTGGTATTAGTGGCTGATTCGGTGCGGGTGTATCAGTTTATCCTCAGTACATTATCCACGATGATGATGACTTATCTGTTGCTGGCATTTGTACTCTCCGTATCTGTCAGCTGGTTTATTAACCGGCTGATAATTCATCCTTTGCGGGATATTTGCCGTGATTTGCAGGACGCCCCTGGCGTTTTGCTAAAAATGCCGGTAAATCATCGGGATGATGAAATCGGGATTCTGGTGAGAACGGTTAACCGTCATCAGTCACTGTATGCACCGCAGCCGGTAAACAGCAGAATACTGCCTGACGGGGCGGCCTTACCGTTATCCTCCTGTCATGACATCCTGCGGCACTGCGATGAGAAAGACTATGAGCTCTGGCTCCAGCCTCTGATAAATATGAGAAGCGGGGCGCTGGTGGGGGCGGAAGCGTTGCTGCGGGTCCGCGGCGCGGATGGTTTGTATTCCCTGCCTGAAAATTTTATCACGACAGCAGAAGATACGGGCAGGATGCCAGAGCTTGGCCGCCGGGTATTTGAAGAGGCGTGCCGTATTGTTGCACACTGGCAATCACAGGGTGTCATGCTGCCTCTGAGTGTGAATACTTCAGCGCGGCAGTTACAGGACCCGCAGATGGTCAGTCATTTACAGCATCTGTTAAGTGAACTGAAGATTGACCCTGCCGGGCTGATACTGGAATTAACCGAAACAGCGCAGCTTGATGATACGGAAAGTGCGGTGGCATTACTGAAGTCTGTCGAACAAACCGGTATCTCGGTGGTACTGGATGATTTCGGTATGGGCTATTCGAATCTGCATTATTTACACCAGTTCCGTTCATTGCCGTTAAAACGCCTGAAATTAGACCGCAGCTTTGTTGCCGGTCTGCCGGGTGATGATGTGATGGTACGTATCGTGGCTGCGGTGGCCAATATTCTGCAGCTGGATGTGGTTGCTGAGGGAGTGGAAACTATTCCACAGCGAGATGCTCTGCTGGCCAGAGGAATTGATATTGCTCAGGGGTACCTGTACTCCCCGGCACTTTCTGAGCCGCTGTTTAACCGTCAGTGGCTTAACCTGAGCTGACCGGTATCCGTGTACAACCGTGTACCACGCCGGATAAGATTATCTGCTGCCTGGCGGTAACCTGTCTCCGGCGCAGGGTTTACTGTGAAAAAATAAGTCGTATTTCGGTTGTTTTACCCGCGACAGACCATATTTTACCGGTAATTGCGACTTTTCCCTGAATAATCCCGTTAATTTTTGCTTTTTCCTTGCTGCAATGTCTGACTTTTGGATAATAACGACCGAAATGTTCCGAATATTTTTTATGTTGCCATGCGACATCCGTGTTTTTATGTGGTCAAAAAAGCGATGCTCTATCAAAACAGTATCCGTAAACAGCGGAAGAATGTGTATGGCAATGAAATGTCAGTGAAAATTATAATTTTCACCATTTGAATGTAGGGGTTCACATGCAGGGCACCAAATTTATGCGCTGGATGGGGGGAGTTCTGCTGGTAGCCGTCAGTTTTACGCTGCATGCAGAAGCCCTCCAGCCAGATCCTGCCTGGCAACAGGGGAAACTTAAAAACGGTTTCAACTGGCAGGTGCTGGCGACACCACAGCGCCCTTCAGACAGTATCGAATTACGGTTAGTTGTCGAGAGCGGCTCTCTGAACGAAAGTCCGTTACAGACAGGCTACAGTCATTTACTCACCCGGCTGGCTTTGGTACATAATTCGGCTATCAGTGTGACACAGCAGCGTCAGTTATGGCAGCAGAGCATTGATAAGCGCAATGCTTTACCGCCCGCGGTCACATCCTATGATTTTACCCGCTATAACCTGAGTCTGCCGGCAAACCGTCCGGATTTGATAAAAGATGCGTTGCTGTGGTTATCAGCGACGGCGGGTGATATGGCGATCACTCCACAGATTGTTAACTCAGCATTAGCGGCTTCCGATCCGACGGCCACGTGGCCCGCCAATACCGCGGATGTCTGGTGGCGTTATCGCCTGCAAGGCTCGGCATTATTATCTCACGATCCGCAGGAAAACAGTGCACAGCCCGTTGATATTGCACAGTTAACAGACTTTTATCATACATGGTATACCCCGGATGCGATGACATTGTATGTGGTCGGTAATGTTGACAGCCGCGCAATCTCCGAACAAATCAGCAAGGCCTTTTCATCCCTGAAAGGACAGCGCAGTAGTCCGCCGTCTCTGGCCGTATTACCGCCTTTATCTTATCGGGCTGTGAATCTGACAGACAGCCAGGGGAGCGGAGACCGGTTGTCCCTGATTTGGGATATGCCCTGGTCGCCGATTACGGATTCCCAGTCCCTGCAACAATACTGGCTGAGTGATTTAGCCCGTGAGGTGCTTTACTGGCATCTGTTACCTGCTGATGCGGAGAAGGCCAGTGCCGATACCCGGTTCGGACTGGACTGTCGGGTATTTTATCAGCGTGCACAGTGTGGTTTAAATATTGATACAACGGCAGATAAATTAGCGGCGCAGTCAGATAAGGTCGCTAGCGATTTTGCGGAATTACGCGATAATGGGTTGACTCAGCAGGAGTTTGATACGCTGATGTCCGGAAAACTGGCAGAACTGAATAGCCTGTTTGCGACCTATGCCCGCACCGGGACCAGTACTCTGATGGCACAGCGCCTGCGTTCACAACAGAATGCGGTCGTTGATATTTCTCCGGAACAGTATCAGCGTTTGCGGCAGGCATTCCTGGCAGGGCTGACTCTGGAGGCCCTGAATCATGAGTTGCATCAGCAACTCTCGCAGCCGGTGGCGATGGCGCTGGTTCAGCCTCAGGGCGAAGCAGAAATTCCGGTCAATGACCTGAAAACCCGCTTTGATAAAATTACTGCTCTGGCACCCGTAACGGAGGACAGTGAACAGGGAACGGCGGTACCGGAAAGTAATCCGTAACAGGACGGCTGACGGATTTTTGGCCTGAGTGAGCTGAACCGGTTAATTACGCCACAACACTTTGATAATGTGGTAGCCAAAGCTGGTTTTTACCGGACCATAAGGAACCAGCAGCGGGCAGGAAAATACCGCTTTATCAAAGGCAGGAACCATCTGACCGCGACGGAATTCACCCAGTTCTCCGCCTTTCCGTCCCGACGGGCAGGCGGAGTGTTTTTTTGCCAGTTGCTGAAAGCTGGCGCCTTTTTGCAGGCGAAGCAGTAACTCTTTTGCCAGCGATTCTTCTTTGACCAGAATATGTAACGCGGCGGCTGTTTTGGCCATATCTCTGCTCCTTGATCTGAGATGTGTATACCCGGCCGCCTTATATACCATTCTTTAAGCTATCTACAGAGCGATTTTTTATGCGTTTAAACCCAGGTCAGCAACATGCTGTCGAGTATGTGACCGGTCCTTGTCTGGTGCTGGCGGGTGCCGGTTCCGGCAAGACCCGGGTGATCACCAACAAAATAGCCCACCTGATCCGTCACTGCGGATACCAGGCCCGGCATATTGCCGCCGTTACCTTTACTAATAAAGCCTCACGGGAAATGAAAGAACGTGTTGCCCAGACACTGGGACGTAAAGAGGCCCGTGGATTACTGATCTCGACGTTCCACACCCTGGGGCTGGAAATTATTAAACGTGAATACGCGGCATTGGGTATGAAATCCAATTTTTCACTGTTTGATGACCAGGACCAGCTGGCACTGCTGAAAGAACTGACCAGGCCATGGCTGGAAGAAGATAAAACCCTGCTGCAAAACCTGATTTCGACGATTTCTAACTGGAAAAATGACCTGGTGTCGCCCGCCGGCGCGGCTGATTTAGCCAGGTCGGCGCAGGATAATATTTTTGCCCACTGTTATCAGCTGTATGACCAGCATTTACGATCCTGTAATGTACTTGATTTTGATGATCTTATTTTATTGCCGACCTTATTATTACAGGAGAATGAGCAGGTCAGAGAGCGCTGGCAACAGCGTATCCGCTATCTGCTGGTGGATGAATACCAGGATACAAATACCAGTCAGTACCAGCTGGTAAAGCTGCTGACCGGGCAGCGTGCCAGATTTACGGTGGTCGGGGATGATGACCAGTCAATTTATTCATGGCGCGGGGCCCGGCCACAAAACCTGGTATTACTCAGCCAGGATTTCCCAAGCCTGGAGGTGATTAAACTGGAGCAGAATTACCGTTCTTCTCAGCGGATCCTGAAATCAGCCAATATTCTGATTGCCAATAATCCTCATGTATTCGAGAAAAAGCTGTTCTCGGAGCTGGGTGAAGGCAGCCAGCTAAAAGTGATCACTGCCAATAATGAAGATCATGAAGCTGAACGGGTGACCGGTGAGCTGATTGCACATCATTTTATCGGCAAGACCCGTTATCGTGATTATGCAATCCTGTATCGGGGCAATCACCAGTCGCGGGTATTTGAGAAGTTACTGATGCAGAACCGTATTCCGTATCGGATTTCCGGCGGCACCTCTTTCTTCTCCCGTCCTGAAATCAAGGATATGCTGGCTTATTTACGGGTGCTTACGAATCAGGAAGATGACAGCGCGTTTCTGCGGATCGTCAATACACCTCGCCGTGAAATTGGCCCTGCCACCTTACAAAAACTGGGAGAGTGGGCCTCGATCCGCAACAAAAGTCTGTTCCGTGCCAGTTTTGACCTCGGGCTGGCTGAACGCCTTCCTGCCCGCAGCCTTGAGCATTTACAGCGTTTTACTCACTGGCTGAACTCTCTGGTAACACTCAGTGAGCGTGAGCCAGTAGCGGCGGTCAGAGAACTGATTCAGGGAATTGACTACGAAAGCTGGTTATTTGAAAGCTCAGCCAGCCCGAAAGCCGCGGAAATGCGGATGAAAAACGTGAACACGCTGTTTCAATGGATGACAGAAATGCTTGAGGGCAGTGACCTTGACGAACCTATGACGCTGACTCAGGTGGTGACCCGTTTTACTCTGCGCGACATGATGGAGCGTGGTGAAAGTGATGATGATCAGGATCAGGTACAACTGATGACCCTGCATGCCTCAAAAGGGCTGGAATTCCCTTATGTGTTTCTGGTGGGTATGGAAGAAGGGCTGTTACCCCATCAGAGCAGCATTGATGAAAATAATATCGAAGAAGAACGGCGGCTGGCTTACGTGGGGATCACCCGTGCGCAAAAGGAACTGACATTTACCCTGTGCCGGGAGCGCCGGCAATACGGGGAGCAAATCCGACCTGAACCCAGCCGTTTTCTGCTTGAGTTGCCACAGGATGATTTAGTCTGGGAAGGCGAACGTAAACCAGTCAGCAGCGAACAACGGATGCTCAACAGCCAGAGCAGAGTTGCGGGTCTGCGGGCGATGCTGGAAAAATCTAAAAAGCAGGCGGACTGAAACTGACCGGCTGGCGCTGGCTGGCCGGTAATCTGTTTCAGCCCAGGGTCAGCTGCCAGTGTACATAACTTTGATAATGACTTTCCTGCTCCAGAAATTCGGCCCGTAGTGGGTGCGCTTCCAGCCAGCCGTCCGGCAGACTGAGATGCATGGCATCATCGTTTGCCTGCAGGCGTACCGCAGGCAGTGTGTCGTCGCGGCGTCTGCTGGAGAAAATAATCGCCAGCCGGAGCAGACGGCAAATTCGTTCGGCGAGTCGGGGGGGCAGGGCATTTTGCCGGGTCAGTAACGCCAGATCAATATTGCCTTGCTGGTTTTCTAACAGGGAAGAAATCAGTTTCTTTTGGGCTGGTGTAAATCCGGGTAAATCGAGCGATTTCACCAGATAAGCCGCATGACGTGGGGCCTGACGGTGATCAACGCTCAGGCCAATTTCATGTATAGCACAGGCGCTGAGCAGTAATTCACGACATCGTGCATCGAGGTTCCAGCTGTGGCTGACCTGACGAAAAAAAGCATCGGCCAGTTGCTGTACCCGGGCGGCCTGTTCTCTGTCGATGGAAAAACGCCGCTGAACATTGTGCAGTGTCCGGTTGCGAATGTCTTTATCGATAGGCAGGCTGAGCATGCCGTAGACCAGGCCTTCCCGTAATGCGCCTCCGGCCAGGGTCATACTGTCGATTTGCAGTTCACAGAACACCGCGATCAGAATGGATAAACCACTCGGGAACACCAGCGCACGCTCCAGCGTCAGCCCCTCTATCTCCAGCTCTTCCAGTTTCCCGCACTGAATAGCCCGCTGCTTCAGTTGTTGCAATTTGCTGAGGGTAATCTGTTCGTCCATTCCCTGAGCAACCATGATTTCCTGCAATGCCTGCACGGTACCTGAAGCACCGACGCAAATTTCCCAGCCTTTTTGCCGGAGTACCGGACTGATGTGCCGGATATGCTCTCTGGCAGCCTGCTCTGCCTGTTCGAAATTTTCACGCGTCAGATAGCGGTCAGAAAAATAGCGTTCCAGCCAGGTGACACAGCCGATAGGCAAACTGAACAATGCGGTGGTGTCAGCGCCTGAACCGGTGACTAATTCGGTACTGCCGCCACCGATATCGACGACCAGACGCTGATCAGAGCCGCCGGTCGTATGTGCCACACCCTGATAAATCAGACGGGCTTCTTCTTCACCGCTGATGACTTCGACAGGGTTGCCCAGGATACGCTGAGCTGCAGACAGAAACTGTTGCGCATTGGTTGCCAGCCGCAGGGTGGCAGTTGCGACAACGCGGATTTGGCTGGCCGGGATATCCTGCAGTTGCTCTGCAAATAAACGTAAACATTGCCAGCCTCTGGCCATAGCTTCATCAGATAAGTGGTTATTCTGATCCAGCCCGTTGGCCAGCCGCACTTTACGCTTAATACGTGCGACCGTCTGGATGCTTCCGGAGATTTCACGCACCACCAGCATATGAAAGCTGTTAGAACCTAAATCAATAGCAGCATAAAGTGATGATGCGTTCTGCATAAGCGGGTTTAACCTGAACGTTTGCGGTTGTTATTGCGTGGAGGACCATTCCGACGGTTATTGTTATTATTACCCCTGCGGTTGTTATTCGCCGGACGACGAGCCAGGCGCTTAGGTGCAGGTAAATCTGTCAATAACGCGTCACTGTTGTATTTACTGACCGGAATACTATGACCGATATACTCCTCAATGGCCGGTAAATTCAGCGCATATTCTTCGCAGGCCAGGCTGATAGAATGCCCGCTGGCACCTGCTCTCCCGGTCCGGCCAATACGGTGGACATAATCTTCACGGTCATCAGGCAGGTCGTAGTTAAAGACATGCGTAACTTCCGGAATATGCAAACCACGGGCTGCAACGTCGGTTGCTACCAGGATATCCAGCTGTCCCCGGGTGAAATCTTCCAGAATACGCAGCCGTTTTTTCTGCGGAACATCACCGGTTAATAAGCCTGCACGGTGCCCGTCAGCGGCCAGGTGGCCCCAGACATCTTCACAACGGTGCTTGGTATTGGCAAAAATAATTGCACGGTCCGGCCATTCTTCTTCCACCAGCGATTGCAATAAACGCATCTTTTCTTCATTAGAAGGGTAGAAAAGCTCTTCTTTAATACGGTGGCCGGTTTTCTGTTCAGGCTCAACTTCGACATATTCTGCATTATTCATATATTCGAAGGCCAGTTCACGTACCCGCCATGACAGGGTCGCGGAAAACAGCATGTTCAGGCGCTGGGATGCCGCAGGCATACGGCGGAACAACCAGCGAATATCTTTGATAAAGCCGAGGTCAAACATCCGGTCTGCTTCATCAAGTACCACTACCTGAATGGCACTGAGGTCGATATAATTTTGTTTGGTGTAGTCGATCAGACGACCGGTGGTTCCGATCAGAATGTCTACACCCTGTTCCAGAACTTTCAGTTGTTTGTCATAGCCATCGCCGCCATAAGCCAGGCCGAGTCGCAACCCGGTGTTTTTGGCCAGAGGCTCGGCATCGGCATGGATCTGAACCGCCAGTTCGCGGGTCGGAGCCATGATTAATGCGCGGGGCTGATTCACTTTGTGGCCTTCGGCAACAGGATGAGACAGCAGATAATGGAACGCTGACGTCAGGAACGCCATCGTTTTGCCCGTACCGGTTTGCGCCTGACCCGCGATATCATGCCCCGAAAGGGTATACGGCAGTGCTAATGCCTGAATCGGTGTACAGTACTGAAATCCTTTATTATCAAGGGCTTCAATTACCTTAGGGTGCAGGGCGAAGTCGGAAAACTTCTTTTCTGTTAAGTGTGTTTTGCTCATAGTGTGGTAGAATATCAGCTTAATGTCGCTTTACGAAAGCGTATCCAATGAAATAAAGTCAACTTACATTGATTCATTATACGCCAATTCGCCAGGCATAATTTTGTGGAGCAAAACATGAGCAGCGATAAAATCGTTCACTTGACCGACGACAGTTTCGAAACCGACGTGCTGAAAGCAGACGGTGTGACACTGGTAGATTTCTGGGCTGAATGGTGCGGCCCTTGTAAAATGATCGCACCTATCCTCGATGAAGTTGCCGAAGAGTACCAGGGTAAACTGACCGTGGCGAAACTGAATATTGATGACAACCCGGGCACAGCGCCTAAGTATGGCATCCGTGGTATCCCGACTTTACTGTTATTTAAAGACGGTGAAGTGGCAGCCACCAAAGTGGGCGCACTATCTAAAGGCCAGTTAAAAGAGTTCCTGAACGCTAATCTGGGCTAAGATATCAATCAGACGCCAGTGGTGGTTTATTTTTGTGCTATCACTGGACGTCTGCATTTTGTCGTGCTAAGTTATTTGAACTGCATTACGCTCTTACCAGTAGTCAGAATCTAAAAGATTTCCTTTGTTAAGCCAGTCTGTATTTCTATTAAGAACGGGTTAACAATCCGGTGGTTTACCACCACGTCGCACAAGGCCGTCTCGTCATAGTCTGTCGCTGTTTACTAACGACTCCGTTGTCGAGTTCAGAATTAATAATATTTCTATTTACAGGCATGGACTTTAGCCATACCACTCATGACAAACATTTCGAGTAACACCCCGAGTCAAGAACCCATCACTATGAATCTTACCGAACTAAAAAACACGCCGGTGTCTGAGCTGATTACTCTCGGCGAAAAAATGGGGTTGGAAAACCTCGCGCGTATGCGCAAACAGGACATTATTTTCACCATCCTTAAGCAGCATGCCAAAAGTGGCGAAGACATCTTTGGTGATGGTGTACTGGAAATATTACAGGATGGATTTGGTTTCCTCCGTTCTGCAGACAGTTCTTACCTTGCCGGTCCTGATGATATTTATGTTTCGCCAAGCCAAATCCGCCGCTTTAACCTGCGGACAGGTGATACCATCGCCGGAAAAATTCGTCCGCCGAAAGAAGGCGAGCGTTATTTTGCGTTGCTGAAAGTTAACGAAGTTAACTATGACAAGCCGGAAAACGCCCGTAATAAAATTCTGTTCGAAAACCTGACACCGCTGCACGCCAACAATCGCTTACGTATGGAGCGTGGTAACGGTTCTACTGAAGATATTACCGCCCGTGTGCTGGATCTGGCCTCGCCAATCGGTCGTGGTCAGCGCGGACTGATTGTTGCTCCGCCAAAAGCGGGTAAAACCATGCTGTTGCAGAATATCGCTCAGAGCCTGGCTTACAACTACCCTGATTGTGAGCTGATGGTGCTGCTGATTGATGAACGTCCGGAAGAAGTGACCGAGATGCAGCGTCTGGTGAAAGGTGAAGTCGTTGCTTCCACCTTTGATGAGCCGGCATCCCGCCACGTTCAGGTCGCAGAAATGGTGATCGAAAAGGCCAAGCGTCTGGTTGAACACAAAAAAGATGTCATTATCCTGCTGGACTCAATTACCCGTCTGGCCCGTGCCTATAACACCGTCGTACCTGCGTCCGGTAAAGTACTTACCGGCGGTGTTGATGCTAACGCCCTGCATCGTCCGAAGCGTTTCTTCGGGGCAGCACGTAATGTGGAAGAGGGCGGCAGCCTGACTATCATTGCGACTGCACTGGTAGATACCGGCTCTAAAATGGATGAAGTTATCTATGAAGAGTTCAAAGGTACCGGTAATATGGAATTACACCTGTCGCGTAAAATTGCTGAGAAGCGTGTGTTCCCTGCGATAGATTACAACCGTTCAGGTACCCGTAAAGAAGAACTGCTGACCACGCCGGAAGAGCTGCAGAAAATGTGGATCCTGCGTAAAATTATCCACCCGATGGGTGAGATTGATGCCATGGAGTTCCTGATCAACAAACTGGCGATGACCAAAACAAACGAAGAATTCTTCGATATGATGAAACGCTCGTAGTCTGCAGCGACAACAATAAGAATTTTTTGAAAGTACAAAAACGCCACGTCTTTACGTGGCGTTTTTGTTGATCAGGCTATAGCATTATCAGGAACAAAGGATTCTGTGAAGGAGTAACCTATGCGGACTGTCGTATCAGCGCAGAATGTCGCTGTCAGCACAGAACTCACTACCTGAATCAGAGTAAAACTTCAGAGCATGATGGTGTAGTGAGTATTCTAACTGAGAGCGATTAATGTGAATTTACTCAATATGGGTACTGAACTGGGACTGACATTTCTTTTTTCGCTGTGCTTCTTGTTCTTTGCCCGCAAAATAGCAAAGAGAGTGGGTCTGGTTGATAAACCTGATTACCGGAAGCGCCATCAGGGAGCTATCCCGCTGGTGGGCGGAATTTCGGTGTTTGCGGGGATCTGTTTTGCATTTTTGATCACCAGCAGCTATCAGCCCCACAGAGCGCTGTACCTGTTCTGCGCCGGGGTTCTGGTGCTGGTCGGTGCGCTGGATGACCGTTTTGATATCAGCGTGAAATTACGTGCGCTGGTACAGGCGGTGATTGCCATTATCATGATGATCTGGGCCAACAATTCGCTGATCAGTTTTGGCGGTATTATCGGCCCGGTTGACTTAAATGTCGGGCCTTTCGGCTATGTACTGACCTTATTTGCTGTCTGGGCGGCGATTAATGCTTTCAATATGGTCGATGGCATTGACGGATTACTCGGCGGTTTATCGTCAGTCAGCTTCGGAGCGCTGGGGATCATCCTGTGTCTGAAAGGGCAATATAGTCTGGCGTTCTGGTGCTTTGCGATGATTGCCGCAACACTCCCCTATATTCTGCTTAACCTCGGCCTGCTCGGCCGACGCTATAAAGTCTTTATGGGCGATGCCGGCAGTACCATGATTGGCTTTACGGTTATCTGGATCCTGCTGGCAACCACCCAGGGGGCCAGCCATGAGCTGCGTCCTGTGACGGCCCTGTGGATTATCGCAATTCCGCTGATGGATATGGTCGCGATTATGTACCGGCGGTTACATAAAGGGATGAGCCCGTTTTCTGCCGATCGTCAGCATATCCATCATTTAATTATGCGTGCCGGTTTCAGCTCGCGTCAGGCCTTTGTATTAATTACGCTGGCGGCGGCCTTGCTGGCCGCTATCGGGGTGACGGGAGAGTATCTGCCGGTGATCCCCGAGTGGGGCATGATGCTGCTGTTCCTGCTGGCCTTTTCAGCGTATGGCTATTGCCTGAAACATGCCTGGAGAGTGGCACGGTTACTCCGCAGGCTAAAACGTCGCTGGCATAACTTTCGCAGTGCCCGCGGGCATGGTATCTGACACCCGTTTTTATCGTTAAAAGGATATCCGGAGATGGTTTCTTCCTCTGTGGAAAATGAGCTGAATATTCCACTGATTGCCAGCCGGTTGTGGCGCGGTAAAGTCTGGATTCTGGGACTGGCGCTGGCAGGTGCGCTGATTGCGCTGGCCTATGCCCGTCTGGCCAGCCAGGTATGGAGTGCGACTGCGACTGTCGACCGCCCTTCGGTCAGTCAGATAGCGAATTATTACAGCCTGCGTTTGTCGCTGGCAACGCTTGAAGACGAGAGTCTGCCTCCTCCGGCGGCGTCAATGGTAACAGACGAAGTCTATCAGCAATTTTTATTACAGTTATCTTCCCGGGACAGCCGGCGAGATTTCTGGCTACAGTCAGCGTATTTCCGTGACAAGCTGAAGGGGCATCAATCGCAGCGTGCGACAATACTGGACCAACTGATCGGTGATATCCGCTTTCAGCCCGCGGAACCGGCCCGCGGGACCCGGGATACTCTGGTACTGCGGGCAGACAATGCGACATCTTCTGCGCAGCTACTGGACCAGTACGTGCAGTTTGCCAGTCAGCGTGCCGCGGCTCGTTTACGCAGTAATCTGCATGACGAGTGGAAGATTGCATGGCAGTCTCATCAGACGGCACTGGCACGCCAGCAATGGGTGGCTGAAACCGTGTTTGCACAGCAACGTCGTCAGCTTGAACAGGCGATAACCCGTGCCGGAAACGGACAGAGCGTATCTATCACCGGACCTGATTCACAGACTATGCCGCCTGTCAGTAAACAGGTCCTGGAGGGCTGGCTGGCTAATTTACTGGCGAGCGGACCTGCCTATGACAGGCAGTATTTACAGAGTAAAGCATTGCTGGAAAGTCTGGGGCCGGAACCTGTCGTATCTGACAATCTGCCCACCTGGTGCTACCTGCGCTCACCTGAACCTCCGGCCAGTCGCGACAGCCCGCGGTTAGTTTTACTGGTTGTGCTGTGGGGAGTGACCGGTGCATTTGCAGGGGCGGTGATTGCTGTTTCCCGCCGCCGGTAGCATGACGATAGCAGATAACACAGATTTTTGAATAATAAGGAAGCCAGCGTGAAAGTATTAACGGTATTTGGCACGCGCCCGGAAGCGATAAAAATGGCACCTCTGGTCAGTGCATTATCGGCGGATAATGAGATTGATGCCCGGCTCTGCGTCACTGCACAGCACCGCGAAATGCTGGACCAGGTGCTGAGACTTTTTAGCCTGAACCCGCAGTATGATCTGGACGTTATGCGTCCGGGTCAGGACCTTACCACCATAACCTGTCGTATACTGGCAGGTATGCAGCAGGTACTCACCGACTTTCGTCCTGATATTGTGCTGGTACATGGTGATACCACCACCACTATGGCTGTCAGCCTGGCAGCTTACTACCAGCGGATTGCCATCGGGCATATCGAAGCCGGTTTACGTACCGGAGATCTTTTTTCTCCCTGGCCTGAAGAAGGCAACCGTAAAGTGACCGGTCATCTGGCCAGATATCATTTTGCACCGACCCCCCGGGCACAACGCAACCTGCGACAGGAAAATATTCCTGCAGCAAATATCTTTGTGACCGGCAATACAGTCATTGATGCTTTATTGTGGGTCAGGGATAAAATTGAGCAGGACAGTGTCTTAGAACGGCAACTGTCGGCCTTATATCCGTTTCTGTCACCAGACCGGCCGATGATTCTGGTTACCGGACACCGGCGTGAAAGTTTCGGCGATGGCTTTGAACGGATTTGCAGTGCCCTTGCCGGACTGGCCATACAGTACCCGGATGTCCAGATAGTTTATCCGGTACATCTTAATCCGAATGTCAGTACCCCGGTAAACCGGATCCTGCGCGGCATCAGTAATATTTATCTGATTGATCCGCAAGACTATCTGCCGTTTGTCTGGTTAATGAATAAAGCCAGGCTGATCCTGACGGACTCTGGCGGAATTCAGGAAGAAGCTCCGGCTCTGGGTATTCCGGTACTGGTGATGCGCGATACGACAGAGCGACCGGAAGCCGTGGATGCCGGAACGGTACGGTTAGTCGGTACTGATAGTGAGAAAATTATCACCGAAGTTTCACGGTTATTACAGGACCCTGATGCCTGGCGGCAAATGAGCCGTGCCCATAACCCTTATGGTAACGGTGATGCATGTCAGAAAATTATAAAAATATTAAAACAATACAGAGTGACGTTATGAGTTTTGACACCATTTCTGTTGTGGGCCTTGGCTATATCGGCCTGCCTACAGCAGCGATTTTTGCCTCCGGGAAAAAAAACGTTATTGGCGTTGATGTGAATCCCCATGCGGTGGATACCATTAATCGCGGAGAAATCCATATAGCCGAACCTCATCTGGCACAGGTGGTCAGAGACGCCGTAAAAGACGGTTATTTACGGGCGTCCCTGACACCGCAGCCAGCCGATGCATTTCTGATTGCAGTGCCAACTCCTTTCCGTGAGGGGCACCAGCCTGACTTACGTTATGTCCGTGCGGCCGCAGAATCGGTTGCAGCGGTACTCCGACAGGGTGACCTGGTGATTCTGGAGTCCACGTCCCCGGTCGGCACTACCGGACAGCTGGCAGACTGGCTGGCCGCACTTCGGCCTGACCTGACATTTCCGCACCAGGGCCCGCAACCCGATATTCATATTGCGTATTGTCCGGAACGGGTATTACCGGGAAAAATTATGGCGGAGCTGGTGGACAATGACAGGGTGATTGGCGGTATGACCCCCGGCTGTGCAGCCAGAGCAAGTGAGCTCTACCGGCTCTTTTTGCGGGGTGACTGTGTTGAAACCGACGACCGTACCGCCGAAATGTGTAAGCTGACCGAAAACAGTTTCCGTGATGTGAATATCGCGTTTGCCAATGAATTATCAATGATTTGTGACCAGCAACAGATTAATGTCTGGCAACTGATTGCATTGGCGAACCGTCATCCGCGGGTAAATATACTGCAACCCGGGCCGGGTGTCGGAGGGCACTGTATTGCCGTCGATCCGTGGTTTATCGTGGCGCAGAACCCCCTGCACAGTCAGCTGATCCGTACCGCCCGGCAAGTTAATGACGCCAAACCGGGCTGGGTACTGAGTCAGGTAAAACAGCAGCTGGCTGACTGTCTGAATAGCACTTCACAACGGGCAGCCGACATCACCATTGCCTGTTTCGGACTGGCGTTTAAAGCCGATGTTGATGACTTGCGTGAAAGCCCGGCATTACAGGTGGTCAGGATGATCAGCGAGTGGCATCAGGGGCCGCTACTGGCAGTTGAACCGAATATTACCGGCTTACCGGCATCACTGAGCGCAGTGACGCTGACCGACAGTGATACGGCGCTGCAGCAGGCCGATATTCTGGTGATGCTGGTTGATCATCAGCCATTCAAAGGGATTGATAAACAGCAGCTGGCCGGGCGGCGTATTGTCGATACCCGCGGTCTCTGGACTTAGACCGGCATGGCCGGTACCCGCGGATATAATCATTTCGGAGGTGTGGATGCAACTCACTGGCAGTATTGTCCCGCTCGAATGGGAATCTGCATTTTTTGGTTACCCTGTCGGCCAGTTCATCCCGGGCGGTGATCAGTGGTTTCAGCCAGCGCTGGCTGAACACTATCGTTTATTACAGACCAGGATAGCCGCAGACGACTATCAGGCACTTACCGTTGCCGGACAACTGGGATTTCAGCTGGCGGAAGGTGAAGCCGTTCTGGTTCTGGACCTGCAGCACACGGAACGTCAGCCCGGCATCCGTATTGCGCGGCAATCCCTGATCCCCGAATTACGGCAGGCTGCGTGCGACGCATTTCAGCACAGCCGCTTCCGTGCCCCCTGGTTTGCCGACGCAGACGGCCAGCGTTTTTATGCTCAGTGGATAGAAAATGCGGTGACCGGACAGTTTGATGACCAGTGCCTGATCGCCTGCGGAGATGCCGGAGAACTACAGGGCTTTGTCTCGGTGCGTGAAACCGGTGCAGATGCACGGATTGGGCTATTATCCGTATTACCGGCGGCGCGTGGCAAAGGTATCGGGCAGCGGTTACTGTTAGCTGCTGCGGACTGGGCGCGGGTAAGACGCCTGAAACAGCTGCATATCACTACTCAGCTGAGTAATCTGGCTGCAATGCGCTTATATCTGCGCAGCGGTGCCCGGCTGGAACACACAGCCTATTGGTTATACAGGAAAAACAATGATCCCCTTTAACTCTCCGCCGGTGACAGGCAGTGAAATTGACTATATGCAGTCAGCGATGGCCAGTGGCAAGCTGAGCGGTGACGGAGGCTTTACCCGCCGCTGTCAGCAATGGATGGAACAGCGTTTTTCCAGCCATAAAGTATTGCTGACTCCCTCCTGTACTGCTTCTCTGGAAATGGCCGCGCTGCTGATCAATATCATGCCGGGTGATGAAGTGATTATGCCCAGTTATACCTTTGTCTCGACGGCCAATGCATTTGTATTGCGCGGTGCGACAATCGTATTTGTTGATATCCGCCCGGATACACTGAATATTGATGAAAGTCTGATAGAAGCCGCCATTACCGAAAAAACCCGTGCAGTCGTGGCAGTGCATTACGCCGGGGTCGCCTGTGAAATGGATACCCTTGTGCAGATCTGTGAAAAACACCGTCTGTACCTGATTGAAGATGCGGCTCAGGCGGTGATGTCCTGCTATAAAGGCCGGCCACTGGGGTCGATAGGCCATATCGGTTGTTTTAGTTTCCACGAAACCAAAAACTATACTGCCGGCGGAGAGGGGGGCGCGACACTGATTAATGATCCGGCACTGGTTGCCAGAGCTGAAATTATCCGTGAAAAAGGCACTAACCGCAGCCAGTTTTTCCGGGGACAGACGGATAAATACACCTGGCGTGACCTGGGGTCCAGCTATCTGATGTCTGATTTACAGGCGGCCTATCTGTGGGCCCAGCTGGAAGTCGCTGATCAGATAAACCAGCGCCGGCTGGCCTTATGGGAACAATATTACACAGCACTGACGCCGCTGGCGCAGCAGGGCCGGTTATCCCTGCCGGAAGTTCCCGCAGGTTGTACCCATAACGCCCATATGTTTTATATTCGTCTGGCGGATAACCACCTGCGCTCGCGGCTGATCGACTGGATGAAAGAAGCTGAAATTCTCGCGGTATTTCACTATATTCCGTTACACAGTTCTCCCGCAGGGCGACAGTTTGGCCGTTTTCACGGGGAGGACCGTTATACAACGGTTCAGAGCGAACGACTGCTGCGGCTGCCATTGTTTTATAACCTGTCGGATAACAATCAGAAAACGGTTATCGGCTCACTGATGAGTTTTCTGCGCTGATGTCACTGGCGAAAGCATCTGTCTGGACGTCTTTTTCTACACTGGTGAAAATTCTTTCCGGATTACTGGTGGTTAAATTTATGGCCGTCAGTTACGGACCCGAAGGGATTGGCCAGGCGGCTAATTTCCGGCAACTGATCACTGTTCTGGGGGTGCTGGCGGGCGCCGGGATTTTTAACGGTGTTACCCGTTATGTTGCCGAATATCAGCAACAACCCGAAATGCTCCGTTCACTGACTGCCACTTCGGCAGGGATTGTCCTGGTCTTTTCTTTATTACTTGCAGCGGTCTTAAGTCTTGCCGCATCCCCTGTCAGCCAGATACTGTTTGGCAGTGATCAGTACCGGCAAGTGATCCGTATTGTGGCATTTCTGCAAATAGGCATTGCCTGGGCGAATCTGCTACAGGCATATCTGAAAGGATTTCGTAATGCGCGGAGTCATGCGCTGGTGGTGGCTGCCGGCAGTCTGCTGGGGGTTTTAGGCTATCTGCTGTGCTGGCTGGCGGGAGGTTATAGTGGTGCACTGACGGGGCTGGCGCTGGTACCGGCCATCAGCCTGCTGCCTGCCATCTGGTTACTGAAATCCGCTACCGGCCTGCAATGGCGCTGGTTTATGCCTCGCTGGCATACCTCACTGGTGTTACGCCTGCTTAAATATACGCTGATGGCGGTAATGACTGCAGTCACTGTACCGGTCGGCTGGGTGATGATGCGTAATCTGCTGGCAGCACAGTCAGGCTGGCAACAGGTAGGGCTGTGGCAGGGGGTCAGTGGTATTTCAGATGCGTGGCTGCAATTTATTACCGCGACTTTCAGTGTCTGGTTGTTGCCGACCCTGGCAAAACAGCGCAGTAAACAGGATATCGGGCGTGAAATTTATCGTGCTCTGCGTTTTGTTCTGCCGGTGGTTGCGGGGGTGGCGATACTGGTCTGGTTACTGCGAGATATTGCTATCTGGTTGTTATTTTCTGCGAAGTTCGATGCAATGCGGGATCTTTTCGGCTGGCAACTGGCCGGTGATTTTTTTAAAGTCGGTGCCTACGTATTTGGTTACCTGGTTATTGCCAAAGCATCTCTCCGTTTTTACCTGCTTACGGAAGTCAGCCAGTTTATTTTGCTGATTGCCAGCTCATACTGGCTGATCCCGTTACACGGTGTCAGCGGTGCGGTGCAGGCCTATTGTCTTACTTATATGATTTATTTTGCCCTTTGCGCGGGCGTATTTATGTGCTGGTACCGAAAATGACAAGCTTAATCCATCTGCTCGGGTCTGATATCCCACACCATAACCTGACATTGCTGCGTTTCTTTGACCAGCAACTGTCGGTACAGGTGCCGTCCGCGGCGGCGAGAAAGTTTATGGTTGTCAGCTGTGACAGCCAGTCGCTGAGCGGATTCAGTCACCTCGAGGTGCAGATATTCCCCGATAAAAAAAGCCTGGCACGGGCTGTGATCCGGCTGGCGAAAAATAAACAACAACGTTTTTTTTGCCACGGCCAGTTTAATCCCTGGCTCTGGCTGGCGTTATATGGACGCAAAATATCCCGTCATCAGTTGTACTGGCATATCTGGGGTGCCGATCTGTATGAGGATTCTCATCAGCTCCGTTTCCGGTTGTTTTATGTTGTGCGGCGTATGGCCCGTAAACGGGTTGCCGGTATTCTGGCAACCCGTGGTGATATTAATTATTTTCGGCAGCGTGTGCCTTCAGTTGCCGCTGCTTTACTGTATTTTCCGGCCAGGATGCCGGTATCTGGCCCGGCAGCCCCCCCGCTGAACGGCGATCGGCCATTGACGATTCTGGTCGGAAACTCCGGGGATCCGACCAATCGTCATGCTGAAGCGCTGACGGACATTTATCAGCAGTTCGGCAGTAATGTCAGTGTCATTCTGCCGATGGGCTACCCGGCAGGTAATCAGACGTATATTGAAAAAGTCCGTGCGGTTGCCGAACGCTATTTTACTAGCGGACAGGTGACATTGCTGACCGGGACACTGGACTTTGCTGACTATCAGGCCCTGCTGGCGCGTTGTCAGCTGGGCTATTTTATTTTTAAACGTCAGCAGGGAATCGGTACCCTCTGTTTACTGATTGAAAAGAATATCCCGTTTGTTATCAGCCGGGATAATCCATTCTGGCAGGATCTTGCCGAACAGAAACTCCCTGTATTATTTCGCGGAGACAAGCTGGACCCGGACACCATCAATGAGGCCAGACGGCAGCTGATAAGCTGCGATAAGCAGCAGATCGCCTTTCTTTCTCCCGGCTATCTGGCGGGCTGGTGTGAGATATTACAACGGCTTGAAGAAGGGAAAGCACTATGAGCTTATTACAGTTTTCAGGGCTGTCGGTGGTTTACCTCTGCTGCCTGACATTTGTACTGGTACTGGCGGGAAAAGAGTTTCGTCGTGAACGGTTTAATTTTCACCTGTTTTTCTCTTTATTGTTTCTGCTGACCTTTTACTTTGGTTTTCCTCTGACAGCACTGCTGGTCTTCTGTTTTGATACGCCGGTAGTGGCACCCGAATATTTGTTACAGGCGCTGCTATCGGCCACCCTGTTTTATGGTGTTTATTATCTTGCTTATAAAGTCAGGATACGCCGTCCTGAGGTGACACCGGCGGCACCCTTGCTGCAGATGAACAGGGTGGAAACCCTGATTTTCTGTGGTTTACTGGCACTGATTGCTATCGGTACGGTGACTGTTTTTTTTATGCATAACGGTTTCCTGTTGTTCAGGCTCAGTGCTTATAACCAGATATTTTCCCGACAGGTGTCCGGTGTGGCACTGAAACGGTTCTTCTACTTTTTTATACCGGCGATGCTGATTATCTATTTTCTGCGGCCGACCCGGCAACGCTGGTTAATGTTTCTTGTATGTACGGTCAGCTTCGGATTACTGACATATCTTATTGTCGGGGGCACCCGGGCGAATATTATTATCGCCTTTGCTTTGTTTCTGTTTATCGGTATCACCCGTGGCTGGATTAGCCTGACGATGCTGGTCTCCGCCGGGGTATTGTCGGTGGCGGGGATGTTCTGGCTGGCTTTGAAACGTTATAACCTGCATGTTTCCGGAGAGGAAGCTTTCCATACTTTTCTTTATCTGACCCGCGATACTTTTTCGCCCTGGGAAAACCTGGCATTGCTCCTCAGCCAGTATCACCGGATTGAATTTCAGGGGCTTGCGCCGATGTGGCGGGATTTTTATGTTTTTATCCCTGGCTGGCTGTGGCATGACCGCCCGGCAGAGATACTGAACAGCGCTAATTACTTTACTCGTGATGTGTTGCATAACCATTCAGGACTGGCGATTTCACCGACCCTGATTGGATCACTGGTGGTGATGGGGGGCGGCTGGTTGCTGATGCCGGGGGCTATTGTGGTGGGGTTTATTATCAAGGCCTTCGACTTTATCTACCGGCGTGCTTTGCAGGAAACTAACCGTTACAGCGCTGCAGTACTGCAGAGTTTTTGTTTCGGGGCTATTTTCAATATGATCGTGCTGGCCCGGGAGGGTCTGGATGCCTTCGGGTCGAGAATCGTATTCTTTGGTGTCATTTTCCTGTTTTGCCTCGCGATGGCCAAAATAGTCTTTCGATTGCTGGACAGTCACGGGCTTATCCGTCAGCGCAACAGGCAGGGCAGTGATCGGTTTTTCAGCATTGAAGATGTATAACAGCAGGACAGTAAGGTAATGAGTAAATACCCGGAGTTCCCGCCTTACCGGATCAGGGGCATACCACTTTATGGTTTTAGTTCGATAGCCCGGTTCGCTGATTTTCTGATACCGGCACAGCATCCACGTTACGGCATGCTGGTAGCGATTAATGCGGAGAAGGTACTGAGCGCCGAAAAAGACCCGCAATTACGTCAGATACTGTCTGAGGCGGCATTTAACTATGCTGATGGGATCAGTATTGTCCGGTCTGTACGGAAAAAATATCCCGGCAGCACAATCAGCCGGATAGCCGGAGTGGATCTCTGGCAGGTGCTGATGCAAAGAGCCGCTGAGCAAGGCGTTCCGGTATTTCTGGTGGGAGGTAAATCAGAGGTGCTGCAACAGACCTGCGACAAATTACGTCGTCACTGGCCGATCCGGATTGCAGGTCAGCAGGATGGCTATTTTTCTGAGCAGCAAACGGCGGCAGTAATACAGGCAATTGCTGACAGTGGTGCAGGCATTGTGACCGTGGCGATGGGATCACCCCGTCAGGAACTGTTTATCAGACGCTGCCAGGCTGTTTATCCTGAGGCGCTGTATATGGGGGTCGGCGGTACCTATGATGTTTTCAGTGGTATTGTGAAGCGTGCTCCTGTTATCTGGCAGAAGCTGGGGCTGGAATGGTTATACCGTCTGATTAAACAGCCTTCGCGCTGGCGGCGGCAACTGCAGCTTTTACGCTATCAAAAATATCACTGGCGGGGTGAACTCTAGAATAGCCTGCGATAATGGCACAAAATATGCGCCTAATGCTGAATATTCAGACAAAACGCACAAACGATAAGCAAATAAATAATTTTATTAAAAAAGCACTAGACAGGATCAGCTCAACCCCGTAATATCCGCATCCGCAACGGCGCTAAGCGCCCGTAGCTCAGCTGGATAGAGCGCTGCCCTCCGGAGGCAGAGGTCTCAGGTTCGAATCCTGTCGGGCGCACCATTTTTGGTTGGCGTAAGAGCTGCGGTTATTTACCGCGAGAGTAGTAAAGGTGTTTTTAGCATCGTTGTAAGAAGTAAGAAAGATATGGTGGCTATAGCTCAGTTGGTAGAGCCCTGGATTGTGATTCCAGTTGTCGTGGGTTCGAGTCCCATTAGCCACCCCATTTTTTGCTGGTTATGCGAAGGTGGCGGAATTGGTAGACGCGCTAGCTTCAGGTGTTAGTGTCTTAACGGACGTGAGGGTTCAAGTCCCTCTCTTCGCACCAGGCAAAAAACAGAGGTAAGCAGTAAGCAGTATTTCGGCGAGTAGCGCAGCTTGGTAGCGCAACTGGTTTGGGACCAGTGGGTCGGAGGTTCGAATCCTCTCTCGCCGACCATTTTCAAAGAAACCCGCTTTTAGCGGGTTTTTTTACGTCTGCAGTAAAAGAGGATGGGAACCTTCGAAGGAGGTTTGCGCCGAGCGCAGCGAGACAACGTTGCGTAAGCAACGGCCCGCAGGGGAATAATCCTCTCTCGCCGACCATTTTCAAAGAAACCCGCTTTTAGCGGGTTTTTTTACGTCTGTAGTAAAAGAGGATGAGAACCTCCGGGTGAGGAAAGACCAGAGGGCGCTGGTCTTTGGATCTGCGCCTGGTGCGTAGCCTTTTACCTCCGGATTACGGTTCCCGGCATAAACGTCCGGCTCTGAGCATCTTCCTTCCGCCATCAGTGGCGGAGTTTCAGCAGCCGCACTGCGGCGGACGG
>NZ_JAERJP010000033.1 GCF_018257575.1 Tatumella sp. JGM91 | reverse complement strand
CGTATCCATACCCCGTTCCAGTTCACCAAGCAAACCGACTCGTCCAGCCCGTACTTCTACAAGGCGGTAACGACCGGCCAGACCCTGAAGTCCGCGGAATTCAAGTGGTACAAAATCAACGACGCCGGCCAGGAAGTGGAATACTTCAACACCCTGCTGGAAAACGTGAAAGTAGTGAAAGTGCATCCGGTGATGCATGACGTCAAGGATCCTGCTTACGAGAAACATAACCATCTTGAGCAGATCGAGCTGCGTTACGAAAAAATCACCTGGACCTACAAAGACGGCAACATCATTCATTCCGATGCCTGGAATGAGCGCGCCACCGCCTGATTACGCGTCATCTTTCGTGCCGCAGGCGCGTTGGCAGAGTTCGTTCACCCCGGCCACCGCGTGATCTGTGCTCCCGGGGACTGACAAACCTGCCGTCTGCCTGCGACACGAACTCTTTCGCGTAATCCTCGTTTTTAAGCGGAGGGGAATAACCTTTCCGCTGTTTTTGCTGAACGCCGGCCTGTGCGGGCGTTCAGCAAAAAAACTTACAAACTGCCAGCACGACCGTATGCGCTCTGGTCCCCAGCACGGGAAAAGCGATGGGCGGTAGCGTGTCCGGGAACCGACAAAGAGAGACACTTATGGAAAAGTCAGCCATTCTGCTGCGACGTCTGAACCCTTACTGTGCCCGCGCGATGGAAGGGGCTGCTGCGCTCTGCCAGACCCGCGCCCATGCGGAAATTTTTCCAGAGCACTGGCTGCTGAAACTGCTGGAACAGGGCGAAGGGGACCTCTCTGTGCTGGCCCGCCGCTACGAGTGGGACATGGACAGCATCTGGCAGGATTTACTCGGCTGGCTGGACAAGCAGCCGCGTTCGGTACGCCACCGGCCACAGCTCTCGGACAACATCCGGATGCTGATGCAGGACGCCTGGCTGCTGGCTTCACTCGCCGGAGAGCAGAGTATTCGCAGTATTCACCTGCTGATGGTCCTGGTGGAAAAACAGAACCTGATACGTTGTGATGGCCTGTGGCCACTGCTGACGCCCGGTCACAGCCAGCTGGAGCGCCTGCGTCCCCTGCTGGATGCGCAGTCGGATGAACGCCCTGAGCTGCAACTTGACGCTGAACTGGTCCGGGAGCATAGCAGTGAGGCGGAGTTTGTGGGGCATCCTGCGGTGACAGAGTTGAACGCGGGGGAGCTGAGTCCGGCGCAGCAGAACGCGCTGGGAAAATTTACCCTCGATGTCACCGCCAAAGCCAGAGAAGGCAAAATCGATCCGGTGTTCGGCCGTGATACGGAAATACGCCAAATGGTGGATATTCTCTCGCGCCGTCGCAAGAACAATCCGATGCTGGTCGGTGAACCGGGCGTCGGCAAAACGGCACTGGTTGAAGGTCTGGCACTGCGTATTGCAGAAGGTAATGTGCCGGAATCGCTCAAGCCTGTCATCCTGCGCACACTTGACCTCGGTCTGCTGCAGGCCGGTGCAGGCGTGAAAGGTGAGTTCGAACAGCGTCTGAAAAACGTCATTGATGCCGTGCAGCAGTCGCCGGTACCGATTCTGCTGTTTATTGACGAAGCGCACACTATTATCGGGGCCGGTAATCAGGCGGGCGGAGCCGATGCGGCCAACCTTCTGAAACCGGCACTGGCGCGTGGCGAACTGCGGACTATCGCGGCCACGACATGGTCTGAGTACAAACAGTATTTCGAGCGCGATGCCGCACTGGAGCGTCGTTTCCAGATGGTGAAAGTTGACGAGCCGGACGACGATACCGCCTGCCTGATGCTGCGTGGCCTGAAATCGCGCTACGCGGGGCACCACGCTGTGCATATTACTGACGATGCGGTGCGTGCTGCAGTTACCCTCTCCCGCCGTTATCTGACGGGGCGCCAGCTGCCGGATAAGGCCGTCGATTTACTTGATACCGCCGCTGCCCGCGTGCGTATGAGTCTCGATACGGTACCCGAACAACTGACCCGCATCCGCTCGCAGATTACTTCTCTGGAAATGGAGAAACAGGCGCTTCTGGAAGACATCGCTATCGGTAACCAGAGCCATGGCGAGCGCCTGGCCGCCATTGAACAGGAAGAAAATTGCCTTATCGTTGCGCTTGATGAACTGGAAACCCGGTACGGTCAGGAGCTGAAAATTACCGAACAACTGCTGGAAACCCGCCGTGATATCACCCGGCAGGGTGAAACGTACGCGCTGCAACAGGAGCTTAATGGTATGCAGCACAGCAACCCGCTGCTCTCCGTTGATGTGGATGTGCGTACCGTTGCCACTGTGATTGCCGACTGGACCGGTGTGCCGCTGTCTTCCCTGATGAAAGACGAGCAGACTGAACTGCTAACCCTGGAAGATAACATCGGCAAACGCGTGGTCGGTCAGGATGCAGCACTCAATGCCATTGCCCGGCGCCTGCGTGCCGCCAAAACCGGACTGACCCCTGAGAATGGCCCGCAGGGCGTGTTCCTGCTGGCCGGACCGAGCGGTGTCGGTAAAACGGAAACCGCGCTGGCACTGGCAGACGTGCTGTATGGCGGTGAAAAATCGCTGATTACCCTCAGCCTCTCAGAGTATCAGGAACCGCACACGGTTTCCCAGCTGAAAGGTTCCCCGCCGGGCTACGTCGGTTATGGACAGGGCGGTATCCTCACCGAAGCGGTGCGCAAGCGCCCGTACAGCGTGGTGCTGCTCGATGAAGTAGAAAAAGCTCACCGCGACGTGATGAACCTGTTCTATCAGGTGTTTGACCGCGGTTTTATGCGCGATGGCGAAGGGCGCGAAATCGACTTCCGTAACACCGTCATTCTGATGACCTCTAACCTCGGCAGCGACCATATCATGCAGCTGCCAGAGCATCAGCCGCAGGCGACCGAAGGCGACCTTCAGGAACTGCTGCGTCCGATCCTGCGCGACCACTTTCAGCCTGCGCTGTTGGCCCGCTTCCAGACCGTGATCTATCGCCCGCTGACGAAAGCGGCAATGCGCACTATCGTGGAAATGAAGCTGTCACAGGTCAGCCAGCGCCTGAACTGTTACTACGGCCTGACCACGCGGATTGATGAAAAACTGTATGACGTGCTGACCTCTGCCTGCCTGCTGCCGGACACTGGCGCACGCAACGTCGACAGTCTGCTGAATCAGCAGATTCTGCCGGTACTGAGTCAGCAGCTACTGACCTATATGGCGGCAAAGCAGAAACCACGCAGCCTGACTCTGAAATGGGACGAAGAAGAAGGCATCGTGCTGGAGTTTGATGGCGCGCAGAAGACACTGCCGGAGGTAAACGATGATTGAAAGTTTAAACAGCCTGGCGCAAAAAGCGATAAACGCAGCTCCGGGTCTGTCCCGTTACCGGATGGATGTACATGGCTGTTCACAGTCGCTGGATGTGCTGCGGTTTCGTGCCAGGGAAACTCTGAGCCAGCCGTGGCATTATGACGTTACCGTCACCTGTGCGGCGAGTCTTGCCAGCAATGATGTGATGCTGAAACCGGCTTGCTTTACCTTCCGGACTCCGCTTTATAACGGTACGCCAGCGGTGCCGGTGCGCACTGTGTATGGCGTGGTTGATGCATTCCGGCGGATCTCCGCATCAGCGGATGAGATCACCTATTCCCTGCGACTCGTGCCGCGTATTGCCCTGATGCAGCATACCCGGCGATGTGCGGTATACCTCAATCAGTCCGTGCCGGAAGTGGCGGAACAGATACTGCGTTCTCACGGGCTGGAAGGGGCGGATTTTGAATTCCGCTTATCACAGCATTACCCGGTCCGCGAACTTATCACCCAGTGGCGTGAAACAGATCTCGCCTTTATTCAGCGTTTGCTGGCCGAAGTCGGTATTTACTGGCGTTTCGCAATGGACAGCCGCATTGAACAGGATGTGGTGATTTTCCAGGACAGCCAGGTGCAGTATCAGTTTGGCGTGAAACTGCCCATTATTCCGCCGTCACGCACCAGTGATAACGGCCAGCTGAGCGTCTGGGATATTCGGGCCACAGACCGCGTGGTCACCGATAGTGTGGCTACCCGCGACTATAACTACCGCGATGCGCTGGCCCCGCAGGACAGTTCGGTGACGGTTCTCCGGGAGGGAGGGGCAACCACTGGTGAGGTGTATCATTACGCCGAACCCTTCCTGAACGCAGGGGATACTGAAACCCCGGAAGGCGGGGCCTGGTTTGCCCGCCTGCGCCATGAGCGTTACCTCAATATCCGGCAAACCGTTACGGGGCGTGCCAGCAGTCCGGTTCTGGCTCCGGGCGAAGTGCTGGAACCACAGGGCAGTGGCCTTGCGGATTCGCTGAAAAACGGCATTGTCATCACCGGGGTTCACACCTCAGGTGCACGCGATAAGGGCTTCCGGTTGCACTTTACGGGTATTCCTTATAGCGAAACGGTCTGCTACCGCCCCGCGCTGCTGAACCGCCCGGTGATTGCCGGCTCCCTGCCTGCGAGGGTGGAGAGCGATGAGAAGCATGACACCTACGCGTACCTCGACAATCAGGGACGCTACCGCGTCCGGCTTGATTTTGACCGCAGTGAGAGTGAGCAGGGATATGCGTACCTCTGGCTGCGCATGGCGAAACCTTATGCCGGGGACAGCTACGGTTTCCACTCACCACTGCTTGATGGCACTGAAGTCTCGATAATGTTTGAGGGTGGTGACCCGGACCGTCCGTATATTGCCCACGCACAGCATGATTCCGGACATCCCGATCATGTTACCCGCGATAACCACACGCGCAACATCTGGCGCACCGCCGGGGATAATAAATTCCGTCTGGAAGATCAGCGTCAGCAAGAGCATTTCAAGCTGGCGACGCCGTTTGGCAAAACGCAGCTTAACGGCGGCCATGTGGTGGACGCTCAGCGTGAACAGCGCGGTACCGGCTTTGAACTGCGTACCGATGAATATGGGGCGCTGCGTGCCGGGCGGGGGATATTCCTGTCTGCAGATGCGCAGCCAAAAGGTGAAGGACAGATGCTGGATATGGCGCCGGCCGTCAACCGCATTCAACAGGCTAACAGCGAAATGCAGGCGCTGAATAATGCGGCCGAAGCGGCGAAAGCACTGGTCAGTGATATTCAGGCACAGAACAACCTGGTGATGCAGAGCATTGCTGATTTACAGGCCGCAGTCCTGCTGGTATCGGCTCCACAAGGTATCGCCCTTACCTCAGGTGAGCACCTGCAGCTCACCAGTACACAGAATACAATGTTGACAGCAGGTAAGAACATCGACATGGGGGCGATGCAAAACATTTCTATAAGTGCTGAGAATGAGCTGGGGCTGTTCGCACATAAAGCGGGTGCCCGGATGATTGCTAACCTCGGTGACGTGGAAATACATTCCCGGCACAACACACTGGAGGTGAGCGCACAAAAGGCGCTGACCATCACCAGTACTGACGATGAAATCGTTATCAGTACACCGAAAACACTGACAGTCAATGGTGGTGGCTCTTACCTGAAAATCAGCGACAGCGGTATTGAGCATGGTTCGAGAGGTGACCTGACTATGAAGGTGGGGAAATACCTGGTACCGGGCAGTGGCAGTGATTTGCCTGTCTCTTCTCCGGATTTCAACAGTACCGAGATAGCCGAAATTAAACGCGTCATCAGTAAACCACTGAGTAACTGAGGGAACAGATATGTCGGTATTACCTAAATTCAGCTGGCCTGTGCCATCCAGCAATCGCGGCAGCGACTTTGCCAGCCAGCAAGACCTGATGTCGCACCTGGAAGGTGAAGCGACGGGCTGGTACATGGTAGGAAGCAACGGTATGTGGCACGGGGGGATTCATATCACGAGTAGCACCACGCCGTGGTGTGCTCTGAGTGGCAGGGCACTTTCCGAACAACTGGATTTTCCGGTGGCTTACAAAGGCGAGCAGAGCATTCGTTGTATGGCGGACGGAGAAGTGGTGGCGTACCGGATTTGTCGCGATTATCTGACCGTTCCCTGGGAAACGGGCTCTCTGAGTATCTCCGGTTCTTTTGTTCTGGTGCGGCACTTCATTCAGCCGGGCGAGAAAAAAGAAAACGGTCTGCATTTTTATACACTGTATATGCATCTGGCGCCTTACTCCGCTTACGCTTCCAGTGAAAACGAAATGCAGTGGATGGTGAATGATAAGCTGTCTGTATTTAGCCGCGAGTGGATTCCTGATACCAGCGCTGAAAACAGAAACAGATATCGCATAACCACCATCCCGAAAGGTTCACGGATTGAATGGGATGCTTCAGATTCAAGCCTTAGTGCGACCGGGCCTGAAACGCGACGTTATGGCCTGGTCACGTTCATAGGACTGTCTGATAAAGTAAAGGCCAAAGGTACGAAGAGCAGTCTGGTGGAAGGGCAACAATACTGGATCCTGGCGGACAGAGATAATCTTGTCCCGCCATCAGGCGCGGCTGTACGTCCGTCCTGGTGGTCGCATCTGTTGCCGCCTTATGCCGAGCCGATGCAGTTTGATACAGTTGTTTGTCCGGCGCCGTATCCAATCGGTGCAGGTAACAGTGTCGGGCACTTGGGTTATTTTCAGGTACCGAAAGAGGGTGGCTATGATGTCCGTTATCAGGTACACATCGAATGCCTGAGTGCTGATGACAGCCTGCCTGCGTTCCTGAAAAATCCTGAGAAGGCGGGGGAAAGTACGCCACGTTATCTGAAGTGTCCCCCGGGCCTGCCGCTATTCTCGAAAGACTTAAACACAAAGGCAATGGTCAGTGATGGCAGGGTCACCCGTGGCGAGGCAATCCTGAAACTGAGCCAGGTGAAAACAGAACCGGATGCTGATAAACAGGAATACTGGTTTTTGCCGTATGCGAACGGCTACGTGCCGAAAAGTAATACATCGGCTGAGACGCTGTCGCAATACGATCTCGAAAAGCTGGGGTTCACTACAATAGTGGACGAAGCGCTGAGCTTTGATCATCTTGATGGCACAACATCACCCAAAGGGATGGTTCGCAGTATTGTTAATCGTCTTCTTGATGCATCAAGTACTGACACGCGGTTAACCCATCGTGCAGTCCCGTACAATTATCAACGACTTTTGAACCGGATCGACAGTCGTGTCAGCCCCTATTCATCCCGGGAGTATCTGAGCGCTATCCACAACCCGTCTTATCGCGGTGTTACGAATAAGATGATAGTGAAACATCCCAGCGAGTGGTATCACAAAAAGGATACATCTGTCTGGCAATCGTTTTTGAACAAACTGACAAGTGATGCACCAGAGTGGCGGGAATACTGTGAAGCCTATCTTGATAAGATGGTATGGATGCAGGATGCCGGTAAATTAAAACTGGGATCCTCTTTGTGGCATATGCATCCGGTAGCGTTTTTAGGTATGCTGACCGCGGTTAGCGATGGTGTTACATATGAACAGATAAAGAAAATTTTTCCAACAGCTTCTGATTCCGATATAAACACAGTCGTTGAAGAACTACGTGGAAAACTAAAAATATTCAAGCTAGATACCCCAACACGATTAAGTCACTTCTTTTCTCAAATAAGAGGAGAGGTTGGTGAAAGCATGAAAGGAGTAACAGAAAAATTCCAATTTTCACCTGAAGCACTACTTACCTTCAGTAAATACTACAGACAGCATCCCGGTGAGGCTGAAACTGACGGTTACAAGAAAAATTCAGCAGGTAAGATTATTCGCGCAGCTGATGAACAAGCTATTGGGCGTAAACACTATCTTCGGTTGAACGGTAACCGGCAGAGTCATCCTGATGATGGCTATAATTTTAGAGGGAGAGGGCTGATTCAAATTACAGGTTACGAAAAATACCATGGTTTTATGGTCGATTATCCTAATTATTGGAGTAGCGGTACGCCGGATACTGTTAATTATCCCGAAAAAATAAACGAGATGCCATATGCTATCCGAAGTGCTCTTTGGTTTTGGTTGAAATATAAACCGTATAATGCAGATCAAGGCCGGGGTCTCTCTGATGTACCAGATGTTACGCGCGTCGTAAATGGTGCCCACATGGGGCTAAAAGAACGCGAGAATGCTTATAAAATTGGAGAGGATGTATTTAAATGAAAAAATATATATTTGTTTTTATGATGTTTAGCATATCGTATGCTAACGCAAGTGAATGTGCTAAAAATGAAACTTTAATTGCATCATGCTCGTTATCAGGGAAACTGAGCCGCATAGCTACATTTTGCGCAAAACCAAAAAATGGAATGATTAAGTACACGTATAAAAATGGAATGGAAACAGAGTTAGTAGTTGATTTTGATTTTGAAAACAGGCTAAAAAGATGGGTGGATTTAGCAACATATACGACATATTTAGGATTCAGTAGAGGCGAATACTCTTATATCCTAAGTATTCCTGAAGAGAAGCCCGGAGTTGTCGCGCAACTTGATGTGAAAAAAAACAATAAAATTATAAGTTCGAAACAATGTGACTCTAACTCCTTTGGCGATGAAGGGATTAAAATGAATAGTATTGAGGATGTTTCGGATGATGTAGTGAGGGACGGTGGGTTTAAATTCCCATAAGATAATGGTTAATGGGAGTTTTTACTTCCTTTCCTGCTTGCCATGACTTAATGATACGTTGATATTTATATTTTCGATACGATATTTTATTTTTTAATAGATGGAAAAGAAAATCTAACTATCCCAATCCTTCCCGGGGGGAATGACGCTAGTGCAATAGCCCCCGTTTAAATCGGGTACTTCGCCAGTAAGATATAGTCATGGAGCTATGTTTAAGGAGTGTCCAGTGCAAAGAATCGAAGTGATCACTGGCGAGCAAAAGCGCCGTCGTTATACTCCCGAAGAGAAAGCCCGTTTTGTTGCGATCGCCATGCAGCCCGGTTATACCGTCTCACTCGTTGCCTGGCAATATGGTATCACACTCAGTTTTCTTTTTAAGTGGAAACGGCTCATGAACGATGGTGGGAAGTCTGCGATCGCCGCAGGCGACAAGGTAGTCAGCGTCGTCGGGGTCAAAGCACAGGAGAAAAAAGTTCAAACAGCCTGAATAAATGCCGGGCCGCAAAACGATGGAAGCCGAAATCCTTCGGGACGCGTTTGAGATAGCCCGGCAAAAGAGTTGATATCGCGTATGCCATTGCTGCCATCGGACGATCCCCCCTCATCCGAATAGCCGAAGCGTTCTGTGTATCGCGTTCGAATTTGTATGAACGCTATCGTCGCGCGACTGCACACCTCAACCGTGCTTTTGGCGATGAAATCGATGCTATCGTTAACAATACTATTAAAAAAATAATTACATTAATACTTCAAGCCTTATTGAAGGAAAAATAAAATGTCGTCAATGCATGATGTTTCAAAATAAATATCATTATATTTGTAAATTACATTAAATGATTAAGTATCTGGGGTGAACCTGTTGAATATAATTTATTGTAATAACAAAGGGTGCTTAAAAGGCATGCTAAAAAACCAGTGGTTATTAATGGTGTTAATGGTTTGATTATATTGCAGAGTAGTTAAGGACGGGGATTTAATTGCGCGTGAAGTGCTTACTGGCGAAGTGAATGCGATTATAAAAATCATTTGCTGTTTAATGTTAAGTCACTCAAGGAATATTTGCGTTTGTCATTAGGTGAAAAAAATAAAGTCATATTTTATTCAGGAAAATAAATTAACACTACTGATAATTGAGAGTGATATTTTTTTGATCAGGTATATCAATGCAGAAAATAAATCACTCGACGGTAATGTTGTCTTTAGCGACCTGAATATTTACAGCTAACCCATGGTCTGAAAGTAATAAAATTAAAGTGAGTGGAAAATGTTAAAAATAATCCGTAAAGGGGATAAAACGACCCATGGCGGTTCGGTGTTAACCTGTTCCGCCACCATGAAGTTTGGTGGTATTGGCGCTGCTCGTAAAGGGGATAAAGTCTCTTGCCCTGAGCATGGAGAAACCACCATTGTTGAAGGTAACCCTGATTACCTTGATGAAAACGGCCTCCCGGTGGCTTTTGAAGGCCATAAATGTGGCTGCGGTTGTACGCTGATAAGCTCTTTTTCTGCGGCGAAGGTTGGTTGAATATGCCGATTTATCTGGATGAAGTCCCTGAAAATGCCGATGGGGTTTCACGTCCGTCGACAATGCGTTGGATAATTTTTCTGGTTGTCATCCTGCTGGCTGGATTGGTGCTGACCCTGTGGCAATGGACCGGAGATCAGCGTGGGATCTCATTCTGGTTTACGGCGATCGGTCTGCCTTTTTGTCTGTGGGGGGGGCTGTTTGTCTTTCGTCATATCGGGTACCGGCTTGAACTCAAGGGTGAAGCGGGCTGGAACTACGAAAGTGATGACCTGGAAGAAGCCGAAATTTCACGTGGCAGGCGTTTTTCCTGGGTTCTCAATACCTGGGTACAGACCCCGGCCGGTCGGGGTACGGGAAGCCTGAGCGCAGCAATGGCGTTGGGCATTCCGCTCCTGAAAACCACCAAACCGCGAAGTGGCGGAGAGTCTATCAGACACGCCCCGATAACGGATTTTGATGCCGGCCCGGAGGCTGTTGCAAAAGCCATTGAAAAAGCCGCGCTACGTATAAACAAAACACTGAAACGCCTTCCTGAGGAACTACCGTGCTGGCTGGTATTAGAGTGTGATGCAGAGCTTTCGGTAGCGAAAGAGGCAGAACTGCTACAGCTGGTCACAGAGAAATCCGGGAGGGCGCTACGTCAGATACCGGGGCAGGGCATGAATGCTCTGGATTACTGGCTGGATCATCACTGGGCCAAACCGTCCGTACTGGTTATTCTGACGCTCACACTGCGGACTTTACCACAGGAAAATGATGCAGAAGCCATAGCTGCAATAGTGCTGTGTAACCGAAAAAGTCACCACTACCCTGATGCTGTCAGACTACATCGTCCGCAAAAGAGCATCCCCGAAACACTGACGCATAATATGGCGCACGCTCTTCGCTGGGCTGGATTATCCCCCGACGCGATCAACGGTATCTGGATTACTGGTGAAGCTGTTACTGACAGGCCCGGACTGAATCAATCCTGTGAAGATAATAAATTAACACTCAGCCTGACGGGCGATATTAATAATATCGATGCCACGCTCGGGTATGCCGGTCAGGCATCACCATGGATAGCAGTGGCACTGGCCGCGGACAAGGTTTCAGAACCGGGGGGACAGCTGGTTGCAGCACAACCGGATCCCGGAAGTGACGATATCTGGCTGATCTCAATGACGATAGCAGAACGAGAAAAGGACATTATCAGGGATGAGCAACGATAAAAAAGGAAATACTAAAATAAAACCAAAAGCCTTGCCCGGACTCGCTATTCTGGCGCTGATTTTTGTCTCAGCAATCATTATTTTTGCTCTGACAATTGGCAGTAATTTTGTCGACAGAATATTTGGTCTCGGCCCGTATCCCCTTGAGTGGATAGTGACGCTCTGCGCGATCGTCAGTGTCATTCTGTTGGCTCTGCTCTGGAGCCTGGAACAACTATTTTTCATCTCCGGAAGGAAAGGAGCACGGCGGGCATGGGGTCACAACAAAGCGTATTCGGCCTCCCTTCCTGATAGTAACGCCGCAAATACCTTTGTTGACGAAAAAGAGCGTGCAGAGAAAAGCTTTAGTGCCGAAGCCCTGACTGATCACCTGCAGTTACGCTACCGCCGCCGCTGGAAGGCAAAAGTACGTCTGCTGCTGGTACAGGGCAGTGACAGTGATCTCGAAAAAGTAGCCCCGGGCCTTAAGCGCGATCACTGGCAGGAGAGTGACGGAATTGTGCTGATCCATGGTGGGCAGTCGGACAGCGTGCCCGGTGACGAGTTTCTGTCGGCACTGAAAGCCGTTCGCCCGCAGCGTCCACTGGACGGGGTGATACAGGTGATGAATGCCGATACGCTCCCTGATACGGCCAGACAGGACACCCTGCTGCGTGTGCGTCAGAAAACCGATATCCTGCTGGGCTGGCAACTGCCGGTCTGGCTGTGGGTGGTCCTTGAAGGGGCATGGGCAGATGATGGTGACAGGGCTCCGCCGACGGGAGCTCTGTTTGGCCCCGCAGCCACAGCGGATGAACGCCGTACAGCACTGGCGACACTGTCGTCAGAGTTGCAAGGGGCCGGTGTGGCCGCTCTGCTGGAAAACTCGCAGCATCACTGGTTATTAAACCTCTCTGAGGTATTGCGGGGTTGTCTCCGCCAGTCTCTGCTGCCGTTATTCACCATGCTGATGTCCGGTCCGGTACCTTATCGCCTGCATGGCGTGATGTTCAGCCCGGCATTGCCAGGTGCAGCGACTGTCCCCCATGCGCGGCTGTCACCACCGGTCTGGCAGGTACTTGAAACGGACAGCCTGCGGGCGCAGGCCCGTAAAACCGGTGTTCACTGGCAAAAAGTGCTGCGCCTGATGCTGCCGGGGCTGGTCCTGCTCTGGGGGGCCGGCACGTTGCTGTCACTCTCCGTCAACCGTACCCAAATCTGGCTGGCCCGGGATACTGCCCGGATGGCTGCCGATACAAAACAACCCCTGCCGGAGCGGCTGCGTCACCAGCTGGCGCTGCAGCAGACCATTGCCCGTCTGCAGAACCGGGAAGTGTACGGCGCGCCGTGGTACACCCGTTTTGGCCTGAATCAGGACCGCGACACTCTGCAGATGCTCTGGCCGCTGTACGCCCGTAACAACCAGCAGCTGATGCGTGATGTACTGGCAGATGAACTCCGGCGTCAGCTGAATGCCTTTGTTCAGCTGCCACCGGCAAGTGATGCGCGTACCTCCGCCACCCAAAAAACGTATAGCCTGCTGAAAGGGTACCTGATGCTGGCCCGCCCCGATAAAGCCGATGAAAACTGGCTTGCCGGCAACCTGCTGAAAATCTGGCCGAAGCGCCCCGGCGTGCCAGACAGCGTGTGGCGGACTCAGGGACCGAAGCTGCTTGGCTTCTATGCCCGGAATTTACCGGTTCATCCGGCGTGGAAAATTACCACCGACCGTATGCTGGTTGGCACGGTGCGCCAGATTTTGCTTAAACAGATTGGACAGCGTAACGCGGAGTCCGGGCTGTATCAGGAGATGCTCGGGCGTATTGCCCGCAACTGGCCGGATTTAACCCTCGCGGACATGACCGGTGATACGGATGCCTCATCGCTGTTTTTATCAGAAGAAATAGTGCCGGGGATGTTCACCCGTCAGGCCTGGGAGGAGCAGGTGCAGGATGCGATTGATCAGGTGGTAAAAAATCGCCGCGATGAAATCGACTGGGTGCTGACTGACAAAACCCGGCAGCCGGGCAACGATGTGTCACCGGAAGCACTGAAGCAGCGGCTGACAGAGCGCTATTTCACCGACTTTGGTAACGCATGGCTGAATATGGCCAACAGTATCCAGTGGCAGGAAGCCGGATCGCTCTCCGAAGCCATTGCTCAGCTTAACCTGCTGGCGGATATCCGCCAGTCTCCTCTGGTGGCGCTGATGAACACCCTGGCCTGGCAGGGCCAGACGGGGGCCAAAGGTGAAACGCTTGCGGATTCCCTGGTGGAATCGGCGAAGAAACTGGCAGGGCGTCAGAAAAACGCCAGACAGTTTATTCAGCAGGCACAGGGGCCCAAAGGGCCGCTGGACGGCGTGTTTGGTCCGCTTACGGGGCTGATGGCCGGGAAGGACGGTACCGGCTCGAACGGTAATCTCAGCTTCCAGTCCTGGCTGGCACGGGTGACCCAGGTGCGCCTTAAACTGCAGCAGGTGACCAGTGCGCCCGATCCACAGGCCATGGCCTGGATGCTGGCCCAGACCGTTTTCCGTGGGAAAACCATCGATCTGACGGACACCCGTGACTACGGAAGCCTGGCGGCGGCAAGTCTGGGGCAGGAGTGGAACGGCTTTGGTCAGGCACTGTTTGTTCAGCCGCTTGACCTGGCCTGGCGTCAGGTGCTGGCTCCGGCCGCAGGCAGTCTTAATGCCCGCTGGCAGAGCACTATTGTTTCGCAGTGGAACACCGCTTTTGCCGGACGTTATCCGTTCAAGGCCACCGGCAGCGATGCTTCATTGCCATTACTGGCACAGTTCCTGCGAAGTGATTCCGGGCGTATCGCCGCATTTATCAAAAACAACCTCAGCGGCATATTGCATCAGGAGGGCAGTCACTGGGTGGTGGATCCGGCGGCAAGCCAGGGGATGACCGTTAACCCGGCGTTTCTGTCAGCCATTAACCTGCTGGCTGACATTGCCGATATCGTCTTTGCACAGGGCGATGCCGGGGTTCACTTTGAACTGATGGCGCGACCGTCGAGGGATGTGGCGCGAATGCAGCTGACCCTGGATGGACAGAAACTGGATTACTTCAACCAGATGGAAAGCTGGCAGAGTTTCAGCTGGCCTGGCAACAGCTGGTACCCGGGGGTGAATCTGAGCTGGCGATCGACCAGTAGCGAAATGCGCCTGTATGCGAATAACCAGGGAAACTGGGGCTTTATCCGTCTGCTGGATAAGGCGCGTACCACCCCTATCGACAGCAGCCGGACACAGCTGCAGTGGACCACCCCTGAGGGTAATCCGCTGAAATTCATTATGCGCAGCGAGCTCGGTGACGGACCTCTGGCACTGCTCAGATTACAGAGCTTCAGCCTGCCGCAGACTATTTTTTCCGTGGGCACCCCGCGCGGTTTGCTCACCTTTTCCGGAGACGAATAAATGGCAACTGCAGAAACACTCCTTAATCTGTGTCTGCCGGATGCAACCCGGCGTGCTGCACTGCTGGTACAGACCCGGCAAAGGCTTTCCCAGTGGTTGCCGTGGCTGACGACGCTGCCGAACGGTACCGGTGACGACCCGGTCTGTGAAGATGATTTTCAGCTGATGCGCGAGGAAATCAATAAACTGTCAGGCACCGATACAGACGCGCTGTGCCGCCTGGCGGAAAGTATTCTCACCCGGCATGCCCGCGATATCCGGGTGGTGACCTGGTATACCTTTGCCCGTCTGCATCGTGACGGTGATGCCGGTCTGACCGATGGCATCCTGTTACTGGTCGCGATGCTCAGCCAGGCCGGGGTGCACTGTCACCCACAGCGCAGCACCGCCAGACTGGCGGCACTCGACTGGCTGAACAGTGAAAAAGTACGCGATGCATTCTCGCGCTGGCCGGACGCGACGCGGGAAGAAACCGCCTGTACAGCTGCGGCCCTGTGCCTGCTGGAGACCGTTCTGGACTCGTTACCAGAGGCAGGGCGGCCTGCATTTACCGGCCTGCTGAGTATGCTGGAAACCCGGCTGGCTGGTAGCGGCGGGCTGGATACACCGCTGGCAGCCTCCCGGACAGGTGGGGCGGGTGACGACAGTCATACTATCCCGTCATCAGTTAAGGCTGTTCCGGTGGCCGCTGCTGTCAACTCTGAAGTGGAGCTGGTTCGCCAGTTACGCGTACTGTCCGGCTGGGTGGTGGAACAGCCGCAGGGCTGGCTGGCGGCCCACCGGATGATGAAAGCTGCCCGCTGGGACCTGGTGACGCATTTACCGGCACTTGATGCCAGCGGCCGTACACGCCTGCTGCCGCCCAAAGCGGACTACCGCGCCCAGCTGAAACGCCTGTATCTGCAGCAGAGCTGGACTGAGCTGGCGGAGCTGGTGGATGTGATATTCACCGAAGGCGGTAACCGCTTCTGGCTCGATTTGCAGTGGTATCTGTGGCAGGGGCTGAGCCGTGCAGGAAGTCCCGGGGATCAATGGGCAGATTATATTCTGAGCGATCTGCGGTTGTTACTTAAACGTCTGCCGGGCCTGGAAACGCTGGCCTGGAGTGACGGCACACCGCTGGCTGATGAGGCGACGCTCAACTGGATAGCCGGACAGGTTAATGATGAGATGCCCGGGTTCAGCGATCTGCCGGCAGTGGCCAGCGTCCCTCAGACAGATGACATTCTGGCGCTGGAAGCGGAAGCGATGGAGAAAGGTGACCGTGAGGGGCCGGAAACGGCGCTGGGCTGGCTTCAGAGCCGTCCGGGTATGGACTCACCACGAAGCCGCTGGTTACTCCGCTTACTGATGGCCCGGGTCGCAGAACAGTATGGCCGCAACGAGCTTGCCCTGCACCTGCTCGGCGAACTCACTGCCAGTGCGCCGCAACTGACCCTCAGTGACTGGGAGCCAGGATTACTGTTTGATGTACAGGCCCGTCGTCTGCGCTTACTGCGTCTGAAAGCCGGACGCAGTGAAAGCGACAAAGCCCGGCTCACCCCGGAAATGGATGCACTGCTGGCGGGACTGATTGCGATTGATCCGGCCCGGGCGATGGTGCTGTGCGGATAAATCACCGCCAGCCACGGTTTTTCAGTTAACGCCCCCCCTCTTGATGACATCTTTCTTTTGATGATTTTTCCACTCAGGATTTCCGCACATGGATGATTTAACCCTTCGCTACTATGAAGCTGAAATGCGTTACCTGCGCGAAGCAGGTAAAGAGTTTGCCCGCGCCCACCCGGACCGGGCGGCGATGCTTAACCTGGATAAAACCGGAGCCCGCGACCCGTATGTGGAGCGCCTGTTTGAAGGCTTTGCCTTCCTGATGGGGCGGCTGCGTGAAAAACTCGATGATGACCTGCCGGAACTGACTGAAGGGCTGGTGAGTCTGTTGTGGCCGCATTATATGCGCACTATTCCGTCGCTCACCGTAGTGGCCTTTAGCCCGGAGTGGCAGCAGCTGCGCAAAAAGGAAACCCTGGAAGAAGGCTTCCCGGTGCTGTCGCGCCCGATCGGGCCGGAGAAAACAGTTTGTCAGTACCGTACTACCCGTGAGGTAGCGCTGCAGCCCCTGCAGCTGGCAGATGCCCGTCTGCAGACCGAACCGGATGGCAGAGCCGCTATTCGTCTGTGTTTCGAATGTCCGGATAAAGTGGACTGGTCAAAAGCCGGTATCGATAAGGTCATTATTTACCTTGATGCTGACAGTCCGGTGGCTCCGGCGTTGCACCTGGCGATGACCCGACAGGTTCACGCCATGTACGTCCGTCACAGCAGAACCGGTACCGCAAGGGTGGCCTTTGACGGCTGGTGTAAACCGATGGGCTTTGACGATACCGACCGCCTGTGGCCGAAAGGCGATTCAGCGTTCAGCGGCTACCAGCTGCTGCTGGAGTATTTCAGCTTCCGCGAAAAATTCATGTTTGTAGAGCTGCGGGGGCTTGAACTGACCGGCCTCAGTGCCAGAAATACCTGGTTTGAGATCGATATCGTGCTGAATGGTAGCTGGCCGTCGGATCTGCCGTTTGACACCGAAAGCTTCCGTCTGCACTGCGCCCCGGTGATTAATCTGTTCTCCCTGGAGGCTGATCCGCTGACACCAGACCCGCTACAGAGCGAATACCTGCTGCGTCCGCTGCGTGTTCAGGACGGGCATACGGAAATCTACAGCGTGGATGATATTCACGGGGCGGTGAAAAACGGCAAGCATCCGTATGTACCATTCACCAGCTTCCGTCACCGTGGTGGCATGATGCGCTTTGATGCGCCGGAACGTTACTTCCACACCCGCGTGAAGCGCGGTCCTTCGGGACTGTATGACACCTGGCTTATCCTTGGCGGAAAGTCCTTCGAGCTTGAGCAGTTGTCTCACACTCCGGAGTCGCTTTCGATCCGTATTACCGCGACCAACGGCCAGCTGCCGAGGCGCTCACTGGAAAGCACCCTGCTGGACCGGGTGGTGAAAGCCGGCAAAGTACCGGTAAAAGTCCTGAATCTGAAAGTGCCTACGCTGCCACTTTATCCACCGGCCAGTGACCGCTTCCACTGGCGGGTCATGAGCCATCTGGGCTCCAGTTTCCTGAGCATGATGGATAACCCGGAGGTACTGCGCGGAACACTGGCGCTGTATGACTGGACCGGTGATGAGATGAACCGCCGCCGTCTGGAGGCGATTGTGGCGGTGAAACATACCCTTATTCGTCGCTTTGAAAAGGGCTTTATGTTGCGCGGGGTCGACATCGAAATCACCCTCGATGCTGACAATTTTGCCGGGGAAGGGGATGTCACCCTGTTTGGTGAGATGTTGCACCGCTTCTTTGCTCTCTATGCCGACGTCCACCTTTTTAATCAGCTGACACTGGTACTGCAACCAACAGGGAAACGACTGCGATGGAAAGAGAATCACAGCCAGCACATTCCGGGCTGACAGAGGCACTGCGTAACAACATCTGGCGGGTTAATTTCTACCGCTTATGCCAGTTGCTGGAGCAGGAAAACCCGGAGGCTCCTCCGCTTGGCAGTACCGACAAAATCAGTACTGACCCGGTGCGCTTCCGTCCCTGGCCGGGGATGGGCTTCCCGGTCAGTGAGCTTAAAGTTATTGAAACTGATGAGGATCAGCCCGGCCAGGTACCGACGGTGCGCACCACTTTCCTCGGCATGTACGGTGTGGATTCGCCGCTGCCGACCGCACTGCTGGATGATATCGCCCAGCGTCGTGAGGGGTATCAGGCGACTTCCGCGTTTCTGGATATCTTCAGCCACCGTATTCTGACCCAGTATTACCGTATCTGGCGTAAATATGCCTATCCGGTGACCTTTGACGTTGGTGGCGAAGATGACATCTCCCGATGTCTGCTGGGACTGGTAGGGCTCGGTATTCCGGGTACCGCAGAACAGGTGGCGACACCGTGCTCTCGTTTTCTGGCGCTGCTTGGCACCCTGCGCCTGCCAACCCGCAACGCCGAAGGTATCCGCCAGCTGGTGACTCTGCTGGCCCCGCACACCCGGGCCACGGTTATCCGTCCGGACCCGGTGAAAGTCTCCATAGAGAGTCGCAGCGGACTCGGTAAAGCCAGTCGCGTGTCTCTGTCACAGCGTGCCACCCTCGGCAGGACCGGGAAAGAGGCCTGCAGCCGTATTCTGCTGATGCTGGCGACCGATAACCGACAGGAAGCACAGGGCTGGTTGCCCGGCGGGCAGATACATACCGACCTGATGGTGCTGCTGCGGGTATATATGGGTTACCGCGCCGATGTACGCCTTCGTCTCACGGTGCCGGTTAGCTGCCTGCCTGAACCCCGGCTGGGTAAGACAAACCGGGTGCAGCTGGGACGTACCGGCGTGCTGGGCCTCAACCCTGATAATCCGGCGGAACGCAGCCACCTGACGGTCAGCACGGGTACCTATGCAGGGCTGACCTGCAGTGCGCTTTCGCCGGCACAGCCCGCCGGCTATCGGTTTGGCTGATAACTCAATACCCGCCCCCTGACAATCCTGTTGTGACGTCTGAAAGGAACCTGAAATGACATTCACTTCCCTGCAATCTGGCGCATCTCTGATGTTGCTCACTGTTCTGCTGACGGGCTGCGGCCTGACTCAGTCGGTAACGGATGGCACCGTCAGTATCACCAAGGCCATCTTCTGCAAAAAAATAAAGGTACTGCACCTCGACTTTGAACCACGTGCTGCCGCCAATGCCGATGAAAGTCAGACACCGCTCGCGACTATGGTGCAGGTCTGGCAGCTCAAAGACCGGCAGCAGGTGGATGCCGCGGATTATCAGAAACTACTGCGCGATGCGAACACCAGCCTGAAAGAGGATATTGTGGCCAGTAAGTCACTGCTGGTGATGCCCAAAGGCAGCATCATCCTCAATATGCCGCTGGAGCAGGCCGCAAAATTCGTCGCAGTGGTCGGGCTATTCAATCGTCCGGACCTCGATAACAACACCTGGAAGCTGGTGCTGAGCCGCGCTGATCTCGACCCGGATAAGCCGCGTACTATCCAGCTCAACAGCACCGGACTGACTCTGGTGCCGCTAAAGGAGTAAGCATATGGACACCCCGCAGGATAACGGGCCGACCCGATATACGCTTGAGATTAATGACAGCCTGCTGAAACCCGATGTGCTGAACTTTCACGGGCGGGAAGCACTGAGCGAACCGTTCGAATGGCGGATTGAGTTCACCACGCTACAGCTCGCTATCAGTCGTCAGGATACGATGCTGAAATATGCCACCCTCCGTATGCACAGCGGCAGGGTGGTTCAGGGCATCATCACCGGTTTTGAATACCTGAAAGAGACGGCAGATCAGAGCCATTTTGCCGTGACAATCTCGTCGCGTCTGTCTTTGCTGGCTTATTCCCGCCGCTGTGCTGTCTGGCAGAATGTCGCGGTGCCGGAACTGGTGGAGCAGATACTGCGCAGCCACGGGCTGGAAGCGTCAGATTTTGAGTTCCGCCTGGAACGCGTTTACCCGGTCCGTGAGCTTATCACCCAGTGGCGTGAAACGGACCTGCAGTTTATTCAGCGCATTCTGGCTGAAGACGGCATCTGGTTTCGCACAGGCGTCAACCTCACCACCGGGCTGGATACGGTGACCTTTGCCGATAGCCAGCGACAGTATCAGTTTGGTGTGCAGCTGCCGTACCGTGATCCCTCCGCACTGTATGACGGCGCGGTTGAAGCGGTGTGGGGTGCACGGGTGTGGCATCACACCGTCACCGGCAGCGTTACCACCCGGGATTACAATTATCGCACCGCCGGCACACCAATGGAGACGACTGCAGACGTCAGAACCGGGGTTGCCACCACTGGCGAACACTACCGCTACCTGGTGCCTTACCGCGAAGCCGGTGATAACACCACTTCTGAACCGGAAACCGAAAGCGGCGCCTGTTATGCCCGGATACACCATGAATATGCGCTGAATAACGCTATTCGTCTGCACCTGTTCAGCAACGCCAGCCACCTGACGCCGGGCATGGTACTGGACACCGGGAACACTGAGGTGCCGGAGCTGAAAGAGGGAATGGTGATTACGCTTGCCACCTTCCGCGCGGCTCGTGACACCCGTCTGCAGGTCTCCGTGTGGGGCATGCCCTGCAGCGAGCAGTTTTGCTTCAGACCACAGCCAGTGCCGCGCCCGCTGATCGCCGGGACGCTGACCGCCCGCGTCGAAAGCGATGAGAAAAATGCCCTGTATGCCCATCTGGATGAACAGGGGCGCTACCGGGTGAGGCTGGACTTCAGCCGTGAAGATGCCGGCCCCGGCTATAACTACTTGTGGATACGCCAGGCGAAACCCTATGCCGGAGAAACGTATGGCTGGCACACACCGCTGATTGGCGGTACCGAAGTGGGGATTGCCTTTGACGGCGGTGACCCGGATCGCCCGTATATCGCTTATGCGCTCCATGACTCTGAACATCCGGATGTGGTGACCCGCAATAACCGCAGCCAGAACATTCTGCGCACCGCAGGGGATAACGAGCTGCGAATGGAGGACCAGCGGCAGGCAGAGCATATTACGCTCAGCACGCCGTTCGGCGCCACCGCGCTGAACCAGGGCCATATCGTGGATACACAGAATCAACCGCGCGGCATCGGGTTTGAGCTGCGCACCGATGAGTACGGAGTCATCCGGGTGGCGAAGGGACTATTGGTGACAGTCGCAGGCCAGGCCAAAGCCGAAGGCGATGTGCTGAGCATGGAGGAAGCCCTGCGAGAAATTGATATGGGGCGTCAACGGCTGGCCCTGCTGGCGGATGCGGAACGGCAGGCGCTGGCGCTGGAAGCGGATTTAGCCAGCCAGATAGCGATGTTCAATGAGCGACTAAAACCTCTGAATGAAGTGATTCATTTCACGGCACCTGAGGGCATAGCGGTTAGCAGCGGTGAACACCTGCAACTCGCCGCGACGGATAATATCGGCATCAATACTGGCGGGGATATAAGTACCGGTTCGCGGGATAATACGGCGTTGCTGGCAGAGCAGGCTCTCGGATTTTTTTCACGGAACGGTAAGCTGAGCCTTATCTCCGGCCAGGGACCGGTACAGATTCAGGCACAGAATGGTGCTTTGCAGATGAGTGCAGCACAGAAATTAAGTATCAGTAGTATGGGCGACATGCTGTTCGCCGGAAAGAAGAAGGTAACGCTGATTGGCGGTGGCAGCTACGTGAAGATTGAAGCGTGGGGGATAGAGTACGGGACGCTACATACCTTCACCCGCAATATAAGACGCACGCTGAAACTTCGTTCAGCAGATCAGACCCCGGATTTACCATGGCTTGCCGGGCCGGTAAGAAATCCGGCTGATGCACTGATGCAGTACCTTTACCATGATGACGCGCCGGTGGTCGGTGCGCCGTTTACCGCAACCCTGGCGGACGGTTCAGTACGTACCGGCAATCTTGATGGCGCTGGTTACCTGCACCTTGATGATGTACCTGAGGGGCCGGTCAGGGTTGAATTGGGGGCAGACAGCCGTAGCTTTTCCCGTAAGCTACCTGAGGATAACCCGCGTTACCAGCTTCAGGCGATAAATACTGCTCAGGCCGGAGACCTGATTACCCGTTACACAGGGAGTGAATTATGAGTGATATCAGCACCACCGCCTGGTTTAAACAGACCAGTCTGGAAACCAGTCAGTGGATTTGGGGCACCCTGCAGGGAGCATTTAATGAAAAGCAGACTATCGGGCAGATTATTACCGATGCCGCGATAGGTATGGTTCCCCTGGTGGGGGATATCACTGCGGTGCGTGATTTACTGGCAGTATCGATTGGCTTAATCAATGAACCTAAAAAGCGGGAAAGCACCACTGAATGGGTGTTTCTGGTGATTCTGCTGTTTGCACTGATCCCGGTGATTGGCGGTGTTATTAAAGGCGTCGGACGTCTGTGCCTGCGGGTCACAACAAAGGCGTCGGAAAATGTGGAAACGCTCAGTGATGTGGTCAGGTTTCTGAATCGTGTCGGTGAAGGAGATGCACCGAAATGGCTGAAGGCACTGGATCTCCAGTCTCACCAGACTGTGCTGCTGGATAAATTTGGTGTGTTCTGTAACACCATGATAACGGTAACCCATACAATCCTCGGTTCGGCACTGGGACGAGCCTTACCGGATAAATGGTCCGTGCAGCTTCGCTCGCTGGCAAAAGGTTTTGTCATTCTGCGGGATATGGGTGGACGGATGATCCCGCCGGCGCTGCAGGAACTGAATACAAAGCTGAGAGTGCTGCAGGCAATGGTCTATAAAGGTGACATTCTGGAGCTAGGAAAGAGCTCCGGACGAGCTGCTGTTTACCGTGAAGCGGAGGCGTACCTTATCGAGCGTCCTTTAAGGGAAGCGCCGAAAAAGGGGACCCGTTACCCGAGTCTTCATGCTGAGAAATGGCATAAAAACCGACTGCTGCAAAAATATTCAAAGTCCGGATATCCGGACTTACTTGCAAGGGAACCTGAGAATAGTCCGGCATTTGGTAAATCATGGGTATATACCAATATCGCTTCTTTCAGTGGAGAGATAACCGCCAAAAGCGCCAGAGAAATGGCGGGTAGTACAATTTTTCGCGCTTTCGGCAATGAGACTGCGCTGGCGACAACGCCCGGAGGCTCCCGTGCTGCCGGGGGATTCTGGGGTTACCGGAAAGTCCCGGGCAGTGCAAAGGAGTGGCGGCAGCTGTCAGCGGTGCTGGATGAGTGGAACGGTAATGGTTTTCTGGTGGTGCTGTATCTGCCGGAAGATCTGGCGACCCGGATGCCGGGCAGCACAGCCTGGCACGGTAAGATTGCAGAACAGTTCGGGAGTGATATTCCCGCTCAATATCTTCAGGGGGGCGGTGAACAGGTAATTATCAACCTGGATGAAATGCTGAAAACAGAGCTTAACCGTATCGGTGAGCAGGTCAAAGCGACCGGACTACCGGTCAGCACTGATATTAATGGCGTAAAAGCGGAGTTTTATCCGACAGACTGGAAAGAGGCGGAAGGTGTACACGGTTACAGCAAACCTGAGGGGATAGCGCCGCCTTATGCCACATATACGCGAAAACTGCATGACGATGAGCTGCGCAGTAAAGCGAATGGCCGAATAATGATTAATGCCGCCCGTGCGGAACATCAGACAGCCACAGGACGTGAACTATGATGAGCATCAAAAAAACCAAATACCCGATGAGTGATGAANAGTCTGTGGCAGCGCAAGCGGGATGCCTGGGCGTGTTTTACTGAAAAATATGAACAGGCGCTGAAAACCTGGCCGGAGGAGATTACAAAGGGTTTCCACCCGAAGAGTATTATCAGGGCATATGAAGCATTACGCCTTTACGATAAAGGACTGCCGGAACTGGCAGCGGGTAACCGGCAGGTATGGCAGATTGATACAGGAGAATTTGATCAGCTTTTTCGTCCTGTTAATTTAGTTAATTCATTTTTTTATTTACCTTGCCATGAACGGGGTGGGCAAGAGATAGCTTATCCGCCAGAGATAGAAACATTAAATAAATTAAAGGTTTCTGCAGAATATTGGGGTGATAATCTGCTATATCCGCCGCATAATAATGTCTGTAACTTTTTTGATGCTGAATATTTGTTAGAGCCTGATAATTACTGCTACAACCTGAAAACGCTGATTTATCCGGTCTTTCCTGAACACCTTCCGCCCGTGCCGGAGCGCAGCGATATTATTATAAAAACCGACGAT
>NZ_JAERJP010000032.1 GCF_018257575.1 Tatumella sp. JGM91 | reverse complement strand
GTTGTCGATCCACTTCGCCGGTCGACTTGATAATCATATCGACCTGTAAGCCTTGACACAGAATAATGAACACCCTCGAAAAAGGGGGAATCTACCAACGAAGATCTGACGTTGGGAGAAAAGTTATTTTTTTTACCATTTCGTCCAGGTCGTAACTGACTTGCATTGCTATAGGCATATGAAAATCCTCTATGGCATAACGTTCAGTCCATCCAAAGGATTGGTTTGCTACCTTGCGTGGAGGAGCTGCTTTATCTGGTTCCCCGAAGGTATCATGCATCCACTGTCGTGACATTTCTGCTTTGAGTGGTGTAGGTAAATCATTAGGAAAAATCCACCCTTTTATACCATCCCGCTGAATTCGTAACGTTATTTCCTGAAGGATCATTCCATCTCGTTTGAAAGAAAGAAATACTCCCTCTTTGACCATATCAAGACTAAGGTCAGGATCTCCATATTCTCCAGAAGGCTTCGTTTTATACGGTATAATGTCCTGAACAACTATTTCGTGATACGTTTGGTTTAAGCAACGGATCAATGCCTCAATATTTATTGTCATTTATACAATCCTACTGATGAATTAAGTTTATGCATTTTAACCCTTGCTGCTTCTATTTGTGCTTCTGTAGCACAATGCTCTTTCAATGCTGGTTTTATTGCATCAAGGTTTCTGTCCACTGCTGCCCGTAAATTAGAAGCATCTAATTTAATCTGAGCTTCACTATTCCTACGCCCATAAGTTTCGCTGACTTTTCGGTGAATATCTATTGAAACAATAATTGCTGCCACCTCATTTGCTAAATCATTAATATCATCTTTGTCCAATAAAGGATCTAAGTTTCGATAATATTCTTTTACTGCTGCCTTTGACGGTATATGATCAGCATGATATTTACCTTCACGAGAACGTCCTTCGAGATTACTATATAAATCCACCTCTAAAAACTCAACAGGTGGCTTGCTCAGGTATACATAAATCGGCGGAATATCCGACACTGGCAGAATAAGAATATAATCCGCAAAACTCTTCTCCTCCGGTGCCTGAGTGGTTGTCGCCTCGATGCGGGTATTTTCCGGTAGCGGATCAACTACTACCGGATTAGGTATCCTTACCGGGTGCCGGTTGCCCGTATTTGAAGGAACATTGACACCTGAACTGTCGGGCGTCCAGATGATGGTGATGCGCGGATCTTCCTCTGTGGTGAACGTATACGCTTTCCGGCTGCTGTCCCACTCCATTTTGCGCACACGTACCCTGTCTTTACCCGGTGGCGTATGCCAGCCATGAGGAACAGGATTGCCTTTATCATCCTGCTCCCAGGTATAACGCACACGGCTTGGTGCTTCACGCATCTGTTCCAGACGCATCCGGTCAATAAAGTCCTGTTCGCCATCATTGAGTCTGCCGGGCATCATTCCCAACACGACTGCCGCGATGGGAGCACCGGGGCCGCTGGCCGCTATTCTTCCAACTCCGCGTGCTAACTCACCCAGTTTTACCGCCCACGTTCCTGATGTAATGGCATTTCCACCAATCAGGGTAAGAACACTGGCTCCTTCAACAGCCGTCTGAGCATTAGCAGCACTCGTCGCTGCGGCTGTTGCCCGCTGGTATTCGATTTCTTCATAATTACCGAACCACCATTTATACAGGGCGCTTCGCTTTTTCGGCTGTGGAATATCTTCAGCAGGTTTGTTTTTCCTGGCGGTCTGAGCATGTTGGGGAACATCAGTATCGGAAGCTGGATCAGCAGGGGGAACGGCCTGATAAAATGCCATCGCCGCAAAATGAGTATGGGGTTCCTGCTCTTCCCCGGCATCATTACAACCTTCACCCCGCAGGCAGGATTTGGCAAACACACGATTGCGGTCACGTTCTTCAGCCAGTTGTTTAGTTCTTTCTTCTGCTGCGGCCTGACGTTCAGCAACCAGTGCCGCAAGGGCTGCAACAGAAGGGTCCGGGCCCCTGCCAACCCATTGTCCTGCCGGCGCGATAATCCGGTTAGACCCTGACGGGCAGCCACAGCGCACAACTGAACCATCCACCGCTGCTATTTTTCCATGATTGGTATCACGGGGTTCACCGGAGACGATAACCCCTGCCTCACCGCATACAGGACAGGGAGTGGTTTTGTCCCCGACACGAATCACCCTGCGCCCATGTTCAGTATCATTGGACATGGAGGCGATACACACAGCACCGGTGGTGGTTTTATCACCCTCCAGTGCGGTCCCCCGGCCATAACAGTTCGAACGGTTTCCCATTACGCCACCTTACAGGGTGGCAGGCAATCCTCCGGCACGAGATTACTCTGTCTGCCCTCTGTTGTAGCCCGGTACAGGGTATTAACCGCATGCGGGCCAGCGATAAGCACACGCGCTGCTTCAGTGATTGCGGCCGGTGCTTCCGCCGTAAGCGGGGATCGCACTGTGGCTGAAAGCCGTTGTTCTGCGGTCAGTCCATTGTTGTATTGACGATCCATTGGCTTTTCCTTGTCAGGGCCAGGGTGTAACTGATGCAATATTAACCGGCTTGTAATTTGACTGAAAAGAGATGCCCGTCATGATATGAAGAATATTAAAGAAGAAAAAACTATAACAGGGGCCTTCGGCTTAAGGGATTAATGCTGCTATCGTTTATTTATCTGGCCGAGTCCGGGAACGAATTTTCTGTCGTTATTGACCATTGGCTCCCTGTCCAAATCGTCTTCACCTTCTGGCAGAAAATAGCGTCTCGCCGGGGAATATGGACACAGTATTAATTCACCCGGCGATGATAATAGCCGGAGTCAATTATAAATATTTATCAGTAGGTTATTAAAATAAATATCCCCGCGCGCTTACTCAGGTCACACGGGACGAGTTTATTTCTGGTTACTCAGCAACCGCAGGAAACAGGGGTTCCTTCTTTTCCCTCAGTACCGTCAGTGGAATAACCATCCCGTTTCCACCAGTCCAGCCCACCTGATAATTCTTTTACCTGAAAACCGGGCGTCATCAGTTTCATCGCTGTTTTGGTCGAAGCGTTGCAACCAATGCCATCACAATAGCAAATATATATTTTGGTTTTATCAGGGTGTTCTGTGTTGTTAAAACAGATTTCTTTATGCGGCTGATTGATTGCTCCGGGAACATTCCCTCTCTACTATGTATTTTCAATTCAAAGATAGCAAAGCAGCACATGTATTAATATACTGCTCAATATATAGTTTTATGATATATTCCTTTCAGGATATGACATAAATTCTTTTACCTCATCAATAGTAGTATACCACTCTGATACTTTTTCACCTCCTGAACAGGCTTCATACTCACCAGTATATTCATTTATTTTATCCATGGAAAAATAACTTATCTCACCCGGGAAAATCATTTTATTCTGAACAATAACTTTCCCTTGCATGAAGTATAAAACCCATGAGAATAAAAACTCGCATCTTTAGGCGGATACATTGAAACTACTAGTGTCGCATTATTTTTTTCCATAAACCCCTTCTTTTAAAGAAGATAGCCAACTTGCATAGTATTGTTTGATATTCCAATAATCTATAGGGATTTTCATCCCTTCTTTAAAATCACCTATGGTAATTGAAGCTGGCAAGACTTTTTCATTAAATTCAGACTTAAAAGATTTATTTTCTGTAAAAACACCAAACATGTCACCCTCCTTTTACCCTGTTTAAATCTTTATCATATGTACCTAAGCGAACGCCTTTTTTACTAAATTACCGGGGGCTCTGGCTGTCAGTAAAACGTGATCGGTGAGCTTCGCAGCCCTTCGGGTCATAGAAATCCCTCTGAATTCAGGTTAGTAGAAAATTCTGTTTATGAACACACCGGTTTTTCGGGGGGATTAGCGGGGTGCCCTGGCTGGATGTTCGAGGGGACAAGGAATAATGAACACCCTCCCCGGGATTTGCCGTGCTGCTTTTACAAGAAGAGTAAAAGCTACCAACGAAGATCTGACGTTGGGAGGAAAGTAATGGCTTCGACTTTATCTTGCATATCGTAACGAATTTGTATTGTTATTGGGATATGAAAATCCTCAACAGCAAATCTATCAACCCATCCCATAGCCATTTTCATTACGGTTTTCGGAGGAACAGACTTATCTGGTTCACCAAAAGTATCATGCACCCATTGGCGACTCATATGTTTTTGCAAAGGCGATGGAAGTTCATTCGGAAAAACCCACTGTTTAATCGGTTCATGCTGGAGTCTTAACGTAATACTTTTGAGAATTCTACCTGTGCGTTTGAATGACAAAAAAATCCCTTCTTTTGCCATTTCCAAACCTAAATTAGGGGATCCCGGAGCACCTGTCGGTTTTGTTCTATATGAAAGAATCCCTGTCTCAAGCATGTATTCATAAGTTTCCCCCAAGCTTCGAATTAAATTTTCTACATTTACTGTCATTTGTATAATCCCGAATCAATATTAATTTTATGTATTTTAGCTCTAGCTTCTTTTAGCTGTATATCTGTCGCACCATGCTGTTTTAACGCTGATATTTCAATATCAAAATCTTTATCTGCTGCCGTTCGAAGGTCATAGGAATCATGTTCTTTTTGTGTTTGATTACGCCCGCCATAAGTCGCACTAATGTTCCGATGAACTTCCACAGGAACTATGACAGCAGCAACCTTACCTGATAATGATTTAATTTGTTCAGAATCGAACTCGGGATATTCTCTCTCAAGATACAGTTCTACAGCCGCTTTTGATGGAATATGATCCGCATGATATTCCCCTTGTCGTGAACGATTATTGAAATCATCGTAAGGTTCCACCTCTAAAAACTCAACAGGTGGCTTGCTCAGGTATACATAAATCGGCGGAATATCCGACACTGGCAGAATAAGAATATAATCCGCAAAACTCTTCTCCTCCGGTGCCGGTGTGGTTGTCGCCTCAATACGGGTATTTTCCGGCAGCGGATCAACAATAACAGGGTTTGGTATCCTTACCGGGTGCCGGTTGCCTGTATTTGAAGGCGCATTGACACCTGAACTGTCGGGCGTCCAGATGATGGTGATGCGCGGATCTTCCTCTGTGGTGAACGTATACGCTTTCCGGCTGCTGTCCCACTCCATTTTGCGCACACGTACCCTGTCTTTACCCGGTGGCGTATGCCAGCCATGAGGAACAGGATTGCCTTTATCATCCTGCTCCCACGTATAACGCACACGCGTCGGTGCTTCACGCATCTGTTCCAGACGTATCCGGTCAATAAAGTCCTGTTCACCGTCATTGAGTCTGCCGGGCATCATTCCCAACACGACTGCCGCGATGGGAGCACCGGGGCCGCTGGCCGCTATTCTTCCTGCTCCGCTTGCTAACTCACCCAGTTTTACCGCCCACGTTCCTGATGTAATGGCATTTCCACCAATCAGGGTAAGAACACTGGCTCCTTCAACAGCCGTCTGAACATTAGCAGCACTCGTCGCTGCGGCTGTTGCCCGCGGGTATTCAACTTCTTCATAATTACCGAACCACCATTTATACAGGGCGCTTCGCTTTTTCGGCTGTGGAATATCTTCAGCAGGTTTGTTTTTCCTGGCGGTCTGAGCATGTTGGGGAACATCAGTATCGGAAGCTGGATCAGCAGGGGGAACGGCCTGATAAAATGCCATCGCCGCAAAATGAGTATGGGGTTCCTGCTCTTCCCCGGCATCATTACAACCTTTACCCCGCAGGCAGGATTTGGCAAACACACGATTGCGGTCACGTTCTTCAGCCAGTTGTTTAGTTCTTTCTTCTGCTGCGGCCTGACGCTCAGCAACCAGTGCCGCAAGGGCTGCAACAGAAGGATCCGGGCCTCTGCCAACCCATTGTCCTGCCGGCGCGATAATCCGGTTAGACCCTGACGGGCAGCCACAGCGCACAACTGAACCATCCACCGCCGCTATTTTGCCATTATTGGTATCACGGGGTTCACCGGAGACGATAACCCCTGCCTCACCGCATACAGGACAGGGGGTGGTTTTGTCCCCGACACGAACCACCCTGCGTCCGTGTTCAGTATCATCGGACATGGAGGCGATACACACAGCACCGGTGGTTGTTTTATCGCCTTCCAGTGCTGTCCCTCGTCCATAACAGTCAGATCGATGACCCATTACGCCACCTTACAGGGTGGCAGGTAATTCTCCGGTATCGATACTCTCCGGCGACCGACAATCCGCGGCCTGTTGCACAGGGGGCTGATAAACTTATCGCCGTTATCCGGACAGTTGCCGGCCGGGTAAACCGTCTTAACAGCATGCGGGCAGCAATATGCCTGCGGGCCAGCGATAAGCACACGCGCTGCCTCAGTGATTGTGGCCGGTGGTTCCGCCGTAAACAGGGATTGCACTGTGGCTGAAAGCCGTTGTTCTGCGGTCAGTCCATTGTTGTATTGACGATCCATTGGCTTTTCCTTGTCAGGGCCAGGGTGTAACTGATGCAATATTAACCGGCTTGTAATTTGACTGAAAAGAGATGCCCGTCATAATATGAAGAATATTAAAGAAGAAAAGACTATAACAGGGACCTTCGGCTTAAGGGATTAATGGTGTTATCGTTTCTTTATTTATCTGGCAGAGTTAGCGTTACCCGATAGAAAAGAGATTGTACCGGAAGCAGGCATATACACGGTTAGCTGTTGCCCGCTCTCAGATGCTGATTTTATCAGCAAACAGTCTGCGGCATGGTAAAACAGCTTTGACAATCCCCTCCTGCCTCGTTATGATTCGCCCCGTCTTCACGACAATTCCTCTGTAGTTCAGTCGGTAGAACGGCGGACTGTTAATCCGTATGTCACTGGTTCGAGTCCAGTCAGAGGAGCCATTTTAAAGAAACCAGATGTCTGCGGGCGTCTGGTTTTTTGCTTTTTATCAATTACTTCCTCTTGTCCGGATGCGTCTGTTAAAAAACACCCGATGCTATACCCCTTTGCCAGTAAGGGAAGCCGCACCTGGCCGGTGACAGAAAAAACATATGAAATCATCTGCGCTGACCTGTCGCGTAACAACGTGACAGCCCCGGAGACTTTCCCCTGATTAATCCGACAGACCTGCAGGAAAATCAGGTCAGTTGCCGCCGACAGCGCTTACGATACCCGGTGATATGACCGGTCCCCATAAAAAAGTCTGCGATAATGCGGGCCGGCATCCCGGTTATCTTCAGAAAATATCGCGCAGATGGTATATCATGGCCCATTGATACCTTTTGAGCGCTCCGGAGAAACGATAATGCATCATATAGCTGATAAATATTACGATATGGTCGATGAATATGCTGACGAGACCGAAACTCCCGTTACACAGGATGAGTACGATGCACTGGCGGCGTACTTCGAATTACTGCTTACTCGTTTAAGTAATAATGAGGAGATCAGTGAAAGTACACAGCATGAAATTGCCGCAGAAGCCGGTATTCATAAACAGCGTATCGATGATATCGCTATGTTTCTTAACCGATGGGGTAATGAATAACCCCCCTTACCCGGATAACGGAGCACAGCACAACCCTGTGACGCCACGGAGGCTCTGTTTCCGCTAATGGCGGGCAGATAATACTGTGACTGAACAGGAATAAGTCATACCCGGCACTCTTATGCCGGGTTTTCACTAATCTGCGGTGCTTTTCCGCGATGCTCCTGAAGTTCAGATAACCAATGCCCCGAATAATCGTTGGTGAAATATTCAGTCAGCGAGAATCTGATTATTTACAGCCTGTAATTTCGCGGTTAATTCAAATACACCCCGGGGAAATATAAATTAACACAGGCAGAGTTTTTTTATTTATAAAATATCCACCAACAGTTCAGGCAATAAAAATTTTTTACTCTTCATCACGCCAGTGAGAGAGGAACTGTATGGCATCATTAGCCCGCAGCCGGTCAATACCTGAATCGCCGGCCATTTTCTGTTGTGCATGGTCACTGACGTCCTGGTTATTCATTACCCTGGTGATCAATAGTTGAAAATAACTTGCCAGTGAATCCCGTTCGGTATCTTTTACCGGTATATCAGATCCCGCAGCGTATTCATCAAGGATATGGTAAAACTGAAGAGGCACCCCATGGGTCATAATTAATTCCTGGTAAAAGTCTGATTAATCACTGTTGTTATTTAAGCCCGGGATAATAGCATTGCTATATCTTTTTTTCTGTCATTCCCTCCGCAGTATCGTCAGGAAAAGTAAATAACACTTTACGCTTTAGCGGCTGCGTGTCTGTTTTTCAGACAGCTTACCGGGATATTCAGATAACCGGTCAGCGGTTGTCGTAAAAATCACAGTGAATGAGCGCTTTCCGGGTTCGTTTTTTTTGCCTGCGGGAGTACACTCTTTCCACCCAAGGGGTCCGGTGACTTCCCGCCGGATAATACACTGACCATTCTCAGGTGAGAATTATGCGTAAATTAACCACTGCTTTACTGTCTGCTGCAATTGTACTCCCGCTGTCTTTTGCCAATGCTCAGGTCATTACCCGTGCTGAACAACAAAAAATGGAAAAACAGGGATTAGGCGGTGGTAAAGGAACCGTCGCAGCAGCATTCGCCTTTACCCGTGACAAAGCAGGTGCTGACCAGGCAATCAAAGAAATAAGCTGGCTGACACTACAGCCGGGAACCTCTATCGGTTATCACAAACATATTAATAATGAAGATGCTTATATTATTGTTTCCGGCAGCGGGATCTTTAAAGACACTGACGGTAAAGACTATCCGGTCACTGCAGGAGATATTACGATTGTACGTGAAGGCCAGTCTCATGGGCTGACCAACAACGGTAAACAGCCTCTGGTCGTGGTTGATGTTATTGCCGCAAGGTAATAAGTCTGCCAGACTGCTAAGTCACTGACGAGAATACACTGCTATCTTCAGAGACTGCCGGGGACTGTTTTCCGCAGCCTGGCAGTCTCTTTTCCTGACCATAATCATCACTCCTGCCGCTGACAGAGTTTTGCCCTGCACAGAAAATCCGGCAGAGCAATCCCCTGCTCAGTCATACTCAGAACTCAACGCTGGCACTGAGGACTGCATTACGGGTTTCTCCTTCTTCAACCCGCAGATTACCACCGCTGGAGGTATAATAATGCTTGTTAAACAGGTTATTCAGGTTCAGTTGTAAATGGGTCTTTTTACCCAGCAGATGACTGTCCCAGGCGATAAAACTGTCAGCGACCGTGTATGCCGGCAGGCTGAAACTGTTATCAGGATCGCCGGCACGGGTCCCCATATAACGGGCTCCGCCACCAATACGAATATTACCGGCAATGACCGGAATACTTATCCCGTGACTCAGGTAGGCTGCTGCCGAATGTCGGGGCGCATTCTGCAGACGGTTTCCGTTATTGGCCGGATTATTCTGGTCATCGGTAATAATCGCCTGATCATAACTATAGTTAGCACTCAGCTGCCAGCCAGAATATATTTCACCATTGATCTCTGCCTCGATACCCCGTGAACGCGCTTTCGCCACGGCATAGGTTGAGCCATTGAGGGACAATGACAGATCCCGTTCTTCAATATTATATAATGCCAGGGAAGCGAACAGCGCCGGCGTAATTTGCCACTTAGTCCCTGTTTCATAGGTGGTCCCTTTTTCCGGCTGTTCGACATTGCCATTATCATCAATGCTGGTTGATGGCGTGAAAGATTTACTGATACTGCCATACAGTGAAATATCCGGTGTCAGCTTATAGATAACACCGGTCTGGGGCAGAAATTTATTCCCGATATCATTATATTTTTCGCTGACCGGAGCGAAGCCACTCGACTCCCGCTGTTCATAATGCTGATAACGCCCGCCCAATACCCCGGTCCATTTTCCGGTCAGTTCAATACTGTCTTTGACATATACCGAACGGCTGTGGATACGGTTAAGCAGATTGGCGGTGGATTTCTTTTCGGTACTGCTGTCAGTTACCGGAACCATCCCGTAAACCGGTCGGTTCAGGTTATAAATGGTGTTGGTTTTCCCCGTATAAGCATGAGCACGGTATGTCTGATCCATTTCATAATCTGCCCCGGCCACAATATTGTGTGTCATACCGGCAAGCTGCGGGGTACCGATCATATCCCAGGAAAGATATTTGGTTTTATGATTAAAACCGCGATTAGCATCGGCCCTGCGGGTTACCGCTCCGGTGGTCGTGTTAATCGCTGTTACCCTGACCTCATTATTACTGTAGTGCCGCTGGTTCATTCCGGCACTGATGCGGGTACTCCAGATATCATTAAACTGGTAATCCCAGTGGCTGCTAAAGGTTTGGTTACGGCCCCAGGCATGGTTAGTGTAATCATCCAGTCTGGTTTTATAGCCGATTGATACGGGTTTTCCGTTAACAAATGCTGTTCCGCGATCATAAGGAATATCGTACTGAAAGCTTTCGTAACTGATATCAAAACTGGCTTTATCACCTATCCACTGTAATGACGGGGCAATCAGGTTATGCTTATCATTACCGAAACCACGCCAGTAATTCTGAGCCTGTTTTTCGGCAATCAGGCGGAAGGCAAAACCATTTCCCAGCGGGCCTGTAATATCAATACCTGCGGCCCCGCCACCGGTACTGTTGTAATGACCGAAAGTTGTGGTACTCCACTGATACTGCGGTTTTTTACTGACAATGTTAATCACTCCGCCCGGATTCTGGATACCATAAAGCAGTGATGCAGAGCCCTTAAGCACTTCTACTCTGTCCGTCGTGGCATCAAGGTTCAGGCCCTGGCTACTGCGGATACCGTCCCTGAAAATTGAACCATCCGAGTTAGACCCGAAACCACGGCGTAAAATACCGTCTTCGGTACCGGCAAGCGTATTACTCCGGGCAACGCCACTGACAAAATGCATCGCATCAGACAGGCTGGTGGTCTGAAAGTCTTTCATTTGCTGTTGTGTGACCACACTGACCGACTGTGATTCTTCTAACCGTGAAACCGGAGTTTTACTGCCAACAGTGCTGGCTGAAGTGGTATAGCTGTTTTCTGTCCTGCCCGCTGCCGCGCTGCCGGTGACCGTCAGGGTATTATTATCCCCGCTATCGGCGGAAAAACCGGCCGACGGTAAGATAAAAGTGCTGCTGCAAACCACCATCATAATTTTTCGTGATGCGTTGCGGTGATCGGATAGTGGTGTATTTCTTTTCATTTACAGGGTGTATTCCTTGCCAGTAGGTAAATTCTGTCGAGAGCCTGTCAGTCAGATAACCGGAACCATCGGCTACGCCCCGGGAACAGTCCGTAATCCCCCGGCCACAGAACGAGAACATAAATCTAATTGATAATCATTCAAACACAGGAGGATGTAGTAGTAAATTATAAATAACCCCTAATCACTACATCATCTTAAGATATTCAAATTAGTTATGGTGTTAAAAAGAAAAAATAACTAAATGATAAATAACAATAATAAAAACATTAAACACATCAACAACAAAAATACAGAGCCCGTGGAAAGTGACTTAACACGACTAATTCACCTTGACTACTACACTTCAGCCACTCAAAATCACCTTATTTCAGCGCCGTTTTCGGCCTGAAGGCCCGCCGCTCTGTCAGTCCACTGAACGGTAAGACTTTTTTATCCCGTTCGCGGCGACAGCAGGTAACCCGTAATGACAATCTGTTATTTATCTCCCCGTCCTTATCGTTTCCGTTATCTGTGCTGGACGCAGATTTGATATTTAATACCTGGCGGGCAGATAATGGCGGAGGCCCGCAGGATGAAATAAACCTGATGGATAGTGTTATCCCGGGCTGGTGTGCGTTTCTCAGCGCCTGTCGCAAAAGCCACTATGTTATGGTATCCCGTAAAGAGGCTATTTCTAATTCATTTGCCGCCATGAGTCTGATGGCAGCGGTCGTTCAGTCACAGGTCACCGGATTGGCTGTGCCGGGCGAAAAATAACCGGAGCCGGGGATGTACGAAACTAAGAAAACAAAGCACAGAATTGATATTTTCGGTGACCGGTTACGCCAGCGGGGCCCGCAGTTGTCCGCCGGTTTGCAGGCAGTGTTGTATTATATTAATCAGCACCGTGCCGGGGTGCTGGAGTCAACAGCACTGGAGATTGCTGCGGCATGTAATACTTCAGATGCCACTGTCGTCCGTTCCGTTCAGGCACTGGGATTTGCCGGGCTGCGGGACCTGAAAAAGACCCTCAGATTATGGTTCGAGCCCGTTCCGGATTCCACCGATAAAATGAGCAGTACGGTGAATGAGTTCAGCTCTGATATTAATTCAGGTATTGATTTTGTGCTGGAAGGCCACCGGCGAACCTGTGATGTATTATCCACAACAGAAAACAGGGCCGCTATCTCCACCGCAGTTGCTCTGCTGCTCGAAGCAAGACAGGTGGCTATTTTTGGTATCAATGCTTCAGGGATTCTGGCGGAATATACGGCGCGGTTATTTAACCGTATTGGCCTGCCCTGTATGCCGCTTAACCGTGCCGGTGTCGGGCTGGCTGAACAGTTGCTGACCCTGCAACGGGGAGATGTTCTGATCATGATGGCACAGAAATCAGCTCATCGTGAAGGAATGACCACTCTGCGGGAAGCCAGACGGCTGGGGAATCCGGTGATCCTGCTGACCAATGCGCCGGATTCCAGATTTGCAGAAGCTGCTGATGTGGTTATCCGGGTTCCGCGTGGCGGCGAAAATGGTAAAGTCCCGTTACATGGTACTGTACTGGTGTGTCTGGAAATGCTGGTGCTGGCGGTTGCCTCATCAGCCTCGCAACGCACGATTAAATCCATGAAACGTATGCAGGAATTACACCGCGGACTAAAGCCCGGCAGCCATAAACGCTGAATGATTTAGCTGGCTGATATTACCAGGCTCTGTAACCGCCCCTGACGGGGCGGTTAGGCTTTCACTGCCAGTCAGGCTATTGTACTGGCATCGCCATATACACTTTCAGATTTTGCGGATTCAGTAACAAGCCCGCCATTGTCCTGACAGCTTCCGGCTGTATGGCCTCTGCCAGTCCGGCAGTCTGTGACAGATATCGCGGGTCATTATAGTGACGGTAGCTCAGGATCAGCCGCCGTTTCAGACTGTCAATATCGTCACTGCGCGACTGCTCTGCCCGTATAAACTGACTGCGCTGTTGTTCAATCTGCTGACGGGTAATTGTTCCCGCTAATTCACTCAATACAAGTTGCGCATGCTGCCATAACTCTTCGGCCCGTCGGGGATCAGCAGTAAAACTAAGTCCGGTTTCAATCCTGCCTGAGCGATCATTCAGTTCACTGTTAAATTGCAGGCGGTAAACCCCCAGAGCATTATCTCTGAGGCTGGTTTTTAATGCCTGGTAAGCGAGGTTTCTTGCAATACTGACCTGCACTGCCGCCGCCGGAGACCAGTCACGGGGCGTAAAGCTCCAGACCTTAACATTCGCCTGCGGCTCACGGTTAATCGTGCTGATCTGCTGGCGATACCCCCCGTCCGCAAGTTGCGGCTGCACTTCACCATTCAGGGTTCGTGGTATCGTTGCCAGATAGCGCGCGGCCAGGGTTAGGATCGGTTGTTGCTCCATATCCGCAACCAGATACCAGGTCACAGGTGTCGCGGTGGTATGTTGCCACTGGGCCAGTAATTGCCGGTTATCAATACTGTTCAGCTGACGAGCATCGGGTTTTTCCCCGCCGGTTTGACTGTAACGTAGCTGATGTATTTGCTGCTCCGCATTACCTCCTGTCGCCTGCGGAGCAGCGGCTTGCTGGCGAAGCATCCTCATTATACTTTCTGCTCTGACCTGAGGGTCAATGCCGGGGTTAACCTGTATTTCGTGGTTGATTGCCAGCAGGTTTTCCAGGGACTGCCGGCTCCCGGTACTGTCAATATGCAGCATGTCGGCTTGCTGGCTGATTATCAGAGAGACCCCGTTATGCTTTTTCCAGCCATCAAAGGATTTGCCTTGCCATCCCCGGGGGCCGCTCTGATTAACCAGCTGGCTGGCCAGTTGTGACCACCAGGGGTCGGAACCGTCCATCATAAAGCCGCCCTGGCTGGTTGCCGATAACCAGATACGGTCTTTAGCCAAATCAGAACGCAACCATACCAGACGGTCGCCATTACTCAATGTCCATTCACGCACCTGCTGCTGCGGATAGTCTTTCATATTACTCAGGCTCCCTGTCGAACGAACCGGTTGTAATTCAGGGAGCACCGGCGCGTTTACAGGGCTGAAAGGCTGTAACGGCAGATCGGCAATCTGTTTTATTTGCTGCTCCGCCTGGCGGATATCCGGTAATACCGCCTTACTGTTTCCGGGAATACCAAACTGGATCAGCTGATCTCCAGCCATTAACCATTGCCGGATCTGCTGGTTTATTTGCTGATCGGTGATACGGCTTTCGATCCGAAGGACTTCCTGCCCCAATTGCTGTCGGTCCGTCTGGTACCGGCGTTGCTCCCAGCGGCTGGCTATTGTCCTCACCCAACCAGAAAAATCCCGTTTTTCCGGAGCTGATACCATCTCCAGTGCGGTCTGGTGTATTTCATGACGTTCATCTGCAATATAGCGGGAGTCTGCGCCGTAACGCAGCACTCTTTCCCGTTCCCGCAATAACGAAGTTAAGCCCTGAGTATGCTGACCCGGCATAACATCCAGAAATAGCCCCAGAGCACGGGTCTTCCGGCCAATATCAGACTTACGTACGATAATATGGCTGTCGCTGGCCAGCCCGGAAACTGGCATTTGCTGAAACTGCCGGCTCAGGACTGATAATGCCATCTGACTGATCAGCCGCTGCTGTAAACCGGAAGCTGTTTCATTGAAACGAGTGACAAAAGAGACCTGGCTGGTACCACTTTCACTGTCCTGTAACCGGACAATACGTAGTTGCTGACACAGCTCTGGTTCATAATAATCCCGGCGAACAACCGCGGTATCAGGCAGAGCGGAAAAATACTCTGCAATCAGCTGCTGTGCCTGGCGGGTATCAAAATCACCACTGATCAGTAAACGCATTACCGACGGGTGGTACCAGCGCTGATAAAACTGTTTTATGGTGCCGGCATCAGTGTTGAGGATCGCCTGCTCATTACCGATCGGCGGACGCGACGGGTAGCGGGAGCCAGCGCGTATCGCCGCTAACCGTTGCTGGTTCATACGTTCAGCCACACCAAGTTTATCGCGCCACTCATCATGGATAATTTGCCGTTCAGTCTGTAAATCTTGCGGGCTAATCGTTGCGGCCCCCATCATCTGACTTAGTCCATGTATCGCCAGCGGCAAACCATGGCTTCCATCGGGGGGGCTCATCATAAACAATGTCCGTTCATAGTTTGTCATCGCATTAAAATTAACCCCCCGCTGCCAGCCATGCTGCTGTAGCATATTGCCGATCCCCTGCGGGAATTGCTGACTACCGCGATACAGCATGTGTTCAAGCATGTGTGCCACACCCTGTTCATTTTCCTGCTGGTCCAGGGAGCCCGCATCAACACTCAGCCTGATATCAATCCGCTGCCCTGCCTCTCTCATCGGGGCCAGAGTATAGCTGAACCCATTATCCAGTCTGCCTTCAATAATCTGCGGGGCGAGGCTGACCCTGCCCGCGGTAATTCCCGCCTGGCTGAATAAAACAATGGCTGCCAGCAAACATCTGCGTATAAATAAATGCATTACGTAATCATTCCCTGCCACAGCGCTGTGGCATTATTCATCTAATATCAACCACCGGATAACCGGCAGTTACCAGCTGTAGGCCACACCCAGCCAGAACTGGCGGCCGGTTTTATAATTCACTGTTTTGCTGCTGCCACTGCTGCTGGTCTGGGTGGCAGCAATGACGTTATCCAGCACGTTAATAACATCCAGACTGAGTTCCAGAGTCTGGTGCCCGGATAAAGGCTGCAGATAACTCAGCTTCCAGTCATAGGAGAAATAGTCTTTATAACGGGTTTCGTCATAGCGGGTTACGCTGCCCTGGTAATCACCACAGACACTTCCTTCCGCAGGGCAGGAAGTGGTAGTGGTGGTATATCCACGGTAGCCGGCGGTATATCCAAGGTTCTGATTCCAGTTCAGACGTAATGCAGGAAAATAGGTATTAACATTGATAAAAGCTGTCCAGGGCGTATTAAAATCCAGAGCCTCCATATCCCTTTTATCCATTAACCGGCCATGGTAGATAGCTTTATTATCATCAGAATCACTGACATCATAATAACTCTGTGAACTGGACCGGTTTTTTCCATAACTGGCGCCCAGCGTCCATCCTATTTCACCCAGAGAGAAGATAGCAGGGCTGACAGGCTCGACTGTCAATGAAATACTATCGCCGCGGGTCCTGGCGTTGTTGGCCAGAATATAGGAACGTTTACCGTCACTGCCGGTGGTTGTTTCACGACCAAACTGATCCTTCCCCTGCCGGTTAACCCATTTGACCGTCCACAGGGTGCCCGTCACACGCTGTGAAATACCCAGTGATAACTCATCGCTGTAAGGGGTTTTCAGAGAGGATGAATCATAATCTATCGCAGCGGTTTTCAGGCCGCTGTCAGTCCATGTTCCGGTAGCACTGTTGCGGGCCCTGGTATAGTAGCTGCTGATCCCATTGCGCAATTTGTAAGCCAGCAGGTTCTGACCATAGTAACGATTGGCTCCGCCAAAAAACCGTGTCGAGTGGTCATCGAAAACATCATAGGAAGCCGCCAGCCGTGGAGCCAGCGTCAGGTTTTTCAGAAAATCATCATATTGCAGACGTACACCGGGAGTCATTTCCAGCCGGCCGTAACTGATACTGTCCTGAAAATACGCCGCATAATCCGTATAATTTGCCGAAACTTTTCGTGCCGGATAAACCGTCAGGTTCTTAAAATATTGCTCACCGGTAATGCAGTAGTCATCACCCGTTTTGCATACTACCGCCGGGCTAACCGTCGCCACACCGCGACTGACAGTAACATCCCTGAATCGTTGATACTGTACACTGTAACTATCTGTTTCCCAGCCAAAATCCAGTTGATGCTGAACCGGGCCGGTCATCAACGGATTAAGTTCATAATTTTGTTTAAGGGTTATGGTCTTTTTCTCCGTTGAGTAGCTGCCGTAGCCACCGATCATCCCTGTCTGATAGTTAGCTGCGGCCGCAGAACTCGACCAGTCGATTGCATCAGAAACAAAATTCTGCGGGGTATAATACCGGTACCAGGTAAGAAATTGATCAGACTGATGGCTGATTTTATTTTGCTCAGACTGATAACCTGCCAAACTAGTGACCTTACCCCAGCTGGTAAGGTGTTCCCATTCGCCATTCAGGCGGTAACCGCCTCCGGTATTCGTAAAAGCACCATTTTTTACATTCTCCTTAAAGTATTCTGACTTATGCGGAGAATACATACCTGTCAGACGGAGAGTATCGCCATTATCAGCCAGGTATGTTCCTTTCAATAAATAGGTTTCAGCAATTCTTTTCTGATTATCCCACTGCTGAAGATAAGTCTGATAATAAGGAATTACAGACTGCTGACGATTATAAGAAAATATAATCCCTGCTTTATCATTCAATGGCTGATTAACACTGACTGAATAAAACTGTTTGGTAAATTGTGGCTGACTGGTCAGATGACTCGCAGTTGCAACATCTGCAGCACTGCCGGAATCAATATGATAACGGGTCCATGCTGAACGGGTCGTCCGGTATGTTATTTTTCCCGATGCCCGCCCTGGCAGAGGATCTTTCAGTCGGGCATCAACGACGCCTCCGGTAAAACTACCGTATTTTGCGGAAATATTACTGTCAAAGACCTCAAGTCTGTCAACCAGTTCGGAATTTATCCAGAATGACTGGGTCCCTCCGGCAGGCAAGTCGGTTGGTGAGTAACCATCCGGCGAATTTGTCAGTTCGCCACCATTGGCACCGGGATTAATCGTATTGTTATTCGACAAACCGTCGATCATAAAGTTATTGTTATAAAACTTTTCACCATGAAATGACACATTCTCCGGTGCGATTTCTCCGGCAGTAGTACTGCTGTCAGTAGAATCAGCAAAACGGACATTCGGATTATGTTTTAATAACCCGGTAATATTACCGTTCGCCTCCGGGAAATTGTTTATTTGCTGTCTGTCAATGATCTGAGTTCCCATTGACTGACTGGTCGGTGTTGTCCGGACCAGAATAGTGTCATCCGAATCACTCTCATCAGACGTCATATTGTTGCTCTCTGTGCTTTGAGCAATAGCTAACCCCGGCAATAAAAATATTGCCGTAAATAAATTAACGGTATTTTTCACCTGATTTCCCTGAAATTACTGAATATAAAAATATATCTAAATTTTAATTTTCCACAGCGACCCTGCCGCTCAGGCTGAATATAATGGTAACCTGCTGATTTTCTGCAGCAGCACCTTTTTCATAACGCCAGCGACGAATATCCTGGTCAATATCCCCGGAAAATACACCACGAGGTATTTCCTCTATAATCTGTACATTATTCACCGTCCCGCTGGCAGTCACATCGAATCGCAGTTTTATCCGGCCTTCAACACCCAGCGCTTTCGCGCGCGCGGGATAATTCACCCGCCGGTACAATGCTTTTACAACGGCTTTGGAATGACGACCGGCCCCTGCTCCTGAGTCACTGGTATCTCCTGAATCGCGGGGGTTTGTATGCGCATCAGCAGCATGGCTTTCTGTATTTACCGGTAAAGTTGCCGGTGAATGCGGAGAATCTGCTGCCGGCAGCACTGACGACTGATGCTCTGAGGCACGCTGAAGAGGTGACCGGTGTTGAGTGGCTTTTTCCTGCGACTGATATTTTTTTCTGTTCACAGAATGCCTGTCTGACGACCGTTGCCTGTCTGCTGGCAAAGGGCGTGAAACGCCAGTACCAGGCGCTCTCACCGGTAAACTGCCCTGAGCAGTCACCGGTAAAGGGCGAGTTTCAGATGCACGGGTCGTGGCAGGGCCAGAAATGATGCTGTCCTGAATACCGGTCACAGGTAAAACAGTGAACACTGCCGGAACCGCAGGCTGTCGGGGACTGCTTGCGGCCATACCTCCGGACATTATCGCAGGTACCGGCGACTGTTGATAAATTATGGCCGCAATCACCATCAGGTGCAGAAGCACTGACGATAGCAGGGGTATCTTTTTGGCACTGCCAGAGGGGGATTCAGCCTCGGGTATCACAGATCTGTTATCCCGGACTAACGAGCTACTCATTCCCTGCATCCTTACATACTTCACATCATATCTTCGCGGCCGCAACATCATCTCCGCCCGGGTTCCCGGCAAAATATCTCAGGAGATATATCGCCGGAAGTTCACTAATGCGAATTATTATACAAATGATAATTATTTGCAATAATGAGTTACATAAATGATGGGCATATAAGGATTAGATATCATCAGGTTAGGTCCCGAAACGGGAAATTACGGCCAACAGGTGAACGACAGTGCAGCACACACCCCGGGCAGAAAGTTGCGCGGGGCGCTGCCGTCTGTAAAGAGCAGATATCAGGCTTTCATGCGGTGTGCTATGGCATCTGCAGCAAGCATCGCGTTATAGACGTCATCAGCGGTCAGTTCCATAGGCATATTATTCATGGTATCACCCGGCGCACAGGCTATTCGCGCAACTTCGCGCCATTCGGCTTCTGAAAAGGTTTTCAGTCCCATATCCTGCAAAGTCAGCGGCAGGTTTGCGGCTTTAATAATCCGCACTACATTCTGCCACTCTTGCTGCGGTGCATTTTCCAGCACCAGCTGAGTTAACAGACCAAAAACAACTTTCTCTCCGTGCTGTGCCTTATGTAAATCTGCAACCACCGACATACCATTACTGACAGCATGGGCCGCCGCCAGCCCGCCGGATTCTGCCCCGACACCACTCAGATAAATAGTAGCTTCGATAATCTGTTCAAGTGCAGGTGTCGTCAGATGATGAGTCACCGCCGCCATAGCCGCGTCTATATTCTCACTGATCAGCCGGTAGCATAATTCTGCCAGCCCCAGGCCGGTACGTGAGGGTTTATGCAGTACCAGGTTGAGTCCGTCGGCCGCATAACAGGCACGCGCTTCAAAATAGGTGGCTAACGCATCGCCAACTCCCGCCGAAAAAAAACGCACCGGCGCAGCAGTAATTACTGAAGTATCCGCCACCACTACATCCGGATTTTGTGGTAAATACAGGTATTCCTCAAATTCACCACTTTCTGTATAAATAACCGCCAGTGCAGTACAGGGGGCATCTGTTGAGGCAATCGTCGGGAACAGTACCACTGGCATTTTCAGGTAATATGCTACCGCTTTAGCCGTATCCAGAGTTTTACCACCACCAACACCGACAATAACATTAGCCTGTAGTTGTCTGGCCAGCGCTTGTTGGCGATCTATTTCCCGGCGACAGCATTCATAATTAAATTTTTCTGCCGTCCCCTGTAAACCGGCAGCCTGTAGTGCGGGTAAGGCCTGCTCTCTGACCCCGGGCAGCATAAATTCGTCAGTAATAACCAGCGCCTTGTCACCAAAATCTTTTACAAAACTATCAATTTTAGACAGCATCCCGGTACCGATAAAAAATTTTTTCGGTGAGGTTACAGTACGTGGAAGTTTAGTTTCTTTAATCATTTTGGCCATCCATCGGCAAGTTATCAGTAAGGTTTATGATGGTGAGTCATCCCTGATACCACATTGATCATGATCATCTGACGTTAAGATTATTGTCACGGCTGGCGGATAAACAGCTATCTGCCCGCTATTCTGATGCGAGAATATTCAAAGGAATTAACTCTATCACCATGTTTTCAAATTAATTATGTATAAAACCAGACGCAGAAGATGGCCGAAATACCGGACGGTTCAGGGCTATTGATATCCCCGTAAGATATTTTTAGCGGATACTGTTACCGACCGGGAACATTAATAGCCTGCTAAAAATTACGGTAGAAATAAATAAGAATTAACGATGGGCCGCATTGACTGTCAGCGGCCCGGCAGAAGATTATCGATGGAAGGATGACAACGGGTACAGTGGTCTGCACAATAAAACGCCACGTGACAGGCAGTGCCGGTTATTTTTGCCGGCGTAACTGTTCTGCACTGTTCATGGCCGTGATCAGTTGTCCGGCCACGGCATCAATAACGTTCATACAGACAGAGTTACCGAATTGTTTATAGATCTGCCCATGAGATACAGCATTAACAATAAAGTTATCCGGAAAGCCCTGTAACCGGGCGCATTCCACCGGGGTCAGTTTGCGGGGGTTTTTACCTGTATCGCTCTGGTCTATCAGGATTTCAGAACCGTCTTTATAGTAACGGGCACTGAGGGTATTGGCGTATTCACTGTCGGCATTGAATAGTGAATACCCAAAACCATTGCCGCGTTGTTTGTGTGCCGCCAGCCGTTTCTGATGACCGATCCACAGTTTGTCCGATAAGGTATAAACGTCTTTGCCTTTACGGGCTATCAGCTCAGCTAACTGCTCAGGGGTCAGTAAAATATCCCCGACACGGGTCGGGGTACGGGGTGCCTGCGGCCAGCGAAATAACTGGTCGAAATCGACACCGGAAAAGTAATCTTTATCGAAGCCGATAATATAGATACGTTCACGGTTTTGTGGTGCGCCGAAATCTCCTGCACGCAATACTTTAAAATCCACCCAGTAATTAAGCTGACCGGAAAGCGCACGCCGGGCTTCATCACTCATCGGTACATCATCAGGAATTGCTCCGCCATGCGTACCCTGCAGAATACCGGTAATGGTCTTCAGAGTGCGTCCTTTATCATGTCCCCGCAGCTGTTTAACGTTTTCCAGCAAAAATGCTTTGGGTCTTTTTTCTGCCAGAATACGCTGGATTTCAAAAAACATGGTCCCGCGGGTATCACTGAATCCCTGACGCAGCCCTGCCAGAGAAAATGCCTGACAAGGGAAACCGCCCAGCAACACATCATGATCGGCTATATCACGCGCATTTACGCGGGTAATATCCCCCACCGGCAGTTCTCCGTAATTTGCCAGATAGGTTTTTTGGGCGAACTTATCCCACTCAGAAGTAAATACACAATGGCCTCCCTGCCGCTGAAACGGCAAACGAATACCACCAATACCGGCAAACAGATCAATAAAAGTGAACCGGCATTGCTCTGGTGGCGGCTGACGGAAAGGCGCATCCAGAAAATGTTGTTTCAGACGGGTTTCGAGGGTTTGTATCGCACGCCATTTTCCGGCTGACGGCGTGTGCTCACCAGACTCCCAGCCACGGACAGTCCGTTCCCCGGTGGCTGACATACCGAGAACATTGGCAAACTCGGTACGCCCCAGACCAAGGCTTTCTCTGATTTTTTTGATTTGTTCTGGAGATGAATCTGATAAAAGAGGCATGTTTCGGTTACTTATCCGGTTTTAGTCCTGGAAGACTACCACTGCCCCGGAAAGCAGGCAATGGGATATTACCCCGTTGTACCGCCCTGTCCGTCTGACTGAGGCAGCGATCCCCCTCGGTAAACCGGGCGATTTGCCGTTTCCCGTTCCCGGCGGGTGACATCATCGCCGTTGCCTGCCGTGGCGGGCAATAATAATTACTATTTCACAGGTTTAACCACCAGCTGATGACGATGATTATAAAAGCGACGGCATGCCAGATACCCGGCGATAATGGTCGAGATACTGGCAGTCGCTAACGTCATAAAAGTGACCATTATCTGATATTTAATCGCTTTTACCGGATCGATACCGGCGAAAATAAGTCCCGACATCATTCCCGGCAGACTGACCAGCCCGACAGTTTTCGCGGAATCAACAGTAGGGATCAGTGATGAGCGGATACTCTCACGTAACAGGCGTGCCGATGCCTGTTTCGGGGTCGCCCCGAGACTGAGCATCTCCTGAATTTGTTGCTGATCACTGGCAAAACGCTGGCCGAGATTGTTATAACACAGCCCTACTGCAATCATTCCATTGCCGGCAATCATTCCTGAAATAGGGATCACCTGCATCGGCAGGAACTCGATAGATCCGCTGGCAACCAGTACCGCCAGTGTCAGCACAGCCCCGCTGGTGATAGCGATAAAAGACATCCAGAAAGCACGGTCGATATACTTACTGCGTTTCTTTGCATTCAGCGCGGCATTGAAGCAGATAAACAACACCATAAACAGGGTCAGTAAAATATTATTCAGATCAAAAATATATTTCAGGGCATAACCGACAATAATCAACTGGACAATAGCGCGGCCGATACTCCACAGAATATCTTTTTCCAGAGCCAGTTTTTCACGGTGACTGATCAGGATCGCCACCAGTACCAGCGCCAGAGACATCATCAGGGAGCTGTCGGTAATATTATGCTGGCTCATGACTGTTTTCTCCGTGCTGGCTGGCTCTGGCTGGTAAGGTAATCACATTATCTGCATGGCTGATTTCGTTCTGATCATGAGTCACCCATAGCACTGCCAGTTTTTCCTGACGAACATATTGATGAATAACATCATTTACCCGCTGTTTATTGGCTTCATCCAGCGCACTGGTAATTTCGTCCAATAACAGTACTTTTGGCAGGAACTGAATATTGCGCAGCAGTGATACCCGCTGCTTTTCCCCGCCAGATAATTTCTCTATCGGTTTTTTCAGTATATCTTCCGGTAATGCCAGCCGCTGCAGGCCATGGCGCAGCTGGTCGGGGTCAGCTTTCTTATTACGCAGCATCCATGGAAATGTCAGATTATCTTCCACGGTATCCCCGAATAAAGCAGGGGTCTGGGCACAGTATGATACCTGTCGCCGGTATTCCTCCGCCGTGTAGCGGCTGATCTCTTTTCCGTCAAACAGCAATTCCCCCCTGTCAGGGCTAATTAATGATGAGGCAATTTTCAGTAAGGTGCTTTTCCCGCATCCCGAAGGGCCGGTGATCAGCGTGAATTCCCCTTCTCTTACACTGAGAGAAATATCACGCAGTATCTGTGTTTCCCCCGCCTGATAATAAATATTATTCAGCTGTAACAGCGGCGGAGTTGTATCCTTTGTCATGCTTCCCGGTTCCTTTATCACAAGTAGCCTCTATTTTAACGGGGTTTAGCTTCCCGGATAAACGGCTTTTATAGGTATAAATGTATCCCTCAGTGTCAGCATAGTTGTCACCCCCTCTGAAAAATCAATCTGAGGACATGGAGTGACACATGAAACGTATTTC
>NZ_JAERJP010000031.1 GCF_018257575.1 Tatumella sp. JGM91 | reverse complement strand
TAGTGTTTTGGCGAATACAAAACTAACCACTTTTACCGCCGTTTTCTATTAATTCACGCTAAGGTGCGATGAACCTTATATAATGCCGCCTCTGGCTGGAGTTCGGTGATCCCACTGAGTTTCCGCCAATTAGTTGTCCTTTTAGGGATCTCGGGGACTGGCCTGGCACTGGCCGGGATCAGTAACTGGCTGGTGAACTGGTTAAGTTTACTGGGTATTGTGGTGCCGGGGATCGGTGGCGCGATCATTGGCTGGATGATTGCCGGACAGGGACGTTATGCGCCGGGTTGCTTGCTCAGTAGCTGGCTGTTTTCTGTTATCTGCAGTACGGTGTGTTATCTGAAAGCAGCGCAATATTCTGTCGCGATGGTTTCTATTCTGTCCGCCGTTCTGTTCTGCGTGTGTGCCTTAGGAGTTCACACCCGCACAGCCCGTCAGCGTAGTTTCTGAGGCCGACAGCACCGGTCCCGCTTTCCGGGAACGGTGCTGTCGGGAGATCAGCGAAGCTCGTAATCATTAAATATCATCGTGCTGTCGCCTCCATCGGTAATCCCGGTCTCTCCCGGATAAGTCAGAAACGCATCCCCCTTATGTACCCATAACTCTCTGTCATTATTAGGTTTTCCTGGTTCACTGATCAGAACACGTCCTTCGGTGAAGAACACCCGCACCCCCGGCCCGTGTTGCCGGTAAGGCGTGGTGCTCTCTCCCGGCTGCAGGGTGACTTTCCAGCCCCTGACCGTTGGTTTATCCAGGACCTGGCTGAATTGCGGCAGAGCGGGGCGGCGTGCTTCAGCAAAATGCAACGGGCCGTGCTGGCGGATTTCAAACGCTACCTGCTGGTTGACTGTCTGACCGGTATTGGTGACTTTATCAATATCCTGTTTTCCCTGATGAGCACCAAACTTCACGTTACCACTTGCCATTACGCTGCTGACCGGCGGCTTATCGGGATAAGCAATCGTGACCGGACTGCCATCAATGTGGGTATTCACATAATCAAGGTGTTGCTGGTGGAAAAGGGTGGAGACCCCCGGCGGGATCATCACCCGCATCACCGTGAGATACTGATTTTCCAGGATCACATGGTGCAGAGGTTCGAGGTGAGTCGGGACGACTTTTTCTGCCGCCTGACTGATTAGCGGCATACTTAAGGTGGCAAGCAGCAGACCCGGCAGGCATCGCGTTTTTTTCGGCATCTTAACACCCTCATGAATAATCACTTTTAATACCGTTGGTTAACCTTCTACCACTGTGACCCAGTTGGCACCTTCAGCGGACGGATAACGCGAGAGCAGTGTCAGTTCACCGGAGTGCTGATCAATGTGGTACAGAGAAAAGTGGTCAGACTGCAGGCCGGTTTCAATCAGGAAACGGCCACTGTTATCAATGGCAAAACCGCGCGGGAGTTTTTCGGTATGAATACTGCGGATTAAATGCAGGCTTCCGTCCCGCGGGGAGACTGAGAACGCTGTCAGCAGACTATTGGTGCGTTCAGTGGAGTAGAGGAACTTCCCGTCAGGAGTCATATGGATATCGGCCTGCCAGATGCGTGGTTTCGGGGTATCGGGCAGGTCAAAATCGCCGGTCAGTGGCCTGGCTTCGCCTTTCTGCATCGTGGCGGCGATTTCCGGTGCAATAGAAGGCGTGGCTTCCTGTGGTGTCACGGTACCATCCCTGTTCAGTTTCAGCTTCTGAATATTACCGGCCATCTCTGTGAGCAGATAAATATAATGGTTACCGTCGTCCGCCGGCCGCGGGGCAAAGATAAAGTGACGCGGACCGGTGGCAGCTTCATGCTGAATATTGACGGCGGGTGGTGTTGCCGGAGTGACTTTGCCGCTGTACGGATCAAAACGATATTGTAAGAACTGGTCAGCACCCAGCAGTGATACATATAAAAACTGGTTCGTCGGGTCAGTCTGAATACAGTGAGCGCGTTTACCCGTATGGACAATCTGTACCGGAGGTGCTTCGGGCTGTCCTTTGTCATTGATGCGATTTACCGTAAACAGGTCCCCGCCGTACGAAGCTGATAACAGGTAATGCCCGCTGCGATCCAGTGATATATAGGCCATGCTGTCCTGCAGAGGCGTTTCGCCGGCAGGTGTCAGTGTTCCGTTATCCGCAATGTGCCAGCTCATTACCCGATAAGGCTTGCTGCGGATAGCTGCGTACAGAGTTTTTTTATCGGGTGATACCACGGATGACATCACTTGTTTTGCCGCAGGATAGGTAGCGACAGGCTGCATCGTCTGACTGTGCTTATCCAGCGCCCAGGCAGAGATTGTCCCGCTTGCGGCATTGGAAATATAGACAAAGGTCTGTGGTGTTGCGGCGGCACTGGCAGCCACAGAACATAAGCCGACCAGGGCCGCAGTGAATAATATCTTTTTCATTCGGAACCTCATTGATGGGGTAAATGGCGTGATCCGCTGACAACAATATCAGTAAGTACTTCCCGGCCGGGCAACAGGCTGGGGGGACTGCGGGTCTCCGCCACCGAGATCCAGTGGCTCAACTTTGCCCATAATGAACATAAAAGTGATGGCACCAAACAGACAGATACCACCCGCCACCACCAGCGGAACCACAAAAGAACCATGGCTGATACTCAGCATCACCCCCGTAAAGGAGGCGGTCACAATCCCCGCGAGGTTACCGGCAAAGTTCTGGATCCCGCCCAGTGTGGCGACATAACCGGAGCCCGGAGCCACGTCAGCTGGCAGAGTCCAGATATTAGCGGCGGTAAAGGCCAGTCCGGCGTAGGTCAGGGAAAATAACGTCAGGATCAGGGGGATGCTTGAGGTGAATGCGGCAAAAGCGATCACCGAAGAGAGTAGCATACCGGCAATTAAACAGGTCTTACGGGCAGCCGTCAGGCTGAAGCCTTTATTATATAACCAGTCAGAAGTCAGCCCGCCCAGCAGACTGCCGGGGATCCCCATCAGCGCAGGGATAGCACCGAGGGTACCCAGTTCTTTCAGGGAGAAGCCCTGTGACATTGTCAGGTAAGTGGGAAACCAGGTGACGAAGAAATAGGTGGCAAAGTTCATACAAAAGAAGCCAATCATCATGCCCCACACGGTACGATGGCGGAACAGTGTCCTGAGTTTTATTTTTTCATCGGGGCTGGAAATGACCATCTTACGGTCTTCGAGCAAATTCTGGCGTTCTGTTTCATCCAGTCCCTGTTTTTCTTCGGGGTCACGATAAAACATCAGCCAGATAACGACCCAGACTAATCCCAGCGCCCCGGTAACCACAAAAGAGGTTTCCCAGTCCCGGGCACTGATCAGCCAGGCGACCAGAGGCAATGCCAGCGCACTGCCTGCCCGCGGACCGGCATCAAAGATACCACTGGCGGTGGCCCGCTCTTTTTTGGCAAACCAGCAGGCGACAACCTTAGCACAACCGGGATTACCGCCGGATTCACCGACCCCCAGTAACAACCGGGAAATAAAAAGTGAAGTAAAACCGCGGCCAAAGGCGGTGAATACGGTGAAAAGTGACCACCAGCCGACGGCGACCGCCAGGCCGATACGGGTACCCAGCCGGTCAATAATGCGCCCGGCAGGAATTTGCATCAGTGCGTAGGTCCAGAAAAAGGCACCGAGGATCAGCCCCATCGAGGTATCATCCAGCCCGAGATCTTTTTTGATATGCGGTGCCGCAATCGCCAGATTTATCCGGTCGATATAGTTGATTGCGATGGCAAAAAAGCAGAAAAGTATCATCATCCAGCGTATTTTTGGGTACTTGCGCATGAGATTTTCCTTTACAATTATCACCCGTCAGTTATGTCTGCTCTGGTGTGACTTGTTATATGCAGGGTAGGCAGAGAGATGATTTGGCATCATCAGTTTGTTAATGAATGGTAAATTTTGTATCTCTGTTATATTTAATTAACCCAACTCATTAACATTACGTAAAGTAAGCGATTACAAATACCAGTCAAGGTCAAAGTAAGCGCTTTCATTGCACTGGCCGGTTTCTGTATAAAATTTGTGGAGAGCATCACTTTTTAGGAGATGGATGATGGCTGATAAAATCACCCCGGCACGAGTTTCTCTGGAAGATGTCGCCCGGTTGTCCGGTGTATCAACGGCGACCGTCTCCCGGGTACTTAATGGCAGTGCTATTGTCCGGGAGTCAAGAAAAACAGCGGTCGAAAAGGCCTGTAAAGAGCTGGGCTATGTGATTAATCGCGCCGCCAGAACGCTGGCTTCACGTAAAAGTATGACCATCGGGGCGGTGGTCCCGACCCTGGCAATTGAAACCTTCTCCCGGCCGATTGATGCTTTCCAGAAAATTATTCATCAGCAGGGCTATACCCTGCTGCTGGCAAACTCAGATTTCGATATGGATACTGAGCTGAATGAAGTTAATAAATTGCTGGAATATGGTGTTGATGCACTGATGCTGGTGGGGCATACCCACCACCCGCAGCTATGGAAGCGCCTGCAACAGCACCCGATCCCCTGTATTCAGACCTTTTCTATCGATCCGCAGCGACCGGCAGTGGGTTATGACAGTATTCTGGCCTCACAGCAATTGCTGCAACACCTTCTGGCGCTGAAACACCGGCATTTTGCGGTGATATTCGGCAGTCCGCCGTCAAATGATCGCCTGTCAGAGCGGCTGGAAGGGATCCGTCAGGGGCTGCAGCATGCCGGTTTATCTCTGGCTGCAGAGAATTGTATCGAAAATGCTTTCACGATGAATGATGCCCGCCAGGCAATGTTCCATCTGCTGGACGGACCACAGCCACCGACGGCGGTGATTTGCGGTAATGATTTACTGGCATTTGGCGCAATGCGTGCAGCAAAAGAACGGTATTTACGTATTCCGAATGATATCTCGATCACCGGATTTAATGATTACGAATTCGCTGAGCATCTGGAGCATCCGTTAACCACCATGCGGGTGGATTTGGCAGGTATAGGCCGTTTAGCTGCCAGTTACCTGCTGGCCACCCTGAACGGTCATCCTGCAGAGTCCCTGTCCTGTGTTACCCCGCAGCTGATTATTCGCGGCAGTACCGGTTCGGCTCCGCAATAGTCGGCTGGTCAGAAAACCGGCCTGCAGGCCGGTTACAGGTCCTTATCAAACCAGGGACCGCGACGCAGATAACTTTTATTCAGCGCCGCCGGGGTTGTTACGCCCACCAGCGCCATATCCCGGTCAATTTCATCTCTCAGGATATGCATGGCATGTTCGATGCCGGCTGTCGCTCCGACAACACTGGCATACAGAAACGGGCGTCCCAGAAATACGAAGTCAGCACCCAGCGCCATTGCTTTCAGTACATCCGTACCACGGCGGATCCCGCTGTCAATAATGACTTTCATTGTCCCTTTACCGGCAGCTATTTCCGGCAGGGTATGCAGCGGCGGCACCGTATAGTCCAGTTGCCGGCCGCCGTGATTAGACAGGATCACCGCATCGGCGCCACAGTCATGGGCGATAAAGGCATCGGCCGGGGTCATCAGGCCCTTAATTACCAGGTTACCTTTCCAGCGGCGGCGTATAGCTTCAACATGTGTCCAGTTCAGTTTGTCCCTGGCGTGGGTGTTACGTACTTTGTTCGACATCATCGGCGGGCCGCGCTCAGCATCTGTGTTTTCAAAATGCGGAGCCCCGTGACGCAAATAGGTTTTTGCCACTGTCCCCAGCAGCCAGCGGGGGCTGGTCGCACTCTGCCACATCACTTTGGGAGTGATCCGGATCGGCATACTGAAACCGCTGCGCGTATTGTGTTCACGGTTGCCAAGCATAGGGGTATCTCCGGTAACCACCAGTGTCTGGTAACCCGCCTGTTCCACCCGCCCGATCAGCCGGTCAATCCGCGGCTGATCGCCTGCCAGATAGGCCTGAAACCAGGCATCCGGGTTTTCTGCAATCACATCTTCCAGCCGGATAAGGGATGATGCACTGAGGATCATCGGGACATCCATGAGTCTGGCGGCCCGCGCCAGATGAATATCTGCCCGGTAAGAAACAAAAGATGCCCCGCCCAGCGGGGCGATACCAAAGGGATGCCGCCAGTGCTTACCGAACAACCCGGTACTCTGGTCTCTTCCTGAAACATCACGGAACATCCGTGGAAGAAAAGCATATTGCTGATAGGCCTCAAAATTCCCGCTAATCCCGCGGCCGGTTTCGACACCGCCTGCGACATACTGATAAATCATCTCTGGCAGGCGTTTTCTGGCATGACGTTCAAAATCGTCGAGCGCCAGCAAATCGCGAAACTGATGCGCAACGGTGTTTGCCGGGCGGGACTGGCTCACAGGCGTTGCTGACGATTTTTCCCGGGGGGCGGGAGTAAGAGATACGGTCATGAAATAGTCATCCTTAGGGCCGATAACAGACCGGCGCTGATGTTTGAATGTAAGCGATTACAAAAATACCAGTAACACTCTGTGCTGCCGGAATGTAAATTAACATCCTGTTCATATTTTTTTGTGACAACCGTCACCATAATAACTTTTTTGTAAGCCATTACATTTGATATCTGCAGTAGAATCTCCAGTGAAATGAGCAGATTTTTTTCTGATTCACCCTGACCCGGAGGACCGGATGACACAACGGATAGCCTTACTGCATGCCACTCCTGTAGCAATGGCGCCTGTTCACCGTGCTTTTGAACAGCGATGGCCTGAGGCATTACTGGTTAATTTACTTGATGACAGCCTGACGACTGACCGTGCCAAAGAAAAAGCACTCTCTGCTTCATTATGTGATAGGTTTGTTAAATTCGGTCACTATGCATATGCTTCCGGTGCGTCGGCGATATTAGTCACCTGTTCGGCCTTTGGCCCGGCGATAGAACTGCTGGCCGAACAGCTGCCAGTTCCGGTACTTAAACCGAATGAAGCCATGTTTGCCGAAGCGTTAAATGCCGGAAAACGTATTGGTATGCTGGCAACCTTTGCCCCCGCAGTTGTCACTATGGAAGCAGAATTTGCGGACTATGCCAGACAACAAAACAGTGATGCCACCCTGAAAACCCTGGTGGTGGAGGATGCAATAGATCTGTTACGCCGCGGCAATGCGCACCAGCATAATCAGCTGGTGGCTGACAGGGCCCCGGAACTGGCCGATTGTGATGTCATTATGCTGGCGCATTTTTCCACCTCCGGGGCATTAACGGCGGTGCAGGAAAAAGTCAGCACTCCGGTGCTGACGGCTCCCCATGCTGCAGTACAGGCTTTAAAACAACGAATATCAGGCTGATTTTTCTCTGATTGTGTCGGACAGATCGATAACAGGGTGGAGGACAGTGATGGCGGGAAAATACCATGAATAGTTTACTTCCCTGCCTGTTGTTGCTGCTGATCGGAGCACTGGGCATGATTGGCCACAATATGGCGGTGGTTTATGCAGCAGTAATTCTGCTGGTCATCAGGATCACTCCGCTGGCCCGCTTTTTTCCGTTTATCGAAACTCAGGGTGTGAATATCGGCATTATTATTCTGACGGTGGGTGTAATAGCCCCGCTGGCCAATGGTGATATGACACTGCGGGCCCTGGTCCGTACCCTGGCGGACTGGAAATCTGTCGCTGCAATTGTGATTGGTATTTTCGTGTCCTGGCTTGGCGGGCGGGGTGTCTCTTTTCTGTCCCTGCAACCGGGCATTGTTGGCGGTTTACTGGTTGGCACAATTATCGGTGTGGCTTTTTTTAAAGGTGTTCCGGTTGGCCCGCTGATTGCGGCAGGGCTGGTCTCGTTACTGTTTTTTAAATAATAACTCAAAAATCCAGTTAATTTTATTAGATAACAATACCTTAAATTTTTTTAATTTTCTGTTTGTGGTGTCCGGCAGTGTGCGGAAACCCCGGGCAGGTGTGGTGATAAATAACTGAAGCAATGAGCAGGAGTATAAAAGTGAGACCAACCAGTCTGGCTTTAATTATCGGGCTCTCGGTGTTTTCGGGGGCAGGGGTGCAGGCCGCTGACCATCCTCCGGCATCGTCGATAATTGAGCAGGGAAAATATTTATCCGTGGCCGCTGATTGCGGAGCCTGCCATAACTCACCCCATGACGGAGCACCGATGGCCGGAGGCTATGCGATTGCCTCGCCGATGGGGAACATTATTGCCAGTAATATTACCCCTTCAGTAACCGACGGGATCGGCCATTATACGGAAGCCCAGTTTGCCAGGGCGGTGCGTCAGGGGATTAACGCCCGCGGTGACCACCTCTATCCGGCAATGCCCTATACCGCCTACAGTAAACTGACGGATAGTGATATTCATGCGCTGTATCAGTACTTTATGCATGATGTTCCTGCGGTGAATATTGCCGTACCGGCAACAAAACTGCCTTTCCCGTTTTCCATCCGCAGCAGTATGGCCATATGGAATATGCTGTTTGCCGGTGGCCAGCCTTTTACACCGGACAGCCGGCAATCAGCACAGCTGAATCGCGGTAATTATCTGGTCAACGGGCTGGCGCACTGTGATGCCTGCCATACACCACGTAACTTCCTGATGGGGCAGAAAAATGATCAGGCCTTATCCGGCGGACAGGTGGGCAGCTGGTATGCGCCGAATATCACCTCTGATAAGACCGCCGGTATCGGCAGCTGGACCGATGACGAACTGGTTCAGTATCTGAAAACCGGACATGTCGCGGGTAAAGCACAGGCCGCCGGGCCAATGGCGGAAGCTATTGAAAACAGCCTGCAGTATCTGAGTGATGAGGATTTACGGGCGATAGTTCTCTGGCTGCGTCAGGTGCCGCCTTCCACGGCAACTGCTCTCACGTCTCGCTTTACTCAGGGGGCAGCTTCTGACAGTGAAGCTGCACTGCGTGCTACTGAGCATCCGGATGCCGGGTGGCAGATATTCAGCAACAGCTGTGCTAACTGTCACCAGGCGAATGGTGAAGGCAGCCAGTTTTACCCGTCGTTATTTCATAACAGTGCGACCGGAGCGGCACAGCCGGACAACCTGGTTGCCACCATATTGTTCGGTGTCCGCCGTTATACGGGTGATCAGTATGTGGCAATGCCTGCCTTTGGCCCCGCCGCCTCTTTTGCCGACCGGCTGACTGATCAGCAGATCGCTGCGGTGGCCAATTACGTTCTGAAAAATTACGGTAACGCGGCACTGACAGTTACTGCTGACCAGGTGAAAACCCTGCGTGAAGGCGGCCCAACACCGGCGATTGCTTACCTGTCTCATCCGGCGATACTGACGGCGGGGGCCGTCATTCTGGTGCTGATTCTGCTGCTGATCGTGAGTGCATTACGCAGAAGGGGGAAACATGTCCGTAAATAATCATCCATCGGCTATCTCCCGCCGCCGCCTGCTACAGGGAATGGGGATTTTGTCGGTGGCGGGGTTGTGTGGTTCGTTATTTCCTGCGGTACGCGCTGCCGCGGCTGAGTTACATGACAGCGGATTTATTCCGCTGTCCGAATTTCTGGTTAACCGCCGGGTAAACCCGCTACTGGCTGCGCGTTATTACGATGCGCTACATCGCCATGATGATCAGTTTCCCCGGAAGCTGGCACTGTTGCAGCAGGATATCCGGCCGGGAAAATACCGGAATATTGACCCGTTTTTGCAGCATAATCCCGTCGGGTCGGATCTGCGGCAGGCGGCAGCGCAGATCATTTCTGCCTGGTATACCGGGGTGGTCGGAAGTAACGACAAACCGGAGCTTATCGCGTATGCAGAAGCGATGATGTATCTGCCTGCCCGCGGCATTCTTGTGGTGCCAACCTATGGCAGTGGCCCGCTTTCCTGGGCCGCTGTTGATAATAAACCCGCATACCAGGGGCCGGCCGTATGAGTCAGAATAAAAAAGATGCAGATGTCATTATTATTGGTTCCGGTGTGATGGGAGGGCTGCTGGCGATGCAGCTGTCTGGTGCCGGAAAATCGGTGATTATTGTTGAAGCCGGTCCGCGGGTGACCCGCCAGCAGATTGTCGACCGGTTCCGGAATTCGCCGTTTAAAATGTCTCTGACCAATATGAAGCTGCAGGGGGTCGGGTCGCCGTATCCCGATTTGCCTTATGTCCCATCGACTTACGGAGACTACTTACAGCAGATGGGGCCGGTAAAATACCCGACTAAATATCTGCGGGTGGTGGGCGGCACCACCTGGCATTTTGGCTCGGCATTATGGCGGATGATCCCGAACGATTTTAAATTACAGAGCCTGTATGGTCACGGCCGGGACTGGCCACTCGACTATGATGAACTGGAACCGTGGTATTGTGCAGCCGAATATGCACTGGGTGTTTCCGGGGTCGACGGGCAGGATGAAAGTGGCCATGGCGGGCATGCCTGGCCACCGCGTTCCAGGCCTTTCCCGATGCCAGGTCTGCCAACCAGTTATATGTTTGACCGGCTGAGTGAGCTATTAGGTAAGGGCGGCTATCACCCGGTACTGGAGCCTAATGGCCGGGCAACCCGGCCGTGGGGCAACCGCCCGGTATGTGCCGGGAACAACAACTGTAATCCGGTCTGTCCGATCGGGGCCAAATATGACGGGTCTATGCATATTGACCAGGCGGAACGGCTGGGGGCAACCCTGCTGGATAACTCGGTGGTCTATAAAATAGAGGCCGATGAGCAGGGCAGAATTACCCGTATCTGGTATAAAAAACCCGATGCTTCTGAGCATTCTCTGAGCGCAGACCTGTTTATTGTGGCAGCTTATGGCATTGAATCGCCTAAATTATTACTGATGTCGACCTCAGAAAAATACCCCAATGGTATTGCTAACTCTTCCGATCAGGTGGGGCGTAATCTGATGGGGCATACGGGTATCAGTATGAACTTTATGATGGCAGAGGATGTGTGGCCGGGTCAGGGGCCGACTGAGCTGCTGGTCTACCTGAACCATCGGGATGGCGAGTTCAGGAAAAAATTCCCGAGTTACAAAATCAAAGTCCGTAATACCGTACCGACGGCTGATTATGCCTCAGAGTTGCTCAGTAAAGGCGTACTGGGGAGTGAACTGGATGAACAGCTACGTACCCTGTCAGCCCGCTCGCTGAACTTTGCGATAGATTTTGAGACACTGCCACTGGCGCAAAACCGGGTGGTCCCGAGTAAGAGCAAAACGGATGCCATCGGTATCCCGTTACCTGAAATATCCTACAGTGTTACGGATTACTGGCAGGCGGGTAAGGAAGAAGGACTGAAAGACTTTGCCAATTTTGCACAGTTACTTGGCGGGAAGATACTGAAAATTGATACGGGTTATCAGGACCGTCAGCACATAATGGGCACCACTATTATGGGCGATGACCCGGCAACTTCGGTGGTTAATGCCGATTGCCGGACGCATGACCACCCGAATCTCTATATTGCCGGGACCAGTGTTATGCCTTCAGCATCCTGTATGAACCCGACCCTGACCGGGGCCGCGTTAACCTTACGGCTGGCTGATCATTTGCTGAAAACAGTGCTGGTGTAACCGCGGGCTTTCTGACTGCCGGCAATGATTCTTCCGGCAGTCAGAAGTAGTTACATCAGTTTGTTCAGGGCCGCATATTGCAGCAGCATAATTGTTTTAGCGTCATTAATTGACCCGCACTGCATTGCGGCTAATGCGTCGCTGAAAGACATTTCCAGCACTTCAAGGTCTTCGCCTTCCTCAGGCAGTCCGCCTCCGTCACTGACCTGATCTCCGGGATGATATTCCGCGATAAACAGGTGTAATTTTTCGGTGACCGATCCCGGGCTCATCCATGCTTCAAACACTTTTTCGATATTGTTGATCCGGTAGCCGGTTTCTTCTTCGGCTTCTTTACGGACCCGCTCTTCGGGATGTTCACCTTCCAGCAGTCCTGCCGCGACTTCAATTAACATACCATCGCTGCCGTTGATAAAGGCCGGAAGCCTGAACTGCCGGGTCAGGATCACGGATTTCCGCTGACGGTTATATAACAGCAGCGCTGCACCGTCACCGTGATCGTAAGCTTCGCGATGTAACCGCTGCCAGGAACCATCATGACGTTGAAAATCAAAAGTATATTTTTTCAGTAAGTACCAGTCATCAGATAGTGTCTGGGCATCCACTATCCGGACTCTGTGATTGGCTGAGTTCACTACCGGGCCTCCATCGGGTCATTCTGACGTCTGATCATCATGTTTATCGGTCAGCACAACGGCTCTGCCTGATACAACAGGATAGTTTATCGGAAAGTCAGTGTAATGGGGGACGGGAAAATATCATAAGGAAAGGCTGCGCAGGCAGCCTTTCGCGGGGCAGGATCAGAAGTTAATATTCGCGCTCAGACCGCCAACAAAGGCATTTTTCACCCGGCTGACGGCGCCGGGCGCGGTGACGAGCTGCAGATTCGGACGAACCTGTAACCAGCGGGTGGCCTGGACGTTGTAATAGACTTCATAGTCATATTCCGCACCGCTTTGTACCGGCAGATAGGTCGGGCTGTTATAGCTGTTTACACCATAAAAGTGGTTTTCATCGCGTAACATCCGGGTGTAGCTGGAGTTGACATGAATACGCGCCGCACCGACACCAATTTCATCTTCCGGACGGGCATCAAACGGCCCTTTCCAGGTTAACGCAATCGCCTGGTAATTATCTGTTTTAGACGTTTTATGGTCATTCATCACGGCCTGAACCGTCAGGGTAAGGCCACGGTTAACGCTGCCGTGCCAGCTGGTCAGTTGTTGTTGCGCCACCAGATAGCCGCCATAGGCATGTGCCGTATCATGGTAGCCTGCGTTACGCCATGAACCATAGACATTGTCATTGGCTGAAGAGTAGTAATAACCCAGACGGTAATTACCCGGCAGGTTATCTGCGCCCAGTTTCGGGGTCCAGCCGAGTTCCACCGGCACGAGATTACCCACCGTCGGGCTGAATTCCAGGCGGAAGCCATCTCCGCGATCATAGTTATACGGGTTCTGGTTGTAGAAACCGACCTGCATAAATACCTCAGGGGTGATATTCAGTTTAACGCGGCCACCCCACTGTGATACGGGCCAGTTATACCAGTGGTCACCGCGCCAGTTACCTGCCTGGCCATTGCCGAATGCCAGGTTCTGGAACTTACTGTCAATAGTGTCGAAGTCTTCAGCCACGGTCAGACGACCTGCTTTGACATCCAGCATATGATCAAAAAATCCTTTACGTAACCAGAACTGAGTAAGGCGCCACGTCTGTCCGCGGCCATAGACTTCCTGAACGGAAGACAACATACCAGTGCGCGGATCGCCTATCTGGTCTGACAGATTTTTACCGTCACGATTGGTGATGGTCATCTGGAATTCTGCATCATTCCAGTTAAGCAGTTTCTGCAGGTCGAGGTTAACGCCAAAACCCCATTGGTCACTGTAACGGGCAGTGGTTGCCGTGTGATAGCCACCTGCCAGATTAGATGCCGATTCCATGGTGTAGTTGACCTGGAAATCCACACCTTCCTGCTTCAGTTGCGAGCGGGTTCCGCCCCAGTCACCAAACATCCATGGTGATGCCGCACTGAAGGCATCAGCGGCAGAACTGATTGCCGGATAAGCCGATGCACCCAGAATAATCAGGCTTAATAGCATGTTTTTTTTCAGGGGGCTGCGCACTGCGTTATATTTGGTCATGATAGTTATTCTTATTAAATATCGGGAGTTTTACTGTATGAGTCAGGCCGTTAATTGTTTTGGAATATCGTGCTGAGAATAATTGAATTATTCAAATTTTAGATATGGTCCACAAAAAATCTGATGACAACAGCCTGCGGGCATAGAGCAGATAACCCCGTACTATAGGATTTTAATAATATTTTTCTGTTCCGGAGCCGCTGTGCAGAGACTGTTTCTGTGCCGGAAACGGGCTGCACTATACAGTAAAAATGACAGTAATAAACAATAAAGTTAATTTATTGTTACTTTTTTTACTGTTTAATGTTTATGAACCTCAGGTGTTTAATTCCCCGAGAAACCGAAAATTTACTCTGTACTGATAAATTTGTGGCTAACGGATTTTTTACCCGATCATTTGAAATAATTCGTTTTTTTTCATTGTGTTATAAATTTACCATTCACACTCATCTATAGATATTGAGTGCTGTCAGCGGGCAAAAAAAAGATAAAGTATTATTTTTTAAAGTTTTTTAATCTGAATTACCGGAAAGTATTGTTTTTATAACAGGCATGCATTAATTCTGAATAGTTACAAGTGTATTAATGTTTTTTTGTGATTTACCTTGAAATAAAACACCGAAATCACCGAGAAAATGCTTTCTTGGTCTGAAAAAATCAGGTACATTTTCTGATGTAGGGTACAGAGGTAAGATGTTCTATCTTTCAGACCTTTTACTTCACGTAATCGGATTTGGCTGAATATTAGCCGCCCCGTTCACTCAGGTGAACGGGGCGTTTTTTATTGGAATAATTATTGCGGAAATATCCGGATAATACCGTCAGGGAAAGATTAACTTTCTTCAAAACCTTCGGCAGTAATAGAATACGTACTGAACCAGTTATCCAGTTTCTGAGTTAATTTATCGACGCCTAATTTCTTCAGCGAGGAGAATAACTCAATCTGTACATCCCCATCGAATTTCTGGCTCAGTTCGCGTACCAGGTTCAGTTGTTTTTTTCTGGCACCCGATGCCAGCTTATCGGCTTTGGTCAGTAACACCAGTACCGGAATATGGCTGGTGACCGCCCACTGTACCATTTGCTGATCGAGCTCTTTCATCGGATGACGAATATCCATTAAAACCACCAGCCCTTTCAGGGAATCACGTTTTTGCAGATACTCGGCTAAAGCGCGCTGCCATTTGAGTTTCATCTCTTCCGGAACTTCGGCGTAACCATAGCCGGGCAGGTCGACCAGCCGGATGCCGTCGGCAACTTCAAACAGGTTGATTAACTGGGTCCGGCCCGGTGTTTTACTGGTACGTGCCAGCGATTTCTGGTTAGTTAAGGTGTTTAATGCGCTTGATTTTCCGGCATTTGAACGTCCGGCAAAAGCCACTTCCACACCACTGTCGGTGGGTAAGTGGCGGATATCAGGGGCACTGGTAACAAAATGGGTAACGTGATAATTCCATCCAGACAAGGTCGAACTCCGCATCATTAATTCAGGATAATAACCGCAGTATACCTGTTATAGCAGGAAAGTGCCTGTACCCTGAACCGGGTACAGTCGGCAACAGATCGGCGGTTAGCTGTGTCAGTCATTACTGAAATCATCACAGGGATAGGTGAATTTATTTTAAAGATCATCAGGGAAATATGATCTGACAGACAGAATTATAGTTTTCTGATTGCAGAATCTCAGAGATCGACTACATTACTTCTCACTCAGGACGAGACTCAGGGACTTCATCGCTCAGGGAACGGATGACGGGCACAACCTGCCACGGAACAGGCAGCGGGACGAAATACCTCTGATGGATAAGATAAGTATCTTACCCGGACGTGAGATACACAGCTTTCTGTTATGCAGAAAGTCAGAAATGAGCGACAGCGATAGCTGTCGCTTTTTTCTTGTGCTGGTTTCTGCTAGATTTCGCCGCAATTCTATACTAAAGAAAAACAGTTGAGACTGAACACCATGAAACAACCCGCCAAATCCCCCCGGGGTAAGTCCGCCGATAAACGTAAAACACGTGCTGAACTGAATATGGAAGGCCGTGACCGCCAGCGTCAGAAAAAACGTAAAGGTCTGTCATCGGGTAACCGCAGCAACCCTGATGCGCAGCAGAGCGCAGGTAAACGCAGCGGTAAACAAGCCGCTGATCCGCGTCTGGGCAGTAAAACGCCGGTGCCGTTAGTGGCAGCAGGGCCGGTTGCTGCAAAGCCGGCACTCAAACCCCGTGAAGCTGCACCGGCACTGAGTGCCCGTGATGAGCTGGACGCTCTGGAAAATAACCCGCGCCTCGATGCGCTGCTCGACCGGCTGGAAAACGGTGAAAAGCTGGCGACAGACGATCAGGCATGGCTGGACAGTACTCTGGATCGCATCGAAGTATTGATGGAAAAACTGGGTATTGATCTGGACGATGGCAGCGCAGCAGAAGATCCGGAAGCGGAAGAAGATATGTACCGCTTACTTAAGGGCAACTAAGAGTGCTGACCGGACACAGGGCGTTACCTGTGTCCGAACCTGGAATATTTCATTATGTTTTGGCCGGGATCAATTTTTGCGCTGCTGTATGCGTGTTTTATCCTGTTGTTATTGGGTAAACTACGTCGCCTGTCCCGATTGAAATCGCGGTTAGGCCGCAGGCAACTTTCTCCGCTATCCGGCGCTACGCGAGCTTCTTTCAGACCCCGTCATCGAAAGGAGTGAATATGTCTTTACCACGCATTGAGTGGGATCAGTCACTCATCGAAAAATATAATTACTCCGGCCCTCGCTACACGTCTTATCCGACAGCACTGGAATTCGATCAGCACTTTACCGGACAACACTTTCTGCAGGCTGTTGAGCGTTATCCGCAACGCCCGCTGTCCTTGTATATCCATATTCCGTTCTGCCACCGGCTCTGTTATTTCTGTGGCTGTAATAAACAGGTAACCCGGCAGACGCATAAAGCTGACCAATACCTCGATAGTCTGGAAACAGAAATCCGCAGCAGGGCACCGTTGTTCAGAAACCGTCTTGTCACCCAGATGCACTGGGGCGGCGGAACACCGACATTTCTGACCCCCCGACAGATATCACGGCTGATGGCCGTGTTAAGGCAGCAGTTTACCTTTTCCCCTTCGGCTGAGATGTCGCTGGAACTGGACCCGCGGGAGATAGAGCTTGATGTCCTCGATCACCTTAAAGACGAAGGTTTTAACCGGCTGAGTATGGGGGTGCAGGATTTTAATAAACAGGTCCAGCGGCTGGTGAATCGTGAGCAGGATGAAGCCTTTATTTTTGCACTGATGGACCGGGCACGGGCTCTGGGGTTTGTGTCGGGAAATATTGACCTGATTTACGGGCTGCCTAAGCAAACCTCAGACAGTTTTGCGTTTACCTTACAGAAGGTACTGGAACTCCGTCCCGACCGCCTGAGCGTGTTTAATTACGCCCATATGCCGGAACTGTTTGCTGCTCAGCGTAAAATTCACCGTGCTGACCTGCCGGATGCAGCGCAGAAGCTGGCTATTCTGCAGGAAACTATCCACACCCTGACCACCGGCGGTTACCAGTTTATTGGTATGGACCATTTTGCATTACCGGAGGATGAACTGGCGGTAGCCCAGAGAAACGGGGTACTGCACCGGAATTTTCAGGGATACACCACCTGTGGTGATACAGATCTGCTGGGAATGGGGGTGTCTGCGATCAGTATGATCGGCGACAGTTATGCGCAGAACGAGAAAGTCCTGAACCAGTGGCACCAGCGTGTGGCCTCGCAGGGAAATGCCCTGTGGCGGGGTATCAGCCTCAGTAGCGATGATTGCCTGCGTCGTGACGTCATTAAGGCACTGATTTGCCAGTTCACCCTGAATTTCAGCCAGACAGAGCAGCAGTGGGGCATTGTATTTGAAGACTATTTCGCCGAAGACCTGCAATTACTGGCCCCGTTTATTGAGGACGGACTGGTTACTCTGTCGCAGCGCGAACTGCGGGTGACGGCCCGCGGACGTTTACTGATCCGCAATATTTGTATGTGTTTCGACCGTTATCTGCGCACCAGAGTCCGCCAGCAGCAATATTCGCGGGTGATTTAACCAAACAGCCTGCAGACAGTGCCTGCAGGCTCAGAGGGCGGACGCTATTCCATGCCCAGCTCTTTCAGTTTGCGGGTAAGGGTGTTCCTCCCCCAGCCCAGTAGTCTGGCTGCTTCCTGCTTATGTCCCTGGGTATAGCGCAGAGCTGTGGTCAGTAATGTCCGTTCCATTTCCGGCTGGGCTTCAGATAACAGGTTTTGATGACCGGAACGCAGAGCCCTGTCCGCCCACTGGGCCAGTAACGTTGCCCAACTGTCCGGAGAAGCCTGTAGCGGTGTATCCGGCGGGCTGGTTTCGAACAGCTCCGGCGGCAGGTCCTGTATCAGTACTTCCTGACCTGCGGCCATCACTGTCAGCCAGCGACAGGTATTCTCCAGCTGTCTGACGTTACCTGACCAGTGCAGCCGTGTCAGGGCTGCTTCCGTTTCCGGATGCAGGATTTTGGTTTCCACCCCGAGTTCCCGTGCTGCAACCTGCAGAAAGTAGTGTGCCAGCCGCGGAATATCTTCCCGGCGTTCACGGAGCGGGGGCAGGTGGATACGGATAACATTCAGACGGTGGAACAGGTCTTCACGGAATTTACCTTCCTGCACCCGCAGTTCCAGATTCTGGTGGGTTGCCGCAATAATCCGCACATCGACTTTTACCGGGGCGTAGCCACCGACACGGTAAAACTGTCCGTCGGCCAGCACCCGCAGTAAACGGGTCTGGACATCAAGGGGCATATCACCGATTTCATCTAAAAACAGAGTGCCGCCATCGGCCTGTTCGAAACGTCCCTGGCGCACGGCATTTGCCCCGGTAAAAGCGCCCTTTTCATGGCCGAACAGTTCAGATTCGATTAAGTCTTTGGGGATAGCGGCCATATTCAGCGCGATAAAGGGTGACTTTGCCCGCGGGCTGTGGCGGTGCAGGGCATGTGCCACCAGTTCTTTACCGGTCCCGGATTCTCCGTTAATCAGCACACTGATAGACGAACGGGACAGGCGGCCGATAATACGGAACACATCCTGCATTGCCGGTGCTTCACCGATAATATCCGTTGTCGGCCCGCTGACCGGCTGATTACGCGGCTGCTGCTGTTCCTGATAATGGCTGATGGCCCGTTCGACCAGAGCCACCGCTTCGTCGATATCAAAGGGTTTCGGCAGGTAATCGAAAGCCCCTTGCTGATAAGCGCTGACTGCCGCGTCCAGGTCCGAATGGGCGGTCATTATGATGACCGGCAGCATCGGATGGCGTTTTTTAATTTGTTTCAGTAACGCCAGCCCGTCCATACCCGGCATCCGGATATCGGACAGTAAGACATCCGGCGTTTTGGTGGCCAGCGCATCCAGTACTTCATCACCGTTTTCAAACGTTGTACAACTTAAACCGGCTCCAGTGAGCGCTCGTTCAAGCACCCAGCGGATGGAGCTATCGTCATCGACGATCCAGACTATCCCTCGTTGCATGGAAACCTCACTGGCGAATCGGCAGGAATATCGAAAATTCGGTATGTCCCGGCCAACTGTTAAATTCTATTTTTCCTGAGTGTTGATCTATCAGGCTGCGGGCAATGGATAATCCAAGACCGGTGCCTCCTTCACGTCCACTCACCATGGGGTAAAACAATGTGTCCTGCAGTTGCTGGGGGATCCCCGGCCCGTCATCTTCGATATCAATACGGGCTACCAGCCGGTAACGCACACCGTGCAGGGTCAGCTGAAACGCAGTACGGGTTCGCAGGGTAATAGTCCCGCCCTGTTCGCCTAAGGCCTGCAGGGCATTACGCACCACGTTCAGCAGCACCTGTTCAATCTGGTCCGGGTCATGGGCCAGCTCCGGTAAACTCGGATCATAGTCCCTGACCAGCGAAACGTTATCCGGTAACTCCATGGAGACCAGGTTAACAATACGCTCAGCAACCTGGTGTATGCTCTGGGTGACATGCATTCCCGGTTGCTGCGGGCCGAGCAGCCGGTCGACCAGATTACGTAACCGGTCGGCCTGTTCAATAATAACTTTGGTGTATTCGTTTAACGACGGGTCCGGCAGCGCCCGCGAGAGTAGCTGAGCGGCACCGCGCAATCCGCCAAGCGGATTTTTAATTTCATGGGCCAGTCCGCGCACCAGGTCACGGGCAGCAACCTGTTGTGCATGCTGTATTTGCTCCTGGCTAAGACGGCGCTGGTTATCCATCGGTGCCATTTCCAGCAGAATTTTCTCGCCCGGATACTGCTGGGCGGTCAGAGACATGATATGTGCCCGGCCATCAACCACAATCGTGACTTCGCTGTCCGTAAAACCGAGGCCTTGTTTCAGGCTGTCGAGCATCACCTCAATATTTAAGGAGAAGTAGCCGGTCAGGTCCGGAAGCGGAGTGCCGAACAGTTTACGGGAACTCTGCGCCAGCAACTGCTGGGCTGCCGGGTTCGCGTAATGGATCACCAGATGGCTATCGACCACTAACACACTGTTGATGAGAGAGTTGAGTATCTGCACGGCATCGGGCGGTGTGTTGGTTATCATGTGTTCTTCTCCGTATTCAGCCGCTAAAACCCTTTATTTTATCGTATTCTGACCTATAGTCTGGCGGGTATTAATGATTATTTCCGGACAATAAAAAGTGACTACAGCGGCGGTCACTGCCGCGGAGAGTGCGTTTACTGCTGAATTGGCGGAGAAAAAAGCCCATCCGGAGATGGGCTAATATTTTCCACGGCAACAACACTACAAGAGAGATTAAACGCTGTAGTAAAGTTCGAATTCTACCGGATGCGGCGTCATGCGTACGCGGTCATCATCTTCTTTGCGCAGTGCAATGTAAGCATCGATAGTATCATCAGTGAAAACACCACCACGGGTCAGGAAGCTGCGGTCTTCGTTCAGTGCATTCAGTGCTTCTTCCAGAGAGCCGGCAACCTTTGGAATTTCAGCTTCTTCTTCCGGAGGCAGATCATACAGGTTCTTATCCATCGCATCGCCAGGATGGATTTTGTTGATGATTCCGTCCAGGCCGGCCATCAGCAGTGCTGAGAAGGCCAGGTATGGGTTTGCTGCCGGATCCGGGAAACGGGCTTCGATACGACGTGCTTTCGGGCTGGCAACCACAGGAATACGAATTGATGCAGAACGGTTACGGGCAGAGTATGCCAGCATGACCGGTGCTTCATAACCCGGAACCAGACGTTTGTACGAGTTGGTGGTCGGGTTGGTCAGGGCGTTAATTGCTTTCGCATGCTTGATGATACCGCCGATATAGAACAGGGCAGTTTCAGACAGGCCGCCGTATTTGTCGCCGGAGAACAGGTTGTTACCGTCTTTAGACAGTGACATATGGCAGTGCATACCTGAACCGTTATCACCAAACATTGGTTTTGGCATAAAGGTGGCAGTCTTGCCGTAAGCGTGCGCTACGTTATGTACCACATACTTATAAATCTGAATTTCGTCAGCTTTTTTCACCATGGTGTTGAAGCGGGTTGCCACTTCATTCTGGCCTGCGGTGGCCACTTCATGGTGATGAGCTTCGACAACCAGACCCATTTGTTCCATGGTCAGACACATGGCTGAACGGATATCCTGGGCTGAATCGACCGGAGGTACCGGGAAGTAGCCGCCTTTAACGCCCGGACGGTGACCTTTGTTACCGCCTTCGTAGGCTTTGCCGGTGTTCCATGCGGCTTCGATATCATCGATAGCCACGTGAGAACCGGACATGGTGGCACCGAAACGTACGTCATCAAACAGGAAAAACTCTGGCTCAGGTCCGAACAGTACGGTGTCGGCAATACCGGAAGAACGCAGGAAGTCTTCGGCGCGTTTAGCAATAGAGCGCGGGTCGCGATCGTAGCCTTGCAGAGTGCCGGGTTCCAGGATATCACAACGAATGATCAGGGTCGGATCTTCGAAGAACGGGTCCAGGACAGCGGTAGTCGCATCCGGCATCAGCACCATGTCTGATTCGTTAATCCCTTTCCAGCCGCCGATGGATGAACCATCGAACATTTTGCCTTCTTCAAAGAAGTCTTCGTTAACCTGATGAGCAGGGATGGTGACATGCTGCTCTTTGCCTTTACTGTCAGTAAAACGCAGATCAACAAACTTAACTTCGTGTTCGTTCATCAATGAGAGAACGTGTTCAACGGACATACTCAACTCTCCTGCAATATTCATTGTTGTCGTGGTAGAGAACCTGTCCCGGGAAGAGATCACGAGGCGCCGCGCTTTTCCTGAACAATGTTCCAGACAGTCGTTCCAGCTATTTTGAAATCGTTGTCTTTTGCCTGCGAAATACAAAGCGAAAACTGTGCCAACTTTATATTTTTTCGTAAAACGGTGTACTGACGGGTTTCCTGTCCGGTTTCTGCGATGCACCGCGATGGCTCACTGCACCATTATGATCCATTGCCGGCCGCCGGTGTGCACTATTATAGTGCAATCTATAAAACACGGGCGACATTTGCACTAAAAATGAACGTTGTCCGCTTCGATAATCACCTATAACAAAAAGTCACTGAGAAAGTTTCAACGAATACTGTGAACATATTCAGTCTTTCGACTAATCCGTGTACAATAGCGCGCTATTTCTAATGCCTGAGGCAAAGCTGTGATCGAAAATTTGCGTAATATCGCCATCATCGCGCACGTTGACCATGGAAAAACGACCCTGGTTGACAAGCTGTTACAACAGTCTGGTACTTTTGATGCCCGTACTGAAGCAACTGAACGTGTGATGGACTCCAACGATTTGGAGAAAGAGCGTGGGATTACCATCCTCGCGAAAAACACTGCAATTAAGTGGAATGACTATCGGATCAACATCGTTGATACGCCGGGACACGCCGACTTCGGCGGAGAAGTTGAGCGCGTCATGTCGATGGTAGACTCTGTTCTGCTGGTAGTGGATGCGATTGATGGCCCGATGCCACAGACGCGCTTCGTGACCAAGAAAGCATTTGCTCACGGTCTGAAGCCCATTGTGGTTATTAACAAAATTGACCGTCCGGGCGCGCGTCCTGACTGGGTTGTTGACCAGGTCTTTGACCTGTTCGTTAACCTGGATGCGACCGACGAACAACTGGATTTCCCGATCATTTATGCATCGGCTATCCAGGGAATTGCTGGCGATGACCATGCAGAGATGGCTGAAGATATGACGCCACTGTATGAAGCTATCGTTAAGCATGTCCCTGCGCCAAACGTTGACCTGAATGGTTCGTTACAGATGCAGGTTTCTCAGCTGGATTATAACAATTACCTGGGTGTTATCGGGATTGGCCGTATCAAACGCGGTAAAGTCAAACCGAACCAGCAGGTGACGGTGATTGATGCTGAAGGTAAAACCCGTAACGGTAAAGTCGGTAAAGTTCTGGGCCACCTGGGTCTTGAGCGTATCGAAAGCACCGAAGCAGAAGCCGGTGACATTATTGCGATTACCGGTCTGGGCGAACTGAACATCTCCGACACTATCTGTGATCCACAGAATGTCGAAGCTCTGCCAGCACTGACTGTCGATGAACCTACCGTCAGCATGTTCTTCTGCGTAAATACCTCACCATTCTGTGGTAAAGAAGGTAAATACGTGACTTCACGTCAGATCCTTGATCGTCTGAAGAAAGAACTGGTTCACAACGTTGCGCTGCGCGTTGAAGAAACTGAAGATGCCGATGCTTTCCGTGTTTCCGGTCGTGGTGAACTGCACCTGTCAGTACTGATCGAAAACATGCGTCGTGAAGGTTTCGAACTGGCGGTATCTCGTCCGAAAGTTATCTTCCGTGAAATCGACGGACGTAAACAGGAACCTTACGAGAACGTGACCCTGGATATCGAAGAAACCCATCAGGGTTCGGTAATGCAGGCGATGGGTGAGCGTAAAGGCGACCTGAAAAACATGGACCCGGATGGTAAAGGTCGTGTGCGTCTGGACTATGAAATCCCAAGCCGTGGTCTGATTGGTTTCCGTAACGAATTCATGACCATGACTTCAGGTACCGGTCTGCTGTACTCAACGTTCAGCCACTACGGTGATCTGCGTCAGGGTGAAGTAGGTCAGCGCCAGAACGGTGTACTGATCTCTAACGGTCAGGGTAAAGCGGTTGCGTTCGCACTGTACAGCCTGCAGGACCGCGGTAAGCTGTTCCTGGGTCACGGTGCTGAAGTTTATGAAGGCCAGATCATCGGTATTCACTCACGTTCAAACGACCTGACCGTGAACTGCCTGACCGGTAAAAAACTGACCAACATGCGTGCTTCCGGTACTGATGAAGCCACTACCCTGGTACCGGCGATCAAAATGTCGCTGGAGCAGGCGCTGGAATTCATCGATGATGACGAACTGGTTGAAGTTACTCCGACTTCAGTACGTATCCGTAAACGTCATCTGACTGAGAACGATCGTAAACGTGCATCACGTGGCGGTAAAGAGTCTTAACCGGCCTGTGTCACAGTGATCCGTCTTACGGATAAAAGAGGCTGCAACCTGGTGTTGCAGCCTCTTTTTTTTGGTTCATCGCGTTTTACCGGGGAACGCTGCTTTTATCTTCAGGAAGAAGTAGTCATTATCCCGGTATC
>NZ_JAERJP010000030.1 GCF_018257575.1 Tatumella sp. JGM91 | reverse complement strand
TGCCGTGTCAGTGGATGCGCATTATAGGGAGTTAATTTTTTCTGGCAAGGGTTTATTTTAAATTAATTACTGACTGGTGAAGTTTCACCCCGATCGGTGTATAAACCTGCACAGTGTGTCTGTTTAGTGGTCATTTACCGGTTTTATTCGCGGAATTAAACACAATAACGACCAATACAGACAGCTTCAGGGAATGCGCAGCGTCTTATTTTGTATGCTGTTCTTTAAATATAACACCGGGTAAAAGCGTCGCCGTAAGAGGGAAAACTCATATTTCCCCTGCCGGTATCAGTGAAAGAGCAATAATGGAGTTTCTGTTATGTCCGTTAATCCGTTACGTCAATACCAGGGATATTCACCACAAACCGGCGCAGACGTTATGATCGATCCCTCCAGCGTTGTGACAGGCAATGTCATTATTGGTGATGATGTCAGTATCTGGCCACTGGTTGTGATACGGGGTGATGTAAATAAGATAGCTATCGGTAAACGCAGTAATATTCAGGATGGCAGTGTTTTGCATGTCAGCCACTGTTCCATAAATAATCCGCAAGGTCACCCACTGATAATTGGCGATGATGTTACTGTCGGACATAAAGCTATGCTACATGGCTGCACTATCGGGAATCGGGTACTGGTCGGAATGGGTTCAATTTTGCTGGATGGTGCATATATAGAAGAAGATGTCATGATCGGGGCAGGGAGTCTGGTTCCGCCAGGCAAACGACTGGCAAGCGGCTACCTGTATCTGGGAAGCCCCGTAAAGCAAATTCGTCGTCTGACAGACGACGAAAAGCAGGGGCTGCTGTATTCCACAGCAAACTACGTTAAATGGAAAAATAACTATCTGTCCGAAGATAACCAGAACCAGCCATAATCATCGTCAGTACCGGCGATTATCCGCGATTCCATATCATCTTCGATGTCCCAGCGATGCTGACGGAACAGTTTAAGTGGCTGACCTTCACCAAATCTATGGCGAAGGTCAGCAGCGGTGATAGCACAGTGAAGCTGCATCCCCTGATATAAAGCAGGAAAACATACGGCCTGTCTGACCTCATCCCACTCTTCACGGTCCGGGAATTGTAATGCCTGATTCATGGCCGTAATGCTTCTTTCACAGCGTCGATCACGGGTTTGATATCGGGCATGACACCGTGCCATAACATAAATGAATGTGCTGCCTGTGCCACCAGCATCCCTATCCCATCAGCACATACCCCCGCCCCTTGCTGTGCCGCAAGGCTCAGAAAAGGAGTATTACCCTGCTGGTAGAACATATCGTAACACTGCGTCGTGCTGCTGAAGACCGTGTCGGGAAGTCGGGGAACTTCGCCCTTTACCCCGCTGGATGTTGCATTAATAATCAGATCATAGCCGTGCTGCAGCGAGTTATGTTCACTGGCAATAATCGTTCCTGCATGACCGTAAGTTTCGACCAGCGTTTCTGCTCTGGAGAGAGTACGGTTAGTTATAGTTATCCTGCAACCGAATGCGAGCAACGGCAGAATCACGCCCCTCGCCGCCCCGCCAGCGCCCACCAGCAGAATATGTGAGTCGGGAGTAATCATCTGCAATCGTTGCAGATCGCTGAGCAAACCTATGCCATCGGTATTATCACCCAGCAGTTTTCCATCAGGCAGTTTCTTTAATGTATTAACCGCTTTTGATAATGCGGCACGTTCTGTCAGTTCGTCCGCCATGGCACAGGCTTCCTGCTTGAAAGGTAAAGTGACATTTGCTCCCTTCCCTCCCTCACTGAAAAAGACACTGGCTGTCGATACAAACTGATCAACAGGTGCACATATCCGTCCGTAGCTATGCGGGACTCCTGTCTGTGCGGCAAACAGCTGATGGATAAAAGGCGATTTACTGTGATTAACCGGATTTCCAAAAACAACAAAATCGTCCATGCGTTACCCCTGCCGGATAAGTTCACCGGTAATAACATTCCGGATTTCTGAAGGATTGTTACGCCCGCCGGTCACATCGTTTAATACAGGAAAATCCGTACCAAACTGTTCCGCCACTTCCCGGATATTCCGGCAGGGTTCCTGACCGGATAAGTTCGCACTGGTAGAAACCAGTGGTTTACCAAAAGCCAGGCATAGCTGCTGCACACCGGGATGGTCACTGACCCTTACAGCCAGTGAATCAAAACGTCCTCTGAGCCAGCCCGGAGCTGTTGAAGGAACCACAAATGTCACCGGCCCCGGCCAGTGAGAAAACATTCGTTCTCGTTGTTCTGTCGTCAGTCGTTCATCACTTATATAAGGAAACAGTTGCTGATAGTTCGCGGCAATAAGGATCAATCCTTTTTCTGCAGGGCGTTTTTTTAACGCCAGCAAAGCCATTACCGCCTGCTCACTGTCCGGATCACATCCCAGACCGAATACTGCTTCGGTCGGGTAGGCGATAACCTCATTGTTATGTAATTGCTCAACACAATATTGCAAAGAATCTGAAACTGAATCAGTCGACATAATGGACGCTATTTTTCCTGGTTATCTTCGGCGACGGGCTTGCCGCACACTTTACTGGCACAAATTAAACGTACGCCTTTAGCTGTCTTCTTTTCTGTTAACAAAGGAAAATGACATGCAGGGCATTCTCCGGCGACCGGCCGGGTATTCACGACAAACTGGCAATCAGGGTAACGGCTACAGGCGTGGAAATATTTACCGTAACGGGAACGACGCTGAACCAGTTCACCCTGCTGGCACTGTGGACAGGAAATTCCGGTATCATCCGGCTGGTCGATAGTTTCGCTATGTGTGCAGTCCGGGTAATGGCTGCAGCAAATAAACATCCCGTAGCGTCCCTGACGCAGCGCTTTATCTGCGCCGCACTCAGGGCAAGGAATGCCTTCAAGAATTTTAATAACGTGACCATCACTCCGCGGTCCCAGAGGACGGATATAATCACATTCAGGATAAGCCGAACATCCGGTAAAAGGGCCGTGCTTACCAGAACGAATCACTAATTCAGCCCCGCAGACGGGGCAATTTTCCTGATGGTGCACAGCAAACAGTGCTGTTTTAGTCATAATTTCACTACACAGAAGATATTATCAGTGGAGAATACTGTCATTAGCATCGAAAAGTAACTCTTCCATTTGCTGATACGCATCTTCACATCCCGGAATATTAAACAATACCATCAGGACCACCCACTTCAGGTCATCAAGTTCAAATTCCCGGGTATCCAGAGCGGTTACCCGCTCAATAACCATTTCACGGGTTTCAAGATTCAGTACCCGGATCTGCTCCAGGAACAGCAAAAATCCGCGACAGTCTGCATCAAGCTTCTGACACTCTTCAGGTGTATAAATACGCATCGACAGCGGATCGCACGCCATCCGGATAGGCTCGACCAGCCCTTCCTGATAATCAGCCAGTTTCTCCAGCCAGCTCAGGGCATTGGCAATATCGTCCTGCTCAAAGCCCGCGTCAGTAAGATCATCCGTCAGCTTCCCCTGGTCAACCTGCGTGTCAGTCCCGGTATGAATATAAGTCTCAAACAAGTACATAAGTACGTCGAACATGGCATGCCCTCCTTAAACGGACATAGCCGCCGGGTACAGCTGCGATCCATCCTGCTAACTCCAGTTCTAATAACGCAGTGGCGATAACTGGCACAGGTTGGCCGGCACGTTCAGCGACGACGTCAACAGGTGTAACCTCATCATCTACGTTAGCCAACACACCAGCAAATGGCAATGGAACAGTGTCATACTCTGATGAATTTATTTGTTCAACCGCAGAAAACAGCAAAGAATGATAACCGGTTTGTAAATCTTCCAGCACATCATTCGGGTGGGTCACCAGTAACGCCCCCTGCTGGATAAGCCAGTGCGTTCCTTCGCTTTCAGGTTTAGCCAGCGCACCGGGCAAGGCATACAGGTTACGGTTTTGTTCTAACGCATAACGGGCCGTAATTAATGATCCACTTTTCAGCACAGCTTCTGTCACCAGCACCCCCAGGCTCAGGCCACTGATTATCCGGTTACGCCGGGGAAAGTTCCCGGGGTGTGGTGCTGCCGTCAGAGGAAATTCAGAAACTATTGCTCCGCCCTGCAGGATGATGTCACGGCTAAGCTGCCAGTGCTGGCGCGGATAGATATTCATTAACCCGCTGCCCAGCACTGCTACCGTTTTCCCGTCGGAGGCTAAAGCAGCACGATGGGCTATGCTGTCAACTCCCAGTGCGAGTCCGCTGGTCAGTGTCAGCCCGCTCAGAGATAAGGCCCGGGAAAAGCATTCAGTCCAGTGCTGACCGTATCTGGTACATTGCCGGCTGCCAACAATTGCCAGCTGAGGTGAAGAAAGTACTGCCGGATCGCCTTCGACAAACAGACACAACGGCCCTCCTGTTGTCTCTGCCAGTAAATGCGGATATCTGGTATCAGAAAAGCACACCAGATGATGATTTTCAGTATCAAGCCATTTTCGGGTCAGTGTAAGCCCGGTTTCACTGACACTAAAAAACTGCTGGCATTGTTGTGGTGTCAGAAGGAGTGACTGCAGAAAAGCTTCAGTTATTACCGGCTGATCTTCAAGCTGATAAATGACTGCCAGCCTGGCTGTATGCTTCAGGCCCCGGACCGCAGCAAGGCGTAACCATTTCTCTGTTCTATCCATCCGGCGATCCCTCTGACAGACGCTTTATCCCTGCGGCAATACTGTCAATCACCTGATGAAACGTCTACAATATAAGGCAGTCAATTAAAATATCATGAATAAATATCCGGAAATTTATGTCAGTCTTACAGGTATTACATTTCCCTGACGAGCGACTCCGTACAGTTGCTGCGCCAGTAAAAGAAGTAAATAAAGATATTCAGCGCATTGTCGACGACATGTTCGAGACTATGTATGCCGAAGAAGGTATCGGTCTGGCTGCAACTCAGGTCGATATCCATCAGCGCATTATTGTGATTGATGTTTCCGAGAACCGGGAGCAACAGCTGGTACTGATAAACCCTGAATTACTGGAAAAAAGTGGCGAAACCGGAATTGAGGAAGGTTGTCTTTCCATTCCTGAACAACGCGCACTGGTACCCAGGGCTGAACGGGTGAAGATCCGTGCCCTGAACCGTGACGGTGAATCCTACGAGCTGGAAACCGATGGCCTGCTGGCAATCTGCATTCAGCATGAAATGGATCATCTGATGGGTAAATTATTTGTCGATTATCTGTCGCCGCTGAAACGTCAGCGTATCCGTCAGAAACTGGAAAAACTTGCCCGGCAAACGTCCAGGGCGTCCTGAAACCCGCATAAGGGGTGATTGTGTCCGATTCGTTAAAAATCATTTTTGCCGGCACACCTGATTTTGCAGCGCGTCATCTTGACGCGCTGTTTGCATCTGAACATCAGATCGTCGGTGTCTTTACTCAGCCAGACCGCCCTGCCGGCCGCGGTAAAAAGTTAGTTGCCAGCCCGGTGAAAGCCCTGGCGGAATCTCATCAGGTTCCCGTTTTCCAGCCAGCGTCCTTACGTCAGCAGGAAAATCAGCAATTAATCGCCGGCCTGGATGCCGACATCATGGTGGTTGTCGCGTATGGCTTGTTATTACCACAGGCGGTTCTCGATATGCCACGTCTGGGATGTATTAATGTTCACGGTTCATTACTGCCGCGCTGGCGTGGTGCTGCGCCTATCCAGCGTGCACTCTGGGCTGGAGATCAGCATACAGGTATAACCATCATGCAGATGGATATCGGCCTGGATACCGGTGACATGTTACTCAGGCTTAATTGCCCGATAACCCCGCAGGATACCAGTGCTTCGCTGTATGATTCGCTGGCACAACTGGGCCCGCAAGGGATGCTGCAAACCCTGCAACAGCTTGCCAACGGAACTGCTGTCGCGGAAAAGCAGGATGATTCCCTGGCAACCTATGCAAGTAAACTCAGTAAAGAAGAAGCCAGACTGGACTGGAATCTGTCCGCCAAACAGCTGGAAAGGTGTATCCGGGCCTTTAATCCCTGGCCGGTGAGTTACTTTATGGTTGATGAACAACCGGTCAAAGTATGGCTGGCCACGGTACTTCCCCATCAGGACGTACAGCCAGGGACAATCGTACAGTCTGACAAACAGGGTATACAAGTCGCCACTGCAGAAGGTGTACTGCAACTGGAAATCCTGCAGCCCGCGGGTAAAAAAGCGATGCCAGCCAAAGATCTGCTTAACTCACGTCAGGAATGGTTCACTTCTGGTACTGTCCTGGCCTGAGGACACGAAACCTGCCGGCAACGCCGGCCCGTTGAAGATATCTCATGAAAAAAACAACAAACCTGCGCAGTCTGGCAGCACGGCTGATTGAGCAGGTGGTCGATAAAGGCCAGTCACTGGGTACCATATTGCCTGCGGCACAAAAGGGGCTCAGTGATAAAGACAGTGCACTGTTACAGGAAATCTGTTTCGGTATCGCCCGGACGCTGCCACAGTTAGATGCCCTGATTGGTAAGCTAATGGAACGGCCAATGACCGGTAAACAACGGACGATACACTACCTGCTGATGGTCGGTATTTATCAGATGCTGTATACCCGTATCCCGCCCCATGCCATCCTCGCAGAAACCGTTGAAGGTGCTGTGGTTCTCAAAAGACAGAGCCTGAAAGGACTGATAAACGGGGTCTTACGTCAGTTTCAGCGCCGTCAGACAGAACTACTGGAAGAATTAACCGGACAAAGTGTCAATCTGCTGCATCCTTCATGGTTAATTAAACGGCTAAAAACCAGCTGGCCAGCACAATGGCAGCAGATTATCGATGCTAACAATCAGCGCCCGCCGATGTGGCTCAGAGTTAACCGCCAGCATCATTCACGTGATCAATGGCTGAAGTTACTGGCTGCGGAAGGAATGACTGGCTTTAGCGACGATTTATCTGTCGATGGCGTCCGGCTGGAAAAACCCGCAGCAGTACATCAGTTACCCGGATTTTCTGCAGGATGGGTGACGGTACAGGACTTATCAGCACAACGTTGTGCGCAATATCTGGCCCCGCAGGATAACGAAGATATCCTCGATCTGTGTGCAGCCCCGGGCGGTAAGACAACGCATATTCTCGAGATAGCGCCGGATGCCAGGGTTTTGGCTGTCGATGTTGATGAACAACGTTTGAGCCGCGTCACTGAAAATCTTGCACGGCTGCAAATGCAAGCCGAAGTAAAACAGGGGGACGGAAGAACCCCGGCAGACTGGTGCGGTGAACGTCAATTTGACCGTATTTTACTGGATGCCCCCTGCTCTGCTACCGGTGTTATTCGCCGTCACCCGGATATAAAGTGGCTGCGCCGCGACAGTGATATTGATGAGCTGGCGACATTACAGGCGCAAATACTGGACGCTGTATGGCCACACCTGAAAGCCGGCGGAACACTGGTTTATGCAACCTGCTCCGTACTGCCGCAGGAAAACCATTTACAGATAGCTGCCTTTCTGCAACGCCATCCTGAAGCACAGCCTGTTTCACTGCCGGGTGGTGATATTAATGGTTTACAGGTGTTCCCACAGCAGGATGGCGGTGATGGTTTTTTCTACGCTAAACTGATCAAAACCGCATAACCCATAAGAGTGAAACGACGATGAAAATTATTATCCTTGGCGCCGGGCAGGTCGGCGGAACACTGGCAGAAAATCTGGTGGGGGAAAATAACGATATCACTGTTGTGGATACTGACCCGGGAAGACTGCGCCAGCTGCAGGATAAATTCGATTTACGTGTAGTCACTGGCCAGGCATCCCATCCCAGGGTCTTACGGGAGGCAGGGGCTGAAGATGCAGATATGCTGGTTGCCGTAACCAGTTCAGATGAAACCAATATGGTCGCCTGCCAGATAGCGTATTCATTATTTAATACTCCCAACCGGATCGCGCGGATCCGGGCGGCGGAATATCTGCGTGATAATGATAAATTATTTATCCCTGAGGCGATCCCTATTGATCATCTTATTTCTCCTGAGCAATTGGTGATCGATAGCATATACCGCCTGATCCAATATCCGGGCGCACTGCAGGTGGTTAACTTCGCTGAAGGCAAAGTCAGCCTTGCGGTAGTCAAAGCCTATTACGGCGGACCACTGATTGGCAATCCGCTATCAGTGATGCGGGAACATATGCCACATATCGAAAGCCGGGTTGCTGCTATTTTTCGCCAGGATCGGCCTATCCGTCCTCAGGGTTCAACTATCATTGAAGCGGGTGATGAAGTGTTCTTCATTACGGCCAATCAGCATATCCGTGCAGTGATGAGTGAAATGCAGCGGCTGGAAAAACCTTATAAACGGATCATGCTGGTCGGTGGCGGTAATATCGGCTTCGGGCTGGCACAGCAACTGGAAAAACAATACAGCGTTAAGCTGATTGAACGAAATGCTGAACGTGCGGCAGAACTGGCTGAACTGCTGAATGATACTATCGTCTTCTATGGTGATGCATCGGACCAGGAGTTACTCGCAGAAGAACATATCGATCAGATCGATCTGTTTATTGCGGTCACCAATGATGATGAAGCTAATATCATGTCCGCCATGCTGGCTAAAAAAATGGGTGCCAAAAAAGCCATGGTTCTGATCCAGCGACGTGCTTACGTCGACCTGGTGCAGGGAAGCGTCATTGATATTGCGATTTCTCCGCAACAAGCCACTATCTCTGCACTGCTCGGGCATGTCCGGAAAGCAGATATTGTCGGCGTTTCTTCCCTGCGGCGTGGTATTGCTGAAGCCATCGAAGCTATCGCACATGGTGATGAAACTACCTCACGGGTCGTTGGCCGTATGATCAGTGAGATAAAATTGCCACCGGCGACCATTATCGGCGCCGTAGTCCGTGGTGAGGAAGTAATGATAGCGAATGATAATGTCCGTATCGAACAAGGTGACCATGTCATTATGTTCCTGACTGACAAAAAATTTGTGCCTGATGTCGAGAAACTATTCCAGCCGAGTCCGTTTTTTCTCTAACCAGAATATCAGCCAGCAGCCGCCAGCTGCTGGCCGTATCTTCGGGGATGCAGATAACCAGGATACGGATGTGATGTCACCGCAAGGAAGCCCGGCCAGCAACACGTCAGATCATCAAGCTGCGTAAAAGAGTTTTATGGCAAATATGGAAAAATAAGCACTAATTAACTAATATCATAGTTAACGTAAACAGAACTACTTAGTTTTAGATCAGGGGATAATATGAGTTTTTTCAAAGAATTTCGCGATTTTGCCATGCGTGGAAATGTTGTTGACCTTGCTGTCGGTGTCATCATCGGTGCAGCCTTCGGTAAAATTGTCTCTTCACTGGTCGCGAATATTATTATGCCGCCATTGGGGCTGCTGATTGGCGGAGTCGATTTCAGTCAATTCAAGTGGGTACTGAAAGCCGCCGATGGTACGACGCCAGCGGTTGTCATGGGATATGGTGTTTTTCTGCAATCTGTTTTTGATTTTGTGATTGTTGCGTTTGCGATTTTTATCGCGATAAAAATGATGAACAAACTGTATAAAAAAGCAGAACCTGCAGCAAAAGGACCGAGTGCTGAACAAGTCTTGCTGACAGAAATCCGTGATTTATTAAAAGAAAAAAAATAATTACCGGCTAAAAGTAAGCCGTTATATCAATGATATAGCGGCTTTTTTTTATTAAAAAAAAGAGAGTAATGAAAAATATTTTTTTCATTACTCTCTCCGCACTGACGGTTATCCCTAGTTTTACGCCGGTAACTTCCTTTTCCTTTTTTATTGTTCTCTCTTCTCTGCCTGAACAGAGGATCATAAAGCAATGCCTGCAGTGCATTATCAGCAATAACACCTTTGCGATGTCGATAGGTACTCATATCTTTTCCTTTATTCAGTTTTGCCCTTTAAATTCCGGATAATAGTATCGCCATAGTGACGATCATAAAGAAATTCTGTGCTCAGACCTGCCTGATGTAGTTTCAACTCCAGCAGACGCAGCTGTTTATGATATTCAGCGGCCTGATGATCATCAGGATCCAGGTGTTGCAAAAGATCTGCCAGTTCAAGAGCTTCGCGCCTTGCTTCCAGCTCAGGAGGCAGATAACCCGAATTCTTTAATAACCGGTAAGCGGTACGTAATTCCTGAGGAATCTGGCTGTCATCATCAAGCTGAAGTGGTTTACCTTCGCCGCTAAGCCCGGAAAGCTCCCCCTTATTCAGTGCTGCCTGAATATGCCGTTCCGCCAGTTGGTCAATCAGCCACATGAAACATCTCCCGTGTCGTCTCTGATATCACAGTTTTGCACTTCACTTTTGTTCAGACAATAAAAAACCCGCCGTAGCGGGTCTTTTAATTTCTGCAAATTACTCTGCAGTTGCTTCTGCCTGAACTTCCGGACGATCAATCAGCTCGATGTATGCCATCGGAGCGTTGTCTCCAGCGCGGAAGCCACACTTCAGAATACGAGTGTAACCACCTGCACGGCTCGCGAAACGCGGGCCCAGTTCATTAAACAGTTTTGCAACGATCTCGTTATCACGAGTACGTGCGAATGCCAGACGACGATTAGCTACGTTGTCGGTCTTGGCAAGAGTAATCAGCGGCTCAACTACACGACGCAGCTCTTTGGCTTTCGGCAGAGTCGTCTTGATGATCTCATGACGAACCAATGAACCAGCCATGTTACGGAACATAGCCTGGCGATGGCTGCTGTTACGGTTCAGTTGACGACCACTCTTACGATGGCGCATGACCTTATCCTTCTCAGTGAAACCTTAACCTGTGATCCGGTTACTCATCAGCAATGCTTGCCGGTGGCCAGTTTTCCAGGCGCATGCCCAGTGACAGTCCACGCGAAGCCAGCACGTCTTTGATCTCGGTAAGAGATTTTTTCCCAAGGTTAGGCGTCTTAAGAAGCTCAACCTCAGTACGTTGTACCAGATCACCGATGTAGTGGATAGCTTCTGCCTTAAGGCAGTTAGCAGAGCGGACAGTCAATTCCAGATCGTCAACAGGGCGCAGCAAGATCGGATCGAATTCTGGTTTCTCTTCTTTAACTTCTGGCTGACGTACATCACGTAAGTCAACAAAAGCGTCCAGTTGTTCTGCCAGGATGGTTGCCGCACGACGAATCGCCTCTTCAGGATCGATTGTGCCGTTGGTTTCCATTTCGATGACCAGCTTGTCCAGGTCGGTACGTTGCTCAACACGAGCTGCTTCAACATTGTAGGCAATACGATCTACAGGGCTGTAGCAAGCATCGACTAATAAACGACCAATCGGGCGCTCATCTTCTTCCGAATGAATTCGGGCAGAAGCCGGCACATAACCACGACCACGCTGAATTTTGATACGCATACTAACAGAAGCGTTTTCATCAGTCAGGTGGCAAATTACATGCTGTGGCTTGACGATTTCGACATCACCATCATGGGTGATATCGGCTGCAGTCACAGGGCCAATGCCAGATTTATTCAGGGTCAGAATGACTTCATCTTTACCCTGAACTCTCACCGCCAGCCCTTTCAGGTTGAGCAGGATTTCCAGGATATCTTCCTGTACTCCCTCTTTGGTGCTGTACTCATGAAGTACACCATCAATTTCAACCTCGGTCACCGCGCAACCCGGCATGGAAGAAAGCAGAATACGGCGCAGTGCATTACCCAGAGTATGGCCAAAGCCACGCTCTAAAGGCTCAAGGGTCACCTTGGCGTGCGTCGAACTCACTTGCTCGATATCTACCAGGCGCGGTTTTAGAAACTCTGTCACAGAACCCTGCATTGTGTCCTCTCTTTGGTACTCAAGCTTTATTTAGAGTAAAGCTCGATGATCAGGTGCTCGTTAATGTCCGCAGACAGATCTGTACGTTCAGGCTGACGCTTGAACACACCTTCCATCTTCGCTGCATCAACTTCAAGCCAGGTTGGCTTTTCACGCTGTTCAGCCAGCTCCAGAGCGGCTTTCACGCGAGATTGCTTTTTGGCTTTCTCACGGATGCTGACAACATCATTCGGAGAAACCTGATAAGAAGCGATGTTAACAACGCGGCCATTTACCATAACAGCTTTATGGCTAACCAGCTGACGTGCTTCAGCACGAGTGGCACCAAAGCCCATACGATAAACTACGTTATCCAGACGGCCTTCCAGCAGAACCAGCAGGTTTTCACCTGTGTTGCCTTTCAGACGAGCTGCTTCTTTATAATAGTTACGGAATTGACGCTCCAGAACACCGTAGATACGACGAACTTTCTGCTTCTCACGTAACTGACCGCCGTAATCAGACAGACGCGGTTTACGCGCACCATGCTGACCAGGGGCTTGTTCAATCTTACACTTGGTATCGATCGCGCGAACACCAGACTTAAGGAATAAGTCAGTGCCCTCACGACGGCTCAGCTTGAGCTTAGGACCCAAATATCTTGCCATTTTCTTTCTCCAACTTACCTAAAAAACGGGGCGTTATACGCGACGTTTTTTCGGCGGACGACAACCGTTGTGAGGGATCGGAGTCACATCAGTAATATTAGTGATGCGGAAACCAGCGGCGTTCAGAGCACGAATAGTTGATTCGCGACCCGGACCCGGACCCTTAACCATAACTTCCAGATTCTTAATACCGTAATCTTTCACAGCTTCTGCGCAGCGCTCTGCAGCAACCTGAGCAGCGAACGGCGTAGATTTACGAGAACCACGGAAACCGGAACCACCGGCAGTTGCCCAACCCAGTGCGTTACCCTGACGATCAGTAATGGTAACGATGGTGTTGTTAAAAGACGCATGGACATGAGCCACGCCATCTGAGACTTGTTTTCTTACACGCTTACGTGCACGAACTGGTGCCTTTGCCATTATTTACCCACCCCGATTATTTCTTGATCGGTTTGCGCGGACCCTTACGGGTACGTGCATTGGTCTTGGTACGCTGACCGCGAACCGGAAGACCACGACGATGACGCAAACCACGGTAGCAACCAAGGTCCATAAGACGCTTGATGCTCAGGGTAACTTCACGACGCAGATCACCTTCAACAACGAATTTGCCAACTGCTTCACGCAGTTGTTCAATCTGTTCTTCAGACAGCTCACTGATCTTAACATCTTCAGCAATACCCGTAGAGGCACAAATCGCCTTAGAACGGGTTTTACCGATACCGAAGATCGCAGTTAATGCGATAACGGTGTGTTTATGATCAGGAATGTTAATGCCTGCTATACGGGCCACTATGCACTCCTATTACTTATTAACTGCGTTCCATTCCGAAAAGCCCGTTTTCAGGATACTCAAATGGGAACGCATTAACATACAAAAGATTGGCTGGCTAATCTAGCCAGCTCAACCCGACTTTGCAAGAAAAATATGCGAAAAAATCAGCCCTGGCGCTGTTTATGCTTAGGCTCGGCACTGCAAATCACACGTACAACACCGTCGCGACGGATGATTTTGCAGTTACGACATAATTTCTTGACGGAAGCACGAACTTTCATTTTTACTCTCCGTAACTTCTCAAGCTCCTGAATTAACGGCCTTGGCCTTTCAGGTTTGCTTTCTTCAATGCAGACTCATACTGACTCGACATCATCAGAGTTTGCACTTGAGCCATAAAGTCCATGATGACGACAACTACAATCAGCAGTGAAGTACCGCCGAAGTAGAAGGGGACATTCATCGCCTCACGCATGAACTCCGGGATCAGACAGATAAAAGTAATATACAAAGCGCCAACCAGAGTTAAACGCGTCATTACCTTATCGATATACCTGGCCGTTTGCTCTCCCGGACGAATTCCCGGTACGAATGCACCAGACTTCTTCAGGTTATCTGCTGTTTCACGTGGGTTGAAAACCAACGCCGTGTAGAAGAAACAGAAGAAGATGATTGCAGTCGCATAGAGTAGCACATAAAGCGGCTGACCTGGCTGTAAATACATCGAAATAGTTGTCAGCCAGTTCCAACCGGTACCGCCCCCGAACCAGGACGCAATTGTCGCCGGAAACAGGATGATGCTGGAAGCAAAAATAGCCGGAATAACGCCTGCCATATTTACTTTCAACGGTAAATGTGTGCTCTGTGCAGCGTATACACGACGACCTTGTTGACGTTTAGCGTAGTTTACCACAATGCGGCGTTGACCACGTTCAACGAAAATAACAAAGAAAGTCACTGCAAATACAAGAACTGCAACCAACAGCAACAGGAGGAAGTTCAGGTCACCTTGCCGCGCTTGCTCGATAGTGTGGCCTACGGCCTGCGGTAAACCCGCAACAATACCGGCAAAAATAATGATCGAAATACCGTTACCGATACCTCGTTCAGTAATCTGCTCACCCAGCCACATCAGGAACATTGTCCCGGTCACCAGGCTCACAACAGCAGTAAAGTAGAATGCAAAGCCCGGATTCATCACCAGGCCTTGCATACCAGGCATATTCGGCAGACCGGTGGCAATGCCCACGGCCTGGAATATTGCCAACACTAACGTACCGTAGCGGGTATACTGGCTTATCTTACGACGTCCAGCCTCCCCTTCTTTCTTTATTTCCGCTAACGCCGGATGAACCACCGTCAGCAGCTGGATAATAATCGATGCCGAAATATACGGCATAATACCCAGAGCAAAGATCGAAGCACGGCTCAGAGCACCACCAGAGAACATGTTAAACATTTCAATGATGGTGCCACGCTGTTGTTCAAGCAGTTTGGCAAGGACTGTGGCATCAATACCAGGGATTGGAATAAAAGAGCCAATACGGAAGACAATCAGTGCACCTATTACAAACAGAAGTCTGCGCTTTAGTTCACCGATACCGCCCTTGGCACTTTGAAAATCTAATCCTGGTTGTTTAGCCATCAGCTCACTTATTCCTCAATTTTACCGCCAGCAGCTTCGATTGCGGCACGAGCACCTTTGGTGACACGCAGACCACGAACCGTTACCGGAGCAGAAACTTCGCCAGACAGGATAACTTTCGCGAATTCAATCTGAATTCCGATAATGTTAGCTGCTTTCAGCGTGTTCAGGTCAACAATACCGCCTTCTACTTTCGCCAGGTCAGACAGACGAACTTCGGCTGTAACCATTGCTTTGCGAGAAGTAAAGCCAAATTTTGGCAGACGACGGTATAAAGGCATCTGGCCACCCTCGAAACCGCGACGTACGCCACCACCAGAACGTGAGTTCTGACCTTTGTGACCACGACCACCGGTTTTTCCGAGACCGGAACCAATACCACGACCCAAACGTTTGGAAGCGTGCTTAGACCCTTCGGCCGGAGACAGAGTATTTAAACGCATCTCTTACTCCTCCACTTTAACCATGTAGGAAACCGCGTTAACCATACCGCGAACCGCAGGAGTATCCTCACGTTCTACAGTATGACCAATGCGACGCAGACCCAGGCCAAGCAGTGTTGCCTTATGTTTAGGCAGACGACCGATTGCACTACGGGTTTGAGTAATCTTAATAGTCTTTGCCATGATAATTACCCCAGAATTTCTTCGACGGTTTTACCACGCTTAGCAGCGACCATCTCAGGAGAATTCATATTGCTCAGGCCATCAATAGTTGCACGAACCACGTTGATCGGGTTAGTAGAACCATAGGTTTTAGCCAGAACGTTATGAATCCCGGCGACTTCCAGAACCGCACGCATTGCACCACCGGCAATGATACCCGTACCTTCTGAAGCCGGCTGCATGAATACGCGAGAACCTGTGTGAACACCTTTAACCGGGTGTTGCAGGGTACCGTTATTCAGCGCGACATTTACCATGTTGCGACGGGCTTTTTCCATCGCTTTCTGGATAGCTGCTGGAACTTCACGCGCTTTACCGTAACCAAAACCAACGCGACCATTACCATCACCAACAACAGTCAGAGCTGTGAAGGAGAAGATACGACCACCTTTAACGGTTTTAGATACACGGTTAACCGCGATCAGTTTTTCCTGCAGTTCGCCAGCTTGTTTCTCGATGTGTGACATCTTAGACCTCTACCTTAGAACTGAAGGCCAGCTTCACGGGCAGCATCTGCCAGTGCCTGGACACGACCATGATATTGGAAACCAGAACGGTCGAAAGAAACGGTAGTGATACCTTTCTCGACAGCACGTTCAGCGATAGCTTTACCAACAGCAATGGCAGCATCTTTGTTTCCAGTGTACTTCAGTTGTTCAGTGATAGCTTTTTCTACAGTAGAAGCAGCAACCAGAACTTCGGAACCGTTCGGAGCGATTACCTGTGCGTAAATATGACGCGGGGTACGATGTACCACCAGGCGAGTAGCACCCAGCTCTTTGAGCTTGCGACGTGCACGGGTCGCACGACGGATACGAGCAGATTTCTTATCCATAGTGTTACCTTACTTCTTCTTAGCCTCTTTGGTACGCACGACTTCGTCGGCGTAACGGACACCCTTGCCTTTATAAGGCTCAGGACGACGGTAGGCGCGCAAGTCAGCTGCTACCTGGCCGATCACCTGCTTATCAGCGCCTTTCAGCACGATTTCAGTCTGAATCGGACATTCAGCAGTGATTCCTGCAGGCAGCTGATGTTCCACAGGGTGAGAAAAGCCCAGGGACAGGTTAACTGCATTGCCTTTAACAGCCGCACGATAACCAACACCAACCAGCTGCAGCTTCTTGGTGAAGCCTTCGGTAACACCGATAACCATTGAGTTCAGCAATGCACGAGCAGTACCTGCCTGTGCCCAGCCGTCAGCAAAGCCTTCGCGTGGCGCGAAAGTCAGTGCGTTGTCAGCCTGCTTAACTTCAACCGCTTTATTGATAGTACGAGCCAGCTCGCCGTTTTTACCTTTGATCGAAATTTCCTGACCGTTGAGTTTTACCTCTACGCCCGCAGGAATAACGACAGGTGCTTTAGCAACACGAGACATTCTATCCTCCGATTACGCTACGTAGCAGATAATTTCGCCGCCAAGACCAGCCTGGCGCGCTGCACGATCAGTCATAACACCTTTTGAAGTAGAAACAACTGCGATACCCATCCCTGCCATGATTTTTGGCAGTTCGTCTTTGCCTTTATAAATGCGCAGACCTGGACGGCTTACTCGCTGAATGCTTTCTACTACTGCCTTGCCCTGGAAATACTTAAGAGTTAATTCCAGTTCAGGCTTAGCGTCGCCTTCGATTTTAAATTCTTCAATGTAACCTTCTTCCTTCAGCACGTTGGCAATTGCCACTTTCAGCTTGGAGGAAGGCATGGTGACCGCAACTTTGTTCGCGGCCTGACCGTTACGGATACGGGTCAGCATATCCGCGATCGGATCTTGCATGCTCATCAGTCTTTACTCCCGTGATTCAATTGGTGACAATTACCAGCTAGCCTTTTTCAAGCCAGGTACTTCACCGCGCATAGCGGCTTCACGTAACTTGATGCGGCTCAACCCGAACTTACCTACATAGCCATGTGGACGGCCAGTTTGGCGGCAGCGGTTACGCTGACGGGACGGGCTGGAATCACGCGGCAGAGCCTGAAGCTTAAGAACAGCATTCCAACGATCTTCGTCAGAAGCGTTCACATCAGAGATGATCGCTTTCAGTTCAGTGCGTTTCGCGAAGAACTTGTCTGCTAGTTTTACACGCTTAACTTCGCGTGCTTTCATAGATTGCTTAGCCATGAATTTACCCTACCTTACTTGCGGAATGGGAAGTCAAAGGCTGCCAGCAGAGCACGGCCTTCATCATCAGATTTCGCAGTAGTGGTAATGGTAATATCCAAACCACGGACGCGATCGACTTTATCGTAGTCGATTTCTGGGAAGATGATCTGCTCACGGACACCCATGCTGTAGTTACCACGACCGTCGAAAGACTTCGCAGATAAACCACGGAAGTCACGGATACGAGGTACAGCAATGATGATCAGGCGCTCAAGAAACTCCCACATACGTTCGCCACGCAGGGTAACTTTACAGCCGATCGGATAGCCCTGACGGATTTTGAAGCCTGCAACTGATTTGCGTGCTTTGGTGACCAGCGGTTTTTGACCGGAGATTGCTGCCAGGTCTGCTGCTGCATTATCGAGCAGTTTCTTGTCAGCGATCGCTTCACCCACACCCATGTTCAGGGTAATCTTCTCGACCCGAGGGACTTGCATGACTGAATTGTAGTTAAACTCAGTCATGAGTTTCTTAACTACTTCGTCTTTGTAGTAATCATGCAGTTTCGCCATCGTACTACTCCAAATTACTTGATAGTTTCGCTGTTAGACTTGAAGAAACGGACTTTTTTACCGTCTTCGAATCTAAAGCCTACACGGTCAGCCTTGCCGGATGCCGCATTGAAAATTGCAACGTTAGAAACCTGAATTGCAGCTTCTTTTTCAACGATGCCACCTGGCTGGTTCAGGGCCGGAACCGGCTTCTGATGTTTCTTAACCAGGTTGATACCTTCAATGATGACTTTGCCGGAAGACAAAACATTTTTTACTTTACCGCGTTTACCTTTATCTTTGCCGGTAAGCACGATAACTTCGTCGTTAAGACGGATTTTCGCTGCCATGATTCGCTCCTTAGAGTACTTCAGGTGCCAGAGAGATAATTTTCATGAACTTTTCAGTACGAAGTTCACGAGTTACCGGCCCAAAAATACGCGTTCCGACGGGTTGCTCGCTGTTATTGTTTAAAATAACGCATGCATTACCATCGAAGCGAATGACAGAACCGTCAGGGCGACGAACACCCTTCCTGGTGCGCACCACTACCGCCTTCAGGACGTCACCTTTCTTAACTTTACCACGAGGAATTGCTTCCTTGATGGTAACTTTAATAATGTCGCCAACGCCTGCGTAGCGACGGTGCGAGCCACCCAGAACCTTGATACACATTACGCGACGTGCACCGGAGTTGTCGGCGACGTTCAGCATAGTCTGTTCTTGGATCATTTTAGTGCTCCGCTAATGTCAACTACTACTTCGGGACCTAACTTTCAGGTCGATTAAAAGCCCCATTATCGAGGGCGCGGCATTATAACACCGGTTCTCGTAGATGGGTAGAAAAAATGAACGACTCAGACGAGTCGTTCATCTATTTTTCACAGAAAAGAGATTCTATTACAGAACCGCTTTTTCCACAACGCGTACAAGCGTCCAGGACTTAGTCTTGGACAGTGGACGGCATTCGCGGATAATTACCACGTCACCAGTGCCACATTCATTGTTCTCGTCATGGATGTGCAGCTTAGTCGTACGCTTAATGAATTTACCGTAAATCGGGTGTTTCACGAAACGTTCGATAGCGACAACCGCAGATTTCTGCATTTTGTCACTAACAACACGACCTTGCAGAGTACGGATTTTATCGGTCATTACGCACCCGCCTTCTCAGTCAGTAAAGTCTTAACGCGTGCAACATCACGGCGAACTTGCTTCAGCAGATGGGTCTGCTGCAGCTGTCCGGATGCTGCCTGCATGCGCAGGTTAAACTGCTCACGCAACAGGTTAAGCAGCTCAGTGTTCAGCTCTTCAACACTTTTTTCACGCAGCTCAGTTGCTTTCATTACATCACCGTCTTAGTTACAAAGGTGGTTTTGATAGGCAGTTTTGCTGCTGCCAGCTTGAATGCCTCACGGGCCAGCTCTTCTGATACACCGTCCATTTCATACAGGACTTTACCAGGCTGGATCAGGGCAACCCAATACTCTACGTTACCCTTACCTTTACCCATACGAACTTCAAGCGGCTTCTCAGTAATTGGTTTGTCCGGGAATACACGGATCCAAATTTTACCTTGACGCTTAACTGCACGGGTCATAGCACGACGTGCTGCTTCGATCTGACGGGCAGTCAGACGACCACGGCCAACAGCTTTCAGACCGAAAGTACCGAAGCTAATATCCGTACCAGCAGCCAGACCGCGGTTACGGCCTTTATGCACTTTACGGAATTTTGTACGCTTTGGTTGTAACATCAGCGACTCTCCTTACTTACGGCCTTTACGCTGCTGCTTTTTAGGTTGCGCAGCCGGTTTTTCCGGTTGTTCAACAGCAGCCATACCACCCAGGATCTCACCTTTGAAGATCCATACCTTAACGCCGATTACACCATAAGTGGTGTGCGCTTCAGAGGTGTTGTAATCGATATCCGCACGCAGTGTGTGCAACGGAACACGACCTTCACGGTACCATTCGGTACGCGCGATTTCAGCACCGCCAAGACGGCCGCTTACTTCAACTTTGATACCTTTAGCGCCCAGACGCATTGCGTTCTGTACAGCACGCTTCATCGCACGACGGAACATAACGCGACGTTCCAGCTGTGAAGTGATGCTGTCAGCAACCAATTTAGCGTCCAGTTCCGGTTTACGGACTTCGGCGATATTGATTTGCGCAGGAACGCCAGCGATTTTCGCGACGACGTTACGCAGTTTTTCTACGTCTTCACCTTTCTTACCGATAACGATACCAGGGCGAGCAGTGTGAATAGTCACACGGATGCTTTTAGCCGGACGCTCGATAACGATACGAGATACAGACGCTTTTGCCAGTTCTTTGTTCAGGAACTGACGTACTTTAAAATCGCTGTCCAGGTTGTCAGCGAATTCGTTGGTATTTGCGAACCAGGTAGAGTTCCAGGGTTTTACAATACCCAGACGAATACCATTAGGATGTACTTTCTGACCCATTGCTAGTCTCCAGAGTCTCAGCGATCGGACACAACCACAGTAATGTGGCTGGTGCGCTTCAGGATGCGATCTGCACGACCTTTAGCACGCGGCATAATACGCTTCATGCTAGGGCCTTCGTCGACGAAAATTTTCGCGACTTTCAGATCGTCGATGTCAGCGCCATCGTTGTGTTCGGCGTTAGCAATGGCAGATTCCAGGACTTTCTTAACCAGTAAGGCTGCTTTCTTATTGGTATAGGTCAGGATATCCAGAGCCTGCGACACTTTCTTACCGCGTACAAGATCCGCAACCAGGCGAACCTTCTGAGCAGAAGAACGAGCATGGCGATGTTTAGCGATAGTTTCCATCTCTTCCTCCTACCTTATTTCTTCTTGGCTTTTTTATCAGCCGCGTGACCGCGATAAGTACGAGTCGGCGCAAATTCACCCAGCTTGTGACCGACCATTTCGTCGGAAACAAAGACAGGTACATGCTGACGACCATTATGGACAGCGATGGTCAAACCGATCATGTTTGGAAAGATCGTTGAACGACGGGACCAGGTGCGCAGGGGCTTCTTGTCACCGCTTTCCACCGCTTTCTCTACCTTCTTCAGCAAGTGCAGGTCAATAAAAGGACCTTTCTTGAGAGAACGTGGCATGGTTTATCCTCTAAAATTATTTGCTACGGCGACGTACGATGAATTTATCAGTACGCTTGTTGCTGCGGGTCTTCTTACCTTTGGTCTGAACGCCCCACGGAGTTACCGGGTGCTTACCAAAGTTACGACCTTCACCACCACCGTGCGGGTGATCGACTGGGTTCATCGCAGTACCGCGAACGGTAGGACGAACACCACGCCAGCGAGTTGCACCTGCTTTACCCAGAACGCGCAGCATATGCTCAGCGTTACCGACTTCGCCCAGTGTTGCGCGGCAGTCAGCTTCGACTTTACGCATTTCACCTGAACGCAGACGCAGGGTGACGTAGGAACCATCACGTGCAACGATCTGCACGTAAGTACCAGCAGAGCGAGCAATCTGACCGCCTTTGCCTGGTTTCATTTCTACGTTATGTACAGTTGAACCTACCGGGATGTTACGCATCGGCAGGGTGTTACCTGCTTTAATCGCAGCATCAACGCCAGACTGAATCTGGTCGCCAGCTTTTAAACCTTTTGGAGCCAGGATATAACGGCGTTCACCATCTTTGTACAGAACCAGTGCAATATTTGCAGAGCGGTTCGGATCGTACTCAAGACGTTCAACGATAGCCGGGATACCATCTTTGTTGCGTTTGAAGTCAACAATACGGTAAGCCTGCTTATGACCACCACCGATATGACGGGTAGTGATACGACCGTTATTATTACGGCCACCGCTTTTGCTGTTTTTTTCCAGCAGCGGAGCAAAAGGTTTGCCCTTGTGCAGCTCAGGGTTCACCACTTTAACTACGTGGCGACGACCCGGAGATGTCGGTTTACATTTAACAATTGCCATTGTTTCTCTCCTCCGACTTACTCTGCGCCGCCGACGAAGTCCAGATTCTGGCCTTCTTTCAGGGTGACGTAAGCTTTTTTCCAGTCGCTACGACGACCAACACGCTGTCCGTGACGCTTAACTTTCCCTTTAACAACCAGGGTGTTTACGTCTTTAACTTCAACTTCGAACAGCTTTTCTACGGCAGCAACGATCTCTGCTTTGGTCGCATCTTTTGCAACTTTGAGAACGATGGTATTTGTTTTTTCCATCGCAGCAGATGCTTTTTCAGAAACGTGCGGCGCGCGCACGACTTTCAGCAGACGTTCTTCACGGATCATGCCAGCATCTCCTCAACTTGCTTAACTGCATCAGCAGTCATAACGACTTTGTCGAAGGCGATCAGGCTAACTGGGTCAATGCCCGCTGCATCACGTACGTCAACCTTGAACAGGTTACGTGCAGCCAGGAACAGATTTTCATCCAGTTCACCGGTGATGATCAGCACATCTTCCAGAGCCATGTCTTTCAGTTTCTGAGCCAGCAGCTTAGTTTTAGGCGCTTCTACAGAGAACTGTTCAACAACGATCAAACGTTCCTGACGTACCAGTTCAGACAGAATGCTTTTCAGCGCTCCGCGGTACATCTTTTTGTTAACTTTTTGACTGTGGTCCTGAGGCCGTGCAGCAAAAGTCACACCACCTGAACGCCAGATTGGGCTCTTCGCAGAACCTGCACGAGCGCGGCCGGTGCCTTTCTGGCGCCATGGTTTTTTACCAGAGCCAGTGACTTCTGCGCGAGTTTTCTGCGCACGGCTACCCTGACGGGCGCCTGCTGCATAAGCAACAACAACCTGGTGAACCAGCGCTTCGTTGAAATCACGACCGAAGGTAGTTTCGGAAACAGTCAGCGCGCTCTGCGCGTCTTTCAATACTAATTCCATTGCTATCCCCTTACGCCTTCACAGCTGGTTTAACAATCAGGTCGCTTCCGGTAGCACCGGGAACTGCACCTTTAACCAGCAGCAGGTTGCGCTCGGCATCAACGCGAACGACTTCCAGGCTCTGAACGGTTACACGTTCGTTACCCAGGTGACCTGCCATTTTCTTGCCTTTAAACACTTTGCCCGGAGTCTGGTTCTGACCGATAGAACCCGGTACGCGGTGTGACAAGGAGTTACCGTGGGTAGCGTCCTGGGTACGGAAGTTCCAGCGCTTAACGGTACCTGCGAAACCTTTACCTTTAGAGGTGCCAGTTACGTCTACTTTTTTAACTTCAGCGAAGATATCAACACTGATGCTCTGGCCAACGGTATATTCTTCACCTTCGGTGCGGAATTCCCACAGACCACGGCCAGCTTCTACGCCAGCTTTAGCAAAATGACCTGCTTCAGGTTTAGCTACACGGCTTGCTTTTTTAGCACCGGTAGTCACCTGAATAGCCTGGTAACCATCGTTCTCCAGGCCTTTGACCTGAGTAACGCGGTTTGCTTCAACTTCGATTACGGTTACAGGGATAGAAACGCCATCTTCAGTGAAGATACGGGTCATTCCCACTTTCTTACCGACTAATCCAATCATTGTATCAACCTCTTAATCGCTCGAAACCTGATTAGCCCAGGCTGATCTGCACATCAACACCGGCAGCCAGATCCAGACGCATCAGAGCATCAACGGTCTTTTCAGTTGGCTCAACGATGTCAACCAGACGTTTGTGAGTGCGAATTTCGTACTGATCGCGCGCATCTTTGTTAACGTGCGGAGAAATCAGAACGGTAAAGCGCTCTTTACGAGTCGGCAGCGGGATTGGACCACGGACCTGCGCACCAGTGCGCTTGGCAGTCTCAACGATTTCCGCGGTTGATTGATCGATCAGACGATGATCAAACGCTTTAAGACGGATACGGATTCTTTGGTTCTGCATGAGACCAGAGCTCCAAACATTTTATAAACAAAAATAATTACTCCTCACACCCATTACGATTGATGGGGGAGTGTAATCGTTCAGCATATAACTCCCCAATCGGGAGTATTGTCAGGCAACACAAATCGCGTGCCTGCGATTCTGCTCGAATCGCGCTGCTAATTTCAGCAAGCCCGCGCATTATACGTATATTCTGGCGATTAGCAAGGGGTGATGCGTTTCTGAACAGTATAAATGCGAATTTAGCTGCGCTTATAGATTATCAGCCGTAATTTTCATCACTAACATCAGAAGCCCCCTGCAGAACAGATTAATCGGGTTGTCGCCCCTCCGTGCTTGTCAGACAGAATTATGGAATGATGCATCACCGGCCTGAGATTATGTTACTGCTGTTCGCTTTTTTATTCGGGACTATCACTGGCAGCTTTTGCGGGCTGGTCAGCGATCGCTACCGGCCATGGATGTCATTTCGCCGGCAATGCCGCATAATCTGCAGCCCGTACTCTGAGTGCGCTGTCTGTCACCACCGGCTTCGCTGGTTTGAACTGTTACCGGTGATCAGCTTTCTGGTATTACGGAGCCGCTGCCGCTATTGCCGTCATCCCCTGCCGCCCCGCTTGCTGCTGTTCGAAGCCGGCGGCGGGATAGCCGGTATTATTGCCGGTCTTGCACTGCCGGATATTCTCCCATGGTTCGCTGCTGTTATCTTCAGTGCGTTGCTGTCCATCCTTGCTGACATTGACAGACGCTACCTGCTGCTCCCCGATAGTCTGGTCTTTACAGTGCTATGCAGTGGATTACTGTTTGCTGCCTGTTTTCCGGCCCTGTCTCTCGACGCAAGGATAGCCGGCATCTGTGCCGGTTATAGCTCCCTGCTGATCATCAATTATCTCTATCGTTACTGGCGGAATACAGAGGGTATTGGCGGCGGAGATATGAAACTGCTGGCAGCTCTCGGTGCGTGGTGTGGCTGGCAGGCGTTAGCGGGCATCATAGTGGTTGCTACCCTGCTGGCTCTGTCCACCCTGTGCTGTCAGGGGAGACTCAGGGTCAGTCTGCAGAAAAATACCCCGCTGCCTCTGGGTTTTTATCTGGCAATTGCGGGATGGGGATGGTTTATTGTCAGCGCAGCCTTTAACTATTCGCCTGTGCTTTAATTTGTATCCGGAGATCATTCTGTATCCCTGCCCTGCTGATCACATGCGGGCATGCTGTACTGATTCATTACAGCCGGTTTATTGCCACGTAGTTTATATATTCCGGCTAAATAACAGAAACGAAAAAGGGCGCCGAAGCGCCCTTTCTGACTGATGAAGCTAAACTATCAACAATTAAGCGATAACTTTAGCAACAACACCAGCACCTACAGTACGACCACCTTCACGGATTGCGAAACGCAGACCGTCATCCATCGCGATTGGGTGGATCAGGGTAACAACCATTTTGATGTTGTCGCCTGGCATTACCATCTCTACGCCTTCCGGCAGTTCGATGGTACCGGTCACGTCAGTTGTACGGAAGTAGAACTGTGGACGGTAGCCTTTGAAGAACGGAGTATGACGGCCGCCTTCGTCTTTCGACAGGATATAAACTTCTGATTCGAACTGAGTGTGTGGCTTGATTGAACCTGGTTTTGCCAGGACCTGACCACGTTCGATTTCTTCACGTTTAATACCACGCAGCAGAACGCCAACGTTCTCACCCGCCTGACCCTGGTCCAGCAGTTTACGGAACATTTCAACACCGGTACAGGTTGATTTCGCAGTATCTTTGATACCAACGATTTCAACTTCTTCACCGACTTTGATGATTCCGCGCTCTACACGACCGGTAACNACTGTACCACGACCGGAGATTGAGAATACGTCTTCGATTGGCAGCAGGAATGGCAGGTCGATTGCACGCTCTGGCTCAGGAATGTAAGAATCCAGGAAGCCAGCCAGCTCCAGGATTTTTTCTTCCCATGCTGCGTCGCCTTCCAGTGCTTTCAGCGCTGAACCGCGTACGATTGGCGTATCGTCGCCAGGGAAGTCGTACTGTGACAGCAGGTCACGGACTTCCATTTCTACCAGTTCCAGCAGCTCTTCATCATCAACCATGTCACATTTGTTCAGGAACACGATGATGTAAGGAACGCCTACCTGGCGGCCCAGCAGGATGTGCTCACGGGTCTGAGGCATAGGGCCGTCAGTTGCAGCAACAACCAGGATTGCACCGTCCATCTGTGCAGCACCGGTGATCATGTTTTTAACGTAGTCGGCGTGGCCCGGGCAGTCAACGTGTGCATAGTGACGGGTCGGGGTTTCGTATTCTACGTGTGAAGTATTGATGGTAATACCACGTGCTTTTTCTTCTGGCGCGTTATCGATCTGCGCGAAGTCACGAGCTGCACCGCCGTAGTGTTTAGCCAGTACGGTAGTGATTGCTGCAGTCAGAGTGGTTTTACCGTGGTCAACGTGGCCGATAGTACCGACGTTAACGTGTGGTTTGTTACGTTGAAATTGCTCTTTAGCCATTAGGATAACCCTTCTAAAACACGGATAAGTCGGTGATATGATCACATCAACCAGGTGTTAAATTGCCTGATAAAAAATGAATTTGTTAGATAACAGAAATTTCAGGGAGAAGATATAAGAAGTGGTGCTGATACCCAGAGTCGAACTGGGGACCTCACCCTTACCAAGGGTGCGCTCTACCAACTGAGCCATATCAGCACATCTGGAGCGGGCAGCGGGAATCGAACCCGCATCATCAGCTTGGAAGGCTGAGGTAATAGCCATTATACGATGCCCGCATCCTGGAACTCTGCTACCTGATATTTCTGTAGCTTTTGAATAATAAGATGGCTCTCTTATTATTCGAGTCTGCCAGATAAACTGACCGACTTTCGACTGAAACTACCAGTCTACACTCGGGGTGATAATACTGCTTCACCAGGCTTGTGATAGCATTTTGCTTCACATGCTCTCAACCGGAGTTGAGATGGTGGTGGGAGAAGGATTCGAACCTTCGAAGTCTGTGACGGCAGATTTACAGTCTGCTCCCTTTGGCCGCTCGGGAATCCCACCTTAACTTGAATGGTGCCGACTACCGGAATCGAACTGGTGACCTACTGATTACAAGTCAGTTGCTCTACCTACTGAGCTAAGTCGGCATCAAGTTGAGGCGCATAATAGGGGGCTCAGCGTCAGGATGCAACAACAAATTTTAATTTTTTATCTCTTCGCTTACTATTTGTCCAAAACAGGCCTTTTCATGTATTCCCTGTATAAATCACCAACAGACAATGGTGATGTTTTGCTCTCCCGGGGTGTTCCCTGTATAGGGAAATTCATTCCTGCAATGTCCGCGGGGAGATATCTCTGCCGTTATCCGGTGCTATTATTTGCACAAAAATCGCTTTTTTCTGTCTCCGGGTTACTGAGTGATGAAAAATACACCGCTTCCCGTGTTGTTATTTCCTGATAACCCCGTCCACGTCACCCGCTACAGGATAAATTAATTGTCGTTTTTGCCATTTGCTTAAGGTACGGCGCGAAATTATCGTACAGTGACATCTTTTACTTTTTCCTGAGACCGTTCTGGTGTTAACCTCCAGCCTGTTATCTCATTACTACTACATTTCATTACGGTGTTGAAGCCACGTGAATGGCCCCGTTACTTTCACCGAAAATAAATCGGATCACTTTGTTGTCAGATGCCTGAATATGAGTAAAAAAAATTTGTCACTGGCTACCTCCCCCTACCTTCAGTTCACTCGTGAACAATGGGCAACCTTGCGCGACTCGGTGCCTATGACATTAACCGGCCAGGAAATAGCCCGGTTAAAAGGTATAAATGAAGATCTGTCTCTTGAAGAAGTCGCAGAGATCTATTTACCCCTGTCCCGGTTACTCAACTTTTATATCAGTTCAAATCTGCGCCGTCAGGCGGTACTTGAGCAGTTTCTGGGGACCAACGAACAGAAGATTCCTTATATTATCAGCATAGCCGGAAGCGTCGCTGTGGGTAAAAGCACCACTGCCCGTGTCCTGCAGGCATTACTCAGCCGCTGGCCTGAGCACCGCAAAGTTGAACTGATTACTACTGACGGGTTCCTGCATCCCAACGCTGTACTCAAAGAACGTGGTTTAATGAAGCGTAAAGGCTTTCCTGAGTCGTACGATATGCACCGTCTGGTTCGCTTTGTCTCCGATCTCAAGTCCGGAGAACAACAGGTGACTGCGCCGGTATATTCGCATCTTATCTATGATGTAATACCAGAGGGCGACAAGCAGGTATCTCAGCCAGATATTCTTATACTCGAAGGCTTGAATGTATTACAGAGCGGTATGGATTACGCTCATGATCCTCACCGGGTTTTCGTTTCTGACTTTGTTGATTTTTCTATTTATGTCGATGCGCCGGAACAACTGCTGGAACACTGGTACATTAATCGCTTTTTAAAGTTTCGCGAAGGCGCTTTCGCAGACCCGGATTCTTATTTTCATAACTATGCTAAATTGCCGGAATCAGAAGCAAAAGAAATAGCCGGTAACTTATGGCGGGAAATTAACTGGCAAAATCTGAAGCAGAATATTTTGCCGACCCGTGAACGGGCCAGTCTGATCCTGACAAAAAGTGAAAATCATGCGGTGGATACTATCCGTTTGAGAAAATAGTGGCAGGTAAACGGTCTGTCATCAGCTCAGACCGCTTACCGGAAGACTATTGAGAACGCAGGGAAATCTCACCGCCTACCCAGCTGGTCACTTTGTCGTCTTGCTCAAGCAGTAATCCTCCGCGACTGTCTATCCCTTTGGCAATACCACAGACTTCTCGCTCACCAATAAGCAGTTTCACCGGACGATTGATAAAATTATCCAGGCTGGCCCAGCGCTCAATAAAGGGAGTCAGACCTTCGGTTTCAAATAACTCTAATGCAGAGCGCATTGTATTAATCAGCTCAGCGGTAAGCGCATTACGATCAATATTGATAGCGGCTTCCTGCAAGCTTATCCATTGCTGACTCACCACACTACTGTCAACCTGACGCATCATCAGATTTATTCCTGCGCCAATCACGATATGAGCAACATCACCGGTCTTTCCACTCAGTTCAACTAATATGCCTGCAAGTTTCTTATCATTCAGGTACAAGTCATTTGGCCATTTAACCCTGACATCCTGTGCACCCAGTGATTGTAACGCTTCAGCCATCACGATACCGACAACTAAACTCAGCCCCATTGCTGCCGCGGGTCCCTGTTCCAGCCGCCAGTACATCGACATATATAAATTTGCACCAAAGGGTGAAAACCATTGTCTGCCCCGCCGGCCACGGCCGGACTGCTGGTACTCGGCAATACAGGTATCTCCGGGCGATAAAGTTGTCATTCGCTCCATCAGATACTGATTGGTTGAATCAATTACCGGAAAAACACTGACCTCGCCGCTGCCTGTTACATGCTGCCGTATAGTCTCAGCATCCAGTAACTGCAACGGTGCAGACAGGCAATATCCTTTCCCTGTCACCGTATAAATATCCAGTCCCCAGCTTTTCAGCGTATGAATATGCTGGTTAATCGCAGCCCGGCTCATGCCACAGATATCACCCAATTGCTCTCCCGAGTGAAATTCACCGTCTGAGAGAATAGCTGCAATTTTTAACGGTACAGTATAGTCTTTCATGATATTGCTCCCACTGCATCGCATTCACCCTGAGAATCAATAAACCTCACTTCAGGTTCCAGCCATACATTAAATTTATCACCGACAGTCTGCCGGACATATTTTGCTAATTTGACAATATCCTGTGGAAGGGCATGATCATTATTGATGAGTACCAGTGCCTGTAAACGATGAACTGCAGCACCACCCATTTGATAGCCTTTGAGACCGCACTGATCTATCAGCCAGCCGGCAGCCAGCTTTACCTTACCGTCAGGTTGCGGATAATGAGGTAATGACGGGTAATCAGCCAGTAACTTGCGACTTAGTCCGGCAGTAACCAGAGGATTTTTAAAAAAGCTACCAACATTCCCCTGAATCGCCGGGTCCGGTAATTTACTACTACGCATACGGCATACAGCATCAAATACTTCTGTTGGTGTGACCTGGCCTGCATCCAGGCGAGTCAGCTCTCCATACGTCAGCCTTGGTTGCCATTGTTTACTCAGTCTGAGCCCTACCGCAATAATCGCATAGTCTTCACGGTACTGATGCTTAAAAATACTGTCTCTGTAGCCGAACTGACATTCCTGTGACGTAAGACGAATTTGTTCATCACTGGTCAGACTGATTACATCAACATAATGGCAGACGTCTTTAAATTCCAGGCCGTATGCACCGATATTCTGTATAGGTGCCGAACCTGCAACTCCGGGGATTAATGCCAGATTTTCCAGGCCGGCAATATTCTGCTGCAGACAATACCTGACTAAGTTATGCCAGTTTTCACCGGCACCGACATGCAGATCATAGTAATCATCATGCTCAGAGACTGAGATGCCTTTAATCTGATTCAGTGCAACCACACCATTGAAATCATTAAGAAAAAGGACATTACTCCCCCCCCCCAATAACAGAAACGGTTTACTGGCTAAGCGACTATAAGCCCGGGCTTTGCGCAGTTCTTCTCCGGTCGTTACCGGCAAAATTACATCAGCATTGATCTCAAGACCCAGAGTATTAAAGGGTTTAAGTGAATGATTCTGGCTTAGCATATCCTGACCTTAACAACATAATATGGAAGGTAGTTTACCTGATATGAATAGCAGATTAATGGTTTTCATTGAATGTCGGATGATGAAACCGGATCAGAAATACGCAGACGGGTTTATTCGGGAGAATATAGCAGGATAAGGCGGGTATGCCATAAGAAGGCAGTCATACGGGAAATACATCACAGAGATGCCGTTATTCTGTACAGAAGGATTTTAAAAAACCAGTGCAAAAAGGCCATCCGTCAGGATGGCCTTTTT
>NZ_JAERJP010000002.1 GCF_018257575.1 Tatumella sp. JGM91 | reverse complement strand
AGTGCAGAGGGCGCGGCCATTGCGCCCTTTGCCTGGTCGCCCGCAGCGGGACAGCAAAAAATAACTTTACGTAATGGTGAACAGAATCCCGCCGGATTGATATGCGGCATACCCGCATCAGCCAGCGCTGCGGATAGCGCGTGGTCACACCGCCGCGGTGATTATTCAGCATTTATCAGACATTTTTACCGCTGAAACATTTTTTCTGCAGTCAGCGTTATCGATAGCCAGTGCAGGTTACCGGAGGCGGCATCCGGGCCGCTGAGTGAATGAGTGTGACCAGGGCGAGCCGCAGGGAAGCGGCGAGANGGGGGAACGATCTGCCGCACAGGCCCGGAGTGCATAGGGCGCGGCCGTGCGTCCTCTGCACATCCCCCCCCCCCCGATCCTGTATTGGTTCCGTATCTTTACATTGAACTGACAATAAAAATGATTATACTTCTCATTCTTATTTTTGTGTGTGATTTGTTTCTCTGAGCTATGGCTGGTTATGGCCTGCGGGACAGGGGAAAAACCGACAGAGATGCAGAGTAAAACGTACGGTTGCAAATATCTGCACCGCCGATAAAAACGCTATTGAGGATAATGATGCCTTTTTACAGCAGTCAGTTCAGGGGGCGGGAACATTGTCCCGTGATTTACCGGGTGAAGGATTCGCGGCCTTCTCTGTCATTACTGGCTGTTATGGTTGCCGGTGCATTATATATGCCCCATAGCCAGGCCGCGGCAGGTGACAGTGGTATAAAAAATAACACCCTGCTGGTGACCGGGAACGAACCAGTATCCGACAGTGATACCCCTGAAGATACGGATTATACGGTACCGGTGACCCGTGCTGCGACAAAAATGGCCCTGACCGCGCGTGACACCCCTCAGTCAGTAACAGTCATTACCCGTCAGCGGATGACGGATCAGCAACTCAATACGCTTAATGATGTACTGGAGAACACGACAGGTATTTCTGAAGAGAACTCGGGGGCTAACCGCAGTAACTTCTATTCACGCGGATTTAAAATAGATAACTATCAGGTCGATGGTGTTCCGGTCCTGGTCGATGATCGCTGGAATCTCGGTGATACCCTGTCAGATACGGCAATTTATCAGCGGGTAGATGTGGTCCGTGGTGCGGCCGGTTTAATGAGTGGTGCCGGAGACCCGGCAGCCTCAGTGAATATGATACGTAAACAGGCCGACAGTAAAACCTTTAAAGGCAACCTTGATGCCAGTTACGGTAGCTGGGATAACCAGCGCTATGTGGCAGATCTTTCCGGTCCCCTGAGTGAATCCGGCCGGGTCCGTGGCCGTGTGGTTGCCGGTTATCAGCACAGTGGCAGCTGGCTCGATCACTATCATACGCAAAAGAAATTCCTTTACGCGGTGCTTGATGCAGACATTACGGAGTCGACGACGGCTTCTGTCGGGTATGACTATGAAGATACCGATGTTCACGGAGCAACCTGGGGAGGGCTGCCGACCTTCTATCTTGACGGTAGTAAAACCAGTTATAAACGCAGTACTAATCTTGCTCCTGACTGGGCCTATAATGATGTACATACCCGGCGGGTGTTTGCCAGCCTGAATCAGGCTCTGGCTAATGGCTGGCAGTTCACACTGAGTGGCAGCCATACTGAGTCGACGATGGACAGTAAGTTGCTGTATATTGATGGTTATTTTAATAAAACCACCGGGATTGGTGTCGGGCCTTATACAGGGTACGATCTGTTGGGGGGCACCGGTTATAATACGGCGAAACGCCGTGAAAATGCTGCTGATGCTTATGTCAGCGGACCGTATCAGTTATTCGGCCGTCAGCATGAACTGATGGCTGGTGTCAGTTATATCCGGCAGAACAACCGTTATTACAGTGCGTCGACCAGTTTTACCTCGGCCGATGTCGGTGACTTTAATGACTGGGGGAATTACCCGCAGCCAGACTGGGACCCACAGGCCCTTGCAGAAGATAATACTATTCACCAAAAGTCGGCCTATTTTGCGACCCGGATTACCCTGGCTGATCCGTTGCATCTGATCCTCGGCGCCCGTTATACCCGCTATACCGCAGATACTCTGACCGAGAATATGGTGAAAAATAATATCACTCCTTATGCCGGAGTCGTATACGACATCAACGATACCTATTCTGCCTATGCCAGCTATACCTCAATCTTTAAGCCACAGACTTATCGTGATGAAAATGGTGCTTATCTGAGCCCGGTCACCGGTAAAAACTACGAAACAGGGATAAAAGGTGACTGGCTGAACAGTCGCCTGACGGCTTCTCTGGCGATATTCCGTATTGAACAGGATCATCTCGGAGCGACAGATTATGCACTGGTGAAAGGCAGCACAGATTATGCTTACTATGAACAGAACGGTACAGTCAGCCGCGGTGCCGAATTCGAAATTAACGGAGCAGTGACCGATAACCTGCAGCTGACTTTCGGGGCTACCCGTTATGTCGCCCGTGATGGCAGCGGCGATGCCTTACAACCAACCCAGCCGCAAACGACCTTTAAACTGTTTGGCAGCTACCGGCTGCCATCGCTGCCGGCGCTGACGCTCGGTGGCGGTGTTAACTGGCAGAACCATACCTGGGATAAAGTGTCGGGTCCTGATGGTACGGCTAACTGGTATGCTGATCAGGGCAGTTACGCATTGGTTAATCTGTTTGGCCGTTATACGGTGAACAAAAACCTGTCACTGCAGGCGAACCTGAATAACCTGTTTGATAAAACCTATAATATTGATGTCGGACGTAACACTATTTACGGTGCTCCGCGTAATATTTCAGTTTCGGCAAGTTACCGCTTCTGACAGATACGCGAACTCCCGTGCAGGGAGTTCGCGTATTCTGTCGAATGATAAACCGTATTACCCTGAGTGCTGTATCCGGATTAACTGGTCAACCGGGAAGCTAAGCTGCTTGGCCAGTGCGATATAACGATCAAGCACTTGTTGCGGGATCTGCGGAGTGCGTGACAGGATCCACAAATAATGCCGGTTTGGTCCGCTGACCAGCGCATACTGGTAATCATCATCCAGAGCTATCACATTATACCCGCCGTAGAAAGGACCAAAAAATGAGACTTTCAGGGCGGCAGTATCATGGCTGCCGGTAAAATAGGCTTTGCCTTCACTGCTTTTCCAGCGCCCGCTTTGCGGGTCGTATCCGCGGTTAACCACACTGATCCCGCCATCCTTGCGCTGTCCGTAAGTCGCAGTCACTTGCTGCAGGCCCCGTTCAAAACGGTTATCCAGCCGCGCGATTTCATACCATTTACCGAGATAACGGCTGGCGTCAAAAGGGGTCAGCGGGGTGATACCTTTCGGCGGAACAGGGGACTGACAGGCCACCAGAGTCAGTGATAATGCGATCCCTGTCAGTACGGGCCATACTTTCATTATTACTCCTGTTAATAGTGCGGTCTGCTGCTACGGAAGAGGATTTATCAGAGTATAGCACGGGGACTCAGGATAGCCGGTAACGGGCCCGTTGTCGGCTATCAAAGCGGTTGTAAGGCATTTTATTCAATACATTATTGATTTAAGGTTGTGGTGTTAACCGTAGGCGAGATGTTGTACGGCTGGCCTGACAAACAAAATATCTGGAACCGGGACAGCAGGCTAAGCCAGACTGGAAGGCCAATACTTTCAGAGGAAATAACATGACTGACACTATTATTTCACAGCCCCTGACAATAAATGTTCCGGCCGATTATGCCGATATCCAGTCAGCGTTAGATGCACTGGAAAATAGCACCCTCCGGGCCAGCGTAAATATACAGGTAGCTGACGGTGAGTATACTATTTCTGCCAGCATCACCTCGCGGATCCGGAATTATGATCAGTTGACCTTAAGAGGGAATGAACAGGACTGTTCAAAATGTATTTTGTATATAGACAATACCCAAAACAAAGACGGATTCTTATTTGAGAACGGGTTCGGTATCTCATGGCTCAATGGTTTTACTATTGCCGGCGTCAGTGGCTGGATTGCCGCCGGAGAATGGAACGACCAGTGTTACGGGGCAGGGATCCGCTCGGTAGGCGGCGGCAGCGTTATACTTGGGCCAGCCCTGCATATCACCAAAATGTACTACGGGATCCGTGCAATGAACGGTGCCTTTATCTCGAATGAAACTCAGCCTTCCGGCGGAAATCAGGGCGGCGGGATCACCGTCAGCAATGCCGGAGATGTGGCCTTCCATGCCTACGCTGCTACGCTGAAAGTTAACTGTGCTGAGGCTTATTTCAGCTCGCACAGCAGTGAATCTCTCGGCTTTGGTTTCTGTGCCGAAGCGGGCGGCTTTTTGCAATGTGAATATGCAATCTCTCAGGGTAACCTGCGGGCCGGATTCTATGCCCTGACCAATGGCTCAGTCTGGGCCCATGGCGTCAAAGGTATCAGTAATCTCTACGGTGTACTGGCCTGGGGCGGTGCGGTGGAATGTAATTCATTGGATAACTATATATCCTCTTTTTCCCTGAATAGCGGAGCCGGTATCTATGCGGCATATAATGGTTTTGCCGGTGCTAATAATGCCCGTTGTTCTCAGAATACTCACGGGGTGATGTGTGACAGCGGCGGGCTGGCTGATATTACCTATCTGACCAGCGAAAATAATACGGGCAATGGATTTTATTGCTCTGACTTCGGCGCGATGAGCGGAGGGTATTCAGCTGCCAGTAATAATCAGGGTAATGGCTACCATTGTGAATACGGCAGTTATATGAATATCAGCCACGGGATTGCCAGTAATAATAACAGTCATGGTTTCTATGCCAAAAAAAACAGTCATATTTATTGTTATGCATTTGGCGGGTCGGGGAACGGATATTTCTGCTCACCGGTGCAGACCAGCATTAACGCCAGCGGAGGAAACAGCAACGCCAGTATTGATGACACACTCTGAACGGCGAAGCCATTATAAGGCCGGAGCTATCAGACAGATAGGGTAATACAGGTATCAACAATAGCATGCTGCCGCTACTGTAAGCACAGTTTAATACAGGGGGTTAGCATGAGTAATTCAGAATATGGGAATAATAACCGGTCAGTTTCTGACGTGATTACACCAGAATCCGCGGCAGGAAAATGTCCTTTTCATCAGCAAAAAAATCATCAGGTTGCCGGGACAGGCACCAGAAACAGTGACTGGTGGCCGAATCAGCTGCGGGTGGATTTACTTAACCAGCACTCAGGACGTTCAACTCCGCTGGACAGGGAGTTTGATTACCGGCGTGAATTTGCCGGACTGGATTATTTTGCGCTGAAAGCAGACCTTACGCGTTTACTGACAGATTCTCAGGGCTGGTGGCCAGCCGACTGGGGCAGTTATATTGGTTTGTTTATCCGCATGGCCTGGCACAGTGCCGGAACCTATCGTGCCCTTGACGGACGGGGGGGCTCGGGACGTGGCCAGCAACGTTTTGCTCCTCTCAATGCCTGGCCTGATAACGTCAGCCTTGATAAAGCTCGCCGGCTGCTTTGGCCGGTAAAACAGAAATACGGACAGAAAATCTCCTGGGCTGATTTATATATCCTCGCGGGTAATGTGGCACTGGAAAACGCGGGTTTCCGCACCCTTGGTTTTGCCGGCGGACGTGAGGACGTCTGGGAACCGGATTTGGATGTTAACTGGGGAGCTGAACATCACTGGCTTGAACATCGTCATCCTGAAACTCTGGCTGACTCGTCCCTCGGGGCGACGGAGATGGGGTTGATTTATGTGAACCCGGAAGGACCGGAGCACAGTGGTGATCCGGCGTCGGCAGCACCTGCTATCCGTGCAACCTTCGGCAATATGGGGATGGATGATGAAGAAATAGTGGCATTGATTGCCGGTGGTCATACTCTGGGGAAGACACATGGCGCAGGCCCTGTCAGCCATGTGGGTGCGGATCCTGAGACGGCACCGATTGAAGCTCAGGGATTAGGATGGGCCAGCAGTTTTAACAGCGGTGCCGGTGCCGATGCCATCACCTCCGGACTGGAAGTGACCTGGTCACAGACCCCGACCCGCTGGAGCCACTATTTCTTCGAGAATTTATTTAACTATCAATGGGTACAGACTCGCAGCCCGGCGGGTGCGATTCAGTTTGAAGCCAGAGAGGCCCCGGACAGTATTCCGGATGCGTTTAATCCGCAGAAAAAACATAAACCGGCGATGCTGGTGACTGATTTGACGTTACGCTTCGATCCGCAATTTGAAAAAATTTCGCGACGTTTCCTTAATGACCCGCAGTTATTTAACGACGCCTTTGCCAGGGCCTGGTTTAAACTGACTCACAGAGATATGGGCCCGAAAGCCCGGTACCTCGGTCCGGAAGTGCCGGAGAAAGATTTTCTCTGGCAGGATCCGCTGCCGACAGTACATCAGTGTCCGTCACCGGCAGATATTGCTGCCCTGAAACAAAAAATTGCGGCCTCCGGTCTTAGCGTCTCTGAACTGGTATCTGTTGCCTGGGCCTCTGCGTCAACGTTCCGTGGCGGCGATAAGCGCGGCGGTGCCAATGGTGCACGGCTGGCATTATTACCCCAGCGTCACTGGCCGGTGAATGCCATCGCGGCCAGGGTGCTGCCGGTACTGGAAGCTATTCATCAGTCATTCCCTGTGGCCTCACTGGCAGATATTATTGTACTGGCCGGGGTCGTCGGGCTGGAAACAGCGATTAACGCAACGGGACTGATAGCCGAAGTACCCTTTATGGCCGGCAGGGTGGATGCCAGTCAGCAGCAGACGGATATTGATGCGTTTGGTTTACTGGAGCCACAGGCTGACGGATTCCGCAACTATTATAATGCCACAGGGACAAGTGCTGCAGAGCAGTTGTTAATTGATAAAGCGCAACAACTGACGCTGACAGCGCCTGAACTGACAGTACTGGTCGGTGGTATGCGTTCCCTGGGGGCGAACTTTGACGGCGGGTCCGCAGGGATATTTGGCAGCCATACGGGTGAACTGAATAATAGTTTCTTTGTTAACCTGTTAGATATGCGTACTGAATGGCTGCCATCCGCCGGTTCAGATCATCTTTTTACGGGGCGTGAGCGGAGCAGTGGTGAAGTCCGGTATACGGCGACCCGTGCTGATCTGATTTTTGGTTCTCATCCGGTATTACGTGCCATTGCTGAAGTTTATGCCAGTGAGGACGCCGGAGAAAAACTGGTGAAAGATTTCGTGGCTGCATGGACTAAAGTCATGAATCTGGACCGTTTCGATTTATAACCACCGGCAGTCACGGCAGTCACGGCAGTCACGGCAGTCACGGCAGTTCCCGCAGGACAGGGGACCTGCCGTTACAGGGCTGATACCGACTGATTAATACTCAGCGGAAAACCGGCTTTTATCACCATTTTCGCCAGGTAAAGCGGGCCGGACGGGTATCTCAGTGATCGGGTCAGTACCATCACCGGGGCGTCGGCCGCAATGTCCAGCTTTTTACCGCGATCTTCCCCCGGAACTCCTGCCTGCAACTGGCAGACTGCCGGTTGCGGTGTCTCTTGCAGTATATTCAGTAACAGCGAGTGCACTGACCGGCAGTGGTACTGGCGGGCGGAAAAATCAACCGCCGGAGAAATACGCGGGTCTGCCGCATCCAGACGCTGACCCGCGGGCAGATGTTCCTGTAATAAAGCTATCACTGTATTGCCACTGTAGATCAGGCTTTCACAGAACCAGCTTGCGTCATCATCACTGGTTTCCAGTAATTTATGTGTGAAATCTGAAGGCTGCTGTAACCGTGCATCAATCCGTTGCAAACGTATTTCCCCCGGCGGGCAGCCAAATATTTCCTCAGGGGGAAGCAAATTTTCCAGACCCGGGGTCGGGAGTTTATGGGTAACAAAGCGTCCGATACCGCGTCTGGTGAGTAACAGACCATCTTCTTCCAGCAGCATCAGTGCTTCACGGATTACGGTCCGGCTTACCCCCATTTGTTCACCCAAATCACTCTCTTTTGGCAGCATTGCACCCGGCAGCAGCAGACCCCGGCGAATGGCGGCAGACAGCCGTGAATAGACCGCAACCCGTAACGGTTGTCCGCTTCCGGCAGTCAGGGGAGACATAAGAAATTGATTGATCTCTGACATGAGCATATTTAAACAGCAGTAACAGAAAAGAAAATAGTAAGTGGATCCCGGTGATAAGTAAAACGCATTTGTGAGATATTATACAGGCAAGTATAACATCTGATTTATTATCACTCTGACAGGACTTTTTATGAACTCTGTGGCAGTATCACCGGCTTCCGGCGGGCTGGAAGGCAAAAATGCCGCTCTGCTGGTTTCTGCACTTATGCTCGCGATTCTTGCTTTTCAGCTGAATTGTTCGATGCTTTCACCGGCTTTGCCCGAAATGGCGAAGCAACTTAATGTCAGCATGACGGATATTTCCGCCGTGTCGTCATTATTTTTTCTTTCCGGATCAATTTGCGGAGTGGTACTGAGCCGTTTCAGTGATTTTATTGGTCGCCGGCGTATGCTGATTGCGGTGATGGTTATCTGCAGTGTCGGTACGCTGATCAGTGCCTTTACCCACGACTATTACACTATGCTGGCCGGGCGCGTACTCCAGGGAGCAAGCAGCGCGACATTTCAGCTTTCCTATTTGCTGCTGCATCAGCGTATCAGCCGCCGTCTGTTCGGTACCGCCATTGGCGTGATTACTGCGGTGAATGGTGGTGTCGGGGGCATCGATGGTTATATAGGCGGGCTGCTCAGTGATGCTTATGGTTACCAGTCCATTTTTCTGATCACACTGGCGGTGTGTGTAGTAGCGCTGGTGGCAATAAGCCTGCTTATTCCCCGTGATGAACCTGGTGTAGCTGAAGGTAAAATGGACTGGCCGGGAGCTGTGATACTGTCCTTCAGTATTATTTTTATTAATATCTGCCTTGATAAAGGATCGTCAGCGGGCTGGTTAAGCCAGCAGACACTGTTGTACCTGCTGCTGTTTGTGGCAGCCATTGTGCTGTTCTGGTTTATAGAAAAACGTCGTGCAATACCCCTGGTGCCGGTGGAACACTTTTTTACCCGTCAGTTCTGGCCGGTCATTGCCACAACTATCCTGATTCTGGCGGGTGTCTTTTCGGTGCTGGGTTTCGCGGTGATTATTATCTCGCAGGATACCCATGCCGGCCTTGGGATGAGTGCTGCCCGTTCATCGCTGCTGTTTCTGACCCCGCCAGCGTTGATGGGTTTTCTCTCGGCGCCTCCGTCGGGCTGGCTGGCCGGAAAGGCGGGCTGGATTAAAACATTCAGAACCGGACTGGTACTCTGCCTGGTCCTGATGGTGGTCATTACCCTGAATCCGGTAAATAAACCGGTACTGATCGTCAGTTTATTACTGCTGGGGATAACCTACTATGGTGTGGTACTGAGTTGTATCAGTGGACTGAGTGTGCTGTTGTCGCCCAAAGAAGCACCATCTTCCCTGACGGCGGTAAACGGGGCGTCATTCGGTCTCGGGGCGGGGCTGGGAATTGGTCTGATTGCAGCTTCGGTGGGCAGTGGTACCCTTGAAGGTTTCCGTCACGGATTAATGATCAGTACCGGGCTGACAGCCCTGGCGGTTATTTCCGGTTTTATGGTTAAGATGCGGAAAACATAATTTGTCGTGACATAGTATGCCAGTGTGGCTGCAGGTTTATCAGCGCTACACTGGCCCTTCTGTTCAGTAAAGGTACAAAATGCAACCACTAAAACTGTTTTTTGACTGTGACACAGGTATTGATGATGCTCTGGCGCTGGGGTATTTGCTGGCGGAAAAAGAGAAGGTTGAGATTGTCGGTATAGGCAGTGTCTGCGGTAACACTGACGCCGCTTCGGGGGCACGTAATACCCTTAATTTGCTGAGTCTGGCAGGTGCCGAAGGTATTCCTGTGGCACAGGGGAATGCCGGCCATTTGTGTGCTGCTTTCCATAACAGCAGCCAGCATATTCATGGTGAAAATGGCATCGGCGATGTGATACTGGCCGATTCTCCACACCCGCTGGCGGCAGGTAGCGCGGCAGAGCTGCTGGTGGATCTGGCCAGAAAATATCCGGGAGAATTACAGGTGCTGGCGACCGGGCCACTGACTAATCTGGCGTGTGCGCTACAACTGGAACCCGGCTTAGGGCAGTTATTGGGTCAGGTGACTCTGATGGGCGGAGCGGCCAATGCACCGGGAAACCGGACACCGGTAGCCGAAGCTAACATAGCAGAAGATCCGGAAGCGGCAGGAATAGTGTTCAGTGCTCTGGATAATCTGGTCATGGTGCCGCTGGATGTCACCATGCAACAACTGTTTGAAGAACATCACCACCGGCAATTACTGAACGCAGAACGGCCCTTCGCCCGTGCGCTGGGTGAAATGCTGACCCTGTATATGGGGTTCTATCAGCAAAAGCTGGGCCGCAATGTTTGTGCAATCCATGATCCGGCGGCGGCATTCTTTGCTGTGCAGGGACTGGAAGGATGTGTTGCGCCAAAAGTGAAAGTGGTGATTGATGATACCCGCGGGCCGGGCAGAGGTCAGACAATTTGCGATTTACGCGGTCAGTATAGCGGGTTCCCGCCACAGGAAAATGCCAACTGTCGGGTGGTTCTGAATACCGATAAAGATCTGGCCCCGTTACTGATCGAAAAACTGCTGAATGTTTAACGGCGTTGATCTGTAACAGTACCGCCGGCAGTACTTCTGCGCTGGCGGTGATTACACGGCAGGAAAAGGGCGCCATTTTGCAGAACACTCTGGCTGTGGCGCGGGTGGTGACAATGGCATCCGTAAGGAGATACGTGCTGGCGGCGGAGAAATCCCCTGTTTTCCGGTGGTTAAGCGGGTAAAGACTACAGACCATTGAGTGTCCGGACTGAAAGTCACCGCGTCTATTGTCACCTGCAGAGGATGCTGTGCATCATATCCCCTCAGAACAACAGTTCCTTTGCCGGCACCTTCGGCATTGATATTACTCAGCATAATATGACGATAATCGGGAATCTTATCACCGGTGGCAGCCGGGTTATAGCGGCTATCGAAAGAGACCGGCCAGCGATTATTACGCATACAAATATCCGAATAGTCAATATCACTGACCAGTCCTCCGCGGCTGGCATCACTTTTTATACGTAAGCCGGAGGTGGTGCCATCAAGGGTGAGATTATGTATCACAACATCTCTGACTCCGGCATTAACTTCACTGCCAATTGACATGCCGTGTCCGGAATAGAAGTGGTTGTCAATCACAGAAATATGCTCAGAGGGGCCATTACCGGCTTTAATCGCGATATTGTCATCACCGGTGCGGATAAAGCTGTGAGAAACAGTAATATCCTCCGAAGCCGCAGGATCTATACCGTCAGTATTACGTGCTGAAGCGGGGGTATCAATGATGATTCCCCACAGTGTTGCGCCCTGTACATGGCTAAGCACAATATGGAAACCCGGGGCGTTACGTAGCCGGATGCCGGAAACAATAATATTCTGTGAGCCTGTTATTTGCAGTAAACGCGGGACATTTTGTTTTCCGCCCGCGACGGACTGTGCACGGCGTGCCAGTTGCCACCATGTTTCTTTGTGACCGGCCATCAGACTGCCACCCTGACCGTCAATAATTCCTTTTCCCTGAATACCGCCACCGTTGCTGCTGCGGAGAGTAATAAAAGGCCGGCAACCGGTACCCCGGTTATCAATGGTGCCACAACGCCCCTGACCGGTATCATAGCGCTGCGGGTCCGTATCCGCTTTTAAGACACTGCCCGCGCTGAGACGCAGGAATACCCCCGCAGGAATGGTCAGGGGGCCGGAAAGAAAGGTATTGCCGGCAGCACCGGTGCTTAGCCGGAGGGCCTGACCGGCAGGACAATGATCCAGAGCCTGTTGAATGCGTTGCTGTGTCATGGTGACGGCTTCGCCGGACTGAGGATAAAGGGTGGTGCAGACTGGCTGAATTTGTTGCGGGGCGCTAACTTCGCGGCGATCACCTGCCGCTGCCGCAGGGCGTAAATACAGTCCGGAGATCGTTATCAGGGAAGCGATAATACAGGTCAGGGCAGTTGCTGGTCTTAACATCAGGGCCTCACTTTTCCACTGTCCGGGTGTCGTCTGTCACTTAATATCTTCTGAATCTGAATCTGAATCTGAATCTGAATCTGAATCTGGATTGGCCAGTCTGAACGCCGGAGAATACCGGAAACTATAAGCCATTTAGTGAACAGGTGATACTTGCGATTATTCGTGTCGCAGGGAAAGAGCAAGACGGATGCTTAGAGCCATAATACTGTCGTCGTGGTGCAGGCAGTTACCGGCACCACGACGACACAGACCGGTTTACTGTTTTGCAGCCTGTTTTGCCGCAGTAATCCAGCTATCGAACTCTGCCTGGTGGGCATGGATCCAGCCATCTACCTGGGCTGAAACATCAGCGGCAGAATCTTCACCATTATGCATACTGAGGTTCTGTGCACTGATATCCTGTAACGGCAGTTTCATGACAGAGAATAATTTTCTTGCTGCCGGATTGTTTGCTGCCCAGGCTTTGTTAGCAATAATATTTTCAACATTGACGCTGAAACCATAGTTTTTACCGTTTGGCAGCCGGGTATCTTCTTTTGGCTGACCGGCAGGAGAAGCAGAGAACGGCACCGTCAGCCAGACAACATCTTTACCCGGTTTTAATACAAAGTTCACCCAGTAAGGTGTCCAGGTGTAATATAAAACAGGTTTTCCGGCGTTATAACGGGAAATAACATCAGCCAGCATGGCAGAATAACTGCCCTGGTTCTGTTCCACTGTCTGGCTCAGGCCATAAGCTTTAATCTGCGCATCAATGACGCTGCCACAGGCCCATCCAGGTTCACAGCCGGTCAGTGCGGCTTTTCCGTCACCGTTATCGTCGAATAATTTTGCAATTTTCGGATCTTTTAGCTGGGAAATATCGGTAATATGGTATTTTTCAGCAGTTTTTTTATCGATTAAATAACCCTGAGCGGCACCGGTAATATAAGGTCCGGTACGGAAGAAACTTTTATCCCCGCCTGCTGACTGATACATTGCCGATTGTAACGGCTCCCAGTCAACGGCAGAGTAGGTAGCATCGCCACGGGCAACCGAGGCATATATGACACTGTAATCCACTTCCTGGGTCGGTTTTACATCATATCCCAGCGTTGACAGTGCGCGATTGACTAACTCTGTCTGGAAGGATTCTTCAGCCAGCGGACTTTTCACTGCCTGAACAGTAATTCCTTTACCCGGCAGGTCCTGCGCAGCGACGCTGCCACAAAAAGAAAGTACTAATGCAGGGAGAATTATTTTTTTATTCACATGTTGCTCCTGTTGTTCAGTTATTTTTAACCTAACAACACGCGAATTATAAATCAACTTTAATTCCTGATAGCCATTCTGACAGAATTATATTCTGTTTTTTTTGTAATGACACTTTTAGTTATCGGCGATTTTTTAGTAAATTAATCACCGATATTATGATTTATGGTCAGCTGCTTTATTTCCTGGTTCAGAGAACAGAATTCCGTGGACACAGACCACCGGGCGGGATTATTTTGTTATAAAAACGTAAATCAAACACCCGGATGATGGTATTTTCGCGCAGGGTAATTATCTCCTGACATACAGGGATGATGGCGGGTAAGAGCAATAATTACCACCGGTTATTTTCGGGAATCTATCAGGCTATTTTGTCAGCACAGAATGTTTTCATGAATGATATTCATAACGCTAATGATTTATCAGGTTATTAATTCCCGGTTATTTTCAGCGTATACTCTGCTGTTCTTATTATTGTTATTTCAGGGGCATTCCCCGGCAGCGGAAAATCACCCGCTCACGGGACAATATTCTGTATGACAATTTCTTTCTATTAATTCCGAAAGCCAGTGAGGAAACTATGGACAGAAAAAAAATGCTTATTCTGACATTAACCCGGTGGATCGATGAAAATATCCACTTACCTCTTAAAATTGAACAGGTCGCAGAGCGTTCCGGTTATTCAAGATGGCATCTGCAACGCATGTTTTATCAGGTGATGAAACAGAGCCTGGGTAAATATATCCGTGAAAAAAAACTGACACTGGCGGCACAGGATTTACTGACCGGGGATGAAACAGTGATGGAAATCTCCCTGAGGTATGGTTTCGAATCTCAGCAATCATTTACCCGTTCATTTTCGGGAAAATATCATCTGCCTCCGGCAACCTTCAGGCGACAGCATCACCCGGAAACAGTGGCGGGAAATATTGCATGGGATAATCGGGCAGGGGACAGATTATCCCCAAATCATTGCTGCCCAGCGCAGCAACAGCAGTCCCAGACAAATTAATACCAGTACCAGCACCATTTTTCCGTATTTTTTACTTCTCTCGTTAGCCATTCAGCGTTCCCTTGATTGCAATTCCCGCAGGCGTCACAGTAGCAGAGCAGATATTAACTGGCAATCCGTGACGTGCTGCATTTTTGGTACCCTGCGGGAACCTCCGTTTACAGTTCGTTCTTAATGCAAAATTCTTCCCAGCTCATCCCCAATGCGTCAGCATGAGACTTGAGGTAATTTTCGATAGCATCGGCTGCAACGGCTTTATCCGGTTCAGCCAGCTGGATGGAAAAGATGATACCGTCGAGCTTTTTCTGGCGCAGAAAAGCGGCGTAGATCCTCTCAGCCTGCATTTCACGACATTGTTGTAAGGTCATTCCTGCCAGCTGCGCGTCCGCATCGCTGAGTTCGTCCAGAGCGGCCCGAAAATCCGGATGGGCGGAAAAAAACATATCACGGGCAATGGCATAATATTGTTCAGGAGTTTTCATAACATTTATTGTCCAGCTAAAACATGGCGGAATTGTATCTGCTCTGCCGCCGGATGTCAGGTGAACTGTGTGATTATGCTGAATCTGTGGTAAAAACAGCTGTCCGGTAGCCAGAGGGGCTGCATTAGACGCGGGACACTATATAATAGCCCGCGAATATCCGATATCAGACACGGGCTTGCAGAGAATTTATATGAAAAGATGGATAATGTTGTTACCGATGCTGGCACTGGCCGGTTGTGTGCAGATCGATAATTATCAGCAGGCGGTTAAATTACCGGCACCTGCCGGTCTGGCGGGGGTCTGGCAAACAGAGGGTCCGCAGGACGGACTGGTCAGCAGCCAGGCAATCGCGTCTTTGCTGGTCAGCCCGCAGGGGGACACCCTTGACTGCCGTCAGTGGCAGCGGGTGATTGCTAAACCAGGTAAGCTGGCACAGGTCGACGGTAAACTGGTAAATATTAATCGTTTGCTGCGGGTTATGCCGTTAGAAACTGATAACGGGGTGTTACATTATGACGGACTGACTCTGAAAAAAGTCAGTCAGCCAACCGCGGAATGTCAGAAAGCGCTTGGCGAAGCTGATGCACATCCGCAACAGGATGTTATCCAGAATATTCAACCGTCATTACTGGAAAACCACTTTGCCGATGGCACCGCCGCCGCTGACTAGTTGCTGCACAGAGCAGGCCATGGTCTAGACAGAAAAATAGGCTTTCAGCACTTTTTGCTGCTGTCTGCCCTGGCTGAGCAGAACGGATGTGTCCTGAATTGCCTGACGGATCACCGCCGATAAATGCTGATGCTCTGCCAGCAAGAACTGCTGTTGTGTCCGGTAATATGCTTTTTCGCCGGATGAACAGTCAGGCGGGCTGGCGGCAAGTTGCCTGTAACCTGCCACCAGTGCCGTCAGTTCCGTCCATTGTTGTGCTTCCGCCAGCGCCTGTAATTGCCGGCTGGTTTCTGCCAGCTGTGTCAGCCATTGTGCGTAACCGGACATGCTACCCTCCCTGGCTGCTGGTCTGCAGGCTCTGTTTCCAGCCGTCGGCAATGTTACCAATCAGCAGGCCTGCTTCGCTGATGGCGTTAATATCCTGATGCAGATTGGCCTGCAGGAGCCGGAAAATAACATAGTCATACAGTGCAGTCAGTTGCTGTGCCAGCGGGTCATCCGGCCAGTCAGCGAGAGGTGCTTTCAGTCCGTTTTCGATAATATCCATTGCTTTCGACAGATTATGCCCTTTAGCCCGGATATCCCCCTGTTCGGTAAATAATCTGGCACGGGCGAGGGCGCTGAGAGCACCCTCGAACAGCAGTGTGGTCAGTTGCTGTTGATCGGCGCTGAGTACGGCACTTTCAATACTGATGGCTGCATACGCATTTGCGCCAGTCATGGTTTTCACGCGGCCTTCCTTATTTATCCGATGAATTATCGAACTGTGATGATAAATATTGTTTAGTCTGATCCATCTGTGACATGACTTTATTCAGTTCAGTAAACTGGGTTTTATAACGGGCCATGGTACTGTCTATAGCTGACTGCATATTGTCATAACGTTTACTTAAATCTTCGTAATTGCTGTTGAGTGAATCAACGGCATTTGCCAGTATCCCCTTGTTTCCGACGCCATCACTTAGCATGCTGGTCAGTGTATTATTCATCAGGGTGGCAAAACCGGTGGTTTTACCGTCGCCGGTAAAAAAGGCGATCACTGCCCGGGGATTGTTTTGTAATGCGTCATTGAGTTTCGTGTCATCGACAGTCAGGATCCCTGATGAGCCATCGGACTGAATGGTCGGATCCATGCTGATCCCCAGCTGGGCGGGGATGGTAAAAGCGCCCGGCTGTGACTGTGTCAGCATGGATTGCAACCGCACCTGGATATTACGCACGGTACCATCGCCGATCAGCGGCCCGTTGGAAGAACTGTCCTGTGCGGCGGCCCCGCTGCCGGAAAAACTGGTCAGGGTGGCAATTTCAGACTGTAGTTTGTTATAAGCGGTGACCCAGTTTTTGATGGCTTTAACACTGTCATCAGTGTTGTTGCCGATGGTCAGGGTTTCTTCATTTTGTGACACGGATTTGAGGTTCAGTGTGATCCCTGCCGGTGCGCCGGTGACCGTATTACTTTTACTGTCGATTGCAATGCCGTTGACCGTCAGTTTTGCGTCCTGGCCGGCGCTGGTCTGATGCAGGGCTGATGTGCTGTCGGAGGCAGAATAACCGATAATACTTTGCAGTTGATCATCACCGCTGACTGACAGGGAAATATCATTACCCGCTCCCGTGTCTTTGGCGGTCAGTGACAGATAATATTCACCGTCGGCGGCACGGATGCTGGTGGCATTAATTGCCGCACCGCTCTGGTTTATGGCATTGACAATACCATCCAGCGATGTCTGCTCATCACTCAGGGTCAGCGTGACCGGGCTGCCCTGACCGGTTTGTAATGTCAGGGTACGGCTGCCGGTAGCAGAACTGCCCAGTGGCGTGGTATTGCTGCCGATGCTGCCGGATAATACCGACTGTGCTGTCGCCAGCTGGCTGACTTTTATCTGGTAGTTACCGGTGACGGCACTGCTGTCAGTTGACGCGGCGAAGGACTGATTACTGCTGGTTACCGCGGTTGCATTAAAGGTTGACGCTTTGGTCAGAGCAGCCAGCGCAGTTTGTAAACTTTGCAGACTGCTTTTTAGCTGTCCGAAAGCAGATATTTTATTTTTACAGGCTGTGGCTTCATTAGTAATAGGGGTGAGCTTCGCTTCCTCAGATGCTTGCAGGTTATTATACAGGTCGGTCAGGTTCAGGTTGCTGCTGATATCCAGGTTGCTGATGGCGGTCATAATGGGATCCCGTATTGATAAAGGTGTAACCGGAGTATCGGCGCGAAATCCTAAAGGTTTATCTGCCACCGGACGGTGATACGGGTCCGTTGAATACACCGCTCAGCACAGGATGAGGTTTTTTTAGACGGCTGGCTAAAGTTAAGCGCTGCATCACCGATATCAGTCATGAACGCAAAAGGGTTGAACCTTTTTGCTTATCCAATCAACTTTCATTTATTGAAGGATAAAATCATGGCTGTTATTAATACTAATATCATGTCGTTAACTACCCAGACTAATCTGAATAAAGCACAGTCAGCACTGGGTACAGCGATCGAACGCCTCTCTTCCGGTCTGCGTATTAACAGTGCGAAAGATGATGCTGCCGGTGAAGCGATTGCCAACCGTATGTCATCTAATATCCGTGGTCTGACCCAGGCATCCCGTAATGCCAACGATGGTATTTCTCTGGCTCAGACCGCAGAAGGTGCCCTGAATGAAATGAATACCAACTTGCAGCGTATTCGTGAGCTGACAGTGCAGGCTAAAAACGGGACTAACAGCGCGGATGATATCAACTCAATCCAGGCGGAAGTGGATGCCCGGCTGGCAGAAATTAAACGTATCGGCAGTGCGACTACCTTTAACAATATTCAGTTGTTCGACAGTACTAACACCAGCGTCAATATTCAGGTTGGTGCAAATGATGATGCGGGTGCTAACGTCATTTCTATTTCTTTGTCAGATAATGGCTTCAAAGCACAGACTCTCGGCAGCGATTACAGTGTTACCGGCGCAAGTGCCTTGTCGGATATCGATGCCCGAATCTCCGATGTCGATACCGCACGTAGTGGTCTGGGTGCGATTCAGAACCGTTTTGAATCAACCATTAATAACCTGAATGCGACAGTCAATAACCTGTCAGCCTCTCAGTCACGTATCCAGGATGCGGACTATGCAACGGAAGTTTCCAGCATGTCCCGTGCGCAGATCCTGCAACAGGCCGGTACATCGGTGCTGTCAAAAGCCAACCAGGTCCCGCAAACCGTGCTTTCCCTGCTGCAAAATTAATTTGTTTCACCCTGATTTACCGGACCCCGCACTGCGGGGTTTTGTTGCGGGTAACGGGCAGAAGGACAAATTATGCAACGTATTCTTTTTTCGACAGATAAACTGCGGCAGGCCACTGCCGCCGAAGCAACCATTCTGTGCCTGGCTGGCTGGTTTTTGCGCCATGGCTGGGCAGTTGATGTTTGTGCGCGGTTGATTGACGGGGACTATTATCAGCAATTATCCCGCTGGGCTGCCAGCGGCCGATTACGGATTTTTACTGATGATGATCATCAATCCGGTGCAGATCCGCTGGCAGATGACGATGCAGACTACGATCTGCTCTGGATCTGTGGTGGTTACCTCGCCAGCGGACTAATCGACCGTTTACAGCAGGGGACCATTACCGGCCGTTGCCTGTTTCAGCATTTTACTGCTTCGGCGGGCAGACCTTATTATTCTGGCAGTAGCAGCGAGAATGCCCTGGCATGGCGGATTCTGACGGATTCAGCCCTGAGTTATGCGGCACTGTCACTGCGTGGTGTCTATGCGCCATCCCTGCGTTTAATGCCACTGGCGTTTGATGATCAACTGGTATGCTCTTCATTTTGTCCGCCTGCCGGTCCGTTACGGAAAATACTCTGGGCCGGCGATCAGTATTGCCCGGCGATAGATCTGCTCAGCCAGTTGCTGAATATGCAGAATATCCGCCTCGATTTCCTGCCATCGGGTCAGCAGGCTGCGTTATTAACCAGTCATAAATTAACGGAATATCAGCTGGTTATCGGAGAGAATCAGCTGATTGCCAGCGCGCTGTGCCTGGGGATCCCGGTGTGTGTCGCCGGGCAGGGGGGATGGTGCGGTTATCTCGCCGCAGGGGACGGGTTTCAGCGGGCAGCCGACAGTTTTTTTACGGCGTCGGAGGGGACTGAGATGGACGGTCATCAGTATTTTGATGCGTTAATCGACGGTTATCCGGCGGCACAGCAATGGGCGGCGTCTTTCAGGGATCAGGCCCTCAGTCGCTGGTCATTTTCGGCATTGTTACCGCCTTTGCTTACAACCCTGCCCGCAGGGATCCCCCTGACAATGACGGCCGCAGAGGCTACAGAATGGCGGCTGGCCAGAAATATCCTGGCACAGCAGGCAGACAACAGCCGGCAATTATTACAATGGCTGAACCACCGGCAGATCAGTGAAACCCGGCGGGCGGTATTGCTGGCGGTGACAACAGGCCATGGTGAGGTTGCCAGTATCGGGGTGATCATCCTCGACCGCCGGCAGGACCGCGAAGCCTGCGAAGTCACCCTGCGATCACTCGAACAACAGAGCCTGAAGCCGCGACACTGTGTGTTGATCAGTGAGAAAGAATACCCGTTTCTGAGTGTCATATGCGGGGAACAACTGAAGATGCCGGCCGATAGCCGGGGGGTACAGCAGGTTGTCAGCGGAGTCCCGCTTCACAGCTGGCTGATTGTTGAGGCCGGAACCCATTGCCTGAAAGATAGCTTATTATTATTTGCCGATCATCTGTTACAGCATCCGCTCACTGCTGTCTGCTACAGCGATATTTTGCAGGGGACGCGGTTAGCGGATGCCAGCCTTGTACTGAAGCCGGACTGTAATATTGATTTGCTGCGCAGCCAGGCTTACCCGGGCGAAGAGCTGTTGATCACCACGGCCTGTCTTAAAGATCATCTGCCCCGGTCGCCGGTGTCTGATGAGCTGATGTTCTGTGAGCTTATCTGGCGGGTGATCGAATCTTCCGGACCCTCAGCTATCGCTCATCTGCCGGAAGCCCTGTTATTGATCCCGCACCGGGTGACATCAGATCAATTACCAGTATTGCGACGGAAGATCACTGTTCAGCATTTGCAGCGTTGTGGTATTGAGGCAGCCGAGGTCAAAGATCAGCAAAATGGTGTCGATCAGGTCAGTTATCCGCAACCGGTAAGAGCGCGTGTCAGTATTATCATTGTGACTAAAGATCAGCAGGCATTACTGCAACACTGCCTGGAGTCTGTCACCGGACAGACAGACTGGCCGGATTATGAAGTACTGGTAGTGGATAATGGCTCACAACAAGCGGCGGCCCGTGAATATCTGGAGCAGTTACAGGCACTGCAGTTAGCAAATCTCCGGCTATTGCGCTGGCCGGGTGTATTTAATTTCGCTGCGATCAATAACTTTGCTGCGGCACAAGCCAGCGGAGATTATCTGCTGTTTCTGAATAACGACTGCCAGATAAGCCACCGCGATTGGCTGACTGAATTACTGAAGGTCGCGGCACGGCCGGAGGTTGCTGTTACCGGTGCGAGGCTGCTATACCGTGACGGACATTTGCAGCATGCCGGGTTTGTTACCGGCATTGAACAAGGGGTCGCCGGTATCTACTGTGGAGCCCCGGCTGAGGCGGCGGGCTATTTTCATTATCTGCACTGTGCGCAACAAGTCTCTGCGGTCAGTGCCTCCTGTATGATGGTCCGGCGTGAAGTCTTCGATGCTGTCGGCGGATTTGATGGTGTAAATTTTGCCGCCGGACAGGCTGATGTAGATCTCTGTCTGAGGATACAGCAGGCAGGATATCTGGTGGTCTGGACGCCACAGGCAACGCTTTACCATATGGGCGGGGCAACACGGTTATCTGCGGCCTGTTATCCGTCGGAGTGTACCGCCGGGCAGCAGGCGCTTGATGCGTTACGTCAGAGCCGTAAAGGAGCCTTATGCCGGGATATTCGCTACCATCGTCATTTAAACCGCAGTGGCCAGTTGTTCAGTCTGTCAGTGCGTACCGACAGACTGCAGCTTCCGTTACCGGGACGACCACTACCGGTGATGATCGCCGGACATGTGAATTTTACCGGCTGCGGTAATTACCGTGTGATACAGCCCTATCAGTTGATGGAACAGCAATTACAGCTGGAGGGCGGCCTGATTCATGGTCTGCCTGCCGCGATGGATATCGCTGAACTGCAACCGGATAGTGTGCTGTTACAGATGCCTTTCGACCCGCAGGTTGAAGAAACTCTCCGCCAGTACCGGCAAATGAGTTCAGCCAAAATTATAATGGAATATGATGATTATTTCGTTACGCTTCCGGCCAGTAATCATCATCGTCATAAACTCCCCAAAGATATTGCCGGACAGCTGCGCCGGACCATGAGCCTTGCCGATCATCTGGTGGTGTCTACCCCGGCACTGGCCGATGCCTACGCTGATTTTCACCGGGATATTCGTGTTGCTGAAAACCGGCTTAACCCGCAACAGTGGGGAGCGTTAGCCAGTCATCGCCGCCAGGGAAAAAAACTCCGTATTGGCTGGGCCGGTGGTGATAGTCATCAGGGCGACCTGGCGATTATCCGCCCGCTGGTGCAGGCATTACAGGATGAAGTCGAATGGGTCTTTATGGGGATGAAACCATTACAGGTACGCTGTGAATTTCACTGCGGTGTGCCGTTCGACTGGTATCCGCAAAAACTGGCCAGTCTGAATCTGGACCTGGCACTGGTTCCCCTGGAGATAAACCTGTTTAACGAATGTAAAAGTAACCTGCGGTTGCTCGAACTGGGGGCTTGCGGGGTACCGGTTATTTGCAGCGATATTGAGTCTTACCGCGGTCAATTACCGGTAACGCGGGTTAAAAACCATTTTAAACACTGGCTGAAAGCGATCCGTGAACAGTTATCTGATCCGCAGGCACTGGCCCGCAGAGGGGATGAACTGCAACGGGCGATCCGCCGGGACTGGCTGCTGACCCCGGATAACATTGCCGAATGGCGGCAGGCCTGGCTGGGGACACCGGCAACACTGATCAGCAAGGGGATAAGCGATGACTGAGCGGAGTGAACGGATCGGGGTAGGTATTGTGACTTGCAATCGTAAGCCGGGTTTACTCAGGCTTTATCAGTCTCTGCCGCGGCACCAAATAGATGCGCTGATTATTGTGAATGACGGTGAACCGGACGCCGCCTATCAGCAACTGGCGGCGACACTGGTCCAAAATGAGGAGAACCAGGGGGTCGGCAGAAGCAAAAATACCGCATTACGTTATTTGCAACAGCAGGATATCGAACATTTTTTCCTGATCGAAGATGATATTTACATTAAAGATCCGCGGGTGTTTGAACGCTATATCACCGCTGCCGCAGAAACCGGGATTCAGCATTTTAATTTTGCATTGCACGGCCCCTATAACGTCACTGACGATGGGGTACCGCGTCCCAGACTGCAAGTAAATTATCCGTCATTTTGTCTGCCTTTGTACCCGAGTTGTGTGGGTGCCTTCTCCTATTACAGCAGATGCTGCCTGCAACAGGCCGGGCTGATGGATGAGGTATTTTATAATGCCCTCGAACATGTGGAACATACCTGGCGCATTATTGAAGCGGGAATGCACCCGCCATATTCCTACTTCGCCGATATCGAAGACTCGGGGAATTATCTCGGCGATGAAGGCTGGAGTACCAGCCAGTCGACGATTTGCCGGCAGATGACTTTCCGTGCTGTCTGTCTGGCGGCGGCGATGCAATTTAATGCTAAATACGGCTATATGTTGTCAGAATTACCGGTCCCGCAACCGGATATCGCACTCAGAGTCCTTCGTACCATCAGGCAACGTTTTTCCCGGTGTGTATAAGGCTGTATACAGGTCGAAAACTGCGATTGTCAGCGGGATAACAACTTAAATTTTAAGCCTTTATTCAGCCGATGGTTGTCCTGCCCGCGGACTGATAATTTCTCCACAGCTTGATTAATTCAGGACAGAAAGCGTGGAGAGTTTATATACCGCAGGAGGGGTCACTGATAAACAGGAGATCTGGCTGCAATATGTACAACTGGTGCGACATGAAGCCCTGCGATTACAGGTACGGCTGCCCGCCAGTGTTGACCTGGATGATTTGATCCAGGCCGGAGGGATCGGGCTACTGAATGCGATTGAACGCTATGATGCTGCGCAGGGCACCGCATTTACCACTTATGCGGTCCAGCGGATCCGTGGCGCGATGCTGGATGAGCTGAGAAGCCGCGACTGGGTGCCGCGCCGGGTCAGGCGCGAGGCCCGTGAAGTGGCTGCGGCAATTTCCCGTCTTGAACAGGCATCGGGCCAGCCGGCGGGTGAGCAGGAAATTGCCGCCAGCCTGCAACTGAGCCTCGTCGAATACCGGCAAATCCTGATGGAGACGAACACCAGCCAGCTGTTTTCTCTGGAGACGCTGTGTGAGGAAAACGGTGATGGTGCGGAACTGATGATAGAGCACCGTGAGGAGGCTAATCCGTTAAATCAGTTACTGGACAGCAGCCTGAGAGAACAGGTAATGCAGGCGATTGACGGATTGCCGGACCGTGAGAAACAGGTCCTCAGCCTTTACTACCAGGACGAACTTAACCTGAAAGAGATAGGCGCTGTTCTGAATGTCGGAGAATCGCGTGTCAGTCAGCTGCACAGTCAGGCAATCAAAAGATTGCGGGCACGTCTGAATGATGCTTAACGGAAGATTAACTCAGCGCCGGAGCGCGTAATGACTATGAAAACTAATAATCAGCGTTTGAGCCGCTATATTCGCGATTATAAATATGCACAACACCAGTGCTGTAGCTGTGGCAATGAGCTCAGCCGCGTTCGTTTATTATTGTCAGGAATACTGATCACCCATAAAGATATTATGCAAATGGACCGGCCGGTAACCCGTGAGGAATGGCAGATCTTTATGTCACGGCTTGAGCCTGTTTGCCGGTTCTGCTCTACGGTCAGCGCAGGGCGTCCGGCAGCATTATTTGATATTCCAAAATTTAAACAATATCTGCTGGAAGATAACAGTTTATGTCTGGCGACCGTACGTGAATATGTTATGCGCCTGAGAAGGCTGGATCTGGCACTGTCCCGGCAGGGAATGGCCGCTGATCAATTACCTGACCTCTCGTCTCAGGAACAGTGGGAAAGGTTACTGCCGGAAAAGAGCCGGATTAACTATCGTATCGCGCTGGCTAAGTATGCCTGTTACTTTCCGTAATCCCCGCTGTCGTGCCGAGGCAGTAGCGAAGCGTGGAACAGCAGTTACAGAGATTCAGCCTTATGGCCGGAATCTGCGGGCAATCGTAGCGGTGATCACCGGAGATGACTTGCCGCAACCGGCAGAAATTTTTTGATAAAAATACAGTACCGCAGGGGGATAGTATTTTTCAGGTAATTTTTGTATGTTGATGGTAATCCCTCCTTCCTGCGGTTTTTTCTGAAAATAAGATACGACTATGACGCGGCCATCATCGTTATACACCCGGCATATTCTGGAGGCCTCTGCTATTGATCCGGAAAAGCGATTCTATGATATCGAAAGTAATCTGCGATGTTACGGAATTACGGTAGTTAATAATCGCCGCCCTGAAGATATTATTGCTTATCATCAGACGATCTCCGCGGCGGGGGGGGACTATTGCAGCGCGATGGGGTCTGAGAACGAAACTATTTTCGATCCACATCTGGCGACGGAAAATCCGGTATTTATTTCTGTATTGATGCAGGGTGAACAGGTCATCAGTGGCTACGACCGGAAGTTATCAACCCGTATTCGGCCGGGAAGCTTATTTGTTCATCAGCGTGCTGATTATTTCCACTACCATGCTAAAGATGTTAAACAGCTTTATATTCTGCCGTCGACTAAATTAGTGACACCGGTATTTAACGGACGATTAAATCACCCGATAGTGGTCGTCGATCAGCATCCGCTGGCCGGTTTTATAAAATCGCATATGCAATTACTGGATATGGCTTCACAACACTTATCCCTGAGGGAAACAGAGCTGATAGTCGACGGTCTGATGAATATGGGGTTACTGATGTTGTCTGATATAGCCCGCGAGGCCGGACTCAGGGCTTCCGGGAAGCTATCCTGCCTGTATAACAGTGCTAATTCGATGATTATGCTGAATTTCAGAAACCATGATTTTGACCCGGACCGTTTATCAGTATTAATGAAATGTTCCCGTGCCAGCCTGGATCGCGCATTCAGGGAACAACATACTTCTGTCATGGTAACCATTAAAGAATGCCGGTTAACTGCCGCCCGTCATTTACTGGAAACAGATCCGCGGATGCGTATTGAACAGATTTCCTGGGCGTGTGGTTTTATTAGCCATTCAAGGTTTGGCCAGTTGTTCAGAGAAAAGTATCGTGTCAGCCCTAAGGTATGGCGTGATAATTACAATAGTAAAACATTATAAGTCATCCGGCCGAAGATGACTGATATTCAGCCGGGTCATCATATATCATCCATGATGATTAATATATTTAACCCGAAGATTATTTCTTCTGCAGAGAATTAATGCCGCCGTGAAGAAAAGTGCCTGGTTTTTCTTTCTTTAAAGTAAGAATACATAGAAAGTATAGCGACAATGAGCAGAGTTAAAGCCATTAATAATAAACTGACGGTGCCCGTATCCATAGCTGTCTTCCCCTGTCTGTTATGCTGAATTAAAGCGACGAACAATTGATCTGTAATGATTTTCCCCGGCGAGATTGTTCCGCGAAAGGGCGGATAACAGAGAGACTTGCAGAGTTAACGATACTATGGTGTGAAATTCAGGTCGGGGGAAGCGCATCCGGCCTCAATGTTGTTCAACTGGCCTCAGATAACGTCATCTTTACCGGACAGGTGTGAGCCAGAGATGAAAACGGCGATGCAGTTGCATCGCCGTGAGCGGTTATTGAAATCCCCGCTGAGGATAAGTATCAGCCGATGGTCATCAGGCTGGCATTCCCCCCGGCGGCGGCTGTATTGATACTGACTGTACGCTCGAGTAACAATCGTTCGGTAAAAATACCGGTCTCTCCGCGGGAAAAACCCTGTACCGGGACGATAGCACCATCACGCTGTGCTGTCTTTTCGCACAGCAGGCTCAGTTGATCAGCATCGCCGTGGAAAATAACAGCATCGTAATCCTCCCCGATGGCCTCCGGGCTGAGGTCGATCTGCTGCCGGACTGCCTCAGGCAGCTCACTCAGCCACTGTCGGTTATTGTCGCTCTCCTGCCACAATACACGACATCCGGTACAGATCACTGCAGCTAACTGGCACAGGGCATCAGCCTGATTGTCAGCAACACAGAATACCCGTTGACGAGGCAACAGGGCATAACTGTTACGCTCGCCCGTCGGGCCGTTTAACAGCCGGACGGTATTACTGTGGTTGTTATCTGCAAAATGACGACACTGTTGTTGTAACAGTGTATTTTTCTGCCCCGTGGCATAATCATTCAGCGCCGTAAACGGTGCAGACGGTATCTGGCTGGTCAGGGGGGACGATAAATGTGACAGTGTCACTGATATACCATTATCCGGCCGTGAAGAGAGCAGCCGGTACAGATATAATGGCCCGCCGGCTTTTGGCCCTGTTCCCGACAGACCTTCACCGCCAAATGGCTGAACACCGACAACCGCGCCGACCATATTCCGGTTGACATACAGGTTACCGGAGCAGATATCACGGGTGACCTGGTTGATAGTTTCATCAATCCGGGTATGCACACCAAAGGTAAGCCCGTAACCTGTACTGTTAATGTCCTCAACCAGTTGTGGCAGCTGGTTGCGGGCGTAACGTACCACATGCAGTACCGGCCCGAAAATTTCCTGTTGCAGATCCTGTGGGCTGTTAATTTCGATCAGGGCAGGGACCACGAAATGGCCATTCTGCAACGGGGTCGTTTTACCGCTATCCGGATGGGTAAGACGACTGACATTAAAGCCCTGCTGTGCCATTGATGATATATGCTGTTCAATCATTTGTTGTGCCTGCCGGTCAATCACCGGACCGATATCTGTCGCCAGGTATTCCGGATTACCGGTGCGGTATTCGGCCATCGCGCCGCGCAGCATCTCCAGAGTATGGTCTGCGATATCGTCTTGCAGACATAACAGGCGCAGGGCGGAACAGCGTTGTCCTGCACTGTCAAAGGCCGAGGCCACGACATCAGTCACCACCTGTTCAGTCAGGGCTGAGGAGTCAACGATCATAGCGTTAATTCCGCCGGTCTCGGCGATCAGCGGAACCGGCTGACCTGACGGGGTCATTCGTCCGGCAATATTCTGCTGCAACAGCGCCGCAACGGCGGTGGAGCCGGTAAAAATCACTCCGCGGATGGCCGGATCGGCAACCAGTTGTGCACCGACCGTTTTCCCTGAGCCTGGCAGAAATTGTAATACACCGCGCGGCACACCCGCGTCGTGCATAATTTGTACGGCTTTCATTGCTATCAGCGGGGTCTGATCGGCCGGTTTTGCCAGAACGGCATTACCGGCAGCCAGCGCGGCGGCAATCTGACCGGTAAAAATTGCCAGCGGAAAGTTCCACGGACTGATACAGGCGACCGGGCCAAGGGGACGGTGGGTGTCGTTATCGAAGTCGGTACGGACGGTATTGGCGTAGTAACGCAGGAAATCGACGGCTTCGCGGATTTCTGCTATCGCATTCTGGAATGTTTTGCCGGCTTCACGAACCAGAATCCCCATCAGGGTCTGTGTCTGGTCCTCCATGATCATCGCAGCGTTATCCAGAATACTGGCACGTTCCTGCGGAGGAGTCGCGAACCAGATGCTGCAGGCCTGAGTACTGGCTTGCAGGGCGGCGCTGACCTCCTGTGGTGTCGATTTTCGTACCATACCGACCGTATCCTGTTGTGCTGCCGGATTGATCACCGGTTGCGGATCAGGACGCTGATTATCCGCGGATAAGGGCGCATCAATCAGGGGTTCAGCCTGCCACAGTTGTGCAGCACTGTTCAGTAACGCGCTGGATAAAGAAGCAAGGCGGTGCTCGTTAGCCAGGTCCAGGCCCGCTGAATTCTGCCGTTCCGTGCCATAGAGCTCACGGGGTAACGGAATTTTAGGGTGTGGCAGACCGACCGTGCCTTCTTCCAGACCGGTTTGTTCGGTTGCCAGCACCGGGTCGATGATTAAATCGTCCAGTGACAGGGATTTATCGGCAATACGGTTAACGAAGGAGGTGTTAGCTCCGTTCTCCAGTAACCGCCGGACCAGATAGGCCAGTAATGTTTCGTGGGTGCCGACCGGGGCATAGATTCGGCATGGACGGCTCAGTTTTCCTTCGGCGACCGGACCGACTACCTGCTCATATAATGGTTCTCCCATACCATGCAGGCACTGGAATTCGTACTGACCCGGGTAATAGTTATTACCGGCCAGCTGATAGATAGCCGCCAGGCTCTGGGCGTTGTGGGTAGCAAACTGGGGATAAATCAGGTTAGGGACCGACAATAATTTGCGGGCGCAGGCCAGATAAGAGACATCGGTATAAACTTTACGGGTATAAACCGGGTAACCTTCAAGGCCTTCAGTCTGCGCCCGCTTGATTTCGCTGTCCCAGTAAGCCCCCTTAACCAGGCGGATCATCAGGCGGCGATGGCTGCGTTGTGCCAGCTCCGTCAGCCAGTCAATAACAAACGGGCAGCGTTTCTGGTAAGCCTGAATAACAAAACCAATGCCATTCCAGCCCTCCAGTTCCGGCTCAAAACACAGTTTTTCCAACAGGTCGAGTGACAGTTCCAGCCTGTCTGCCTCTTCGGCATCAATATTAATACCGATATCGTATTCGCGGGCCAGCAGCGTCAGTGATTTCAGCACCGGATAGAGTTCATTCATTACCCTGTCATATTGCGCCCGTTGATAGCGGGGATGCAGAGCGGAAAGTTTAATCGAGATCCCCGGACCTTCATAAATACCGCGGCCATTAGAGGCTTTACCAATAGCATGGATTGCCTGCTGGTAAGAGACCAGGTAAGCTGCGGCATCTTTACGGGTCAGTGCGGCTTCGCCCAGCATATCGTAAGAGTAACGGAAACCCTTATCTTCCAGTTTACGGGCATTAGCCAGTGCTTCAGCGATGGTCTCTCCGGTCACAAATTGCTCACCCATCAGACGCATCGCCATATCAACACCTTTGCGTACCACCGGCTCACCGCTCTTACCGATAATCCGGTTCAGGGAACGTGACAAGCTGGCCTCATTATGGGTAGCAACCAGCTTACCGGTGACCAGCAGTCCCCAGGTGGCGGCATTGACAAACAGTGAAGAGCTACGGCCAAGATGTGACTGCCAGTTGCCATGACTGATTTTGTCACGGATCAGGGCATCGCGGGTGGGCTTATCCGGAATACGTAACAATGCTTCTGCCAGACACATCAGAGCAACCCCCTCCTGAGAAGAAAGGGAAAACTCCTGCAGCAGGCTCTGTACCATACCTGAGCGCCCGCTGCTTACTTTCTGCTGGCGTAAGTTTTCGGCCAGCTGGTGTGCCAGCTGGCGGGTTTTTTCCGACTGTACCGGGTTTAACCTCGCCTGCTCAAGGATCATTGGCACACTATCCGTTTCCGGACGTCGCCAGGCGGCGGTAATCGCCGAACGGGTCACTGACTGTGGTAACACCTGTTCCGCAAAATCGAGAAACGGCTGCACCGGTTCTTCTCTGGCGGCCACAATGTCCGGATCATAACCGGCAGAAAGCTGTTCAGAAATATAAGGGCTGTGACCGGATTCAATGGCCTCCAGCAGGTTAAACACCGCCTGGCGAATTAACCAGTGAGGTGTCCGGTCTATTTTTAGTGCGGCTGACTTTAACCGCTCCCTTGTCTGTTCGTCGAGCTTTACACCCATTGTGGTGGTGGTTGCCATGTGAGTCTCCGTTTGCGGTTAATTATTATAGGTTGCACCTCAATATCACCGATGTTGCAACCTGTTGCAACTATGAAAAACTTATGAATATAAAAAGTATCATATCACCGGGTATTTATTGTGGTGATACAAGGCGGGGTGCATAGTTACCCTCCCGTAAAGAATAGCTATTTATCTATTAAAATCAGGGTTGCATAAAGTTGCAAAATCAAAAAAATTGATCAGGCGCGGATTACGGAGAAAAAAGGAGTGCACCAGGGTGAACAACATGTTACTTCATTGTTACAAGCGGGCAGGGGGAGTGAAAAAATACACGATATGTGCAGTTTCTATGCGTAAAGCCGGAGGAGTGACTATTTTGTCGTGCTATTTACGCTAATTGTGCCTGATAATAAAAGAAAAATGGAGACAAACATGACAATCAGTACCCCGTTAGTGGTGACATTTATTATTTATATTTTTGGCATGCTGCTGATCGGCTTCTTCGCCTGGCGTTCTACCAAAAACTTTGACGATTATATTCTCGGTGGCCGTAAAATGGGCAGCCTGGTCACTGCATTATCTGCAGGTGCATCGGATATGAGTGGCTGGCTGCTGATGGGGTTGCCTGGTGCTATTTTTCTGGCGGGTATTTCAGAAAGCTGGATAGCTATCGGTCTGCTGATCGGCGCCTGGTTTAACTGGAAAATTATTGCCGGTCGTTTACGGGTGCATACGGAGTATCACAATAATGCCCTGACTCTGCCGGACTATTTTTCCAGCCGCTTTGAAGATAACAGTAAATTATTACGTGTGATTTCTGCGGTCATTATCCTGGTATTTTTCACTATTTACTGCGCCTCAGGCATTGTGGCCGGTGCACGGCTATTTGAAAGCACTTTCGGAATGAGCTATGAAACAGCCCTCTGGGCCGGAGCGACAGCTACTATTATCTATACCTTCCTCGGAGGGTTTCTGGCCGTTAGCTGGACAGATACGGTACAGGCCGGCCTGATGATTTTCGCCCTGATTCTGACGCCGGTAATTGTGATATTTGCGGTCGGTGGTATCCCTGATGCGCTGGCAGTGATTGAAGCACACGGCTCCGGTTTTACCAATCTGTTTAACCGTATGGATTTTATTGCGATTGTTTCGCTGCTTGGCTGGGGACTGGGTTACTTTGGTCAGCCACATATCCTGGCACGTTTTATGGCGGCAGATTCGCACCGTTCAATGCATGCCGCAAGGCGGATTGGTATGACCTGGATGGTCCTTTGTCTGGCCGGTGCCGTGGCGGTAGGTTTCTTTGGCATCGCTTATTTTGATAATAATCCTGCGCTGGCTACAGCGGTAAATCAGAACGGTGAGCGGATATTTATTGAACTGGCTAAAATTCTGTTCAACCCGTGGATTGCCGGAGTCTTACTGTCGGCGATTCTGGCGGCGGTAATGTCCACCCTGAGCTGCCAGTTGCTGGTCTGTTCCAGTGCCCTGACCGAAGATTTTTATAAAGCGTTTTTACGCAAACATGCCGGACAACAGGAGCGGGTCTGGGTAGGGAGGCTGATGGTGTTGCTGGTGGCGATTATCGCAATACTGCTGGCCCGTGATCCGGATAACAAAGTCCTGGGGCTGGTCAGTTACGCCTGGGCAGGTTTTGGTGCGGCTTTCGGTCCGGTAGTATTGCTCAGTGTTTGCTGGAAACAGATGACGCGTAACGGGGCATTGGCCGGAATGATTGCCGGTGCAGTCACGGTAATTGTCTGGAAACAGTTTGCGTTATTCGGGTTATACGAGATTATTCCTGGCTTTATTGCCGGATTACTGGCGATTGTTATTTTCAGCTCAATCGGACCACGTCCGTCCCCGCAAGCATTACAGCGCTTTGACAAGGCCCGCCAGGCATTTCTGAGTGACTGATAACCGCTAAGATAACCACTGAGCAAAAAACCGTTCCATCGTCGATGGGGCGGTTTTTTTTCGATTTTATTCGCCTGACGGGAAATGTTTACTGACAGAACTTGCGTTTTTTATAAATGAGAATAATAATCGTAATTATTTACACTATTTTACCGATGCTGACGTTTCGGTATAAGGTCAGTTATGTTTGTTCCTTTCCTGATAATGCTCCGTGAAGGCCTTGAGGCCGCATTAATTGTCAGTCTGATTGCCAGTTATCTGCAGCGAACCGGCCGTAGCCGATGGTTTCCGGCGATGTGGTCCGGCGTCGGAATGGCTGCTGTACTCTGCCTCGGACTGGGCATTTTCATCAACCTGACTACCGGAGAGTTCCCGCAGAAACAGCAGGAATTATTTGAAGCTATTGTGGCGATGGTTGCGGTCGTAGTGCTTACCTGGATGGTGTTCTGGATGCAGCGGGTCGCCCGTCATATAAAAACCGGGCTGACAGATGCTATCGAACATGCTTTACAACGCAGCAGTGGCGGAGGACTGGCTCTGGTATTTATGGTGTTTCTGGCAGTGGCACGTGAAGGACTGGAATCGGTGTTTTTCCTGCTGGCGGCATTCACTCAGGATGTGGGATATGCACCACCGGCAGGTGCAGTGCTCGGGCTGGTGACCGCCATTTTCCTCGGCATACTGCTGTATCGTGGGGGGATTACCCTTAATCTTGCCGGTTTTTTCCGCTGGACCAGTTTATTCATTTTATTTGTTGCCGCGGGCCTGGCTGCCGGTGCCGTCCGCGCTTTTCATGAGGCGGGTATCTGGAACGGTTACCAGTCTGTAGCTTTTGACCTTAGTGATATTTTATCGACCCATTCAGTGGCGGGTACCTTACTGGAAGGTATTCTCGGATATCAGGAGGCCCCGACAGTCAGTGAAGTGGCTGTCTGGTGCCTTTATCTGATTCCCGCATTACTGCTGTTTTTCCGCAGCGCGGGTCCGGTAGTCACTGTCAGCCGGCCGGCCAGCTGATATCCGGGTACTGCTATTTTAAACCATATAAACAGGGATTCAGACATGAAAACAGTTTTCCGTCGTCATGCATTACTCACCGCGATGCTGGCGGTTTCAGGGCTGGCCAATGCAGCCGGTACTCCTCAGGTGACTGTGACGGTAACGGACACCAGGTGTGAGCCTATGGCATTAACCGTCAATGCCGGTAAGACACAGTTTATTATTAAGAATAACAGTCAGAAAGGGCTGGAATGGGAAATACTTAAAGGCGTGCTGGTGGTTGAAGAGCGTGAAAACATTGCCCCCGGATTCAGCCAGAAACTGACGGCAACCCTCGACGCCGGAGAATATGAAATGACCTGTGGCCTGTTGAGTAACCCTAAGGGGAAACTGACAGTCAAGGCCAGTGGTCAGCAGGGTGAAACCCGGCAGCAGAACCATTTACTGGCACTGCAAGGCCCGGTAACCGCCTACAAGGCCTATGTTGTTGCGGAAGTGACTCAGCTGGTGGCAGGGACTAAACAATTCACTGATGCTATTAACGCCGGTGATATTGTCCGTGCCAGGGCGCTGTTTGCGCCGGTCCGCCGCCATTATGAACGTATTGAACCTATCGCAGAGCTGTTTTCTGATCTTGATGGACGGATTGATGCCCGCGAAGACGATTACGAGAAAAAAGCAGAAGATCCTGCATTCACGGGTTTTCACCGGCTTGAGAAGGCATTATTTGCCGATAATTCGGTGGCGGGTATGGGACATTATGCAGACCAGTTGTATCAGGATACCCTGGAACTGCAGCAGCGTATTAACCAACTGGCTTTCCCGCCTGCCAAAATGGTGGGCGGTGCTGCCGGTTTAATGGAGGAGATCGCATCAGGGAAAATTTCCGGTGAAGAAGACCGCTACAGCCGGACCGATCTTTCAGATTTCCGTGCTAATCTTGACGGTGCACAAAAAATCGTTTCCCTGTTGCACCCCTTGCTTGAAAAACAGAACCCTGCATTACTGGCTAAGATCACCGCGAACTTTACTAAAGTTGATTCTATTCTCGACAAATATACCGAGGGTGACGGTTACCAGTCTTATGACAAGCTGACTATAGCAGACCGTAATGCGCTGAAAGGGCCGGTCACTACACTGGCTGAAGACTTATCACAACTGCGCGGCACGCTGGGCCTCGATTAAACATGACCTGTAAACCTCAGACCACCGAACCATCGCGGCGGCGGTGGTTAAAAAAACTGGGCCTGCTTGGCGGTGCTGCCGCAGTCAGCGGGGGCTGTCCGTTTCAGTCGCAGGCCAGTACCGCGGAACAAGATCCTTGTGTTCCACAGGATCAACGTTACGGGCTTGAGCCGTTCTACGGGCCACATCAGGCCGGTATTATCACGCCACAACAGGCGTCGATGATGTTACTGGCATTTGATGTGCTGGCAGAGAATACCGCAGATTTACAACGGATGTTCAGATTGCTCACTGAGCGTATCGCATTTCTGACCACTGGCGGACCGGATCCGGCACAAGAAAATCCGTTATTGCCACCAATGGACTCAGGGATCCTTGGGGCGGATATCCTGCCGGATAACCTCACTATTACTGTCTCGGTGGGAGCATCATTATTTGACAGTCGTTATGGGTTACAGGCCCGTAAACCACGTAAACTGCAAATCATGACCCGTTTTCCGAATGATTCGCTGGATGCTGCCTATTGTCACGGTGATTTACTGTTGCAGATCTGTGCTAATGGCCGGGATACGGTGATCCATGCGGCCCGTGACATCATCAAATATATGCCGGATTTACTGGCCGTTCGCTGGAGGTATGAAGGTTTTATTTCTGCCCATGCTGCCGCCAGTCGTGGTAAAGAAACGCCGGTAAACTTGCTGGGTTTTAAAGATGGCACAGCCAATCCACAGACTTCAGACCCTGAACTGATTGAACGGGTGTTGTGGGTTGCTCCCGCTTCGGGAGAACCTGAGTGGGCAACCGGCGGCAGTTATCAGGCCGTCAGGCTGATTCGTTTCCATGTTGAAATGTGGGATCGGACACCGTTGCATGAGCAGGAAACGATTTTCGGGCGTAATAAAACCAATGGTGCACCGCTGGGTATGCAGCATGAACATGATGTACCCGACTACAGTCAGGATCCACAAGGGCAGATTATCCCATTGGATGCACATATGCGGCTGGCGAATCCACGTGATGCCGGCAGTGAGCAACGGTTGCTATTACGCCGTGGTTATAGTTATTCCGGCGAAGTACTGGCATCGGGACAACTGGATATGGGGCTGCTGTTTGTCTGTTATCAACGGGATTTGGAAAAATCTTTTATCAGTGTACAGCAACGGCTGAATGGTGAACCTCTTGAAGAATATATCCGGCCATTTGGCGGCGGATATTTTTTTGCCTTACCCGGCGTTGCCGATAATCAGCATTATCTGGCCCAGTCACTGCTCGAAAATTAACCTTTTTTATGACGGTAATATAAATCAGTTGCTGGCCTCAGGACTGATTTATATATCATATCACCGGCGTCAGGGGACTATTCTGATCATTATTCCCGCCGGAAAGAAATAAAATAACACTTTGTTTTTTATTTGTTATTTTATTAATTTACTCGGATTTCTGATTATTTTTTATCGAATTAGTAAAAATAGTGTTGCATTTCACTGCCTGTCAGGTACAAATTATTCCCTGTAAGTGATGGTGTCGATAGTTTCTCCGGAGAGTATGGATGAATTGTGACTGCTGGTATGACTTCAGAAACATTTCACTTGTGTCGCCCGGCACAGGTACTGGCTGTAATCAACACTTATTAGCAGCTTCTCCCTTATTCTCATTACTGCATGTCTCTTTTACTGGTGCACGTTCATTCGAGCGATGCGCTGATTTCTATGGCCGTTTATGGCTTAAAAGGAAGCCTGTTAACCTCTAAAGCGTTCACGTATACGCGTCTGTTTTCAGACACGGAAAATGAAACCAACTGTAAGGTGCCAACATGGGAAGACAGAAAGCAGTGATTAAAGCGCGTCGTGAAGCGCGCCGGGTGATCCGTAATGACTCACGTAGCCACCGGCAGCGCGAGGAAGAATCGGTGACTTCGCTGGTACAAATGGGGGGTATGGACTCTATTGGTATGGCGCGTGACTCCCGCGATCGCTCAGTCATCGCAGCCCGTAATGATGCGCAGGCGCGCTATCTGGCTGCCATCGAAAATAAACAACTTATTTTTGCCACCGGCGAAGCCGGTTGTGGTAAAACCTGGATCAGCGCTGCAAAAGCTGCGGAAGCATTATCCGGTAAAGATGTTGAACGTATTATCGTGACCCGCCCGGTATTGCAGGCTGATGAAGATCTTGGTTTTCTGCCCGGCGATATTGCTGAGAAGTTTGCGCCTTATTTTCGTCCGGTATATGACGTGCTGGTAAAACGTCTCGGTGCCTCATTTATGCAATACTGCCTGCGCCCCGAAATTGGGAAAGTCGAAATAGCCCCCTTTGCTTATATGCGCGGGCGGACCTTCGAAAATGCATTTGTCATTCTTGATGAAGCACAAAACGTTACTGCCGCGCAGATGAAAATGTTCCTTACGCGATTAGGCGAAAATGTGACTGTGATTGTTAACGGGGATATTACCCAGTGTGATTTGCCGTCGGGGGTGACTTCCGGGCTGGCAGATGCCTTACAGCGTTTTACGGATGACCAGCTGGTCGGTCTGGTACATTTTGATAAACAGGATTGTGTCCGTTCAGAACTGTGCCAGCGTACTTTGCAGGCCTATGACTGAGTGATAAACCGGCCCTGATACACCTTTCCTTCAGCCTTTTAACGGTTATTTACCTGAGGCCACAGCCTGACAGCTGTGGCCTGTTCTTTTTACAGGTCGTTTAACGTGAATAAGAGCGGGGGGCAGGCTGCTTACCTGTGACTGATAGCGGATCGTTCGGCCTGTATCAATAATTTTCCTGTTTGCGGGCAGGGCAGATATTTCTTCTGTCCGGCTGGCAGTATCCGGAAATTTATCCGTCCCCGGGCAATTTGATTTTCTGAAGTAATAACGGTGTCTCCGGAGCGGCTATATCCCTGAAAACACCTGTCGCAGGGTACCCGCGTATAATAATCGGTGCTGCTGCTGAGTTTTTGCTGGCTGGCTATTGGCACAACCGGCGTTGCTGGTCGCTGACCGGGTAAATACCTAGGCTGATGATCCACATTAACTGCCCGCAATGGCGGGTTTCTGAAATTCAGGGATCATCATCTATGATGCAACAGCAACAACTTATGCAAGCCGCAGGGATCAGTGAAACACTGGCCATGGTCTGGCTGGGCCCGCTGACCAGAGCGATGTCAGAGTTTTCGATTGAACAGCCGGAAGATCAGGCAATGTTTATTGCTCAGACCGGCCACGAATCTGCCGGTTTTAGCGTACTCACCGAAAATTTTAACTATACCTGCCATGCCTTAGCCGAATTATTTCCACAATACATCACCGGTCAGCAGGCGGTATTACTGGGACGCAGTGCTGAACAGCCAGCCCAACAGCAACAGATTGCGGAATTAATCTACGGTAACAGGCTGGGTAACCAGTCGGCAACCGAAGGCTGGGTTTATCGCGGACGAGGACTGATCCAGATCACTGGCCGCGGTAACTATAGTGATTGTGCCGGCGGCCTGAACCTGCCGTTGCTGAGTTATCCTGAAATGCTGGTGCAACCGGAACCGGCCGCCCGTTCAGCGGCCTGGTTCTACAAAACCCATGGTTGCCTGGCATATCCGGGGAATATCCGCAAAGTAACGCAGATCATTAATGGTGGCAGTACCGGGCTTGCTGATCGTCAGGCCAGATTCACAATGGCATTACAGGTATTTAGCGGGAGTCACGGATGAACATAAAATCCCTGCTTATTACTCTCGCTATGCTGATTTGGCTGAGCAGCCTGATCCTGACCGGGGTTGTCAGCTGGCGCTACAAAACTGCGCTGGTGGCACAGCAGCAGGCGGAACAACAGCAACAACAGCAGGCTGCGATCATTACTCACCAGCAGCAACAATGGCTACAGACCAACAGACTCTCGCAACAGGTACTGGCGGCAAATACCCGCAGCAGGGAACAGACAGAGGAAAAACTTAATGAATATCGGAAAATTCTGCGTAACCGGCAAAGTTGTAACCAGCCTGTGCCTGATGATATTGCTCAGCGGTTGTACCGTTACGCACAAAGCTTACGAACCCGCGCAATGTACACTGCTGCCGGCAGCACTGCTACAGCCGGTAGTCGCGCCATTACCCCCGGACAGTTAACTTACTGTCAGGCGGTGTTATGGATAGATCCGTTACTCCATGCTCTGGAAACAGCCAATAATCAGTTAATTGCCATCTCGGGTATTGAACAATCACGGGCAGGTAAAACGGGCCGGAGTCAATGATGATATTTGCCGGTGGATAACTATCATAAACCCCGGCCCGTGGTGCCCGGCAGCAAGCCGGGCCCGCGGGAGAAGTTACCCTGCCGCTCAGGGATGTTTTTCTCTGTCGAAAACGCTGTGTTCCTGGCTCTTTCAGATAACAGAAAAATGACATTCCGGCGATAACTCCTGAACCGATCGCAATAACAAACAGCAGGCCGTTCGCCCTGTTTCAGGTCATGTTTTGCTGTCTCCGGGATCACCGGGCGATACAGCGGAACCGGTGCCTGCATCTGTTCCGGATCTGTCTGTTATGCTGTCCGAATAACCATCATGCTGAAATATCTGCGGATACTTTATTCACATTTCCTGCGCATTGTTATGCTGTGATAACCGCAGCGTTGATCAAACGGAGTGGTTATGGACCGTCGTCGTTTTTTGGAATGTGTGGCAGGCGGACTACTGCTCAGCCGGGCCCGCGGTAGTTTGTCGGCCGGGAATCGCCCTGCACAGATTATTCCATTGTGGCCGGGAACACCACCGGGAGGCGGGGGCCCTGACGGGGGACTCCGGGTATCGCGCAGTGGTGCACAAAGCAATATCGTCCGCCCCTTGCTGACTGTTTATACACCGCCACGGACTGAGGGTTATGGGGTATTGGTTGCCGCCGGTGGCGGATATAAACGAATTGAAACAGCAAAGGAAGCGTTACCCGCGGCCCGGTGGCTAAATCAACGGGGATTTACGGCTTACATATTGAGCTATCGTCTGCCGGCTGAAGGCTGGAATGATGGTAACCTGGTGGCATTACAGGATGCACAGCGTGCCTTAAGGATAATCAGGGCACGGGAGGAACATGTCAGTGTACTGGGTTTCTCGGCCGGAGGCCATCTGATGGGAATGGCTGCAACACGCAGTCATTTTGACGGCTATCCGCCACAAGACAGTATTGACAGCCTGCCAGCAAGGGCTGACCGGGCCGCATTGATTTACCCGGTGATCACCTTGCAGTCACCTTACAATCATACATCAACCTATAACGTGCTGGCCGGTCGCGAGGCAACACCCCGCCAGCAAGCGCAATTATCAGTGCCGACTTTTGTCACCCCGCAATCACCGCCTTTTTTGCTGGTTCAGGCCTCGGATGATCCTGTCTCCGACCCGCAAAATACCTTAATTATGCAGGCTGCCTGTCAGCGTAATCACGTCCCTGTTGAACTGTTCCGTTATTCCCGCGGCGGCCATGGTTTTGCAATGGGCAGGCCAGGTACACCCACTGTCCGCTGGCCGCTGCATTATCAACACTGGTTACAGGCGTGGCGAAACAAACAGTAAAACACCCTCTTTTGTTTAATATTTATTATTAATAATCCCGGGTGTTTTGCCCGGTACTATTAGGGCTGATGGAATACCGCAAGAGGTAACTCTACAGGGGGGAGGTTTGCCGGCGGACACTGGCAATAATGATACAGAGAAAGACATTATCAGCCAGGTGGCAGGAGCTGGATAACTCTTTGTAGTAACAGATTTTTGTAAGGCGGGTAATTAAGTAATTAATGCTATTAATCATTAACCAGCCTGACAAATAATTTAAAAGTTTGATCTGGATCACTCTAATCTGCTCTCAGGGGGGTACCTTAGGATTATCACAACAAGTTCATACGCCGGTAATTATCACCGTTTATACAACAGATAAATTTATGTGATTTCAAAAGGAAATAACCATGAGTGCAGAAAAAAAAGTTGCAGTGGTCACAGGTGCAGGTCAGGGTATTGGCAGGGCGGTGGCACTGCGACTGGCCAGAGATGGTTTCAGTATCGGCAGTCTGGACTTTAACGGAGAATCTGCCCGTGAAACTGTTGATCTGATTACCCGTGCAGGCGGAGAAGCACTTGCTGTGGTAGTGGATGTAGCTAATCGCGAACAGGTTTTTGCTGCGGTTGATAAGGTCGCTGAGAAATTCGGCCGTCTTGATGTGATCGTAAATAATGCCGGACTGGGTCCGACCACACCGATTGAAGACATCACACCTGAAATATATCATAAAGTCTTTGACGTGAATGTCGGTGGTGTCTACTGGGGTACCCAGGCAGCGCTGAAACATTTCAGGAAAAGAACGCCCGCAAAAACCGGGGATGTGATTGGTAAAATCATTAATGCATCTTCACAGGCGGGTCAGGTCGGTAATCCTGATCTTGCTGTGTATGGTGCTACTAAGTTCGCGGTGCGCGGTATCACCCAGACGGCGGCAAAAGATTTGGCTAAATTTGGTGTAACAGTAAATGCTTATTGCCCCGGTATTGTTCGTACGCCGATGATGGAAGGTATCGCCAAAAAAGTGGCTGAAGAGAATGGTCAGTCACTGGAATGGGGGCTGGAACAGTGGGCGAAAAATGTTACTTTGGGCCGTATTTCTGAACCAGAAGATGTTGCAGCTTGTGTGTCCTATCTTGCCGGCTCTGACTCGGACTATATGACCGGGCAGGCATTAATTATCGATGGTGGTATGACATTTAACTGATTTCCCTGCTAATTAATAGTTATTTCCCCGACAGGTTATTAACCTGGCGGGGTGATGGTATTTGTTCCGGTTAACCTTCCTTCAGTCAGCCACCGTTCAGTTGCGGGTAAACTGCCTATTATTGAATTCTGCTCACATGCCTATTCTGAATTGACTCTCTTATCAGTATTCCGCCGGAGCGATAGACTGGTCTACGCAGACTTTCTGATCAGGAGAATATTATGATTACCGTATTACAAAGCGGCGATAAGCCGTCAGCGAAAGGCCCTGATGAATATTTTACCGGAACCGTTCGTATTGATGCCCCATTCTGTGGCTCCGGGCCAGCGACGGTGAGCGGAGCGACTGTTACCTTTGAACCGTCAGCCCGTACTGCATGGCATACTCATCCTTTGGGACAGACACTGATTATCACTGCTGGTACTGGTTTTGTCTGTGAGTGGGAGCGGCCGCTGCAAAAACTCCGTCCCGGAGATATTGTATGGATTCCGGCGGGTGTTAAACACTGGCATGGGGCCAGCCCGCAAAACAGTATGACGCATATTGCGATTGCCGAGGCTGAAAACGGTAGCGTTGTTGAATGGATGGAGAAAGTCACTGATGAGCAGTACGCTATAGCGTGATAAAACCGAGGACGGCAGAGCTGCTCTTATCCTGTTGTCCTTTCCGTAAATGTCTTATCGAATTTTACGGATGATACCTTTAATTTACGCAGAAAAATCAACCAGAAGAAAGCCCGGATCCAATCGCTGATGGAAAAGCTAAAATACTTTATTTATCGCTGTCTCGCCATTCTTCAATAACTCACTGATTTTATTAAGGTAATACGCACCATGGTGTAAATAATCGTCATCCCTCCGGCTGCTAATATCTGCGTTTTCACCACTGTGATAGCATGTACAGGTCATTTTTCAGAGCAAGTGCCATGATAAAGAAGGCTCATACCCCGACACCTCACGATGCGACATTCCGTCAGTTTATGACACAGCCTGATATTGCCCGCGATTTTATAGAACTCCACCTGCCGGCTGATTTGCTTGCTCTCTGCGATCTTCGTACACTGAAACTGGAGTCCGGTTCTTTTATTGAAGATGACTTGCGACAATATTTCAGCGATGTGCTCTATAGCCTGAAAACGTCTTCCTCTGACGGATACATTTATATACTGGTCGAACATCAGTCAGCTCCTGATAAACATATGGCATTTCGTCTGCTCCGCTATGGGGTTGCTGCCATGCAGCGCCATCTGGACGCTGGTTATAAGAAATTACCGCTAGTGATACCGGTACTGTTCTATACAGGTAATCGCAGTCCATATCCATATTCTACCCACTGGTTTGATGAGTTTGACGATCCTGAACTGGCTGGCAAAATTTATAATCGTGCTTTTCCGCTGGTCGATGTCAGTATTATCCCCGATGAGGAAATCGCGGGGCACCGCAGTCTGGCTGCTCTGACTCTGTTGCAAAAACATATTCAGCAGCGCGATCTGGCTGAACTGGTAGACCGGCTGGCCCCCATCTTACTGGCCGGAGACCTGTCTTCATCACGGGTGATATGGCTGATACACTATATTTTACAGGCAGGTGAAACATCAGATGCCGAAGTCTTAGTACGTGAACTGGCACAACGGGTGCCTCAATACGGAGATCCACTGATGACTATCGCACAACAGCTTGAACAGAAAGGTATTGAGAAAGGTATTGAGAAAGGTGAACGCGAAGCGACCCTGAAAATTGCCCGTAATATGCTGCGTAATGGTGTTACCCGAGACATTATCATTACCACAACCGGCCTGAGTGAAGCCGAGCTGGTCCGGCTTTGCTTTTGAACCTGATCCTTCTACTGCCAGCATGCCCTGCGGCCATACAACAGGCTGTGTTGTCGAACCCTGCGAGGGCTCTCACCCTCCCGGGCCGGTGCTCGCTGAAAGCGATAAAAAAGCCTGAACTTTCGTTCAGGCTCTCTTAATAAATAATGGCGGTGAGGGAGGGATTCGAACCCTCGATACGTTGCCGTATACACACTTTCCAGGCGTGCTCCTTCAGCCACTCGGACACCTCACCACATTTTTTCTGTCGACCGCTGTAGCGGCTAACGGGGCGGTACTATAGGGAGTCGGCCGCAAACGGTCAAGATTTTTTTTATTCTTTTGTTTTATTCGCTTAACTACTGAGCTTGTTGATGCAATTGACCGCAAGATGATGGTATTTTATTCAGCGGACGGTCAGTAACCTCAGTCTTTAACCTGCTCAGCAAAGCGTTTACGTAATTTCTGTAACTTTGGCGGGATTACCGCCAGACAAAAACCGTTGCGCTGGCCGGCACCATCCCAGTAATTCTGATGGTAGTCTTCGGCAGGATACCATGTCCGGAGCGGTTCGATGGTGGTGACCACCGGTGCAGAGTGTTCTGCTGCGGCACGCTGAATGGCTTCTCTGGCTGCGGCTTCCTGCTGCGGGTTGTCAGGAAAAATAGCTGATCGGTACTGTGTCCCGATGTCATTTCCCTGACGATTTAACTGAGTAGGGTCGTGGGTAGCAAAACTGATATCCAGTAAATCTCCGTAACTGACGACCGCAGGATCAAAACCAATCCGGATAGCTTCTGCATGTCCGGTAGTACCTTCACATACCTGCTGATAGACTGGGTTTTCCGTGATCCCCCCCGTATAGCCGCTTTCGACGGATTCAACCCCGTTAATGCTTTTGAATACCGCTTCAGTACACCAAAAACAGCCACCGGCAATTACTGCATACTCTATTGTCATCGTACATTCCTCTGTTTACTGCCGAATAATGATTGTCACTATATCAGATATGTGCAGTATGCTGTTTTTCAAGTCTCATTATCTCCTGTTGCAGACGACAGTCTTCCGGAAAACAGGATAATGACAGAATCCGGCTATTACTGGCCGTTATATCGGTGAACCAGAAAGTCAGTATCACTGCAGATAAAGCATTAACCATCCTCTGTAATGAATCATCTGCAGAGGACAATCAGAAAATTACAGCGCAGTATTTTGATAACCCCCCTCGAAAGATTGCATTATTTATAACCAGAATCGGGCAATGTAAATTAACTGGCTGTATCTCTTTACAGGATAAACTCATAGCTCATCACCGCACTGAATAGTGATGTAAAAATCTTATATGCTGTCCTGCCGGTAGTAACTGCCACAAACAGTACCTGTACGCAAGGTAATGCCATTATTTTTTATATCAATGCCGGTTGATGCTGGCAGGTTAAAATAATTAATTTCAGAATTGATCGATTTTGTTTAATAAAGGCATTGATTTTAGCAGGTGAATAATCGTCGTACTTTCTCTATTGAAATAGTCATGCAACGGAAGGCGTTATTTTAAGAATAATGTTTTATCTTTAGCGCCGGGTGGTATAACCTTCTGCTTGCTAACACAAATTGTCGTTTGAATATTTATTCATGTAAAAGAATAAGTATCTCTTGCTTTCGTAAGAAGTGAATGAGAAATTTAATTTAACATTACACACCCCATTGCCGCGGCAGTGGATTTGTTATTAATTGTTTCAACAGGCTGATCGCAGTTTTTGATAAAAAAAATAAATGGGTTTCATTACTCTCAAAAGAGAGTGCTGTAAATTTCGAAATGATCTGGGTCAATTATTAAGATGAAACAACCGTGAAAGTTATTGTGCGCGTTACTGACAGAGGTTAAATTCTAATAAGATAAATCCCATAAAAAAGGAAAAAATAACTTCGTATTCTCTCACTAAACTCAGAAGTTGCGGTTTATTATACTGTTTCCGAAAGCTTTTTAATTATTTAATCTTGTAATTAAGTTCATGAAAGATAAGTTTCACGGATGAATATACCCCGGAAAACCAGTGCACGGCTTGCCGGGCCTTTAGGTTCACAATTTATACAGCAGGAAAGAAAAATGAATACAACTAACCTGGTGAAACATATTTATGATGTTAACCTTTCATATTTACTTCTGGCCCAGCAATTAATTAGTCAGGATAAATCCTCAGCTATGTTCCGTTTAGGGGTTGATGAGTCAATGGCGAATAAACTGGCTGAACTTACTTTACCCGAACTGGTTAAGCTGGCTGAGACAAATCAGTTGATATGTAAGTTACGGTTTATAGATTATACGATTATTCAGCAGCTGACGCGTGAATCCCGGGTGGATGATATGCAGCAAATCCATACCGGAATTATGCTGGCCAGTAAACTTTTACAATCCGTTTCTTAGAGATTATTCGGGCCAGATTCAGGAGGTAAATATGAAAGTACATAGCGTTATACGTGAAGGTCATGATATCCAGCTGGCGATTGACCTGATCCGCCTGGGAGCACGGTTGCAATTGCTTGAAAGTGAGACCGTACTCAGCCGCGGACGTCTTATCCGGTTATATAAGGAAATCAAGGGTTGCCCGCCGCCGAAGGGGATGCTGCCGTTTTCCACCGACTGGTTTATGACATGGGAACATAATATTCATGCGACCGTATTCTTTCACGCATGGTTATTTATGCAGAAAACACATCTGCTTAATGGTGTCGATGGGTTGATTGCTGCCTATCGTCTGTACCTGGAACAATGTCCTCCCGCAGATACAGGACCACTGCTGGCACTGACCCGCGCATGGACATTGATCCGTTTTGTGGATAGCGGAATGCTTGAACTGGCAGCCTGCCGCTGTTGCCACGGACAGTTTATTAATCATGCTCATCAGCCTAAGGGGAGCTTTATTTGCAGTTTATGCCAGCCCCCTTCCAGGGCGGTGAAAAAACGTAAACTTCCGCAGACACCTGCCGATAACATCGTATATATGCGGGGTGAAGAAATAAAAATATGATCATTATCTGATCTGTTTATTCTCCGTAATGTGATAACTATATTTTTTATTAGTTTTTAATAATATCAATATAATCAAAATCCGCAAAATATACCGATGACGTAAGGGGTCTCCGTGTTAATTATTCTGGGATATATAGTGGTTATCGCCTCAGTGCTGGGAGGCTATGTTCTGGTTGGCGGGGAACTGGGGGTATTATATCAGCCTTCTGAGCTATTAATTATTGGCGGGGCAGGGGCAGGTGCTTTTCTGGTTGGGAATAATGGTAAGTCAGTATTAAAAACACTCAGAGCTCTGCCATTATTACTGCGAGGCTCGAAATATACGAAAACGCATTACCTGGATTTAATGACGTTGTTATTTATTCTGTTATCTAAGGCCCGTCAGCAGGGAGTGCTTGCTCTGGAGAAGGATATCGAAAATCCGGCGGAGAGTGAGATATTTACTCAGTACCCACGTTTGCTGAATGATCAAATGGTGACTGACTTTATGACCGATTATTTGCGCTTGATTATCAGCGGTAATATGAGCGCATTTGAGATTGAATCTCTGATGGATGAAGAAATAGAAACCTATGAACATGAAAGTGATGCACCGGCACAAAGTATAGCGATGGCAGGTGACGGTCTGCCTGCATTTGGTATTGTGGCGGCTGTAATGGGGGTGATTCATGCCCTGGCGTCAGCAGATCGCCCGGCAGCCGAGCTGGGCGCGTTAATTGCTCATGCCATGGTCGGGACATTTCTTGGTATTCTGCTTTCCTACGGATTTATTACCCCGCTGGCCGCGGTGCTGCGGCAGAAATATGCCGAAAATATAAAAATGATGCAGTGTATTAAAATCACGCTGCTATCCAATATGCATGGTTATCCGCCACAGATTGCCGTCGAGTTCGGCAGAAAAGTGCTGTATTCAACGGAACGACCATCCTTTACTGAACTTGAAGATCATGTACGTGAAAACAAATCTGTAAATAAAACATCAGCGGAAGCAGATGTATGAAACCTGACGAACGCCAGATAGTGGTGGTGAAAAAAAGAAAGTCGTCGGGCCACCATGAAAGTCATGGCTCCTGGAAAATTGCTTATGCCGATTTTATGACGGCAATGATGGCCTTCTTTATGGTGATGTGGCTGATTGCTGTATCCACCCCGAAGGAGCTGCAACAGATTGCTGAATATTTCAAAATGCCACTGCGGGTGGCATTATCCGGCGGACAACGCAGCAGTGACAGTGTCAGTCCGGTACCTGGCGGAGGCAATGATATTACGCAAAAACAGGGTGAAACCTTAAAGACGCCTCGTAAAACAGACAGTAAACATCAGCGTGATGTACAGCAGCTCAAAAAACTGAAAAAAGAGCTGGAAAGTTTGTTACTCAATGATCCGCGTCTGAAAGCACTACGGCCCCATTTATTGATTACTGTCGTCAGTGGCGGGTTACGTATTCAGATTATCGATAGTAAACAACGGCCAATGTTTTTGCTGGGCAGCGCTGAGGTTGAACCCTATATGCGCACTCTGCTGCAGGCTATTGCACCTGTGCTGAACGATGTGCCCAACAAAATAAGTATTGCAGGACATACAGATGATTTTCCTTATCAGGACGGAGAAAAAGGTTTCAGTAACTGGGAATTGTCGGCAAACCGTGCCAACGCTTCGCGCCGTGAACTGGTGCGTGGCGGCCTTAATCAGGGAAAAGTACTCCGGGTAGTTGGTATGGCTGACACTATGAAGCTGAAAGATCTTCAGGGTGATGATGCAGAAAACCGTCGTATCAGTTTGCTGGTACTGAATCAGGATGCGGAAGAAGCTATCGAGAAAGAAAACCGGGAAGAGCAGGCAATTACTATTTCAGACCCGTCTGAGCTGAGTCAGCATACCAGTGCCGTAGTTCCGGTACCTGCACCTGACACAGTGCCTGCCATCGCCAGGAAAGGGACAAACAGTTTCCGGATTCAGCAACCGGCGGGTGTTTCTGGCCGTAGCAGCACAGTATCGTCAGCGATTATACCTTCGGATAAATAAAGGCAGCTTACGTGACAATGGATATCAGTGATTTTTATCAGACCTTTTTCGATGAAGCCGATGAATTACTGGCGGATATGGAACAGCATCTGCTGGCACTTGACCCGGCGACTCCGGAAGCCGAGCAACTGAATGCTATTTTCAGAGCGGCCCATTCGATCAAAGGCGGAGCAGCCACTTTCGGTTTCACTGTGCTACAGGAGACGACCCATATTCTGGAAAATATCCTCGACAGTGCCCGCCGTGGTGAACTGGCGCTGAATAGCAGTATTATCAATACGTTTCTGGAAACCAAAGACATTATGCAAGAACAGCTGAATGCCTATAAAACTGCGCAGCAACCCGATGAAGAAAGCTTTAGCTATATTTGCCAAATGCTGCGGCAGATAGCCCTGGGTGTTACCGGCGATCCCCCTCCGATAACGGACCAGGTCTGCGGGCAAACAGTAGCCGCAGAGACCCATACTGAACCTGCGACAGGGACAACATCGGGCAGCGAGCCCCTGCCGCTACGTATCCGGCTGGAGTCTTTGAAAACCAATGAAGCTGAGACCCTGTTAAACGAAATACGACATCTGGGAAATGTGTCGGATGTGGTACAGCAACCCGGCAGTATTGAAGCGACAGTGCAGGGAGTCAGTGCCGATGATTTACTGGCGGTGCTCTGTTTTGTGGTTGATGAGCAGCAAATACATTTTGTTTCGCCCGGCGAATCCCATCCGCCGGTCAAAGAGAGCAGAGAGAATACGGATGATGTTGTGCCTGCGAAAGCCGCACGCCATCAGGCACCGGTCGTAAAAGCCAGCGAGTCTACCAGTATCCGGGTGGCTGTTGAGAAAGTTGACCAGCTGATTAATCTGGTAGGAGAACTGGTGATTACCCAGTCGATGCTGCAGCAGCATGCCAATACGCTTGAGCCGGGCGTACACGGAGACCTGCTGAACAGTATGAGCCAGCTGGAACGTAACGCCCGGGATTTACAGGAGTCGGTAATGTCTATCCGGATGATGCCCATGGAGTATGTATTCAGCCGTTTTCCGCGGCTGGTGCGTGATCTGGCCGCGAAACTGGATAAGAAAATTGAGCTGACATTACAAGGCAGTTCAACGGAACTCGATAAAAGTCTGATAGAGCGAATCATCGATCCACTGACACATCTGGTGCGTAATAGTCTGGATCATGGTATTGAATCTCCTCAGCAGCGGCTGCAACAGGGTAAAACCGAAACCGGTAACCTGATCCTGTCTGCGGAACACCGCGGTGGTAATATCTGTATTGAGGTTACGGATGACGGCGCGGGCCTGAACCATGAAAAGATACTCGCCAAAGCCAGGCAGTCAGGCATTCCTGTTCATGACAATATCAGCGACGATGAGATCGGACTGTTAATTTTTGCGCCCGGATTTTCGACGGCAGAACAGGTGACTGATGTCTCCGGACGGGGAGTCGGGATGGACGTGGTAAAACGGAATATCCAGCAGATGGGCGGACATGTCGAAATAACGTCTATACCCGGTGCCGGTACCACCATCCGTATCCTGCTGCCCCTGACCCTGGCAATCCTCGACGGTATGTCGGTGCGGGTGGGAAATGAAGTCTTTATCCTGCCCCTTAATGCGGTGATGGAATCACTGCAGCCTGACAGTAAAGGGCTGAAAGCGTTAGCCGGAGGGGAGCGGGTACTCGAAGTCCGTGGCGAGTATTTACCGCTGGTGGTGTTATCATCCGTATTTGATGTGGATAATGCCCATACGGATCCGACCCGGGGTATCGCGATTATTTTACAAACTGCCGGTAAACGTTATGCCTTACTGGTTGATCAGCTTATTGGCCAGCATCAGGTCGTGGTAAAAAATCTTGAAAGTAATTACCGCAAAGTTGAAGGCATCTCTGCAGCAACCATTATGGGAGACGGCAGTGTCGCGTTTATCGTTGATATTGCGGTATTGCAGTCATTTCATCGGGATAAATGTTTATCCGCGAAATCGGGTAAGCTCGTCGAATAGATTTGCGGGGTTAATGTGGAACAAATAACAGAGGAAATCGTTTCCCAGGAATTTCTGGTATTTACGCTGGGTGATGAAGAATACGGTATTGATATTCTTAAGGTACAGGAAATTCGCGGGTACGATCACGTCACACGGATTGCCAATACCCCGCCATTTATTAAAGGCGTCACTAACCTGCGCGGAGTGATTGTGCCGATTCTGGATATGCGCATTAAATTTTTGCAGGATAATATTTCCTATAATGAAAATACGGTAGTGATAGTGCTTAATCTTAAACACAGGGTGGTGGGGATTGTGGTGGACGGGGTATCTGACGTCCTCGCTCTGAGTAAAGATGATATTCGTGCTGCGCCGGAATTCACTGTCACTCTGTCAACCGAATATCTGACAGGGCTGGGTGCCAGAGGTGATCGTATGTTAATTCTGGTGGATATCGAAAAATTACTAAACAGTGAAGAAATGGCACTGGTCGATACCCTCGGCTAACCAGCTGTGTAAAAAATAAAAACTTTCTGGCGGCATTTAGTCGCCTTTATTTTGACTGCTGATAGTAAGCAGATAATAAAGATTAATCATGCCGGGCCGATATAAGCAGAGTCATGCTTATTACAGAGGTCATTATGTTCAGTCGGATGAAAATTGTAACCAGTCTATTATGTGTGCTTTGCCTGATGGCAGTATTACAGATTGCCAGTGGCGGGCTTTTTTTTCAGATGCTTAAAACCGGCAAGGATAATTTTTATTTCAGCCAGGTGCTACGCGATCAACAACAATATATTACCGGGGTTAGCAGTGCCCTGCTGGAGGCGAGAAATAATATCAGTATGGCGGCAATCAGTGCACAGCAAAATATTAACGCATTGCAGAGTAATAAACAGGTTCAGGTGCTGCTTAAAAATGCGGCGGACCAGATTAAGCTGGCTGATGAAGAATATCAGAACTATACCAGTGCACTGACCGACAGTGGTCTTAAAGATCCTCGCCAGCAGGATTTACAAAAAAGTTATAAAAAATATCGTGCCGGATTAGACGAATTACTGATGCTGGTCAGTGAGGGTAAGATTGCCGAATTTATCGATATGCCGGTGCTGGAACAACAAAAAAGGTTTGAGGATAATTATAACGGCTGGCTGAAGCGTAATGATGAGCTGACCGATCAGGGAATTACTCAGAGTGCGGTGGATTTTCTGCATGCTGAATGGATGATTATCGGAGTACTGATCGTCACTTTGCTGGTGGTAGGGCTGGTCTGGCTGGGGATGCACCGGATCCTGCTGAGGCCATTACGTCAGGGGATTGAACATATTCGCCAGGTTGCTAATGGCGATCTGACCCATGCTATTGACGTAACCACCAGTAATGAGATGGGGGAACTACTCAGTACTGTCCGTTATATGCAGCAGGAGCTGAGAAATACGGTCGGACTGGTACGCGATAGCTCCGAATCTATTTATACCGGGCCAGCGAAATAGCGAATGGCAGTACCGATTTGTCTGCCCGTACCGAACAACAGGCCGCATCACTGGAAGAAACCGCATCCAGTATGGAACAACTGACCGCAACGGTGAAACAGAATGCCGAAAATGCGCGTCAGGCGTCACAACTGGCGTTAAATGCATCAGATACGGCGCGGCACGGTGGATCTGTGGTCGATAATGTTGTCACCACCATGAAAGATATTGCCGGCAGTTCACAGAAAATTGCCGATATTACCAGTGTGATTGATGGTATTGCCTTCCAGACTAATATTCTGGCCCTGAATGCGGCGGTCGAAGCGGCCCGTGCCGGAGAGCAGGGGCGGGGGTTCGCAGTGGTTGCCGGAGAGGTACGCAACCTCGCACAGCGCAGTGCCCAGGCGGCCAAAGAAATTAAAATCCTGATTGAAGACTCGGTCAGCCGCATCGATTCCGGTTCACAACTGGTGGAAAATGCCGGTGTCACTATGGGAGAAATTGTCAATGCGGTTACCCGGGTGACCGACATTATGGGCGAGATTGCCTCGGCATCGGAAGAGCAAAGTCGTGGTATTGACCTGGTCAGTACCGCAGTGACAGAGATGGATCAGGTGACTCAGCAAAATGCCACTCTGGTCGAAGAGTCGGCAACTTCTGCAGCGACACTGGAAGAACAGGCAGGTTTACTGAAACAGGCAGTCGCTGTGTTCCGTATCGGGCCTGTCACTCATGAAAATGACGTAAAATTGCTGACCGGTGCGGCCAGTGCCAAAGTCGCTCGCGGTCACAGTCAGTCTGCGGATAACTCGCCTGATAACTGGGAAACATTTTGAGCCCTGTACAGTTACCGGCCGGAATAATGCACCGGGAAACACTGGCGGGGAATTCCCCCTGCCGGTCCCGGCAGAGATTTCCCGGAGACGCCCTGTCAGCTGATGTAAAGGATTACGGTTAATCTATGGATAAACTACCCAATACGGCGGCGCGGCAAAAGCTACCTGCGGCCAGCCAGCCACATAAGTTGTTATTGTCAGAGGCTAATTTCCAGCGATTGTGTCAGCTTATCTATCAGCGGGCCGGTATTGTGCTGGCCGCACATAAACGGGAAATGGTCTACAACCGTCTGATGCGCCGGTTACGGTTATTACAGATGAACGATTTTGGTCAATATCTGGCGATGCTGGAAAGTCAGCCCGCCAGCAGTGAATGGCAGGAGTTTATTAATGCGCTGACCACTAATCTGACTTCGTTTTTTCGTGAAGCACACCATTTTCCGCTACTGGCTGAGCACGCTCGCAGCCGGCATGGCAGTTACAGTGTCTGGAGCTGTGCGGCCTCTACCGGTGAAGAACCTTATTCTATTGCTATGACTCTGGCCGATACTTTAGGGATGGCGCCCGGCAAATTTCAGGTATTTGCCAGTGATATTGATACCGGAGTGCTGGAAAAAGCCAGGCAGGGGATCTATCGGCGTGAGTCACTGGATATGCTGACGGCAGAGCAGTTACAGCGTTATTTTCTGAAAGGAAAAGGGGCACAACAGGGGCTGGTTCGTGTGCGGCCCGAGCTGAGCCATTATGTACAGTTCTCACAGCTCAATTTACTGAGCCCTGACTGGAAACTCCCGGAAAAATGCGATGCTATATTTTGTCGTAACATCATGATTTATTTTGATAAATCTACGCAAGAGGCCATTCTGCGGCAGATGGTCCGGTATCTGAAACCCGGCGGGCTCTTGTTTGCGGGGCATTCTGAAAATTTCAGTCAGATAAGTCAGGATTTTTGGCTACGGGGCAAGACGGTTTACAGTCTGGCTAAGGAAAGGCAATGAGTAAAATTACTGTGCTGAGTGTTGATGATTCAGCTCTGATGCGCCAGCTAATGACGGAAATTGTAAACAGCCAGCAGGATATGGAAATGGTCGCGACGGCACCGGATCCGCTGGTGGCACGGGAGCTGATTAAACAGTTTAACCCGACAGTGCTGACACTGGATGTGGAAATGCCCCGTATGGACGGGCTGGAGTTCCTGGAAAAGCTGATGCGTTTACGGCCAATGCCGGTAATTATGGTGTCATCACTGACGGGTAAAGGTTCGGAGGTTACTCTCAGGGCGCTTGAACTGGGGGCTGTAGACTTTGTGACTAAACCGCAACTGGGTTTGCGCGAGGGTATGCTGGCCTATTGTCAGGTGATTGCCGAGAAGATTCGTATTGCTGCCCGTGCCCGGCTCTACCGGCCATCAGCGTCAGGCGCTCCGGGCATTCTCAATGCGCCGCCGATCCTCAGCAGTGAAAAACTGATTGCGATTGGGGCATCGACAGGGGGGACTGAAGCCCTGCGCCGGGTACTGGAACCTTTACCTGCCGCCTCACCGGCGGTACTTATTACCCAGCATATGCCGCCGGGATTCACCCATTCTTTTGCTGAACGCCTGAACCGGCTTTGTCAAATCACCGTGAAAGAAGCGGAAGAGGGGGAGCGGGTTCTGCCTACATTGCCCCCGGTTCTATGCATATGGAACTGGGACGCAGCGGGGCAAATTATCAGATTAAATTGCATAACAGTGAACCGGTAAATCGCCACCGGCCATCGGTAGATGTTCTGTTTAATTCGGTGGCCAGATTTGCCGGACGTAACGCAGTCGGGGTGATCCTCACCGGGATGGGAAATGACGGTGCCAGCGGATTACTGAAAATGCGTAACGCCAAAGCCTGGACCATTGCGCAAAGTGAAGCAACCTGTGTGGTCTTTGGCATGCCGCGCGAAGCAATTCTGCTGGAAGCGGCCTGTGAAGTGGTCGACCTGGAGAATATCAGTCAGCAGATGCTGGCGCATATCAGCCGCGGACAATCGCTCCGTATTTAATCTAAGCAGTAGCGAACACAAAGGAAAGTGCAATGGCGGACAGTAACTTACATTTTTTAGTTGTTGATGATTTTAATACCATGCGGCGTATTGTCCGTAATTTATTAAAAGAGCTGGGGTTTACCAATGTAGAAGAAGCCGAAGACGGGGTGGATGCCCTGAATAAATTACAAGCCGGAAATTTCGGGTTTGTGATCACTGACTGGAATATGCCCAATATGGACGGGCTTGAGCTGTTACACAGTATTCGCGCGGACGGTAAATTATCGGCGATGCCGGTACTGATGGTCACCGCGGAAGCCAAAAAAGAAAATATTATTGCCGCCGCACAGGCCGGGGCCAGCGGTTATGTGGTTAAGCCGTTTACCGCCGCTATTCTGGAAGAAAAACTGAATAAAATTTTTGAAAAACTCGGTATTTAGGGGACACAGATGAACCAGATTCCGCTACCTGATAACGACAAAACTGTACGTGACATTGTCACAAAAGTCGGGTCTCTGGCCCGGATGTTACGGGATAATTTACGGGCGATGGGGCTTGAACAGGCAATAGCCGATGCTGCAGAAGCCATCCCCGATGCCCGTGACCGGCTGGATTATGTGGTACAGATGACTGCTCAGGCTGCAGACCGGGCGTTAAGTTGTGTCGAAGCGGCACAGCCACATCAGGACCAGCTGCAACAGCAGTCTGTGGCACTGGCCGGACGCTGGGATCTGTGGTTCGCCGATCCGATAGAACTTAATGATGCACGGCAACTGGTAACAGATACCCGGCAGTTTCTGGCTGAAGTGCCTGAACATACGGGTTTCACTAACCAGCAGTTGCTTGCCATTATGATGGCTCAGGATTTTCAGGATCTTACCGGTCAGGTGATTAAGCGGATGATGGAAGTTATTCAGGAAATTGAGCGGCAATTACTGATGGTATTGCTGGAAAATATACCTGAGGCGGCACTGCCCGCGAAAACAGAGCAAGACAGTCTGTTAAACGGACCACAGATCGATAGCAGTGCCAGCGGTGTTATTGCTAACCAGGACCAGGTGGATGACTTACTGGACAGTCTCGGATTCTGAGCCCCGATCCCGGAATAACCGGGTGTTTCCTCCGGATATCTGAACGATAGATCCGACAGGCCTCTGTTATGCTTGATTTTTCAGCAATCAGCAGAGCAGTGTTGTGGCCGATCAGGATCAGGAAGATAAAACCGAAGCCCCCAGCAGCCGGCGGATAGAAAAGGCCCGTGAAGAAGGCGATATTCCCCGTTCACGGGAGCTGACCTCATTATTAATGTTATTTGCCGGACTACTGTTATTACGCCTCAGCGCGGTATCGATGGCGGAAGCGTTAACCCGCATGATGCGCAGTGGTTTTGTCTTCGACCAGCGCATTACCCGGGATCAGACGCCGTTACTCCACAGCAGCAGCTTACTCTGGCAGTGTGTTCTTGCTCTGGCACCGCTGATGGCCGGGATCATGCTGGTGGCGGCATGTTCACCTTTACTGATAGGCGGTATGTCCCTGAGCGGTAAATCCCTGAAATTTTCCCCCGGCCGGATGAATCCGCTCAGCGGCGTTAAACGCCTGTTTAGCGGCCAGATGGTGGCAGAACTGACCAAAGCGCTGCTGAAAGTGGTGATCACCGGCACTCTTGGCGGTAGTTATCTGTACCGGCACTGGGACGAGTTTCTGGTATTGATCACTTTACCTGCTGGTGTGGCCATCTCCCGCGGTTTGTCACTGATTGTGGTCTGCGGACTGTGGGTAGTGCTGGGCATGCTGCCAATGGCCGGGCTGGATGTTTTCTGGCAGTTGTACAGCTACCAGAAAAAACTGCGGATGTCGCGTCAGGATTTGCGGGATGAATACAAACAGCAGGAAGGTGATCCGCATCTTAAAAGCCGGATACGCCAGCAGATGCGCGCCGCAGCCCGGCAAAGGATGATGTCGGCAGTGGCGGAAGCGGATGTTGTTGTGACTAACCCGACACATTTTGCAGTGGCCTTACAGTATCAGGAAGGCAAAATGCAGGCCCCTAAAGTCGTGGCCAAAGGCAGTGACAAGCTGGCAGAAAGGATACGCGCGATTGCGCAGCAACGCCGGATACCCACTCTGGAAGCACCACCGCTGGCACGAGCCCTGTATCGCCATACGGAGCCCGGTGAATATATCCCCGGCGCGTTATACGGGGCAGTCGCAGAAGTGCTGGCCTGGGTGTGGCAACTGAGACGCTGGAAAACGACCGGCGGCAGTCAACCGCTGACACCGAAAAATCTCGAGGTGCCGCAGCAAATGGATATAACAGGAGACATTTCCCCCCATGGATAATCTGGCAAAGAAACTGCGTCTTCCTGCACGCTGGAGTGATGTGGAGTGGCAGATCCTGGCAGGGCCGGTACTGATTCTGGTTATCCTGGCGATGATGGTACTGCCGCTGCCCCCGTTCCTGCTCGATATGCTGTTTACTTTTAATATTGCCTTGTCGGTTATGGTGTTGCTGGTGGCTATGTTCACCCGTAAAACCCTCGAATTTGCCGCATTTCCGACCGTATTATTGTTCGCGACCCTGTTACGTCTGGCCCTGAATATCGCGTCGACACGGATCATTTTATTACAGGGGCATACGGGGGCAGGGGCTGCGGGGAAAGTGGTCGAGGCTTTTGGTCATTTTCTGGTTGGCGGAAATTTTGCGATTGGGATTGTGGTGTTCGTGATCCTGGTGGTGATTAACTTTATGGTGATCACTAAAGGTGCCGGACGTATTGCCGAAGTCGGTGCGCGTTTTGTGCTTGACGGTATGCCAGGCAAACAGATGGCAATAGATGCGGATCTGAATGCCGGCCTGATTGGCGAGGATGAAGCAAAAACCAGGCGCAGTGATGTTTCCCAGGAAGCTGATTTTTACGGTTCAATGGATGGCGCCAGTAAATTTGTCCGCGGTGATGCCATTGCCGGGATCCTGATCATGGTGATTAATATTATCGGTGGATTACTGGTCGGGGTTGTACAGCACGGGCTGGATTTAGGTCAGGCGGCGGCCAGTTATACCCTGCTGACCATTGGCGACGGACTGGTGGCTCAGATTCCGGCGCTGGTCATTTCGACGGCTGCCGGGGTGATTGTGACCCGGGTCAGTACCGATAATAATGTGGGTGAGCAGATGGTTTCCCAGCTGTTCAGTCAGCCGCGGGTGATGTTGTTAAGTGCCGCGGTGCTCGGATTACTGGGGATTGTGCCCGGCATGCCGAATCTGGTGTTTTTACTGTTTACTGCGGCGTTGCTGCTGCTGGCCTGGTGGCTGAAAGGACGCGAACAGCAGCTGGCCGGAGCTGCACAGCAGTTACAGTCTCAGGCACCGGCAATACCGGCGGCTGAGGTCAGCTGGGATGATGTGACCCTTGAAGATCCGCTGGCAATGGAAGTCGGGTACCGGCTGATTCCGCTGGTTGATGAAGCCCGTCAGGGCGATTTGCCCGGCCGTATCCGCGGGATCCGCAAAAAATTTGCCCGGACGATGGGATTTCTGCCGCCACCGGTACATATCAGCGATAACCTCAGTCTGGCGGCATCCTGCTACCGGATTCTGATGAAAGGTGTCGAGATTGGTCGGGGGGATGTCTGGCCCGGGCGCTGGCTTGCTATTAATCCGGGGGGAGCGACCGGAGAACTGCCGGGTGATATCACCCGTGACCCTGCGTTTGGGTTACAGGCCGTATGGATCGACGGCGCACTGCGTGAACAGGCCAGAACGCAGGGGTACACTGTGGTCGAGGCCAGTACAGTGGTGGCTACGCACCTCAATCACCTGCTGAGTCAGTCTGCCAGTGAACTGTTCGGACGTCAGGAAGCCCGGCAATTGCTGGAACGTCTCAGTCGTGAAATGCCAAAGCTGACTGAAGGACTGATTCCTGAACTGATCAGCCTGACGACCCTGCACAAGGTGTTACAGAATTTACTCGGTGAACAGGTTCCGGTGCGCGATATGTGCACCATTATAGAAACCCTGGCGGAGCATAGCCCGATAACAGCCGACAGCCAGCAACTGACCAGTGCAGTGCGGATCGCGCTAGGCAGGGCCATCACTCAGCAGTGTTTTCCCGGAGATGATGAGATACAGGTGATTGGACTGCAACCGGCCACAGAAAATCTGTTATTACAGGTGGCGCAAACCGGTGGTGCCCTTGAGCCCGGGCTGGCAGAACACCTGACAGCACAAGCCGCAGAAGCGATACAGACCCAGGAAGGGCTGGGGGTGACACCGGTGCTGGTGGTCCGGGCCGGGCTCCGGGAGCTGCTCTCCCGCTACTTACGTCGCAGCTTTCCGCAACTGGTCGTTATGTCGTCTGCTGAGGTAAAAACTCACCGGCCAATTCGTCAGACCGCCAGCCTGGGCAGCCAGTAACCGGTGGCGTATTTCTCACGCTGTTCTCTGTTGCTGCTGCTGGTCGTGGCCGTAAGGCTGCCAGCGGCTGATATCACGCTCAGTGGCAGCCTGCCGGGCCCGGCAATGACCCGCCGCGGCCACTGGGTGACGACACGCCCGCTAAATATTGTTGTGCCATCCGCCGGCAATATTCTTCGCACTGGCTGGTATTACCAGCTAACCGACCCGGCCCCGGCCGGATTCCAGGCTCAGTTATGCCGGGGGAGTGATTGTTTTACGCTGGACGGGGGCAAGGGCGCAGGAGACTGGTTCAACTCAGATCGCGGAACAGGGCCGTTTTATCTGCGTTTCCGGATACAAAGCAGTGCGGTTATCCCCGCAGGTTTTCGTGTGGTTAGCACTGAGGTTCGTGTCACTTACCGGCAGCGACAGAATACTGTGCGTTAGTCTGTTAAGGGCTATGTTGTTGCGCAACGTCTGGCAGAACAGAAACAGGAAAGCGTAGTATAGCCCGCATTGTCCTGCGACTGTTCCGCCATACCGGAGGAGGGCTCCGGTCAGGAAAATCACATACGTTCGACGGTGTTAATTCCGAGGGTGTCCAGACCACATTTCAGGGTTCTGGCTGTCAGGCTGGCCAGTTTCAGACGGCTATGGCGGGTGGCGTCATCCTCAGCGGCCAGAATCGGGCAGTGCTCATAGAAACCGGAGAACAATACGGCCAGCTCATATAAGTAAGCACACATTACGTGAGGCGTACCTTCGCGGGCGACCTGCAGGATGGTTTCTTCAAACTGCAATAAGCGAGTTGCCAGTGCTGCTTCACGTGGCTGGCTGAGGATGATACTGCCTTCTGTTGTCTGTTCGCTGATTCCGGCTTTACGGAAAACGGATAATACGCGGGTGTAAGCGTACAGTAGATAAGGTGCCGTATTACCTTCGAAAGCCAGCATATTGTCCCAGTCGAAAATATAATCCGTGGTACGGCTTTTGGACAGGTCAGCATATTTTACTGCACCAATACCGATAACCTCGGCCAGCTGCTGCAGCTCCTGTGCAGACATCTCCGGATTTTTATCACTGACCAGTTTCAGCGCACGTTCGTGGGCTTCATCCAGCAGATCGGCCAGTTTAATGGTGCCACCGGCACGGGTTTTAAACGGACGCCCGTCTTTACCCAGCATCATACCAAACATATGGTGTTCCAGCGGGACGCTGTCCGGGACATAGCCGGCTTTACGGACGATAGTCCACGCCTGCATCAGGTGCTGGTGCTGACGTGAATCAATGTAATACAGCACACGATCGGCTTTCAGGGTTTCATAACGGTATTTTGCACAGGCAATATCGGTGGTGGTGTACAGGTAGCCGCCATCCTTTTTACGGATGATCACCCCCATAGGTTCACCTTCTTTATTCCTGTACTCATCCAGGTAAACGACAACGGCACCTTCGCTTTCTACCGCGAGGCCTTTTTGTTCCAGATCAGCAACAATGCCCGGTAACATAGAGTTATACAGGCTTTCACCCATCACATCGTCACGTGTCAGGCTGACATTCAGACGGTCATAGTTGTACTGGTTCTGCGCCATGGTGATATCCACCAGTTTCTTCCACATCTGCGCACAGTACTGGTCACCGCTCTGTAATTTCACCACATAGCTGCGGGCCCGCGCAGCGAATGCCTCATCCTGGTCATAAAGCTGTTTTGCTTCACGGTAAAAGGCTTCCAGGTCAGACAGGGCGATCTCAGTCTGTTGTTCCTGTTGTTTTTTCTCCAGGAAGGCAATTAACATGCCGAACTGGGTACCCCAGTCGCCGATATGGTTAGCACGGATAACCTTGTGTCCGAGAAACTCCAGGGTGCGAACCGAAGCATCGCCGATAATCGTGGAACGCAAGTGACCCACATGCATCTCTTTTGCCACATTCGGTGCCGAATAGTCGACCACGATAGTCTGTGGTGCTACCGGCGAGATATTCAGACTGTCTGACGCCAGTGCCTGTTCGGCCCGGGCAGCCAGCCACTGCGGGTCGAGGAAAATATTAATAAAGCCGGGACCGGCAATTTCGGTTTTGCTGGCAATTCCTTTCAGATCAAGGCGGTTAAGCACCTGCTCGGCCAGTTGTCGCGGTGCCTGACCCATTTTTTTAGCAACAGCCATAATGCCGTTGGCCTGATAGTCGCCAAACTGTGCTTTGGCAGACTGACGTACCTGCGCTTCGCAGTCGGCCGGAGCGCCAGCTGAGATCATTGCCTGACTGATTTTTTCTGAAAGAATAGCCTGAATATTCACCGAATTACCTTTATAAGCTGTTAACACCCCCGTGCACGGCCAACCACTGGTTGCCGGTTTTCAATACGTAAGGGGCAGTAATCGAAATTGAGTCGGGCAGTATACGTGAAAGGCTGCCGAACGTCAGCAGTCGGATAGCTCCCTGTTCGCGGAAGCCGGCGGAGAATATTTTTCCCTGCGGGCTTTACATGGTGCGGGGGAGTCGCAAAAATAGCGGCGCAGATTTTTTACCGATGGAACACTATGACTGATATTGCCACTTTTTCCCGGTTATTGCCGGATCTTGCCGATGACCTGCAACGCTTTGCCGGTGATCTCAGTAACCTTGCTCACCGGCTGGGATTGTCGCTGGCAGAATTACAGCCTGACCATATTTCACTGCGCTGCCATCAGAATGCCACCGCAGAGCGCTGGGCTGCCGGTTTAAGCGAACTGGGAGAGATGTTTTCCCGTGCCGATATCAATCAGCGGCCGGTCTGCCTGTTCAGATTACATCAGCCACTGCGGCTGCTGAACTGGCAGATCCCGGTGGTGGAACTGCCGTGGCCGGGCAGCAAACATTACCCTCATGAAGGCTGGGAACATATTGAAGTGGTTCTGCCGGGTGATCCGCACACCCTGGGGCAACGTGCGATGGCGCTGATTGCCGATCACGGGCTGACTCAGCCGGGTATGTCGTTTAAAACCAGTGCCCCGTCAGCAGAACATGACAGCCTGCCTAACCCGACTCTGGCGGTAACTGACGGCAAAACGACGATAAAATTCCACCCGTATACACTTGAAGCGGTTGTCGCCAGCGAAAAATAGTCACTGCCCGGCAGTCGGAGAACGCTGGCTGCCTGTGGTTATGATGGTTACGCCGGTTATCTGTGCGTTGTCCGTTGCGGTACAACTGCTATTTTTGTTTGAATTTATATCCCCTTAACTTCGCCGGTGTGATTCCGGTCGCCCCTTTAGTGCTGATTAACTGCCATTATTGGCGCTCGCGTAAACCGGACAACTAACAGAGTTTTTATCCGTATTTTTACGATTACCAACACAGACTGTTTGATAAGGGGAGCCCATGGCGATACTGGAAATCTGCTGCTACGGTGCGGATTGTGCGTTACAGGCCGCTGAAGCCGGTGCGGATCGTATCGAGCTTTGCGCCGGACCACGTGAAGGCGGGCTGACACCCTCTGCCGGGGTGTTACAGCAAGTGATTAACGGGGTTACGGTACCGGTTCATCCGATTGTCCGCCCGAGGGGCGGAGACTTTTGCTACAGCGACAGGGAATTTGCTGCGATGACATCAGATATTGCCCTGATTAAGCAGCTGGGTTTTGCCGGGGTGGTGGTGGGGATTCTCGACAGGCATGCGCATATTGATATAGCGCGGATGCGGGAAATAATGCAGTTATGTAGCGGTATGGCGGTCACTTTTCACCGTGCGTTTGATTTATGCCACAATCCTTACCGGGCGCTGGATGAACTGACTGAACTGGGAGTGGCGAGGATCCTGACATCCGGCCAGCAGGAGCACGCAGAAAACGGATTATCCCTGCTCAGCGAACTGAATGTCCGCAGTCGCGGACCCGTGATTATGGCCGGGTCCGGTGTCCGGCTGAGTAACCTGCACCGGTTTACCGGCGCAGGGATACGTGAAATACACAGTTCGGCCAGTAAAGCGGTGAGTTCACCGATGCACTACCGTAAAGCAGGGGTCAGTATGAGTTCCCACTCTGCAGATGATGAATTTACCCGTTACATCGTGGACGGCGAAATGGTCTCGGCAATGAAAAGTATGATGCAATAGTCCTGCATCCAGCCGGCAGATTATCGCCGGCTGTGATGGTCAGGGTTTACGGGCAATCAGTACCGCCCGTAGCGGCGCCGGGTAACCTTCCACCGTCAGGCGATTATCCTGAGGGTCAAGAAATTCAGCCAGGGATTCGCTGGTCATCCAGTCAGTCCGGCGTTGTTCTTCGGTTGAAGTGACCGCATGGTCGACAATACGCACCTCGGTAAAACCGCATTTTTGCAGCCAGTGTTTCAGTGCAGCAGCCGATGGCAGAAAATAGACATTACGCATTTGTGCATAACGTTCACCGGGGACCAGTACGGTATTTTCATCACCTTCCACCACCAGGGTTTCCAGCACCAGCTCCCCTCCGCTGACCAGCTGATTTTTTAATTGCATCAGGTGGTCAAGGGGAGAGCGGCGGTGATAAAGCACGCCCATAGAAAATACGGTGTCAAAAGCATTCAGCTCCGGAAGCTGTTCAATACCTACCGGCAGCAGGTGTGCACGGCGATCATCGCCCAGCAGTTTACGTACCGCTTCGAACTGGCAGAGAAACAGTTGCATCGGGTCAATACCCACCACCAGTTCAGCGCCTTCACCGAGCATCCGCCACATATGGTAGCCACTGCCGCAACCGACATCCAGAACGGTACGGCCCGCCAGTGGCGAGATATGAGGTAATACCCGCTGCCATTTCCAGTCGGAACGCCATTCCGTATTAATCCGGGTGCCATACAGTGCAAAGGGACCTTTACGCCACGGCATTAATTGACGGAGCAGTGTTTCGATGCCCTGGCGCTGACGCGGGGTCAGATTATCACTATCGGCACTGACGCCATTCAGCAGGTCACATTGCCCCGGAGTCAGGGCTGGCAGGTGATCAATGGCTTTTTTCCACAAACGGAAATGGCCATGTAAATTTTCGCGTTGCCACTGGCTTAACTGTGCAGGCAGAACTTCCAGCCACGGGGCCAGAGGGCCGGTAGCGATTTGCTGATAAAAACGTCCGAAATCAATCATTTTATTGCCACAAGTGAACCAAAATTAAAACACTGAAACCATTGTTCGGCGTGCCGGAATCCGGCGCTATTAAGCCGTGCTTTATGCGTGTTAACACTGTCTGTCAGCATTACGTTTTCCAGCATGCTGCGCTTCTGGCTGATTTCCAGCTCGCTGTATCCATTCGCCCGTTTAAAGTCGTGGTGCATATTAAACAGTAACTCATCCATCTGCTGATCTTCGAAACTGAACTTTTCTGACAATACCAGTGCACCGCCCGGCTTAAGACCCTGATAAATGTTGTTCAGCAACTGCTGGCGTTCGGCAGGGGCCAGAAACTGCAGGGTGAAATTCAGTACCACCAGCGAGGCATTGGTAATCTCAACCGTGCGGATATCGTCTTCGATGACCTGAACCGGTGTCTGTGCACGGAAAGCATCAATATGCCGGCGGCAGCGTTCGACCATGGCCGGTGAGTTATCGACAGCAATAATTTCGCATCCGGGGTGCCGGATATTACGGCGCACCGACAGGGTAGCAGCGCCCAGAGAACAGCCAAGGTCATAAACACGGGTATCGGGCTGGACAAAACGTTCGGCCAGCATGCCGATCATTGAAATAATGTTGGAATATCCCGGCACTGAGCGTTGGATCATATCAGGGAAGACTTCAGCAACCCGTTCATCGAAAGTCCAGTCACCTAATTTTTCGATCGGTGCTGAAAAAAGCATATCACGGTCAGACATCACAGTATCCGCAGGACCTCAAAAGCGGCTATTGTCGCAGAAACTGGCGCAGGCTGCACCCGTCAGCGATATTTTTAGTGCTCAGTGTACAGAAAACCCCCCGCTGTGCTGGCAGTAAGGGCTGGCTGCGGCAGGTTCATCCGCTGCGTTTCAGAACAGTGACTGCTGATCAGGCCATGACGGCAGTGCCGGTAGTCCGGCGGTCAGTGGCTGTAATTCAGGCCATAGCCGGTGCAGTAAAGGAAACACCTCGCCCATCTCCGGGGTATGGATAAACAATAACGGAGACCGCGCCGACTGCCATTCCTGCAGACGGGCAGACCAGCGGGCAAACAGCTCTGCGGAATGGGCCACGTCGTCGCTGCCGATAAAACGGATCATCGGCTGTTCTGCTGTGCACACCGCATGGACAGGAACTTTGGGTTTCTTTGCCTTAGCATCCAGCGCGGCGGCACTGACCGAAGCCGAAGAGTGTACTGCCCGGCTATCAAGGATGACGCGGTTAACCCCGCGGTCGGCCAGCCCGCGGTTCAGGGCCCGGCCTGCTTCCGGCTGACTGAAAAAGGCGTTATGCCGGACCTCTACGCCATAGGTAAATGCTGAAGGAAGTTGTTGCAGAAAAGCCCATAACTCCGGCAATTGCCGCGGGGAGAAGCGGGCCGGCAACTGCAACCAGTACTGTGCTATCCGCTCTGACAGCGGATCCATCCGGCGGAAAAAGTCATTCAGTAAATCGCCCGTATCACGTAATGCGGCATCGTGACTGATGGTGGCCGGAAATTTAAAACAAAAGCGGAAATTATCGCCGGTCATCCCCCGCCAGCGCAGTACGGTATCGTTATCCGGCAGGGCATACAGGGTGGTATTACCCTCGACACAATCAAAATGCTGCGCATAGTCTTCCAGGGTATGAAGCCCGGCACGTTTCCAGCCGGGATGTTGCCACTGGGGTAAGCCGATTCGTAAGGTCACTGGGTATCCTTCAGGCAGAGTGTTATACAGAGACTGGCGGCTAAGGGTAGCCTGAAATTGTACCAATAACGAAAAACTTCTGATCTGACTGCTGAGTAATCAACCGCTTTCGCACTGCTGTACTTATCCTGTGCCCGTTTTTCCAGTATAATACGTCCCATTTTGCAGCCGGTGATTTTCGGTAAAGATTCCGGACAAAGGTCAGACCGCTGCGGCAAGGCCAAAAAAGGATAGCGTTATGCGTACAGAATATTGCGGAAAACTCAATATGTCCCACGTCGGGCAGCAGGTAACCCTCAGCGGGTGGGTTAATCGTCGCCGTGATCTCGGCAGCCTGGTGTTTATTGATATGCGTGACCGTGAAGGTATTGTGCAGGTGTTTTTTGACCCTGACTACCAGCAGGCTTTCGCGCTGGCGTCTGAGTTGCGGAATGAGTTTTGTATCACCATTGAAGGTACTGTGCGGGCCCGTGACGATCGCAATAAAAACCCGGAGATGGCGACTGGTGACGTTGAGGTGCTGGCGACCGGCCTGACAATCATTAACCGTTCTGAGCCGTTACCCCTGGATTCAAACCATATCAACAGCGAAGAAGCACGGCTGAAATACCGCTATCTGGACCTGCGTCGTCCGGAGATGGCGCAGCGCTTTAAAACCCGCGCCCGCATCAGCAGTTTTGTGCGCCGGTTTATGGATGCCAATGAGTTCCTGGATATCGAAACACCGATGCTGACTAAAGCGACGCCGGAAGGTGCCCGCGACTATCTGGTGCCGAGCCGTGTGCACAAAGGTGAGTTCTATGCATTACCTCAGTCACCTCAGTTGTTTAAACAGTTACTGATGATCTCCGGTTTTGACCGTTATTATCAGATTGTAAAATGCTTCCGTGACGAGGACTTACGTGCCGATCGTCAGCCTGAATTTACTCAGATCGATGTTGAAACATCCTTTATGACGGCGCCGCAAGTGCGCGAGATCATGGAACGGATGATCCGCGAACTGTGGCAGGAAATCCGCCAGGTCGATTTGGGAGATTTCCCGCAGATGACGTTTGCCGAAGCGATGCGCCGTTTCGGATCGGATAAACCGGATTTACGTAACCCGATGGAACTGGTCGATGTTGCGGACTTACTGAAAGAGGTTGAGTTCCAGGTATTCTCTGGCCCGGCCAATAACCCGACAGGCCGTGTTGCGGCACTGCGTGTACCTGGCGGTGCTCAGCTGACCCGTAAACAAATTGACGAATACACGAAATTTGTCGGTAATTACGGTGCCAAAGGCCTGGCATGGATGAAGGTCAACCAGCGCGATGCACTGCCGGAAGGCATTCAGAGCCCGGTGGCTAAGTTCCTGAGCGCCGAAATTATTGAAGAAATACTTAAACGTACTGCGGCAACCGATGGTGACCTGATCTTCTTCGGCGCGGACAAAGCCAGTGTGGTTGCTGATGCTATCGGCGCACTGCGTCTTAAAGTTGGCCGCGACCTGTCTTTGACCAATGAAAACAGCTGGGCACCTCTGTGGGTGGTTGACTTCCCTATGTTTGAAGATGACGGTGAAGGGCATCTGGCGGCGATGCACCATCCGTTCACTGCACCGCGTGATCTGTCGCCTCAGCAACTGGCCGCTTCCCCGGCAGAGGCGATAGCCAACGCTTACGATATGGTGATTAACGGTTATGAAGTCGGTGGTGGGTCGGTGCGTATCCATGACGGTAAGATGCAACAGGCTGTATTCAGCTTGTTGGGTATTGATGAGCAGCAGCAGCAGGAGAAATTTGGCTTCCTGTTAGATGCTCTGAAATATGGTGCGCCGCCTCATGCAGGGCTGGCATTCGGTCTGGATCGCTTAGCGATGCTGCTCACCGGTACCGATAACATCCGTGATGTTATTGCGTTTCCGAAAACGACCGCTGCCGCCTGTCTGCTGACCGATGCACCGGGGCCGGCAAATCCGGACGCTCTGGAAGAACTGGCGTTGAAAGTGGTAAAGAAAGAAAAAGTCTCACCTGAGAACAAGTAATGAACTATAAACACCCTGTTTCGGTGCTGGTGGTGATATACGCACAGAGCACCGGCAGAGTGCTGATGCTGCAGCGCCGTGATGATGCCGGATTCTGGCAGTCGGTGACCGGCAGCCTGGAGCCGGGGGAAACCCCCGGTCAGGCGGCGGCCCGTGAAGTGCAGGAAGAGCTGGCTATTAATGTTGCAGCACAAGGGTTGATGCTGGAAGATTGTCATCAGCAGATTGAATTCGAAATCTTTCCGCATTACCGGCACCGTTATGCCCCGGGGGTCACCCATAACCGCGAGCACTGGTTTTTACTGGCGTTGCCGGAAGAACTCCCGGTCGTCCTGAGCGAGCATCTGGCCAGCCAGTGGCTGCCTGCGGCACAGGCGGCGGCACTGACCAGATCCTGGAGTAACCGCGACGCAATTGAAAAATTTATCGCCTGCTAATGCGTCAGGGCGATGTCATTGGATGATAAGCAGACTCTGTACAGAGCGCTTTTTACCCGATTACCTAATAACGAGATAGTGAGAAACTGATTATGGCCGGACACAGTAAATGGGCTAACACCAAACACCGTAAAGCGGCACAGGATGCCAAACGCGGGAAAATTTTCACCAAAATTATCCGTGAACTGGTAACCGCAGCCAAGCTTGGCGGGGCGGATGCAAGTTCTAACCCGCGTCTGCGCGCGGCAATGGATAAAGCATTATCCAATAACATGACCCGTGACACTATGGATCGTGCGATTGCCCGTGGTGCCGGTGGCGAAGACAATGCCAATATGGAAACCATTATCTATGAAGGTTATGGTCCGGGCGGCAGTGCGATTATGGTTGAATGTCTGAGTGACAACCGTAACCGTACCGTGTCTGAGGTTCGTCATGCGTTCACTAAAACCGGCGGTAACCTGGGCACTGATGGTTCAGTTGCCTATCTGTTCAGCCGTAAAGGTGTGATCAGTTATGCGCCGGGTCAGGACGAAGACACTATTATGGAAGCAGCACTGGAAGCCGGTGCTGAAGATGTGATGAGTTATGATGATGGTGCGATTGACGTATTTACAGCCTGGGAAGCGCTGGGCAATGTCCGTGATGCGCTGGAAGCCGCAGGCCTGAAAGCGGACACAGCTGAAGTGACAATGATCCCGTCAACCAAAGCCGAAATGGATGCGGAGACTGCGCCAAAACTGTTACGGCTGATCGATATGCTGGAAGACTGTGATGATGTGCAGGAAGTTTACCATAACGGTGAAATTTCTGATGAGATTGCAGAAACCCTGTAATCTGCGGTTTCCGCTACCTGACACAGGCCGGATATTATGGCGATAATTCTGGGGATTGACCCGGGGTCAAGGATCACCGGTTATGGCGTTATCCGTCAGACGGGCAGGCAGTTAACTTATCTGGGCAGTGGCTGTATCCGGACCAATACGCCGGCATTACCTGAACGTTTACGCCTGATTTATGCCGGCGTCAGTGAAATTATCACCCAGTTTGCTCCGGATTATTTCGCCATTGAACAGGTATTTATGGCTAAAAATGCCGATTCGGCGCTGAAGCTTGGCCAGGCACGCGGGGCGGCAATTGTCGCTGCGGTGAATCAGGGCGTGCCGGTATTTGAATATGCGGCACGTCAGGTCAAACAAACGGTGACCGGTACCGGTGCGGCAGAGAAGTCACAGGTACAGCATATGGTCCGTAATCTGCTGAAATTACCGGCTAATCCGCAGGCAGATGCGGCGGATGCCCTGGCGATAGCGATTACCCATTGTCATATCAGCCAGAATACGCTGCGCGTCAGTGATAATGCCTTATTACTGGCCCGTGGCCGGCTGCGCTGAAGTCCGGGCCGTACCCCGTCACTCTGTTATCAGGGCTGGATATTCATCCAGCCTTTTTTGTGTTATAAATCGGTGCAATTCATAAAATAAAAGGATACGTACAGTGATTGGTCGTCTTCGGGGTCTTATACTGGAAAAGCAGCCGCCGCTGGTGTTAATTGAAGCCAGCGGAGTCGGTTATGAAGTGCATATGCCGATGACCTGTTTTTACGAACTACCGGAACTGCATCAGGAAGCCGCTATCTTTACGCATTTCGTGGTCCGTGAAGACGCACAGCTGTTGTTCGGTTTTAACAACAAACAGGAAAGAACCCTGTTTCGCGAACTGATCAAAGTTAATGGTGTGGGACCGAAACTGGCACTGGCCATTTTATCCGGCATGTCTGCACAACAATTTGTGCAGGCCGTGGAGCAGCAGGAAATTGTCGCACTGGTCAAATTACCGGGCGTCGGTAAAAAAACTGCCGAACGCTTAGTCGTCGAAATGAAAGACCGGTTTAAAGGGATGCACGGCGACCTGTTCTCCGGAGAGACACCTTTTGAACTGTCGGCACCGTCATCTGCGCCGGCAGATAATAATGATGCGGAAGCGGAGGCTGTCTCGGCACTGGTGGCGCTGGGTTATAAGCCTCAGGAAGCAAGCCGTATGATCAGTAAAGTCGGCAAGCCGGCCGCTGACTGTGAAACGTTAATCCGTGAAGCATTGCGTGCAGCAATATAAGGATCCTTATGATTGAAGCTGACCGTCTGATCTCTGCGGCGCCCCGGACAGAAGAAGAGACACTGGACCGTGCTATCCGGCCAAAATTACTCGATGAATATGTCGGGCAACCGCAGGTCCGCGAGCAGATGGAAATCTTTATTAAAGCCGCCAAAATGCGTAATGATGCCCTCGACCATTTACTGATTTTTGGTCCGCCGGGGCTGGGTAAAACTACGCTGGCGAATATTGTGGCTAACGAAATGGGCGTTAATTTACGCACAACTTCCGGCCCGGTATTAGAAAAGGCAGGGGATCTGGCCGCAATGCTGACCAATCTCGAAGCCCATGATGTGTTATTTATCGATGAAATCCATCGCCTGTCACCGGTGGTGGAGGAAGTTTTATATCCGGCAATGGAAGATTACCAGCTGGATATTATGATTGGCGAAGGACCGGCGGCCCGTTCGATTAAGATTGATTTACCGCCTTTTACCCTGATAGGCGCAACCACCCGCGCCGGGTCACTGACATCCCCGTTGCGTGACCGTTTTGGTATTGTGCAACGGCTGGAGTTCTATCAGGTCGCTGATCTGCAGCATATTGTTGCACGCAGCGCCGCCTGCCTGGGGCTGGAGCTTTCTGCAGAAGGTGCGCTGGAAATTGCCCGCCGCGCGCGCGGGACACCGCGTATTGCTAACCGGTTGTTACGCCGGGCGCGGGATTATGCAGAAGTCTGCGCCGATGGCAATATGAATGGTGAGGTGACCGCCAGTGCACTGGATATGCTGAACGTTGACAGTGAAGGTTTTGATTATATGGACCGTAAACTGTTACTGGCTATCATCGATAAATTTACCGGCGGGCCTGTCGGACTGGATAACCTGGCCGCAGCGATTGGCGAAGAGCGTGAAACCATAGAAGATGTGATCGAGCCTTATCTTATCCAGCAGGGGTTTATTCAGCGAACTCCCCGTGGCCGTATGGCAACCACGCATGCCTACCAGCATTTTGCTATAGCCCGCGACAGGGACTGATTATACCGGGATACCAAGGTCACAGGCACTGGCCTTTGTCTCCCGGTCTGCGTATCGGCCGGGGTTATGCTGCGTTCTTTTTCAGCAGGCTGAGTATAAACAACACTGCCGCCGCGAGCACTACCGACGGACCGGCAGGAGTGTCGTAAACGGCTGAAAATGCCATGCCGCCGGTCACAGCGAGCATACCGCAGAGCACTGCCAGCCCCGCCATTTGTTCCGGTGAACTGGCAAAACGCCGTGCGGTGGCGGCCGGAATGATCAACAGAGAAGTAATGATCAGCGCCCCGACAAATTTCATTGCCACACCAATTGTCAGTGCGGTGATTAGCATCAGCAGTACCCGGCAACGGCCAATATTGACACCTTCAACCTGTGCCAATTCCGGACTGATAGTCATGGACAACAGCGGACGCCATTGCCAGAGCAGGGTTGCCACCACGATCAGCACACCTCCGCCAATTACCCACAGGTCATCAGGCGTGACCGACAGTAAATCGCCGAACAGGTATGCCATCAAATCGACACGGACATTCGACATCAGGCTGACAACCACCAGGCCCAGAGACAGGGAACTGTGAGCCATAATGCCCAGTAAGGTATCAATGGCCAGTTGCTGACGGTGCTCCAGCAGCACCAGCAGCAGTGCCAGCAGCAGGGTAATGGCAATCACTGCATAATAGGGGTTGATATTCAGCAGTAAGCCAAAAGCCACGCCCAGCAATGACGCATGGGCGAGGGTATCACCGAAATAAGACATCCTGCGCCAGACAACAAACGATCCCAGCGGGCCGGCTGCCAGCGTCAGTAACATTCCGCCCAGCCAGCCAGGTAAAAGTAATTCAAGCATCAGTCAGTATTTCCTTTACGTAACACAATCCGGCCCTGTAAATCATGACGATGATTATGATGGTGGCGATAAATAGCCAGTTCTTCTGCACCCCGCTGGCCGAACATCGCAATAAATTCCGGATGACGTGAAACAACTTCCGGTGTTCCTGAGCAGCAGATATGGTGGTTAAGGCAAAGCACATCATCCGTTTTCGCCATCACCAGGTGCAGGTCATGGGACACCATCAGTACTCCGCAATTCATTTCATGACGTAATTGATTGATCAGGTCATAGAGTGCCACCTGGCCATTCACATCGACGCCCTGGGTCGGTTCGTCCAGTACCAGCAACTGCGGACTGCCAAGCAGCGCACGGGCCAGTAAGACCCGCTGCATTTCTCCCCCGGACAGTTTCTGCAGAGAGTAGTGCTGCAGGTGACCAGCCTGTACCCGTTCAAGGGCCGGTAAAACATCACCGGCGTTTACCTGTGGTGATAACCGCATAAAGCGTCCGACAGTCAGTGGCAGGGCAGGGTCAATATGCAGTTTTTGCGGAACGTAACCAATCCGCAGGTTCGGCGAGCGCCGGACTTGTCCCTTCCCGGGCGTCAGCAGACCCAGCACCAGGCGTACCAGGGTTGATTTACCGGCACCGTTAGGCCCCATCAGCGTCAGGATGCGCCCCGGTTGCAAGGAGAAGGAGATATTGCTTAATACGTCGCGGTGGCCGAAAGCGACCGAGACTTTATCTAACTCGACTAATGCAGTCATGGAATTTACAGTTTGCAACAAAAGTATTATGTTATAATATCACAATTTCTTACGGTATTACGAAGGATTGAATTAAAATGTTACATTTTAAATTCCGCCGGCTTCCGGCGTTGCTGGCGCTAACCTGCGCCGGAATGTTGCCAGTGGCTGCGCAGAGTGCCGTGGTTACCTCGATAAAGCCACTGGGTTTTATTGCAGCAGCAATTGCAGACGGAGTAACGCCGGTGGAAGTTGTGCTGCCGGACGGTGCATCTGAGCATGAATATTCACTGCGGCCGTCAGACGTAAAACGTATTAAAAACGCGGACTTAGTGGTATGGGTTGGGCCGGAGATGGAGGCATTTATGACCCGCCAGCTGGCTGCATTGCCGGCAGATAAAAGCCTGCAACTGGCTGCCCTGCCAGCGGTTCACTCACAACTGATGAAAGGTGATGAGGATGACCACGATCACCATGAGCATCAGCAACATGACCATCCGGAAGGGGCCTCAGCTGCGGAGAACTCTGATAGCCATCACTCTCATGGTGAATATAATATGCATATCTGGTTGTCACCGCAGATAGCCGAGGCTTCTGCGATTGCAATTCATGATAAATTATTGGAACTTATGCCAAACCGCAGAGACAAACTGGATGCGAACCTGGAATCATTTAAAGCCGGGCTGGTTCAGACCGATAAGAAAATACGTGCCCAACTGACCCCGGTAAGCCATGAAGGATACTTTGTCTTCCATGATGCTTACGGTTATTTTGAGTCATATTTTGGTCTGTCACCGCTGGGTCACTTTACTGTGAATCCGGAAATCCAGCCAGGTGCTCAGCGATTACACCAAATCAGAACACAGTTGGTTGAGCAAAAAGCAGTCTGCGTTTTTGCTGAGCCACAATTCAGGCCAGCCGTTATCGATGCTGTTGCCAGGGGGACGTCAGTGCGTAAAGGTACTCTTGATCCGTTGGGAATGAATATCAGTATCAGCCGTGATAGCTATGTGACGTTTCTTTCACAGTTATCCGGCCAGTATGCGAGCTGTCTGAAAGGAGCATAAAAAGGAAAAATTAAGTGCAACAGATTGCCCGCTCTGTCGCCCTGGCATTTAACAACCTGCCGCGCCCCCACCGCATTTTTCTGGGGTCGCTGACGGTTATTACGCTGGCTGCCGCTGTCTGGCGGCCACCGTTTTACCATCATGGTGATGCTTCAGAATCGATAGTCAGAAATATAGAAACCGACACTGCACAACTGCGGAATATGTTGCCTGCGGCCAGTGAACCTATAGATCAGAGTACTTCAGCCCCGGATGAAGAAGATATTCCGTCAGATGACGCTGCCGATAATGATACTCCGGTTGGCCGGGAATATACCGTATCCTCAGGGGACACTTTCAGCAGTATCCTTAACCAGTACGGTATCGATCTCTCCGATATCAATGGGCTGGTAGACAGTGATAAAGCTCTGCGCGGGCTGAATATTGGCCAGACGCTGAGCTGGACACTGAACGGGGACGGTGAGTTGCAATCCCTGAGCTGGGAAATTTCACGCCGTGAGACCCGTAATTATCAACGCACGGCACAGGGCGGCTTTACCATGACCCCGACTGTCCAGCAGGGGGAATGGAAAGATACGGTTCTCCGCGGATCAGTGCAGGGCAGTTTCTCAGCCAGTGCACAGAAAGCGGGCCTGACCGGGTCCGAGGCCAGTGCGGTGATTAAAGCACTGCAATGGCAGATGGATTTTCGCAAACTGCGTGCCGGAGATAAATTCAGTGTACTGATGTCCCGTGAAAATCTGGACGGTAAGTCAATGCAAAGCCAGTTACTGGCGGTACGCCTGCGTTCGGCAGGTAAAGACTATTATGCTTTCCGCGCCGATGACGGTAAGTTTTATGACCGAAGTGGTTCCGGGTTGTCACGTGGTTTCCTGCGTTTCCCGACGGTGAAACAGTTCCGGGTTTCTTCTAACTTTAACCCGCGGCGCTTAAATCCGGTGACCGGACGTATTGCCCCACACCGCGGTGTCGATTTCGCCTTACCGATAGGTACCCCGGTACTGGCTGTCGGTGACGGTGAAGTGGTGGTATCGAAAAATGGCGGGGCAGCCGGGAATTACGTGGCTTTGCGTCATGGCCGCCAGTATATGACCCGTTATATGCACCTGAGCCGTTTGCTGGTGAAACCAGGTCAGAAAGTGAAACGCGGTGACCGTATTGCCCTGTCCGGGAACACAGGACGTTCAACCGGACCGCATTTGCATTTTGAAATCTGGATAAACAACCAGGCCGTCAACCCGCTGACGGCACAAATGCCGAGGATGGAAGGACTGAACGGCCAAGCCCGTAAGGAGTATCTGGCCAGTGTCAAAGGCTGGGTACCTCAGCTGACTTTTTAGCCAGCACTCCTTCTTTCTTTATAAAAAGCCGGGCAGTTTTTGCCCGGCTTTTTGCATTTATGCAGATGAAGATTGCAAATTGTCACTTCAGCACTATCATGATCGCGCGACTTACAGAGGCCAGTGCATGAAGAGTGAAAGAAAGAACAATATTGAGTTTATTCCGCAGTTTAAGATGTCATTCCTGAAACCAAAATACTGGGGTGACTGGATTGCTATCGGCGCGATGGCCGTGATGGCACTGCTACCGGTATCTGTCCGTGATCCGTTACTGGGGGCGCTCGGTACCCGGGTCGGGCGGCTGGCAAAAAGTGCCCGTCGCCGTGCGCGGATAAATTTATATTACTGTCTGCCTGAGTTATCGGAGCAGGCGCGGGAACAAATTATCGATAATATGTTTGCCACGGCACCCCGGGCAATGGTGATGATGGCGGAGCTGGCGATCAGAAAACCACAGGCGGTCAGTCAGCGGGTGGTATGGCACGGGCGTGAGATTATCCGGCAACTTCAGGATCAGCAACAGAATGTGATTTTTCTGGTTCCTCATGGCTGGGGAGTTGATATCCCGGCGATGTTGCTGGCTTCAGAAGGGCAGAAAATGGCGGCAATGTTCCATAACCAGAAGAACCCGCTGATGGATTATCTCTGGAACCGTCTGCGGCGTGTGTACGGCGGGCGGATGCATGCCCGCAATGACGGAATCAAACCGTTTATCAGTTCGGTTCGTCAGGGCTACTGGGGATATTATTTACCCGACCAGGATCATGGTGCGGAACACAGTGAGTTCGTGGACTTTTTCGCTACCTATAAAGCGACATTACCGGCGATTGGCCGTCTGATGAAAGTCTGTCGCGCGAAGGTGGTTCCCCTGTTTCCGGTGTATAATGGTAAAACACATCAGCTGGATATTTATGTGCGTCCGCCGATGGCAGATTTGGAACAGGCCGATGATAAAACGCTGGCCAGACGAATGAATGAAGAAGTGGAAGTTTTTGTCCGGCCTCACCCCGAGCAGTACACCTGGATACTGAAATTATTAAAAACCCGCCGTGAAGGAGATACGGAGCCATATGCACGTAAAGATCTCTGAGCTGCCAGTACAATAACGATGGGCGGGTTCCACGGGCGGTGATCTGCCGTGGAACCTCCGTTATCTATTCCACCCGCAATACACGGCTGGTATTCGTTGTTCCGCTGGCCCCCATAACATCGCCCTGAGTCACCACTACCAGGTCTCCGGACATCAGGTACCCCTGGTCACGCAACAGGGCGACGGCATCATGAGCTGCAGCCACACCGTCCGTGTAACTCTTAAACGCCACCGGCGTCACGCCGCGGTACAGGGCCGTTAGGCTGAGTGTTTTAGGATGGCGGGACATGGCGAAAATCGGCAATCCGGATGTGATCCTTGATGTCATTAATGCTGTCCGGCCAGACTCAGTCATGGCGATTATGGCAGTGACACCCTGCAACCGGTTCGCTGCATACATTGCCGACATAGCGATCGCTTCTTCGATATTATCAAACTGCATATCAGGGCGCGGTTCCGAAGCCTCAGCCCCCGAAATTTTCTCAGCTCCAAGGCACACTCTGGCCATCGCGCTGACGGTTTCAGCAGGATATTGTCCGGCGGCGGTTTCCGCAGACAGCATGACCGCATCGGTCCCATCCAGCACCGCGTTAGCAACGTCCATAACTTCTGCGCGGGTCGGCATCGGGTTAGTAATCATTGATTCCATCATCTGGGTTGCAGTGATCACCGTACGATTAAGGCGACGTGCCCTGCGGATCAGCGTTTTCTGGATACCGACCAGTTCAGGGTCACCAATTTCAACCCCTAAATCGCCCCGTGCGACCATCACCGCATCACAGGCAAGGATAATGTCGTCCATTGCTGCTTCGGAAGCGACAGCTTCGGCACGTTCCACCTTGGCGACTATCTGTGCATTACAGCCAGCGTCCTGCGCCAGTTTACGGGCGTAATGCAGATCAGCACCGACACGGGGAAAAGAGACTGCCAGATAGTCGACACCGATACTGGCTGCCGTGCGGATATCTGCTTTATCTTTTTCTGTTAAGGCCGCCGCCGATAAACCACCGCCCAGTTTGTTAATGCCTTTGTTATTCGACAGGGGGCCACCGACAGTGACTTCGGTAAATACCTGATATTCGTTAATCCGCAGCACTTTTAATTGTACCCGCCCGTCATCCAGTAACAGGATGTCACCGGGAACAACATCACGGGGCAATCCTTTGTAATCGATACCGACTTTATCCTTATCGCCTTCACCTTTTTCCAGGCTGGCATCCAGCAGGAAAGCATCGCCTGTATTCAGAAAGACCTTTCCTTCTTTGAAGGTCGACACCCTGATTTTCGGGCCTTGTAAATCGCCAAGGATGGCTACATGACGCCCCAGCTTTTGCGCAATCTCCCTGACTTTCACCGCCCTGGCCTGATGGTCTTCTGCGCTGCCGTGGGAGAAATTAAGGCGAACCACATTGGCGCCGGCAGCAATAATTTTTTCGAGATTATTATCGCGATCGGTCGCCGGGCCCAGGGTGGTAACAATTTTGGTTCTTCTGAGACGTCTTGACATGAAGGACTCCGTTAACAAAAAAGCTGCGGAGTGATGTTCCGCAGCAGGATATTCGCCGGTATTCTAGCTGATTCGGGTTATTCGTTTCGAGCTAAACTGTTGTCATTTTGTTAAAGCAAGCGGTGTGTGAGCTGTTATTATCTCAACGCTATTTGATTAGCCGGTCTTTGATACGGTACAACTTATAGTGAATTAATTTTTTCTGTCATGCAGCCCCGCATACTGCCGGCGGACGGGCTAACCGGTCTGCGGACGAAAGCCAGCGGCTATTATTTCCAGAGGTGATAACCCGCGTTGCGGGACAGTAAAAACCGTCTGATAATGTTACTATCAGGCTTACGGATTAGCAGTGCTGGTGGTTGTACTATAAATAATATGACTGACATCCGGCCAGCCCGGGCCATTTAACGGCCTTAATCACAGAACACATTGAAACATCAGGGATTAAGCGCGTATTTACCTGGTGATATGAAAGAAGTACAGTGTAACGTAATTGAATAATGAAAGAGTCCGACAATGTCAGCAGACAGTGGCGGTAATTCTGCAACGAGGAGAATAAAATGTCGGTAACCCATCAGGCCCAGGCATGTGATCTGGTCATTTTCGGTGCCAAAGGCGATCTCGCCCGCCGCAAATTGTTGCCTTCCCTGTATCAACTGGAAAAGGCCGGACAGATCCATGAAGAGTCCCGCATTATTGGTGTCGGACGGGCGGAATGGGATAAAGCAGCCTATACCAAGGTTGTTCGTGAAGCCCTCGAAACCTTTATGAAAGAGAAAATCGATGAAGCGCTGTGGGAAAAACTCAGCAGCCGCCTCGATTTTTGTAATCTGGATGTAAACGACAGCGGCAGCTTCAGCCGTCTGGGCAAAATGCTCGACCAGAAAAAGCGGACCACCATTAACTATTTCGCCATGCCCCCGAATACATTCGGTGCTATCTGTAAAGGGCTGGGGCAGGCCAGGCTGAACGCTAAACCTGCGCGGGTGGTTATGGAGAAACCGTTAGGTACTTCTCTGGAAACATCCCGTGAGATTAATGACAGTGTCGGTGAGTACTTTGACGAAAGCCAGGTATTCCGTATTGACCATTATCTGGGGAAAGAAACGGTCCTTAATCTGCTGGCATTGCGCTTTGCTAACTCCATTTTCGTGAATAACTGGGATAACCGTACCATCGACCACGTGCAGATTACCGTGGCTGAAGAAGTCGGTATTGAAGGGCGCTGGGGCTATTTTGATAAAGCCGGTCAGATGCGCGATATGATCCAGAACCACCTGCTGCAGATCCTGACGATGATTGCGATGTCCCCGCCGTCAGATTTAAGCGCCGACAGTATTCGTGACGAGAAAGTCAAAGTTCTGCGTTCATTACGCCGTATTGACCAGACCAATGTCCGTGACAAAACGGTCCGCGGGCAGTATACCGCCGGCTTTGTTCAGGGCAAAAAAGTACCGGGTTATCTGGAAGAGGAAGGGGCGAATAAAACCAGCACTACCGAAACTTTTGTCTCTATCCGTGTGGATATCGATAACTGGCGCTGGGCTGGCGTACCTTTCTATCTGAGAACCGGTAAACGCTTACCGTCGAAATGTTCAGAAGTTGTGGTTTACTTTAAGAACCCTGAGCTAAACCTGTTTAAAGATTCCTACTCTGAGTTACCACAGAATAAGCTGACTATTCGTCTGCAACCGGATGAAGGGGTGGCAATTGAAATTCTGAACAAAGTGCCGGGCCTGGATCATAAACATAAACTGCAGACTACTGAACTGGACCTCAGTTTCTCTGAAACGTTTAATGAGTCTCATCTGGCGGATGCCTACGAACGACTGCTGCTGGAAACGATGCGCGGTATTCAGGCACTGTTTGTCCGCCGGGATGAAGTTGAGGCGGCCTGGACATGGGTTGACTCGATCATTAACGCCTGGGCAGCCGATGGCGATGGGGCTAAGCCATACCAGGCCGGTACATGGGGGCCTGTGGCTTCGGTTGCCATGATCACCCGCGATGGTCGTTCATGGAATGAATTTGAATAATATTTCCTGATTGTCGGAATCTGAACTGAAACGGCCTGCTTTGCAGGCCGTTTTTGATCGAACCACGGATTTACAGGGCTAACCGGCAACCGGTGATTTATCCGGGGGCAGGGCGAGTGCTTTCAGGCAATCAGTGTCCTGATTTTTATCTATAAATTTCAGCCTGTCGTGAAAAGTTCCGTGTTGCGGCGATTTTATTTATGTCTTTAGTTAAGGAAATGAAAGTAAATGTAAATCAGGCCTTACATATTAATGTAATATTAATGAAAATGATTATCACAATCATTTCATGTAATTGCGGATCATCAGTGAACAGTAAAAAAAATATTTCACCTGCTTTTAAAACCCTCGGTACATTAAGTGTATTTGCCGGTCTTTGCGCGGCTTCTGGTGTTGCGCAGGCACAGGTTACCCCGGCAGCGACAGATTCCGCTGCGGCAGCGAAAACAGCGCCTGCAGCCGGCAGTAAAAAAGCGGCCGGTGACAATACTCTGGTCGTGACAGGCAGCAGCTTACCGTCACTCTACCTGCCATCCGGTCTTTCCGATCCTAAATTTACGGCACCGCTGGCTGATACCACCCGCACCGTGACCATTATTCCGGAAAAAGTATTGCAGGAACAGCAGGCGACCACACTGACAGAGGCCCTGAAAAATTCCCCTGGAGTCGGTGCATTCTTCTCTGGTGAGAATGGCAGCACCAATATGGGGGATGCCATTATGATGCGTGGTATTGATACTTCCGGCAGTATTTATAGCGATGGTATCCGTGATATCGGAAGTATCACCCGTGATACCTTTAATACCCAGAGTATTGAAGTGATTAAAGGGCCATCGGGCTCAGATTACGGACGTACTGCACCTTCCGGCTCGATTAATATGGTCAGTAAACAACCGGAGCTTTATACCGGGGTGGATGGATCTCTCGGCTATGGCAGTGCCTCTGAACGGCGGGCTACCCTGGATTATAACCAGATGCTGAGCGATACCGCGGCTTTCCGTGTTAATGTGATGGGTGATAAAGGCAATACAAAAGATCGCGACCATATTAACCACCAGAAATTCGGTATCGCGCCTTCACTGGCCTTCGGTTTAGGTACCAAAACCCGCTGGTATCTTGATTACTTCCATGAACAGCAAGACAACACTCCGGATGGCGGGGTGTATACGGTCGGCTTACCGGGCTACAGCAGTACCAACAGCATACTGAACAATTCCGGACCAGTATCACGCAGTACATTTTACGGTACCGATTCAGATTATGAACACGATATGATCGATACTTTCACCTCCCGGCTGGAGCACGACTTTAACGACCGCACAACGTTGCGAAATACCACCCGCTGGTCTGAAATTCGTCAGCGTTATCTGCTTTCTGCGGTGCTGGGCCGGACTATCACCGAAACTGACGGTAATGTTTATGGTTCACGCCTGATGAACTCAAGCAATACGGTCAATAAAATTCTGACTAACCAGACTAACCTGACGACAAAATTCGATACCTTCGGGATGCAACATAATATCAGCACCGGGCTGGAACTGACCCGGGAAGATTATGTTTCCTACCCTTACGCCTTTGCGGCGAACAGCGTTAACCTGCTGAATCCTGATGCGGATACGGCAGTCAGTTCTGCCACCGGTTATGGTTCAAAAGCCCGCACCAATACCCTCGGTGTTTATGCGTTTGACACTCTTAAGCTGACGCAGCGTATTGAGTTTAATGGCGGCTTGCGCCTCGACAGCTACAAAACACATTATACCGGGGACAGTGCCACCGGCCATACGGATCTCAGCCACTCAGGTAACCTGGTCAACTGGAAAGCCGGAGCTCTGTATCATCTGACCAAAGAAGGTAACCTGTACGTTAACTACGGTGTATCTCAGCAGCCTCCGGGCGGCACTGATTTCAAACTGACCAGCGACAGTACCGACAGGACGTCACGCAGCGGTGAAAACATTAACTTCAAACCAGAGCGTGCAGAAACATCAGAACTGGGCACCAAATGGTCGTTACTGAATAAAAAACTGTTACTCAGTGCTGCACTATTCAGAACCACGATTAAAAATGACGCGGAGCTGGATACAACTACTAATCAGTACCAGCAGATTGGTTCCAAACGGGTTCAGGGTTATGAACTGACTGCCGCAGGGGATATTACGGACAATATTCATCTGATGGCCGGTTATACATTGCAGAACACCCGTACCGACAAAACCTCGGCAACCAATGACGGCTCCAGCTATATTCCGTTCACCCCGCGTCATGCCTTTACCTCCTGGGCGACCTGGGATGTGACCGATGACGTGACAGTTGGTTTAGGTGCACGTTACACGGGCAGTATGCATAAAATTAAAGACGGTGCGTCAGGCACACCTTCATCGGTTGATCATTACTGGGTTGCCGACTCTATGGCGACGTGGCGGGTGAATCCGACCCTCGATTTACAGCTGAATGTCTACAATATGTTTAATAAAAAATATATTGCTGCACTTAACCGCAGTGGCTATCGCTATACGCCGGGCACACCACGTACCTGGATGCTGACCGCCAATGTGCATTTCTGACAACAGGTCTGAACACTGACCGTCGTTATTGAACGAAGAGACTGATCAACGCTGCCTGAGGGCAGCGTTTTTGATCCGTAACCTTCCGGATGTCCCGCTAACAGCAGTACTCAGCAAACATTTTCAGGCTAAAAGGAGAGACGACGGCAGTCGGGGGAGGTAAAGATGCTGACAATGATAAGTCCCCCGGGCTGCGGGGGACAGGCGGCAGTCGGTTAATTAACCACTGACTGATACTTTTTCTGCGGCTGCGATAGCGCGGGCAACCGCTTGTTCGGTGGTATCTCCGGTAGCTAAAGCCACACCCAGCCGGCGGCGGCCTTCAATGGCGGGTTTGCCAAATAAACGCAGCTGCAGACCGGCACCCAGTGCCTGGTCCGCATTCACAAAACGGATATCCCGGCTGTCCAGTTCCGGCAGGATAACCGCAGAAGCTGACGGGCCATACTGACGGATCCCGCCGATTGGTAAACCGAGGAAGGCACGGACATGCAGAGCAAATTCCGACAGGTCCTGTGAAATCAGGGTGACCATACCCGTATCATGGGGGCGTGGTGAGACTTCGCTGAAAATGATGTCATCGCCGCAGACAAACAGCTCGACGCCAAACAGCCCGAATCCTCCGAGGGCCCTGACAACTGACGCTGAGATTTGCTGAGCACGTTCCAGGGCCAGCGGGCTCATGGCCCGTGGCTGCCAGGATTCACGGTAATCACCGTCTTGCTGGCGATGGCCGATCGGCGCACAAAAATGAATACCATCCGCGGCATGGACCGTCAGCAGAGTGATCTCAAAATCGAAGTTAACCACGGCTTCAACAATCACCTTTCCGGCCCCTGCACGGCCACCTTGCTGGGCGTATTGCCAGGCTTGTTCCAGTTGGTCCGGGGTACGGATAAAGCTCTGACCTTTACCTGAAGAGCTCATCACCGGTTTAACGATACAGGGGAATCCGATGTCATGGGCGGCAGCAAAAAACGTCTCTTTACTGTCAGCGAAACGATAAGCTGAGGTTGGCAGTGCCAGTTCTTCTGCAGCCAGCCGGCGAATGCCCTCACGGTTCATGGTCAGTTTTGCTGCACGTGCAGTCGGCACCACATGCACACCTTGTTGTTCAAGCTCGAGTAATTTATCTGTAGCAATCGCTTCGATTTCCGGCACCACAAAATCAGGTTTTTCCCTGGCGATAACTTCTGCCAGCGCATCACCATCCAGCATATTGATCACATAGCTGCGGTGGGCCACATGCATCGCCGGAGCATCGGCGTAGCGGTCTACGGCGATCACTTCCACACCCAGCCGCTGACATTCCACAGCAACTTCTTTCCCCAGTTCACCTGAGCCTAATAACATGACACGTGTTGCTGACGGACGCAGTGCTGTTCCGAGAGTTACCATTCTTTTCACCCGTTGATTCCTGAACAAAAACTGCCGCACAGTATAAAGGAAAACGATTGCGCAGGCATTAGCAGGCGATTTCTTTTTTATAATGGTAAAGTCTGCTTCACAGACGGCAGGGCAGACGATGACAGGGTCAGATTCTTCCTTGCGGTGAACGTATTCCTCCGGCTGGCAGGTCTTAATTTTTTCAGGACAGAGACAATGACAATCCCAAAAGCAGCAAAACATCCCCATACAATGACACTGCATGGTGAAACCAGAACAGATAATTACTACTGGCTGAGGGATGATGAGCGTTCCCGTCCGGAAGTCCTTGACTATCTGCGTCAGGAAAATGATTACTGCCAGCAACAATTATCCGCGGTGAAAGACCTGGAAAAAAGGTTATACCAGGAAATGGTGGCCCGTATCCCGCCGAAAGATCATTCGGTCCCTTATCTGAAAAACGGTTTTCTCTATCAGCAGCGTTTTGCTGCCGGAGGAGAGTACCCGGCATGGTTCCGCGCCCGGCAAAACGGATCCGCAGATCCACAGTGGGAATGCCTGATTGACTGTAACAAAAGAGCAGAGCAGCATCCGTACTATAGTCTCGGAGCCCTGGATATCACCACGGATAATCGTCTGATGGCGGTCGCGGAAGATTTTTTATCACGGCGACAATATGAGATACGTCTGTACTCATTAGCGGATAACCACTGGTTTCCGGAAGTCCTGACCGGCGTTTCTCCTTCGCTGGTATGGGCGAATGATGGCAGAACTCTGTTCTATGTCCGTCAGGATCCGGATACTCTGTTGCCCTGGCAGGTCTGGCGACATATTGCGGGAACAGCGGTCGACCAGGACCAGCTGGTGTATCAGGAAAATGATGACAGCTTCTATGTCAGTCTGGGGAAAACCACCTCGGAAGACTTTATCGAAATTATTATCGACAGTACCACCAGCACCGAGGTCTGGCTGGTGAATGCCAGTGAGCCTCAGTCCGCGCCCGAATGTTTTTTGCCGCGGCGGGAAGATCATGAATATGATCTGGACCACTATCAGCAGCAGTTTTATATCCGATCCAACGCCGAAGGGATTAATTTCGGCCTGTACCGCACCGCAGAATCCCTGCCGGAAGAAAGGCACTGGCAGACGGTCATCCCCGTCAGAGAGCAGCGGGTACTGGAGGACTTTCAGGTATTCCGGGACTGGCTGGTGACGGAAGAGCGGGAAAACGGCCTGAGCTGTTTGTCTCAGTATCATCGTTTCCGTGATGAACAACGGCTGATCCGCTTTGATGATCCGACGTACGTGACCTGGCTGGGCTATAACCCGTCGCCGGACACTTCAGAATTACGTTACGGTTATTCATCCATGACCACCCCGGCAACCACCTTCCAGCTTGATCTGGACAGCGGTGAACGTCAGATTCTGAAGCAAAGCACGGTAAAAGGTTTCAGTGCCGGGAAATACCATAGTGAGTATTTATGGCTGACAATGGATGATGGCTGTGAGGTACCCGTATCCCTGGTCTACCGAAAAGACCTGTTCCGTCCGGCGGAAAATCCTTTACTGGTCTACGGTTACGGTGCGTATGGCAGCAGTATGGATGCAGACTTTAGCAGCAGTCGTCTCAGTCTGCTGGACAGAGGATTTGTCTATGCACTGGTGCATATTCGTGGTGGTGGCGAGCTGGGGCAGGCGTGGTACGACGGCGGACGGCTGGCAAATAAACAGCACAGCTTCAGTGACTTTATCCAGTCAACCCGCCAGTTACTGGCGCGGGGTTATGGTAACCCGCAACAATGCTATGCCATGGGCGGCAGTGCCGGTGGCTTACTGATGGGAGCGATAGTTAATCAGGCTGCCGGACTGTATCACGGAATTGTGGCACAGGTACCTTTTGTTGATGTGCTGACGACCATGCTGGATGAAAGTATTCCGTTAACCACCGGCGAATATGATGAGTGGGGTAATCCGCAGCAGGCCGAAAGCTATGCCGTTATCCGCAGTTATAGCCCTTATGATAATGTCCGCCCTGCGGCTTATCCGCATATGCTGGTAACTACTGGCTTACATGATTCGCAGGTACAGTACTGGGAACCGGCCAAGTGGGTCGCGAAGCTGCGGGAACTGAAAACCGATAATCACTTGCTGCTGTTATGGACCGATATGGATGCCGGGCACGGGGGGAAATCGGGACGGTTTAAAGCCTATCATGATATCGCGATGGAGAGTGCCTTCCTTATCGGGCTGGCGGAAGGGCTGCTTCCGCCAGCTCAGATTCAGGGCTGACCCTTCAGATAATGCCGGAGTGCCTGGCGTAATGCCGGGCGTAAGTCCGTAAGATTATCCAGCATCCAGCGCAGATAACCCGGGTCCTTCCGCGCCACTGAAGCAATAGGTTGTCCGCGGTATTTTCCGAAAGGGAAAATATCATCGGCCTGAGCGCTGGCTGCCGGCTGGCAGACTGCCAGCATCTGCGGGCGATCCCAGCCCGATTGTTCCATAATCCGGATTAACAGTGCGGCGGTCACATAGCAGTCATACAATGCCCGGTGAGCATGCAGGTGCTGTGGCGGTTCAATGTCCAGCTTAAGGCTATGGCGCAGCGCCTGGTTACTGTATTTACGCCCCGGCCATAACTGGCGTGCCATCTTCAGGGTGCACAGCCATTCGCCGCCCATTTCAGGAAGTACCCTGCGGTCAAAACTGGCATTATGTGCCACATAGCAGTCGCTGCCCTGGTAACGGGAGATGACCTGCTCAATCGGCGGCTGATCAGCAACCATCTGCGGGGTGATCCGATGAATTGCCATTGCCTGATGGCTGATAGGCCGGTCGGGACAGACCAAATCACTCATCGGATTGACTATCCTGCCATCAGTCACATCCACCGAGGCGATTTCGACAATGCCGCCCTGCAGGCCACAGGTTTCTGTATCAATAACCCGTAACATCAGTTTTTCTGTTTAGGTTCATAAGGTAAACGTGACAGGGTCAGGGAGATCTGGCGAAAAGTCCCCAGTCGCTGGCGGAACCAGTCGCGTAATGCTTCAGGTTGTTCTCTTTCAACAATCTCAGCGACTACCGGCATATTATAACGTTCTTTAAAGGCGACGCCGGAGGCAGCCAGATCCGTATTAATCTTATCTTTTTCTTCTGCAGACAGCAGGGCTAAGTTAAAGCTCATCGGGTGCTCCTGAATATTTAGCGTCAAAATAATGCTTTCTCTTCTGCGGATCAACCCCCGGGCTAAGCTGGCGTAAACTCGACACCGGTTAACTAGCGGCGTATTCTTAATGTAATCAGGCAGTTCTTATTATCAGTGTCAGGAGAGCAGAGTGTTGCGGAACAGGAGATGCGGCAGACAGACAATAGTCGCCGCGATGTCAGATACGGTTATTTTCCCGCGGCGAGGTAACAGGTGATTGTTACCGGCTACATACTTCTGCGTTTTTTCCATTTCAGTAGTCTGTTATTTTTTTCCGGCACACTCGGCTATATGGTGCTGCTGACCCGTGGTAAATTCGCCGGACAGTTAGGGGCATTGCTGAAAACCCCCTTGTGGTGGAGTGCAGCCATTGCGTTAGTCAGTGCGCTGGGAATATTTGCTGCCCAGACAGTATTGATGAGCGGGCAGCAAAACGGGTTTACGCAGCCGGACATCTGGCGTGCTGTGGCCGCTACCCATTTTGGCCGGGCCTGGGGGGCGGAAATGTTGCTTCCGGCACTGACTCTGCTGCTGATCAGGTTCTCAGGGCCCCGCATCCGGAAATTATTATTGCTGAGCAGTATGATTCAACTACTGTGCCTGGCGGGGACCGGACATGCCGCGATGCACGACGGGATAGCCGGTATCGCAGGGCAGCTGAGCCAGACTGTCCATCTGCTGGGAGCTGCTTTCTGGTGCGGAGGTTTGTATCCGCTGCTGCGACTGATGCAACAGGCAGGACGGGAATACGGTGAGCGGGAGGCCCTGCTGTCCATGATGCGTTTTTCCCGTTATGGTCACTGGGCGGTGGCGGTTACGTTATTCAGCGGTGTTATTAATACGTTATCGATTGCCGGCTTTTCGCTGCAGCCCACATTATGGCTGAGCCTGCTGATGTTGAAAGTGCTGTTTGTCATGCTGATGGTGACGATTGCGCTGTATAACCGCTACACGCTGGTACCACAGTTTAAACAGGCGGCGAACGACGACAGTCGGCAGTTATTTATTCGCCTGACCAGACTGGAGCTGATTACCTCTCTGGTCGTCATCGGACTGGTCAGCCTGCTGGCAACCTTATCGCCGGGCTGAATTTTTCCCGTTATTCAATGATTGTGTAAACAAGGTTTATATTGCATGAAAAAAATATTTCCTTCCCTGTTACTGCTGTTGCTCAGTGGTCAGGCTATGGCAACTCAGGTGATCACCGTCAGTCGTTTCGAAACCGGCAAAGATCACTGGCCCCTGAACCGTGAAGAAATTATGCTGACCTGTGAAAAGGACGGCGCATTATTTGCCATTAATCCGTCGACCTTAATGAATTACCCGTTGAATAAAACAGCACAGCAAAAAGTGAATGCCGGGCTGGCTCAGGGCAGCTCAATTGCTCCGCTGGTGGCGGATGATAAAAATCATCCCGGTCAGAAAATGAGCCTGCAACCATTGATCAGCAAAGCGCAGTCTTTGTGCGGAAAATAGCGGTGACAGCATCAGCCAATGGCACTGGAAACCGGGGGAAAGCAGACTATGCTTATTAACAGAGCAACGTTATTGCATAACCACAGTTTTTAGCGCACGGCTCTCTGAGCCATTTCCCCCGACCGGCCACAGGAGTTGTGTCCGGTCTTTTTTTTAGTCGTGTCAGCGGAACAAACGGCCTTCTTTTACCAGTTCACGGGGGTAGCTGTTTTTTATCCGGTTACTGACCTTTTTCGCCAGTCCCAGTGGCTGACCACGATGGAATACCAGCATGTCACTGGCAGGTAACGGCTGACAAGGGTAGATATCACGGCCACGGTACCACTCTTCTGCCTGCGCATCACTCAGGTGAACAACCGTGTCGTGCCCGGGATCTGCCAGTGCAATAACGGCCTCATGCTGCCAGCGATAACCCCTGGCAAAGGTTTCAGCCAGCTTCAGGCCGATGCGTGAAAAGCGTACCCGGCCAAATAATGACTCAGCTTCTTCAGGGAATAACCAGATTTCTTTATCCCGCTGCCAGAGTTTCAAATTTTCCGGCCAGTCCAGACCGGCGTCGTTTGCCCGCTGGCGTACTTCCTGAACCTGTTTCCGGGGTAACGGACTGAAAGGGAATTTGCCGACTTTATAGGTCGGGGCCGGAAGCGGGGGAATACTGTCTGTTTTACGTAAACAGGCGACAAAAAATCCTTCACTATCGAAATATTGCGGGAAAACATGCAGGTAACCTTCGCGGGTTGCCGCCTGTGACGCGCCCTCAAACAGCGTATTCAGAGCAATCACTTCCACTGCCTGCGGGTAGCTGGCCAGTAACTGATTAACCACCTGCTGGTTTTCCAGCCGGTTAAGGGTACAGGTCGAATATACCAGTGTGCCGCCGGGTTTCAGCGCATGGAAAGCACTTTCCAGCAATTGCTGCTGAGTAGCGGCAATCTGCCGGCAACTCGACAGGCTCCAGTTTTTCAGTGCCCGGGGATCTTTGCGGATAACGCCTTCGCCGGAGCAGGGGGCATCCAGCAGGATTGCATCAAATTGCTCCGGTAATGCCGGGCCAAATACAGCAGCGTCAAAATGGGTAATGGCTGCACGGCTGACGCCGCAACGACTGATATTGGCATGCAGTACTTTTACCCTGCTGGCTGAGTATTCGTTTGCCAGTATCATGCCCTGGTCCTGCATTCTGGCAGCAATCTGGGTTGTTTTAGAGCCGGGAGCAGCAGCCATATCCATTACATAGCGGGGATCAATGCTGTGGGCAAAAAGTGCTGACACCGGCAGCATTGAGCTGGCTTCCTGAATATAAAACAGTCCGTTCAAATGCTCTGCAACGCTGCCGAGAGGCAGTGATTCATCGGTACGGCTTATCCAGAAACCTTCTTCACACCAGGGCACCGGGCTCAGTTGCCAGTCATAGTCAGCAACCAGCGCCAGAAAGTCCGCCACCGAAATTTTAAGAGTATTAACCCGGATACTCCGGCGCAGTGGCTGGTGGCACAGTGCTTTAAACGCGGAAAACTGCTGCCCGTCAGGGAGTAATTGTTGCATTTGTGACAGAAAGTCTTCAGGGAAAAACAGAGATGAATCGGACACAGGGGGGTACCGTTAGAAAATAGTCAGTTATTGTAACATGATAACGGGCAGCGATGCTGCCCGTTATCTGTGGTGCGGGTTTAGCGGGAGATCGCGGTGCCCCATGACTGCCAGTCTTTTGGCGCTTCATTAAGTAACAGGAAATGCTTACCGGCACCCGCTTCAGGAGCCAGAGGCACTGTCGGCGGTGTGGCAAACTGTATTCCGCCACGGATAAATTGCTGGAAGGTACCGGTTTTGACTACACCGCCGATCAAGCCAAAGTTCAGTGAATACCCTGAAGCCAGCCAGAATACCGAGTTGTTCCTGACCAGATACTGGTAACGCTGACTGATGCGCAGGGCGATTTGTACCCGGTCAGCCAGAGCCCCCAGAGAAGTTCCGGTGACGGTACCGACTTCAACACCACGGAACAGAACCGGAGTACCTATGGTCAGTGAACCGGCTTCCGGAGCATCGACATACAGGGTCCTGCCATTCAGATAACGCGAATCGGTGATTGTTGCCTGCTGAAGTTCAAAACTGCGGCTGGCGGTGCCTTTCCCTGGATCAACGTTAACGTATGGCTGTAAGATAGACTCAAGGTGATTCACCCCGGCAGGTGAAATCTCCGGTGAAATAATGGAAAAACGGCTGCCGGTACGGGCAAAATCGTTGACGTATTCCGGGTAGAGCACCGCTTTGGCAAGGACCTGATTATTAGCGGCATTGAGTGACAGGGACTCTATCTGCCCCACAGTAATCCCGAGATAGCGGATAGGCATACCGGCAGACAGTTTACTGGCATCATAGGTCTGCAGGGTGATCTGGCTACCGATAGCTTTGGCTGCGGTCTCGGTCGGATAGAGAACCCGGTTCTGACCCGGCGAGTGTTCAACTCCCTGTACATTATCGAAACTTATCGCACCTTTCAGTGCGCGGTTAAGCGGGGTTGCCTGCACCGTGATACCACTGGCATTAAGCTGTACTTTAGCCCCGCCTTCTGCCCAGAACACGCTATCTTTGGTGACCAGCTGACGGTAAGCAGGGTTGATATGGACCGCTACCGTGAAATTGTTTGCATGAGGAGTGACAGCGACAATTTCCCCGACCTGAAAACGGCGGTACAGTACAACCGATCCGGTCTGAATATCCGGCAGGGTTTGTGCAGTCAGGTTCAGGGTCGCAACAGGGGTATCCCCGGTAATGCCTTGTGCTGCTTTTTCTGCATCGGCGTATAACGGATAACGGGGCGCAGGATCACCTTTATCTCCCGCAATTAAGCGGATCCCGCCCTGTAACCACTCTCCGGGGCTGGCTCCGACCATCTGCACACCGTCCGGGCTGACATTGACCCGAATCTGACTGTCTGCCACAAACTTACTGTTGGCATGGACGAACTGACGATAATTCGCGGCAATCGAAATAACAAAGCGCACGCCATTAGTGGTCAGCTCCCGTTCAGAGACGGTACCGATGGTAACACCATTCAGGATCACCGGCTGGCCCGCAGCAATACCGTAACTGTCATCGGCAGTTAACTGCAGATTCAGGCTGCCCGGGGTATACATCAGTGTTCGGGTCGCCGGATAAACCGTGAAGCGGTTGCGGGGTTCACCTGCGCCGGGGATCAGTTGCAGCGTATTTCCGGTTAACAGGCTGCTCAGAGACGCGTCAGCGGAAGTGATTTTCGGACGGTGTAATTCGATACGTGTCTGCGTGCGCATCAGTTCGGTTACTGAAGGGTCAATGGTTAATTCACCGCTGACATGTTGCGGGTCAGTCAGGTTTAACCGGGTCAGGGTACCGACCTGTAGTCCCTGATACAGCAGTGGAGTGGATCCGGCGCTCAGGTTATTACCGTCAGGCAGGTCAAGGGCAATACTTACCCCGCGGTGACTTTCTGCCAGAGTCGGGTACAGGGTATAATTTTCATCAGACACCGCCGCCTGACTGGCTGACGGAGAATCAAAGGCAATAGCACCGTTAATGATTGCAGGCAGGCTGTCCATCCGGATATTCACCCCGCCGGCGCCGAAACGGGCATCAATTCCAGACACATTCCAGAAACGACTGTCTTTTTTGACCAGATAACTGTAGCGGCGCTCGATTAAAACATCGATAACCACACCACGGTTATCACTATTCACACTGTAGTTATACACTTTACCGACCGGAACCTTGCGGTAATAGACCAGAGAGCCCGTCGAAAGCGAGCCGAGATCCGGTGCATTCAGGTGCAACATTAACCCGGACGTGTTGGTGTTATATTTTGGCTGAGAGTCCAGAGCTGTGAAGCTGTCCTGCGGGTTGCCGTTGCCCGGCATCATGGAGATATAGTTACCGCCAACCAGGGCATCAAGACCTGAAACACCGGCCAGAGAGGCCTGAGGTGTCACCAGCCAGAACTGGGTGTTTTCACGCAGTGCCGGCTTCATCTCATTTTTGATACTGGCTTTAATACGGATGGTCCGGTAATCATCACTCAGCACAATGCCTTCAACAGTACCGATTTGTACCCCCTGATAACGGATAGGGGTCCGCCCGGGGACGATGCCGTCGGCGGTCTGAAAGTTAATGGTAATGGTGGTTCCCCGTTGCTGGTAATTTTGCCACAGTAACCCGCCGGTGATCAGTAACGCGACCAGTGGCAGCAGCCAGAAAGGGGAAATCTTGCGCTTTTTTGTCAGCGCCGGTCTAATCGGCATATTCGGTGTTTCCTGTTGCATATGCATCCCAGAGTAAACGACTGTCCAGCCATTCGGCAGCGAGTATCGTCAGGATTACGGCGGAACCGAAATAGAATGCAGCCGGTCCCATGGTGAAAGCTAATAACTGGTCACGGTTAACCAGTGACATCGTCAGCGAAATAACAAATAAATCCAGCATCGACCAGCGGCCGATCCACTTTATTGCACGCAGCAAGCGGATTCTGGTCTTCAGCCCCTGAACACAGCGGAAATGAATACTTAGCAGCAGGGACAGCATAATCAGTACTTTGCTGAACGGTACCAGAATACTGGCAATAAATACCACTATCGCCACCGGAATGTTGCCTGAACCAAGGGACAGAATACCGGAGAAAATAGTGTCCTGCTGGCGGGCACCGTTCAGGTAAATAACGGATATCGGTAATAGGTTGGCCGGGATAAGTAACATCACTGATGCTATCAGTGCGGCCCATGTTTTTTGCAGGCTGGCGGGTATCCGCCGGGACAAGGGCACATGACAACGCCGGCAGCGGCCCCTGCTGTCAGGCAGACCGCTGAAGTGACAGTGCAGACAGATCATTATCTTATCTGCGGCGATCCCGGTGACGGGCTGCGGATAAAAGGCCTGCCATAATTTGCCGACATTCAGGTTAATCAGTACCAGCAGGCTGAGCACTGTCAGGGTAATAAATGCCAGCAGACCATTTCCGGCATCCAGTGACGCGTAATCCTGTACTTTGATTGCCGCGACCGCAATGCCGACCAGGTAGATATCCAGCATTACCCATTCTTTTAGCTTATCCAGCATCAGCAGTACCGGCCGCAGGTTCATTCCCAGCCAGTGGCCGATAACCAGATAAAGTATCGCCAGAACCAGTGTCAGAGGCGCACCTGCCGCGCCGAAGGTCACCATCGCGGCGGTCAGTACATCACCCTGAGCAACTATCTGAAAGATACCTTCGAACAGGCTGGCGTTAATCTCCATCCCTAATAAGTGAATACGGATTAATGGCAGACCGAAGGCTAATGGCATCAGGATAAGCATCAGCAGTGCAATCACTGCCAGCTGCAGTAATGACCATTCCCTGCCACTTTCTATCTTTGCCATGCAGCGCGGACAATACGCTGTTTCGTGCGATTTGAGTGGCGGCAGAGAAAAAACCGCATCACACTGCGGGCATCTGTGGGTGCCCTTATGTAATAATAGCGGGTGAATTTTGTTAATTATCATAAAAGAAATTAATGGTTAGTCGGTCTGGCAGCATAAAATCCTGAATGTTCTCAGCGCATGTCTGCTATATTTCTGCTGACGATAATGAAGAGATGTCCCGGACAACGAGTCACTAAGAGTATAGTAACTCTGCGGTTGATTCATTATGTCTGTGTATGTTTTCGTGCTATGCAGACTGCATGGAAGACGATAATATTTTGTTAATGTATATGGTTGGTGTATGAGCAAACAAGCATTTTATGATGAGCTTAACCGTGATTTCGCGGCATTAATTGCTGCTGAAAGCTCATTTCTGGCAGTGATGGGTAATTGCAGTGCGTTATTATTTGAGCGGTTATCTGAAGTTAACTGGGCCGGTTTTTATTTACTGACCGAACCGGATACACTGGTCCTCGGGCCGTTTCAGGGCAAAATAGCCTGTGTGCGAATTCCTGTTGGTCGTGGTGTTTGCGGTACAGCTGTTGCAGAAAATACCGTGCAACGGGTTGCAGATGTTCATGCCTTTGCCGGACATATTGCCTGTGATGCAGCCAGTAATTCAGAAATCGTATTACCTGTAGCTGTTAACGGAAAGGTTATTGGTGTGCTGGATATTGACAGTATCGCCTATGATCGTTTTGATGCTGAAGACGAAAAAGGTTTGCGCATTTTGACCGAAACCCTGTCTGCCGCCTTGTCTGAGACAAAAATTGAAAGATTTTTGCAACATAACGGCAGCTAATTGACAGGATGCATAGCATTTAGCAACGTTGTCATTATAATGGCGCCTGTTCATGCCTTCTTTGGTCGGCAAAACCGTTGTAATCAGGAAATTTCATGGAAAATCAACCTAAGTTGAATAGCAGTAAAGAAGTTATCGCCTTCCTGGCAGAGCAATTCCCTCAGTGTTTTTGCACTGAAGGTGAAGCAAAGCCCCTGAAAATTGGTATTTTTCAGGATATCGTTGAACGTGTACCTGGCGATTCAAATATCAGTAAAACCCGGTTACGTTCAGCGTTGCGTTTGTATACCTCCAGCTGGCGTTACCTGCATGGCATTAAGGCCGGCGCAACCCGTGTAGACCTCGATGGTAATGCGTGTGGTGTACTGGATGAGCAGCACGTTGAACATGCCCGTAAGCAGTTGGAAGAGGCGAAAGCCAGAGTACAGGCTCACCGTGCTCAGCAGCGTGCGCGTAAAGCGGAAGCCGGAGAAGAGGCGACCGAACAACGTAAACCGCGTAAAGCTGCCCCGCGTAAACCCGCGTCTGACGATACCCCGCGTAAACCTCGCAACAATGCCAGCAAATCTGCCAGCAAGCGCAGCCCGCAGACAGATTCTGCGCCTCGCCAGCCGGTGACAGATACGTCTTTATTGCAGACAGGTCAGGCGATTAAAGTTAAAGCCGGACAAAATGCAATGGATGCAACGGTGCTTGAAGTATCTAAAGAGGGTGTTCGGGTTCAGCTTTCATCCGGCATGGCAATGATAGTACGCGCAGAACACTTGCAGTTCTGAAACGGAGAGTGACCAGGGCATGAACACCTTTTTTAAGCTGAATATCATTGCCGGCCTGCTGTTTGCAGGCCAGGCATTTGCGGCAGATACTATTACCCGCGAAGATCAAATTCCGGTTCTGCATGAAGAACCGCAGCAGGTCACTGTCAGTGAACGGGTAACCACCCGCTTCACTCAGTCCCATTACCGGCAGATTGATCTGAACAGTGATTTTTCGAAGAAAATCTTCGACCGTTATCTGAATATGCTCGATTACAACCATAATGTATTGCTGGCCTCTGATATTGCGAAGTATTCAGATCAGGCGGCAACGGTGGGTGATGAGCTGAAAAGCGGTAAACTGGATGTTTTTTATGACCTGTTCAATCTCTCTCAGAAACGTCGTTTTGAACGCTATCAGTATGCGCTGGACGTTCTGAAACGCCCGATGGATTTCACGACAAACGAAACCATCAATCTTGACCGCAGTAAAGCTCCCTGGCCAACATCAACCGCGGAGCTGGACAAACTGTGGGATGCTAAAGTCAGATTTGATGAGCTGAACCTGAAACTGACGGGAAAAACCGAGGCAGAAATCAGGGACATCCTGACCAAACGCTATAATTTCGCTATCCGGCGTCTGGCGCAGACCAATAGCGAAGATGTTTTCCAGCTGGCGATGAACGCCTTTGCACATCAGATTGATCCGCATACCAACTATTTATCACCACGTAATACCGAGCAGTTTAATACGGAGATGAGTCTGTCTCTGGAAGGCATTGGTGCGGTGTTACAGTCCGATGATGACTATGTAGTGATTAACTCTATGGTTGCCGGTGGCCCTGCGGCGCGCAGTAAATTGCTGTCAGTCGGTGACAGAATTGTCGGGGTCGGGCAGCCAGGTAAACCGATTGAAGACATTATCGGCTGGCGTCTTGATGATGTGGTCGAAAAAATTAAAGGCCCGAAAGGCAGCCGTGTCCGTCTGGAAATTCTGCCGGCCGGTAAGGGCAGTAAGACACGCATTATTACTCTGACGCGAGAAAAGATCCGCCTCGAAGATCGTGCCGTACAGATGTCGGTACATCAGGTCGGCACCCATAAAGTCGGTGTGCTGGATATTCCCGGCTTCTATGTCGGCCTGACGGATGATGTTAAAGTACAGCTACAAAAGCTGGAAAAACAGCATGTTGACAGTATTGTTATTGATTTGAGAACCAACGGTGGCGGAGCTCTGACTGAGGCTGTGTCTCTTTCCGGACTATTTATTCCTTCCGGGCCGGTGGTGCAGGTCCGCGATAATACCGGTAAAATTCGTCAGGACAGTGATACAGACGGAATTGTTTACTATAAAGGTCCGCTGGTGGTATTGGTGGATCGCTTTAGTGCTTCGGCGTCAGAAATTTTCGCGGCCGCGATGCAGGATTATGGCAGGGCATTAATTGTCGGTGAACCAACCTTTGGTAAAGGGACGGTTCAGCAATACCGTTCTCTGAACCGTATTTATGACCAGATGCTGCGTCCTGACTGGCCGCCACTGGGGTCGGTGCAATACACTATTCAGAAATTCTACCGCATAAACGGCGGCAGTACTCAGCTGAAAGGGGTAACCCCTGATCTGCTGATGCCTACCGGGGTTGAAGCAGTGAAAACCGGTGAGAAGTTTGAAGATAATGCGTTGCCATGGGACAGTATACCGGCCGCGTCTTACCATAAAACCGGGGATATCAAAGAGTATCTGCCGAAATTACTGGCTGAACATGACGCCAGAATCGCCAAAGATCGTGAGTTCCAGTATATCCTTCAGGATATGAAACGTTTCGATGCGATGAAAGATAAAATTGATATCGTTTCCCTGAACTACGCTGAGCGCGAGAAAGAAAATAAACAGGATGACAGCCTGCGTCTGGACAGAATTAATGCACGCCTGCAGGCTGAAGGTAAAAAGACCTTAACCAGCCTCGATCAGCTGCCTAAAGACTATAAAGCGCCAGATCCGTATCTGGATGAGGCGGTTGATATAGCCAATGATCTTGCTCAGCTGGAAGCAACGCAGCCAGCCCCTGCAAAATAAGGCAGTGTCTTTATAAAAAGCACCGGTTATCCGGTGTTTTTTTTTGCCGGTAATTCTGCTGCTGAAAATAACAGCGTTATTATGTCAGGAATTGCCGGAGGAGTGCTGCGATATGTCGTTATCAGTGTAAAGTTATGTCTTTTCAAGGGTTCCGTGCGGTTGCACTCTTGAAAACCGGTGTAATGGACATAGGATATGTGGCAGAAACCTGCGTTAAAAATGAGGATAATAAACGTCTATGATGCGTATAGCTCTTTTCTTACTGACTAACCTTGCAGTAATGCTGGTGTTTGGTCTGATTCTTAGCCTGACCGGCATTCGTTCCAGCAGTGTCCAGGGGCTGATGATCATGGCGGGTCTGTTTGGCTTTGGCGGTGCATTTGTCTCGCTGCTGATGTCCAAATGGATGGCATTACGTTCGGTGGGGGGAGAGGTTATTCAACAGCCGCGCAACGAAACCGAAAACTGGCTGATGTCGACGGTGGCACAACAAGCCCGCCAGGCTGGTATTGCGATGCCCCAGGTGGCTATCTACCATGCACCTGACATCAATGCTTTTGCCACCGGTGCAAGGCGTAATGCATCGCTGGTCGCGGTATCAACCGGACTGTTACAGAATATGAACCGTGATGAAGCCGAGGCGGTACTGGCCCACGAAATAAGCCACGTGGCTAACGGTGACATGGTGACCATGACGCTGATCCAGGGAATTGTTAACACCTTTGTTATTTTTATTTCGCGGATCATTGCGCAGCTCGCAGCAGGCTTCCTGTCATCTGATCGCGACAGCGAGGAAAACAGTAATGGTAATCCTTTAGTCTATTTTGCTGTTGCTACAGTGCTGGAACTGGTGTTTGGTATTCTGGCGAGCATTATTACTATGTGGTTTTCGCGCCATCGTGAATTCCATGCTGATGCCGGTTCAGCGAAGCTGGTAGGCCGTGAGAAAATGATTGCGGCATTACAGCGGCTGAAGACCAGCTATGAGCCTCAGGAACCTGGCAATATGATGGCCTTTTGCATTAACGGAAAAGGTAAATCTCTGAGTGAGTTATTTATGTCTCATCCGCCGCTGGATAAGCGTATAGAGGCTTTACGCCGCGGTGATTACCTGAAGTAATCCTGAGCTGTCCGCCGGACTTACCGGCGGACTAGTCCCTTGCCAGTGGATTGCTCTGATAGTCAGCCGGAGTCTCTCCCGGCTCTATCCACGGACAACTGGATTTACCGATGACACCGCTGTCTGACTGAAGGTAATGAGAGACGGTAAGCCCTTTTGCCGTCAGATACTGGCAACGTAATCCTAATCCTGCCGCAATTTTTTGACTGCCTGTCAGTACCCCGTAGCCACTGAGCAGCATCCCCAGCCAGATAATAGTCAACACTAAGACACTGCGTACTATCATATGTTTTCACCTCTGTGTTTAAGGTAATCGTTGTGCTACTGCGTCAGCATGCGGTAACTGTTTGCAGAAAGGGATCAGAGATAACTGAAATATTTCTGTGGCAAACCGCGCGCAGGCACCTGACAACGGATGATCATTTCTGTTTCCCGGAGTAGAATCAGCGTTTATATTTTTAGTCAGTAATTCGGGTGTATTGAGGCATAGGTATGAACGATTTTTCATTGGGGGAAGGGCCATTTCTGTTACCGGTGCTGATTGCCGCAGCAGTTATTTTTGCCCTCATTATCTGGTTTTTTGTTAACCGTGCCAGTGTCCGGGCTAATGAACAGGTACATCTCCTTGAAGCTCTTTTGCGTGAACAAAAAAAGCAGAATGCGTTACTTAAACAGTTAGTCACACTGCATACTCCGCCGGAGGCCGAAATTACCGGGTCCCCGACAGAAGAATCCCTTTTCCGGGAAACGGAAGAAAATGGCTATATGAAGTTTGTCCCTGAACGCTGACTCGCCGGGGATGCTCATTATCCGCGTGATCCCGGTAAAGTACGATGTTGTAGCCGTCACCGCACACGGTCAGCCGGCCGGTAAATTATCCGGCCTCAATTCTGCGCGCCGGTATTACACAGAGAATAACGGCAAGCTGTTTTGAGAGACTGACAGTATCTGGTTAGTTATTTTTGTTCTGACATCATAATAAAAAAATATAACCGTGGCTGACAGTTTTATCGCGGTATTATTTCTGTCATGTACTGTTATTATAATTATACAGTCACTGAATTGGATATGGCGATTAACGTGGTTTTATTTTTATCTGTGAAGGGTCCGTTAGCCGGTAAATATATTTATAAAATTGAACATTCACTGATGACAGTTAGCACTTTTTGCCCATTAAAGGTTGCTGAGAGTTATTAAGGGTTTATGGCTGTTTTTTTGTACGCCTCCTGTGGCGGCGGGGCGTTCACGGTGATTAAAGCGTGTTTTACATCAATAATTATGCGTTCTGTATCACTAAGGTATTAAAAATGGCTTGCCATTAATTATGGGATATGTAATAACAATTCATAGATTAATCGAGGTACGATTCTGTTTATGTATGGCATTTTCAGTAGAGAAGAGATGAGTAAAGACGTTATCGTTAGAACTGCTTCCTTTGCCGAACCTGATATTAGTGCCTCATTCAGTAAGTCCCGCGTTTTTCTGTAACACAGCCTTCGGGCAAAATAAACATTTAAAGGAATTTGCAAAATGGCAAAGATTAAAGGTCAGGTTAAGTGGTTCAACGAGTCTAAAGGTTTTGGTTTCATTACTCCTGCTGACGGCAGCAAAGATGTGTTCGTACACTTCTCTGCAATCCAGGGTAATGGTTTCAAAACTCTGGCTGAAGGCCAGAACGTAGAATTCGAAATTCAGGACGGTCAGAAAGGTCCTGCAGCAGTTAACGTTACTGCTATCTGATAAGCGAATATCTTTTTCAGGACAGACTCCTGAAATAAAGAATTTCGAAACCCCGCTCTCTGAGCGGGGTTTTTTACTTTAGACTCCGCCAGTGAACAGGTACACTGCCCGCTGTTTTTTTTAACGGGGTAATCTCAGGTGTATATTTGTCCTTTATGTCATCAGCTGCTGCAACAGCAGAACGGTGGCTGGCATTGTGCCAGTAATCATCATTTTGACCAGGCTAAAGAAGGGTACGTTAATCTTTTGCCGGTGCAGCATAAAGGCTCGAAGACGCCGGGAGACAGCCCGGAAATGATGCAGGCCAGGCGCTGCTTTCTGGAGCAAGGGCATTACCAGCCAATGCAGCAGGCAGTCACAAAGATGCTGGCAGAACATCTGCCACAACCGGATGTACAGATCCTCGATATTGGTTGCGGAGAAGGGTATTACACGGCCGATATCGCCCGGCATTTCGGAACACGCCCTGATGCGGCTGTGTTCGGGCTGGATGTGGCCAGAGTGGCAATCAAATCTGCGGCTAAGCGCTATAAAAATATCCGGTTTTGCGTGGCATCCAGTTACCGGCTGCCTTTTGCCGACCACAGTCTGTCTGCCGTATTACGCATTTATGCCCCGTGTAAAGATGAAGAGCTGGCAAGGACGATTATGCCAGGAGGGTATTTACTCACAGTGACTCCCGGGCCACGGCATCTGCAGCAATTGAAAGCACTTATTTATTCCGAAGTACAGTTACATGAAGATCGTGAACATCCGCTGGCAGAGTTTGTGGCCGTGAAAGAACAACGTCTGAATTACCCGATGACACTCGATGCTGATGCAGCAACAGCACTATTGCAGATGACGCCTTTTGCGTGGCGTGCTTCTCCTGAGGTCTGGCAGACTCTGGCAGACAGCGATAATTTCCACTGTGCTGCTGACTTCTGTCTGCGGTTATGGCAGCGTAAGCCACTCTGAACGTATAGTAATGTTATTCAGTTTGTAAATGTAAAAATTCTTTTTGACGGCGTGGCTGTAACTGATAAAGTAAACTTCTGTATTAATTTTAAGGAGTAATGGGCTTAGCCCGGTTTATGGATCGTCACCGACGCCGTTCAGTCTTTCCTGAGTTGCTGTGCAACCCCGGCAGATCATTTATCATCCCCTGTAGTTTCACCGCTTTTTCAGCCACACCGGCGTTAATCCGCTGGCAAGGTGTTGTTCCGGTATTTTTTCCAGCGGAGAGCCATTAATGGAAATATTTATGGACCCTTCTGTCTGGGCTGGGTTACTGACACTGATTGTTCTTGAAATTGTACTGGGCATCGACAACCTGGTCTTTATTGCCATTCTGGCCGATAAATTGCCACCACGGCAACGTGATAAGGCGAGGGTGATTGGCCTGAGCATGGCCCTGGTATTACGCCTTGGTTTGCTGTCATTAATTTCATGGATGGTCACGCTGACCCGGCCTCTGTTTTATCTCGGGGATTTTGGTTTCTCCGGCAGAGACTTAATTATGCTGGCAGGGGGAATCTTTCTGTTATTTAAGGCCACGACGGAACTGCACGAACGGCTGGAAAATATGCCGGAATCAGAAGAAGGCAATAAAAGTTATGCCAGCTTCTGGGCCGTGGTAGCCCAGATAGTGGTGCTGGATGCGGTCTTCTCTCTGGATGCGGTGGTGACAGCGGTGGGAATGGTCAGCCACCTGTGGATTATGATGACCGCCGTTGTGATAGCCATGGGGCTGATGTTACTGGCCTCAAAGCCGCTGACAAAGTTTGTCAATGCACATCCGACAGTCGTCGTTCTGTGCCTCAGTTTCCTGCTGATGATTGGTCTGAGCCTGGTGGCTGAAGGATTTGGTTTCCATATTCCGAAGGGATATCTGTACGCAGCTATTGGTTTCTCGATAGTGATTGAAATGTTTAACCAGATAGCCCGTCGTAATTTTATACGTCATCAGGCACGCCGGCCAATGCGCGAACGGACTGCGGAAGTTATCCTGCGGCTGATGGGCGGGCGGCAAACCCACGCTCAGCCAGTGACCAGTACTCCGGCTGAAATAAGTCTGCCTGTTACCGAATCGTTTAAAGATGAAGAACGCTATATGATTAACGGGGTTCTTACCCTGGCATCGCGTTCTATCCGCAGTCTGATGACTCCCCGTGGTGAAATTTCCTGGGTTAATGCCGAAAGTCCGATTGACGATATTCGTCAGCAATTACTGGATACTCCCCACAGCCTGTTCCCGGTCAGCCGTGGTGAACTGGATGAAATTATCGGGGTAGTTCGCGCGAAAGAATTGCTGGTCGCCCTCGATCACGGGGTTGATATCGGGCAGTTTGCGGCAGCGACGCCGGCAATTATTGTACCGGAAACCCTTGATCCTATTAATCTGCTGGGTGTTTTGCGGCGAGCGAAAGGGAGCTGTGTTATCGTCAGTAATGAGTTTGGCGTCGTGCAGGGGTTAGTGACCCCGCTGGATGTACTGGAGGCGATCGCCGGTGAGTTCCCGGACGAAGATGAAACCCCGGATATTATCCCGGACGGTGATGGCTGGCTGGTAAAAGGGGGAACCGATCTGCACTCGCTTGAACAGTTGTTTGATGTGCATTATCTGGTTGAATCCGGAGAAGATCATGCGTCACTGGCGGGGCGGTTAATCAGCCAGAAAGGCCAGATCCCGCAGACCGGAGAAGTGATAGACATTAACGACCTGCACTTTACCATCGTCCGGGCCACGGATTACCGTATTGATCTGGTCCGGATTACCCGTGACCCGCAGAACCACGATCAGGACGCCGGATAATCTGTCCTCCCCGCGGCGTTACCGTGGGGGAGGATATTACTGCTGGTCAGTCACACTGTACTTTTATTGCCAGTCCGCCACGTGATGTTTCGCGATATTTGGCGTTCATATCTTTCCCTGTTTCATACATTGTCTCAATAACCTTATCCAGGGATACTCTTGGCTCACTGGTCCTCCGTAAAGCCATACGTGCGGCATTAATCGCTTTCACCGAGGCGATAGCATTACGTTCGATACAGGGGACCTGGACCTGACCAGCGACCGGGTCGCAGGTCAGTCCCAGATTATGCTCCATACCGATTTCTGCGGCGACGCAGACTTGTTCAGGACTGGCCCCCGAAAGTTCAGCCAGACCGGCGGCGGCCATTGAACAGGCGACCCCGACTTCACCCTGGCAGCCAACCTCTGCCCCGGAAATTGAGGCATTCATTTTATACAGAATACCAATAGCCCCGGAGGCCAGAAAGTAACGCAATGCCACTTCGTTATTGACCGGTGAGATAAACTGATCATAGTAGGAAAGTACCGCCGGGATAATGCCGCAGGCGCCGTTGGTCGGTGCCGTAACGACGCGACCTCCGGCGGCGTTTTCTTCGTTAACCGCCAGGGCGAACATATTCACCCAGTCAATAACGTTCATCGGGTCGGTTGAGTTTTTGCTGCCCGAGATGAGTAACCGGCGCAAGGCTGCGGCACGTCGTGGTACCCGCAACGGTCCCGGCAGTACGCCTTCGGTATTTAATCCCCGGTCAATACAGGCCTGCATTGTCTGCCAGACGCTGGCAAAGTAATGACTGATATCGTCACGGCTATGTACTGCCAGCTCATTCTTCATCACCAGCCCTGACACGGAAAGCCCGGTAGTATGGCAACCGGACAACAGTTCTTTGGCTGAATTAAAAGCATAGGGCACCTGTACATTCTCTAACGTCGACTGGCCAAATTGCTGTTCATCGACAATAAAACCGCCACCGACCGAATAATAGGTTTTTTTCAGCAGACAGTAGTCTTCGTTCCAGGCGGTCAGGGTCAGGCCATTTTCATGTAATGGCAAATTATCGCTGCGGAAGACCATGCCTCCTTCACGGGGGAAATCCACTTCGTGCAGCCCGCCGGCGATCAGCAAACGCTGACGCTGATTAACATCGGCGACAAAAGCCGGGATAGCATCAATATCTACCGTATCCGGGGCCGCCCCGGAGAGGCCCATAATAATAGCGATATCCGTATGGTGACCATGACCGGTCAGGGACAGGGAGCCATAAACATCCACTGCGATACGGGTGGTCTGATATAATTTTTCTTCGGCTATCAGTGTATCGACGAACTGTTTGCCAGCTTTCATCGGCCCTACCGTATGAGAACTTGAAGGGCCAATACCTATTTTGAACATGTCGAAGACACTTATCACAACCAAAACTCCCGTACTAACCATCTGCAGCGCAATAAAAAAACGGTATGCTTACTGAAGCACCGGCCTGATCGCCGTCACCGTTGTAAATATCTGTATTAATATATATTACCACTTGCTCCGCAGAACGAGGGGACTATTTACCGAGTATTTGCCGGCCAAAATCGCGGAGTATACCCGCGGTCATTCCCCAGATAACATGCGGCTGATAACCGGAGAACCAGATTTCTGCGGGCTGGCCACGGCGGATGACATTCAGAGAAGAAAAATGGCGGCTGTGCAACCAGGGCAGTAACGGGATTTCGAACACCCCGGCAACTTCACCGGCGTCAAGTGTTATCGGCAGGTCTGCGGGCAGGATAGCAACAAATGGGGTCACTCTGAATCCTGTCTGGCTGCTGACTGCGGGTAACTGACCGATTATCTCTATATTTTCTCTGCTCAGTCCCAGCTCTTCGGAGGTTTCACGTAATACGGTGTCGTATAAATGACGGTCACCAGGGTCGCGTTTACCTCCCGGAAAGGCAACCTGGCCCGGGTGATGACGCAGGTGATCGGCGCGGCGGGTCAGCAGTAAAGCCGGTACTTGCCTGGCAATGACCGGTAACAGCACCGCGGCCTCGCGGCCCCCGGCGCTGTCCGACTGACTTCGCGGGGGAAGCTGTAACAGGAAACGCTGACGAAACTGTTCAATATTCATCAGTGCTGATGGCCGATAATGTCTTCAGTGCCGGCAGGATCCGTTGCAGCTTATGCAGTGTTTCCTGGTATTCGTCCTGCATAACACTGTCGGCAACAATGCCGCCACCTGCGGTACAATACAGTTGTTGTTGTTCGGCGATCAGGGTACGGATGGTGATATTGGTGTCCATTCTCCCGCAGCGGCTCAGATAACCAATACTGCCACACCAGGCATTACGCCGGTGAGGTTCCAGTTCATCAATGATTTCCATGGCACGGATTTTCGGGGCTCCGGTAATCGAGCCACCGGGGAAACAGGCCCGTAACAGGTCGGTGTTGCTGGTGGTGGCGGGTAATGTGCCGCGGATGGTGCTGACCAGATGGTGAACCGCAGGAAAAGGTTCAACCACAAAAAGTTCCGGTACACTGACACTGCCCGGTTCGGCCACCCGGCCAATATCATTACGTAGCAGGTCAACGATCATCAGATTCTCGGCGCGATCTTTTTCCGCGGTTGCCAGTTGCTGTGCCTGCTGTTGATCTGCCTGCGGGTCGTCCATCCGCGGACGGGTTCCTTTAATCGGACGGGTTTCTACGCGACGGTCGCTGACCTGCAGAAAACGCTCCGGGGACAGGCTCAGCAGGCAACTGTCCTCTAACCGCAGAAATGCACTGAAGGGCGCACGGTTTTGCTGGCTTAAGTATTCAAAGGCCTGCCACTCACAGCCCTGGTATGCGGCCTGAAAACGTTGTGCCAGGTTGATCTGGTAACAGTCTCCGGCACGGATATAGTCATGTACCCTGGCGAAGCACTGCTGATACTGAAGATATGACAGATTACTTTTCCAGTCAGATAACAGTCTGAACGGTGCCCGCGGCGCGGCCTGCTGTTGCTGAAGCCAGTGCAGGCGTTGCCGGACATCCCCGAGGCTGACCAGAGTAAGGCGTTGTTGTTGATGATCTGCTATCATGGCCCAGTCATAGATACCGACGGCCATATCGGCGGTAGACAAATCACGGGTTGCCTGCTGCGGAAGGCGTTCAAAACGCCGGCCTAAATCATAACCGAACAGACCGAGCGCTCCGCCGCAGAAAGGCAGCCCGGCGTCCGGGGTCGTTACTGCAGGCAGTTGTTTCAGCGCCTGTTGCACCAGTGTCAGCGGGTCATCCCCTGATACCCGGCAATGGCCCTGCTCGGTAATTTTTGTCTCCGGACCATGGGTGGTCAGAGTGGTCAGCGGAGCAGCACTCAATATATCAAAGCGATTATCGCGATGCTCGGCGGCTGCAGAACTCAGTAACATCGCCCAGGGCTGATCCGCAATCGGCGAGAACCAGTGATTGATGGCAGTGGGTGAATATTCCAGAGAAAGTGTTTTCAGAGTCATAAACGTCAGGCAATAGCGGGAATTTGGCGCTAAGCCTGACATATTTTTTTATTACTGACACCAGTTATCTTCTTTGCAACAGAAGGTCGCTGGCTGGCTGACAGAGGTTGATATGTTTAATGGATTACCGGCACTTTCCCGCGAGCAGCAGCAACAGGCGGTAGAGCGTATCCATCAGCTGATTGCTGAAGGTATGTCGAGCGGTGAAGCTATCGGCGTAGTTGCGGCCGAAATTCGTGAAACGCACCAGGGCGGACAGAGCCTGGCACGTTTTGAAGATGACGAAGATGAAGACGAAGAGTAATCGCCCGGCGATTACAGTGCGGCGATAATTTTAATTTCCACTTTATATTTCGGATGCATCAGTCCTGCCAGTACCGTGCAGCGCACCGGTGCATTATCCGGTGATACCCACGCATCCCATGCCTGATTCATTGCCTCAAAATCGGCTTTATCGGTCAGAAAAATGGTGGCATCAAGAATTTTACTTTTGTCTGAGCCGACGCGGGCCAGTAATTTGTCAATCACTGCCAGTGCATCGGCGGTCTGAGCAAGGGCATCGCCGTCGAGGTTTTCAGGGACGCTGGTATAGTAGACCGTTTGTTGGTAAACCACAGCTTCTGACATGCGGTGCTCAGGATCGATTCGGGTGATAGTCATGACTTGCTCCTTTAATTTTTCGGCCCTCAGCCTGCCATATCAGGGGGAATATGTCATCCCCGGTAGTCCCTGTGGCAGATTACTGACATAATCAGCCCGTTTAATGTAATTCCGGAGGCGATGTGAGTGATGATTTTTCCCCCGGCGGGGTACTGACCCATGCTATCCGTGGCTTCCGGCCACGTGAAGCACAGCGGCAGATGGCCCTGGCGGTGGAACAGGCAATAGAAGACGGCAGTGAGCTGGTGGTGGAAGCGGGCACCGGCACCGGAAAAACCTATGCCTATCTGGTCCCGGCATTACGTTCGGGCAAAAAAGTCATTGTCTCCACGGGCTCCAGAGCGCTGCAGGATCAGCTCTATAGTCGTGATTTACCCGCTATTGTTAAGGCACTGGCATTTACCGGTAAAACGGCAATCCTCAAAGGCCGTGCCAATTACCTGTGTCTGGAACGTATGGATCAGCAGAACCTGTCCGGCGGTGATTTACCGGTTCAGTCGCTGACTGACCTGGTCAGTGTCCGTGGCTGGTCATCCGCGACCGTGGACGGGGATATCAGTCATTGCGGCACTGTTGCTGAGGACAGCCCGTTGTGGCCGCTGGTGACCAGTACCAACGATAACTGTCTGGGCAGCGATTGTCCGCGTTATAACGACTGTTTTGTGGTTAAAGCCCGTAAGCGGGCTATGGATTCAGACATTGTGGTGGTTAACCATCACCTGTTTCTGGCGGATCTGGTGGTGAAGGAAAGTGGTTTTGCTGAGCTGATTCCGGATGCAGACGTCATGATTTTTGATGAAGCCCATCAGTTACCGGATATTGCCAGCCAGTATTTCGGGCAGCAGATTTCCGGCCGGCAACTGCAGGACCTGGCAAAAGATATCATCATTGCCTACCGTACTGAGGTCCGCGATATGCAACAGTTGCAAAAGGCGGCCGACCGGTTGTCTCAGGCCAGCCAGGACTTCCGGATGATCCTTGGCGACCCGGGGTTTCGCGGTAATTTACGGGAATTATTACAGCAGCAAAATGTGGCGCGGATGCTGGTGCTGCTGGATGATGCCCTGGAGCTGTGTTACGACGTGATAAAGCTGTCCCTGGGGCGTTCTGCGCTGCTGGATGCGGCTTTTGAAAGGGCGGCTCAATACCGGACACGCCTGAAACGTATCAGTAATACGGATCAGCCTGGTTTCAGCTACTGGTATGAATGTTCATCCCGTCATTTCACCCTGGCCCTGACGCCCTTATCGGTGGCTGAAAGGTTCCGTGAAGTCGTCGATGCGAGAAAAGCCTCGTGGATCTTTACCTCTGCGACTTTAGCGGTAAATGGCAAAATGGACCATTTCGCCGGGCGGCTCGGGGTTAACGGTGCCAGGCAGATGATCCTCAACAGCCCGTTCGATTATGCCCGCCAGGCCTTATTGTGCGTGCCACGTAACCTGCCGGAGACCCGGCGGCCGGGGGTAGCGAAGCAACTGGTGAAAATGCTGGCCCCCTTAATTGAAGCTAATCAGGGACGTTGTTTCTTTCTTTGCACCTCGTATCAGATGATGCGCGAACTGGCCGCGGAGTTCCGCCAGGTGCTGACATTACCGGTATTATTGCAGGGTGAAACCAGCAAAGGACAAATTTTACAGCAGTTTATTGAGGCCGGTAATGCCTTACTGGTGGCAACCAGCAGTTTCTGGGAAGGGGTGGATGTCCGGGGGGATGCGTTATCGCTGGTGATTATCGATAAACTGCCTTTTACGTCACCGGAAGACCCGCTGCTGAAAGCCCGTATGGAAGACGCCCGGCACCGGGGTGCCGATCCTTTTGATGAAGTGCAGCTGCCTGATGCGGTGATCGCTCTGAAACAGGGGGCAGGCCGGTTAATTCGTGATGAAACTGATCGTGGTGTGTTGGTAATCTGTGATATGCGTTTGGTTTCACGGCCTTACGGGGCATTGTTTATCAATAGCCTGCCGGATTGCCCGCGTACCCGCGATTTAGGGGCGGCTGAGCAGTTTATCAGGGCCGGGCGGACGCTGTCCCGCTAGCATTTTATTGCGAATAACGTTCATTTGTCAGCGCAATGACAATTATACTGTCTGTTGCGGACAGGCAACAGACAATGAAAACGGACTGCTGGCGCGTGACTGTGCGGCAGGTTAAGACTTCACTTTTATTAATTACAAAAAATTATGCAAGATATCTCAAAACTTAAGTTACTCGCCCTGGACACGGCTACAGAAGCCTGTTCGGCGGCTATTTTTAATCAGCAACAGCAGGATGCCCGTTTTGAGATCGCTCCGCGTGACCATACACGCAGAATTTTGCCGCTGGTCTCTGAGTTACTGGAAGGTCAGCAACTGACACTGACCGATCTGGATGCGCTGGTTTTTTGCCGTGGTCCGGGCAGTTTTACCGGGGTACGTATCGGTATCGGCATTGCACAGGGACTGGCTCTGGGGGCCGATTTACCGATGATTGGGGTATCGACCCTTGCTACCCTCGCCGAAGGCGCCTGGCGTGGCCAGCAGGCAAGCCGGGTGCTGACGGCGATTGATGCACGGATGGGTGAAGTTTACTGGGCCGAGTATCAGCGTGATGCTCAGGGAGAATGGCAGGGCAGTGAAACTGAGCAGGTGCTCAGTCCGCAGCAAGCGCAACAGCGTATGCAACAGTTATCGGGGGCATGGGTGACTGCCGGGACAGGCTGGCAGACTTACCCGCAACTGCAACAGGAGCATTGCCTGCAACTGACGGCCAGCGACGCAGAACTGCCGTGCGCAGCAGACATGCTGCCGCTGGCGATTAATCAGTGGCGTAAAGGCGCATTATCTGATGTCGCCGCGATTGAACCTGTCTATTTACGTAATGAAGTGACATGGAAAAAATTACCGGGCAGATAAGGTTTGGCTGCAACCGGTGATAATTTGTGCTGTCTGACCCTGTAATATTCAGGAGATTACTATGTTTAGTTTGAGTAAGGGATGTCCGGCACTTATGCTGATGTCCGTGTTATTGCTGGCCGGATGCGTCACCGTGCCTCAGAGTATTCGTGGTATTTCACCTCAGCCACAGCAGAACCTGTCACAGGTTATGAATGCCCCGCAGTTATACACCGGCCAGGAATCACGGTTTGGCGGCAAAGTGGTTCAGGTGATCAACCGAAACGGTCTGACCCGTATCGAGCTGGCAGTACAGCCTCTGGATGACAGCGCCCGGCCAGTACTGGGATCAGCCGCTGTTGGCCGAATTTATGCCGATATTAACAGCTTTGTTGACCCGGTTGATTTCAATAACCAGTATCTGACGGTACTGGGGAATATCCGCGGTACGGAGAAAGGAAAAATAGGCCAGGCCAGTTATGATTTTCTGGTCATTAATGTCACCGGCTATCAGCGCTGGCGACTGGCCAGTCAGATAATGACCCCGCCGATGCCAATAGCCCCCTGGATAGGGTATGGCCCGGGGCCGGGGCATTACCGGCATGGGTACCCGGGCGGAAACCCCTGGTGGGGGTTTTATAACCCGGGTCCTGCACCGGTACAGACTTATCTGACCGAATAGCAGAAAGCTGACCGGAAAGCCCGCAGTCCGGATTACTGCGGATTTTCCGGATCATACAGAGGGTGGCGGATATCCCGTACAGTGACTATCGGGCACGTCAGTCTCATTGAACAATGGCGAGGGATTACCATGGCCTTACAGGCGGATACACGGAAGAAACCCTGGTTAGCACATTACCCTGATAATGTGTTACCGGAGATTAATGCTGATCATTGTCAGTCATTACTTGATGTTTTTGAACAGTCAGTCCAGCGCTACAACCATAAACCTGCCTATATCAGTATGGGACAGACCCTGACGTTCCGGCAGCTGGAACAGCAAAGCCGTGCTTTCGCCGCTTATCTGCAACAGGCACTGAAACTGGCGAAAGGGACCCGGCTGGCGCTGATGTTACCGAATACCTTACAGTTTCCGGTGGCGCTATTCGGGGCGCTGCGGGCCGGGATGATCGTGGTCAACGTTAATCCGCGCTATAAGCCTGCAGAATTGCGCCATCAGCTGGCCGACAGCGGTGCTGAAGTTATTGTTATTATCAGCAGCTTTGTTGCCACCTTACAGCAGGTGATGGCGGATACGCGGCTCAGACATATCATAGTGACATCGCCGGGTGACGGGCTCCGCTGGCCAAAGCGCAGCCTGGTGAATCTGGCGGTCAGGTTTATCAAAGGGTACCGGCCGGGCGGATTTTTGCCGGATGCCCGCAGCTACCGGCACTGCCTTCAGCGTGGTCAGTCGCTGACTTATCATCGCCCTGAGCTACATCCCCATGATGTTGCTTTATTGCAGTATACCGGCGGTACCACCGGACGGGCAAAAGGCGCAATGCTGACACACCGTAACCTGCAGGCGAATCTGGAACAGATAAAAGCCATGTATGGCGGGGTACTGGTATCCGGTGAAGAGATGATTGTTACTGCATTACCGCTGTACCATATTTTTGCGTTGACTGTGAATTGCCTGTTATTCCTTGAAAAAGGGGGCTGTAATCTGTTAGTTACCAATCCGCTTGATACCCGAAGAATGATTAAAACCCTCAGTCGTTACCGTTTTACGGCAATTTCCGGAGTAAACACCTTATTTGATACTTTGCTGGCCAGTACGGATTTCAGAAAGCTGAATTTTTCTTCCCTGAAACTCACGGTCGGGGGAGGAATGTCCGTGACCCGCAGTGTGGCAGAACAATGGCATGCGCTGACCGGTAATTACCTGCTGGAAGGTTATGGACTGACAGAATGCTCCCCGCTGGTGGCAGTCAACCCCTGTAACAGCAGGGAACATACCGGTAGTGTGGGCATTCCTGTGCCTTCAACAGAGATTAAAATTGTTGATGAACAGGGTAATGAACGGGGGCAGGGCGAACGCGGAGAGCTGCTAATTAAAGGACCGCAGGTAATGGCAGGCTACTGGAACCAGCCGGCAGAAACGGCGGCAGTATTCAGCGATGGCTGGCTGCGTAGCGGCGATATTGTGACTGCTGACCAGCAGGGCTTTATCCGGGTCGTTGACCGAAAAAAAGATATGATTCTGGTCTCCGGGTTTAACGTTTACCCCTGTGAGGTTGAAGCGGTGATGCTGTCTCTGGATAAAGTCGCCGAGGCGGCGGTGATCAGCGTACCCAGTGACAAGACCGGTGAAGCAGTCAAAGCGTTTGTGGTCGCCAGAGATAAATCCCTCACCCGTGAAGAGTTACTTGACCATTGTCGTAAAAATCTGACAGGCTATAAAATTCCGCGGCAGATCGAGTTTTGTGATGCGCTGCCGAAAAGTAATATCGGGAAAATTTTACGTCGTGAACTTCGTAGTGGTGTCATTGCTGATCCCTGAGGATTATGCTGGCATCTTTATATGTAAACGCCGGGCTGACCGGCGTTTTTGTTTTTGTCATCGCTGTGAAGAATTTCCACAGTAAGAGAGAATGCTGTTTTGAATTATCAACTTATCGACACCGACCAACAACTGGCGGTGGTCTGCCAGGCCGCCCTTGAACATGATGCTGTTGCACTGGATACGGAGTTTGTCCGTACCCGTACTTACTACCCGCAATTAGGCCTGATTCAGTTATTTGATGGTCAGACACTGACATTGATTGACCCGCTGCATATTACCGACTGGCAACCTTTTATTACATTGTTAACCGATAGCGGAGTGATTAAATATCTGCATGCGGGCGGTGAAGATTTAGAGGTATTCCTGAACCGTTTTTCCGTATTACCGTCACCGATGGTTGATACTCAGATTCTGGCAGCGTTTCTTGGTTACCCTATGTCACTGGGCTTTGCGGCGATGGTTGCACAGTTTACCGGGGTTGAGCTGGATAAAAGTGAATCGCGAACCGACTGGCTTGCCCGGCCGCTCACCGAACGTCAGTGTGAGTATGCGGCGGCAGATGTTGGCTATTTGCTGCCGATTGCCGGTCAGTTACATCAGCAGGCCAGAGATCAGCAGGTGCTGGATAAAGCGTTAAGTGAATGTGCAATGCTGTGCGAACGGCGTAAGGATATTCAACCTGCCGCACAGGCCTGGTGTGAAATCAGTCAGGCATGGCAATTACGCCCGCGTCAGCTGGCAGCTCTGCAGAAACTGGCCGAATGGCGTCTGGATTATGCGCGTCGCAAAGATATGGCAGTTAACTTTGTAGTAAAAGAAGAAAACCTGTGGAAGGTGGCGCGCTACTTACCGGGCTCCCTCGGTGAACTTCAGCAGCTGGGACTGGCCGGGCCGGAAATTCGTTTTCATGGCCAGACACTGCTCCGGCTGGTAGCAGAGGCTCAGGATATCGCAGAAGATCAGCTGCCTGCGCCAATAAAAAACCTGATTGACTGCCCGGGATATAAAACGCTGTTTAAGGAGCTGAAAAGCTGCATTAAAACCATCAGCGAACGCAGTGGTTTCAGCCAGGAATTGCTGGCTTCACGCCGGCAAATTAACCAGGTACTTAGTGAACACTGGCATATAAAGCCCCGTAGCAAAACGCCTGAGTTACTTAAAGGCTGGCGGGGAGAACTGATGGGGCAGGAAATTACCGCCATTATTGACGGTAAATAATCCGCAGACGAATGCCGCTTTATCAGGCGGCATTACTGTCGGCGGTGCAGGATCATTTCGCTGCTTCTTCAGCTTCCGGTAAGGTAACGTTCAGCTCAAGAATGGAAATGTCCTCTCCTTTTTGATCCAGTTGTACGGTAACCATATCCGGATCAATTTTTACATATTTGCAAATCACTTCCAGAATATCGCGCTTCAGTTGTGGCAGGTAGTGGGGTTCACTATCACCACGACGACGTTCAGCAACAATAATTTGTAATCTTTCTTTGGCGATATTTGCAGTATTTTTCTTACGGGATAAAAAGAAATCAAGTAATGCCATGGCTTATCCCCCGAACAGGCGTTTTAGGAAACCCTTCTTCTCTTCTTCAATAAAGCGGAAGGGACGTTCTTCGCCGAGTAAGCGATCGACGGTGTCAGCGTAGGCTTTGCCCGCATCTGAAACGGTGTCCAGAATAACAGGCTCACCCTGGTTGGACGCACGTAATACCGACTGGTCTTCCGGGATAACTCCCACCAGTGGAATGCGCAGTATTTCCAGTACATCTTCCATGCTTAACATATCTCCGCGGCTGACACGTCCGGGGTTATAGCGGGTAAGCAGTAAATGTTCTTTTACCGGATCCTGACCTTTTTCGGCACGGCGTGATTTCGAGGCGATAATACCCAGAATCCGGTCGGAGTCACGTACAGAAGAAACTTCAGGGTTGGTCGTAATCACCGCTTCGTCGGCAAAATAGAGGGCCATTAAGGCTCCGGCCTCGATGCCTGCCGGTGAATCACAGACCACAAAGTCGAACGCCATCGTCGACAGTTCATCCAGTACTTTTTCAACCCCCTCATAGGTAAGGGCATCTTTATCACGGGTTTGTGATGCGGGAAGAATAAACAGATTTTCCGTCCGTTTATCTTTGATTAACGCCTGGTTGAGGGTGGCATCTCCCTGAATAACGTTAACAAAGTCATAGACTACGCGGCGTTCACAGCCCATGATTAAATCGAGGTTACGCAAACCGATATCGAAATCGATAACCACGGTTTTCTTACCTTTTTGCGCTAAACCCGTTGCGATGGCCGCGCTTGACGTGGTCTTGCCAACGCCCCCTTTACCAGATGTAACTACAATAATGCGTGCCATATATAATGATTTCCTTAACAATAGAAAAGGGGTCTAATTAAGAGTCTTTATCGACAATACACCGTCGGTTAATGACAAACGGGCTGCCTGGCCAAAAAATTCGGCGGGAATTTGATCCATAATCCAGTATTCCCCGGCAATAGAAACCAGTTCAGCCGCTAAATGTGTACAGAAGATACCTGCGTTTTGATCACCGCTGGCGCCTGCCAAGGCGCGGCCACGCATTGTTCCGTAAATATGAATATTACCATCAGCGACAAGTTCTGCACCTGCGCTGACGCTGCTGGTCACGATTAAGTCAGCATTTTTAGCATATATTTGCTGCCCTGAACGTACCGGGGTATGGATTATGCGAGTTTTAGCGAATTTTTCACTGTCAGCGACCGGTGCGGCTATGACCGGCTCCGGTTGCGGTTCACTTTCGCGGGGGTTGCGTGCTTCTTTACCTTCCGTAAGTACCGGTAAACCAGCCGCCTGAATCAGTAATTTCAGCTGCTCGTCTTTGCAGCCACTGATTCCGACAATCCGTAAGCCGGTTTCCACGATGGCTTGTTGCATCTTCGGCCAGTTAACCCCGGCGGATAACGATGAAATATTCAGTACCACCGGGGCATTTTTAAGAAATGCCGGCGCCTGAGCAATTTTTTCCTGAAGCGCCTGACGAATCACCCCGGGTTGTGAATGGTGAAGATGGACAACAGATAAAGTAAAACTGCTGCCTTTAAGTTCGATTGGCGTTTGCGACATCTGTCCCGACTCAGTCCTGTAATGGCAGTTTTATTTCTGAACAAGCGATTAAATAATCCGCCCCTGGCCCAGAAGGTTCAATATTCGAATGACTCCTGTCATGTTATAGTTACACTATTATTCAGGCAAGTCACCACAGAGATTAATTCGGAGAAAAATATGTTTTGTGCCATTTACAGAAGTGCCCTTCGGGATCAGACTTATCTGTATATCGAGAAAAAAGATGATTTTTCCCGCGTCCCGCAAGAGTTACTTAAAGGTTTTGGTAAACCGGTGCTGGCGATGGTGATATCCCTTGCCAGCCGTGAGAAACTGGGCAGTGCCGATATCAATAAAGTTAAGCAGGAATTACAGGATAAAGGTTATTATTTACAGGTCCCGCCACCGCCAGAAGACTTACTTAAAATGCATCTGGAAAACAAAGAAAAATAATTATTCAGATTCCTCTGTAATTATAACCAGTATTCTGCGCGGCGTTATTACCATCCCCGGTATGATTCATTGTGCGCATAATTAATACAATAGCTGGCAGCAGGTTAATTTCACTCGGTGGTGAGGCTTGCTGAGAAGAAGGGGCGGGGAAAACGTCATCCTGCGGGCTATTTTCTTTTACTGGTTTTCTTGCTAAGTATAACAGGGTTGATCACTTTCTTATGCTAACGAGGACATAACATGTACCAGCATCGTAACTGGCAGGGTGAATTACTGAATCTGCCTGCCGGAAAAGTGGTGTGTGTTGGCAGTAACTACGCCAGACATATCAGTGAAATGGGCAGTATTACGCCGGAAGAGCCGGTGCTATTCATCAAACCGGAAACTGCACTTTGTGATTTACGCCAGCCGCTGAAGTTATTATCAGAACTGGGTGAAATTCATCATGAAGTGGAACTGGCCGTGTTGATCGGCAGCACGCTGCAAAACGCCCGCGAAGATCAGGTCTTACCGGCGATTGCCGGTTACGGGGTTGCACTCGATTTAACGCTACGCACCATTCAGGCAGGGCTGAAAAAGAAAGGGCAGCCGTGGGAAAAATCTAAAGGATTTGATAACTCCTGCCCGGTCTCCGGATTTGTTCCGGCAGTGGAGTTCAGCGGTGATGCGCAGAGTACCCCACTGGCCCTGGAGATTAATGGCGATATTCGACAGTCGGGAAATACCCGCGATATGATGTATAAAATTGTGCCATTAATCGCTTATATGTCGCGATTTTTCACCTTACGTCCCGGTGATATTATCTTAACCGGGACCCCGGAAGGGGTGGGTCCGCTGCTATCGGGGGATTCGCTCAGCGTCTCTTTTGCTGACTGCGCCGTGACTACCAGGGTGCTGTAGTACTTGCATATCGGGCGATGACTCTTTATAACGGGCGGCCGATTTGTATAAAGAGACTTAACTTATGATGACAAACCCTCCTTTCTGGCAAACCAAAAGCCTCGATCAGATGACTGATGAAGAGTGGGAATCTGTTTGTGATGGTTGCGGACAGTGTTGTCTGAATAAATTACAGGACGCAGATACGGATGAAATCTATTTTACTAATGTGGCCTGTAATTTATTAAACATAAAAAGCTGCCGTTGTAAGCACTACGCTACCCGCTTCGAGTATGAGCCGGATTGCATTAAACTGACCCGTGAAAATCTGCCGACCTTCTCATGGCTTCCCCGGACCTGTGGCTATCGTTTACTCGCGGAAGGTAAATCATTACCGGACTGGCACCCGTTGCTGACCGGTTCTGCCAGAGAGATGCATGCTAAACGGATTTCTGTGCGTTATATCGCGGTGCGGGAAAGTGAAGTGCGTAACTGGGAAGATCATATTATTGATCGTCCGGATAAAAATGGCTGCTGAAACGCAGCCATTGCCGGCTACGGGAAACTATCTCTGACGACTGAAGTTTTTCAGCTGGGCGATGAATACCAGAACACCGATCAACAGATATACGGCAAAAACAACCACCAGCCACTGGGGCATACTAAGGCTGAACAGGGTCCAGCTGCGATCCAGGCAATCGCCGCTGGCAACAAACATACCGGGTACCCATTTATCCAGACGTAGCCAGGAAGGGAAGCGGGCCATAAAATCGCAAGTGGCGAACAGCGGCGGATGAAGCTGTAACATGGTATGTTCCCAGGACAGGCGCAGACCTTCCCCCGCAGCAATCAGCCATCCAATGATACCGACAAAACGCAACGGCGTTGCCGGTGCAATTGCGCCGACAATGCCTGCCAGCAGAACCCCCAGTAAGGCACAGCGCTCATAAATACACATTACGCAAGGCTTCAGCCCCATAACATGCTGAAACCACAGTGCCGTGAGTTCTAAAGCCAGAGCGGTCAGGGCCAGAAGTGCCCAGGCGGAACGGCCCTTAGAACAACGGTTTAACAATCGCAACATACTGTTTTCCTTGTTCAATTCATATACTCGGCAGTGTAAACCAAAATGACAAATAATCCACCACTATCACAGTTACAGGGCGGGGTAAATGTCAGCCACTCTTATGCCGGGGGATTAAGAATTGTACGGCAAAACGGCCCCGCAGTGTTGGTTTTATTGACAGTGATCGCCTTTTGTTGCCCCGGTGATGCTATATGACAAATAACGCTTTTGTTATGATGCAATGATAACACCATGGCTGGTAAGAGAGCACAGATGATGCTGATAAACGCACAAAGTCCGGCAGGGATTGCCGAAGAATATATTATCGAGAGTATCTGGAATCGCCGTTTCCCGCCCGGCTCTGTGCTTCCTGCCGAACGCGAGCTGGCCGATCTGATTGGGGTGACCCGCACGACATTGCGTGAAGTCCTGCAGCGCCTTGCCCGTGATGGCTGGCTGACCATCCGGCACGGGAAACCAACCCGGGTCAATAATGTACTGGATACTTCAGGCCTGAATATTCTCAATACCCTGAGCAGGCTTGATCCTGAAAGTACTCCGCAATTAATCGATAATCTGTTATCGGTGCGAACCAGTATTGCGGCTGTCTTTATCAGCCATGCTGTGGGGCATAACCCTGAGCAGTCCCGGCAGATCCTGAGTGGAGCGTTGCAAGCCTGGAGGCAGGGGAAACGTTACAGCGATATTGACTGTCAGGTATTCCGCGGGCTGGCCTTTGCCTCAGGTAATCTGGTCTACGGGCTGATAATTAACGGGCTGAGTGGTTTATATAGCCGTGCTGCAACCCTGTGTTTTTCACATCCGGAAGCCCGCGATCTGGCCTGTGAGTTTTATCATGCATTACATGAGCTCTGCCTGCCGGAAGTGAACAGGCAACAGGTAGTACAGCTGGTTTGTCAGTATGGTGATACCAGCCGTCAGCTCTGGCGCAGGATACAGAATATCCCTGCCGGCAACGGTGCGGCTTAACCAGTCTGACGGGACGGGCAGCGAGCCAGTAGCTCAACGCTGCCGTCATCATTTTGCTGTTCCAGCCGGACATCAAACCCCCACAGGCGGTGGATATGTTTCATCACTTCATCCGTGTTGCTGCCCAGCGGGGCCCGGTTTTGGGGGATATAATGTAATGTCAGTGAGCGGTCTCCTCGCAGGTCTGCGTCCAGCACCTGAATGTTTGGTTCGCGATGACTCAGATTATACTGGGCTGACAGCTGCTGGCGGATAGTCCGGTATCCTTGCTCATCGTGTATCGCAGAAATTTCCAGATAATTTTTCTGATCGTCATCAGCCACCGAAAACAGACGCAGATCGCGTATTACCTGCGGCGAAAGAAACTGACTGATAAAACTTTCATCTTTGAATTCACGCATGGCGAAATGCAGCGTATCCAGCCAGTCGCTGCCGGCGATATCCGGGAACCAGGCGTAATCTTCGGCGGTCGGTTGCTGACAGATACGTTTAATATCACGGAACATCGCAAACCCCAGCGCATAGGGATTAATCCCGTTATACCACTGGCTGTTGTAGGCCGGCTGAGCCACAACATTGGTATGACTGTGTAAAAATTCCAGCATAAAACGTTCACTGACTTTTCCTTCGTCATACAGATGATTCAGCAGGGTGTAGTGCCAGAACGTGGCCCAGCCCTCATTCATCACCTGAGTTTGTTTTTGCGGATAAAAATACTGGCTTATTTTACGAACAATCCGCAGGATCTCCCGCTGCCAGGGCGCCAGCAGTGGCGCATTTTTTTCCATAAAATACAGCAGGTTTTCCTGGGGCTCCGCCGGATAGCGTTGCCGCTGTGCGGTAAGCGCCGGTTTTTCCGTGCGGGGTAAAGTACGCCACAGGTTATTCACCTGCTGTTGCAAATAATCTTCGCGGCTTTGCTGGCGGGCTTGCTCTTCCTGTAGTGAAATCTTCTGCGGGCGTTTATAACGGTCCACACCATAGTTCATTAATGCATGGCAGGAGTCCAGCAGTTGTTCCACCGCTTCGATACCGTATTTTTCTTCGCATTCGGCAATATAGTTACGGGCGAATAACAGATAATCGACAATTGAACCGGCATCGGTCCAGCTGCGGAATAAATAGTTATTTTTGAAAAAGGAATTGTGTCCATAACAGGCATGTGCCATCACCAGCGCCTGCATGGTAAGGGTATTTTCTTCCATCAGATAAGTGATGCAGGGATCTGAGTTGATGACAATTTCATAAGCCAGTCCCTGCTGACCTTGTTTATAGCGCTGCTCTGTTTCAATAAACGTTTTACCAAATGACCAGTGGCTATAATTAATCGGCATACCAATACTGGAGCAGGCATCCATCATTTGTTCGGCGGTAATAACCTCTATCTGATGGGGGTAAGTTTCCAGCCGGTAGTAGCCGGCAACACGGTCAATTTCCGACAGGTAAGTCTCAAGCAGCTCAAAGGTCCAGTCCGGGCCGTCACTCAGTCTGGCCGGGCGGAAGGAAGGGGCATCAAAAAGGGTTGTCATAGCGCACCTCGTTTATCGGCAGTGAGTGATCGCCTGTCATCATCCTGATATGTTTCCACGTTTCAGGGATAATTAAGGATAGCTGATACTTTGCAGGTTCAGGTCAGGGCAGGGTAAAAACTGGCACAAAAACGGGTGCAGACTTCCCGCGGGCTATTTTTTCTGCCAAAAGTTAAATTCCGTACAGCTATACAGAATAATATCCCGTATATAAGGATAATATATGGCAGCATATTAAAATTCTGACATCGTTTCTGAAAACTCATTCCCGCATAATTAACTACTAATTTTTAATATAAAACCACCTTAACTGCTGAATATGCAAAAAACTGCGAATTTTTGTTACCAGAAAGATAAAAACAAGGTGAAATAGACTTAATTTAATAGCCATTGATCTATCAGTGTATATCGCTACCTGATAACCAATGACCTGGTATTTTATGCTGCGGGGGTTGTAATGAAAGTGCTTATTCTCGGAAGTGGGGTGGTCGGGGTGACCAGCGCCTGGTATCTGGCTCAGGCGGGCCATGAAGTCACAGTGATCGATCGCAGCAGCGGGCCGGCTGAAGAAACCAGTGCCGGAAATGCCGGACAAATTTCGCCCGGGTATGCCTCTCCGTGGGCAGCGCCCGGTATTCCATTAAAAGCGCTGAAATGGATGTTCCAGCGTCATTCTCCGTTGTCTGTTCGCCCGGATGGTTCGTCATTTCAGTTGCAGTGGATGTGGCAAATGCTGAAGAATTGTACGCTGCCGCATTACCAGCAAAATAAAAGTCGCATGGTCAGGATTGCCGAATACAGCCGTGATTGTATTAAAGAACTGCGCGCCACTACCGGGATTCATTATGAAGGGCGCCAGGGCGGCACATTACAATTATTCCGGACTGAACAACAACTTGCTAATGCCGTAAAAGATATTGAAGTGCTTAAACAGGCCGGGGTGCCTTATAAATTACTGCAGGCCGCCGAATTAGCTTCCATTGAACCGGCCCTGGCGGCAACACAGCATAAACTGACTGGCGGATTACAATTGCCGAACGATGAAACCGGTGACTGTAAACTCTTTACTCAGCGACTGGCGGCGATGGCGCAACAGGCCGGGGTGGTATTTCGTTATAATATGACGGTTGACCGGTTATTACGCGAAGGAAACAGCATCAGCGGTGTTCAGTGTGGCGACGAAACGCTGACTGCCGACCGTTATATTGTCGCTTGCGGTTCTTATTCAACGGCATTACTGAAAGATATTGTCGCCATTCCTGTTTATCCTCTGAAAGGATATTCCCTGACGATTCCGGTGAAAAATTACCACGCCGCTCCGCTGTCTACGGTACTCGACGAAACCTACAAAATAGCTGTTACCCGGTTTGATGACCGGATCCGGGTGGGCGGAATGGCTGAAATTGTCGGATTTAACACCAAACTGTTACCTGCCCGCAGAGAAACGCTGGAGATGGTGGTCAGTGATCTTTATCCTGAAGGTGGCAAGATTGAACAGGCGACTTTCTGGACCGGGCTGCGGCCGATGACCCCGGATGGTACCCCGGTTGTCGGACGGACACCATTAGCTAACCTGTTCCTGAATACCGGACATGGCACTCTGGGCTGGACAATGGCCTGTGGCTCAGGGAAATTAATCGCCGATATTATTTCCGGTAAAACACCGGATATTGCCGCTGATGATTTATCCGTGATGCGTTATTTACCTGGTTTTGATAACCCGTCATTACCTAAAAAAACAAGTATTGCCCGTTAAGGTTTTCCGGAGAATTGTATGTCACGACCGATTATCGCAACCGTCAGCCAGCAGGCGCTACAGCATAATTTAGCCATAGTAAAACAGGCTGCACCTGCTGCAAAAGTCTGGTCTGTTGTGAAATCTAATGCCTACGGGCATGGTATTTCCCGTTGCTACACTGCATTGTCAGAGAGTGATGGCTTTGCTCTGCTGAATTATGAAGAAGCTATTCAGTTACGCGAAAGTGGCTGGCAGAAGCCGTTGCTATTACTGGAAGGCTTTTTTAAAGCAGCCGATCTCGCACTGCTGGATGGTTATCGGCTGACCACCAGCGTACACAGTGAATGGCAAATTACCGCACTGGCAAATGCCCGGTTATCTGCCCCCCTTGATATCTATGTCAAAGTGAACAGCGGTATGAACCGTCTCGGTTTTCGTCCGGATGAGGTCCCGGAGGTCTGGAACCGGCTGGCTGCATTAGACAATGTCGGTGAAATGACACTGATGACACATTTTGCGCGGGCGGAGCTTAGCGACGGAGTCGATCAGCCGGTTGCTCTGATGGCGCAGGCTGCTGCCGGTTTAGGGAGCGTCCCCGCGCGTTGTTTTGCTAACTCTGCGGCCACGCTCTGGCACCCCGAAACCCACCATCAGTGGATCAGGCCGGGGATCATTCTGTACGGCGTTTCGCCTTCCGGTAACTGGCAGGATATTGCCGGAACAGGACTGAAGCCGGTGATGGGGCTGCACAGCGAAATTATTGGTATTCAGCAGTTAACCCCGGGAGAAGGGGTGGGTTATGGCTACCGCTATCATGCCGCCTCTGAGCATAAAATAGGGATAGTGGCTTGCGGGTATGCCGATGGCTATCCCCGTCATGCGCCGAGCGGAACACCTGTCGCTGTTGACGGTGTTATGACACGCACCCTGGGAGCGGTGTCGATGGATATGATGATGATAGACCTGGCTCCCTGTCCCGCGGCACATATCGGGTCTGTTGTCGAACTGTGGGGGCAACAGGTACCGGCAGATGATGTGGCGCAGTCATGCGGAACGGTAGGTTATGAACTGTTATGTGCCGTTGCACCACGGGTACCCTTCCGGCTTCTGTAAGCAGTCACTGTCTCAGCCGGAAACCGGCTGAGACAGTGATACTACAGTTCCCGGAGCGTTCCTTTTACCCGGTGACTGCAATACCAGGCAATGATCGCCAGAACTGAGCCCGCCAGCATCATTGCCGTCAGCGCCTGTTGCGGGCTCAGTGGCAAGGCCAGAACCCAGAGGCTGCCGCCGGCACCGCCCGCCATCTGAATAAATCCCTGTAATGCGGAGGCCATACCGGCCTGCTGCTGGTAAGGTTCCAGTGCATAACTGGTAGCCGGGCCGATGATAAGTGCCAGCCCTGCCACTGCTACCGCCACCGGTAACATATAACTCAGCCAGTACTGACGGGCAGCTTCATTGAAAAACAGTATTTCCCCGCTTAACATCCCTGCAGCAAACAGCATGCACAGGCTGCCAAACAGCAGACAGAAAGGCCGGCCGGCTTTGCGGATAACAAAACTGACCACGCTGCTGACCAGCATAATCCACAGGCCGTTAGCGCCAAAGGCTAAGGCGAAGGTAAAAGGGGATAAACCGCCTTTTTCCATCAGCACATCCGGCGCCAGAGAAACATAGGTCAGGACCATGCCCAGAGCCCCGGCATTCGCCAGCGAGAAACAGATAAACCGCGGGTTTGACAGTATGGCGGCATATTGTTTCAGTGGGAAAAAGGGGACTTTCAGAGTATTGTGCGGACGGGTTTCCGGCAAAAACAGGAAGATAATCACGCCAGTCAGCAGGCCATAAAACATCAGAAATCCGAAGGGTGCACGCCACCCCCAGAATTCGGCCAGTGTCCCCCCCAGCAGGGGAGCCAGTGCCGGGACAATATTTAATGCGCCGTTAAGAAAACCGAAGGTTCTGGCTGCTTGATCTCCGCTAAGCCGGTCACGAACGCCGCTGAATGCCACTACGGCAGTACAACAGACAGCACATCCCTGGATAATTCTGGCAGTTAAAAATAACGGCCAGTGGCAAGAAAGGGCCGCCATCAGACTGCCGGCGATATACAGAGTCAGACCGGCTATTGCCACGGGTTTACGGCCAAAATTATCCACCAGCGGACCGGTAACCAGCTGGCCCAGCCCCATCACCAGCAGAAAAAGCGGGATAGTCGATTGTATATTGCTGACCGGGGTATCCAGTCCGGCAGCCACCTGTGGCAGCGTGGGAAGATACAGGTCAATACCCAGCGGGGCCAGTAAAACCAGACTCAGCAGTAACAGCGTATATTTATTCATAAATTATGCAGGTGACCCGAAGAAAAGCGCACAAGACTACCGTTTTTCCACGGTAGCCGGAAGTGCTAAATAAGGTTTTTTAACGGGCAAACGTTTACCCGCTGTATGATTCTGAGCGGTGACCGCTTACGACGGACTTTCCATCATTCTGACACCCACTTTGACAATCCGGTTATCTTCTTTTTCGGCAATTGTCCAAATCACATTAAGCCATTCGAGCTGGTCGCCAACCACCGGGATCCCCCCCAGTTGCTGAGCGATTATTTTTGCCACCGGCTGATGTGGCTGAATATCCTGATCCAGTTCGAGACCGTAAACCTGAGCAATATCGAACAGATCAGTACCGGCATCGAGAATAAAATCACCAAAGAAGCGTTGTTCAAGGGCAACCGGCGGACTCTCACTGAACATTTTGCCCAGTGCCGGTAAGTCTTTTTCACGACCGATGACACACAGAATATCACCCTCTTTCAGACGCGTGGATCCGGAAGGATGCATCAGTAAATTATCGCGAAACAGGGCCGCGATCCGGGTCTCTTCCGGCATGTCAAGCTCCCGCAGGGCGGCACCAATGCACCATTTATCGGCACTGAGCTGGTAAACGAACTCTTCCCACGGGCTGTCGGGGTGAATATCCAGCCCGATACGCTGGATAGGCTCTGCGGCCGGCGGGACCACCACTTTCGCCATCTTTGCGGCCCGGCTGAGTGAGGTTCCCTGTAGCATTAAGGACACCAGCACCACAAAAAAGGCGATATTAAAATAGAGTTTGGCATTATCCAGCCCGGCCATCATCGGAAACACCGCGAGAATAATCGGCACCGCGCCGCGTAATCCGACCCAACTGATAAAAAACCGTTCGCGCAGGGTAAAGTTTTTGAACGGCAGTAAACCGGCAAATACCGACAACGGACGGGCAATAAAAATCAGCCACAATGACAGTAACATTGCCGGAACAGCGATATGCCATAAATCCGTAGGAACCACCAGTAACCCGAGAACGATAAACATGCCGATCTGGCTTAACCAGGCCATACCATCGAAAGTCTGCAGTATGCCGTGGCGGTTACGTACCGGCCGGTTACCCAGCCAGCAGCCACACAGATAAACCGCCAGGATACCGCTGCCTTCCATCAGGGTGGTGAAGGCAAACACCAGAATACCGCCACTGACAGCCAGCAGGGGATATAAACCGGCTGGCAATGAAATCCGGTTAATTAATTGCTGGATAGCAACACCGCCACCAATCCCAAACACAATCCCGAGACCAAACTCCTGCACCAGATGCACCAGGAACATCATATCCAGTCCGCTTTGTCCTTTGTGGATCATTTCTATCAGGGTAATCGTCAGAAATACGGCCATCGGGTCATTGCTGCCGGACTCAATTTCCAGGGTAGAGCTGACCCTTTCATTCAGCCCTTTACCGCCCAGCAGGGAAAACACGGCAGCTGCATCGGTAGAACCGATAATGGCACCAATCAGAAATCCCTGCATCAGGTCGAGATTAAATAACCAGGCTGCCATCAGGCCGGTCAGACCGGCAGTCACTAACACGCCGATGGTCGCCAGCGATAACGACGGCCAGAGGGCAACTTTAAACGCACTGGCTTTAGTACGCATCCCTCCGTCCAGCAGTATCACTGCCAGAGCCAGGTTTGAGATCAGGTAAGCGGCCGGGTAATTATCGAAAGCGATGCCGCCGATACCGTCCTCCCCGGCCAGCATGCCAAGCACCAGGAAGATCACTAAGATAGGGATCCCCAGCCGTGAAGAAAATGCGCTGAGGATAATACTTGACGCTACCAGCACCGAGCCAATAACAAAAAGACTATAAATCATGCTGGTTTCCAAATGACAGCTCCCTGAATATCGATGATTTATGAACAGAACCGGGATACCGGAGGCAGCGTTTGCAGCATAACCGCCAGTTCCATTGTTACCGAAGTTATACAACGGCGATAAAACAACACCATAATGCAGATGGTATAACAGGGGATAACCGGTCCGGGCGCGCGCCCTTCACCCTGGCTGGCCCGGAAGTGTTTACTGGCCTGGCATCCATGCACCACTGGCGATAAACCAAATCAGTAATGCCACACCGGCAACAATAATAGCGATAGGAAACAGGTAACCAGTCTTCATGTTTTACACCTTTACGGATAAAGCGCGGCACTCAGCAGAAAAGGATTAACAGCCTGTAAATACCGGTACCAGGTACAGGATCAGCCGGTGATACTTGCCGGGTGATAAGTATACCGTTTGCCGGCACTGAATTGAATCATTGATTAGCAGGACTGTTATTGCTGTAAAAATACCGGCCACCGTCAGTGGCCATCAGATCAGTTACCGGTTGTCTGGCGGCGGAATAATTCACGAAATACCGGATAGATATCTTCAGGTTCGCGGACCGGCTGGATAGCAATATTATCAAACTGATGCTGTAGCTGTTCATATTCCCGCCACAGAGTCTGATGAGCACGGCGGGTGATTTCTATATAACTGTAATAACGGACTACCGGCAGCAGCTGACTGGCCAGTAGCTGGTAGCACAACGGCGAATCATCGGCCCAGTTATCACCGTCAGAAGCCTGTGCGGCATAAATATTCCATTGTAACGGGTCGTAGCGTTGTTTAATCACCTGGTCCATCAGTTTCAGGGCACTGGAGACAATGGTTCCCCCGGTCTCCTGAGAGTAAAAAAATTCCTGTTCGTCGACTTCTTTAGCCTGCGTATGGTGCCGGATATAGACTACTTCGACATTTTTATAACGGCGGCTAAGAAATAAATACAGCAGAATATAAAACCGTTTTGCCATATCCCTGGTCGGCTGATCCATCGAACCTGAAACATCCATCAGGCAGAACATGACAGCCTGGCTGGAAGGTTCGGGATGTTTTTCAACATTTTTATAGCGCAGGTCGAAAGTATCAATAAAAGGCACTCTGTCTATCGCCGCTTTCAGGCTGGCAATTTCAGCGGATAATCGCTGCTCTTCCATCAGCTGAACCGGGTCCTGATCGCGGATGGCTTGCAGTGACTGTTCCAGCTCCCGGAGCTGACGGCGTTTAGCCGCAGTCATGGCGGTACGGCGGGCGAGTGAATTTTGTAACGAACGAACCACACTGATATTCGAAGCAACGCCGTGAGCAGTATAGCCGGCACGCTGTACTTTGTATTCAGTGAGCCGGTGATGGTCATTTTTCTGTAAATCCGGCAGCTCCAAATCATCAAACAACAGATCCAGATATTCGTCTTTAGACAGGGTAAAGCTGAATGAATCTTCGCCTTCACCTTGCGGGCTGGCATCCCCCTGAGCACTGCCATTTCCCGCACCGCCTGACTGACGTTCGATACGGTCGCGGGTGATAAACTGATCATTTCCGGGATACACCCGCACCCGGTTGCCGCCGGCCCCCTGATGAAATACCGGTTCAAGGATATCAGCGACCGGAATCGACACAGACTCAGCGCTTTCTGTATCAGTGACAGAACGTTTCTTGATGGCTTCTGAAAGCGACTTCTTAATTTGTGATTTATAACGACGTAAAAAGCGCTGCCGGTTGACCGCACTTTTATTTTTGCCGTTGAGTCGCCGATCGATAAAATAGGACATAGCATACCCCCGGGCATATTCTGTGAAACGGGCCAGCTTACGACAGCCCGCTAACGGAAGACCCTCAGATCCTCCGTTAGCTTAGTAGTTAAGAAGATTTTCGTACCCGCAGATACCATTCACACAGCAGACGTACCTGTTTGCGGGTATAACCTTTTTCCATCATCCGGTCGATAAAATCATCATGCTTTTTCTGTTCATCGGTAGAAGTTTTGGTATTAAACGAGATCACCGGTAACAGTTCTTCCGTATTGGAAAACATTTTCTTCTCTATCACCGTCCTGAGCTTTTCATAACTGGTCCAGTTCGGATTACTGCCGCCATTCTGTGCTCTGGCCCGTAAGACGAAGTTAACTATTTCGTTGCGAAAATCCTTAGGATTGCTGATCCCGGCGGGTTTCTCAATTTTTTCCAGTTCAGTATTCAGTGACTCACGGTCGAACAGTTGTCCGGTATCCGGGTCGCGGTACTCCTGATCCTGGATCCAGAAATCAGCATAAGTCACATAGCGGTCAAAAATATTCTGTCCATATTCGGAGTAAGACTCCAGATAGGCTGTTTGTATCTCTTTACCGATAAACTCAGCATATTTCGGGATCAGATAGCCTTTGATACATTCCAGATAGTTTCCGGCTTGTTGCTCAGGGAATTGTTCCCGTTCAATCTGCTGTTCCAGGACATAAAACAGATGAACCGGATTGGCAGCCACTTCCGTATGATCAAAGTTAAAAACCCGTGACAATATTTTAAAAGCAAAACGGGTAGATAAGCCGTTCATACCTTCATCGACACCGGCATAATCGTGATATTCCTGCCAGGATTTTGCTTTCGGGTCTGTATCTTTCAGGGTTTCGCCATCATAGACCCGCATTTTTGAGTAAATACTCGAATTTTCAGGAGACTTCAGCCGCGAAAGGATAATAAAACGCGCCAGGGTTTCCAGGGTGCCGGGTGCACAAGGGGCATTGTCCAGCTCACTGTTACTCAGCAGTTTCTGATAAATCTTGATTTCTTCTGATACCCGCAGGCAGTAAGGAACTTTGACAATATAAACACGGTCAAGGAAGGCTTCGTTGTTTTTGTTATTACGGAACCGGACCCATTCGGATTCATTAGAGTGGGCCAGAATAATACCATTAAACGGCAGGGCAGAGATGCCCTCGGTACCATTATAGTTACCTTCCTGGGTCGCGGTGAGTAACGGATGAAGCACCTTGATTGGCGCTTTAAACATTTCGACAAACTCCATGATCCCCTGGTTAGCACGACACAGGGCTCCGGAATAACTGTAAGCATCCGGGTCATTTTGTGCAAAGTGTTCCAGTTTTCTGATATCGACTTTACCCACCAGTGCCGAAATATCCTGATTATTCTCATCGCCCGGTTCAGTTTTTGCGATAGCCAGCTGATGCAGCACTGACGGCCAGACCTTAACCACCTGGAAACGGGTAATGTCGCCGCCGAATTCATGCAGACGTTTCGCTGCCCAGGGCGACATAATCGTGCCAGTGTAACGCCGCGGGATAGCATATTCTTTCTCCAGCAGTCCGGCATCTTCCTGAGGACTGAACAGACAAAGAGGATGGTCATTGACCGGACTATGCTCCCCGTTGGCACTCAGCACATAGATGGGGACCCGCTGAATAAGGGCTTTCAGCCGTTCAGCCAGCGAGGATTTACCTCCCCCGACCGGCCCCAGCAGATAAAGGATCTGTTTCTTCTCTTCGAGGCCCTGAGCGGCGTGCTTCAGATAAGCAACGATTTGTTCTATCGCGTCTTCCATCCCGTAAAATTCTTCAAAGGCAGGATAGCGTGACACAATCCGGTTAGAGAAAATCCGCGATAACCTCGGATCCTGAGCCGTGTCTACCATCACCGGTTTTCCGATAGCGGTCAGTAACCGTTCGGCGGCATTCGCATAGGCACTGCGGTCCTGTTTACAGAGTGAAAGAAATTCCTGCAATGTGAACGCTTCGTCTTTGGCCGCTTCGTAACGCTGGCGATAATGATCGAATATATTCATAGGGATGCCCGTCCTTTCAGTGTTAGCACAGGTAGAGGAGCGTGTTCCTGCAGGATCTGCCCCCGGAGATACGGCCCGGTGATCAGTCATTTCCCCCTGACAGGGGGCACAAAAATATAAGGGACGGAAAACAGAAAATAGTCACTGTTTACCGGGCCGTATCATTTAACTGTAGTAATTATCTGGCAATTTTCCTCTGTTTATCAGATGCGGCGTAACCCTTATGATTAACGGAGGAGTTATAAGTGCGGGCTTTCCGGCTAAGTTGCGGTTTGCTGCCGCCCGGCGGACAGGGAAATAATGTAAAATAAAATGTGATCAATCTGTGCTCAGGTGATTCTAGTCAGCATCCTGTAAGGATAAACTGCGCCAGTTAATATAATTACAGGACTTTGTTATTTTGAAAAAATCACTTTTTTGCGTAAGTACCCTGATAGGGGCGTGCTTTTCTGGTCAGGTATTGGCGGAAAATACGCCGTTAACCTTAGGCGCGTCGGTACTCTTTATGCAATCGCCATATCACGGCGATAAAAATAAATATTACCCGCTGCCGCTGGTGGATTATCAGGGTGAGCACTTTTTTATTTCCGGCTGGCAGGCGGGTTATAATCTGTGGAAAGATGATCAGGACCAGTTCTCCCTGATTATTACGACCTCCGGGGAAGAGTTCAAACCGGGTAAAAATGACTACAGTGACATGAAGCGGCTGGATAAACGTCATATGACTCTGATGGGCGGTGGGATGTGGCAGCACACTGCCGACTGGGGGGTTCTGAAAACGTCACTGACAGGCGATGTACTCGACGAAAGCAACGGGCTGATCTGGAATACTAACTGGCATTATCCGTTAATGATTGGCGGGTTTTCCGTCAACCCGGGGGCGGGGGTCAGCTGGAATAGTGCTCATCAGACAGATTATTACTACGGCGTTTCTTCTGCTGAATCGGCCAGATCCGGGATCTCGCGCTATCATACGGGGGACAGCTGGAATCCGTATGCCGAAGTCAGCGCTATTTATCCATTAACCGAACGCTGGCAACTGGGATTCGGCGGTCGTTATCAGTGGTTTGATAGCGCCATTAAAGACAGCCCGATGGTGGCAAAATCCGGCCAGTTAATGGTGTGGAGTGGTGTCAGTTACACTTTCTGAGTGATCAGATAAAAACGGGACAATCAACACAGTCCCGTTTTTACTTGCGGTACGTTATAAGGTTATTTATTGACCCGAAAAGTGACGCCTAAACGGGCAGGGGCATCAGCTTTACTGACCATCGGGACCGAAATCCGTGCGGTTTCCACACACACCATGGTTTTATAACCATCATTCGTCATATCATCCATACTGCAGGACAATTCAGGCCCCGGATTCCATGTGACAACGTCACTTTTATTGTGGTGGCAGATGCCCAGCTGACGTTCGCCGCGGCTATCTGTAATGACATTACAGTCATCAGCTGCGGTAAAAATGCGATCGACACGTGCCGGATAAGTTTGCGGTGACGTCAGCTCACCTTGTGTATTGCCGGTCACTTTATCAGTAAATGGCTGTCCCAGACCGCTGACGGATACCCCGCTGATATCAGCGACCTGAAAGTAACTGTGCAGTGCCGCGGTGGACTGATAATCACCGTGAGCTTCCAGTTCAATTTCACACTGCCGGCCGAGCCTGAAACGGGCAATCAGGGTAAACTCATAAGGCCAGAGTTTCAGGGTCTGTGGTGAATGCTTCAGTTCGAAAGTTAACATAACACCCTGGTCATTTTCATCATGGGCCAGTAACGTCCAGGACAGGTTGCGGGCAAAACCATGTGCCGGTGTACCGGCTGGCCCGAACCATGGCCAGCAGACGGGAACCCCGCCGCGCAGAGCTTTTCCTGTCTTAAAGGGCGTCTGACTGCTCAGCCAGATCACCGGTTTTTCACCTGAGGGCTGCCATGAGATCAGCTGGGCACCTTGTAAAGCAACCACTGCATGTACCAGAGGATGATTAACGACAATCAGTGGTAACTGATCTTTCTGACGCTGAGAAATATAAGGGGTTATCTGACGGATTACCGGCAGTTTATATAAAGTGTCCTGCATTTTCTCACCTCAAAAAATGATAGCCCTGATAATAGAAAAAAGGGCGACCGAAGTCGCCCATAGCTGTTTCTGTGTTAGCGGCAGCTGATTATTTAGCAGCAACCAGTGCAATCAGATCCAGTACTTTGTGAGAGTAACCGGTTTCGTTATCGTACCAGGAAACCAGTTTTACAAAGTTATCATTCAGAGCGATACCTGCTTTGGCATCGAATACGGAGGTGCAGACTTCGCCGTTAAAGTCGGTAGAGACTACGTCGTCTTCGGTATAGCCCAGAACACCCTTCATCGGGCCTTCGGAAGCGGCTTTGATAGCTGATTTGATCTGTTCGTAAGTGGCTGGTTTTTCCAGACGTACGGTCAGGTCAACGACAGAAACGTTTGGTGTTGGTACACGGAAAGCCATACCGGTCAGTTTACCGTTCAGTTCAGGCAGCACTTTACCGACAGCTTTAGCTGCACCGGTAGAAGAAGGGATGATGTTCTGAGAAGCACCACGGCCACCACGCCAGTCTTTATGAGACGGGCCATCAACCGTTTTCTGGGTAGCAGTCGTTGCATGAACGGTGGTCATCAGACCTTCGATGATACCAAAGTTATCGTTGATAACTTTTGCCAGAGGAGCCAGGCAGTTGGTAGTACAGGAGGCATTGGAAACGATATCCTGGCCGGCATATTTTTCAAAGTTAGCACCGCGTACAAACATCGGGGTGTTATCTTTAGAAGGGCCAGTCAGCACAACTTTTTTGGCACCCGCAGTAATGTGTTTACGTGCAGTCTCGTCGGTCAGGAAGATACCTGTCGCTTCGGCAACCACGTCAACACCCACTTCATCCCATTTCAGGTTTGCAGGATCTTTTTCGCTGGTTACGCGGATTTTTTTACCATTGACGATTAATGCACCCTCTTTTACTTCAACAGTACCGTCAAACCGGCCATGAGTGGAGTCATACTTCAGCATGTACGCCATGTAATCCGCGTCGAGCAGGTCGTTGATTGCAACGATCTCGATATCTGAACGCTGTTGCGCAGCACGAAAAACAATGCGACCGATACGGCCAAAACCGTTAATACCTACTTTGATAGTCATATATTCCACCAGCTATTGGTTATTGAATAAAAGGTTGGCTGTAAAATTACAAAAACCGCTGCAGGCGTCAAGCTTAATCGTGTCAATTGTTGTGGCAGATCAATCATCGGACGCCCTTTGCACACCGAAAAATGATTAGTTTACCTTATCAGAACGCGCTGCAGAGCCTGTCCGCGGCGGGGCGAAAAAAAAGGTATAGCTCACAGTTTCAGGTGATACTGCCGGGGTTAGCGGCATCAGCACAAATTGCCAGCCCCATTTTGTTACCTGTTTGTTATAGTAGTCGATAGTTGTGTTTGTTTACAGTCAATGGATGTCCAATGTCGTCAGAAAATAAAAACCATGGCTCACAGCCTGCGCTTACCGAAATGCAGCACTATGTTACACAGCAACGCGGTACGGAACCGCCGTTCAGCGGGGCTTTGTTGCATAACAAGCAACAGGGGATTTATCATTGCCTGGTCTGTAATGTGCCGCTTTTTTACTCGGACAGTAAATACGACTCAGGATGCGGCTGGCCAAGCTTTTATCAGCCGGTGAATAATCAGGCCATTCGTTACCTGGAAGATATTTCTCATGGTATGCAGCGCATTGAGATCCGCTGTGCTCACTGTGATGCTCATCTGGGACATGTTTTCCCGGACGGACCGCAGCCAACCGGTGAGCGTTACTGCGTCAATTCGGCGTCACTGAATTTTACTGATCCACAAGGCAAAGTTACTTCGGGATAACTGATGAATAAAACACTTGAAACCTTACTGGCAGGCATGACACCGGACGTTTATCAGCGGCTGGTGACCGCGACTGAAACCGGAAAGTGGCCTGATGGCGTCGCGCTGACACCGCAACAGCGTGAGCACAGTCTGCAGCTGGTTATGTTATGGCAGGCTCAGCACAATGATAATCCGGCACATATGTCGATTGGCAAAGGCGGAGAGATGGTGATCAAAACCAAACAACAGCTCAAACAGGCGTTTGGTATTGACGAGAGCAGGGTCAGACTGACCCTGAACTGAAAATATCACGGATCTGCCGGCAGGCAGATCCGTACTGCCTCAGTCGGGAGTTAATTCGCCCCGCAGATTACACTGCATTAGCTGACGAATCTCTTGCGGCGAATAACCGGCGGAAAGCAGATAATGGAGTTTGGTTAAGGTTGCTTCCACCGTCAGATCAAAACCACTGATAACCCCTGCATTTTCCAGCGCATTACCGGTCGCATAGCCCCCCATATTCACTTTGCCGGAAAGGCATTGTGTCAGATTGACAACCACAATTCCGCGTTGTGAAGCCTGTTGCAGTTCGGCCAGAAACTCCGGGTTCTGTGGTGCGTTGCCGACTCCGTAAGAGCGCAGGATCAGTGCTTTCACCGGCTGACGTAAAAAGTTACGCACGACATCGGCCGAAATGCCGGGATACAGGGTCACGACACCAACCGGCTGAGGTTCGATGGGATGCACCTTCAGAGGCCCGCTGCTGGCCGGTGCCGGGGGAGTGTGTAAACGACGAATATGAATACCGGCTTCCAGCAACGGTGTCAGATTAGGGGAGGCGAAAGCATTAAAGCCATCGGCATGGGCTTTGGTAGTACGGTTACCGCGATAAAGCGTATTATTGAAAAATAACGACACTTCATTAATCGGGTAATTCGCGGCCACAAATAGCGAGTTCAGCAGGTTTTGCTGACCATCTGAACGCAGTTCTGCCAGGGGAATTTGTGATCCGGTGACAATAACCGGCTTGCTGAGGTTTTCCAGCATAAATGACAACGCCGATGCGGTGAATGCCATGGTATCTGTACCATGCAATATCACAAAACCGTCATACAGGTCGTAGTTTTGCTGTATATCATCGGCAATCACCTGCCAGTCACGCGGTGTCATATCCGACGAGTCCATTAATGGCTGATATTCATGAATAGTAAATTCAGGCATTTCAGGACGATGGAACTCAGGCATGGTCAGCAATTGTTGTTGCAGATGACCAGAGACCGGCACATAACCATGAACGGAACGCTGCATACCGATGGTTCCGCCGGTATAGGCGACATAAATATTTTTTCTCTGCATGAAAACTCAGTGTCAGTAGTAATAAAACAGAAGACAGGATGGCGGCAGTATAAAAGTAATTGTCATGAAAAACAGCCTGAACAGGGTTCAGGCTGCATATTTTTTAATTCAATACGCCACAGTTAAGGCAATAAGCATAACGATTCTGCGGATCAACGGTCTGGCCAGTGACTCCCGGTTGCTTACTGATATCGGTCATCACTTCTGCCAGCGGGGCCGGTAACAGGGCACGGACACTGACTGGCAGCGCCGCACTGACAGAAGCACTCATCTGATCCAGCACCTGGTCAAACAATGAAGGCTGTTGCTGATACCAGTCCAGGACCGGGGTTTTGATTTGTGCCAGCTCAGCGGCTTTTTTCACTGCATCATCAAAGTCACCTAACTGGTCCACCAGGCCATTTGCTTTAGCATCACTGCCGGTCCAGACATGGCCCTGGGCTATCTGGTTAACCTGTTCGGTGGTTTTATGCCGCGATGCAGCGACCAGATTCAGGAAGTTGCTGTATCCGTTTTCGATACTGATTTGCATCATCTGCTCAACCTGTTGCGGCAGGGCTTTGGTCATTGAAACATCAGCCAGTGGCGACGTGGCGACGCCATCCGTATGCACGCCAATCGTACTCAGGGTGTTTTCGATGGTATTAATTACCCCGAAAATACCGATAGAGCCGGTAAGGGTGGTCGGGCTGGCAATAATGTAACTGGCGGGCGTTGAAATCCAGTATCCGCCGGAAGCGGCCAGACCGCCCATGGAAACAACGACCGGTTTCCCTGCCTGTTTTGCGGCCATCAGTTCTTCGCGAATAGCCTCAGAAGCAGTGACACTGCCTCCCGGGCTGTTAACCCGCAGGATAATCGCTTTGACTGCTTTATTTAACCGCGCAGCACGGATTTGCGCGACGGTTGTTTCACTGCCGACATTACCGGACGAAGATTCGCCGTCAACAATTGCCCCGTTAGCAACAATGACCGCAATATTTCCTTGCTGGCTGCTGTGGGGATCGTTGACCGGATAATTGTAGATACTGACACTGCGATAGTCATTTTCCTGAGGATCCCAGCCGAACTTTTTGATCAGTTGCTGATCCACCGCGGATCGGGTCTGCAATTCATCCACCAGTTTACTTTTCAGGGCATAGGTGGCGGTATTGCCGCCGTCTGCTTTCAGAGCGGCAATCAGATTATCTGCCCCGGGGAACACCTGCTGAGGTGTCAGTTTCCGGTTAGCAGCCACCGTCGCCAGGTAGCTGTCCCATAACTGGTTTATCCAGCGGCTGTCGGCATCTCTGGCGGCCGGTGACATATTGTCACGCAGGAAGGGTTCGACGGCTGATTTGTAAGTCCCGACACGGAACACATGTGAAGAGACTTTCAGAGTATCCAGCAGGGTTTTGAAATACAGATTGTTGGTCGCCATACCATGAATATCAATCGCACCCTGAGGCGACAGGTAGACAGTACTGGCAAAACTGGCCAGGTAGTATTGCGCCTGACTGTAATTATCGCCATACGCATAAACCGGTTTACCGCTGTCGCGGAATTCCTGTAAAGCTTTACCGATATAACGCAGGGAAGGCTGATCGCCGCCGGCAAAGTTACGCAGGTCCAGTACGATGCCGGTAATTTTATCATCGGTTTTCGCCTGACGGATCGCATCGACAATATCAAACAATGAATTCTGCTGCAGGGTTTCACTGCGGCTACCGATAAGCTCGCGGCCTATTTTACCCAGACGGTTATTGGCCGAAGGCTGATCGACAATAGTTCCGTCGATATCAAGCTTTAATGCACCGCCGGTCAGTGTTTTCGCTGAAGAAGATGAGCCACCGCTGACCTGCATCCAGATGCCGACACCTGCCACAATCAGTACCAGCAGGAACAGGTTAAGAATGAACTCCCTGATAAAATTCAATACCCGCCAGCCGGCCGATAGCAGCCTGACGATGAATCGCCCCAATGTGCGCATAATTTCTCCATTAATAGGTCAGCAGGCAGAAAGCCGGCCTGAGTTTTGATCATTCAGGCATCATCCTAAAGAGCAGCGCCTGAAATGTCAGCAGGAAATCACGACAGACTGTTACAAAAGACGTTGTTATGCCAGACTTAGCCATATCACTGCTTTTTATTACGGGAAATATATGGACGCTCTGGAACTCTTATTACAGCGCCGCTCTGCGGCCAGACTGGCTGAACCAGCACCACAAGGGGAAGCGTTAGACACTATTTTACAGGCAGGCCTACGTGCACCTGATCATGGCGGGCTTAAACCCTGGCGTTTTGTGCTGATAGAGCAGCAGGGACTGGAACGTTTCAGCCAGTTACTTTCTGCGGCCGCAGTACAGGACGGTCTGGATGATAAAGGGCAGGAAAAAGCCCGTAACGCACCTTTCCGTGCGCCGCTGATTATTACCGTTATTGCTCATTGTGAAGAACATCCTAAGGTGCCGCAGTGGGAGCAGGTTGTTTCTGCCGGATGTGCGGTGATGGCGATGCAGATGGCCGCTCAGGCTCAGGGTTTTAACGGCATCTGGCGCAGCGGCGCATGGACCGAACACCAGATCGTCAGGGACGGATTCGGTTGTCGTCCGCAGGATCAGATTGTCGGTTTTCTCTACCTCGGAACACCGCAATTAAAAGCCCCTCCGGTCGCGCCGGAAGATACTGGCGCTTTTGTCAGTTATTTCTGACAGTGTTATCTCCCTGAATCTGGCATTATCCTGATTCAGCCAGTCAGTGGCTGAGTCAGGACGTGATTTTATCACGGAGCATCACTCAGAAGAGTATTCTGCCGGGCGATACCTGCTGCTTCCCCGGTGTGAAAAAAGTAGCTTTACAGATACCCGGATTAACAAAGGAAGATCACGGTTAATGCGTTTGTTTATTGCCGAAAAGCCCAGTCTTGCGCGGGCTATTGCTGATGTTTTACCTAAACCGCACCGTCGTGGTCAAGGGTTTATTGCCTGCGGGAATGATCAGACAGTCACCTGGTGCGTCGGTCATTTGCTGGAACAGGCGCAGCCGGAAAATTATGACCCCCGTTATGCCCGCTGGTCACTGGCTGATCTGCCAATTGTGCCGGACAAATGGCAACTCAGGCCCCGTCCTGAAGTCGCCAGACAACTGAGCGTTATTGAAGAACTGTTGCAGAAAGCCACCCGGGTTGTCCATGCCGGTGACCCGGATCGGGTACTGTTACGATGTTTCCATTGAATTAGATTGTTACGTATATAATCAATGAAATTGTGAAATTTTGACGGTAAACGATTAGATGAGTCTTATTCTTTGGGAAGTGCCAAACTTTGTTGTCGATCAAAAAATTAAAATAGATATTAGTCCTGCCACTGGTGGGTTATCAGTTAATTTTGAAGGTGATGGACTGTGTATAGGTAAATTACCACTTTTATTTACAGAAGAGGGGGATAATATACATGTTGTTAATAATTGGCTTATTCATTTAAAGGTTAACTTAAGGAAAAAAGAGGTCAATACACAGGCTCAGGCATTATTACATTATTTTACTTTTCTCAGTGATATTAATGTCTTATGGGATGATATGCCGGCTCCTTTAAGAAAACGTCCAACTTATATGTTTCGGAGACATCTAAAAAACATATTCGAAAAGGGTGCGTTAGCACGAAGTACAGCTAATAGTTACCTGAGAGTAGTAATTAATTTCTATAAATTTTATTTGTCGAGAAAACATAATTTTCGATATCCTCCCTTCAATTATGAAGTGGTTAGTTTACATAGAGGATCCACACATGAATACATGCGCAGTAAATTTATTTATGTAGATACAACTGATTTAAGGTTAAAGCTACCTAATAATACGAGTCAGTTTGGATTACCTAGAAAGCTTATTCCTCTGAACAGAATAGAGTGGGAGTCAGTAGAGCTAATATGCAATGTTAGTAAAATTGGAGTATCGAAAAGTAAAAATGGAGATAAGTTCGTTGTGTTATCTGAGGAATTTCTTCTGGCTATTAAGCTGAGTAGATATTCTGGATTAAGAAGAAATGAGATTATCACTCTTAGGAATAAAGGGATTTATAAACCAGATCCTGAGCAGAATAAGAGGAAATATCTGATTGGTGCTGAGGGATTATTGCTTGACCCATTATTAGGTATTGAAACGAAAAATGGGACAGTACGTCAAGTAGAGATTCTTTCTACGTTGATGCAAGAACTGTATGATTATATTAATTCATCAAGATATATAGAGCGTAGGAAGAAATTTGAAATTCTTCATCCAGAGCAAAAAGAAAATCCACCCTTATTAATAAATCAAAATGGAGATTACTATGCTTCTAAAACATTGGATGCTCGCTGGGGAGAGGTGAGGAATTTAGTGAAAAACAAATTTCCTAACTTTTCCCATAAGTTTCATAATTTACGATCTACATATGCCGTAGAAAGATTGAACGAATTACTCAATGCAGGGATGAAAGAAGGTAACGTTCTTGATTATCTACAGTCAGTTATGGGACATAAAAATAGAGAAACTCTATTAGGCTACCTCAAGTTTTGTGAACGCGGTATTTTAACTGCAAATGAGATTCATGAATTAGCAATTGACTCTATCCTCAATAATGGAGAATAAATATGGCATTTATAAAAAATAATTCAAGGAAAACAATGATGCCATCGTTCCTCAATGAGGATAATTTAGTTAATATTAATATGCGTGATCACACGATAGTTGATAATGGTAAAATAGCGAATTTTGAGCGGTTACTGTATCGGGGATGTCCAATTTTACCCCTGGATGGATATAGAGTAGCTATACCAATAAATCAACCAGATATTGTTGACGCTAATAGGAGGAGTCTCGTTGTCAGTATATTTAATATATTATGTTACTTAGATGCTACTAATAGAACTAAAATTAATATTTTCAATGAATTAGTTAGATTTATAAGAATGTCTGAGGCTCAGGGTTTTGAAGAGATATTTTGCATTGGTTCTATTTTGTTTTATTCCAAAAGTCTTGTTGATCATTACAATAAAGGGGTTAAAGGTAAAACTCTACTTTCAAGACAGAATTCAATTAAAGTCTTATTAAGACAATTAGATCCAGATCTTTTTAACAAATGCAATGACTACTTTATTAAATTTCCTCATGATACTAAAAGTGCTGAGCCTTATACTGATGATGAAATCAAAGAGTTAATTCCTGCGTTAAGTTTTATTTTCAATGATTATTGCAAACATATTGAGAGTGGAACTATACCAAAAATTTTTCCTCTTTATGATATTGATGATTCTAATGGTGAGCAGAGATATGAGAATGTGAATTTGTCAGAAAGAACGGTTTCATATTATAGCCATGATATGGTATGGGTGAGTGATTTAGTTAGAGTAGCTTATTACCTAACATGCTTTTATACAGGTGCAAATGCAACATCACTCTTGAAAATGAAAAAATCAGATCTAAGTGATGAGTTATTCACTGATATTACAAGGAAGATATATAAGCTCAAAATCAAGAAGGGGCGCCAGAATGGTCGAGTCAATGAAATAAATGTCGGTTTTACTCGCGAGGCAAAGATTTTTTTCGAAAGATGGATTAGAATAATTGATGTCATAGATCCTTATGAGGATGGTTTTTTATTTCCTAACCCATCTGATGGGAAAAAGTCATATATGACAGATTCTAGTGCGAGAATTCTGAGTAATTTATTTACAGATCTTGGATTGCCGATACTAAGTAGCCAGCGCTTTAGAAAAACCAAAGCATCACTTATTATGCGAGCAACAGAAAGTGTTTTTTTTGTTTCACAAGGTTTGAATAACACAGTAGAAACATCAGCAAAATATTATGCTGATGGTAATCCTACCACAGTTGAATTTTCACTGGCGTCTGCACTATATATTAGGGAGCAGTCTGCATTAGGAAAACCATTAGATAAAGTAATTGAGGATAGTAAATTCATTTATAAAGACCCACTTAAAGAGAGTGAGGTGAGCCAAAAATTTAAGAAACTTACTAATGGGTTAAGATGTGGTGGTTCCTTTAAACATAAATCAAAGAATTTAAAAAGTGACTTAATAAAAAATGGATTGGCAAATGATAGTGATATAGTTGCTTGCCATAAGTTTCTTGAATGTTTTGGATGTAAACATCATGCTGTTGTTGCTGAAGTTGATGATGTTTGGTTATTACTTTCCTTCAATGATATCATTTTGGAATCAATAACAAGGCCAGCAATTAATTCTCATCCATCTTACTTATTAAGTAAGGTTAGTAATACAGTACAACTCATTATTGATAGAATGAAAAAAGATCACACAATAATATATAATAAAGCTTATAACAAATATCTGGATAGTGTTCACCCCCTTTGGGATAGTGTTGATGACTTAGAGTTAATGTTGGGAATTTACTAATGAAAAAATTTAAAAAAACAGAACATGACCTCTCTGCTGGTGATATTATTGTTTCAAGGGACTCTGAAGGAAAACCTTACAGCTATTATAATTCAGATGTTTGGAATTTTTGGTCATTGGATTTTGATGTTTCATTTACACGTTTGTCTGGTGAATTCAAACTAACGGTAAAGTCCTTAGTTCATGAAATAATATTGGCTAATAGTCTTAAATCTAAAAAAAGCACCATTTTGAATATTATTTCAGGTGGGGTTATTTTTCAAAAGTGCATCATTGAAAACAATGGTACTTCATACGATGATATTAATGATGATGAAAAATACAGAAATATATTATTTATTGCAAAAAAACAAGGCCTGAAGTTCAAAACGTGGAAAAACTATCTTATTTTTTTGTCTCATTTATATGAGTTTGGATTCACGAAAAGAATAGTTGAAAATTACGAAAGTTTATCCCATTACCTATCGGTAAGTGGAGAGTCTGTATCTCAAGCAGTTTGCATCCCTGAAAAAATCTCTTCAAAATATTATGGCGAAGCTTTAAGAATAGTTGATTTTTATCATCCGCATCGAAAAGTGATATCCACTTTGTATGAGGAGTTTATGTTTTTATATACCAAATGGGAGAAGCATTATTCTTGTACTGCTACGGTTAAAAGACATGCTCTTAAAAGTATGGGCGAAATACCAAATGATCTAAATATAGAATTAGACTACAGTGGATTGTGGTTATCTTGGCTTAGAGGTGCTTGCTATATTGTAATAGCTGCATTTACAGGTTGTAGGGATGGAGAAATAAAGTCTTTTAATATACATTCTTATCAAGAGAAAAAATATGCAGGCATGACCATTCCTATATTACATGGTTTGGATACAAAACCTAATCTAGGTGGAATAGCTCGTTCTACATCATGGGTCACCATACCGAGTGCGAAAAAAGCAATAGAGCTACTTTGGGATGCTTTTGGTTTTGCCCGTGAAAAATGGAAAAAACAAGCAGATTCGATAACGCATATTGATGAAAAGAATAATTTCTTAAAGAAAGTAGACTGCTTATTTATAACTCTTCCCCATATGAGAGGTCATCGACCCAATGCTAGTAGACAATCAATGTCTCATTCTCTTAATAACTTCGTAAAGTTACTTGGTTATCGAGCAACAGAAAATGATGTCCGAGAGTTTGATTTGCTCAATCCCACAAGAAAGGGTGAGCTAAAAGTTGGAGAAACTTTAAAAGTACATCCTCACGCATTTCGTCGGACGTTTGCTGTCTATTTGGTTAGGAATAAATTAGCATCATTACTTGATGTTAAGTATCAGTTTAAACATATGAATATTACTATGACGTCTTGGTATGCAAATCAAGCAAATATTGCGTCGTATGTTGATATGATGATTGATACAGATCTACAAAATGAAATCGCTGGAGAGAATCAAGAGCATATGACAGAGGTCTTCTATCACATATATAATGACGCAGAAATATTGTCTGGTCATGAGGGTAAGAGAATTAAAAGCCTTCGAGAGCAGGGTGATACGCGTTTTTATTTAGATAGAAATGAGATTCGTAAACAATTACAGGATGGTCAACTTTCTATTGTTGAGCACCCCGCAGGGTATTGTACTAATCCAAATTGTGATAGAATTTGTGACATGACTACATGTAAGTACAAAGTTGTGACAACAGATAAAGCAAAATCACTTCTCGATATTAGAGAAAAGTTAATTAAAAAGTTCAGTGATATTGAATCTCTTGGGTTAGACATGCCTAATGTTACATCTAAACTGTTTTATGAAATAAAATCTATTGAGCAAGTTTTATCAGAGCATGATCTTGGATATGTTCCTTTTGATAAAAGGATATTCATTAATGAATAATTATAAAAATATTGATGATAGAGCATTGCTCACACTTGAAAGGCTTGAGCAAGCTTTGAATAGGCTAGTAAATGGAGTTCCTGAGCGTACCCCAAATGATGGGAGATTGAGTCTTAGCCGTATAAACAAAGAGGCTGGGCTTAGTTCTGGTGGTATTTATTATTATAAAGACTTTGTTGTAAAAGCAAAGGATATTATAGATAGACAAAAATTTGAAAGTGCAACAGATCTTGTAGCTTCTGGTAAAGCTTCGGTAGACAAAATACGCGCACAAAGAGATAAGGAACGCGAGTTAAAGGAGCGCTATAAGGTGCAAAGAGACGATATCAAAGCCTTTTGCGATAAGATTATTGCTAAAAATGCCCAGTTAGAATTCTCTTTGTTCGAAGCATTCGATAAGATCAAAGATCTGGAAAGGGAAGTATCAGCACTCAAGATTGTTGATATAAGCAGCAGGAGAAGTCAGTGATTTTGTACATAGCTGAAAAGCCGAGTGTTGGCAGGGCAGTTGCTGATGTTATGCCTAAACCGCATCAAAAGGGTGACGGGTTTATTAAAACCGCCAACGGTGATGTGGTAACTTGGTGTATTGGCCATTTACTCGAACAGGCTGAGCCTGATGCCTATAACCCTGATTTTAAAAAGTGGCGCAGGGAGCACCTACCTATTGTGCCAGTGGAGTGGAAACACTCAGTAAAGCCCGCCACACAAAAGCAATTTAACGTTATAAAAAAACTAATTAACGAAGCTGATGTGCTGGTCAATATGGGCGATCCCGATAGAGTCGGGCAAATTCTGGTTGATGAGATTATCAATTATTGCGGTGTACCAAAAGAGAAGCGTGAAGCAGCCAAGCGCTGTTTGATTAACGATATGAACGCCGATGCTATCCAACGTGCGCTAAATGACCTACGCCGTAATATCGATTTTATCCCTCTGGCTACTTCAGCATTAGCGCGTGCACGAGCTGACTGGCTCTATGGCATCAATATGACTCGTTTATGTACCTTACGGGGGCAGTCATCGGGTTATAACGGTGTGCTGTCTGTAGGGCGAGTACAGACGCCAGTATTAGGTTTGGTCGTTAATCGGGATTTAGAAATCGAGACTTTTGTCTCAAAACCCTTCTATGACGTGTTTATCGATCTTAAAACCGATAAAGACCAAATTTATACGGCAAAATGGAAACCGAGTGCCGCCTGTGAACCGTATATGGATGAAGAGGGGCGATTGGTGTTGAAAAAATTGGCTGAAACCGTATTGAATAAAGTAACAGGCCAGCCAGCAACTGTGGTTGCGGTAACTGAAGAACGGGCGAAACAAGCCCCGCCATTACCCTATAATTTGTCAGCACTGCAAATCGATGCTTCCAGACGTTTTAATCTCAATGCCCAAAAGACGCTCGATGTGTGCCAGCAGCTGTATGAGAAACATAAGCTGATTACCTATCCTCGTTCAGATTGCCGTTATCTGCCCAGCGGACACTTTGGCGATACACATAGAGTCACTCAAGCGATCCCTAAAACTATCCCTGGACTGGCGACAGCTGTTGAAATTGCCGATTTGTCAGTCAAATCTAAGGCGTGGAATGATGATAAAGTGAGTGCGCACCATGCCATTATCCCGACCAGTCGTGGCGTTGATTCGAGCCGTCTGTCGCTTGATGAGCAGAACATCTATGAACTGGTCGCCAGACAGTATTTGATGCAGTTTTATCCACCTTTTCAATATCAGGAAAAGCAGATCGATACAGAAGTGCACGGCGGCTTATTTATCAGCAGGCAAAAAGAAGTTGTGGATAAAGGCTGGAAGGCACTATTACCGGAGCGGAAATCAACATCTGAAGATCCAGAGTTCTCAGCTGTAAGATTGCCAGAGGTCATCAAAGGGGAGGAGGTACTCTGTGTGGATGGCAAGCTGGATGAAAAAAACACCTCACCGCCACGTCACTTTACCGATGCCACTTTGCTATCAGCCATGACGGGCATAGCCAGATACGTCACCGATAGAGCGATTAAAAAGGTGCTCAGAGAGACAGATGGCTTGGGAACAGAAGCGACCCGAGCCGGTATCATTGAATTACTATTTAAGCGTGACTATTTGACCAAAAAAGGCAAAGAAATTCATGCTACTGATATTGGCCGTAGGTTGATACTATCTCTTCCAGAAGCTATGACAAAGCCTGATATGACAGCACATTGGGAATCTCAGCTAGAGGCTATTTCTGAGAAAAAAATCAAGTATAGCCAGTTTATGCAACCGTTGGTTGATGGGCTACATGTATTTATTCATCAGGTAGATAATATCCGTTTTGAAGGGTTGAGAGGTTTAGGAAAGGCTCCCTATAAAAAGCCTTCAGCGAAAAAGTCAGTTAAACGGTAGAGTAAAGACTGATATTAGTAGCGAGGTTGTTACGACTTCATGTAGCAAAGAAGGTTGCCAACTGTTTGGCACCCCTCTTGATCTACAGAGCTAACAGTTGGTTAATTGCTCGTAGCTTGCCATTCAACTGGTTAAACTTTTCTGCGGTCTCTTGTTGTAACCTCATTATTGAAAGCTTCTTATTCGGAATTTTTTCCAAGAATTCTTGATAGGCTTCTTGCTCGTAGTGGATCTGCATGAGTTCTTTTTCTAAACCTTGTTTTTCAGAAGTGAGCAATTGAGCCGCATCATAAGCCACATTAACTGGTAGATGACTCATTACCTCCAATGAAAATTGGTAACTAATGTTTTTAACGTTCCCACTAGCCTGTACAAGATCTTGGTGCTTAAGCTGATAGATACCACGATCAATCAGCCCCACAGCCTGTTTCTTAGAAAGCTGAAATTCAATAATTGCAATATTAATCAAGTCATTACGTAATATTTTATGATTGGTTAGCTGGTTTAAAATGTGAAGAAATTTTTTGCTGCTGCTGAACAAGATCCCTTGGTTCATATAAATCATAACTCATAGGTCTAAAACTTAGGATTGCTAAGTATACAGGAGTGAGAGAAACTTAGACAATCTATACATTCGAGACGCCAGATGATGAAAAAATTTTGCAGAATAATCCCTTCCCCGAACGACTCAAGCAGGCCAGAAAAAAAGCCGGTTTGTCCCAAAAGGATCTGGGGATCAAAGCCGGTATGGATGAGGGCTCGGCAAGCGGACGTATGAATCATTATGAAAAGGGGCGGCATATCCCTGATATGGATATGCTCAAGAAGCTTGCGAGTGAACTTGGCGTCCCGTTGAGTTACTTTTTTTGTGAAGATGAATTGAGTGCAGAACTTGTTTGTCTGTTTAATAATCTAGATGAACAGTCAAAGCTAAATCTGATTAGTAAACTACGTGAAACTATATAATTTCAGGAGAATTAATCAGGAACTACCATTCAGAGAACCACTTCAGAACAGCTAAATCGACTAGAAGTAATTTGGGAAAACTAAGTTTGTAGCATAATTGTGGGGCACAGGAATGTTATTAGAAGAAATAAAAGCTAGGTTGCTATCTGCAAATCGAACGGCGATAGATCTGCTTACTCAAGTTACTGACTTGTATTAGGGGTCCGCTTGGAAAACGGAAATTATCCCACGCTAAGACTGTTTTTTGTACAAAGCGGTATCGACTGTACGTAATGAGCGGTATTTTCCGGATCCCAGCTTAAGATTATTACGCCAGACGTAATCTCCACTCAGATTGATATGTTCCCAGCCCAGGGGAGAAAGATGAGAGACCAGTTGCTCATTTATCGGGATACCCTTTCGTTTTAGTGACTCAATAGCTCTTTCTATATATACCGTGTTCCACAACGTGATCGCTGCTGTCAGTAATGTCAGCCCGCTGGCGCGATAACTCTGATTCTCCAGCCCACGATCCCTTATTTCACCCAGACGGTGCAAAAAGACCGCTCGCGCAAGGGCATTACGGGCCTCACCCTTATTCAGCCCCGCCTGCACGCGTCGGCGCAGACCGGGATCACGGAACCAGTCCAGCATAAATAGTGTCCGTTCGATGCGGCCAATCTCTCTCAGCGCTTTGGCAAGTCCATTCTGTTTTGGGTAACTGGCTAACTTTTTCATCATCAGTGATGCGGTGACTGTCCCCTGCTTAATCGAGGTTGCCAGGCGCAATACCTCATCCCAGTGCGACTCAATGTCTTTGATATTCAGGCAGGTTGTTGATATGACAGACTGAAGCCCCGGATAGCGCTCGGCCTTTCCATGAATAAACAGCCGCTTGTCATGAAGATCACGGATCCTTGGCGCAAAAGCGAATCCCAGCAGGTGCATCAGGGCGAAAACATGTTCAGTGAAGCCTGCGGTATCGGTGTAATGCTCGGTAATTTCCAGATCGCTTTCATGGTACAGCAGGCCATCAAGCACGTGGGTTGAGTCGCGCACCCGGCTGATCACTTTGGCGTAGAACGGGCTGTATTGGTCTGAGATATGCGTATAAATCTGCACGCCCGGCTCCTGACCATATTTAAGATTGACCTGACCGGCATAACGTCCGTGACTGCCTACCCGAAAGTTCTGCCCGTCTGACGACGATGTTGTCCCGTCGCCCCAGAATGCGGCCAGAGGCCGCTCTTTCTGCGCGTTGACCAGCTCGGCCAGTGCCGCTGAATAAGTTTCATCCCTGATGTACCATGCCTGAATACCTTCGAGTGACGATCTTGTGGCCCCAGGGCAGGATTCCGCCATTTTTGTCAGCCCAAGGTTGATGCCGTCAGCCAGAATGGTGGTCAGCAACAGTCTTCCGTCTTTTGGTCTGACGTTATTATTTTTGAGGTGCGCGAAGTGACGCGTAAATCCCGTCCAGCTATCAACTTCTTCCAGTATCTCCGTAATTTTCGGATGGGGAAGCATGCCATAGACCAAATCTGCAAAGGGCGAAACACCTGAAGGAACGCTGTTCTCCAGTGGAGTGATTTTTACGCCTTTATCTGAGATATCTACATCGGGCAAATCACCGGCAAGCGCCATCGCGTTAACTTCTTCCAGCCGAGATGCAAGAAGAGTCATACGGGCCTGAAGGTATGCCTGGCTATCGGTCTGAACGGCCAACTGTAACTGGTCATTATGTCGGGATTTCTCAAACTCAGCAGTTGGGATGAGATAATCATCAAAATTTTTGTAGCGGCGCGATCCTTTTACCCAGATATCACCGGAACGTAATGCACCCTTGAGTTCATTCAGTACGCAAAACTCGTAGTACTTGCGGTCGATGCCTGAAGGCGTGAGCACCAGTTTTCGCCAGCTTTCAGGGATAAACCCTGTTGGCGCTGATGGCGGCACTTTACGAAGTTGTTTACGGTACATTTCCGTTATGGTGTCCAGCGCATCGCTGAGCGCCTGCGCCGCAGGTGTCGCCATGAACTGCAATGCTGACAGCATACGCGGGGCATATTTACGCAACGTACTGTATTTTTCGGTGATCAGATGAAGCGCGTCGAAATTGCCCTTACGGGAAAGAAACCGCGTTTCTTCCACGCTGTTGATGAATTCCTGCCAGGGAAGGACATCTTCTATTGCAGTCCAGGGATCTTCCCCGGATTCTCTGGCGTTAAGTAACGCCTGCCCGACGGTAACGTACTGCTTCAGCTTGCTCTGAATAAGCTTTCCCGTTTGCTGGAGCCGTTCGGCCTGCGTGCGTTTCGCCCTGCTGAACAGACTACCCAGGATACGCTCGTGCAGATCAATCACTTCGTCAGTCAGGGTGGCCCTGGCCTCTGTTATTATACAAACCAGCGTAGCGTAACGTCTGACATCGGTGAATTTTGCCAGGTCCCTGCTGCTCATTTTCCGGCCCTCACGCGCCAGTTTAAGCAACCTGTTCTGGTGAACGGAAAGTGCAATACCATCAGGCAACCCCAGCGCAGCGATGGAATTAAGCCGGTCGATATGTTGCAGCACATTTTTACCGTTTATTTTACCCGGAGGCTGTAGCAGCCATGCCAGACGGGAAGGTTGTTCACCCTCTGATATGAGCAGGCTGTCGAGTGCTGATTTATGCTGCTTTTCCAGTTGCGCGGTAAGTGTCGAAAATACCGATCTGTTAGCGAGCGTGACGACTTCGGCAAGCGTCCGTTCGATCACTTCAACAGAAGGGAAAATAACATTATTGTTATGTAGCCAGCTGAGCATTTCTTCCGCCAGCATAAATCCTTTGTCAGTTCGCATGGCATAGGGGTGCAGATGACGGATACAGTCTTTTTGCATTGACCGGCTGAACGGGGATAGTTCCAGGTAGCGATAAAGTTCGGTCAGATGTTCCCAGCGGGTTTGCTCTCTGGATGCATATTCCGGCCATAAATCAGGCTGAAGTTTCAGTCGGGAAGCAACCCTGGATACAACGCCATTGTGAGGAGCACTGCTTTTGTCCGGAATAAATCCAGGTCCACGCAGATAACAGAGTAATACAGCAAAGCCCAGGCGATTCGCTGGCCTTCGGTGCTTATTAATGAGCGCAATATCCGGTTCGTTCAGAAAACACATTCGGGTCAGAATAATTTCATCATCTGGTATAACCAGTAAGCGTTCCTGCTCTTCGCTGCTCAGTATCTGTCGCCGTGGCATAAATGCCTCCCTCGCGTATAGTTTTCATCTGTTATTTGTTCGCTGTGACCGAAACCGGTCGGTTTCGTACACCACTTACAGCACATGTCCGAAACTTAGTGAAATTAATTTCGGACACACGTTATAATTCGGACATCCATTTCGTACGGAAAGTTTCCCATGTCACGTGTTTTTGCCTACTGCAGGGTCTCAACTCTGGAACAGACCACAGAAAACCAGCGTCGTGAAATTGAAGCGGCGGGTTTTGCCATCAGATCCCAACGACTTATTGAGGAGCATATCAGTGGCTCGGTTGCTGCCAGCGAACGCCCCGGATTTATCCGGTTGCTAGATCGCATGGAAAATGGGGATGTACTGATTGTCACCAAACTTGACCGTCTGGGTCGTAATGCGATGGATATCCGAAAAACAGTAGAGCAACTGGCGGCTTTAGATATTCGCGTTCATTGTCTCGCACTCGGAGGCGTTGACTTGACCAGTCCGGCCGGAAAAATGACTATGCAGGTAATTTCTGCTGTAGCGGAGTTTGAGCGGGATTTGCTGCTTGAGCGAACGTATTCAGGTATTGCGAGGGCAAAAGCGGCTGGAAAACGCTTCGGTCGCCCCCCCATCCTGAGCGAGGAACAAAAGCAAACAGTGACAGAGCGCCTAAATGCTGGCATCAGTATCAGTGCTATTGCCCGGGAATTTAATACCACCCGCCAGACTATCCTTCGGGTAAAGGCTGGATTGCTGCAAGAGTGAGCGGCTGGGAAGATTATAAAAAAAATCAAATGGTTATTATGAAATAAAACAGCCTGCTGGGTTCTTTTCCCCCTATCTTTTATAAAAGAGTAGACAAAAGAGGTTCGCGATATTAATCTACCAACTAGATGGTTGGTACTGATTACACCAGCTATACCTTTTATCAAGAAATTACAGGAGCCATTATGTCTACTACCGTTAAACCTTCTGCAGACGCAGCTGCGATCCACAATACCCGTGAAGCAGTTCGCAGCCAGCCTGGCCTGGGTAACCTGACTTTCCAGATGAAAGCCCGTTCCAGCGGCGGATTAACCGTTCGCACAGAGACCGGCGCCACAATCCAGAACGGCGTTATCGATACCAGCCGTGTGGGGAAATTTTCTAATATCGGTGATGAACCCGCAGGTTTACTCGGCACCGATACCGGCATGAGCCCGACTGAATACATCATGCAGGCGCTGGCTGGCTGTTATACCGCCACCCTTACCATGATGGCTGCTGAAAAAGGGATCGACCTGGACGGTATCGAGCTGGATCTTAATTTCGATATCAACCTCAACGGCTTCCTTGGGCTGGACAGCAACGTGCGTAAAGGTGCGAAATCTATTCGCGTCGATGTTCACCTTACGAGCAAGACCGCCAGTCGCGAGGAGTTAGAAGCGCTGGTCAGCGAAATGCAAAAGAATTCGCCAATCCACGATACTCTGGCTAATCCGGTTGAAATGATTACACGCCTGGCGTGATGTCAGAGATGTAATGCTGCCATTCAGAATGCAGGATGGCAGTGACGTTCAGCTCTGCACGATACTGAGTCAGTGATACAACTTGCTACGGAAAAATAGCAACAATATAATCTATCAACTAGTAGATTATATGGAGTAATTATGACAACCATGACACGGGAACGGCTGCTCAGCGAAGCAGAACACCTGATGCGCGAAAAAGGGTATTCAGCATTCAGCTATGCTGATTTATCAAAAATAGTGGGTATCACCAAGGCCAGTATTCATCACCATTTCCCGACCAAAGATATTCTGGGTGAGCAGGTGGTAATACAGGCGTTCTCTGATACACAACGCGTATTTGAGCAGATAGAGGCGACTGAGAAAAGCGCGGAGAGAAGAATTGCGGCTTACATCGATATCTTCGCGCAAAGCCATAAAGCTTCGCTACTGCCACTGTGTTGTGCGTTGTCAGCAGAGACCGCCAATCTGCCTCAGGCAATTACTGTACAGACATCACTTTATTTCGATATGCAAATCGAGTGGCTCACAAAAGTCGTCAGGGCGGGCATGGAGTCAGGTGAGTTTTCATCCCATGCCGAACCATCAGATATTGCTTTGATGATCATTAATGTCTGTGAAGGCTCAAGCGTAGTGGCGCATGCAACGGCCAGACCCGAAGTCTTCGCCAACAGCCTTAAGTATATAAAACTGCTTCTTAATACCCCTCATTCAGGAGAATGACACTATGCTGGACTGGAACAACTATCGCTCAGAGTTAATGCAACGTTTAGGCGAGTTGGGCAAACTGACCCCCGAGACCATGAAAGGCGTGGTTGCCCTGGGCAACGCAGGTAACAAAACTGACCTTTTGGGCGCAAAAGTGCGTGAACTCATTGCCCTGGCGTGCGCAGTCACAACCCGCTGCGACGGCTGTATTGCTTTTCACGCCGACGCCGCTGTGAAAGCCGGTGCAACCGACGCTGAAATTGCTGAAGCGCTGGGCGTGGCGATTAACCTCAACGCTGGCGCGGCGGTCATTTATTCAGCCCGCACTCTGGATGCCGTCGGTCAGGCACGCGGTTAAGCATTAATAAATTCCACGTTAAAAGGGCATTACTGCCCTTTTTTTATGTCCGCAATAGCCTGAGCATATACCGATGCAGGTTTCACACCCGGTATGCGTTTAACTAATTGCCCTTCATGAAATATCAGCACAGACGGCAGCCCCCAGATCTCGTATTTGGTTGTCAGCACCGGCGCCTGATCTACATTGACTTTCCCCACCTGAATATCTCTATCGAGCCGGTCTGCAAACTGACTGAACATTTCTTCGCTGGCCTGACAGGGCGGACACCAGGGTGCAGAGAAACGTACCACCGATATTCCTTTGTACTGCTCTATCTGGCGGAAATTATCTTCGTTATAAGCTGTTAATGTACGCATGGTGATGACCTCGCAAAATGAGTGACAATTCAGAAATGGCTGCGTTATGACAAAAAAATACGACACACCCATTGACCTACCTACTAGATGGTTGATATATTGCCACCCATCAGATGTTTATGCAACTTCAGTGCGCGACGTCCAGTCGATGATACTGCCGGGCTGTGCAAATCCCTGCCGGGATACTCCTTTTTGTTTTTTGTGAGGTATACGATGAGTAAGCTTTTCACCCCCTACAATCTGTCTGGCCTGGCGTTAAAAAACCGTGTAGTCATGGCACCGATGACCCGCACCCGCACCATGAATGACGTGCCGGATGAGGTCGTGGCTTTGTACTATGCACAGCGTGCTTCTGCTGGCCTGCTCATCACCGAAGGGATGCCGGTTTCAGAAGAAGGCCGGGGTTACCTTTATACCCCTGGTATCTACAACGACGAACACGTCCAGGGCTGGCGTAAGGTGACACAAGCGGTTCACGCCAAAGGTGGCCGTATTTTCGCGCAGCTCTGGCACGTCGGCCGTATGTCTCACGTCTCTCTTCAGCCAGGCCACATAGCGCCGGTTTCAGCGGGCACCGTTCAGGCGGTCAATACCACCGTTTTTGCGCTGACCGAATCCGGAGAACCGGGCCCGGTTGTACCAAGCCAGCCACGCGCGCTGGAAACGCATGAAGTTAAACGCATCACTGCAGACTTCGTGCACTCCGCACGCCTGGCGATGGAAGCCGGCTTTGACGGCGTGGAAATCATGGCGGCAAACGGATTCATCTTTGACCAGTTCCTCAGTAGCGAACTGAACACCCGCACCGACGAATACGGCGGCTCGGTGGAAAATCGTCAGCGTTTCCTGCTGGAGACCATTGACGCCGTGGCGGAAGCCGTGGGTAACAGCCACGTTGCCGTGCGCCTGTCACCGTTCGGCCGCATTTATGACCTCGCGCCGTATGAAGGTGAAGAGCAAACCTGGTCAGCCATCACCGACGCGCTCGGTCAGCGGGAACTGGCCTACGTACACCTTTACTATCAGCCGGTGTACACCAAAGCGCCACTTCCGGAAGGCTTCCGCCGCCGTTTTCGCAACACGTTTAAAGGCACCATCATCGCTGCCGGCGGTTTTACCCGTGATATCGCAGAGCAGGCTCTGGAAGATGATGAGCTGGATCTGGTGGCATTTGGTGTGCCCTACATCGCTAACCCGGATCTGGTTGAAAGAATGCAAAACGGCTGGCCACTGGCAGAAAGTGACCGCGCCACCTACTACGGCGTCAGTGGTTCCCCGGAAAAAGGCTATACCGATTACCCGGTCTGGCAGGCGCAATAAATCCCATACGGTCGCGGTTCTCTGATAAGTGAGATCCGACCGCCCAACGTCTTTGAGGAATCATTATGCAAACGCTGAAACCCACCCTTACCATCGATATCTGGTCAGATTTGGTCTGCCCGTGGTGCTGGATTGCTAAAAAAAGATTTGAACAGGGTCTGAATCGCTTTGAATTTCGCGACCAGGTGGTGATCCGCCATCACAGCTACCGTCTGGCCGGTGGTACTCCCGCGATGCCTTTTAAGGATGCCATCGTTAAAAAGCTGGGCAGTCAGCATTCAGCGGAGCTGATGATGAATCAGGTGGGCACCGCCGGTAAATCTGAAGGTCTGATCTACAACTTCGACGGCATGATGTTTGGTGATACAGAAGATGCACACACCCTGCTGGTTGCCGCGCGTAAGGCCGGAATTGCGGACGCGGTGGAAGAACGTTTTTATCATGGCAGTATCACCGAAGGTCGCTCTCTCTTTGACCGTCAGCAGCTCGTTGCCATGGCCGTAGAAGCCGGTATGCCGAAAGCTGACGCTGAAGCCGCCCTGGAAAATGACGATTTTCGCGCCACCGTTTCCGACGATGAAGCCCACGCACAGTCTATTGGCCTCAGCGGCGTTCCGGTTTTTGTGATGAACGAAAAATATGCCATCAGCGGGGCTCAGGCAGCAGATAACTTTTTGAATGCCCTGCGTCAGGTCTGGGATGAACAGCAAACCGAATTTTCAGCCACTGCGGGTCAGACCTGCGGAACGGATGGCTGCAGTATTTAATCCGTCAACCGCCGGCAGTTTCACGCTGCCGGCAACGTCTTACCCACCAGTAATGGAGTCAGAAAATGAACACTTTTTTCAAAGGTAAAAAACTGCTCGTCGTCGGCGGTACCAGCGGCATGGGCCTGGCCGTGGCACGCATGGTACTGGAAGCGGGCGGCAGTGTCGTGCTGACCGGGAATAAAAAAGACAAAGCCGAAGCGGTGCAAAAAGAACTGAGCCCTCTGGGACCGGTTGCGGTCATCGCGGCGAACCTGATGACCGAAGAAGGTATGGAAACTATCCGTCAGGAAATTAATGCTCACCATCGCGATATCAGCCTGATGGTGAATGCCGCCGGTATCTTCATGCCCAAAGGATTTACCGAGCACAGCTTTGCCGATTATGACATGTATCTTTCGCTGAACCGAGCCACGTTCTTTATTACACAGGATGTCGTGAAGAACATGCTCGCCGCGAAGCTCGAAGGGTCTATCGTCAACGTCGGTTCGATTGGTGCTCAGGCTGCACTGGGTGACTCGCCGGCCTCGGCCTATTCAATGGCAAAAGCGGGTCTGCATGCCCTGACGCGTAATCTGGCGATTGAGCTGGCCAGCGCGGGTATTCGTGTCAACGCGGTGTCTCCCGGGATTGTTCATACGCCGATATACGAAGGCTTCATGGACAAAGCGGATATCGCAGATGCTATGAAGTCGCTGAACGATTTCCACCCGCTGGGACGCGTCGGAACTGCCGAAGATGTGGCAAACACTATTCTCTTCCTGTTGTCTGACAAAACCTCATGGGTGACGGGCGCTATCTGGGATGTCGATGCGGGCATCATGGCGGTCAGACGATAACCCCGTGACGCTGGCATAAGCCGCCCCTTAAGGGCGGCATTTTTTTGTCGCCAGACATGTCATCAGCAGGCTTCACTAAGAATATTCACGACCTGTTCATCCGTGCCTTTTGTGTTCCCGGCACAGGGTGTTATGCCGGGTTCTGACGACATCCTGACAGGACAAAACGGCCAGAGAGAAAGGGGTTATACACGATGAGGATCCGGTATCCGCAGTACCTGTGAAATTCTTTTCATCCCTGCTGTCAGCATACTCCGTGGGCAGGCCAGATTTAACCGGATATATCCGTCCCCATTGTCGACAAACAGCAAGCCCCCTTCAAGAAGGACCCCTGACTCCCGGGCAAAATACAGCGATAAATCCTCACCTGCGGTGTCGGGCAGGTAGCGGCTAATATCTATCCAGGCCAGATATGTCCCTTCGGGGATCGAGAACCTGGTTTCGGGTAAATAGTTTTTGAGATAGTCGTGCAGGTACTGGAAATTGCCGTCAATATATTCCCTCAGATGGACAAGCCAGTCATCACATTCACTCCACGCCGCTTTGTTTGCTGCCAGGCTCAGTGGAGAGATGAACTCGTCGTGTCTGAGACGCCACTCGCTTCTGACACCGGGATCCGGAATAATAATATTTGCCAACAAATTCCCGGCCAGATTGAATGTTTTACTCGAGGACATGCAGGTAATAATGCGTGTAGAATCAGGGAAAAGAGAGGCGGCCGGTGTATGACCGATACCGCTTCGGGACAGGTCGCAGTGAATTTCGTCAGATATCACCCAGATGTCATTGGCCAGGCAAATTTCAATAATCCGCTTAAGTTCATCAGGCCGCCAGACTCGTCCGGTCGGGTTATGCGGATTACACAGGAAAAGAATTTTCACACGTAAATCGGCCTGACTGGCTTTGCGTGCAAAGTCTTCCCAGTCAGGTTCCCAGCCGCCTGCTGATTTTTTTAACGCCGAGTACACCACGCGACGCTGACTGTATTCACCCGCCTTTTTAAACGGGCCATATGAAGGCGTCATAATAAGAATACTGTCATCCATGTCGGTCAGAAGCGGGACGAGACGGTTCAGCGCGGGAATAATGCCCGGAGACAGCACAATGTCTTCCGTTTTGAAACGGTGACCATATTGTCGCTCACACCAGCTGCCAAAGATCTCATAGTATTCTTCGTCGTAGATTTTAGTGTAGCCGAGTATTTTTCTATCCAGACGGTCTCTGATGGCCTGAAGAATCGGCTCTGGTGTGGCAAAAGCCATGTCAGCAACCCAGAGGTTGATTAGCCCTTCTGCCGGATACCGCATTGCAAATTCGGACTGTCCCGAAAACAGGTATTCCCGCCAGCCGTCCACGGTGAGACTGTCTGTTTTCTCTCTGCTTACGTACTCATCAAAATCATATTTCATTTCATAAACCTGCCTTAGGTGTAGTCAGAAACGTCGACCTCAGTATTACTGTCAGTCTGATGCCGGAGCGGGAAAACTGGCTCGTGTGATTAACATAAGAGAATCATCACAACTGCATGAATTAATTGCGTTATTAAGGTTCTCTCGCCTTTGTCATCGACTGACGGGGGGATTTCTCGCGTGTCACCATCACAATGCCAGTCAGCACCGCCAGGGCAGAAAATATCGTTCTGACCGTCAGTGATTCATCCAGGAATACCACACCCCCTAGCATTGCCAGACAGGGAACGCTGAGCTGAAGGGTACTGGCGGTGATAGAGCCGAGAGAGGGTAAAAGGGTATACCACAATACATATGCACCGGCTGAGGCGGCGGCACCGGACAGCAATGACAAAGCAATGCCCGCAGCATCATAGTGACCCTGCTTCATAAACAGCAACGAAAGAGCGAGAGCCATCGGCGTGGCGAGTACAAAATTTGCCGCCGTTGAAGCCCCGGCCGCCTGGCCCGCCCTCCCCCTGACGGAATAGGCGGCCCAGGCTAATCCGGCAACGATCATCATAAGTGCACTGTAAAGCGGCGGTGCCTTCGCCCCGGGTAACAGCAGGGCAGCAATTCCTGCCAGAGCAATAACTAAACCGCAAGCCCGCATAACGGAGAGTGATTCCCCTTTAAATAATCCGTGGATCACCATCGCAAACTGTACGGCACCAAAAAGTAACAGCGCACCTGCCCCGGTATCGAGATGGATATAGGCGACAGAGAAGAGCACTGCGTACACCATGAGGTAAAATCCGCTCAGCGGACGCCACAGCGATAATGTAGTTTTTGCGTGATAAAACAAGAAAGGTGACAGGACGAGTGCACCACTGGCCAGCCTGAGGCTGCTGAATGAAAGGGGATCAATGTGGCCTCCCTGCAGGGCCAGACGGCACAGAATAGAGTTTGCAGCAAATGCCAGCATTGCCAGGGATATTTTAAGAATGAGCGCGCAATTGGCCATTCAGTGAGACCTCATAAAATTCTTGTAAACTACCATCTAGTTGGTAGCATAGCGTAAGTGATCACCGAACAGGAAGCAATAATCAGCTTTCAAACTGGAAGGTGAGGACAGGCATTCGGAATGAATTCTGTTTCACATCCCCAGTAGAGGAAGGAAAACGCGTAATGCCAGATGCAGAGCAGAAGATTATTTTTCCCTGCGATCAAACATATGAAATCAGTTTAAGACCTGGAATATCCTATGAAAAAACTAAAATTTACGTTCAAAAATGCGGCTGGTGAAGAACTGGCCGGATTGCTTGAACTTCCTGAAAATCCTAAAGCGTTTGCGCTGTTAGCTCATTGTTTTACGTGTGGCAAAGACCTCAAAGGCGCGGCGCGTATTGCGCGGAAACTGACAGAGAATGCTATCGCCGTTCTCCGGTTTGATTTTACTGGTCTGGGAAACAGCGAAGGGGATTTTTCCAACACCAACTTCTCATCCAATATTTCGGACCTGCTTTGCGCGGTAGATTATCTCCGCCGACAGTACGAAGCGCCTTCTTTGCTCATCGGCCATAGCCTGGGGGGATCGGCCATTCTGTCTATTGCCGGCGAAGTTCCTGAGGCAAAGGCCGTTGTCACCATAGGATCACCCGGAGAACTGACACACGTAAAACGTCTTTTTAAGGATGATGTTGAAAACATTAACCAGCATGGAGCCTATCCCGTTGAGCTGGCCGGGCGGGTATTTACCTTAAAGAAACAGATGCTGGACAATATTCAGGAACACAAAATCGCTCATAAGGTGTTCGCCATGAACAAGCCTCTGCTTATTTTTCATGCGACTGAAGATGATACTGTGTTAATTGAGCAGGCCGAAAAAATATTCAAAGCAGCAAAGCATCCCAAGAGTTTCATTTCGTTGGGTAAGGCGGATCACCTTCTGACTCATACTCAGGATGCTGAATACGTTGCCGATATCATTATATCGTGGAGCGAATGTTACCTATAAACAGAGTAAATGCGTTCAAACTCGTAGCGCAGAGGGCGATTTTCTGCAGAGATCGGACGCTGTTTATGCTGGACTGATTTTGCGATAAAGGCTTAGGCCGATGCATACAGGTGGGGCTGAATAAGGGTGAGGCCCTTGGGCGAGCATCCTTCATGCACCGGCTGAATGAAATCAGGGATCTGGGGGTGAGAGGATCAGCGTTACCACGCCACCGGCGCTGACACTACATACGGCGGCGATAACACTCTGGAATACGGTTTATATAGAAAGAACCATTGAGCCGCTTAAGCAAAAAGGAGTCCCTGTTAATGAACTGCTGGTCTCTCATCCTTCTCCACTGCTGTACAAAATATAGTCTTAGCGTGGGATGATTTCCGTTTTCCAAGCGGACCCCTATTACCAAGAGCAACGTTCCGAGAAGCTCGTTTTAGCTGAAGCACTATCTGAGCTGCACAATTCCGGAGATATTGATTTCGTCAAAATAGTGAAAGAAATTGATAAAAGCTCCTGCAAAAATTTTTTTACGATTCTGCACATATTTGAAATCACATTACCTTTACTTAAGTCAAAAGTTGAAGATGTCATAAGTTGTTTGGTTCACCTGACACAAAAGAATTTTGCTGGCAGATTGTATGGGGCCTTTCAGCATTTCTGTCAGGTGGATGCTTGATCTTACCCACGTAATGTGGACACCGTCCTAAGTGAGGTTCTGGTTTTCAAACTGTTCCGGGCTGAGACCGCCACAGGCACTGTGACGGCGCCACCGATTGTAATCACTCTCGATATAATTAAACACCGTCGTTCGCATTATTTCCCGGCTGATAAAGCGTTCACCGTGGATACATTCGACTTTCAGTGAGTGGAAGAAGCTTTCCGCACACGCATTGTCGTAGCAGCAACCCTTTGCACTCATGCTGCCGTGCAGGTTATGCCGCTTCAGGAGCGCCTGATAATCCGCTGAGCAGTACTGCCCGCCACGATCTGTGTGGACGATGACATTTTCCGGGCGTTTACGCCGCCACAATGCCATCTGTAGCGCATCGCAGGCCAGCTGTGCCGTCATCCGTGATGACATTGACCAGCCGATAACGGCACGCGACCACAGGTCGATGACGACTGCCAGATACAGCCATCCTTCATCCGTGCGTAAGTACGTAATGTCGCCGGACCACTTCTGGTTCGGGCCACTGGCGTAAAAATCCTGCTTCAGCAGGTTCTCCGACACCGGCAGGCCATGTTCGCGGTAACTGACCGGGCTGAACTTCCGTGAAGCTTTCGCTCGTAGTCCCTGACGACGCAGGCTGGCAGCCACAGTTTTTACGTTGAACCGGTAACCCTGAGCATGCAGTTCATCAGTCAGGCGCGGTGCCCCGTAGCGCTGTTTTGCCCGGTGAAAAGCCTCGTGTACAGCGCAGTCGCAATTCAGACGGAACTGCTGGCGTGAGTTTAACCCCACTCGCCGCTGATTCCAGACATACCAGCCGCTGCGGGCCACCCGGAGGACGCGACACATGGCTTTGATACTGAACTCAGCCTGATGTTTTTCGATAAAGACATACTTCATTTCAGGCGCTTCGCGAAGTATGTCGCGGCCTTTTGGAGAATGGCCAGCTCCTCTGCCTGCTCAGCCAGCTGCCGTTTGAGGCGGGCATTTTCAGCAGCCAGTTCGTTCTCCCGTTCTGAGGATATCATTTGCTGCTGTTGTTTACTGCGCCAGTTGTAGAGCTGCGATTCATACAGCCTGAGCTCGCGGGCGGCTGCGGCCACACCGATACGCTCAGCGAGTTTAAGGGCTTCATTGCGGAATTCAGGCGTGTGCTGCTTACGCGTCTTCTTTATGGTTGATGCTGGCTTTGTCATGTGAGTCACCTCTTACTTGAGAGTTTACTCACTTAGTCGCGTGTCCACTATTGCTGGGTAAGATCAGTCTAGGTTACGTACAAACAGGCGACAAGTAGAAATGCCAATAGGTAGGAAAATCAATGTAAATCCTTAGTTGAGGTTGAACAACAATGCAACATGCATCGAATATCGTTACTTTGCGATACGTATGACATCATTGAACTTTTATGAAAATTTCAGAAAACCATGAAATTCAGTTTTTTCCTTAAAAATCATAGTAATAAATATTTTCACAAAAAAAGCTTGTAACAGTAATCGGGAAGGACAACTGCTGGTTGATGAAGTGCTCGATTATCTTAACCTCAGTAGCGAAAAAAAGAATGCAGTACAACGCTGCCTGATCAATGACCTCAATCCGCAGGCGGTTGAGCGTGCCATTGAGACATTACGCGACAACCGCGATTTTGTGCCGTTGTGTATCTCGGCGCTGGCCAGAGCCAGGGCTGACTGGCTGTACGGGATCAATATGACCCGTGCTTACACGCTATTTGGCAGGAACGCAGGCTATAATGGCGTATTGTCGGTCGGGCGGGTACAGACCCCGGTACTCGGGCTGGTCGTGCGTCGCGACGAAGAAATCGCTGACTTTGTGGCCAGAGATTTCTTCGAAGTCAGAGCCCATATTCTGGCCGAAAATGACCAGCGTTTTACCGCGTTATGGCAACCGAGTGACGCATGTGAATCCTGGCAGGATGAAGAAGGAAGGCTGCTGAACCGGTCACTGGCCGACCATGTCTGTAAACGTATTGCCGGTCAGCCGGCGAAGGTTACCGGTTATCAGGATAAACGCGAAACTGATATTGCACCGTTACCTTTTTCACTCTCCAGCCTGCAGATTGAAGCCGCAAAGCGCTTCGGGCTAAGTGCCCAGAGTGTACTGGACATATGCCAGCGTTTATACGAAACCCATAAACTGATTACTTATCCGCGCTCAGATTGCCGTTATCTGCCGGAGGAACATTTTGCCGGCAGACATGCGGTACTGGATGCAATTAACAGTCACTTACCACAGCAAGCCTTTCCCGAAGAACTGAATACGGACCTGCGTAACCGTTGCTGGGATAATAAAAAAGTGGATGCGCACCATGCCATTATTCCAACCGCCCGGCGTAGTCAAACCCGGTTAACTGATAATGAACTGAATATCTACGGACTGATTGCCCGCCAGTACCTGATGCAGTTCTGCCCGGAAGCTATTTATCGTAAATGTGTTATCGATCTGGAAATTGCCGGCGGTAAGTTTATCGCGAAAGCCCGCTTTCTGGCGGTTGCTGGCTGGCGTGTGTTGCTGGGGGCGAAAGAGCGTGATGAAGAAAATGACGGCACGCCGTTACCGGAAGTAAAAAAAGGGCAGCAATTGCTGTGTGAACAGGGGGAGGTGCTGGAGAAGAAAACCCAGCCTCCGCGCCATTTCACGGATGCCACCCTGTTATCAGCAATGACCGGTATCGCACGATTTGTCCAGGATAAAGCCCTAAAGAAAGTGCTCAGAGAGACCGATGGTTTAGGGACCGAAGCGACACGTGCGGGAATTATCGAATTGTTGTTTAAACGCGGTTTTCTGGAGAAAAAAGGACGTTATATCCATTCAACGGTAGTGGGGAAAGCATTGATCCATGCGTTACCACAGCCAGCGGCCAGCCCGGATATGACCGCCCAGTGGGAGTCGATGCTGACCCGTATCAGTGAAAAAAACTTCCGTTATCAGGATTTTATGCAACCGCTGGTCGGCACTCTGCAGACCCTGATTGGTGAAGCACGCCGTTCACCGCCGGTACAGGTATTAGGTCAATTGCCGGCAGTGCCGCGGAAAGCAACGCAGAAAAGGAAAAAGAAAACAGCCACGGAGAAGTAATGATGCGCAGGTTACTGTTGGTATTGTGCAGTATATTAAGTTTTCCGGTATTCAGTAGTCTGCATACCGGAGCCGGTGTCTCGGCCAGGGTCATGATTGATTCTGATAATTTACTGACCGGCAGGCCAGCCGATACTCTGAACCTGCAGGGAACTGATAACGTCTGTATATATAACAGCCAGCGTTATTCTGAAGGGGCGATACTGAAAAGCGGCACGCTGTTATTAACCTGCGTGCGCGACAAAAATATTATCGGTACGGCGCCACTGGTCTGGCAGCCGCTAAAGACATCGTCGTCTGCGGCTGCCCCGTGACAATCAGAGTTTAAATTCTGCCCAGACCGGGGCATGGTCTGATGGTTTTTCCATACTGCGGATATCGTAATCTATGCCGGTGGCAATACATTTTTCTGCCAGTGGCTGGCTGGCCAGTAACAGGTCAATACGCAGTCCGCGGTTGTCGTTAAAGCCTTTCGAACGGTAGTCGAACCAGGAAAAGCGATCGTCAACCTCCGGATTGGCTGCCCGCCAGGTATCAGTCAGTCCCCAGGACAGCAGTTTATCCATCCATTCACGCTCTTCCGGCAGGAAAGAGCATTTACCGGTTCGTAGCCAGCGTTTACGGTTATCTTCGCCAATGCCGATATCACGGTCGGTACAGCTGATATTCATATCACCCATAATCAATACCGGCTGTCCGGCAGTCAGTTGAGTTTCAAGATGCTGTTGCAGATCTTTGTAGAATTTATCTTTAGCCGGAAATTTCTGCGGATGCTCACGACTTTCCCCCTGCGGGAAGTAGCCGTTAATTACCGTAATGGTACCCATCGGGCTGGGGATCCCTGCCATGATAATACGCCGCTGAGCATCTTCATCATCCGTAAGAAAACCACGCTGCACGCTGACCGGCTCTGCTTTTGTCATCAGCGCTACGCCGTAATGGCCTTTCTGACCATGGAAGAAAACGTGATATCCCAGTTTTTGTACTTCTTCTAAAGGGAACATATCATCGTGAACTTTGGTCTCCTGTAATCCGATGACATCCGGCTGGAGTTTTTCGACCAGTGCGGCCAGCTGGTGAGGACGGGCCCGCAGACCGTTAATATTAAAAGAGACAAATTTCATGTTTTTACCACAGTCATAGAATTTAACCGCGATGGTAGCGATTTTTTTTCCCGATGTCACCGTAAGCGGATAAGGGAAGTCTCCGGCTCGAACCTTGTCGAAGGTTCTCGTCCTTCTCCGTGGAGAATATATCAGTATTATTGGAATATCTGGCTGAATCGCCATATAAGAATGGTGGTGGGAGAAGGATGATTCGCCGTACCGGCTCACCCTGCGGGCCGTGCTGCGCACGTTACCTCACGCTGTTCGGTTCGAACCTTGTCGAAGGTTCTCGTCCTTCTCCGTGGAGAATATATCAGTATTATTGGAATGTCTGGCTGAGTCGCCATATAAAAATGGTGGTGGGAGAAGGATTCGAACCTTCGAAGTCTGTGACGGCAGATTTACAGTCTGCTCCCTTTGGCCGCTCGGGAATCCCACCTGATTGTGATGCTTCGTAACCTGCGGAAGCGGGATGCATATTAACAGAACTTTGCTTTCTGTAAACAGGCAAAAGCAATATTTCTCATTGTTTGCCTGTTTTTTGCACGGAAAATGAATGACATGCGTATTTTGCAGTCAGTCTTTAAAGGATAATCGTCCGGTTTCCGTAAACAAAGACCCGCTGGGCCAGTACTTTGTCTAAAGCACGACTCAGTGCATTTTTTTCAACATCCCGGCCGGCAAGCATCATATCGTCAGCAGTGAAGGTATGATCCACATGGATCACGTCCTGCATAATGATTGGACCTTCATCGAGATTGTCATTTACGTAATGCGCAGTCGCACCAATAATCTTCACACCGCGTTCGTAAGCCTGATGGTAAGGGCGGGCACCGATAAAGGCCGGCAGGAACGAGTGATGTATGTTAATAATCTGGTTAGGGAAGCGCTTGACAAACTCAGGGGTCAGAACCCGCATATATTTTGCTAACACTACGTAGTCAGGCTGATAACGTTCAATCTCGTCAGCCATTTTCATATCGTGTTCTTCACGGGTCAGGCCTTCATGACTCAGCAATACGAAGGGGATATCAAACCGCTCTGTCAGTGACCGCAGTGTTTCATGGTTACCAATAACGGCTGCAATTTCCATATCCAGACCACCAAACGCACTTTTCATCAGCAAATCACCCAGACAGTGTGCTTCTTTAGTCACCATAATGACTACACGACGCCGTCCGGCAGATTGCAGTTCACGAACCGATCCTGATGGCAATGCACTGTCTAAATCAGCCAGTAAAGTGGTATCGTTGAAAATACCCTCCAGTTCGGTGCGCATAAAAAAACGCCCGGTGCGGTGATCAACAAATTCATTATTCTGGACAATATTCAGTTCATGCTTGTAGCAGATATTGGTGATTTTGGCGATAAGTCCTTTAGCATCAGGACAGATAGTTCTCAGTACTTTTCTTTGTAACGTCTGGGCTTGCATTATGTGCATTATCCTGTTGAATCTGATTTCAGTCATGCGATGTTGTCAGGTCGTTATTAACCACAACATTTTTTATATTTTCTGCCGGAACCGCAAGGGCAGGTGTCGTTTCTGCCCGCCTGCAGATGAACGCCGTCGACATAATACCAGCGTTGTTCTTCTCTTATAAAGCGGGAGCGTTCGTAAATAGCCGAAGTGTGTTGTTTTTCAGCATAACGGGCAAAAAAAGTCACAAATGCCTGGTTATTATCATTATCATAGGTGTGTGAGATAACATTTAGTCCCAGCCAGCGGGTATCGGCAAGACCTGCGGAAAGCTGTGCTGCCAGCTGTTGATGGCGCTGAGAAGCGTGCCAGCTGGCCAGCAGCCAGTGAATCTCACCACGCTGATAAGCGGTGTATCGCGAGCGCATCAGAGCGACAGGATCAGGTGCTATCTGTTCTTCGCTGATATATCGGCCACAACAGGCGCTATAAGTGGTCTGGCTTCCGCAAGGGCAGGGGTCGGTTAACACATTATCTCCGTTATTTGCCCGCGAGCTTAACGACTCAGAGTGCCGCGACGGGCCTGAGCAGGCTGAAAGTTGAAAGGCTGAGGATGAACTATACTACACAACAGCGGCAGATTCTCTCTCCCGCAACGGCGAATTCTGGTAAGGGTCACGGCTTCAGGCTGTAGTGCACTGATTCCTGCAGAGAGGAACATAACAGCCCTGAGGTTAATAACAGGTATTTTTAATGAGTAACCCATTGTCAGGTAAGAATATTTTAGTTGCAGAAGATGAGGCGGTGTTCTCTGCTGTGATTTGTGGCTTTATTGAAACACTGGGGGCCAACACACTGACGGCTTCTGACGGTAAGACTGCACTGGATATTATCGATCATTATCCGGTTGATCTGATCATCTGTGACCTTGAAATGCCGATTATGCGTGGTGATACTTTCGTTGAACAGCTGCGTGCCCGGGGAAACGCCTTACCGGTAGTGATTGTGACCGCCAGCGAAGATGTGTCTGAAATTGCCAGGATGTTACGACTGGGTGTGCAGGATGTGATCCTCAAACCTGTTGATGATCTGACCCGGGTACGTGATGTTATTATGGAATGCCTTTACCCTTCGATGTTTGTTTCAAAAATCGAAGAGGATGAACAGTTATTTGATAACTGGGATGTTTTGATTCAGCAGCCTGAACAGGCGATAAGACTGATTAAACAGTTACAACCGCCTATTCGACAGTTACTGGCTAATACCCGCATAACCTATCGCCAGCTGACCTACACAGATCAGCCGGGGCTGGTATTTGATATTGCAGCTTTATCTGATCATCAGCTCGGTTTTTATATCATGGATGTTACCCGGGCCGGCAATAATGGCATTATGGCGGCCTTATTATTGCGGGTAATGTTTAATCAGCTATTGCAGGAAAAAATCGCCGGCCAGCAGCAGAAACTGCCACAAATCGCGACCATACTTAATGATATTAACCGGTTATTGCAGGATGCCGGAATGTCCGGACAATTTCCCTTGCTGGTGGGGTACTATCACCAGCCGACCCGCCAGTTACTGCTGGTCCCGGCCGGGCTGGATTGCGATATTTTATTTGACGGAGTGCATCAGACACTGGGCAGTGGAATTCCTGCTGGCACTTTTGAACATATCCATGGAACACAGCACTGTTTTTATCTGCGTGCCTGTGAATGCAATATACGTGGCAGTGGCGGAAAACTAACACTGATGCTGCGTGCTAATGAATAGTTATTACCACAGAGTGCCCGGAAAAGTATTAATTTGTTATTTTTATACTTATTTTCCGATAAGTATAAATCCTAATTTCGGTGCTTTTTCGCTATCAGATGAAACTCGTCGCCGATGAACTGATATACTGCCGCCGTTCAAAAACAGAAATTTCCATGGGTGTTCCTAACCCTCCAGTGAGGTAATTTGATGTCTGCTTATAAATCTAAAGTAAAAAAAGCGGTAATTCCGGTTGCGGGATTGGGAACCCGTATGTTGCCGGCAACCAAGGCTATTCCTAAAGAGATGCTGCCGCTGGTTGATAAACCCTTAATCCAGTATGTCGTTAATGAATGTATTGCTGCCGGTATTAATGAGATTATTCTGGTCACTCATTCATCAAAAAACTCTATCGAAAACCATTTCGATACCAGCTTCGAATTAGAAGCCATGCTGGAAAAGCGTGTTAAACGTCAGTTACTGGACGAAATTCAGAGTATTTGCCCGCCACATGTGACCATTATGCAGGTACGTCAGGGTGTCGCCAAAGGATTAGGCCATGCTGTTATGTGCGCCCATCCGTTGGTTGGTGATGAGCCGTTTGCGGTGATTCTGCCCGATGTCATTATTGATGAATACGAATCAGACCTTGGGAAAGAAAACCTTGCTGATATGCTGCGCCGTTTTGATGAGACCGGCCGTAGTCAGATTATGGTTGAACCTGTTGCAGACGTTACTGCTTATGGGGTGGTTGATTGTCAGGGCGCAGATTTACAGCCAGGTCACAGTGCGCCTATGGTGGGTGTGGTCGAGAAGCCTAAAGCGTCAGAGGCACCTTCTAACCTGGCAGTGGTCGGACGCTATGTGCTGTCTGCTGATATCTGGCCTCTGCTGGCCAAAACACCTCCGGGTGCCGGTGGAGAAGTGCAGTTAACTGACTCAATTGCAATGCTGATGGATCAGGAAACGGTTGAAGCTTATCACCTGAAAGGTCTGAGCCACGACTGTGGTAACAAACTGGGTTATATGCAGGCATTCGTTGAGTATGGTGTTCGTCACCCGGTTCTGGGTGAAGACTTCAGCAAATGGCTGAATAAAACCGTAAACTGACAGTAAACATATTTATCCGGGATTATCCGGTAAATATGTGCGGCCGGATTGAACCTGGCCGCTGTTATTAAGGTCATACACTGGTGTATGGCCTTTTTTTATACAGTCACACCGGTATTAACAGGCATAAATGGCGGAACGCTAAAACAATCCGTGATTTTTGCTACCGGAACCTTGTATCATTCTGCCTGTACAATGGCACACTGAAATACAGCAGCCATTTATTTTAGTTGCAAAGATGAGGGTAATATGAACTATTTGGTAACCGGCGCTGCAGGGTTTATTGGTTTTCATGTGTGTCAGCGTCTGCTTAAGGCGGGTTACCGGGTGGTTGGTATCGATAATCTTAATGATTATTACGATGTAAAGCTCAAGAAAGATCGTGTGGCATTACTCAGCGCTTATCCGGGTTTCACATTCCAGTGTATTGATATCGCCGACAGACATGGTGTAGCCACCCTGTTCAGTACTGGAAACATTCAGCGGGTGATCCATCTGGCTGCGCAGGCGGGGGTACGTTATTCAATAGAAAACCCCTACGCTTATGCCGATGCAAATCTGATCGGCCACCTGAATATACTGGAAGGTTGTCGTCAGAATAATATACAGCATCTGGTCTACGCCAGCTCCAGCTCAGTGTATGGCCTGAACCGTAAGCTGCCGTTTGCTACCGAAGACAGCGTCGATCATCCGGTATCTCTGTATGCGGCGACGAAAAAAGCCAATGAACTGATGTGCCACAGTTATTCGCATCTCTATGGCCTGCCAACCACCGGACTGCGTTTTTTTACTGTCTACGGTCCGTGGGGGCGTCCGGATATGGCCTTGTTTAAGTTTACCCGCGCGATGCTGGCCGGTGAAGCCATTGATGTTTATAACTATGGGCAAATGCAGCGGGATTTCACCTACATTGATGATATTGTTGAAGCCATTTTCCTGGTGCAGGATAAAATACCGCAGCCTGATCCTCAGTGGACCGTCGAAACCGGTTCTGCTGCAAAAAGTTCTGCACCTTACTGTATTTATAATATTGGTAACAGCCAGCCGGTCCCGTTAATGGATTATATTCATGCATTAGAAAATGCCCTTGGGATTACGGCAGAAAAAAATATGTTACCGTTACAGGCAGGGGATGTGCTGGATACCAGTGCCGATACCTCTGAATTATATAGCCTGATAAATTTTAAACCTGACACCAGCGTACCGGAAGGCGTCAGAAAATTTGTGGAATGGTACCGCGAATATTACAAAGTCTGAAAATAAACGGGAGGGGTTAACCCTCCCGTAAAATAACCGGATAATGAAAACAGCCAGTAAAATTACAGAGCAAAGTCTTCCAGAGTTTTGCCTTCTGTTTCAATAGCATTTCTGATCACCGCCGGAGTACGTCCCTGGCCGGTCCATGTACGGTTTTCACCTTTTTCATCGGTATACTGATATTTAGCCGGACGTGCCGCACGCCGTGCTTTCACTACCGGTTTATCTGTTACGGCGGATTGCAGTAATTCATTAGGGTCAATACCATCAGCGATTAACATTTCACGGTATTGTTCCAGTCTGAGCAGACGTTCTGAATTCTGAGCGATAGCCAGTGATTCGTCTTCACGACGCTCGTTAACAATAACTTCAAATTTCTCAAGTATATCTTCTAAAGTTTCAAGGCTATATTCTCTGGCCTGTGCACGCAGTGTGCGAATGTTATTCAACGATTTAATCACATCGCTCATTGTCCGGGTCTCACAATTAAGTAGTTATTATGCAGAAGATGATAATCATAGTCTCAGGTAAAATTTACTGCAACAGATAACTATGGCATGATCGGTAAATGAATATCCTTATAACTTTAAATGAAAATCAGGAATCACTGTAAAAATAAGAATGTACGGCTAAATAGTTACAAACAAATAGCGGATAAATGACCAACCTATCGGTGAATGAACGTTTTTTGTTCGCCGGATGTGTTGTAATAAGCCGGAAATAATTAATCTCCTATAGAGAACCGGACCCATGGCTCAACTTTACTTCTATTATTCTGCGATGAATGCCGGGAAATCGACATCATTATTACAGTCATCTTATAACTATCATGAACGGGGGATGAAAACAGTCATCTATACTGCTGAAATTGATAACCGGTTCGGTAAAGGAAAAGTCAGTTCGCGGATTGGACTCTCTTCTGAAGCACGGTTATATAATCAGCACACAGATATAGGTGAAGAAATTCGGTTACTGCACGCAGAAAATCAGCTGCATTGTGTATTAGTCGATGAAAGTCAGTTCCTGACCCGCCAGCAGGTGAAGTCGTTAACTGAAGTTGCTGACTTTTCAGATATTCCTGTACTGTGCTACGGACTGAGGACGGATTTTCGCGGAGAGCTGTTTGAAGGAAGCCAGTATCTTCTGGCCTGGGCTGATAAACTGGTTGAACTAAAAACAATCTGTCATTGCGGCAGAAAAGCCAGCATGGTATTGCGTCTTGATGGCAAAGGACGACCGTTTAAAGAAGGGGAGCAGGTGGTTATCGGTGGAAATGAACGTTATATTTCGGTCTGCAGAAAACACTACTGGCAGGCGCTTGAATCAGATGATCCTGCCGCTATCTATGGTGAAAGGTACATCCCTGAGTGATGATGATATCCTTCATTTAATAAACGCCGCTGTGGTGCGGCGTTTACCTGAGCAATGCCCCTGATCACAGGGGCGGTGGTTGTTATCTCAGCCTGCTTTCTTTTTACCCTTTGCCGCCGGTGCCGCAGCTGCGGGTTTTTCCGGAGTATGCAGTGAATGCTCTGTAAATTCGCGACCGTAGTAACTGTCCAGCATCAACTGTTTCAATTCAGCAATCAGCGGGTAGCGTGGGTTTGCGCCGGTACATTGATCATCAAATGCATCTTCGGCAAGTTTATCGATTTTTGCCAGGAAGTCAGCTTCCTGTACCCCGGCTTCACGGATAGATTTCGGGATCCCGAGATCAGTTTTAATCTCATCCAGCCAGTGAAGTAACGCACTGATTTTCGCTGCGGTACGGTCGCCGGGTTTACCAAGCCCCAAATGATCGGCGATTTCTGCATAGCGACGACGGGCCTGTGGCCGGTCGTACTGACTAAAGGCGGTCTGTTTGGTCGGATTATCGTTAGCATTGTAGCGGATCACGTTGGCTATCAGCAGTGCATTTGCCAGCCCGTGCGGGATATGAAACTCAGAACCCAGTTTATGGGCCATTGAGTGACAGACGCCGAGGAACGCGTTAGCAAACGCAATACCTGCGATAGTTGCCGCATTATGTACCCGCTCGCGGGCAATCGGATTTTTAGCCCCTTCATGGTAGCTTGCCGGTAAATTCTCTTTCAGCAATTTCAGCGCCTGCAGAGCCTGACCGTCAGAGTACTCATTGGCCAGTACTGAAACATAGGCTTCAAGGGCGTGAGTGACTGCATCCAGTCCGCCAAAAGCACACAGAGATTTTGGCATATCCATCACCAGATTTGCATCGACAATCGCCATATCCGGTGTCAGTGCATAATCGGCCAGCGGGTATTTCAGTCCGGTGGCATCATCAGTAACTACCGCAAACGGGGTAACTTCAGAGCCGGTACCAGAAGTGGTGGTAATAGCGACCATACTGGCTTTTACACCCATTTTCGGGAACTTATGAATACGTTTACGGATATCCATAAAACGTAATGCCAGTTCTTCGAAGTGGGTTTCGGGATGCTCGTACATCACCCACATAATTTTGGCCGCATCCATCGGGGAACCACCCCCCAGAGCAATAATCACATCAGGTTTGAAGCTGTGCATTTGTGCGGCCCCTTTGCGCACGATGCTCAGGGTAGGGTCAGCTTCCACTTCGAAGAAAACTTCCGTTTCCACACCACGGGATTTTAATACCCGCGTCACCTGATCAGCATAACCGTTATTGAATAAGAACCGGTCTGTAACAATAAAGGCCCGTTTTGCACCGTCACTGGCGATTTCTTCCAGAGCCACCGGCAATGAACCACGACGAAAATAGATGGATTTAGGGAGTTTATGCCACAACATATTTTCAGCCCGTTTAGCGACGGTTTTCTTGTTAATAAGGTGCTTAGGACCGACGTTTTCAGAGATAGAGTTCCCGCCCCATGAGCCGCAACCCAGCGTCAGTGACGGTGCCAGTTTAAAGTTATATAAATCGCCAATCCCCCCCTGAGAAGCCGGGGTATTAATCAGGATCCTCGCGGTTTTCATTTTTTCGCCAAACAGTCTGACCCGCTCAGGCTGATTGTCCTGGTCGGTATACAGGCAAGAGGTATGGCCGATACCGCCCATTTCTACCAGTTTTTCCGCTTTTTGCAGTGCATCGTTAAAACCGGTGGCACGGTACATTGCCAGGGTCGGCGACAGTTTTTCATGGGCAAAAGGTTCAGATTCATCAATATCACTGACCTCACCAATCAGAATTTTAGTATCCGGAGGCACACTGATCCCTGCCATCTCAGCAATTTTTGTCGCCGGCTGGCCGACAATCCCTGCGTTCAGGCCCCCGTTTTTCAGAATGATATCCTGCACAGCTTTTAATTCACTTCCCTGCAGCAGATAACCGCCGTGGGTCGAAAACCGTTCACGTACTGCGTCATACACAGAGCTGTCAACAATCACTGATTGCTCAGAGGCGCAGATAACACCATTGTCGAAGGTTTTTGACATCAGAATAGAAGCGACCGCTCGTTTTATATCAGCAGTATCATCGATAACGACCGGTGTATTACCGGCACCGACACCAATAGCAGGTTTACCGGAACTGTAGGCTGCTTTAACCATACCCGGTCCACCGGTGGCGAGGATCAGGTTAATGTCGGGGTGGTGCATTAACTGGTTAGATAATTCAACGGATGGCTCATCAATCCAGCCAATAATATCGGGCGGAGCACCGGCCGCAATGGCAGCCTGTAACACGATATCTGCTGCTTTGTTGGTGGCGTTTTTTGCCCGCGGATGCGGGGAGAAAATGATTCCGTTACGGGTTTTCAGACTGATTAAGGCTTTAAAAATGGCCGTCGACGTCGGGTTGGTGGTCGGGACAATCCCGCAGATAATTCCGATAGGTTCGGCAATAGTCATAGTGCCGAAAGTATCATCAGTGTCGAGGATACCGCAGGTTTTTTCGTCCTTGTAAGCGTTGTAAATATATTCCGAAGCGAAATGGTTTTTGATGACTTTGTCTTCGACGATCCCCATTCCTGACTCAGCGACCGCCATTTTCGCCAGCGGTATCCGGGCATCTGCGGCAGCTAATGCTGCGGCCCTGAAGATCTTATCAACCTGCTCCTGACTAAAGCCTGCATACTGCTGTTGTGCTTGCCTGACTCTTTCTACCAGCCCATTCAATTCAGCAACGTTTGTTACAGTCATGCTTATCTCCTGAAGGAAAATTAAACTTTTTTAGTAAACATACGTGTCAGATCGCTACCACTGTCCGCTTTTATACGGTGCTTACTAAAAGAATCTCATATCAGCATGAATTAATGAAGTCCGGTTACGTTCAGATTATGGATATGTTGCAATACAGGCACTGATGCAGATCAATTTATATGCAAGCTGATACCATTCAGCTTTATCAGTTATCCGCTTATGTAGCAAGTTTGTTTTTTAAATGTTTGTATTTGTTGATTTTGTGTGTGAGGCAGATCAGGAGGTGGGGAGTATTTATTAAGTTTTGTTAATAATTATTTATCTGCCGGTTTACGGCCCGATAAGCCGGCTTAACCAGATAACCGGTAATTTGGCGGTTATCTGCCAGAACAGCGAGCCGGATGAAGGACTCTGGTATGCTTTGTGAACCCTAGCCCGGACAAAGATATCCGTTTCCTCCGCAGGGTATGGAAACGGATAAATGCGGGCATCAGACAGGCTGATTATTCACGCCACAGGATATGGCACAGTTTATGATCTTTTTCACGACATAACAGGACTCTGGCAAACACATCGGTAACAGGCTCCCCGTCGGCATCGCCTAATCCGATAATGACCTCGGCAAAAAAGTCCGGATTAAGATCAAAATCGACATGTTCGTTCCAGTCTTCTGAAGGGTCTGAAAGCTCGGCACCGCCACGCTCTTCGAACTGTAAGTTAAACAGGATAATGTCTGCAGGATCCAGATTATCCCCTGCCAGTTCCAGAAAAATATCGTATGCCTGTTCCAGCGTTTCATCTTCTGTAAGACGATTATTAAGATCCATGATCAGCCCGTATTTATTGATAGAAATATGCGGCCTTTTTTACAGTAAAGGGCTAAAGAAGTAAAACAGTCGTTCGATTATCCTGCGCCAGTAGGGCCGTTTTGCCCACTCACGGCCATCCAGTAACTGTGAGCGCAGAATATAATCCTGCTGTACACAGCTAAGATCATCACCGAAACCGGCATCATCAATCACCAGAGTCACCTCAAAATTGAGCCACAGACTGCGCATATCAAGATTGACGGTACCCACCAGGCAAAGTTCCCCGTCAACCAGCACGCTTTTGGTATGTAACAGGCCGTCGCTGAACTGATAAATTTTAACCCCTGCTGCCAGTAGTTCGGTAAAGAACGCACGACTGGCCCAGCCGACCAGCAATGAGTCGTTTTTTTGTGGCACGATCAGGCTGACATCAACACCACGTAATGCGGCGGTACAGATAGCGTGCAGCAGATCATCACTGGGTACAAAATAAGGTGTTGTCATGATCAACTGTTCACGTGCTGAATAGACGGCAGTCAGCAGTGCCTGATGGATCACATCTTCGGGAAAACCGGGACCTGAGGCTATTACCTGAATAATATGTCCACTGGCTTCTTCAAAGGGCATAATAGTTTCATCGGGCCGGGGCGGAAGAATGCGTTTACCGGTTTCAATTTCCCAGTCACAGGAAAACACAATCCCCAGTGTGATAGCCACAGGACCTTCCATTCTGGCCATTAAATCAACCCATTGTCCGACACCGGCATCCTGTTTAAAAAACCGCGGGTCAACCAGGTTCATACTGCCGGTATAGGCAATATAGTTATCAATCAGCACTATTTTACGGTGCTGGCGCAGGTCCATGCGACGAAAAAATACCCTCAGCAGGTTTACCTGCAAAGATTCGACAACGTCGATACCGGCCTCGCGGAATTTTTTCGGCCACGGACTGCGGAAAAAACTGCGGCTTCCGGCTGAGTCGAGCATCAGCCGACAGAAAACCCCTCTGCGGGCGGCAGTAATTAATGCCGCTGCCACGTCATCAGCCTGGCCTCCGGGTTGCCAGATATAAAACACCATCTCAATATTGTGTTCTGCCAGGTCAATATCCCGGATAAGCGAACGCATTACGTCATTTGAGCTGGTCAGTAATTCCAGTTGGTTACCTTTGACTCCGGCGATCCCGTGGCGATGCTCACATAGCTTAAATAAAGCACTGGCAACACTGCTGGTACTGGTTGCAAAAATATGAGATGACTTTTTTAAGTCCGCCAGCCACCGGGAAGTGGCAGGCCACATCGTTCTGGCACGCTCCGCCCGGCGTTTACCGAGATATAATTCACCGAAACTCAGATAAGCAATTATTCCCACCAGTGGCAGAATATAAATAATAAGCAACCAGACCATCGAGGAAGAGGCGGTCCTGCGCTTCATTAAAATTCTCAGGGTAACGGCAGCGATCAGCAGCCAGTAGCCAAACAATATAAACCCGTTAACGAAGGAATAGAATGTCGTCATTAAATGGAATTCCGGTTTATGCTTTATCTATTGAGTGTACGTGTACTCAGCATATTGTGAAACCTTTTCTGAAAGCAGCGTTGGATCCGGGGAATAACGGCGTATACTGGCCGAAATGATACTCACGGGAGGTAATCATGAAAAGAAGCAGAAACGAAGTCGGGCGCTGGCGGATGGCGCGGCAAAGTAATCGCCGTAAAGTACGCTGGCTGGAGGCCCAGTCACGGCGTTATACACATATCCGGTTAATCAGACATCAGCTTGCGAAACAACAAAGGCGATCACTGCTGTTTATACTTCCGGAACTGGGGCCGTCGGTTACCCATTATTTCTGAAAATTATCTGGCGGAGATGCAGTGTAATACTGGCGGTGAGGAATAACAGAATATCATGTCGCCCGCTGTGTTATGTTATCCGCCGGTTACCCTGTCTGCCGGTATACACATATTCTAAAAAGGATAGCCGGAAACCGCCCCGCAGAGCGGCGATACGGGTGTAATCTATCCGGGAATTGAAGGCAGCCTGGCATGAATAATCGCTTTCTCAGCCTCTTCCAGATTGATAAACCCCTGCTTTAGCATGGCGAACAAATATCTTTTACCTGCAATATGACGTGTCATCCGGACATCGACTTCCTGAGGTACATTTTCCGGGGGGGATTCTGTAGTAGTTTGTTGCGGGGGACGTTCGATGGTGATAGTTATGGTTTTCGGTATATTGTCTGCTTCTGTTTGCCTGGTTTCGGTTGTTCCGTCTTTATGAAAAACTAATACGTGATATTTCATATAAACCTCCTGCCATATCGAATGAATAATCCTGTGCCGCTCATCGGAGTTCGCCGGCAACAAACTTCAGCCCGTGTGGCGGCAGAATACTCCTATCAGTATAGCAGGCTGTCACAGGGCAAAGGGGGATACTGTACTGTGGAGCGAACTGAATCTGTCTGTCATCTCTGAGCAGTGCACATTGTATATAAGCCGCGACTGACAATATCCGTTTGCGGGCAAAAAGCGCAGTACAGTGTATTGCATTTTTTGCCCGGCGCTTATCAGTCACAATATGTGCTGGATCAGCATTTCATCAGCTCAGAAGACCTTTTTAAATGGCCTGACCGTCACTTTCTGGTAAACACCGGCTGCTACGTAGGGGTCATCGTTAGCCCAGGATTGAGCATCTTCGAGGGATGGAAATTCAGCGATCACGGTAGAACCGGTGAATCCCGCGACTCCGGGTTCGTTACTGTCGACGGCTGGCATTGGACCGGCAACAATTAATTTTCCTTCATCCTGCAATAATTGCAGACGAGCCAGGTGGGCAGGGCGCACAGACTGCCTTTTTTCCAGTGAGTCAGGGAAGTCTTCAGCGTAAATGACGTATAACACGATGATTATCTCTTACGGCAAAAAATTGAGAACCCAACGTTAAGCTAACCGCGCCATCAGTGCAAATAAAATGGCACATATCCGTCAGCGATACGTATTGAAACTGATTGCTATTTGCATTTAAAATGATTCATCACTGAACTGACCAGATAGCTATGAGCACTCTTACAGAACAATTTCCAAAACGTTTTTCATTATCCATGGTGGTATCAGTCGCTCTTCATGGTGCGGTGGTTGCCGGGTTGCTGTTTGCCTCATTCAACCAGGTCCTGAACGTGCCCACACCCCAGTCTGCTATCAGCGTGTCGATGGTTGCTCCGGAGGTTCAGCCTGAGGCGGCGAAAAGCCAGCCGGAGCCGGTACAGCCTGTGACCCCTCCGACACCTCAGCCAGTGCAGCCACAACCTGAACCACAGCCGGCCCCGGCTCCCGAACCCCCTCTGGATAAACCGGTACCGATTGCCAAACCGGAGCCGAAACCGAAGCCGAAACCTGAGGTAAAAAAACGCCATGAGGTGAAGAAAAAAGCAGTCAAACCTAAGCCTGTAATAAAACCGGTCGAAAAGCCTGTGACTGAAAATAAACCGACACTGACAGCACAACAAAAAAATAATCCGGCAGATCAGACCAAAGCACAAACCGCGCCGCAAACGTCGCGTAATGATCAGCAAAGTATTTCTCAGGGTAAACCACAGGCGGTCAGTATTACCAGCCCGGCCTACCCGGCCAGAGCTCTGGCTTTTCACCTTGAAGGACGGGTGAAAGTACAGTTCGATGTGGACAGTGATGGCAGGGTCGTGAATGAGCGTATTATTGAGGCGCAGCCGAAGAATATGTTTGATCGCGAAGTTAAACAGGCGATGCGGCGCTGGCGTTACCAGAGTGGCAAGCCAGGCACCGGACTGACGATGACTATATTGTTTAAAATTGATGGCAGTTCATCAGTGCAATAATAGCTGTTGCTGAGAGGTAAAGCGCAGTTATGCGCTTTACCTCTCACGGCAGGGTGTTACGGGTAGCTTTTATTGGCTATCAGCTCACTGAGTTTCCTTGGTTTTCCTTTATCATCCACCGCAACGTAAATAAATACGGCTTCTGTGGTGCAGTAAGTCTGACCAATCGGCTCGGAAGAAACTTTTTTAATCCATACCTCAACATTAATAGTAATTGAACTGTTTCCGGTACGTATACAGCGGGCATGACAAGTGACAACGTCACCGATAGCGGCGGGTTTAAGAAATGTCATACCGTCGACACGCACAGTAACAACACGGCCATTGGCGATTTCTTTTGCCAGAATCGCTCCCCCCATATCCATCTGGGACATTAACCAGCCACCAAATATATCACCATTTGCATTGGTATCTGCCGGCATTGCCAGTGTACGCAGCACCATCTCACCTTGCGGCTGTCTCAGACTGTCGGTCATTTATTATTCTCTTTATTTAAAAAGTGGCCTGCAGGAAGGCCACCCGGGTATTACTTTTCTTCGCGTGGCAGATGCCGCCATATATAAAGACCACAGGCAGCAGTAAATAGCAGAGTTAATGCGGTCAGGCCGAAGACCTTAAAGTTAACCCAGAAAGATTCAGGCAACCAGAATGCGACATAAATATTGACCAGCCCGCAAACGAAGAAAAATATTGCCCAGGCAATATTCAAACGTCGCCAGACTGCGGAAGGTAATACCAGCTCTTTACCCAGCATTGACTGAATTAATGGTTGTTCCATCCACCACTGACTGAATAACAATGCGGCAGCAAATAATGTATAAATAACCGTCACTTTCCATTTTATAAATTCATCATTATGGAAAATCAGTGTCAAAGAACCAAATACAGTCACCAGAATAAACGTAATGATAGTCATTTTTTCCAGTTTTTTGTACAGCACCCAGCTGATAACCAGTGCAATCGCGGTTGCGGCAATCAGTGCGCCTGAGGCAACGAAAATATCGTATAGCTTATAAAAAATGAAAAAGACGACAAGAGGCAAAAAGTCCAGTAATTGTTTCATAGCAGGTCCGGATAATGCGGCTCACCGGCAGGCGAGCCGAAAAAGTAAAACAGACGGTTAGCGTATCAGCATATACACACGGAACAGATAGATTACCAGCATTGCTGACAGAAAATTACCCAGAGTGGTGGCGATAATAGCCGCTGTTGTTGCAGGAAGTGCGGTGAGCGAAGCGAAGATAAACATCAACACAACTTTAGCCAGCAACCAGCAAATAACCGCGGGAGCCAGGGCTTTCATATTGTTCCAGGCCAGTGGCACGCTTTGTTTCATCGAGCCGAAAATACCGGCACGTTTCTGGCTCAGTAATACCGGAGACAGGGAAAACAGAACTGCCAGAAAAATCCCCGGGATGACAAAGGCCATAAAACCGAGCTGAACGATCAGTGTCACGATAAAGGTCTGAATAAGTAAAGCAGGCAGAAAACCGACAGAGGCTCCTATCGCCCCTAAGGCACTGAGCCGTTTACCGGAAGAAGCCGACGGGATCAGCACCAGCATCCCGCCCAGTAATAATGTGTTACCCAGTAAAGCAGCCAGAGTGCCGACAGCCGAGCTGTGCAGTAATATTCTTTGCTGTTCGGGTGACATATTCTGCAGCACTTCAATCAGTGAGCCTGCGTTGTCATTGCTTTGCATTAATGCAGACAGCTGTTCGGCACCCGGAGAAAAAACGGTACCCAGCAGAACGGTAACGAAAGCGCTGACCAGAGAGATCAGTGTTATCGTTTTTAGCTGGTGGCGCAAAAAATTTGCGGAATCACGGTATAACGAGCTGGCCGTGAGAGACATGTACACTCCTTTGGGAAACAAATGAATTAACCGCAAGATTGTACATGTTAACCACGCCTGCGGGCACCCTCACTTACATAACTTTCTGCTTTTATCTCCGCCCGGATGATTAATACTCATTATCGGGCTTTTTTTGAACGATTATAGCCTTAATACTCCGGATTATTAACAGAAGATCTAAGACAATTTTTTTAGTTAAAACGCGAAACTGTTAGCTGATAAAAATTGATCTGGATCAAGGCTTTGTTTTTTAACTATTTTTTCAGGCGGGAAAAACATGATTTTCTGCGTGAATCGCGATACACATAGCAACAACAAAATACAATGTAAAAATTGTTCACATTGAAAACAATAAAAGCAGACGAGTTCAGGAGAGGAGTGGCTATGAAAATCGGAAAAATTGCATTATTACTGGCAGCACTGTTACCGGCAGCAGCGTCAGCTCACCAGGCAGGTGACTTCTTTATCAGGGCTGGCAGCGCAACTGTCCGGCCGACCGGGGGTTCTGATAATGTGCTGGGCTTAGGTGAATTTAATGTCAGTAACAATACCCAGCTGGGATTGACTTTTACTTATATGGCGACGGACCATATTGGTGTTGAATTACTGGCAGCCACGCCTTTCCGCCACAAGGTCGGACTGGGGCCGACGGGCACTCTGGCCACCGTTCACCAGTTACCGCCGACACTGATGGCCCAGTATTACTTCCTGGATAATAGCTCTAAATTCCAGCCTTATGCCGGTATCGGTGTTAACTACACGACCTTCTTTAATAACAAATTCAATGACACCGGACGCGCGGCGGGTTTATCTGATCTGCATGTGAAGGACTCCTGGGGCGTGGCCGGACAACTGGGTATGGACTACCAGATTAATCAGCACTGGATGCTGAATACATCCCTGTGGTACATGGACATTAATACCAAAGTGAAATTCAAAGCCAATGGCGATCAGCAAAGCATCAAAACTAACATTAATCCGTGGGTCTTCTTCTTCGGTGTAGGTTACAGCTTCTGAGTACCTTGCCTGCGTTATTCGCAGGGACGGATATTGCTGAATAAAACATTATTTCCGATACGCCCGATACTCTGTATCGGGCGCTTTGTTTTCATCGGCGATGATATATACCGGCAGCCGAATAAAGTCAGTCAGGGTGATTTTTGCAGGGGGGATACAAAGGAACATCGGGGGCAGAATAAGGAAAAGCGCATTGCTGCGCTTTTTCTGTAATACAGTTCAGCTATTTGATCTGCATATTATCAACCACCGAGGTGACACCAGGCACTCTGCGGGCAACTTCAACTGCACGGCTTGCTGTTTGCAGGTTGGACACAAAACCACTGAGTTGCACACGTCCTTTAAATGTTTCGACTTTAATTTCGGTCGATCTGAGTTCTTTGGTACCCAGTAACTGAGCTTTGACTTTGGTGGTGATCACGGTGTCATCAATATAACCACCGGTACCTTCTTTTTTCGGGCCGGGCGCACAGGCAGTTAATGATAATGCCACCACTGATGCCAGTACTGCACTGGCTAATACCTTAATAAACTTCATTTACTGCCTCCCTGTATAATAAAGGTTATGCCGGGATTTTCCGGTACACTTATAGTGTAATCCTAAATTTTTAATCTACCAGTTTTGTTGCCAAAAAAGGCACCGCGGGGTGCCTGTCTGTCGGAGAAAAGGGCTATCAGCGGGTGGCCGCTTTTAATGAGGCAGCAAAGTCGGTCAGTTTTTTCAGCATTATGGCGGGCTGTTGCAGGTTCTGTTCGATAATTCTGACGACGGCAGAACCGGATATTGCCCCTGCAGCACCGGAAGCGATAGATTCCTTCACCTGAGAAGGTTCAGAAATACCGAAGCCCTGAATCGGGGGGGCTGCATGGTACTCATGCAGTTTGCTGATTATATGCTGCAACGGCAGGGCGGCTTTATGTTCGGTACCGGTGACACCGGCACGGGATAACAGATAAGTATATCCGCGGCCGTGAGATGCGATTTCACGTAATAAATCATCACTGGCATTCGGCGGGCAGACAAAGATTGGCGCAATATGGTGCCGCATTGCTGCCTGACGGAAGGGCTGTGACTCCTCCATGGGGACATCAGCGACCAGAACCGAATCGACACCGGCTTGCTGGCAGCGGGCATAAAACGCATCAATGCCGGGACTGAAAACCAGATTCGCGTAAATTAACAAGCCAATCGGCAGATCCGGATATTTATTACGTACCTGAGTGATAATATCGAAGCTTTTGTTGCTGTCCATCCCAGCGCTGAAAGCGCGCAGGTTGGCCGCCTGAATTGTCGGGCCGTCAGCCAGGGGATCAGAGAACGGGAAACCCAGCTCCAGGGCATCCGCCCCTCCGGCGACCAGCGCATCGATAATTTGCAGCGATAACTCAGCCCCCGGATCTCCCAGCGTGACAAATGGCACAAAAGCACCTTCTTTACGCTCAGCCAGGCGATTAAATAAAGCAGAATAACGTTCCATCAGATTTCTCCTCGCTGCTGCAGAATATCATGCACCGTAAATATGTCTTTATCACCGCGGCCTGAGAGGTTAACAACCAGTAATTGTTCTTTTTCCGGCGCCTGACGGGCCATTTTCAGCGCATGGGCCAGCGCATGGGAGGATTCCAGCGCCGGGATAATACCTTCGTGGCGTGACAGATCTTTAAATGCTTCCAGAGCTTCATCATCGGTAACTGAAACATAATCTGCGCGGCCGATACTGTTCAGCCAGGCATGTTGCGGGCCGACTGACGGGAAGTCGAGTCCGGCAGAAATGGAATAAGACTCTTCAATCTGCCCGTCTTCTGTACGCATCATGGGTGCCTTCATACCGAAATAGATACCGGTTTTACCGTGTTTTAACGGCGCACCATGTTGTCCGGATTCAATGCCGAGTCCCGCCGGTTCGACGCCAATCAGCCCGACAGAAGATTCATCAATAAAATCAGCGAACATTCCGATAGCATTGGATCCGCCACCCACGCAGGCAATCACCGCATCAGGCAGACGGCCTTCGTGTTCCATAATCTGTACGCGGGTCTCTTCGCCAATCATACGCTGAAATTCACGGACGATAGTCGGGAACGGGTGCGGGCCAGCCGCGGTACCCAGCATATAGTGTGCGGTCTCGTAACTGCCAGACCAGTCGCGCAGAGCCTCATTACAGGCATCTTTCAGGGTGGCTGAACCACTGTGTACCGGAATGACTTCTGCACCCATCAGGCGCATTCTGAATACATTCGGCGACTGACGTTCCACATCTTTGGCGCCCATATAAATCCGGCATTTCATACCCAGTAAGGCACAGGCAATGGCAGAAGCAACACCATGTTGTCCGGCCCCGGTTTCCGCGATAATCTCGTTTTTGCCCATCCGTTTCGCCAGTAATGCCTGTCCCAGCACCTGATTTGTTTTGTGAGCACCGCCGTGTAATAAATCTTCGCGTTTCAGGTAGAGGCGGGTACGGGTACCTTCGGTAATATTCCGGCACAGGGTCAGCGCAGTCGGTCGTCCGGCGTAGTCTTTTAACAGTCGCACAAACTCAGCCTGGAACTCAGGATCACGCTGGGCACTGACAAAAGCTTCTTCCAGCTGGCTGAGTGCCGGCATCAGAATTTGCGGAACATACATCCCGCCAAATTCACCAAAATAGGGGTTCAGTAAAGTCATAGCTCAATTTCCTGTATCGTCAGATGACGCATCCTGATTAGTAAGCTCGTAATTGCCGGAAAACGTCCGCCAGTTTTTTCGGATCCTTGATGCCGGGAGCAGTTTCAACACCGGAATTAAAATCCAGACCGGCACAGCCGGTCAGGGCCGCTTCTGCACAGTTTTCCGCATTCAGCCCGCCGGCCAGCATAACATTATGTAAGTCCTGTCCTTGCAGCAGTGACCAGTCAAAACGCTGACCGCTGCCGCCGTTACCGTTATCAAACAGATAACGATCCGTATCAGGCAGGTTACGCTCCGGCAGATGGTCGCTGATACTGAAAGCCTTCCAGATAGCAATCTGTGACGGTAACTGCTGACGCAGCGCAGCAATAAATTCAGCCGATTCACTGCCATGTAGCTGAACAGCACTCAACCGCAAATGGCTGGCGATACCGGCCACCTCTTCGGCCGGCTGGTCTCGGAAGACTCCGACAAACTTCAACGGAGCAGCTGCAACAATTTCCTCCGCCTGACGGAGGCTGACCTGGCGTGGTGAGCCCTGTGCAAAGATGATTCCGCCATAAACCGCACCGGCTTGCCATGCGGCTGCGGCATCTTCACTGCGGGTCAGTCCGCAGACTTTGTTATCACCGATCAATACCCGGCGAACCGCCACCGCCAGGTTGTCTTCTGACATTAATGAAGAACCTATCAGGAAGCCATTGGCATAACGGCGCAGTTCAGCAATCTGCTGGTAGTCATAAATACCGGACTCACTGATCACAATGGTGTCCTGAGGCAATTGCGGTGCCAGCTGACGGGTCTTATCTAAATCAATTGACAGGTCGCGCAGGTCACGATTATTGATTCCTGCGACCCGTGGTTTCAGCTTAAGCGCCCGATCCAGCTCCTGCTGGTTACTGATTTCGGTCAGTACCCCCATATTCAGCGAATGGGCAACATCGGCCAGAGCCTGATACTGCTGATCATCCAGTACCGACAACATCAGTAAAATGGCATCGGCCTGATAATAGCGGGCCAGATAGATTTGATAAGGGTCAATAATAAAATCTTTGCACAGGACAGGCTGAGTAATAGCGGCACTGACTTCAGGTAAAAATTCAAAATTGCCCTGAAAGTATTTCTCATCGGTCAGAACCGAAACTGCAGAAGCGTAGTCACGGTAAACGGCAGCAATCGCTGCAGGGTCGAAGTCTTCGCGAATCAGCCCCTTTGACGGTGAGGCTTTCTTACATTCCAGAATAAAGGCACTCTTATCACGCTGTAATGCCTGGTAGAAATTACGCGCCGAAGGCACCAGCGCCTGTTGAAAGTCTGAAAGGGGTTGTCGTGCTTTACGCGCTGCCAGCCAGAGAGCTTTATCTGCAACTATTTTTTCTAAAACGGTACCCTTCATGATTATCCTCTTGCTGCCAGTGCAGTGACTAACTCATACGCCCGGCCACTGCGGATCATGGCAATAGCCTGTTCAGCGTTATGGCGTAAATCTTCATTACCGAATAATTTCATCAGCATCGCGACATTAATTGCAATAGCCTGTTCGTGAGCCGTCTGACCATTACCCTGCAGTAACTGACGTAAAATATCACGATTTTCCTGAGGCGTACCGCCCGCCAGCGACTCTTTTTCATGGAATTCCAGCCCGAAGTCCGGCGGACTGATGTCATAGCGGGTGATTTCCCCGTCGCGTAATTCTGCCACCTGTGTCGGCGCATGGATCGCTATTTCGTCCATCCCGCCGCCATGTACCACGGCCGCGCGGCGATAACCCAGCACTTTCAGCGTTTCGGCCACCGGCTGAATTAACTGCGGGCTGTAAACGCCGATCAGTGCCAATGGCGGCCGGGCAGGGTTAATCAGCGGCCCGAGCACATTAAACAGTGTCCGTGTCTGTAACTGCTTGCGTACCGGCATCGCATAGCGAAAACCACTGTGGTACTGAGGGGCGAACAGAAAACAGAGGTTCTGTTGGTCCAGTGCCGCGCGGGCATTTTCCGCTGTCATATCGAGGTTAATACCAAACGCCGCCAGCAGGTCCGAAGACCCGGATTTACTGGATACGCTGCGGTTGCCATGTTTAGCGACCTTCAGACCACAGGCCGCTGCGACAAAAGCACTGGCGGTTGAAATATTGATACTGTTACTGCCGTCACCGCCGGTACCGACAATATCGGCAAACAGATAGTCAGGCCGCGGGAAAGGGCGTGCGTTATCCAGTAAGGCTGTGGCGGCTCCGGCAATTTCATCGGGAGTTTCGCCCCGCACTTTCATGGCGATCAATGCGGCACCCAGCGAGACGGGATCCATTTCACCGGTGATGATGGCAGAGAAAAGCCGCTCGCTTTGTTGCCGGTCAATATTTTTTCCCTGATAGAGTTGTTCCAGAATCTGTTGCATCGGCAAATCCTTTAGTCGCTAAGCGCCCAGCTGAGGGTCTGTTCCAGTAATGTTGCTCCCCGTGTCGTCAGAATTGACTCAGGATGGAACTGAAAACCACAGACTTTATCTTCATCATGACGGATGGCCATCACCATACCGTTAAAGGTGGCGTTTACGGTGAGATCCGGCGGAATATTGCTGCCGACCAGCGAATGGTAACGGGCGACAGGTAACGGGTCAGGTAAGCCACTGAACATTTCCTGGCCGTCATGACTGATAGCCGATGCTTTACCATGCAGTATTTCACCCGCCTGGCCGACAGTGCCGCCATAACTCTCAACAATCGCCTGGTGACCGAGGCAGATACCGATAACCGGTACTTTTCCGCGCACTGCAGCCAGTAGCGCAGGCATTGACCCCGCATCAGCAGGTGCCCCCGGCCCCGGAGAAAGCATCAGTACCGGATTTTCCATACTGCGCAGCTGTTCGAGCAGTGTTTCGACAGGCAGACTGTTACGGTACACCATCACGCGGTGACCAAAAGTACGTAACTGATCGACCAGGTTATAGGTAAATGAATCAAAGTTATCCAGCAGTAAAATATCAGCCATCAGAAAATCTCCTTACAGTGATGAGCTGTCGCAATGGCGCGTAATACTGCGCGTGCCTTATTGCGGCTTTCGTCGGCTTCCGCCTGGGGGACCGAATCCAGTACCACACCGCCGCCGGCCTGTACTGTGGCAATGCCTTCTTCGACATAGGCTGAACGAATAACAATACAGGTATCAAAGTCACCGCTGCCGGTAAAGTAGCCGACAGCGCCGCCGTATGACCCGCGGCGGGTACCTTCTGATTCGGCAATCAGCTGCATTGCCCTGACTTTAGGCGCACCACTCAGGGTCCCCATATTCATGACGGCGCGGTAAGCATGTAGCACATCGAGGTCTTCGCGCAGGGTGCCGATCACCCGGGAGACCAGGTGCATCACAAAGGTGTAGCGGTCGACTTTCGTCAGGTCAGCAACATGGCGGCTGCCGGGCACACAAATCCGTGCCAGATCATTACGGGCCAGGTCGACCAGCATCAAATGCTCCGCCAGTTCTTTCTGGTCGGTACGCATTTCCAGCTCAATCCGGCTATCCAGATCTTTATCCAGTTCCCCGGCGGCATTCCGTCCGCGGGGACGGGTACCGGCAATCGGGTAAATTTCTATCTGACGGGAGGCTGCGGAATATTTTAATGAACTTTCCGGGGAAGCACCGAACAGTGTGAAATCCCGGTCCTGCATAAAGAACATATAGGGGCTCGGATTGCTGCGTTTCAGGGTATCGTAGGCTGCCAGTGGCGACGGGCAGGGTAATGAGAAACGGCGCGACGGAACAACCTGAAAAATCTCTCCGATGCGGATGGCATGCTGAAGTTTACTGACAACATCGCAATAGACTTCGTCGCTCTGGTTACAGTTCAGTTCCATCTGCTCGACTTTTTTCGCCACCAGAGCAGCAGCAGGCTGCTGCATTTGCTGATTCAACTGGTGAATACGTTGCTGCAAACGCTGAAATTCGCTGGCGGACGGGGTAAACACGCTGGCCTGCAGCCTGGCCGTCCGCGACTGGTGGTCGATGACCAGTAACGTCTCTGCCAGATAAAAGCAATAATCGGGGCAGCGCTGGTGGTTATCGAGTTCCGGTAATGTTTCGAACCCGGCAACTAAATCATAGGCAAACAGCCCCCCCAGCATAACCGATTCACGGTGTCGGTCACTGTGTTCTACCAGTGAAGGAATTAAACGCAGAGCATCAAATACTGATACGGATTTCAGGCGTGAGTCTTCATCCTGTAACGGATCGATCGCCGGAAAAAAGAATTCGCGACCATCAGGACGTACCCGGATATCGACACTGGCGGGCAGTGCAGCATCCAGCAGGGGAAGCAGGCTGGCACCATTTTCGGAAAGCGCCTGAACCGAAACCTGTTGCCCCATAGCACTGATCCTTAAAGCGCTATCGGTAATTAACAGACTTTGCAGGTTATCTTTACTGTCCACATCGGCAGATTCCAGCAGCAGAGTGGCCGGACGGGCACCGCAAAGCTGGTTGAAAACCGCGGCCGGGTCATCCCTGTAGGGGGCATCACCGGTAATAATTTTTAATTCTGGTTTTGCTTTAGCCATGGTTATTTCTCTGAATTTTTTTCAACAAAAAGCCCGCATTCTGCGGGCCCTGAAATCTGCACTGTGGTTACACTTACGGTGCACGACAACATCGCCCGGTCAGGGGAGAGTCATGCGCCACCAGCGTGAAGAATGTAAAGTCATAACCAACATGAGAAGTATCCTTATCTGAACTTGTGTACTAGTTAACTGGTTCATGCGCGGATTGTCAATACATCTTTTCCAGTTATTGCTAAAATCCCTGTATCCGCACAAAGGATCAGTTATTGGAGTTAATTTGACAGAACCAACGGCATTTCAGCTGTATGATTTACATAGCCATACCCGGGCATCCGACGGAGTGCTCAGTGCAGAAGAGCTGGTGTTAAGGGCACATGAGCGCGGAGTCGATGTGCTGGCTATTACCGACCACGATACAACAAATGCGATTGAACCGGCCCGCCAGGCCATTGCCAGGCATCAGTTGCCATTGCAACTGATGAGTGGTGTGGAAATTTCAACACTATGGGAAAACCACGAAATCCATATTGTTGGTCTGGGGATGGACATTAATCATCCGGCTCTCTGTGCACTTCTTGATAGCCAGCATCAGAAACGCTGGCAGAGAGCTGAAGAGATCGCCCGCAGGCTTGAGCGGGCAAATATCCCCGGCGCGTTACAAGGTGCGAGTGCACTGGCGGGGGAAGGGCAGATAACCCGTGGCCATTTTGCCCGCTATCTGGTCGGGTGTGGTAAAGCCTCCACCATGGCTCAGGTCTTTAAACAGTATCTGGCGCGGGGCAAAACCGGATATGTGCCCGCCCAATGGTGTACAATAGAACAGGCAATTGATGCGATCCATCAGTCCGGAGGCAGGGCGGTGGTTGCCCACCCCGGACGCTATGATCTATCGGCAAAATGGTTAAAGCGGTTGCTGAAATTTTTTGCCGACCACGGCGGAGATGCCATGGAAGTTGCCCAGTGCCAGCAGGCACCTGATGAACGCCAGCAGTTAACCCGATATGCTCAGGATTACGGACTGGCCGCATCTCAGGGATCTGATTTTCATCAGCCTTGCGCCTGGATAGAACTGGGCCGAAAACTGTGGTTACCGGCCGGTGCTGAAGCGGTATGGCTGCGTTTTCCGGAAATTCAAAGTAGTGCACCGTTGCAAACCGGTGCAGGGAGCGAAGTATGAGTCAGTTTTTTTATATCCATCCGGAGAATCCACAACCACGTCTGATCAGTCAGGCGGTGGATTATCTGAATAAAGGCGGTGTGATTGTTTATCCGACCGATTCCGGCTATGCACTGGGATGCAAACTTGAAGATAAGTCGGCGCTGGAGAGAATTTGCCGGCTCCGTCAGCTGGATGATTCACACCATTTTACACTGATGTGTCGTGATCTTTCTGAACTGTCGACCTATGCTCAGGTAGATAACAGTGCCTTCCGCTTAATTAAAAATAATACCCCGGGGTGCTATACCTTTTTACTTAAGGCAACCAAAGAAGTGCCGCGGCGCTTGATGAATGATAAGCGCAAAACTATCGGTCTGCGCGTAACTTCCCATCCGGTAGCTCAGGCATTACTGGAAGCACTCAACGAACCGTTAATGTCCACCACACTTATGTTACCGGGGAATGATTTTGCCGAGTCAGATCCGGAAGAGATCCAGTTAAGTATCGGTAAGCAGGTCGATCTGATCCTGAATGGCGGTACTATCGGTCAGCAACCGACCACAGTGGTTGATTTAACCGGCGATGCCCCGGAAATTATGCGTGAAGGTGCCGGTGATCCTCATCCGTTCCGCTAATTTATCCATGATTCAGAGCATTGCTCTGCAACTGTCTGAATAATAAAAATCGTTACATTGTGACTGCCATCCTGTATAATGGCAGTCAGTTTTTACGTAAGTATTTGATTTTAATATTAAATATACCCTAAACCTGAGGCCTGGGAAGGCGACAGTGAGGCATGCTCCATGAGCGAAAAGTTACAAAAAGTATTAGCACGTGCCGGACATGGTTCGCGCCGTGAAATTGAAGCTATTATCTCCGCCGGTCGGGTCAGTGTTGACGGGAAAATCGCCAGCCTGGGTGATCGGGTCGAAAGCAACAATTCCCTGAAAATCCGTATTGATGGTCATCTGGTACGTGTGGCAGAAAGTGCCAGCGAAGTGTGCCGGGTGCTGGCTTACTACAAACCGGAAGGTGAGTTATGTACCCGTAACGATCCTGAAGGCCGTCCGACGGTGTTTGACCGTCTGCCTCGCCTCAACGGCGCGCGCTGGATAGCGGTAGGGCGTCTCGACGTCAATACCTGTGGCTTAATGTTATTTACCACCGATGGTGAACTGGCTAACCGCCTGATGCATCCCAGCCGTGAAGTGGAGCGTGAATACGCTGTCCGCGTTTTCGGCCAGATTGATGATGATAAAATTCGTCAGTTAAGTGTCGGTGTTCAGCTGGAAGATGGTCCTGCTGCGTTTAAAACCCTTAAGTTTGCTGGCGGAGAAGGTCTCAACCAGTGGTATAACGTAACCCTGACCGAAGGGCGTAACCGCGAAGTGCGCCGGTTATGGGAAGCCGTTGGTGTGCAGGTCAGCCGACTGATGCGCGTTCGCTATGGTGATATCGTTCTGCCCAAAGGTTTGCCGCGGGGCGGGTATATGGAAATGGATCTGACCTCAGTGAATTATCTGCGTCAGCTGGTGGAAATGCCGGAAGAAACAGAAACCAAACTTGCGGTCGAAAAAGATCGTCGTCGTACCAAAGCGAACCAGATCCGTCGTGCGGTGAAAAAGCACAGCCAGGCTGGCAGTAAAAGTACTCCCCGCCGTCCGGCTTCTGGCCGCAGTACGGCTGGCCGAGCGGCCACCGGGCGTGCGGCGACTGGCCGGCCGGTATCAAAACGCAATAACGGTAAAGGCTGACAGTTATTACCCTGCCTGAAACCCCGGTTCTCCGGGGTTTTTTTACAGGTTTATTCTGCCGGACCGGCTTTACGGCCGGGCTGTGCATCGAAACTGATCCCCGTCTGGCCTCTGCTGGCATCAGTCATCAGATACAAGTAAACAGGCATAATATCTGCCGGTGTTTTGAGCAGTGCTGCATTCTCCTCAGGGAACGCGCTGGCGCGCATTGTGGTTCGGGTACCGCCCGGATTAATGCAGTTTACCCGCAAATTACTGTGCTGATATTCGGCGGCCAGTACCTGCATCATGCCTTCGGTGGCAAACTTAGAGACTGCATAACTTCCCCAGCCCGCCCGGCCTTCGCGTCCGACACTGGAACTGGTAAAAACTAACGACGCCGCCGGGGCGTTAAGCAGCAAAGGCAGTAATGCCCTGGTCAGAAAAAAAGTCACCTCCAGATTAATTTTCATGACCTGTTGCCACTCTTGTTCCGGAATATCGGCCATTGGCTGGATCGTGCCGAGAATACCTGCATTATGCAGTACACCTTCCAGTTGCGGGGCGGTGCGGGCTATTCGGTCAGCAAATTCACGGCACTGTGCGGCGTCAGCGGTGGCGAAGTCGAGCAGAAATATTTCGGCAGGGCTCTGTCCGAAAGCCGCGATTTGCCGGCGGACATCTTCCAGTTTCTGCGGGTTTCTGCCGGTCAGCAGTACCCTGGCACCCTGGCGGGCATAGGTCAGTGCCGCTTCACGGCCAATGCCATCAGAGGCACCAGTGACCAGAATAGTGTGATTTTTCAGACTTAGGTTGTCGGACTGGTTGTTCACGGGCGGGTCCTTTGTTTTTTATATTTCATACAGTTATGTCGTAAATTATCATATGATACACTCTGAGGACAGGCTGTTAATTTCCTGTTTCGTCACCGTCTGAGACAGGCTGTATTGTGTCAGACCGGACGGAATAACATGCGTTTTAACCGATGTGACAGAGGTGGACTGAGTGAGTTTTATTGCAGAATATGGGTTATTTTTAGCAAAAATTGTCACCCTGGTCGTGGCGATTATTGCGCTGGTGGTGGTATGCGTTGGTGTTTCGTCCCGTAAAAAAACGGGGCAGGGGCAGTTACAGCTTGGTCATCCCGGTGAAGATTATCAGACGCTGAAACAAACACTGGCGGTCGCAACGCTTCCTGAGCATGAGCAGAAAAGCTGGCTGAAAGGGCAGAAAAAGCAACAGAAAGAGCAAGCCAAAGCAGAAAAAGCGGCAAGGAAGCAGGGAACCCCGCCACCGGCAAAGAAAACACTATTTGTTCTGGATTTTAAAGGCAGTATGGATGCCGGCGAAGTGGCTTCTTTACGTAAAGAAATTTCAGCTGTCCTGTCTGTGGCCACCGCCGGTGATGAAGTGTTGTTGAAACTGGAAAGCCCGGGCGGTGTGGTGCACGGCTATGGCCTGGCAGCGTCCCAGTTACAGAGGCTGCGCGATCACGGGATCCGTCTGACCGCGGTAGTCGATAAAGTGGCTGCCAGTGGCGGGTATATGATGGCTTGTGTCGCCTCACATATTGTTGCCGCGCCTTTTGCGATTATCGGCTCCATCGGGGTGGTTGCTCAGGTACCTAACTTTAATCGCCTGCTGAAACGTAATGATATTGATATTGAACTGCATACGGCCGGTCAGTATAAACGGACGCTGACGCTGCTTGGCGAAAATACGGATGAAGGCCGGGAAAAATTTCGCGAAGATCTTAATGAAACTCATCAGTTATTTAAATCATTTGTTCATCAAATGCGCCCGTCTCTGGACATTGACTCGGTGGCGACCGGCGAGCACTGGTACGGACGTCAGGCTCTGGAAAACGGGCTGATTGACGAGATTGCCACCAGTGATGAAGTAATTATCAGTAAAATGGATGAATTCAATTTATTATCCGTAAGTTACACTAAGAAAAAAAGTGTCATTGAGCGTTTTACCCAAAGTGGTGCCAGTGTTGCAGAACGCCTGCTGCTTAAATGGTGGCAAAAGGGCGAAAAGCCCTTGTTGTAAACCGCCTGTGTTATTGCGGCTACAGACAACCGAACCCCGGCAATTGCCGGGGTTACTGTTTCAGACAGTACAGAGGTGACAATTCCTGTGTCAGGGCTTTAAACACATTAAAGGCCGCGGTACTTTGTTTTGTCGGCAATCCCTGTGCGTCTGCAAACCAGGGGCCGCTAAAAATCAGTAAGTTACCTTGCTGACGTACAGCTGTAATTTCCATGGATGGCAGATAATCCGGATATCCGGTCATTTGTTCGCTGGCCAGTGCAATCAGAGTTGCAGAATCAACAGCCCGGGGTTTTCCGTTCATAGCATGCTCCTGTCGCTGATATATCATTACAAATCCGGAGGGTATTTTACGGCAAGAGTAACCACCGGGACAAAATTATTGGTGCTATTAGTGGCGATAAATACGCCAGGATGCTAATAAAGTTGCGTAACAGATTTTATCAGGTACAGTGTGGACGATTTGCGAATCAGGGAGTTCACGCCGTCAGCGGCCAGGATACCTGAGTAAAAGATTATTTTAATCATACTGTTAATATCCGGGCTATGGTTAGTTATCGATGATGTGGCGTGATTAGTGAGAGTCGGCAGCAAGCGCACTTGTTGCAAATCAGGGGAGTCATCCTCTCCCGTTCTTCAGGACGTTTTTATTAGGTAAAGTTATCTATGGGTAAAGCACTCGTTATTGTTGAGTCACCGGCAAAGGCTAAAACTATTAATAAATACCTTGGCAGTGGCTTCGTTGTTAAATCCAGTGTGGGTCATATTCGAGACCTGCCGACCAGCGGTTCGTTAGCGAAAAAAACGGCAGAAGCCGGTAAAGCTAAAACAACGAAAACCGGTAAGAAAGACGAGAAAAGTGCCCTGGTAAACCGCATGGGCGTTGATCCGTGGCATGGCTGGAAAGCCAACTATCAGATTTTACCGGGTAAAGAAAAAGTCGTTTCTGAATTACAGGCGCTGGCCGCTGATGCAGATCACATCTATCTGGCGACGGATTTGGACCGTGAGGGTGAGGCGATAGCCTGGCACTTACGGGAAGTTATTGGCGGAGATGACCAGCGTTTCAGCCGTGTGGTATTTAACGAAATTACCAAAAATGCGATACGTCAGGCATTTGAACAGCCCGGTGAGCTGAATATCGATCGTGTTAATGCTCAGCAGGCCCGGCGTTTTATGGACCGGGTCGTCGGCTATATGGTATCGCCATTATTGTGGAAAAAAGTCGCCCGCGGTTTATCTGCCGGCCGGGTACAGTCTGTGGCTGTACGACTGGTGGTTGAGCGGGAACGCGAAATCAAGGCCTTTGTTCCGGAAGAATACTGGGATATTGACGTTCGTCTGAATACCGCCGCGGGCAATGAGTTACTGATGCGGGTCACACATCAGGGTGATAAAGCTTTTCGCCCCGAAAATAAAGAAACGACTCAGGCAGCCGTTTCTTTGCTGGAAAAAGCCTCTTACCGGGTTACCGAGCGGGAAGATAAACCCACCAGCAGTAAGCCCGGCGCACCTTTTATCACTTCCACATTACAGCAGGCGGCCAGTACGCGGCTGGGCTTTGGGGTAAAAAAAACCATGATGATGGCTCAGCGTCTGTATGAAGCGGGTCATATTACCTATATGCGTACCGACTCCACGAATCTGAGTCAGGATGCCATCGAAATGGCACGTACTTATATTGATGAGAGTTTTGGTGACAAATACCTGCCCAAAACGGCGACCCTGTATGCGAACAAGGATAATTCACAGGAAGCGCACGAAGCTATTCGTCCTTCGGATGTGAATGTTGTCGCCGAACAGCTCAAAGATATGGAAGCGGATGCGCAGAAACTTTATCAGTTAATCTGGCGTCAGTTTGTTGCCTGTCAAATGGTGGCGGCGAAGTATGATTCAACCACACTGACTGTACAGGCCGGCGATTACCGTCTTAAAGCCAAAGGACGTACATTACGTTTCGATGGCTGGACAAAAGTGATGCCGGCTTTACGTAAAAATGATGATGATTTGACTCTGCCAGCCATTGAGGTGGGTGAGTCCCCGGCTTTACTTGATGTGCTTCCGGCCCGTCACTTCACCAAGCCACCGGCCCGTTTCAGCGAAGCATCGCTGGTTCGTGAACTGGAAAAACGCGGTATCGGTCGTCCGTCGACTTACGCGTCAATTATCTCAACTATCCAGGATCGCGGTTACGTCAGAACCGAAAGCCGTCGCTTTTATGCCGAGAAGATGGGCGAAATTGTGACTGACCGGCTGGAAGGTAACTTCCGCGAACTGATGAACTACGACTTCACCGCCCGGATGGAAGACAACCTTGATCAGGTGGCCAGCAATCAGGCGGATTGGCGTGCTGTACTGGATCATTTCTTCGCTGATTTCAGTCAGCAACTGGAACAGGCGGATAAAGACCCTGAAGAAGGGGGAATGCAGCCTAACCAGATGGTCATCACCTCAATTGAATGTCCGGCCTGCCAGCGACATATGGGAATACGCACCGCGACAACCGGTGTATTTCTCGGGTGTTCCGGCTATGCATTACCCCCAAAAGAGCGGTGTAAACAGACCATCAATCTGATTCCGGAAAATGAAGTATTAAATATTCTGGAAGGCGATGATGCGGAAACCAACGCATTACGCGCACGACCACGTTGTCAGAAATGCGGCACTGCAATGGACAGCTACCTGATCGATGAAAAACGCAAACTCCATGTCTGTGGTAACAACCCATCCTGTGATGGCTATCAGATTGAAGAGGGTGAGTTCCGCATCAAAGGCTATGATGGTCCGGTGGTGGAGTGTGAGAAATGCGGAAATGAAATGCATCTGAAAATGGGGCGTTTCGGTAAGTATATGGCCTGTACTAATGACGCCTGTAAAAATACCCGTAAAATCCTGCGTAACGGTGATGTTGCACCGCCAAAAGAAGATCCGGTACCGTTACCTGAATTAGCCTGTGAAAAGTCAGATGCTTATTTTGTGTTACGTGATGGTGCTGCAGGTATTTTCCTGGCAGCGAATACATTCCCTAAATCACGTGAAACCCGGGCACCGCTGGTGGAAGAATTACAGCGTTTCAGTGACCGTCTGCCGGAGAAGTTCGCTTATCTGACCCGGGCACCTGCCGCTGATCCTCAGGGAAATAAAACCCTGGTACGTTTTAGCCGCAAAACTAAGCAGCAGTATATTTCTTCTGAAAAGGAAGGCAAGGCAACCGGCTGGTCAATGTTTTATATTGACGGTAAATGGCAGGAAGCTAAAAAATAAAGCGTGCAGTACATCAGGGCCAGCGTTTGCTGGCCCTTTTATTTTTAACTGATATAGCTATTTGTTCTGTTGATAATTGTTTAATGCTATAGTAGTTATAGAAAAAATGCGTGTGTAGTCTGTTAATAATCAAAGAGATTATTAACAGATAATTATTTTGCAGGGACGCAGGCACTGACTGTCTTTTGTCCCGGAATGGTGGGCTATGAAATTACAGCAATTACGCTATATCGTCGAAGTCGTAAACCACAACCTTAATGTTTCTTCAACTGCAGAAGGGTTATATACCTCTCAGCCGGGTATCAGTAAGCAGGTACGTATGCTGGAGGATGAATTAGGTGTTCAAATCTTTTCACGGAGTGGTAAACACCTGACTCAAATAACCCCGGCCGGGGATGAGATTATCCGAATTGCCCGTGAAGTGTTGTCGAAAGTGGATGCGATTAAATCTGTGGCCGGAGAACATACCTGGCCTGATCAAGGGTCGTTATACGTTGCCACCACGCATACGCAGGCCAGATATGCTCTTCCGCCAGTGATCAAAGGCTTTATTCAGCGTTATCCGCGGGTGTCTCTGCATATGCACCAGGGCTCTCCGACGCAGATCGCGGAAGCCGTATCAAAAGGTAACGCTGACTTCGCTATCGCGACCGAAGCATTACACTTATACGATGACCTGGTGATGCTGCCTTGCTATCACTGGAATCGTTCAATAGTGGTTCCGCCGGACCATCCTCTGGCCGAAAAATCACATGTGACTATCCATGATTTGGCTGAATATCCGCTGGTGACCTATACCTTTGGTTTTACCGGCCGTTCCGCGTTGGACTCAGCATTTAATCAGGCCGGACTGACACCGCAAATTGTGTTTACTGCCACGGATGCTGACGTGATCAAAACCTATGTACGTCTGGGACTGGGTATTGGTGTTATCGCCAGTATGGCGGTTGATCCGGTTTCTGATCCTGACCTGGTGAAAATAGATGTATCAGATATTTTCAGCTACAGCACCACCAAGATAGGCTTCCGCAGCAGCAGTTTCCTCCGTACTTATATGTATGATTTCATTCAGCGTTTTGCACCTCATCTGACGCGTGATGTGGTTGATACGGCCATTGCTTTGCGCTCAAACGAAGATATTGAAGCCATGTTTAAAGATATTCGTTTGCCGGTGAAGTGAGAACCGAAGGACAGGAAAGTATTTCTGTGTTTTCTTAACCAATAGAAATATCAGTGTGTGCTATAAATTGCCGGTTATGGATGACCAGCAATTGACTCAGCTGTTGGCCGGTCATCATTCGGTCAGGGGTATTCTGGTCATTTACAGGGAGGGCTGTATGTCACTTACTTCATTATTTCATTCATTGTGCCGTTGTTATATACAGTCACTGGAAGCGCTGCCCGCGTCGCGTTTTCGTCGCCGGGTATGGCTGACGGTACTTGCTGGCTGTAGTCTATTCTGGCTAATTAGCGGCCTGTTAATTTTCCGGCTATTTTGCAGATAATGTCGGCGCGATAAAATAGCAGAGTCGTCCTGAGTATGTTTAGGCGCGGGGGAAATTAACTCCGGATGATGAGTAATAAAGGGGTATTGCGGTCATGTTGCGATATAAAATCATCCGGACCCCATAAAAACAGGCGAACAAATATTATTTCAGTAAAGTATTCCCTGTGACGGAAAAATAAAAGCCGGAATATCCGGCTTTCTGACTGACAATATTGCAGAATCAGTCGTCATTATGCTGCAGTAAATGTCCCATCTTAAGGGCTTTGGTATCCAGATAGCCGGTATTTTTCGGGTTCCTGCCGACTTCGAGGGGCACTCGTTCGCTAATATTAATTCCTGCTTCCGTCAGTACCCGGACCTTCGCCGGGTTATTGGTCAGCAGACGCACGGCATCTACCTCGAGTAATTTAAACATATCGGCACACAGGGTAAAATCACGTTCATCGGCAGCAAAACCTAATTTGAGGTTAGCTTCTACGGTATCGTAACCTTTATCCTGCAAGGAATAAGCACGGATTTTGTTCAGTAACCCGATATTACGGCCTTCCTGACGATGATACAGCAGGACGCCGCGTCCTTCGGTTGCAATGGCGTTTAATGCCGACTCCAGCTGGAATCCGCAATCACAGCGTAAACTAAACAAAGCGTCACCGGTCAGACACTCTGAGTGTACCCGCGCCAGGACAGGTGCCGGGCCGGAAATATCGCCAAAAACCAGGGCTGCGTGGTCTTTTCCGGTGCTAATTTCTTCAAAACCCACCATCAGGAAATCGCCCCATGGTGTGGGCAGTGTGGCTTGTGCCACCCGCTTAAGTTGCATGAAATACTCCGCTGTTGAAACCTGTTATTTTCAGTATTCTGAACCTGAGAGTTGAATATGTTATTGTGCCATAATCATTATCCCTGTGTGCAATACTCTGCTGCTCAGGATGAAATAAAGCACAATCAGAGCAATAACGAAGGTTAACTTATTTCGTCAGGCACAGAAAATAATAATTATCGATTTAGCCGCGGAGAAAACATATATACGATGTTAAAACTGCTGAAACTGACAGCCAGCGGCATGCTGATTTTACTGGTACTGCCATCGGCATTATGGGTTTCTGGCTGGCACTGGCAACCCGGGGCAGGCCGCGGCCTGCTGGCCGTATTGTTTGCAGCAACCGAAACCGTGACCCGTCCGTGGGGAATACTGACCACACTGATACTGGCCGCTGTGTTACTCTGGCAGCTGCGGCCTTATCAGTCAGGGGTAAAATCCCCGTTGCTGACGATGCTATGGGTGGTGGCGGTAGTCTGGGGCGGGCAGGGCATCAATGCGCTGATAAAAAACCAGGTCAGAGAAGCCCGGCCTTATGTTGCATGGCTGTACCCTTCGTCACCGTCAGAGATTGCCGGTTTTTACCGGTTATCGCCTGAGCAACGCAGCAGGCAGGTATACAGCGCAACCGCAGGCGATGCACTGCTGCCTGGCTGGCTTAAACAGCACTGGGCATTTGAAACAGGCTATTCTTTTCCTTCAGGCCACAGCATGTTTGCCGCCTGCTGGGCGTTACTGAACCTGGTTCTGTTATGGCCCCGTCGCTACTATAAAACGGTTATTGCCACCTTTATATGGGCACTTCTGGTAATCTGGAGTCGTATGGCTCTCGGAATGCACTGGCCATGGGATGTTATCATGTCAGTGGTGAATGCCGGGGGCATAGTTATTCTGGTGTCTGTGCCCGCGTATCTGCTGCTTTCCGCCAGTGGCCGTGATATGGAATAATGTGCTGAAGCAAAAAGCCATATTGTAAATATATTCTGCATCCCCATAATATAATGATGCAGGTGTACCGGAATGTCAGCCGTCCGCGGCCGGAGTCAGCGGATAGTACGGCTTACGGAAACAACGATAACAGGATACATTGTGAAATATTTAGTGATTTTTTTAGTCGTGCTGGTCATTTTTATTATCTCGATTACGCTGGGTGCCAAAAATGATCAGATCGTGACCTTTAATTACCTACTGGCCCGCGGCGATTTCCGAGTATCTTCCTTACTGGCCACCCTGTTTGGTGCCGGCTTTATCCTTGGCTGGGTTATCTGCGGGCTCTTCTGGCTGCGGGGCCGGTTGTCCCTGTCCCGTGCTCAGCGCAAGATCAAACGTCTTGAAGCGCAATATGTCACACCCTCGTCTGCGGTAACGACAGCGAACGGTAAAGCTGTGGTGAAGGAATAATTCGTCATGCTTGAACTGCTGTTTCTGTTATTGCCTGTTGCGGCGGCATATGGCTGGTATATGGGCCGCCGCAGTGCGCAACAAGACAAAAAACAGGAAGCGAACCGTCTGTCGCGGGACTACGTTGCCGGGGTTAACTTTTTACTGTCTAACCAGCAGGATAAAGCTGTTGACCTGTTCCTTGATATGCTTAAAGAAGACAGCGGGACTATTGAAGCGCATCTGACCCTCGGGAATTTATTCCGCTCACGGGGCGAGGTAGACCGCGCTATTCGTATTCACCAGTCGCTGATGGAAAGTACGTCCCTCGACTATGATCAGCGTTTGCTGGCCATTCAGCAACTGGGGCGGGATTATCTGGCTGCCGGTTTGTATGACCGGGCAGAAGATATGTTTAGCCAGCTCACTGATGAAACAGATTTTCGCGAAGGGGCGTTACAGCAATTATTACTGATCTATCAGCAGACCAGCGACTGGACACAGGCTATCGAGACGGCCGAACGTCTGGTGAAACTGGGTAAAACTAAACATAAAATGGAAATCGCCCATTTCTACTGTGAGCTGGCGTTACAGGCCATGAGCAGCGATGATCTTGATAAAGCGATGGGACTACTGCGTAAAGGTGAATCGGCTGATAAAAACTGTGCCCGGGTATCCATTATGCAGGGCCGTATTTTTATCGAACAGGGTGAGGAACAGAAAGCGGTACAGTCACTGCAGCGGGTGCTGCAACAGGACTCCGAATTTGTCAGCGAAATACTGGTATTGCTGGAAGGCTGTTATCAGCGGCTTGAGGCCCCCCGGTTATGGGTTGAGTTTCTGCAGCAATGTGTTGCCGCAGAAACCGGGAATGCAGCCGAATTATATCTGGCAGATATTATTGATAACGATGAAGGATCCGCTGCTGCCCAGTTATTTCTGATGAAGCAACTGGAGCATCATCCGACCACCCGTGGCTTCCACCGGCTGATTAATTATTATCTGCAGGATGCGGAAGATGGCAGAGCCAAACAGAGCCTGGTGATACTGAGGGACATGGTGGGTGAGCAAATCCGTATTAAGCCGCGCTATCGCTGCCAGAAATGCGGCTTTACCGCCCATGCTATCTACTGGCACTGCCCGTCCTGCAGAAGCTGGGCTTCAGTAAAACCAATCCGCGGCCTCGACGGTCAGTAAAAGTACGGGGCCGCGGGCCCTGTATTTTTAAGCCCCGCTTTAGTTACAACATACTATATAAAAGCGACTCATCGTGGGCCTGCCAGCGTGCAAAACAGGTGACATCGCAGGTCAGGCAGGTAGAATAAGCGCCGTTTGTCCGTATAGCTCGCAAGCCAGATTTTAAAGGAACCCTGCAATGACTGAATCATCGCCATCTTCTGTTACTTCACCGGTACTGGTCGCCCTTGATTTTGACGATACCCGTCGCGCGCTGTCGTTGGTTGACCTTATTGACCCGAAAAGCTGCCGGCTGAAAGTAGGGAAAGAGATGTTTACCCGGTTCGGCCCTGAATGGGTGAAAACATTACAGTCTCGTGGTTTTGACGTATTTCTGGACCTCAAATTCCATGATATTCCGAATACCGTCGCCCATGCGGTTGCCGCTGCTGCTGATCTTGGTGTCTGGATGGTGAACGTCCATGCCAGTGGCGGGGTACGGATGATGAATGCTGCCCGCGAAGCACTGGAGCCGATGGGGAAAGATGCGCCGTTACTGATAGCTGTTACCGTACTGACCAGCATGGAGGCCAGTGACTTAGCCGATATCGGTATTCAGCGTACTCCGGCGGAACACGCATTACATCTGGCTGCTCTGACCAGGGATTGCGGACTGGACGGCGTCGTTTGTTCAGCCCATGAAGCGGTAACTTTTAAGCAGCAACTGGGAAATGATTTTTTACTGGTAACCCCGGGCATACGGCCTGCCGGTAGTGCAGCACAGGATCAGCGCCGGATCATGACTCCGCCGCAGGCACGTCTGGCAGGTGTTGATTATATGGTGATCGGTCGCCCGGTCACTCAGGCTGCCGACCCGGCTGCGGCACTCTCCGCTATCCTCAATTCATTACAGGTATCCTGATGACTAAAGACACGCTGGTATACTCGACCGAAACCGGAAGAATAACGCCTGAACCTCAGCAAGTCGTCAGGCCAAAGGGCGATGGTACGGTGCGGATTATGCGTCAGACCAGTGGCCGTAAAGGTAAAGGGGTCTGCATTATTAGCGGACTGGATCTGGCTGATCAGCAACTGTCAGTGCTGGCGGCAGAACTGAAAAAAAAGTGTGGCTGCGGCGGTGCAGTGAAAGAGGGTGAAATAGAAATTCAGGGTGATAAACGTGATCTGCTCAAATCCCTGCTGGAAGCGAAAGGCTATAAAGTGAAACTGGCGGGCGGCTGAGACACATTACGGTAAGAAAAGGGCCATTCAGGCCCTTTTCTCTGTAACAGAACTAATGTACCTGACGCCCGATCACACCGCCGACGGCGGCACCACCTAGGGTACCCAGCGTACTCCCTCCGGTCAGAATATTGGCACCAATAGCGCCGACACCGGCACCCAGTGCGGTATTCCTGTCGCGTTTTGACCAGCCAGAGCAGCCAGCCAGGCTGCACAGTACCAGTGTCGCTATCAGGGCAGAGGTAATGCTTTTTTTTGTGATTATCACAGTCAACTCCTGTATTAATCCCCGCAGAACGGCAGATAAGACGACTGAAATTTATGAGTATTCACCTGTCTCCGGGTGACATATAGATAACGCCGGTTATGTCGCAGTTGTCAGCTGCATTTATAACGGATGCTATTTTATGCTTAACAGGCATCCGCGGAAGGGTGAATATTCCGAATCAGCATTCGTATTTTTCTTAATTCAGCGGCGCAGCGGACGGCAGGATCAACGGCAAGCAAGAGGCGGGGGAAGAGCAGTGCGTACCGGGTGATCCGGTACGCACCAGACATCAGACTGCCGGACGGGCAACGACGTTACGATTTTCCATGCGAACTTCGGCAATGGTTACGTCGATAAGGTCGGTTACACGATAACGGACTTCGCCTTTAATCTGAGCGGTCCCGTTTTCCTGACTGCAGACTAATTCATCACGCACACTATGAATGAACGGGGCAGGGATAAAGGCAACCGCACCAATATCTGTCAGCCGGACACGCATACCGCCGCGGGAGATATCAATAATCTCTGCAGCAAATTTCTGCTCAGTCCCTGCATAAGGTGCCAGATAACGGGCATACAGCCAGTCACCGACATCACGCTCAGCCATACGGTTAAGGCGGCGACGCTCACCCATAATGGTGGTTAACTCTGCAGCAGGTGGTTTTACCTGTTGCTGTTCGCCAAGGATAATGGCTTTCAGCAGACGGTGGTTGACCATATCACCATATTTACGGATCGGTGAAGTCCAGGTAGCATAAGACTCCAGTCCTAATCCGAAATGTGGTGCGGGCTGGGTACTGATTTCTGCAAAAGACTGGAAGCGACGAATACGGGTATCCAGATATTGCGTTGGCTGGTTATCCAGCTCGCGGCGCATCTTTTTAAACCCTTCCAGCGTCGCGATCTCTTTAGGGTCTGCGCTAATACCATGACCCGCCAGCACACCGGCAACCTGCTCAGCATTGGCCTCATCCAAACCGGCATGGACGTTGTAGATACCGTAGCCCAGTGAATCAGCCAGAACTTTCGCCGCACAGATGTTGGCGGTAATCATTGCTTCTTCGATCATCCGGTTAGCTATCCGGCGTGGTTCGGCAATAATATCCAGTACTTCGCCTTTTTCACCCAGCATAAAACGATAATCAGGACGGTCTTTAAACACCAGCGCATGGGTTTTACGCCATTCAATGCGGGCCAGACAGAAACGATGCAATAGCGTAATCTGCTGTGCCACCGCTTCACTGGCAGGCTGCCATTCACCGGTATTTTCCAGCCAGTCGGAAACATTGTCATAAGCCAGTTTAGCTTTGGACTCAATCCATGCCGCGAAGAAGTGAATATTGTCGTCCGGCGTACCCTCTGCATCAATGGTGATATGACAGGCAAGTACTGGCCGGCGGGCTCCCGGACGCAGAGAGCAGACATCGTCTGATAACTGGCGGGGCAGCATCGGAATATTGAAACCGGGCAAATAATTGGTGAAGGCCCGCAGAGACGCCAGTTTATCCAGTTCACTGCCTTCCGGCACGTAAGCGGTAGGATCTGCAATCGCGACGGTAAGGCGCAGCCGTCCGTCGGCCAGCTGTTCGCAGAACAGTGCATCATCCATATCTTCGGTACTGGCACTGTCAATGGTGATAAATTCGAGCGCAGTCAGATCTTCACGCACTAATTTTTCATCCAGCATCTCACCAAAAGCAGTTTCCGGGGCAGACCGCTCGAGGTTGTGACGTGACAGTGTCACCCACCACGGTGCCAGGTGGTCATCACCAAAGGTAATAAATTCGGTCAGTTCCGCATAGAAACTGCGGTCACCTTTCAGCGGGTGCCGGCGCATTTCGGCGACAGCCCAGTCACCGGCCTGAAAATTGTGTTCCAGGTTACGGGCCGGACGGCACTGGATCGCATCTTTCAGTAACGGATGGTCCGGGATAATTGACAGCCGGTCATCTTTTTTCTGAATACGACCGACAAATCGTGACAGGAAGGGCTCAACCAGCGTTTCAGGTTCAGCACTCTCTTTACCATTACTGGTATGGATCACCGCAACCACACGGTCACCGTGCATGACTTTCTTCATCTGCGGTGGCGGAATAAAGTAGCTCTTCTGGGCATCGACTTCCAGAAAGCCAAAACCTTTATCGGTACCTTTTACCACCCCTTCAGCCCGGGGGGTCTGGGCATGAAGTGTTTCTTTGAGCTGCGACAGCAGCGGATTATCCTGGAACATAGTTTTTTAGTTTCGTGGCCTAACAGCGGCTGACAGTTTTACGCGAATCATGCCACCCGGGCAAGAGCCAAACGGTGAAAGATAAAAAAAGCCGGAGATGTTTCCGGCTTTTTACACAAAATGGCTCAGGCAATTCTCAGTGACGGTGGTTCTGTGGTCAGTGAAATTTTTACCGGTACTGACTTAGAGGTGGGAGTTCCGCTGTCATCACCAAAACTTGATAAGGGCACCAGCGGGTTAGTTTCCGGATAATAAGCCGCCAGATTGCCGCGGGGGATATTATAAGGAACCAGCACAAACCCTTGTACCTGACGGGTGATACCATCATTCCACAGGGTTTCAATATCGACTTGCTGACCTTCGGCCAGACCCTGTTCATCCATATCCTGCGGGTTGATAAAGACAACTTTCCGCTGACCATACACACCGCGGTAACGGTCATCCAGACCATAGATAGTAGTATTGTACTGGTCATGGGAACGCAGAGTCTGTAAGACAAACGGGGCTTCTCCCATCGATAATTGCGGAAATAATCCGTCAGGCAGACGTGAGGCATTGAACTCAGCTTTACCCGACGGAGTGGCAAATTCAAGGCGTGCCGCAGCATTCCCCAGATAGAATCCGCCGGGCGTATCACATTTTCGGTTAAAATCACCGAATCCGGGGATGGTCGCCGCAATATGCTCACGGATCTGGCGGTAATCATCCGCCATCGCCAGCCAGTTGACACTATCACTGCCCAGTACAGCATCGGCGATACCTGCCACAATCGCGGTTTCAGAACGCTGGGTATCCGCCAGCGGAATACCGACACCTTCTGATGCATGTACCATACTGAAAGAGTCTTCGACGGTAATAAATTGCGGACCACTGCCGCGGATATCCCTTTCGGTACGTCCAAGGGTGGGTAATATCAGGCTGTTCCGGAAACCGGGAACCAGATGTGTCCGGTTCAGTTTAGTACTGATATGTACCGTCAGACCACAACGCTGAATAGCTTCTTCAGTACGTGGCGAATCCGGAGCGGCGGCGGCAAGGTTACCGCCCAGGGTCACCAGCACCCGCACTTCGTCACGCAACATAGCTTCTATGGCTTCTACCGTATTATGTCCGGCCTGCCGTGGTGGCTCGAATTTAAAATGGCTGCCTAATGCATCCAGAAAAGCACGGCCAGGTTTTTCATCAATCCCCATCGTCCGGTTGCCCTGTACGTTACTGTGACCACGTACAGGGCACAATCCTGCCCCTTTTTTACCTAACTGACCGAATAACAGTTGCAGGTTGACTATCTCACGGACAGTATCCACCGAGTGTTTGTGCTGCGTAATTCCCATCGCCCAGCTACAAATAACCCGTGATGAGTTTTGGTAAATAGCCGCAGCCTGACGGATCTCAGGCTCTGACAGACCGGACTGGCTGATGATTTTCTGCCAGTCTGTTGCATCGACCGCGGCCAGATAGGCTTCGGCTCCGACAGTATATTCGGCAATAAATTGTGTATCGAAAATACCCTGTCCGGTTGAAGCCAGCTGCTGACGATGCTGTTCGAGTAAAGCTTTTACCATCCCGCGCACGGCAGCCATATCTCCGCCCAGCTTTGGCTGATAGTAGGAAGAACTGATGTTACCTGCCATCGGTGTCACGACTTCCAGCGGGTTCTGCGGGTCAGCGAAGCGTTCCAGCCCGCGCTCACGTAATGTATTAAAAGTAACGATTTTTGCACCGTGGTCTGCTGCATGGCGCAGACTGTGCAACATTCGCGGGTGATTGGTTCCCGGATTCTGACCAAAAACAAAGATCGCATCAGCGCTGTCAAAATCATCAAGACGGATAGTTCCTTTTCCTACGCCAATACTGCGTTTAAGTCCGGTACCGCTGGCTTCATGACACATATTCGAACAGTCAGGGAAATTATTGGTACCCAGCATCCGGCCAAATAACTGGTACAGCCAGGAGGCCTCGTTACTGGCGCGTCCAGAGGTATAGAGTTCAATCTGGTCAGGGTTATCCATCTGCCGGATATGTTTTGCGATCAATGCAAAAGCATCTTCCCAGCTTACGGGTTCATAGTGATCGGTCTCGGGGTTATAAGACAGGGGGTGTGTCAGGCGGCCCTGGTATTCCAGAAAGTAATCACTTTCTGCATACAAACGGCTGACAGAATGGGCCGCAAAAAAATCATTATCCACTTTGCGGCGTGTTGCTTCCCAGGTGACGGCCTTGGCACCATTTTCGCAAAAGCTGAAAGTGCTTTTGTTATCGTCCCCCCAGGCACAGCCCGGACAATCGAAGCCACGGGCCTTATTCATGCGCAGCAGGTTACGCATATTTTTCAATACAGCTTTACTTTCAAATACATAACGGGTGGTCGCTTCCAGAGAGCCCCAGCCACCGGCGGCCGCGCGATACGGTTTGATCTGACGTTTAAATTTCATAGTGAGCGACTTATGTGATCTGAATGTTATTTACAAGTATTTATTATATGAACGAAATTGTCCTGTTTGGTGTGTTATATGTCTAATTGATTACAACAAACGAGCAATAGATAAAATTTATCGCAGGATAATGTCTTGCATCCGTGGCGGAAGCGCGGGATCCTGATAAACATATTCATCAAATTAATGATTTATCACTATCTGCGGTGAAACAGTGGCTCTGCTGCCACCATGTTACGCCGGGAGAACGCGGGGACTATGGACTTAAAGCAACTGGTTTATTTATGTAATCTCGAACGCGAAAAGCATTTTGGCCGTGCTGCAGAAGCCAGTTTTGTCAGTCAGCCGACGCTGTCTCTGCGTCTGAAAAGCCTTGAAACGGAATTAGGTGTCTCACTGATTAACCGTACCAATAGTTTCTCCGGGTTTACCCCTGAAGGCGAACGGGTACTCAGCTGGGCACGCGAGATCGTTTCGGTTTATCAGGGACTGAAACTTGAAGTGGATGCAATGAAACACGGCATACAGGGAACGCTGCGGATTGGTGTGGTTCCCCAATGCAGTCTGTCGCTGACAGGGATTCTGCAGACGGTTTCACAACGTTATCCGGAAATTAATTACCGGATAGAAGTACTAAGTGCAGACCAGCTGCTCGAAGCGATTAACAGTCATACGGTCGATGTCGCATTTGGTTTTTTTGAAATGAGCACTTTGCGTGAATTGCATTTTCAGAATGCATTCTTCTCTGATCAGGGCGTCGTTGCTCTCTATTGCCGGAAAACGTTTCCCTTACCGGACCAGAAAAAATCACTGACGCTGGCCGAAGTGTCCGAATATCCGCTGTGTCTGGCAGCCGGTACCCGTTATTTTCGCCGCTATCTGGATAACTGTTTTCGTCAGGCAGCCGTGACGGTCAGGGTGATTATTGAAAGCCCGTCAGTATTACAGTTGCTGGAAAGTGCTCACCAGGGGATGGGGATGCTGCTGGCCCCGCGGGGAAATATACTGCCGGCGATGCAGGGGGAGCTCGGACAGATCGGGCTGGAAATACCGGCAATGACCCGTCAGGGGGCGATGATCATTGCCGGTGCCGGCAGGGCAACCCCCTTAACTCAGCATTTTTTTGATGAAGCCCGTCAGTCAGTCACGCTGTTTCACAACCATTACGCCAGCAGCATCAGGGACTGATCCCATCCGCGGGCGGAGACGCGGAACAGCAGTTGTAACAGTGCTGCCATCGTCCAGCCCTGCCTGAGTAAGTTCTCCGCGTTACTGGTGTCGTAGTGTACCGGTATCTGTATCAGCTGGTGGATGAATCGGCGTATTGCCGGATTGCCCGGCGGCTGTTCGCCCATAGCCGCGGTTATTTCTGCCTGTATCTGACGATCGATCCGGTGACACCCGGGGGATGACAGCGGGCTAACCTGAGTGTCGCGTAAAGTTAACCATGCTTCTGCTGCCAGCGGGGCATGGGCGATGATACCGGCCGGGAGCTGCGGCTGGCCGAGTGCGGCAACCTGCCGCAATACGTTCAGATGAACCGGGCCGATGGAATGTAAACCGATAAAGGGTAATTTCTCACTGACAGAGTCCGTCCGCCAGCCGGGAAAGACCGGGGCCGCGGCCGCCATAAAAGCAGCAGACAGCCTGATACCTGTCAGTGCGATAATCCCGGCCATCATTCGTGATTGCCAGCGAATAAAGCCGCAAATCTGATGCAGGGTCAGGATATCTGCAGCGGTCAGTCCTGTGCCCAGCAACCGGGTCAGTGACGGGGGAACAGCTGTCGCCGGTGCACATGCCAGTTGCCGGGCATATTGGGTAATGTCAGTCAGCCGGTGATTATTCTGTCGGGTACCGGGAGGTCCGGGCAAGGGAGCAAGATGACGGGCATAAAAATCACATAACGGGTTGATATCACTCAGCTGTGCTATTGTCAGCGCAATATTAAAACGATCATACAGGCTGAGAGAACAGTGTTGTTCCGGACAGGGACCTTCCGGAAACAGGCGGCTGTAGACTGCAGCACTCTGGCGACTGACAGGGTCCAGTAACCGGCGCAAGCCGGCGGGCAGGGCCGGATGCTGCATCAGTCCGGCAAATAAATCCGCCTGCTGCCACAGAGAATCACCGCAGCTACCGGCAGGTACCGTCTGCGGTGCTGACGTTGCCTGTGATTCACTTAATAGGGTGTAGTGACTATGACTATGCCGCAATTCCATAGTAATTCCTTCTGTTTTCAGACAGAACCCATGTAACAGGGGGCCTGTAAACCGTCTCACGGATATAGTGGCTTAGCAGAGATGCAGACAGAAGGATTGTTAGGGACTAACTAATAACAGGCAGGTATATAAATGAAAATGCAGGGGGAACCAGGGGCGGCATCCGGTAACGGACTACCACAGCAGGCGGGTTAACCGCCTGCTGTGGGAAACTTATTTCAGTTCCAGTTCGTTCATTGCGGCGATGCTGAAGCCACCATCAACGTGTAAGATTTCACCGGTAACACCACCGGCCAGGTCAGAACACAGGAAAGCCGCGGAATTACCGACATCTTCGATGGTGACGGTACGACGAATCGGCGTTACTGCTTCACAGTGTGACAGCATTTTACGGAAGTCTTTAATGCCTGAGGCTGCCAGAGTACGGATTGGACCTGCAGAGACGGCGTTGACACGCACACCTTCAGGGCCCATAGCGTTAGCCATATACCGCACGTTAGCTTCCAGAGATGCTTTAGCCAGACCCATTACGTTGTAGTTAGGGATAGCACGTTCTGCACCAAGGTAAGACAGCGTCAGCAGGGCTGAGTTCGGGTTCAGCATGGCACGGCATTCTTTGGCCATCGCGACGAAGCTATAGGCACTGATGTCATGGGCAATTTTGAATCCGTCACGGGTAACGGCATTCACATAGTCACCGTCCAGCTGGTCGCCGGGCGCAAAACCGATAGAGTGTACAAAGCCATCAAATTTCGGCCAGACTTTTTCCAGTTCGGTAAACAGATTTTTAATGCTGTCATCTTCTGCAACATCACAAGGCAGAACAATGTCTGAGCCCAGGTCTTTGGCAAAGCCTTCAACGCGAGACTTTAATTTTTCGTTTTGGTAAGTGAATGCCAGTTCAGCACCCTGTTTGTGCATCGCCTGAGCGATACCCCATGCGATAGACAGTTTACTGGCAACGCCAGTGACCAGAATGCGCTTACCGGAAAGAAAACCCATAGCTGTAATCCTTAATATGGTTATTGTTGTTGGCGGTGGCTGGTGTTTTTTCAGCCGTGCCGCAATGTTCAATCGGTGGATTCTAACACGACAATGGGTTATCAGGTAAAGTGGCGAAGGTTCAGAGCAAAATTCTGTGGATTATCGTTCACTTCGTCGCCAGGCATCGGCGGTCAGCGCCTCGCCGAAGTGGCTGTTAATCAGCCGTCGTGTCAGATCATGGAGCGGGGAAGCAAGGACATCAGCAGTACCGCCGCGTTCCACTACCTGTCCCTGATGCATCACCATCACCAGATCACTGATATGTTTCATCATGCCGATATGCTGTGTCACGTAAATATAGGACAGCCCGTCCCGTTCCTGTAACTCCAGCATCAGATTCACCAGTTGCGAGCGCATAGTCATATCCAGCGATGCCAGTGCTTCGTCAGCTACAATGACTTTAGGCTCTAATATCAGAGCCCGGGCAAGAGCCAGGCGCTGTTTCTGGCCAGGAGCCAGCATATGAGGATAGTATCCGGCATGATCGCGTAATAATCCGACCTTACGCAGTGTTTCGATGATCCGCAGTTCCCGTTGTTCCGCCGACAGACCGCTATTCAGCCTGAGGGGCAGGTCCAGTATCTGGCTGACACGTTGCCTCGGGTTGAGTGAGGTGCCGGGATCCTGAAAAATCATGCGGATAACCTGACTGCGGTAACCATAATCGCCAAATTCCAGCGGATGATTATTAATAATAATTTCGCCGCTGCTCGGCGCTATCATCCCGCTTAACATTTTTGCCAGTGTCGATTTACCGGAACCATTTTCGCCAATAATCGCCAGTGTCTGTCGCTCACGTAATGTAAAGCTGACATTTTTAACCGCATCAATATGCTGTGGCCGGAATAACCCCGTTTTATAACGATAGGTTTTACACAAATCACGGACTTCGAGTAAGGTTTCCATAGTTATTGCGGCTCTTTATTTAACGGAAAGTGGCAGGCATAAAGATGCGTTTTGCTCCCGGTCAGCCGGGGGGCCTGAATACAGTCACGTTGTGCATACGGGCAGCGAGGCCCCAGACGGCAACCCACAGGTAAATGCTCCAGAGAGGGGATGGCACCCGACAGGGTATTCAGGCGGCTTTTATGGGGCAGGGCGCGTCCGAAATCAGGCATAGAACGGATTAAAGCCTGCGTATAGGGATGATGGGGGGTCGCTATCAGTTCATCGCTGAGAGCCGTTTCAACCGTCTGCCCGCAATACATCACGTTAATCCGGTTGGCCCACTGACCGAGAGTCCGCAGGTCATGACTAATCAGTAAGATAGTGGTGTTATTATTCTGATTAAGCCGGCTCAGTAACCGGAAAATCTGCGCCTGGGTGGTCGGCTCCATGGCATTGGTCGGTTCATCGGCTATCAGCAACCGGGGTTTATTGGCCAGCGCGATGGCAATCATAACTTTCTGGCACTCACCTTCGGTCAGTTCATAAGGAAAACTGCGCATAATATCCTTATGATCTTTAATCCCTACGCGGTGTAATAACTCGATGGCCCGCTGTTTCCGCCACCGCCAGAACCGGCGATACCAGTGGCCTTTCAGTGTCCAGCCGGGGATTGCCTGAATCAACTGACGGCCAATACTTTCTGAAGGATCCAGACAGGACTGGGGCTCCTGAAAAATCATCGAAATATGGCGGCCGATAATTTTCCGGCGTTCACGGGGCGTCAGCAGCAGTAAGTCGATATCATTAAAACGCATCCGGTCCGCCGTGACACGCCAGTTATCCGAGGTCACACCGCAGATAGCCTTGGCTATCAGGCTTTTACCGGAGCCGGATTCACCCACCAGCCCGCGAATTTCGCCTTCATTCAGGGTCAGGTTTACCTTATCTACCGCTTTGACCGGCCCCTCGGCGGTGAAAAATTCAATGGTGAGATTGCGTATATCCAGTAACGGCATTATTTGACCCCGGCTTCGATAGCACGACGTATACCGTCGCCTAATAAATTGATGATCAGTACGCTGACCATCAGCATGACGCCGGGCAGCATCACTGTCCAGGGCGCTACATAAATCAGCTCCAGAGAATCACCGAGCATGGCACCCCATTCGGGTGAAGGCAATTGCGCACCGAGACCGAGAAAGCCCAGGGCGGCAATATCCAGCACTGCCATCGATAAACCCCGGGTAAATTCACTGACCAGCAGGGGTAACACATTGGGCAGAATGGTGTCTTTGAGTAAAGTGATTGGGCTTGCGCCATCCAGCCGCGCTGCCACCACATACTCTTTTTCCATCTGTTCATGAATAGCGATATAAATTGCCCGGACCAGCCGTGGCATTAACGCCAGCCAGACAGCGATTAATGCATGGAACAGGCTGGGACCGGCAAAAGCCACCACAATAATCGCCAGCAGTAACGACGGAATAGATAACAGAGTATCAAGGATGTGATTCATGATCGCCGAACGGAAACCATGGGTCAGCCCCGCAAGGATACCGATTAAAAAGGCACAGATAGCGGAAAAGACAGTAACCAGAATGGCTGAGCCGACAGTCGGTGCTGCCCCGCGTAATAAACGACTGAGCAGGTCCCGGCCCAGGTCATCGGTACCAAGAAAAAAAGAGACATCGCCGTAACGCGACCAGGAAGGGGGTAATAACTGGTAACCCATAAATTGCTGGTCAACACCGTAAGGTGCCAGTAACGCGCCAGACAGGCATAACAGCAGCAACAGGGCAAAACCATACAGACCGACCATTGCTGCAGTATCGTGATAAAATTTCCCCCAGGACTGACGAAAGGTGCCGGGCAGACGTTTTTCCTGATAGATATTATCGATGGGCATATATCACCGTCTTACTTCTGTTAATTTTCATGTAATGACTTCAGTGAGTCTTCACACTGTTTTTCCAGTCCGGCATGGACATCCGGCGGCAGTGGTGCGGTCATCATATGCTGGTATTCCAGACACTGTCGCGTGGTCTGATCGGCAGACTTATCCGGGGAACAGCCTGCCAGCAGAGGTAGCAGTAATAATGGCATCAGTAATTTTAACATCTATCGTTTCCTGTGGTGATCTGACAACAAACCGCACTACGACTGGCAGTCAGGGCAGTAAGGGAAAACCGCAACTGCCGGTTATCTGAGGGCATACCATTCTTTATGTTTCAGCGGATTTAAAGCTGCGCCGATAATATCTGACAGTACATTTACGATGACCACCATACTGCCAATTACCATCACTCCGGCAGAAATAGCGGCATAATCCTGCTGACGGACGGCCGCGATCAACCAGTGCCCGGCCCCTGGCCAGTTGAAAACCACCTCGGTGATCATGGTCAGAGTCAGCATGGTGGAAAACTGCATGCCGAGGTGCGGGATCACCGGCGGTAAAGCGTTATGCAGTACATGGCGACGGATAACGGTAAAACGGGATAAACCGCGGGTGATGGCTGCTTTGACATAACTTTTATCGATCACTTCAAGGGTACTGTGGCGCATTAAACGGATCACTTCCGTCATCGGGGCCACGGCCAGAGTCACCACCGGTAGCAGCAGATGCTGAAAAATACTGACCAGCATTTCATGACGCCATACGGAGTGAGTCAGCAGCGCATCAATCAGCACAAACCCGGTAACATGCGGCAGAGGATAAAGCAGGTCAAGACGGCCGGATACGGGTAACCAGCCCAGAGTCAGGGAAAAGAACAACGTCAGCAGCAATGCCAGCCAGAATACCGGTAACGAAAAACCGAGTAATGCCAGAGCACTGATCAGCCGGTCCTGCCATTTTTTACGCATCACTGCCGCAATGATCCCCAGCGGGATCCCCAGCAACAGTGCCATCAGAAATGCCAGCACGCAAAGTTCCAGGGTAGCCGGAACCACTTCTTTCAGCTGATCGATGATCGGCTGGCCATTAACACTGGAGACGCCAAAATCCAGACGTAACATATCTTTAAACCAGAACCACCAGGCATCAGACAGAGAGGCACCTTCCAGCGGAGCATGGGGGGTGAAATAACTCAGGCTGAAAGCAACCAGCGATAAAAAAAACAGGGTTACTGCCAGTAATACCAGCCGCCGTAAAATAAAGATAATCATGGGGCATTTCCTTCTGAATCATCACGGTACACTCCGGCAAACGAGGTATTACCGAACGGGCTTAACACCAGCCCTTTAATATCATAGCGATAAGCCTGTAAACGCAGTGATGATGCCAGCGGCAGTACCGGTAACTGGTCGGCCAGCATTTGCTGAGCCTGATCATAACTGTCAATCCGGTCAGCCAGTTGCTGTGAGGTTAAGGCTGACTGTAATATCTGGTCAAATGCAGGGTAACACCAGTGGGCATAATTGGTTGCAGAATTGATAGCCGCGCAGCTAAGCAATGGCCTGAAAAAGCTGTCCGGGTCATTACTGTCGGTTGCCCAGCCTGCCAGAGTCAGGTCATGATTAAGTGACATCAACTGAGCTTCCTGAAAACGGCCCTCTACCGGCACAATATCGACGCTAACGCCAATCCGTCCCAGATCGGCCTGAATCAGCTCTGCCGTTTTAAGCGGGCTGGGATTCCAGGGTTGTGAGGCGACGGGCACCATCAGCTTCAGATGCAGATCCTGTATGCCGAGTTGTTTAAGCCGTTGCTGTGCTTGCTGCGGATTATAATCGGAAATACGGGTACGGTTATCATAAGCCCAGGACGCACGGGGTAAAACAGAAGCCGCGGTTTCTGCCGTACCATAATAAATGGAAGAAATCAGCCGTTCATTATTAATCGCCAGTGACAGGGCTTTACGCACCTCCGGGTTATCCAGCGGTGGTTTACGGGTATTAAATGCCAGATAGGCAATGTTCATCCCCGGGCGAAGTGCCATCCGCAGTCGCGGGTCATCGCGCAAAATAGACAGCTGACTGGCGGCCGGATAGGCCAGCACATCACATTCACCGGTCAGTAATTTAGATAAACGGCCGGTGCCTCCGGCGCCGATATCGATGACAACCTGTTGCATACGCGGCACGCCTTTCCAGTACTGCGGATTACGTATCAGCCGGATAAACTGCCCTGAACGGTATTCAGCCAGCTGAAAAGGGCCGGTGCCCACCGGATGGCTGTCCATTGCTTCCTGATGTCCGCTGGCGGTTAACTGGTCAGCATATTCTTTGGATAATACCGGTGCATAGTGGGTGGCAATATGCCACAGGAAAGAGGCATCCGGGTGGGAGAGGCGAAATTCGACCGTGTAGTTGTCCAGCGTTTTGATGCTCAGGACATTATCCGTAAACTGAAGACTGTCGAAATACGGGTAATTTCCGCCGCCGACCTGATGCCATGGGTTGCTCCGGTTAAACATCCGCGAAAAACTAAACACCACATCATCGGCATTCAGGCTGCGGTGCGGGGTAAACCAGTTGGTGGACTGAAAGTTAACCCCGTGGCGAAGGCGGAAAATATAGGTCGCACCGTGATCTCTGACTTCCCAGCCCGATGCCAGTTCCGGCACCAGACGGTAAGTGTAGGGGTCGACACCCAGCAAACGGTCGTAGAGCTGCGCGGCCAGGGTATCCACTGTAAGGCCACTGCTGGCCAGTTGCGGATTAAAGGTATTCAGTACCCCGTTCACACAATAGACAAAACCGCTCTGACGGATGTCCTGCTGAGATGCGGAAAAGGCGGCACCGCAGTACAGACTGAGTCCCAGGCACAGCGCAGAATAGAATTTCGACATAGTACTCAAAGAATTTTAATAGATTGGCGGCAGTGTATCGCAAACCCGGCGGTTACCCCAACCCTGGCGTATGCGGTGCTGCTCTTTTTCATGGTGTCTGCTGGCAACGGTGCGCGGCACTATCCCCGGAAACAGCATCATCAGCGCCCGGCGGACACCTGATGTTTTTTTATTAAAGCCCGTAACTGATGATAGGTCAGTCCGAGATCAGCGGCTGCTTTACGCTGGTGGTAATGATTTTTTTGCAGACTCAGCATCAGCAGACGGTATTCCTGACTATTTTGCCATTCCCGTAAATTTACCGGCAATCCCGGTAAATGCTCTTCAGCGTCCGGAACGGGGGGCGTGGCCTGCAGGGAATCTCCGCCAGCACTGTCCGGCCGGAAAGGATTAAAAATAATCCGGTCCAGCAGCTGTTCGCTGCTGTTGTGGCGATAGATGGAACGCTCGATAACATTTTTCAGCTCCCGCACATTGCCTGGCCACGGCCAGCTGAGCAGCTGATGACGGGCCTTATCACTGAAACCGGGGAATAAGGGCAGTCCGAGTTCACGGCACATCCGGAGAGCAAAATATTCACCCATGACCAGTATATCGCTTTGTCTTTCACGCAGTGGCGGAATAATCACTACATCGAATGCCAGCCTGTCCAGCAGGTCAGCACGGAATTTTCCCTGCGCGGCCAGCGCCGGTAAGTCCTCATTCGTCGCGCAAACCAGCCGCACATTCACCTGCAGCGAGTGGTTGCCGCCGACACGTTCCAGTTGCCCGTATTCAATCACCCGCAACAGCTTTTCCTGAACCATCATCGGTGCGGTTGCCAGCTCATCGAGGAACAGAGTGCCACCATCAGCCCGTTCAAACCGTCCCAGATGCCGTTTCTGTGCCCCGGTAAAGGCACCGGCCTCATGGCCAAATAATTCGGAATCCAGCAGGTTATCGTTCAGTGCTGCACAGTTAAGGGAAACAAAAGGCCCTTGCCAGCGGGCAGAAAGATAATGCAGACGGTTGGCAATCAGCTCTTTACCGGTACCTCGTTCACCGATCACCAGCACCGGTTTATTAAGTGGCGCCAGGGCAGAAACCTGTTCCAGCATCTCAAGAAAGTTATTGGACTCACCCAGCAGATTATCCTGACGCTCACTCATGATTATTTTGACCAGCTATTAATTAATTTCACCATTCTACGGGATCTTTCTGACAGGGCAATTAAATAAAATCATTTAAAAACATTAAGTTAAAAACTGGCATGCCGATTGCTAATACAAGTGGCAGATAACCGGTAGCCATCAGCGGACGGCTATAACCTATTCCGGGGATTTCCCGGCATTTTTCAGGAGAAACAACATGGGTATTTTTTCCCGCTTTACTGACATTGTGAATGCCAACATCAATTCCCTGCTGGAGCGGGCTGAAGACCCGCAGAAACTGGTCCGGCTGATGATCCAGGAAATGGAAGACACATTAATTGAAGTGCGTACCACCTCGGCCCGTGCACTGGCTGAGAAAAAACAGTTAGTTCGCAGGAGTGAGCAGGCGGCACTACATTCTGCCGAGTGGCAGGAGAAAGCCGAACTGGCACTGCGTAAAGACAAAGAAGATCTGGCACGGGCTGCGTTGCTGGAAAAACAGAAAACCGATGCGTTAGTGAGCTCTCTGGATCAGGAAATTGAACAGACAGACCAGACCCTGCAACGGATGAAAGGTGAAATTGCTGAACTGGAAAATAAACTGACCGAAACCCGGGCTCGTCAGCAGGCTCTGACTCTGCGCCACCAGGCGGCATCAAATTCACGGGATATTCGTCGTCAGCTGGATAATGGTAAAATTGATCAGGCAATGGCCCGTTTTGAATCTTTCGAGCGTCGTATTGACCATATGGAAGCCGAAGCAGAAAGTCAGCGTTTTGGTAAGCCTCAGTCACTGGAACAGCAATTTGCCAGCCTGAAAGCAGATGATGAAATCAGCCAGCAGCTGGCGGCATTAAAAGAAAAAATGCAGCGTCACGACGGACAGTAATCTCCGTTATAGTCCCCCGGCTGAACCGCGACTCAGGTAAGGAGAATTCATGAGCGCAATTATTCTTTTTATGATCCCGCTGACTATTTTTGTGCTGTTTGTCGCGCCGATCTGGTTATGGTTACATTACAGCAATAAACATCCGGCGGGCAGTGAACTGTCGCCACAGGAAATGCAACGACTACAGCAACTGACAATAGATGCGCGCCGGATGCAGGAACGTATCGGTACGCTGGAAGCGATACTGGATGCGGAAAACCCGCAATGGAGGCAACAGCCATGAGACAGCGATCCGCGACTTCACGTCAGTTATGGCGCGATCCGCAACAGGGCAAGCTGATGGGGGTCTGTGCAGGACTGGCGGAATATCTCAATGTGCCGGTTAACCTGATCCGTATTATGGTGATTATCTCCCTGTTTATCGGACTATTTTTTATTACCCTGGTGGTTTATTTTGCGCTGGCTTTTTTTCTGGAGAAAAAACCGGTCAGCGGGCAACAAGAGCCGGCACAGCCCGCCGCCGCAGAGTTGTTATCGGAACTGGAACAGCAACTCCGGCAGGGAGAAAACAGGGTCAGGGAGATAGAACGTTATGTCACTTCTGAAACTTTTTCGATCCGCAGCCGTTTCAGACAATTGTAAAATATCAGTGGATATACCCGCCGGAGGTGAGCAATGAAATATGCAGAGCAACAGGGCAGGCCGTCACGCCTGATGTCGGTACTCCTTTCTGCTGTAAAATTTATCATTATCACGATACTCAGCCGGACTCCGGCAGGGATCAGTGCCAGAGTGCTTAACCGGGTCGCCCGCAGGCCTGTGCGCATTATTCTGGCAATGGTGCTCGAACCTGTATTGTCTGCGATAATGAAAAAAATATCTGCCCGACTATTCAGAGAGAAACATGAACAAACTGCAAAATGAGATTGTATCCCTGGTCAGCCGCGGTGCCGATAAACACCTGCGGCTGGCGGTTACCGGACTCAGCCGCAGTGGAAAAACGGCTTTTATTACCTCACTGGTTAATCAGTTACTGAACGTGAATAACGGTGCCCGGCTGCCGTTATTTTCTGTGGCGCGGGAAGAGCGGTTACTTGGCGTGAAACGTATTCCGCAACGGGATATGGGTATTGCGAGGTTTAATTACGATTCCGGTCTGGCGCAACTTTACGGGCAGCCAGCGCAATGGCCGACACCGACCCGCGGTATCAGCGAAATGCGTCTGGCGCTGCGTTACCGTTCTGCCGACTCTCTGTTGCGCTATTTTAAAGACACGACCACCTTGTTTCTGGAAATCATTGATTATCCGGGCGAGTGGTTGCTGGATTTGCCGATGCTGGGACAAAGTTATACCGCCTGGTCACAGCAAATGATGGCGTTGTTGCAGGGAGAGCGGGGCCAGCGGGCAGCCCGCTGGCGGCACCTGGCGGCCGCACTGGATCCCCGGGCCGTGGCTGACGAACAGCAACTGGCAGATATCTCTGCCGCCTGGACCGACTATCTGCACCAGTGTAAAAATAACGGCCTGCATTTTATCCAGCCCGGCCGCTGCGTAATGCCGGGGGATATGGCCGGTGCACCTGCGCTGCAATTCTTCCCGTGGCCAGTTGATACGCTGGCCGACAGCACAAAACTCAGCGATGGCGGCAAACTCAGTAATTTCGGGATGCTGCAGGCCCGCTATGACTATTACTGCCAGCATGTGGTGAAGCGTTTTTATAAAGACTATTTTGTGAAATTTGACCGGCAGATAGTACTGGTAGATTGCCTGCAGCCCCTGAACAGCGGACCGGAATCGTTTAATGATATGCGTCAGGCACTGACCCTGCTGATGCAAAGCTTTCAATACGGACAGCGTACATTACTGCGGCGGCTGTTTGCGCCGGTGATCGATAAACTGCTGTTTGCCGCCAGTAAAGCGGACCATATTACCCACGATCAACAGGGCAATCTGGTTTCTCTGTTACGGCAGATGGTGGGTGATGCATGGCAGCAGGCGGCCTTCGAAGGTATAAAAATCGATTGTCTGGGACTGTCGGCGATCCGTGCCACAGCGTCAGGAAATATTATTCATCAGCAACAGAGTCTGCCGGTATTACGTGGTCATCGCCTGACTGACGGTGAAAAACTGACTTTTTATCCGGGGGAGGTGCCGGCCAGGCTGCCTGCCGCCAGTTTCTGGCAGGAACAGGGATTTCGTTTTGAAGCCTTCCGCCCTGCAACCATGGACAGCGACCAGCCTCTGCCGCATCTGCGGATGGACAGTGCGCTGGAGTTTTTACTGGGAGATAAATTACGATGACCGAACAGGAAAAGGTACCGCTCAGACCCGGCATCATTTTCAGGGACACAGCGGCGCCGGATAATCTTCGTCTGCAACCTGCCCGGCACTTTTCGGCCGATGATGCCTCATTCAGTCCGCAGGATGAGCAGGATATGCCGCCCGGCGAAGATAGCGGCGATGAACAGCCGCTGGTTGCCGTATTACGTCCGCGCCGTTCCCTGTGGCGCAATATCCTGTTACTGGGGGTCTGCGTATTTTTAGCCAGTATTATCGCCCGGACGGGTGACTGGCTGATCACTGCATGGCAAAACCGTCAGTGGATCGACGCAGGCATCAGCCTGGCGATAGGACTGGTGGTAATTGCCGGGGCCGGTAGCCTGCTGGCAGAATGGCGACGGTTATTTTTATTGCGTCACCGGGCACAGGAAAGGGATCATGCCCGGCAGTTACTGGACAGTCATGATACGGGCAGGGCCAGAACATTTTGTGAACAACTGGCGGCGCGGGCGGGTATTAATGACTCAGAAGCCTTCCGCAAATGGCAGACTGCACTACAGGATACCCACAGTGATCGTGAAGTAATCAGCTTATATGCATTGCAGGTTCAGCCGCTGGCCGATAAACAGGCGAGGGCCACAATCAGCCGTTTCGCTGCTGAATCCGCATTAATGATCGCTGTCAGCCCGCTGGCTGTCGTTGATATGGCGCTTATTGCCTGGCGTAATATCAGGATGATTAACCAGATAGCACGTATTTATGGTATTGAGCTGGGTTACTTCAGCCGGTTACGTTTGTTCCGCGGGGTATTATTCAATATTGCTTTTGCCGGGGTCAGCGAACTGGTGCGGGAAACCGGTATTGACTGGATGTCACAGGACATTATGGCCCGTTTGTCAGGGCGCGCAGCGCAGGGGATCGGCGCGGGGCTGCTCACGGCACGGCTGGGTATTAAAGCGATGGAGTTATGCCGGCCGCTGCCATGGCTTGAGGGTCAGAAGCCCCGGCTGAGCGATTACCGAACCGATTTACTGACAAGGCTTCGCCAGGCGATGAAAAAGAAACCCGCCTCCGGCTCCCCTTCAAAGGATCCCTCATCCCCGGTCACTTAAAGGTGTGGCGTGGCGTGATCTGCCGCGCCCGTCAATAAATACGTACAAAAATGGGTGTTCCCCGCGATATCTGTAAACTTTTAATGACGATTAGGGTAAGTCTGGTATGATAACCGCCACACGTCATGGCCGGGAAAATACACTGATGCGCCTCGAAATTATATGCAAAGACCGATTAGGCCTGGTACGGGAACTGCTCAATCTGCTGGTGGCACGAAATATTGATCTGTATGGTATCGAAATTGTTGCCCTGGAACGCTTGTATTTACGCTTCAGCCCGATTCCTTTTCACGAATTCAGTGCCCTGATGGCGGAGATCCGTCGTACCCGCGGGGTATCCGATGTACGTACCGTTACAGACCTGCCTTCAGAACGGGAAAACCGTGTACTGACCTCACTGCTGGTGGCAATTCCGGAACCGGTGATCTCCATTGATCTCCGCGGACGGATAGAGCGGGCCAACCCCGCAGCCCTGTCGTTGTTCGGACTGGATGAAAAAAAGATTATGCATTATCCGATCAGTCAGCTGATTGATAATTTCCAGTTTATTCCGCGCAATGAAGGTGACAGTGTCACGGCATCCACCCGCAGTGTAGTGATCCAGGGCCGTGATTTTCTGATGGAACTGTTGCCGATTTACCTGCCTGATCAGCAGGAGCAACAGGAACAGCCGGTCGGGGCCATGATTATGCTCAAATCCACCGCGCGTATGGGCCATCAGTTACAGAATCTTAACCATACTGATGAATCAGGCTTTGCCCATATTGTTGCCGTCAGTGCGAAGATGCGGCAGCTGCTGAGCCAGGCGAAAAAGCTGGCCATGCATGATGCCCCGTTGCTGATTATCGGTGATACAGGGACCGGTAAAGATATGCTCGCCAGAGCCTGTCACCTGCGCAGTCATCGCAGCAGTAAACCTTTTCTGGCGCTTAACTGTGCCTCGTTACCTGATGATGTCGCTGAAAGTGAATTATTTGGCCATGCGGCGGGAGCTTACCCTAATGTGTCAGGCAGCCAGAAAGGTTTCTTTGAACAGGCAAATGGCGGTTCTGTTCTGCTGGATGAAATTGGTGAAATGTCACCACGTATGCAAACCAAATTATTACGTTTTCTCAATGACGGAACTTTCCGCCGTGTCGGAGAAGAGCATGAGGTGCATGTGGATGTGCGGGTTATCTGCGCGACACAGAAAAATTTACAGGAACTGGTCAGCCGCGGGGAATTCCGCGAAGATTTATTTTACCGGCTTAATGTGCTGACGCTGAATCTGCCCGCACTGCGGGAACATACTCAGGATATTCAGCCGCTGACCGAGATGTTTGTGGCCAGGTTTGCCGATGAGCAGGGTATTCCCTGTCCGGTTATTTCCCCGCAACTGGCTGGTTATCTGGCGCGCTACAGCTGGCCGGGTAATGTCAGGCAACTGAAAAATATTATTTACCGGGCCATGACTCAGCTGGAAGGGCATGAACTGAAGCCGAAAGATGTGCTGTTACCTGAAACCTTTACTGCCGATCTGGCGGTGGAGGATAATCTGGAGGGGTCGCTGGATGATATTACCAGCCGTTACGAACGGGCGGTGCTGGTCCGCTTATATCACCATTATCCAAGCACCCGTAAGCTGGCAAAAAGGCTTGGGGTTTCTCATACAGCAATCGCAAATAAATTACGTGAGTACGGACTGAATCACAAAAAAACAGCCGGTGAGGAATAATACCGGCTGTCGGACAGAACACCACCGGGGGATAAGCCGGTGGTGTTCAGAAAACAGCGATAACTTACTTCAGTACCGCTAATGCAGCATCGTAGTCAGGCTCGTCAGCGATTTCTGCTACCAGCTCGGCATGTAATACGGTGTTATCTTTGTCCAGCACCACAACGGCACGGGCGGTCAGGGCTTTCAGCGGGCCTTCGAGGATTTCCACACCGTAATCCTGCTTAAATTGACTGCCACGCAGGGTGGACAGGGTGATCACATTATCCAGACCATCAGCCCCGCAGAAGCGGCTCTGGGCAAACGGCAGATCAGCAGAAATACATAATACTACGGTATCTGAAAGCTCAGAGGCCAGCTGGTTAAACTTACGTACCGACGTTGCACAGGTGCTGGTATCGATACTTGGGAAAATATTCAGGACTTTGCGTTTACCGGCATAGTTTTCCAGAGACACATCATTCAGGTCTTTTGTGACCAGACTGAAATCAGGCGCTGCTTTACCGGTGGCCGGGAACTGACCTGCGACTGCAATAGGCTGACCTTTGAAGTTAACTGTCTGAGACATTTGAGGTTCCTTTTAATCCTAACTGATTTACTGTAATGCTGACTGACCAGCACCACAGGGCAAGTGATGTTTTTATTTATCCCATATTCCGCAGTATTTTACGAGCTGCGCCCATCAATATCCGCTTAAAAAGCCATAACCGTTAAACAGAATGCTGAAAATACCCGCAATCCTCCGCGCAATATTCCGTTGCAGCCCTGTGCGGAGAGACAGAGACAGGTAAGTATTTCTGATAACGAAAATACTGAAGAGTTCAGTCAGTGCTATCAGTGGCAGAGTTTTTTCCCGTACTTGTCAATCCCTGTGCCTGCCGAGGGAGATCCCCGGAAAGTCTGCGCTATCAGATTGATTTTAAGCATCATTGTTTGGCTTCTTTTTTTCCGGTTGTAATGCGTCTTTACGTTTTAAACCCCATAGACGGTCACTAATCCTCTACAATAACGGTTATATACATCAGTCAGAGTGAAGTAAGGGGAAGGAGTGAGTATTATTGACGGTAAAGAACTGCATATCCCGGATGCGATTATTTCCTGTCAGTTAGACGGGCAAGGCGGCATGTTGCCTATCAGTGAAACTGAAGTGGTAAACAGTGAGCATGCCTGTTGGCTGCATCTGAATTATGCTCAACAGGAAAGTGCAGAATGGTTACAGGACACGCCGCTGTTACCGGATTCGGTACGGGATGCATTAGCCGGTGAGAGTATGCGGCCAAGGATCACTAAGCTGGCTGACGGCTTTATGATTACGCTGCGCAGTATTAACTTTAACCATGACTCACGGCCCGATGAACTGGTGGCTGTCAGAATTTTTATCAACGATCGGCTGATTGTCTCTACTCGTCAGCGTAAAGTCGCGGCAGTGGATGATGTCTGGTCCAGCCTGAAAAATAAAGCCGGCCCGGAAAACGCCGGCGACTGGCTGGTGGAATTTTGCGATGCGCTGACGGACCATATCAGTGAATTTATCGAAGATCTGCACGATAAAATTATTGATCTGGAAGATGGCCTGCTGGAAGGCAAGGTGCCGCAACGGGGCCAGATGGCATTATTACGTAAGCAGCTGATTGTTATGCGACGTTATATGGCACCTCAGCGCGATGTTCTGGCACGGATAGCCAGTGAAAAATCACTCTGGCTGGACGATGCGCAACGGCGGCTGTTGCAGGATATCGCCGACCGGCTGGGAAGGGGGCTGGAGGATCTTGATGCCGGTGTTGCCCGTACAGCGGTGCTTAACGATGAAATCAGTTCGCAGATGACCGAATCGATGAATAAACGCACCTATATTATGTCATTACTGGCGATGATATTTTTACCGGCGACTTTTCTGACCGGATTATTCGGGGTCAACCTGGGGGGGATCCCCGGCGGCCAGTGGAGCGACGGATTCAGTGTGTTCTGCGTGATACTGGTGGTCATCGCACTGATGATTACCTTGTGGCTTAAGAATCGTAAGTGGCTGTAAGCGCACAGAATGGCGGCAATCGAAAAAAGTATGATCTCAATCAACGCATGATGGCTTTAAATCGCTGATACTTCTTCCCGCAGGTGAATGCAACGTCAAGCGATGGGCGTTGTGCTCCACATTGTCTTACTTTTGAATTACTGCATAGCACATTTAATTCTTATGACCCCGGCGTTATTCACGCCGGTTTTTTTTGTCTGTTTCCCCGCCATAGTCACTGTTTTTTCTGCCTTATTACCCGCCGGTTTTTCACCTTGTGGCAGGTTATCTGTCTGCCGGCAGATAAGGAGATTTCCCCGCTGAGGAAAAATCCGTATAATCCGCTGCCATGCAGGTACCTAACCAGGAAATAAACAGCCGGACTCTCCGGCGGTGTGAACGTAAGCTATGAATCAGACAGATAACAGAAAAGAAACCCTCGAATTCAACAAACTTCAGAAACGTCTCCGCAGAAATGTGGGTAATGCCATTACGGATTACCAGATGATTGAAGAGAATGATGTGGTCATGGCTTGCATGAGCGGCGGCAAAGATTCATTTGCAATGCTGGATATTCTCCTCAGTCTCCGGAAAGTGGCCCCGGTAAAATTTCAGGTCATTGCGGTTAACCTTGATCAGAAACAGCCGGGTTTCCCTGAACATATTTTGCCGGACTATTTCGAACGTCTGGATATTCCTTATTACATCGTTGATAAGGACACCTACTCGGTGGTTAAAGAAAAGATCCCTGAAGGTAAGACGACCTGTGGTTTATGTTCGAGGCTGCGCCGCGGCACCCTGTATTCGTTTGCTGAGAAAATAGGTGCTACCAAAATTGCTCTTGGTCACCATATGGACGACATTGTTGAAACCCTGTTTCTGAATATGTTTCACGGAGCACGTCTGAAAGCCATGCCACCGAAGCTGCGTTCTGATGACGGACGTAACGTTGTTATCCGGCCGCTAACCTACTGCCGGGAAAAAGACCTGATCAGCTTTGCCGGGCAGAAAAACTTCCCCATCATTCCCTGTAACCTGTGTGGTTCACAGGAAAACCTGCAGCGCCAGGCGATCAAAGCCATGCTGAATGAATGGGATAAAAAGGATGCGGGACGTGTAGAAAGCGTGTTTAAGTCACTGCAAAATGTCAGCCCCAGCCAGTTAGCCGATCGGCAGCTGTTTGATTTCGGCCATTTGCCGCTGGACAGGGAAGGTGAGCGTGACACTTACCAGTTTACCGAAGCCACAGTCTCTTCAACCAATATCGACGAGTCATTGTTTATCGATATTACTAACGTCTGAAGTCTGTGTTGCCGGTAAACGGGCAGCGGTGGTGATTGCTCTCCTGCAGACGCTGGCAGGGGAGCGGCAACATAAAACTCAAACATTGGTCCTGCCTGCCACCGGCTGAATACTCTCAGTATCGGCGAACCGGGATAAATCTGCTGGTAATACGGCTGCCACTAAAGAGTAAAAACATGTAACAGCAGTCGACCCGCACCCTTTCCTGACATATTCTGTGTTGCGAACTGTCAATATCCCCCGGAGCCCGAACCATGAAAATAGCCGCTTTATTGCTGGCCAGTGCCAGTCTGTTGCTTTCTGCCTGTAGCAGTAATAACGAGAATGATCCGCCACAGCAGGCAACAGCAGCCCATATTCAGCCAGTAGTAATGTCATCGTTAGCCGAAACTAACTGTGCCGATGCGGGGGGAAGACTGGCTTATTCACGTCAGCTGGATGGCAGCCGGATAGGCATGTGCCAGCTGGCGAATGGCAAACGTTGCAGCGAAAATGCCCTTATCGGAGGTGGCTGCGCCCTGTAGGCCGCAGTCTCCCCCCGATAACCTGGTATTATCAGACGTCCGATACCAGGTTATCAGATTGCTCTCCGCTGGCTAATAACTGTAAATTACCGAGAGTAACTTTGGCAATCGAAGTCAGCGCTTCGGTGGTAAGGAATGCCTGATGCCCGGTAAACAGTACGTTATGGCAGGAAGAGAGACGGCGGAAAACATCGTCCTGAATAACATCGTTAGATTTATCCTCGAAAAACAGGTCGCGTTCGTTTTCGTAGACATCCATTCCCAGAGCCCCCACTTTTTGCTGTTTCAGGGCTTCAATCGCGGCCTGAGAATCGATCAGCCCGCCACGGCTGGTGTTAATAACCATTACCCCGTTTTTCATCTTATCGAAAGCGGCAGCATCCAGCAGGTGGTGGTTTTTTTCGTTCATCGGGCAATGCAGTGAAATAACATCCGACTCTTTCAGCAGGGTATTGATATCGGTATATTCTGCCGACAGATCCAGTGCCTGCTGTGAAGGATAAGGGTCGGTGGCCAGTAACCGCATGCCAAAGCCTTTCAGGATACGCAGGGTGGCGAGGCCGATTTTACCGGTCCCTATGATACCGGCTGTTTTGCCGTGCATGGTAAACCCGGTCAGCCCTTCCAGGGAGAAATTTGCATCACGGGTACGCTGGTAAGCACGATGAATTCGCCGGTTCAGGGTCATCATTAAACCGACAGCATGTTCGGCCACGGCTTCAGGTGAATAGGCAGGGACACGGACCACCTGAATACCGGCATGGCGGGCGGCGGCAATATCGACATTATCAAAGCCGGCACAGCGCAGGGCAATATAACGTACTCCCAGCCCGGCGAGCTCGCGGATGACTTTTGCGTTACAATCATCATTAACAAAAATACAGATAGCATCGAACCCTGCGGCATTTTTGGCTGTGTGCTGATCGAGTTTAAAATCATAAAAAGTTAAGGAAAAACCGAACTGCTGGTTGACGCGTTGCAGGGAAAGCTGGTCATAATTTTTTGTACTGTAAATCGCGATTTTCATTACCGGACTCCGGAATAACTTTGCAGGGAATGCGCCATACTAATAGCGCTTAGTTATCATTTTGCCTAAACTGAATCAGTATAGCGGCTATGGTGTTATATGACGGCGGTATAACCAGTTTTACTGAAGATTCAGAATAAAACGGATGTATTATTTATGAAGGGAAAGCTAACAGTTGTGCTGCTGGTTGTGCTCAGCCTGCTGTTGATCATCAGCGCCAGTATATTATCCCTCAGCTTATGGTTACCGCGGCTGGCGGGGATATGGCTGCCAGCCGGAGTACATCTGCAGACCAAAGGTGCTTTACGGCCGGGCCTGCGCTCACTCCGCTTACCGGATATCTCGCTGCATACTGCGGGTTGTGAAATTATGGATATTTCCGGTCTGTCGGCGGGTTACCGGCAGCAGATGTGGCAACTGACAGCAACCACTGTCCGGGCAGATTCAGAGTGCCTTGCCACTGTGTCCGCGACATCCTCATCATCAGCACCGTCGAAAAGCCTGGCCGACTGGCAGCATTTACTGCCGGACAGTCGTCTGCACATAGACAGCCTGCAGATATTGCCCTGGCAGCAGTATGCAGGCAGTGTCACTGTCACCCAACAGCAGGGCAGGCAACGTCTCAGTATCCGCGGTGATAATCTGCAGCTGGATGCTGATCTTAATCAGCAACAATTATATCTCCGCCAGCTTAAATTTACGGCGCCCGGATTACCGCAACCGGTGACAATGCAGGGAAAAGTAACCCTGTCCCCGCAGACCAGCGGCTGGCCACTGGCAGGAGAACTGACCGGCCAGTTCTCACTGGATCAATCACCGTTCGTTGTGGCGACGCACTGGCAACAGCAGCGCGGAGAGCTGCGTCTGACGGCATCGTCATACCCGCGCCCGATACTGACGTTGCCCTGGGAAGTGACTCCGCAGTCTGTAACCGTCCGCCAGGGGCAGTGGTGGTGGCCTTTTAACGGCCAGGTATTACAGGGCGGCATAGCCCTGACCGCAGATAACTGGCCGTCAGGGCTGGAAAATACTGCCTTTAGCGGGCGTCTGAATGTTTTAACAGCAGGTTATGGCGGCAAAGGGAACGCAGTACTGAGTTTCGGCCCCGGAAAACTGAGTCTGCAGCAGAGTGATATGCCGCTGCGGCTGACAGGCAGTGCCGGTAGCCCGCAATTACAATTTTTTGCCAGTCTGCCCGCCAGATTAACCGGTCCGCTGATACAACCGGAAGTCCGTTTTATCAGTGGTGCTTTACTCAGAATGCGCGGCCGGATACTGGATACATTACAGGTCGATGAAGCGCGTTTTCCGCTGGCAGGGGTCAGTTTATCGGTTGGCGGGGTCAGCGGCCCATTACAGGCAATTCTCAGGGTACATAATCCGTTTTACGGGCAGTACCGTTTGCAGTTACAGGGACAGGCACAACAGTTCTGGCCAGACAATGGCCGCTGGAACTGGCGCTACTGGGGAAATGGCTATTTCCGGCCATTGCAGGCGGAGTGGGATATACAGGGACGGGGCCAGTGGGCGGACCGTCTGATCACTTTACAGAGTCTGTCTACCGGTCTGCGGCGGATAAAATATGCAGGGATAACTACCCGCGCCGCACGGATCACCCTGAGTAAACCTGTTCGCTGGTCACGTGACCCGGCAGACCCGCAATTTACCGCAGCATTGTTACTGAATGCCGGACAAACCCGGTTTGCTTATGGCGGCAGACTGCCCGCTGCCCGGTTACCTTTTACACTGCAGGGCAGCTCTCCGGAAAATTTCCTGTATAAAGCGCAACTGGAGGCCGGAGCTATAGGTCCGCTCACCCTCAATGGCCGCTGGGATGGAGAGCGGGTCCGCGGACAAATCTGGTGGCCTTCTCAGCCACTGCAGGTCTTTCAGCCCCTGATGGCAGAAGATACACAGATGAAACTGACCGGCGGCAGTTTGCGGGCACAGGCTGCATTCTCTGCCTCGGCCACTGAAGGGTTTCAGGCCGGGGGCCACTGGGTGATCACTGATGGCAGCCTGTGGACTCCCGACAACCAGGTGAGTGGCGTGGACTTTTCCCTGCCGTTCCGTTACCGGCAACAGCGCTGGCAGTTTGGCTACCGGCAGCCGGTAAGGTTATCGGTGGGTAACATTACTAACCAGATACAAATGAAGGATATTACTGCCAGTGTACAGGGATACTATCCGTGGAGCGAAAACCGGCCGTTATCACTGAGTGATGTCAGTATATCGCTGCTTGACGGACAACTGAGCCTGAGCCAGTTACGGCTGCCTCAGCATCAGCCGGCTATTCTTAAGGCCAGTAATATCAGCCTCAGCCGGCTGATCACCGCATTGCACCCGAAACAGGTCGCCATGTCAGGCAGAATCGACGGAGAGCTGCCATTGCTGGTCAGTGATCCGCAGTACATTGTCCGTAATGGCTGGATAAAGAACCGTGGCCCTCTGACCCTGCGGGTAGATAAAGACCTGATTGATTCAGTTACCAGTAATAATATGGCGGCAGGAGTGGCAATAGACTGGCTGCGTTATATGGAAATCAGTCGTTCCGAAGCAACACTGAATGTGCAGAGTAACGGCGAACTCACCCTGACATCAAAGGTGCAGGGCACCAGCCGCTTCAGTAATAAAGACCAGCGGGTTAATCTGAATTACACCCACCGTGAAAATCTGTTTCTGCTCTGGAAAAGCCTGAGCTTCGGTGACAATTTACAATCGCTGCTATCACAGCAACTGATACTGCCCGGCAATAACCGGCTGAAGGAACCGTCTGAATGAAAACCGTTAACCTGATCGTTTACCTGTTGCCGGGTTTTGTCCTGTGCGGATGCGTTCCGCGTATTGAAGTTGCGGCACCGAAAGAACCGATCACTATTGATATGAATGTGAGAATCGATCACCAGATTACGGTGAAAGCCGATAAAAATATCGAAACTCTGCTGAGTAATGATGAGAACAACCGGATCCGACAGGGGAAATAACCGCGATATCGCCGGCACTGTCGTCCCGGCGATGAACTTATCAGGCCGCGATAATTGATTCAATCGCGCTTTTTGCATCGGTCGTTGCTTTGGCGCTGACTTCCGGACCGTAACCATAACCTTCCGCAAAGACAAAGTTAATCTCGGTCATTCCCAGGAAACCAAGGAAGACTTTCAGGTATGGGGTCAGCAGATCTGCCGGTGTATCTTTGTGGATACCACCACGGCTGGAGATAACAACGACACGTTTACCTTTGATCAGACCTTCAGGGCCGGATTCGGTATAACGGAAAGTCACTCCGGCACGGGCCACCAGGTCAAAATAGTTTTTCAGCTGAGTGGGAATGTTAAAGTTATACATTGGTGCCGCAATCACGATAACGTCATGGGCCAGCAGCTCATTGATCAGTTCGTCGGACAAAGCGGCAACCTGTTTCTGACGCTCAGATAACGGTGCATCGGAAGGACGCAGGCCACCGACCAGCTCACCATCCAGCACCGGTACTGGCTGCTCTGCCAGGTCACGAAAAGTGACAGTGTCACCTTTGGCCGTCGCCTGCTGCGCATAGAAGTCAGCCAGCTGACCTGACTGGGAATAACCGGCGAGAATACTTGACTTAAGGACCAGAACTTTACTCATTACGTTATCTTCCTGTCTTTAGGGCGGAAGTCCTTCCGCTGAATTTCAGATAATGTAAGGTGCTCAGGCATCAGATAAAAGCTGATAATTTCGAGGACTATATTCGAAAAAACTGAACAACATTATCACCCGTGTCGATGCGGAGCGATAACGGCAGTTCAGGGGATATGTTACAATGTTATATCATTGCTGATTGCCGGGGGATTTACCGTCACCGTTTACGGTCTCCGGCTGTTTTGTCATATAAAATCAAGGTAACACATTATTATGTCATCTCAGGATTTTTCACTGTTGTCTTCTCTGCGCCAGCGTCTGGAGCCTTTGATCCTGCGGGACCGCCAGCAACTAAGACGCCGGATTACTGGTGCTGAAAAGGTGAAAAACCCGCAAGCCCGTGCGGAAATAACCAGTAAGATTGAACAGGAAATCAGCGAAGCCGAAACCCGGCTGGCCCTGCGGCTGGCATCCGCGCCACAGCATATTGATTTCCCGGAAAATTTACCGGTCAGTCAGAAGCAACAGCAAATTGCAGAGGCAATCAGCAAACATCAGGTAGTGATTATTGCCGGTGAAACCGGCTCAGGCAAAACAACCCAGATCCCTAAAATTTGTCTGGCGTTAGGCCGGGGTAACCGCGGCCTGATTGGCCATACGCAGCCCCGCCGACTGGCGGCCAGAACCGTGGCTACCCGTATCGCCGAAGAGATGAATACCCCGCTGGGCGACTATGTCGGCTATAAAGTCCGTTTCAGTGATCAGGTCGGAGAAAATACCCGCATTAAACTGATGACTGACGGTATTCTGCTGGCAGAAATACAGCAGGACAGACTGTTACTGCAATACGACACCCTGATTATCGATGAAGCCCATGAGCGCAGCCTGAATATCGATTTTCTGCTGGGTTACCTGCGGGAACTGCTACCACGCAGGCCCGATTTGAAGGTGATTATCACCTCAGCTACCATCGATCCTCAGCGCTTTTCCCGCCATTTCAACCATGCTCCGGTCATTGAAGTTTCCGGCCGGACTTATCCTGTTGAAGTACGTTACCGGCCAGTCGCCGAAGATACCAGTGACGGTGACCGCGATCAGTTGCAGGCGATTTTTGATGCCGTCGATGAACTGATGCGTGAGGCAGCGGGTGATATTCTTATTTTTATGAGCGGTGAACGGGAAATCCGTGATACAGCCGATGCCTTAAACCGCCGTGAATTACGGCATACGGAAATCCTGCCACTCTACGCGCGGTTATCTAACGCCGAACAGAACAGGGTATTTCAGTCTCATAGCGGGCGGCGGATAGTGCTGGCAACCAACGTGGCCGAAACATCGTTAACCGTGCCGGGGATTAAATACGTGATCGATCCCGGTACGGCACGTATCAGCCGCTACAGTTACCGTACCAAGGTGCAGCGTTTACCGATAGAACCTGTTTCTCAGGCTTCCGCTAATCAGCGTAAGGGACGTTGCGGACGTGTTTCCGAGGGGATTTGTATCCGTTTGTATTCGGAGCAGGACTTTATTAACCGTCCGGAGTTCACTGACCCGGAGATACTGCGTACCAACCTGGCATCGGTCATTCTGCAGATGACGGCCCTCGGGCTGGGCGATATTGCTGCTTTCCCGTTTGTTGAAGCCCCCGATAAACGTCATATCCAGGACGGTGTGCGGTTACTGGAAGAACTGGGCGGTATTCTGCCGTCAGCTGACGGTCACTATAAGCTGACCCCGCTGGGGCGGCAGCTGGCGCAGTTGCCGGTTGATCCGCGACTGGCGAGAATGGTACTGGCCGCACAGCAATTTGGCTGTGTCCGTGAAGTGATGATTATTACGGCTGCGCTGTCAATCCAGGATCCCCGCGAACGTCCGGCAGACCGCCAGCAGGCCTCTGACGAAAAACATCGCCGCTTTGCGGATAAAGACTCAGATTTTCAGGCCTGGGTAAATCTGTGGAATTATCTCGGTGAACAGCAAAAGCGGCTATCCGGTAACCAGTTCCGTCGGCAGTGTAAAACCGATTATCTGAACTACCTGCGGGTACGGGAATGGCAGGATATCTATACCCAGCTGCGGCAGGTGGTAAAAGAGTTGCGGTTGCCGGTAAACAGTGAACCGGCGCCGTACCGCGAAGTGCACAGCGCGTTACTCTGTGGTCTGTTATCACATATCGGCCAAAAGGATGTTGAAAAGCAGGAATATACCGGGGCGCGTAATGCCCGTTTTTCTGTTTTCCCCGGCTCGGGCTTATTTAAAAAGCCGCCAAAATGGGTCATGGTCGCTGAACTGGTTGAAACCAGCCGTTTGTGGGGGCGTGTTGCCGCTCGCATTGAGCCGGAATGGATTGAGCCGCTGGCAAAGCATCTGCTGAAATATCATTACAGCGAGCCTCATTGGGAAAAAAGCCAGGGGGCGGTTATGGCCCTGGAAAAAGTCACCCTCTACGGATTACCGGTGATCAGCGGGCGTAAAGTGAACTATGGCAAAATTGATCCGCGCTTATCCCGCGAGTTATTTATCCGTCACGCGCTGGTGGAAGGGGACTGGCAAAGTCGTCATGCGTTCCTGAAGAATAACCGTAAGTTGCTGAATGAGGTGGAAGATCTCGAGCATAAATCACGACGCAGAGATATCCTGGTCGATGATGAAACCTTATTGACTTTCTATGACCAGCGTATTGGTCATGAGGTTGTGTCAGCGCGTCATTTTGACCAGTGGTGGAAAAACGCCAGCCAGCAGCAGCCCGATCTGCTTAACTTTGATAAGCAGATGCTGATCAAAGACGGTGCTTCACAGGTCAGTCAGCTGGATTATCCAAATTTCTGGCATCAGGATAACCTGAAACTGCGTCTCAGTTATCAGTTCGAACCGGGCACCGGCGCAGATGGCGTGACGGTACATATTCCGCTGCCGTTATTAAATCAGGTTGAGGACAGGGGATTCGAATGGCAGATTCCCGGGGTACGCCGCGAACTGGTGATCGCCTTAATTAAATCCCTGCCTAAGCCATTACGCCGTAACTTTGTGCCGGCACCAAATTATGCAGATGCATTTTTGCAACGGGTTACTGACCACAGTCAGCCACTGACCGATTGCCTGGAACGTGAATTCCGCCGGATGACCGGTGTAACAGTCACCCGCGAAGACTGGCAATGGCAGGGGGTGCCTGACCACCTGAAAATGACTTTCCGGATAGTGGATGAAAACAACCGCACCCAGGCCGAAGGTAAAGATCTGACAGCGCTTAAACAGTCACTGAAAGATAAAGTGCAGGCAACCCTTTCGGATGTCGCCGATGACGGTGTAGAACAGCAGGGGCTGCATATCTGGAGTTTTGGCGATTTACCGCAAAGTTATCAGCAGAAACGCGGAAATTATCAACTGCAGGCCTGGCCTGCGCTGGTGGATGATAAAGAGAGTGTCGCGATCCGGCTGTTTGACAGCCAGAGTGAGCAGCAGAAGCATATGTGGCGTGGTCAGCGCCGGTTGCTCTGGCTGAATATTCCGTCACCGGTGAAATATCTGCATGAAAAATTGCCGAATAAGGCCAAACTGGGACTTTATTTTAACCCTTATGGCAAGGTGCCGGAACTGATTGACGACTGTATTTCCTGTGGCATCGATAAACTGATGGCGGAACACGGCGGTCTGGTCTGGACTGAAACGGCGTTTGAGCAGCTGAAAGAGAAGGTACGTGCTGTGCTGAACGACACTGTGGTAACTATTGCGATGCAGACTGAGCAGATCCTGACGACGGTATTTCAGATCAATAAACGGCTGAAAGGGAAAGTGGATATCAGTCAGGCGCTGGCCCTGTCGGATATCAAATCTCAGCTGGCAGGACTGATTTATCGTGGTTTTGTCACCGGTAACGGCTGGCAACATCTCGCGGATACTCTGCGTTATCTGCAGGCTATCGAGCGCCGGCTGGATAAGTTACCGGTTGATCCCCACAGTGACCGCAGCAGAATGCTGAAAATCCAGAGTATTGAGCAACAATGGCAGCAATGGCGGGGTAAATTAGCGCCGCAACAGCAGGATGATGACGATGTGGTAGCGATACGCTGGATGCTGGAAGAACTGAGAGTGAGTCTGTTTGCCCAGCAATTGGGTACACCTTATCCGGTCTCTGAAAAGCGGATTTTACAGGCGATGGCACAGAAAAACGGCGGGTAAAAAACGCGGCAGCACAGGAGTCGCTGTGCTGCCGCGCCAGACTAGTGGGTCAGTTGCTGCAATTGCTGCAGTTTGTCATAAAAAGAGGTTACAGCAATCGCCCGGTTATCGGCACGATAACGATCTTTTGCTGCCGGAGCGGAACTCTGTACCGCAATAATCTGCCAGCCATTATCGGTCTTTAACAACAGAGGTGACCCGCTGTCACCCGGCAGGGTATCACAGCGATGGGATAATACCGCTTTTTGTGCCCAGCCAGTGATCAGACAATTCTGGTGAGCATATAAGTTATCCAGATGATCGGCCGGATAACCGGCTTGTGTTACCCGCCCGCCAGTGGCTTTCAGTGCTGCGATCAGGTCGGCCCGGCTGCCTGAAAACAGTGGTACCGGCTGGATAGCGGATGGCGGATTGTGAATAATCACGACTGCATAATCATAGGGTGCCGCCGCCGGTGGAACAATCCAGCCATCGCCTTCGGCTTTCAGCTTACCGGGCAGTAAAGGCTCAACCCGCGCGTCAATATCATGGATCTCGTAGCGCCAGCCGGTCGGCATCGCCATAAAACGGATGGCTACCGGAGGATCAAACTTACCCGGCGGAGTCAGCAGGCAGTGTCCGGCAGTCAGGGCTATATGCGGGGAGATCAGGGTGGCAGTACACAGATTACCGCTGTCTGTTTCCAGCTGGCCAATGGCATCCCAGGGGGCGCTGGTCACATCAGTAATCGCCTGACGATGGTCTTTGCCAAAAAACAGCGCCTTGATTTCGCTGGCATTCGGTGTGTCATCATCGTCATCATCAGCGTGCACCTGCACACTAACGCAAAATAAACTTAAAATAAGGACGGTCAGCAGGCGCATAATTCTCTCAACTGCGGGAAGTATGTAGGTTAATCATCGGATTCCGGAATGATTACTATAAGCCGTAAGATGGAAAAAAGGGAGAGATATTGCGTATTTACCGGTCTGAAGTTAAATAAAAAAACTGGCAGCGACAACGCCGCACATAATGACTGCGACCAGAATGATTTCGAAACGATAGCGACGCACCATATTTATAACTCCGGGAAACAAACACCCGGCATAACCGGGTGTTTCTGTCACTATGACGCGAGTTCAGGAGTAATCCTGGCGGTCAGAGATTTATTTTTTTGCAGCTTTTTTAGCAACGGCTTTGTGGTGATGCTTTTTAGCAGCCTGTGCTTTCTGTGGTGCAGCTTTTTTAGCGACTGCTTTGTGGTGATGTTTTTTAGCAGCCTGCGCTTTCTGTGCAGCCGCTTTCTTAGCTACTTTTTTGTGGTGATGTTTTTTAGCCGCCTGTGCTTTCTGAGCAGCCGCTTTTTTGTGATGACGTTTTTTAGCGGTTTTCTTATGATGTTTATGAGCAACATGCTTAGCCGGAGCAGCAGGTGCCGCAGCAGGAGCGGTTGCAGCAGCAGGTGCCGCCGGGGCCGGAGTTGCAGTAGTTTCTGCAGCGAAAGCAGCAGAGGACAGACCCATAGCAGCGGCAACTACCAGTGCAAATAATTTTTTCATTGCAAATTCCTCAAATTCATTTCATTTAATAGCCCACTGCGGGGCCGGTAAAATGACTATATGAGAATATTTCGATAGTGTCCGTTGCTGAATGGTATCGCTGTGTAACCGATTGTACAAACGACACTCTGGCCGGGAAAACAACCGAGAGCAGCCGGGAAAAACAGCTGCTCTTCAAAAGGTTACCCCAGATATCTCTTTTCAAGATGACGACGGAAAAACTGACTGTTTAACCCTTCTCCGGTTGCTTTAGTGATCAGTTCACTGGTCGATAACCGGCTGCCATGTTGCCAGATATTTTTTTCCAGCCAGCCGAATAAAGGCTGCAGATCTCCCCGTGAAATCTGCTCCCCGAGGGACGGCAGTTGCTGATGTGCAGAGGCAAATAACTGTGCGGCATACATCGCCCCCAGAGTATAGGTAGGGAAGTAACCAAAAGAACCATCCGTCCAGTGAATGTCCTGCATACAACCGTCTTTAAAGTTACCGCGGGTATCCAGTCCCAGGTAATGGTGCATTTTTTCATCCCACAGGGCCGGAATATCTTCAACTTCAATGATGCCGTCAATCAGTGCCTGTTCGATTTCGTAACGTAACATCACATGGGCAGGGTAGCTGACTTCATCCGCATCCACGCGGATAACCCCGGGCTTCACCTGCTGTGCCAGACGAATAAAATTATCGGTTTCAAGGGCTGGCTGCGAACCAAAGGTTTCCGCAACCAGCGGCTGAATTAATTGCAGAAAGCCGGGGCTGCGTGCCAGTTGCATTTCCAGTAGCAGACTCTGTGATTCGTGGATTGCGGTTGATCTGGCCTGTGCAACCGGCAGTCCGGCAAATCTGCGCGGCAGGTTCTGTTCATAACGTGCATGGCCCGTCTCATGAATCACTCCCATCAGTGCGCTGAGAAACAGTTTTTCGTCATAGCGGGTGGTGATACGTACATCGTCGGGAACGCCACCACAAAACGGATGGGCACTGACATCAAGCCGGCCGTGATTAAAATCAAAGCCCAGCAGCGCCATGACCTGCAAACCCAGTTGTTTCTGGGCCACCTGCGGAAAAATACCTTCCGGTTGCAGAGGCAGGGCCTGCGATTGTTTGCTGACCACCTGTTGCAATAAACCCGGCAGCCATTGTTTAAGGTCAGCAAAAACAGGGTCAAGCGTCTGGCGGGTCATCCCTGGCTCATAAAGTCCGAGTAATGCATCATAGGGTGAGGTACCGCTGGCACTGGCTCTGATTTGCGCTTCGCGGCGGCTCAGGGCAACGACTTTACGCAGATTTGCAGAGAATCCGCGCCAGTCGTTTGCCGGACGCTGTGTCCGCCAGGCATGCTCACACTGGCTACCGGCAATAGCTTTCGCTTCAACCAGTTCGTCAGGCAGTAACGATGCCTGCTGCCACTGCCGGGTCATTTCATACAGGCTGGCCCGCTCATCTTCATTCAGAGACTGTTGCTGCGCGGCACTCAGTAATTCCCCGACCTGTTTACCGGTCAGTAACTGATGACGTAATACGCTCAGCTCCGCTAAGGCCTCTCCGCGGGCTCTGCTGCCCCCGGCAGGCATCATGGTCTGCATATCCCAGCCGGCAACCGCCGATAAATGGTCAAACCGCGATATACGGCGAAAAATCTGACATAACTGCTGATAAGCATCGGTATTCATATTACTCCTTGCGGGGGCTGACGGAAGAAATAGCTTTACCGGCGGTCGGTGGTGTTACCGGCCAGCAAAATCTGACACTGGCGCCGCCTAACGGGCTGCTGTCAATGGTGACGGTACCACGGAATGCCTGAGCAATAGAATGGACAATTGCCAGTCCGAGCCCGCATCCGCCGGTCGCCCGGTCACGGCTGGGGTCAAGACGGACAAAGGGTTCGAAAACATGTTCCCGTTCTTCAGCCGGGATACCCGGACCATCATCTTCAACCTGTAACAGACCATTATTACCGTCAAACCACAGGCTGATCCGCATCCGCTGCGTGGCATAACGTAAACCATTATTCACCAGATTATCCAGTACCCGCTCCATCAGGCGCAGATCAGCATAACCCTGGTTTTCCTGCTGAGGAATATCCAGTTCGACCAGATGGCCGGGGTTCAGCGAGCGGACATCATCCACACGCTCCGCCAGCCAGCGGGCCAAATCAAACTGCTGTAACTTCATATCAACTTTCGGACGGTCGAGACGGGCATAGGTCAGTAGTTCCTCGATGAGTCCTTCCAGCTGACTGATATCCCGGTTCAGGGCCGCCGCTTCGTTATCACTCAGGTTGTCGCTCATCTCCAGCCGGTAGCGCAGTCTGACCAGCGGCGTACGCAGTTCATGGGCAATACCATCGATCAACTGTTTCTTGCTGGCAACCAGCACTTTTATATTTTCTGCCATCTGGTTAAAGGCAATACCCAGCCGGTACAGGCTTGAGGTGTTATCAAAGTGGGTACGGGAATCCAGATCACCCTGGCCGAAACGCTGTGCGGCACGTTCAAGGCGCTGCATCTCTTTCCAGTGGGGCCGCATCCAGATAAACACCGGGAATGCCAGCGACATCCCGATAAAAGCCAGCAGACCAATATCCAGTAACCGCATCTGGTGCAGATAAAACAGGTAAGGAATGGGGCCGACCGACAGAACATAGTGGCTGCGGGGGATATGCTGTAAAAAGGTATATTGATCGTCCAGCGCGACTATCTCTCCGGCGCGTAACCGCCGCATATCGTCGGCCCCTAACTGATAGCGGGTAATGGGCTCAATATGCAGTTTAAAGGAGAGGTTTAAATCAAGATTATCTATCGTTTTATTCCAGTCTTTTGGCGGAATTTCACGTAATTCGCTGCGCATCAGGTACAGTGAGCTGGCCATCAGGTCATTCATCGACTGGCGGCCGGCACGTTCGGCGGTCATTTTATACACCAGGCCAACCAGCAGGGTCATGACCAGAAAACAGGCGAAGAGCAGCAGATAGAACTGGATAAACAGTTTTTTCATTCGGAATGGGTATCCCAGGCCTGAGGCGCGAACAGATAACCTTTATTACGGATGGTTTTTATTCTGAAAGGCTCGGTGGCATTGTCATGCAGTTTTTTACGTAACCTGGAGATAGCCACATCAATACTGCGATCCATGCCGTCGTAGCTGACACCACGCAGGGTTTTCAATAGTGCATCACGGTTGAGGATCTGTCCGGCATGGCTGGCCAGTTCCCGGAGTAAATCAAAATCCGCGGTCGACAACGGGATCGGCTCTTCTGCCAGAGTCACTTCCCGGTTCAGCATATCAATCGTCAGACTGCCGAAACGGATCAGCCGGGCCGGTGCAGTACCGGAAGCTAATTCTTCGTTGCTGCTGTTTTGCTGTGACTGACGCAGGTGCAGACGCAGTCTGGCGAGTAACACCGCCGGCGGGGTGGTTTTCAGAATATAATCGTTGGCACCCATTTCCAGCGCCAGAATATGGTTCATATCACTGTCCAGCGAAGTCAGCAATACAATCGGGCCGTGCCAGCGTGTACGCAGGTCACGACACAGGGTCATACCGTCTTTGCCGGGCAGCATAATGTCCAGCATCACCAGTTCGGGCTGTTCGCGGATAATCGTTTCTTCAGCCCGATCGCCGCGGGTTTCAACCACCACATCGAAATCATGTTTGCTAAGGTAAGCGGCGATCAATTCACCAACTTCAGGTTCATCTTCTACGTAAACTATTTTATTCATAATTAACAATAATTATTTATATTTAACAACAAAGTAACCCGGAACAGTCATCACCGTTACGTTATCATGAAAAAGGCATCTGTTGCTGGTATATACCCTATATAATATGCCATTATAATACGCGGAAATATGAGTTTCCTAAGGATCGTGCTAACAGGGGGAGTTTGAGTGTCTGATGATAAATTGACTTCAGGCGCGGATAACCGGCGCATTTGCTTCAATTACAGTGATTTTCTGTCGGCATCCTGTAAGAAGCACTGGAGTTTTGTGGATGCTATCTATGGTGTTCTGCCTATTTTCGGTATGGTGACGCGTAAAACTGCGCGCAACATTAACGGAATGACTAACGATGCAGAACATTTTAAGGCTATGGCGCTGCAGATAATTTCTACTCAGGTCAGCGATGAAATTAATATCGCCCGACTGATTGCCCTTGCTGAACAGCAAAAAATTATCAGTTTTGAAATCCAGCTTCCTTATCCTCTTTCAGAACATCAGCTGGCGGGTATTTATGATGAATATCGTAAGCCGCTGACACTCAGGCAGGATGATGACTGCCTGAGGATCGCCTTACCCTGATATAAAAACAGCTGGCCTGTCAGGCCAGCATCAGTTTTATTCCTGTCGCCAGCGCCAGTAACAAGATTAATCCGGTCAGTGAATACTCTTTACGGGTCAGTTTCATCGGTTGCGGAGCGGTATAACGCGCAAAGATAAATACCAGCAAGCCCGGGGCATACAGCATTACAGACATTAATAAATTTTCCGGCCCGGACGCATACAGCAGCCAGAGACCATAAACTGAGGCACCCAGCCCGATCAGCCACGGGGCTGACATCCCTTTATGGTGAACGGTTTTAATTAAAAACAGTCCTACCAGTAAATAGGGAACCAGCACCATTTCAGAAGCGATGGTCAGCAGAGTCCCGTAACCGGCATGGGTGATACCAATAATCAGCAGGCAGGCCTGTACACAGCCGTTAGTCAGCCACAGTGAGGCGGCAGGGGCTTCATGCCGGTTTTGCCGGCTGATAATCCGTGGAAAGGCGTCTGTTTTGGCGGCCAGAAACGGGATCTCGGCAGCCATAATTGTCCAGCTGAGGTAAGCACCTGATACGGAAAGTACCAGCCCGGAAACAATGACGACAGTGCCCCAGGGGCCGATAATGGTTGCCAGTAATCCGGCCATCGACGGGTTATGCATTGCTGCCAGCTGCTCGCGGGGCACGATGCCTAGCGACAACAGTGTCACCAGCAGATAGACGACCAATGCTGCCACAACGGCCCATAATGTTGCGCGGCCCACATCACGGCGGTGGCTTGCCCTGGCAGAAATAACCACAGCCCCCTCAACCCCGATAAACACCCACAGGGTAATCAGCATGGTTTGTTTTACCTGCGACCATAATGGCTGGTGAAGCGTCAGTCCGCTGAAATCATAACTGAAGTTTTCCATCCGGAAGGCGACGATGGCTATAATAATGAATAGACACAGGGGGATCAGTTTACCGAGGGTCGCCAGCACATTGATACTGGCTGCAGTTTGTACACCGCGCAAGACCAGGAAATGGATCATCCATAACAGTAACGAGGCGCCCGCCACTGCCGGCCAGGTATTGCCTTCACCAAACAGGGTATGGTCCGGAGAATCCGTAAAAAAACTTAATGCAGAAAAAACGATCACCAGGTACGACACATTGGCGATCACAGCACACAGCCAGTAGCCCCACGCAGAACAAAAACCGATAACTTCCCCAAACCCGTCACGGGCATAGGTGAAAATACCGCCATCGAGATCAGGGCGTAACCGGCTGAGTAATAACATTGCCAGTGCCAGAAAAATGATCCCGACCCCGGTGATTAGCCAGCCGCATAACAGCGCCGCAGGACCTGCTACTGCTGCCATATTCTGTGGCAGACTGAATACCCCTGCGCCAAGCATTGAACTCAACACCAGAGCTGTCAGTGCTGCGAACCCTAATTTTTTTTGAGACATGTCGTTCCTGCATTTACATTCAGCGGTTCGCGCTGAATTGTGTTTAAAACCAGCAGAAGCTGCTGAGATAGTAAAATTGGCTGAGATTTTTCACCAGAATAACAGGCCGGTGATTCTACGGAGTGGCAGGGGGTAACGCAATCTGTAAAGCGGGGAAAAACAGGCCGCAGCACAGAACACGGGTAACAAAATATTACCCGTGCCTGAGGGGATCCGGACTTACTTAAATAATTCTGCAGTAACGGTCAGATTACCGCCGCTCTGGTTTTGCCACTGGCGGGTAATATGGTAAAACTTCGCGCCTTTATCAGCCGCCCGACGGGCGATGGCGTCAGAAATTTCCGTCGGGGTGCCGAAGTGGTCAGTGATGGTAACAGTAGTAAACGGCGTCATCTGTGCGGCGGTAATCGCACTCAGTTCCTGAACTGACGTACCGTCTGGCAGTTTGACCGTATAACGCTGGCCGGTACTGGTCTGGGTTTCGAAGAAACGACCGATATTTCTGTCCGGCGTGTCAGAAGAGGCCACTCCCGGAATTTCCACTTTGGCTGCCGCGGCGCCGCCTGCGGCTAATGCGGCTTTACCGGCTGCAGAGTTCGCCGGGATAGCATCAGGGCTTTGTACCTGACGCTGTCTGGCATCGGCCTTATAAACATAGGCGGTGACAAACTGATTGCCACCATTGTTGGCATCAATCTGACGGACAATAAAGAAAGAGGCTGCGTTTTTGTCTTTGGCGGCACGGGAGATGGCATCCACGACATCAGGCTGGCTCGGGAAGTAGCCGCTGACAGAAACCGTATCAAAAGGCTCTAAACGGTAGGCGACATTTTTAGGCAGCTGAGCAACGCCATTGTACTTACGATAGTCGGTATTTTTAACCACTTCCGGCGCATCTTTATGGTAAAGGTCGGCGGTGACGCGCCAGTTACCACTATTACCCGTGGCATCGTTTACGCCCTGAATATAATAGGCGGCGGCACCCAGTTCATCGGCACGCTTTGAGATCGCGGCACTGGCATCAATCAGAGAATTAAAACGGCCATTAATATTAATACGTTTGAAGGGCTGTAATGCTGCTGCTTTTTCTGGCGCCAGCTCCTGGGCTGCAAACGCATTAACAGCAGTAACGGAGAAAAGAGCTGCTGCTAAAAAAGTGTTCTTAAGCTTCATAAAAATAATCCTTCGCCTTGCTCAAAAAAGAGTACGAAATCGTCCCGGACGTTGATGTGTAACCTGTTTGTGGTTGATTATTACATGTAAAAATTGTGCTGTCTCAGCCAATTTATGCATTTATCCTGCCAGCGATAAAAAAAGCAGATTCCGGAGATTGCGGCATTTTTATGACAATCAGATGACAGAAAATTCAGGGCAGGATGTCGGATGGCGGGCAGGTCGCTGCAGATCAGATAACCCCCCTGTGTCTGCACAGGGGGGAGGCATTAGTCGTCTTCGGCATCATCCTCTTCGTCTTCCGCTTCTGCTAAGACGAAATCATCAGGTTTGAATACCAGTAAGTCGCAGCGCAGATGATCGATCACCTGTTCTGCGGTATTGCCCAGAAATGCGGCTGACAGCCCGGTACGGCCGATGGTACCCAAAACCACCACCCCCGCGTCCAGGGTATTTGCCAGCCCGGGAATAACCTCTTCAGGCTCGCCTTTATCGACATGGGTAAATTCATCACCAATCGAGAAGGTCTGGCGTAATGTTTTCATCGCAATCAGATACTGACCGCGGATGGCATCATTATAGGTTTGCGGGTCAAAATCAGGCAGCTCAATTGCGATATTTACCGGTGTCAGAGGATAAGCCCCCACCAGATGTACTTCCGTATGATTGACCATATCAGCCAGTAACTGACTCTCACGCACCAGTTTATGATTAAGGGCATCATGGCCGGGGTCTTCGCTGGCAAGGTTCACCGCCACCAGTGCCTTGCCTTTTTCCGGCCAGGGCTGATCCTTAACCATCCAGACAGGAGAAGGGCATTTACGCAGGATATGCCAGTCAGTCGGTGTAAAGATCACAGACTCCAGCCGGTCATACTGGTGGGCCATTTTCAGGACCAAATCGTGCTGATGCTGTGATACTTCCTGAATAATGGCCTCATGGGGGCGATTGTGCCATACCACCTTGATATCAATATTTACACCGGCATCAATATACGCCTTTGCCTGATGACGGATCCATTCCGTGCGCTGATCAATGACACCCTGACGCATACTGGCCCGCTCATCGGGGGACAGTAAGGTCGTCATTTCGTAGGAAAAGTCATAGATAGGGAGAAATGCTTTTATTTTACCGCCAATGCGCTGGTTCAGATAGACGGCACGCCGCAATGCGGGCTGGTCGTCCTGCTCTGCATCAACAGCCACGAGGATATTCTGATATCTGGACATTCTGACATCTCCTTGTAAAAGCCTGAGGATTTAAAGATAGCCTGGCTTAGATGGCGGGAGAAGGAAAAATTAAAAAACCGGAAACTGACGGTCGTTTTACCGTACGGTTCCGGTTATCCCGGGCTCAGGGACTGCAGGGGGAGGTTTGTCCTGCCAGCTCAGTCAGCATCTGGTGATTTTCGATGGTGATATATTTACCTTTGACTGCCAGCATACCGCTTTTCTGAAAACGCCCCAGCAGACGGCTGATGGTCTCGACTGTCAGTCCCAGATAGTTACCGATATCGCCGCGGGTCATGGTCAGACGGAATTCACGCTGTGAAAAGCCGCGCTGGGCAAAACGGCGAGACAGGTTCCAGATAAAGGCAGCCAGACGTTCTTCGGCGCTCTTTTTCGACAGCAGCAGGATCATGTCCTGGTCACTTTTGATTTCACCGCTCATCAGACGCATCATTTGCTGGCGCAGGGCCGGCATTTTTCCGGACAGGTCATCGAGGGTGTCAAAAGGAATTTCGCATACCATTGAGGTTTCAAGGGCCTGAGCGAAGCTCGGATGATGACTGCTGATAATAGCATCGAAACCGACAAGGTCACCGGCCAGATGAAAACCGGTAATTTGCTCATCGCCCTGTTCGGTAATGGTATAGCTTTTCAGGGTACCGGAACGAATTGCATAAAGTGATTTTAATTCATCTCCTGCTTTAAAAAGGGATTGTCCTTTCTGAATCGGTTTTTTACGCTCAATAATATTATCCAGTTGATCCAATTCATGTTCATTAAGAGTGAAGGGGATACATAGCTGGTTAATACTGCAGTCCTGACAATGAATTGCACAACCGCCAGATTGAACGCGACGAATAATCCTTTTTTCTGGAATCATAATTCAGTTCCGGTAGTGGTTAACTGGCCATAATTTTAACATTTTTCGCGAAGAAAAACAGGTTTACACGCAGGTGCTTATGGAAAAATTTTATAATTTAAAATTTATATTTAAATAAGGTATAAATTCATCAGCTTACTGAAGGCGAGTATAAACTACTTTGTTACCACAGGATAAGTGTGGTTATGCAATTCGTGCCAATTGTGATACAGATTCAGATTTTACTCAGGCATAACACGATCATCCTCGGCGGTATCTCAGAAAAAATACGCAGGATCTATTGCGTTATCACGTATCTGCGTAACACTTAAACCGTGTCTGTTAATTTTCAAGGGGCGAGTATGAGCGGTAAATATGACGTTTTCCGGGGGAAAGACCAGCAGTATTATTTCCATCTCAAGGCAGCAAACGGGGAAGTTATTCTCAGCAGTGAAGGCTATAAAGAGAAGAGCGGCTGCCTGAACGGGATAATATCGGTACAGAAAAACAGTGCTGACGATCATAACTATCAGCGTCTGACCGCTAAAAATGGTGCACCTTATTTCACTCTGAAAGCACAAAATCATCAGGTTATTGGTTGCAGCGAAATGTACAGCACTGTGGCAGCGCGGGAGAAAGGCATTGAATCGGTGAAAAAAAATGGTCCGGACAGCCCGGTAACGGAACTGTCCGCAGAGTAACCTCCGCTCAAATCCCCGGCGTACCGGGGATAGCATTACAGGTTAGAGCGTAATTCAGGGTATTTTTTCAGGCCGTACAGGCACCAGCCCAGACTGACCAGGGCAAATGCGGCACCCACATACCCGACCAGCCCCATACCCAGATGGCTGCTGACCTGATTACCAATCAATGCCCCGGCGCCGATACCAATATTATAAATCCCTGACATCAGAGACATCGCAACATCTGTTGCATCCGGTGCCAGAGACAGCACCCGCACCTGCATCGACAGGTTAATCAGCATCATGGCGATCCCCCAGACAATGCACACAGTAATGATACTGCCCGGGTGGGTGGCGGTAACCAGCAATAATCCCATACACAGCATAATCGCGGTAATTGCACCGGCTAACAGTGATGAAGGGAAGTGTTTACCCAGTGACGAGAACAGCACACTGCCAAAGATACCGGCTGCGCCAAACAGTAATAACAACAGGGTCGTGAAGTTTTCACCCTGTTGTGCCAGCTGTTGCATAAACGGTTCGATATAGCTGTAAGCCGTATAATGGGCGGTGACGACCAGGGTCACCAGCAAATACATGCTCATCAGCGCCGGGCGGCGCATCAGCAGCGGCAGGCTACTCAGGGAACCCGTATGTTCACTTGGTAATTTCGGCAACAGTTTTATCAGCATAACCATCAGCACCAGTGATGAGATAGCGATAATACCGAAGGTGGAGCGCCAGCCCATAGTCTGACCAATAATCCGGCCAAGGGGAACACCTAACACCATTGCCAGTGCTGTACCGGTGGCAATCATACTCAGTGCCTGGGTTTTCTTGCCCGGCGGTGCAATCCGGATAGCCAGTGAGGCGTTGATCGACCAGAAAACAGCGTGGGTGATGGCAATACCGACCCTGGAGACCAGCAGTGCGTTAAAATCCCAGGCGAAGGCTGACAACAGATGGCTGGCCGTAAACAGTACCAGCAGGATCACCAGCAAAAAGCGGCGCTCGATATTGCGGGTCAGCAGCATCAGCGGTAATGACAGTAAGGCGACGCACCAGGCATAGATGGTCAGCATAATCCCTACATCAGCCGTTTTCATATTGAAACTGGCACCGATATCCGACAACAGCCCGACGGGGACAAACTCGGTGGTATTGAAGATGAAGGCAGCCACCGCCATCAGCAGCACTCTTAACCATGCTACTTTACGTGAGCCTGGCGGGTTATATTGCGGGTCTTCTGGCTGGCAGGAAGATTCAGCTATCATAAAAAGGCTTTTTCCTTGGCGTTAGGTGATCTCAATCACATTATTCGCGTATTGTGACGAATTTGAACACAGGATTAAACCTTTAATTAGTCTGATAAACAGAATGCAGATGTTTATGGGTGCGGCGGAACTCTGCGTGATGGCAGCATCCTGCGCAGAGTGTTATCCCGCAGTAAAAAATGATGGATAATGGCGGCCAGCGCATGTAACCCAATCAGCCAGTAGCCCGCATCTGCCAGGGTTTCATGCCAGCGGATGATTTGACGACTGAGGCCGGGGTCAGGGCGGGTGGTGACCGGCATCAGTATGCCAAACAACGGCCACGGCTGGCCACGCAGATAGCGCGATGCGACTCCCATCACCGGTAATGACAGGAATAACAGATATAACAACTGATGTACCGCAGAAGATAGACGGTGCTGCCATTGTCTTGCCAGTGACAGTGGCGGAGGGGCCGGATAGCGCAAGCGCAGTAACAGCCGCATACAAATCACCGCAAAGACCAGAACACCGCAACTGAAATGGGTCATTATCACCATCTTACCTTGCCAGGAACCACGTACTGCCAGCCCGCGCAGTTCAATAGTCCCGTAAACAATAATCAGCAGCACTAATGTCAGCCAGTGCAGACGGATCTGCCAGCGGTGATAGGTTGTATATATACAATCTGGCATGGTGTTCTCCGTGACGGATCGGCGCGGGTCATCGAGTGATGGTTGTTACCGGCAGAGACTGTTGCGGCAAGTATAGAGACTATTACAATCAGGCTAAAATATTCTTACGAATATATACAATCGGAGGTAAGGTGACAGCAGCAGGCGTACCGGTATCCGCACACGGATACCGGTAAAAAGCAATTAGCGGGCAGGTTGCAGGCGGTTCATCAGTTTATAACCGACGCATAATGCCAGTATCAGCAGCACCGAGATAAACCCGACAACGCCTGTCCAGCCAAAATGGCGCCAGAAAATCCCCCCGGAAGTCCCGGCCACACTGGAACCAAGGTAATAGCAGAACAGATACATTGATGACGCCTGGCCTTTGGCCCGCCGGGCCCGCACCCCAATCCAGCTGCTGGCAATCGAGTGGGCGGCAAAGAATCCGCCGGTAAACATCAGCAGTCCCGGCAGGATCAGCCAGACCGAGGAGAACAGGGAGACAAGCACCCCGGCCAGCATCAGACTGACGGAAAACAAAAATACCGGGCCGCGGCCAAACCGGACGCTCATCGCACCGGCTTTCGGAGAACTCCATGAACCGGCGAGGTAAACCACCGAAATTAACCCGACGGTTGCCTGACTCATGGAGTACGGTGCGTGCAGCAGCCGATAACCAATATAGTTAAACAGAGTGACGAAAGCCCCCATCACCAGGAAGCCGATAATAAACAGCAGGGGCAAGCCTTTATCGCGGAAATGCAGGCGGAAGTTAATCAGCAATGCTTTAGGCCGCAGACGTACCGGCCTGAAATGGCGTGATTCCGGTAAAATTTTCCAGAACATAAATGCGGCAGCCAGCGCGCAGCAACCAATACTGAGAATAGCCACTCGCCAGTTAAAGAAATCGGTGATCACGCCGGTCAGTAAACGTCCGCTCATCCCGCCGATAGAATTACCACTGATATATAACCCCATCGTAAAAGCCAGTACGCCGGGGTGAATTTCTTCGCTCAGATAGGTCATTGCCACAGCAGCAACCCCGCTGAGAGACAAGCCAATTAAGGCCCGCATAATCAGGATCCCGGTCCAGTCGGACATCATGCCGGACGCCAGGGTACAGCAGGCTGCAAGCAGCAATGCACCAACCATCATTGATTTCCGGCCAATGGCATCAGAAATAGCGCCGGTAATTAACAGGCCGAATGCCATACAGGCGGTGGAGATTGACAGGGAGACCGAGCTCATTGCGGGGGAGATATTAAACTGATGGGAAAGCACCGGTAATACGGGCTGTACGCAATAGAGCTGAGCAAAGGTGGCAAGGCCGGCAGAAAAAAGAGCAATAGTGACCTGAATAAAAGAAGGGGTGCCGCGGGTAATAAAGGGTGATTTACTCCGGCGTTGGGCAGGACTCTCTTCTTCCGCCAGCGGAAGAGTTGTCGCCCGGGACGTGCTGTTCATGAACATTCCTCAGTGATTGGTGTGCGCTAACTCTAGGAAAAGGTTAATAAGTTGTCTAATATATTAATAATCTCAAATAAGATAATTAACATATGAATATCGAGCTGAGGCACTTACGTTACTTTATTGCGGTGGCAGAGGAACTGCATTTCGGGCGGGCAGCAACAAGACTTAATATCTCCCAGCCTCCTCTGAGCCAGCAAATTCGCCAGCTGGAGGAAGCGATAGATGCAAGGTTATTCGCCAGAAACAATCGCCGTGTCGAACTGACCCCGGCCGGAAAACAGTTTCTCAGTGATGCAAGGGCGATACTGGCTCAGGTGGCGCAGGCCAGTGAGCGGGCATCACGCCTGCATTACGGTGACAGCGGAGAACTACGGCTTGGTTTTACGTCATCGGCGCCGCTGATAAAAAAAATATCTGAGGCGGTATACCGTTATCGTCTGACATATCCTGATGTGCACCTGCATATGCAGGAAATGAACAGCCGCCAGTTACTGCTTCCGTTACAGGAAGGGCGTATTGACCTGGCGATTATGAGAAATACGGCTCTGCCTGATGATCTGCAATATCGTTTACTGCAGAAAGAATCCATGTATGCGGTAGTGCATAAGGACCACCGGCTGGCCGGACAACGGCAGGTGTCGATTCGTCAATTGCGTGATGAGCCTTTTGTTTTCTTCGATCATCAGGGCGGTACGGCACTTTACAGTGAGATACTGGGTCTGTTACTGAGAAACCAGATAACGCCGAATATTACCCTTGAGGTTGAAGATGCGGTAGCAATCCTCGGGTTAGTAGCCACCGGGCTGGGGGTTTCTATTCTGCCTGCCTCTTTTCGCCGCGCGAAACTCAGTGAAGTGGTGTGGCTGGAACTCAGCGAGGCTGATGCCCGTACCGAAGTATGGATGGTCTGGTCTGCCCAGCGACAAACAACCGCAACCCTGCAGCATATGCTCGACCTGATGTCACCGGTTAACGGTTTGTGAAAAATCTTGTGTGAAGCCAGTCACATTAAATTATTCTCTGACGTACGGCGCGGCGCTAACCCCCCATAATTAATTTATTTCGATCTGCGAATAAATAGATAAGGGAGGCAGTGTTGACAGACAATCAGCCAGGACATATTGACCATATCAGGCAAATAAATGCCGGTACTGTCTACCGGCTGATTGACCAGTATGGCCCTTTGTCACGTATTGAACTTGCTAAACGAACAAAACTGGCCCCTGCCAGTATCACTAAAATTATCCGCGAAATGTTGCAGGCAGATTTGATCCGTGAATGTGAAATCACCGAACCCGGCAACCGCGGACGCCCTGCCACCGGACTGGAACTCTGCTCTCAGCGCTGGCGATTTCTGGCGATGCACCTTTCTGATCACTGTCTGCGGATAACTCTGCGCGATCTCGGGGGAGGTAAAATAACCGAAAGAGTACAGCCACTGCCTGCGGGTTCGGAGACATCACTGGCCGGCGTACTGGCCGCAGCCGCAGAGGACTTTCTCTGCTGCTATCCGCTATTACCGTCACAGCTGGCAGCATTAGCCGTCACCTTACCCGGGATGGTAAACAGCAATAGCGGGGTGATCCCTAACCGGTCTGACTGTCAGCAGCCGGATATTCCGTTATCTGCCATGCTGCACCAGCGAACCGGCCTGAATGTTTATGTGCAGAATGTTATTTCAGCCAGGGTACTGGCTGAGCATTACTTTGGTGCTGCTACGGACTGTCGCGATGTCATACTGGTGGTTTCCGATCAACAGACAGAGGCTGCAGTGATCACCGGCGGGGAATTGCTGCATCAGAACCGTTGTTCACGGGTTGATATTGGTCATACCTGTATCGACCCTGATGGCAGCTTATGTGACTGTGGCAATAGTGGTTGTCTGAATACCCTGGCCAGCACTGAGAGTCTGCTGGAACAGGCCAGACAGCAGATAGCTGAGTATCCCGACAGCCTGCTGCACCAGTCCCCGTCCGCGATTACGGATATCCGCGAGCTATGCATTGCTGCGCTCTGCGGTGATACCCTGGCCAGCGGGATTATTACCAGAGCGGGGCATGTTATTGGCTACAGTCTGGCGATGATGGTGAATATTTTTAATCCCCAACAAATACTGATTGATTCGCCGCTTAACACTGCAGCAGAAATACTGTTTCCTGCCATTAAAAGCCGCATTGAAAAGGCTGCTTTACCGGCCTATAGCCGGCAGGTGAGTATCCGGCAAGCCGCATTAGTCAGGCCGGGGACCCTGGCCTGTACCGCGCTGGTCAAAGATGCGTTATACCGCGGAGAATTGTTAGTAAAGCTTTTCGCGGGGTAAGCGTCACTAAACTTGCGTTAACGCAATTCATACCATCAGTCAGTCACTTAGAATGCATCCTGTATTTTCAAAACTTCTGAACCCTACTGCGAAACCAGGGAGCATACGTGAAAAAAGTGTTTATTACAGGCACGGATACGGCCGTGGGTAAAACAGTCGTATCTCTGGCATTGTTACAGTCTGCTGCTAAGCAGGGGGTGAGTTGTATCGGGTATAAGCCGGTAGCCAAAAATTCACGGCTGACCGATGAAGGGATGCGTAATAATGATGCACTGTTATTGCAGCAGGCATCATCATTGCAACTGCCTTATCAGTGCATTAACCCTTTCGCCCTGCAGGGCGATGAAATCAGTACCAGCCCCGGTTGCCGGGTGGATTATAAGAGACTGAGTGATGGTCTGGAAACCCTTAGTCATCAGGCTGAACAACTGGTGATTGAAGGAACCGGAGGCTGGAACTGTCTGATGAATAATGAACAACCTCTTTCAGACTGGGTGATCAGTGAGCAGTTGCCGGTAATCATGGTGGCCGGGATCAAACTGGGGTGTATTAATCACGCACTGCTGACCGCAGAAGCTATTCTCAGTGACGGGTTACCCTTATGTGGCTGGGTTGCGAACCGTATCAACCCGGGACTGGCCGGATACGCCAGTATTATTGACGTGCTGAAAAAACAGATAGGAGCCCCGTTACTCGGGGAAATACCCTATTTACCTCGTCCTGAGCAGCGCGATCTTACCGGTTACCTCGACCTTTCGTTAAGCGGTGAACCGGGCCTGTCAGCCGGATCCTGTGGAGAATAAAAACAACGGCAGGTATGCCTGCCGTTGTTTTTGCTGCGTCAGTATCAGGATGACGGGGTGCTGCCATCACTCAGACGTTTGTAGACAATTTTCTGAGTATCATTCTGGCAATGACCTACCACCAGTCCGCCTTGCTGATCGGCCTGATCACTCGGTACGATATCAAGGCTGAATCCGGACTCAGGCACACCGTTAGCAATAATTTTCTTACTGATATCTGCTTTCACAGATTCGCAGGATGCCTGTGCGAACAGGGGAAAAACAATTAACAACGCGCTGGACAACAGTACGGATTTTTTCATAGGAAGTACCTTTAATAAAATGAACGGCCCGCTTCGGGGATCAAGGCGTTACCGGACGCCCGGTGCGGCGGTCAAGACAGCGTAAGGTTTTTGGCTCCCAGTATGCGTTCAGGTTTGCACTTTGTTCGCATTTATCCCGGGTATCGTAAGCCTTATCAATCTTACTGAACTCTTTATCAGCCCGCTGATTAATCCTGTTACGCAGGTTACGGGTCTCATCCCATTGCTGCTGGCTTTGACGGGCCTGTTCTTTGGTCAATGCATTATCGCCACTGTCGATAACAACATGCTGTGTTGCCGCCTGACTCGCCACTGCAGCACCGAACAGTCCGCCGCCAAGCAGGATACTGCTAAGGATCACCGGCAATATTGTTGAGTTCACTTTCATATTGAGTTCCTTTTATCGGTTACCGGACAGCACAGCATTACCGTTGCTGCCGGACAAAAGTATAACATTGCTGACGGATTTTCGGCTACTTTTGCCGGTTATCGGTAACTGGTTTAGGAAGGGTTAATCTTTTAGCCGGCCGGCAGCATATTCTCCGGTCCGGCAGGCTGGTGGTTATTGTTTGGTGACTTTAAGGCCGCCGTAAGTCTGGCTGACGGGCATCATTTCCAGAGTATTAATATTCACATGGGCTGGCAGGGATGACACCCAGAACACCGCTTCTGTCACATCATCCGGTGTCAGGGCCTGAGTACCGTCATAGACTGAACTGGCTTTACCCTCGTCACCTTTAAAACGTACGTTAGAGAATTCGGTGCCGCCGACCAGACCGGGTTCGATATTGGTGACCCGTACAGCAGTGCCCTGTAAATCTGTACGCAGATTCAGGCTGAACTGGCGGACAAATGCTTTTGTTGCGCCATAGACATTACCTCCCTGATAAGGCCAGTTGCCGGCAGTGGAACCGATATTAATAATATGACCTTTGTTACGGGCCACCATGCCAGGCAGAACGGCACGGGTTACCATCACCAGACCTTTAGCATTGGTATCGATCATTGTTTCCCAGTCATCAGCGTTGGCCTGCTGGGCAGGTTCAAGGCCTAATGCCAGCCCGGCATTATTGACCAGGATATCGATATCCTGCCATTCTGCAGGAAGCTGACTGATGGCCTGATCAATCGCTGCACGGTCACGGACATCCAGCTGCAGCGGCAGAACACTTTCACCAAACTTATCTTTTAGCTGTTGCAGGCGCTCTGTACGGCGGCCGGTAGCAATAACTTTATGGCCGGCATCAATAAAACGGCGGGTGATAGTCTCACCAAAACCTGCGGTTGCACCTGTTACCAGAATAATCATATCAAGACCTTACCTTTCAGCGGTGGAGTTTCAGAGGTATGACAACATAGCATTGATGTTGCGGGGATGCCTACTTATTAATACTTCAGAAGTAATTACCGGAGAGGCATAACGGATGCAACATGATAATGACCCTCTCTGCCTGTTGTGACTGACGGATATACAGCAATCAGCGGGTCAGCTATCAGCAAGGGGAAGTGTTCGTGGTGTCGTTTCTCCCTGCGGCAGCATATGGTATAGCAGGGTGCTCTATCATGGTTTTATCGCCAGCGGGTCACTGGCACACCTTTTGCAAGTTTTGCTAATCCAACCGTTTGTATATGAAACTCCGGCAAAACGAATGCCGGGGTAAATGGCTGAGGAGGCCGGAATATGTCACACACGGGGTTACAGGCCATTCGTGCCGCATTTGTCGACTTCGCCGGGACAGTCGCTGACCCTGAGCAGATGATGCAACAATTTCGCTATCTGCCTGACGGGTTGCTGCTGACGGAGGGCGGGAAAATTATCTCTTTAACGCCCTGGCAGGAAACTACCGTCTTACCGGAAAACTGCATATTCAATGACTTTCGTGGTCAGCTGATTATGCCGGGTTTTATTGATACGCATATTCATTATCCGCAGACAGAAATGATCGCCGCCTGCGGAGAACAGTTACTTGAATGGTTAGAGCAATATACTTTTCCGGTCGAAAGTAAATACGGTGATCCTGAATACGCCGCAAAAATGGCGGCTTTTTTTATTCGCCAACTGTTCAGTAACGGAACCACCACCGCTCTGGTATTTGCATCGGTCCATCCACAGTCTGTCGATGCTCTGTTTAGTGAAGCAGAAAAATACGCTATGCGGTTAATTGCCGGTAAGGTCATGATGGATCGTCATGCCCCGCAGTCATTACTGGAAACACCGGAGCAGAGTGCGGAACAGAGCAGGGCGTTGATCGAACGCTGGCATGGTAAAGGCCGGCTGGGATACGCGATAACCCCGCGTTTTGCGCCCACTTCTTCTGCAGAATTACTGCAACAGGCAGGTGCACTACGTAATCAGTATCCGGATGTCTGGATGCAGACCCATCTGAGTGAAAATCTGCGTGAAGTTGAATGGGTACGGGAGTTGTTTCCGCAGCAAGACAGTTACCTCGGTGTATATCACCATTTTGGTCTGACGGGGAAACGCAGTGTATTTGCACACTGTATTCATTTGCAGGATAAAGAATGGGATTGTCTGCAACAAACCGGATCCGCGATCGCATTTTGTCCGACATCAAATCTTTTTCTTGGCAGTGGGCTCTTTCCGTTGGACCGGGCCCGGGCGCAGCATATTCCGGTCGGTATGGGGACGGACGTAGGTGCAGGGACCAGCTTTAGTCTGCTGTGTACCCTGGGGGATGCCTATAAAGTGCAGCAACTGCAAAATAACCGGCTTAATGCCTGTGAAGCCTTTTATCATGCCACCCTGGGCGGAGCCCACGCACTGGATTTACATCATCAGACGGGTAATTTTAATGCGGGTAATGACGCTGACTTTATTGTTATTGACATGGCCGCAACACCTTTACAGGCACTGCGGCAGCGTAATAGTAAAGATATCATCGAGCAGCTGTTTGTTCTGATGACCCTTGGTGATGAACGTAATATTGCTCAGACCTGGGTGAATGGTCAGTGTGTCTGGCAACAAGGGACAACCGAAGCGCTGGCCATCCCCTGAACAAGGGCCTGACAGAATAGGCCGCATCTGCCGGTATTGAGACCGGATACCGACAGATGCGGCAGTGCGCTCAGCCCAGCGGACCGCCTTCGATAGTCTGGCACATTCCTTCAAGTACCCGTTCACCTGTTTCTGAACGCAGTTCAAGGTACCAGTCAGCGGTCAGTTGAGGATCTCTGGCATGAGTCAGATCGCAGCGTTTACGGGCTTTCAGTATCAGATCTTTTGCCCGTTCATTGCGACGATTCTGGTAGCGGAGCAGTGCATCCTCAATACCCAGAGAATGGGATGACAGGGTAGACGCCAGTACTATGGCATCTTCCATGGCTGTACATCCCCCCTGACCAATATCCGGTGTGGTGCTGTGTGCCGCATCGCCGAGCAGTGCCACCCGTCCTTTTACAAACTCCATAAAAGGTTCTATATCATGAATTTCTACCCGATTGGTCGTTTGTGGGTCGATAAGTTCAATCAGTTTACGGACGGGTTCAGCCCAGCCGGAAAAATAGCGTCGCAGATCCTGTTTCAGACTGCTACGGTCTTCGGCCAGTCCTTTGGCTAACGGTACATCAAAGAAAAAGTAAAAACGGTTGCCGCCGACTGGCATCAGAGAGACTCGTTTACCCTCTCCGACAAAAGTGGTCCATTGATCGTCGGGTGCCACAGATTTATCAATAGTCACCAGACCGTTCCAGTTCACATAACCGGCATAGCGGCGTTCGGTTGGTTTGCCCCGCACATAATCCCGTATCACTGAATGGGTACCATCAGCAGCAATCAGAAAATCCCCGCATGCCTGACTGCCATCATCGAAGCTTACCCGCACTCCGTCAGAATGTTGTTCCACCCGGATAGCCCGTTTACCAAACCGGATATCCTCAGCCGCGTAATGGTTTATCAGCATTTGCTGTAACTCGGCCCTGGCGACGGGGCTGGGGTATTCCCCGACGCGTTCGACCAGTGGCGATAAGCTGAAACGGGTCAGTACGTTGCCGGTGGCGAAATCATGATATGCCATCCATGCCATATTACCGGCCAGTGCTTTAATTTCTTCTCGTAACCCGAGGGCATTAAGGCATTTAACCCCGTTGGGCCAGATGGATATTGCTGCACCGACCGGTTTTATCTGCTTAACGGACTCAAATACTTCAGTCTGATAACCGCAAGCACGTAAAGCCAGTGCGGCACTCATCCCGCCGATTCCCGCCCCGATGATCAATGCTTTCATATGTTCTCCTTTTTCCAGACGGCAGAACTTTGCAACTTTTGTACCAGTTGCAAAGGCACAGCCAGTGAGCATCAGAACGCATTAATACCGGCAGTTAGCAAGAATGACTGTTGACGGAAAGCTGTACCCTGCGCTGTCAGTGTGCATTTCAGAACAATAAGCCAGGGGAATGCACCGTTATGAATCATTACGTGAATTCGGCTGTGTCAGCAACAGAATAAATCCGCAAGTGAGTAACAGTATTTTTTTTCGGCATATAGAATAACTCCTTTAATGCACAGCAATATAACTCCCGGTGGACGGGTTTTTATTTTTTTAATAATAAACGCTATACGGCCACTCTGAATTTTTATATTCTATCGGTAACTGATAACCATGACGCCGAGTGAATGCTGCGGATTAATCCAGGTCAGTTTTCGGGTGCCAAGGTCCATCGGCAGAGCACCATCGCGAACGGAAAGGGCTGTCTTCTGGCGGGTTTTAAGCTGCCCCTGCTGACAACGGAATATTACCGAGCCATCAGTGAAAGTCTGGGAACAGGGCGACTGGTATATATTTCCGTTAAATCTTATCATCCCGGCATGGGAATAAAACATGGATGACATCAACAATAAAAAAACAACGGAAAGTTTATATTTTTTCATTACAACCTCCTGTGATTTGTTTATCACTAACCCTGAAGTTAATATATTTAAAATTAATTAAAATAACATTGATCACTGTGATAAATAGACGATATACACTCATGAGTAGTTAACTTACTGGTCGGATTTGTGTTACTGAAGGATATTTAAATTCATACCTGTTTTTACGGTTTAATTATTTTTTGTAGTTCGGATTTTAATGGAAATTAATTTTTTAAAATATGGATATCCGACAGGTTATGACACAGGAGAATACTGGTTATTTGATGTGTACATATAGCTTACATTATAATTACATTTATCTCACTCTGTGAAATATAACACGGCGGGTAGTTTATTATGAAAATATAGCCGATGTTATTAAAGGTAAAGCTGTCCGTATAGCAACTGGCAGGGTATCGCGATTAGCAGTATCAAAAGGATCCTCCGGAGATCCTTTTGCGCTGGCCGGGCTGGTTTTTTCTGTGTGCCGGAAGGTATTGTCAGAGATCTCGCCAGTTCAGCCATAATCTCATATCAAACTCCAGCTGGTGGTAATCGGGTTCCATATGGCAGCATAACTGATAAAACGATTTGTTATGTTGTTTCTCTTTAAGGTGCGCCAGTTCATGGACGACGATCATTCTCAGGAAGTCTTCCGGACCTTCACGAAACAGAGTCGCAATCCTGATTTCGTTATTTGACTTTAGTTTACTGCCCTGTACGCGGGAAACAAAAGTATTGGTGCCGAGGGTACCGGTCACCGGGTTTTGTTTATTGTCATAATATACTTTGGATAGTGCAGGCGCATTTTTCAGGTAGCGTTGTTTGTACTCAGCAACAAACTGATAGAGGGATTTATCACTTTGTACCGAATGCGGCGCTACAGCGTATTTAGCCTTCAGCCAGTCACCCAGCCGTCCCTGATCGGCGAGTGTTTGAACCTGACTGATAATCGCAGGGGGATAACCATTAAGATATCGTAACTGTGTCATAAGAGAGCGATGTAAGATAACAGGGCTGTATCATAACATTAGCGACACAGGTAATAAAAATAACGGGTTATGGCTTTTCACCCTCCGGACGAAGCGAGACAGAAACGGGATAATTTTTGCTGTAAAAATGGCCAGCGTCGCGGTGCGGTGAATCTGCGGCAGATACACTGTATATGGAAAACGGGATTCAGGTTGACGTTTTTCAGCCGAGCGCAGACCGGTATTTTATCCACCCGAAATGCCGGATAAGGGCAGGGAAGCACCCTCTGATCTGACGGCACAACCTGCACAAATAAGTGACAACGTCACTTTTTATATTTGTTTTACCATAACCCGGAGAATATTAAAGCCAGATAACTAGCGAAGTTGACTGTCTTTACTGCCCCGGCGATTGTACCCGCTGTGTATTTCATCTTGTTTGTCCATTTTGCTCTGGCAACTGACACAATAGCGTACGCCGGCAAGCGCTTTCCGCCGGGCGTCAGGGATTGGTTCTCCGCATTGTTCACAAAACCAGGCGCTCTCTCCGTGTCCGAGATGATCTCTGGCTCTGGCGACCGCATCTTCAACGGTTGCATCAATTTGTTTATTTACTGCGCCATCGTCAGACCATCCGCCAGCCATCTTTTTTCCTCCATCAGGGCCTGTAAACAGTATAAGCCGTTATATTCGTCAGTACAAAAATCACGCTACGGGACTGATGGTAATACGGATCCGCTTTGCTGCTTTACGGTCCGGAATAACGTAGGGTTAAACACCGGGATCCGCTGCAGAGCGCCGGTCACCGACTATACTAATCAGTGGGAATTACACAAAAAACAGGTCTGCAGGAGGCGTTATGTGGGAAGAAGCTGGTGGTGATATGTGGCTGCATAAGGTAAACCGGCAAGTGGTATTCCGGACAACACTGATTGGCGGATTTATGAGCTCTCTGGTGAAGTGGGGCTCGGAAGTCAATATGCCGCCCAGAGTTCCGGGTGAAATTTCACCGCCGGGGGCGAATATTGATGCGTGGCTGGGATGGCTGGGGGTAAACTCGCATTCTCTGGACTATGTTTACCAGGGGGTGACGGTTCCCGGGGCAATAACGCTGTATCACTGGTTGTTTAGTTTTGTATTTGCATTTGTCTACGTCTTTCTGTCGGCTTATATGCCACGCATCCGACTGTGGTTCGGCGCTTTATTCGGAATTGTCATCACTATTGTGATGCACGGTTTTCTCATCCCGGCACTGGGCTTCCGGAAACCGATTTATGATCAGGGAGTGATCGGCTGGTTATGGAACCTTAACGGTTATGAGTTATGGAGTGAAATTCTTGGCCATATTTACTGGGCGGTATCGATTGAAATTTGTCTGATTGCCGTACTGGCTTGTTTATCACGGCCATTAAAAGGTAACTGGGTAAAAGGCCTGTAAAGCTGGCCGACTGAGGTGGCCGCAATCGCGGTAACCGTTTTTCAATTATCCTATGGTGTAACAATCAGAGAAGAGCAGGGAGGCTCGGTTTTTACAGGGGAACGGCTCAGCAATCCGCTGTCTGTTCCGCCTGGCCGGTATTTGCATCAAGTCTCTGTGTCCCAAAGGTTATTTATACCGCAGTAAAAATGGCGTCGCTGTGTGAAATCTGTAAATTTCGCAGGGTACCAGTGCCTGTTTTTTTACAGAGCGATGCCTTAAATCTGCCGGTATTTTGTACACCGGCGGACAATAGGCCCGAAATCCGGAGTTTCACGGAAAGATAACAGTGAACTATGCAGAACAGATTGTCCGTCAGCAGCATATGTTGCTCGGGGGGGGGAATTTCATCCCCGCACAACGGTCCCTGACAGGAATGATCAACAAGCCCTCCGGTATGCTGATCAACAAACCGGCGACGAGTTTAGCGTTTCTCTGGAGTCATTATTCTGATGCAGTCACTATGGATTGATAAGGGCTATTCGCGCGGTTTACTGCTGCAGCCATATACCGGGAATCTCGTCCCGACAAGTCTGACAGCAATACAACAGTCCGCGGGTGACACCTGACAATTCCATCAATAGTGGCCGGAGTTATCTTATCAGTAAGGGGATCACTCTTAACGTGAGCTCAGACTTATCTGCAATGAGTGTTCTGAAAGAGAGGTGGTTATCAGCTTAACGACGAAGTTCCATTATTTAACATAATATACATTATGCGAACCAAGGTGTGTAACAGCAAAGCTGTAATGTCCGCTTATGGCAAAAGTTAAGATGTCCGGCGTGTATAATCAAGTAAGGATTACCATGGCGGCTCTCGCAGCGGAGTTTTTCACTTTGGATGATGGGTCCCACGTAATCAACGTGCGCCAAAAATTCAGCAGCCTCGTTACCGTCGTGCCTGTGTCGGTGAACTCAGGCTTCAGGGCATCAGCACCATGGAAGCTGCAAACGCATTTGCCGAAGAGTTTATGAACGATTACAACCGACGTTTCTCAAAAGCACCTCGCCAGGCGCTCGATGTTCATCGGAAACTGGATGTCGATGATGATCTCGATATGGTGTTTACTTGGCGTGAAGCCCCCGGTGTGTCGAAATCACTCACGGTGCAGTACGACAAAGTGCTTTATCTCATTGAAGACAGTGAATTCAGTCGTCGGGCGATTGGTAAATATATTGATGTTTGGCATTACCCTGACGGACATAAAGAGCTCCGTCTTAATGGCGTATCACTTCCCTACTCCACTTATGACAAACTGTCTGAAATCGATCAGGGTGCCATTGTGGACAATAAACGTCTTGGCCGCGCAACTGGTGCAGGCCGAACGGGATAATAACCGGTCACAATCAGTGCCATCCGGTGACGGCCCTTCACGCAGGCGCAAAGGCCCTATGACGAAGAAATCTCAGTGTTCTTTGGCTCAGGACGATATGTTCAATGCACTTGTAAAACTTCAGACAAGATCTGGGGAAATTTTTGGTGAACGCAACCAGAAATGATGTTCTGATACGAACATTTCAATGGTTAATATATAGAATGGATATAGATTTTGAAGGACAGAAAAAATTTAGGAAAGGCAGTTAAAGTGAGGAGTACCTTACATTTATTCAAAATGAAATCTACTCTAATAAACGTCAGAACCTTATCGCACCACCAGACATAGAAATGATTCGTGAAGCTATTTACGTAATGTGAAACAATGACGATAAAATATCGCCTGGTTACGATGGAACGCTATTTATAGATAAAAATGTGCAGGGAATCAGCATGGAAATTATTGGCGACAACACCTGTATTACCAGCATCAGGCCTAAAAGTAAGGTTGTTTACTGTCGTGGTGAGCCGCATAAATACTGGCTTGAGCTTCAATTCGTGGATGAGAACAACAATCCGGTTACCGGGCTGAATGTGCAGCTGGAATACCACCCACTGGCCTCTGCAAAGGAGGTCGCTATGTGGAAAAAATATGGTAATCACGACTACAACCCCACGCCGCCGCCCAATCCTCCGGCTGGCATTACCGACGCTCAGGGCGTGGTGCGCTTCGACGACCTGTACTGGATAGCGGTTGACGTGAAGACAGACGCCCAGCCGCTGGCCGACGAGATGGAGCAGCGCCCGCTGGGGCTGCGGCGCAACCCGAACAGCCAGCCGGTGAGCAACAACATGTTCCGGCCGGAAACCCGCGATCCCAAATGGCGCTCAGACGTGCAGGAAAAAGCCGAGGCTGCCGGGTACATCCATCACTATGTGACCATTGGGGAGCTGTGCGACCGGCTGCCGGAGATCGAGGGCTGGACTGATCCGGCGCCACCGAAGTTTCATTTTCCACCGGGACGGTCACTGAAAGGCACGGAGATAGCGCGGGAGGCACTGGAGAAACGGCACGTTATCGGTAAGTGTCAAGGTAGTTGTCACCCCCGGTTAATTTAAGCCGCCTGTTTTTCCCGTTCCGGGTTCAACGTTACCGGACCTTCCGGCTGCCAGTTTCTCGTTTTACCTGACCACCGTTCAGGATGTATTTTCTGTGCCTGACGGTACAGTTCATCCCGTTG
>NZ_JAERJP010000029.1 GCF_018257575.1 Tatumella sp. JGM91 | reverse complement strand
TGACGGTCTGCGTTTCGCAATCCGTGAAGGTGGTCGTACTGTAGGTGCTGGTGTTGTTGCTAAAGTTATCGCTTAATAACCGATAATATTTGACGGCATGTACATGGAAAGGGCATCATTTGATGCCCTTTTTGCACGCCGAAACATAGAACCTGACTCATCAGTGATTTTTTTTGTGTAAATCATTGCTGAGACAGGCTCTGGTTTGGCGTAAGATACCAGGGGTGCTGCAAAGTATTTCTGGTTTGGATACCTCGCCATGCGGGGTTTAATGGTTTCTGGATTATTCTGGCAGGTTGGTTTATGAGTGCAAATACCGAAGCTCAGAGGAGCGGGCGCGGCCCGGAAGCAGTGAAGTGGCTGGCCGTTGCTGTCCTGATAATTGCGGCTATTGTCGGCAATTATTATTATCGCAACGTGAACTTACCTTTACGTGCTCTTGCCGTGGTTATCATTATTGCGGTCGCCGGAGCGATAGCTCTGTTGACAACGAAAGGTAAGGCGGCGGTTGCATTTGCCCGTGAAGCCAGAACTGAAGTGCGCAAGGTCATTTGGCCGACTCGTCAGGAAACGTTGCAGACCACGTTAATCGTTGCTGCGGTTACCGCCGTAATGTCACTGATTTTGTGGGGGCTGGATGGTATTCTGGTCCGTCTGGTATCGTTTATCACTGGACTGAGGTTCTGAGATGTCTGAAGCTCCAAAAAAACGCTGGTACGTCGTGCAGGCGTTTTCCGGTTTCGAAGGCCGCGTAGCAGTTTCACTGCGTGAGCATATTAAACTGCACAATATGGAAGACCTGTTCGGCGACGTTATGGTGCCGACCGAAGAGATCGTTGAAATCCGTGGCGGACAGCGTCGCAAAAGCGAGCGCAAATTCTTCCCGGGTTATGTGCTGGTACAAATGGTCATGGAAGATGCAAGCTGGCACCTGGTACGCAGTGTACCTCGTGTTATGGGCTTCATTGGCGGTACATCTGACCGTCCTGCACCTATCAGCGACAAAGAAGTCGACGCGATTATGAATCGTCTGCAACAGGCAGGCGATAAGCCACGTCCTAAAACCATGTTTGAGCCGGGTGAAATGGTACGCGTCAGCGATGGTCCGTTTGCTGACTTTAACGGTGTGGTTGAAGAAGTGGATTATGAAAAAAGCCGCCTGAAAGTCTCTGTTTCTATCTTTGGCCGTGCAACCCCGGTTGAGCTTGATTTCGGTCAGGTAGAAAAAGGCTAATCACAGTTTGTGGTTGGGCGTATTGCAAAAGGCGCGAAATTGACCTATAATTTCGCGCCTTTTGTTTTTACATGCCTGGTGCGTGTAAAATAATTATCACGGGAAGCCTTAACTAAGGCGTTATACCCAATAGAGGAAATATCATGGCTAAGAAAGTACAAGCTTATGTCAAGCTGCAGGTTGCAGCCGGCATGGCTAACCCAAGCCCACCGGTTGGTCCGGCGCTGGGTCAGCAGGGTGTTAACATCATGGAATTCTGTAAAGCGTTTAACGCAAAAACAGAAAGCCTGGAAAAAGGTCTGCCAACGCCGGTTGTTATTACCGTATACAGCGACCGTTCTTTCACCTTCGTTACCAAAACGCCTCCGGCAGCAGTTCTGCTGAAGAAAGCGGCGGGTATCAAGTCTGGTTCAGGTAAACCGAACAAAGACAAAGTAGGTAAAGTAACACGTGCTCAGCTGCAGGAAATTGCAACAACTAAAGCAGCGGACATGACTGGTGCAGACTTAGATGCGATGACTCGTTCTATCGAAGGTACTGCGATCTCCATGGGCCTGGTAGTAGAGGATTAATAAATGACTAAGCTTACCAAGCGCATGCGCGTAATCCGTGACAAAGTTGACGTCACCAAGCAGTACGAGATCAACGAAGCTGTCGCACTGCTGAAAGAGCTGGCAACCGCTAAATTTGTTGAAAGTGTTGATGTTTCTGTAAACCTCGGCATTGATGCTCGTAAATCAGACCAGAACGTGCGTGGCGCGACTGTTCTTCCACATGGTACCGGCCGTAGCGTTCGCGTTGCTGTCTTCGCTCAGGGTGCAAACGCTGAAGCTGCCAAAGCCGCTGGTGCTGAACTGGTAGGTATGGAAGATCTGGCTGATCAGATCAAAAAAGGCGAAATGAACTTTGACGTTGTTATTGCTTCTCCGGATGCAATGCGCGTAGTTGGTCAGTTAGGCCAGGTTCTGGGTCCGCGTGGCCTGATGCCAAACCCGAAAGTGGGTACTGTAACTCCTAACGTTGCTGAAGCAGTGAAAAATGCTAAAGCGGGTCAGGTTCGTTACCGTAACGACAAAAATGGCATCATCCATACCACCATCGGTAAAGTTGACTTTGATGCTGACAAACTGAAAGAAAACCTGGAAGCTCTGCTGGTTGCGCTGAAAAAAGCAAAACCAACGTCAGCCAAAGGCGTGTACATCAAGAAAGTCAGCCTGTCCACTACCATGGGTGCAGGTGTTGCTATCGATCAGGCTGGTCTGAGCACTGCGACTGCTTAAGTACTTGCTTGACGCGGGCGAAATTTTCACCTAGAATTTTCGCCCATTCTTCCTTTGGGAAGACACCGCGGGGAAGTTTATTCCCCGGGTAAGAATTTTCGGTTGGAGCCTGGCCTTATCCAGGCCTCCGTCCAAGACCGCAGGTGTGGTCATTCCGGACAGAAGATTTTTCTGCTGGCCGGGGGGAGCACTTAATTCCCTGCGTAGACGGTGAGAGAGCCCGAAGAAAATATTCTTTTCTGGATTCTGCTCACCGTGTTTAGCGCCTGTCAGTATTAACCGGCAGGTGAAGTGAGTTCCGGAAAGGTAACTTTCCGGACTAAAATAATCCAGGAGCACAAGCTAATGGCATTAAATCTTCAAGACAAACAAGCGATTGTTGCTGAAGTCAGCGAAGTAGCCAAAGGCGCGCTGTCTGCGGTTGTTGCGGATTCCCGTGGCGTTACCGTAGATAAAATGACTGAACTGCGTAAAGCAGGTCGTGAAGCTGGCGTATACATGCGTGTTGTTCGTAACACCCTGCTGCGCCGCGTTGTTGAAGGTTCTCAGTTTGAGTGCCTGAAAGACACGTTTGTTGGTCCGACCTTGATTGCATACTCTATGGAACACCCGGGCGCTGCTGCTCGTCTGTTCAAAGATTTCGCGAAAGCGAATGCAAAATTCGAGGTTAAAGCTGCAGCCTTTGAAGGTGAGCTGATCCCAGCCGCTCAAATTGACCGTCTGGCAACGCTGCCGACTTACGAAGAAGCACTGGCACGTCTGATGTCGACCATGAAAGAAGCCGCTGCCGGCAAACTGGTTCGTACTCTGGCCGCTGTACGCGATGCAAAAGAAGCTGCTTAATTGCACTTTTAATCTCGCTGCTTACGTATAAACTTATTCTGATTTTTAGGAACAATTGTTATGTCTATCACTAAAGACCAAATCCTGGAAGCTGTTGCAGCTATGTCCGTAATGGAAGTAGTTGAACTGGTTTCTGCAATGGAAGAAAAATTCGGTGTTTCTGCTGCTGCTGCTGTAGCTGTTGCTGCTGGCCCGGCTGAAGCTGCTGAAGAAAAAACTGAGTTCGACGTAGTACTGAAAGCTGTTGGCGCTAACAAAGTCGCAGTAATCAAAGCCGTTCGTGGCGCAACTGGTCTGGGCCTGAAAGAAGCTAAAGACCTGGTTGAATCTGCACCGGCAGCAATCAAAGAAGCAATCAGCAAAGACGACGCAGCTGCACTTGAAGCTGCTCTGAAAGAAGCTGGCGCTGAAGTTGAAATCAAATAAGACAACCCTCCGGGTTGCAGTCTGAGAAAGTTGCAGACTGATGGCTGGTGACTATAATAGTCACCAGCCTTTTTGCGCTAAAAGAGACTCTGTGGGGTTTCGCATTGTTTGTCCACAGGGCTTCTACAATATCTTTTTCTATCGACGCCTTAATATACTGCTTTCCCGTGGGGTTCCCTGCCTTACCAGAGCGATGAAATGATTTAAGAGTGATAGAAAGACGTATTGCACCGTGGGCACATCTCATGGTCAAAGCATAATAATGTTGCATGAACTGTCCTTCAGGACGGACAGCGTGGTTCGACTTGTCAGCGAGCTGAGGAACCCTAATGGTTTACTCCTATACCGAGAAAAAACGTATTCGTAAGGATTTTGGTAAACGTCCGCAAGTACTGGACATACCTTATCTCCTATCTATCCAGCTTGACTCGTTCCAGAAGTTTATCGAGCAAGACCCGGAAGGCCAATATGGACTGGAAGCAGCATTCCGTTCCGTTTTCCCAATCCAGAGCTACAGCGGTAACTCTGAGCTGCAATACGTCAGCTACCGTCTGGGTGAGCCTGTATTTGATGTAAAAGAATGTCAGATCCGTGGGGTGACGTTCTCTGCACCACTGCGCGTAAAATTACGTCTGGTCATCTACGAGCGCGAAGCGCCGGAAGGGACCGTAAAAGACATTAAAGAACAAGAAGTCTACATGGGCGAAATTCCGCTCATGACCGATAACGGTACCTTTGTTATCAACGGTACAGAGCGTGTTATCGTTTCTCAGCTGCACCGTAGCCCGGGCGTGTTCTTTGACAGCGACAAGGGTAAAACACACTCTTCCGGTAAAGTCCTGTATAACGCGCGTATTATTCCTTACCGTGGTTCATGGCTTGATTTTGAGTTCGACCCGAAGGACAACCTGTTTGTCCGTATTGACCGTCGTCGTAAACTGCCGGCCACTATTATCCTGCGTGCATTAAACTACACCACTGAGCAAATCATCGATCTGTTCTTTGATAAAGTCGTTTATGAAATCCGCGATAATAAGCTGCAGATGGCACTGGTCCCTGAGCGTCTGCGTGGCGAGACAGCCTCTTTTGACATTGAGTCAAATGGTACTGTCTATGTCGAAAAAGGCCGCCGTATTACTGCCCGTCATATCCGCCAGCTGGAAAAAGATAATGTCCAGCACATCGAAGTTCCGGTTGAATATATTGCCGGTAAAGTTGTGGCGCGTGATTACATCGACGAGAGCACCGGTGAGCTGATTATTGCGGCGAACATGGAATTATCCATGGACCTGCTGGCTAAGCTGAGCCAGGCTGGTCATAAGCGTATTGAAACGCTGTTCACCAATGATCTGGACCACGGTCCTTATATCTCTGAAACACTGCGTGTTGACCCGACTAATGACCGCCTGAGCGCCTTAGTTGAAATCTACCGTATGATGCGTCCTGGTGAGCCACCAACGCGTGAAGCGGCAGAGAACCTGTTTGAGAACCTGTTCTTCTCAGAAGATCGTTATGATCTGTCTGCGGTTGGTCGTATGAAGTTCAACCGTTCCCTGTTACGTGATGAAATCGAAGGCGCTGGTATCCTGAGCCACGATGACATCATCCAGGTAATGAAGAAGCTGATCGATATCCGTAACGGTATTGGCGAAGTGGATGATATTGACCACCTTGGCAACCGTCGTATTCGTTCAGTCGGCGAAATGGCTGAAAACCAGTTCCGTGTCGGTCTGGTACGTGTTGAGCGTGCGGTTAAAGAGCGTCTGTCATTAGGTGATCTGGATACCCTGATGCCTCAGGACATGATCAACGCGAAACCGATTTCTGCTGCCGTTAAAGAGTTCTTCGGTTCCAGCCAGCTGTCTCAGTTTATGGACCAGAACAACCCGCTGTCTGAAATTACGCACAAACGTCGTATTTCTGCACTCGGCCCGGGTGGTCTGACTCGTGAACGTGCAGGCTTTGAAGTGCGAGACGTACACCCGACGCACTACGGTCGTGTATGTCCTATCGAAACGCCGGAAGGTCCGAACATCGGTCTGATCAACTCTTTATCTGTTTATGCACAGACCAATGAGTACGGTTTCCTGGAAACCCCGTATCGCCGTGTTATTGACAGCCAGGTGACTGACGAAATTCATTACCTGTCCGCGATTGAAGAAGGTAACTTCGTTATCGCGCAGGCGAACACCAACCTCGATGATGACGGTCAGTTTGTTGATGACCTGGTCACTTGTCGTAACAAAGGTGAGTCCAGCCTGTTCAGCCGTGATCAGGTTGACTATATGGACGTTTCTACCCAGCAGGTTGTTTCTGTCGGTGCGTCTCTGATTCCATTCCTGGAACACGATGATGCTAACCGTGCACTGATGGGTGCAAACATGCAACGTCAGGCGGTTCCTACTCTGCGTGCTGATAAGCCGCTGGTTGGTACCGGTATGGAACGTGCGGTAGCGGTAGACTCCGGTGTTACTGCGGTTGCGAAACGTGGTGGTACAGTCCAGTACGTTGATGCATCACGTATCGTTATCAAAGTTAACGAAGACGAGATGTATGCCGGCGAAGCAGGCATTGATATTTATAACCTGACCAAATACACCCGTTCTAACCAGAACACCTGTATCAACCAGATGCCGTGTGTCAACCTGGGTGAACCGATCGAACGTGGTGATGTACTGGCTGACGGTCCGTCTACTGATCTGGGCGAACTGGCTCTGGGTCAGAACATGCGCGTGGCATTTATGCCATGGAATGGTTATAACTTCGAAGACTCCATCCTCGTTTCAGAGCGTGTGGTTCAGGAAGACCGTTTCACCACTATCCATATTCAGGAACAGGCCTGTGTGTCACGTGACACCAAGCTGGGGCCGGAAGAGATTACCGCAGATATCCCGAATGTCGGTGAAGCTGCACTGTCTAAACTGGATGAATCCGGTATTGTTTACATCGGCGCCGAAGTTACCGGTGGTGATATTCTGGTCGGTAAAGTGACGCCAAAAGGCGAAACACAGCTGACTCCGGAAGAGAAACTGCTGCGCGCGATCTTCGGTGAGAAGGCATCTGATGTTAAAGATTCTTCTCTGCGTGTACCAAATGGTGTTTCCGGTACCGTTATTGATGTTCAGGTCTTTACCCGTGACGGTGTTGAAAAAGACAAACGTGCACTCGAAATCGAAGAAATGCAGCTGAAGCAGGCGAAAAAAGACCTGACTGAAGAACTGCAGATCCTCGAAGCCGGTCTGTTTACCCGTATTTATACGGTACTGACCAGCGGTGGTGTTGAAGCTGATAAGCTGGACAAGTTACCACGTGAACGCTGGCTGGAGCTGGGACTGACTGATGAAGAAAAACAAAATCAGTTGGAACAGCTGGCAGAGCAATACGATGAGCTGAAGCGCGAGTTTGAGAAAAAACTTGAAGCTAAACGCCGTAAAATCACCCAGGGCGATGATCTGGCACCAGGTGTGCTGAAAATCGTTAAGGTTTACCTGGCGGTAAAACGTCAGATCCAGCCTGGTGATAAAATGGCGGGTCGTCATGGTAACAAAGGTGTTATCTCTAAGATCAACCCGATCGAAGATATGCCTTACGATGAAAACGGAACGCCGGTTGACATCGTACTGAACCCGCTGGGCGTACCATCGCGTATGAACATCGGTCAGATCCTGGAAACTCACCTCGGAATGGCAGCAAAAGGTATTGGTGACAAGATCAATGCCATGCTGAAACAACAGCAGGATGTCGCCAGACTGCGTGAGTTTATTCAGCGTGCTTATGACCTGGGTTCTGATACCCGTCAGACCGTTGACCTGAACACTTTCTCTGACGACGAAGTTATGCGTCTGGCAGAGAACCTGAAGAAAGGGATGCCAATTGCGACCCCGGTCTTCGACGGTGCTAAAGAAAGTGAAATTAAAGAGTTGCTGACTCTGGGGGGTATTCCTACCTCCGGTCAGATCACTCTGTTTGATGGTCGTACCGGTGAGCAGTTTGAGCGTCAGGTAACCGTAGGTTACATGTATATGCTGAAACTGAACCACCTGGTCGATGACAAAATGCATGCGCGTTCTACCGGTTCTTACAGCCTTGTAACTCAGCAGCCGCTGGGTGGTAAAGCTCAGTTCGGTGGTCAGCGATTCGGTGAGATGGAAGTGTGGGCACTGGAAGCATACGGTGCTGCTTATACCCTGCAGGAAATGCTGACTGTGAAGTCTGATGACGTTAATGGCCGTACCAAGATGTATAAAAACATTGTTGACGGTAACCATCAGATGGAACCAGGCATGCCGGAATCCTTCAACGTACTGTTGAAAGAGATCCGCTCGCTGGGTATTAACATCGAGCTGGAAGACGAGTAAGCACTCGCATTTGTACTGGTTACAGGGAGCCCGGTAATGTGCCGGACTCCCTGAGAAGTCTCACTCCGACGGGAGCAAATCCGTGAAAGACTTACTTAAGTTTTTAAAAGCGCAAACTAAAACCGAAGAGTTTGATGCGATCAAGATCGCTCTGGCATCGCCAGATATGATCCGTTCCTGGTCTTTCGGTGAAGTTAAAAAGCCAGAAACCATCAACTATCGTACCTTTAAGCCGGAACGTGATGGTCTGTTCTGTGCGCGTATTTTTGGTCCGGTAAAGGACTATGAGTGCCTGTGCGGTAAGTACAAGCGTCTCAAGCACCGTGGTGTTATTTGTGAGAAGTGTGGCGTAGAAGTTACCCAGACTAAAGTTCGTCGTGAACGTATGGGTCACATTGAGCTGGCTTCTCCGACAGCACATATCTGGTTTCTGAAGTCACTGCCATCCCGTATCGGCCTGTTATTAGACATGCCACTGCGTGATATTGAACGCGTACTGTATTTTGAATCTTATGTCGTTATTGAAGGCGGCATGACCAACCTTGAAAAGCGTCAGATCCTGACTGAAGAGCAGTATCTGGATGCGCTGGAAGAGTTTGGTGATGAATTCGACGCGAAAATGGGTGCGGAAGCAATCCAGGCTCTGCTGAAAGGCATGGATCTGGAACAGGAATGCGAACAGCTGCGTGAGGAGCTGAACGAAACCAATTCCGAAACCAAGCGTAAAAAGCTGACTAAGCGGATCAAACTGCTGGAAGCGTTTGTTCAGTCTGGTAACAAGCCAGAGTGGATGATCCTGACAGTACTGCCAGTATTACCACCGGATCTGCGTCCTCTGGTACCACTGGACGGTGGACGCTTTGCGACTTCAGATCTGAACGATCTGTATCGCCGTGTCATCAACCGTAACAACCGTCTGAAACGCCTGCTGGATCTGGCTGCCCCTGACATCATCGTACGTAACGAAAAACGTATGCTGCAGGAAGCGGTCGATGCACTGCTGGATAACGGTCGTCGTGGTCGTGCGATCACTGGTTCTAACAAACGTCCTCTGAAATCTTTGGCCGATATGATCAAAGGTAAACAGGGTCGTTTCCGTCAGAACCTGCTGGGTAAACGTGTCGACTATTCAGGTCGTTCCGTAATTACCGTTGGTCCATACCTGCACCTGCATCAGTGTGGCCTGCCTAAGAAAATGGCACTTGAACTGTTCAAACCATTTATCTACGGCAAGCTGGAACTGCGTGGTCTGGCAACGACTATCAAAGCCGCCAAGAAAATGGTTGAGCGTGAAGAAGCTGTGGTCTGGGATATCCTGGATGAAGTGATCCGCGAACACCCGGTACTGCTGAACCGTGCACCAACACTGCACCGTTTGGGTATCCAGGCTTTTGAACCGGTTCTGATTGAAGGTAAAGCTATCCAGCTGCACCCATTAGTTTGTGCGGCTTATAACGCCGACTTCGATGGTGACCAGATGGCTGTACACGTCCCGCTGACGCTGGAAGCTCAGCTGGAAGCCCGTGCACTGATGATGTCTACCAACAACATCCTGTCTCCTGCGAACGGTGAACCAATTATCGTTCCTTCTCAGGACGTTGTACTGGGTCTGTATTACATGACCCGTGACAGAGTCAACGGTAAAGGCGAAGGCATGGTACTGACCGGGCCTAAAGAAGCAGAGCGAGTTTATCGCGCTGGCCTGGCCGAGCTGCATGCCCGTGTGAAAGTCCGTATTACCGAATACAGCCTGAATGAGCAGGGCGACCTGATCCCACAGACCAGCCTGATCGATACCACGATCGGCCGTGCAATTTTGTGGATGATCGTACCTAAAGGTCTGCCGTACTCAATCATTAACCAGGCACTGGGTAAGAAAGCAATCTCTAAGATGCTGAATACCTGTTACCGTATCCTGGGTCTGAAACCAACGGTTATTTTTGCTGACCAGACCATGTATACCGGTTTTGCCTATGCTGCCCGTTCAGGAGCATCAGTAGGTATTGATGATATGGTTATCCCGGCCAAAAAAGCCGAGATCATCAGTGAAGCGGAAGCCGAAGTGGCTGAAATCCAGGAACAGTTCCAGTCTGGTCTGGTAACTGCCGGTGAACGTTATAACAAAGTCATCGATATCTGGGCTGCGGCCAACGAACGTGTTTCCAAAGCGATGATGGAAAACCTGCAAACTGAAACTGTGATTAACCGTCATGGTGAAGAAGAACAACAGGTTTCTTTCAACAGTATCTATATGATGGCCGACTCCGGTGCTCGTGGTTCTGCTGCTCAGATTCGTCAGCTGGCGGGTATGCGTGGCCTGATGGCGAAACCAGATGGTTCAATCATCGAAACGCCGATCACAGCGAATTTCCGTGAAGGTCTGAACGTACTCCAGTACTTCATCTCGACGCACGGTGCTCGTAAAGGTCTGGCGGATACCGCACTGAAAACCGCAAACTCCGGTTATCTGACTCGTCGTCTGGTAGACGTTGCACAGGATCTGGTCGTTACTGAAGACGATTGTGGTACCCACGAAGGTATCATGATGACACCGGTGATCGAAGGTGGTGATGTTAAAGAGCCACTGCGTGAGCGTGTTCTGGGTCGTGTTACCGCAGAAGATGTTCTGAAGCCGGGTTCTGCAGATATTCTGGTCGCCCGTAATACCCTGCTCGATGAGCACTGGTGTGACGTGCTGGAACAGAACTCTGTTGACAGCGTAAAAGTACGTTCTGTGGTTGGTTGTACCACTGACTTTGGCGTGTGTGCTCACTGTTATGGTCGTGACCTGGCTCGTGGTCATATCATCAACAAAGGTGAAGCGGTTGGTGTTATCGCAGCACAGTCCATCGGTGAACCTGGTACACAGCTGACGATGCGTACGTTCCACATCGGTGGTGCGGCATCCCGTGCGGCAGCTGAATCCAGCATTCAGGTGAAAAACAAAGGTACCATTAAGCTGATCAACGCTAAGTCGGTAACTAACTCAGCAGGTAAGCTGGTTATTACTTCACGTAACGTTGAACTGAATATGATCGATGAATTCGGTCGTACCAAAGAAAGCTATAAAGTACCTTACGGCTCCGTGATGGCCAAAGGCGATGGTGAGCAGGCGAATGCCGGTGAAACCGTTGCTAACTGGGATCCACACACAATGCCGGTTATCACCGAAGTGAGCGGTTTTGTTCGCTTTGTCGATATGAACGATGGTCAGACAATTACCCGTCAGACGGATGAACTGACAGGTCTGTCTTCTCTGGTGGTACTGGATACTGCTGAGCGTACTTCAGGTGGTAAAGACCTGCGTCCGGCACTGAAAATTGTCGATGCTAAAGGTGATGATGTGATGTTGCCAGGCACCGATATGCCTGCACAGTACTTCCTGCCAGGTAACGCAATTGTTCAGCTGGATGATGGTGTACAAATCAGTTCCGGTGATACCTTAGCGCGTGTTCCTCAGGAATCCGGCGGTACTAAAGATATTACCGGTGGTCTGCCACGCGTTGCTGACCTGTTTGAAGCCCGTCGTCCGAAAGAGCCGGCGATTCTGGCAGAAATCAGCGGTATTATTTCCTTCGGTAAAGAAACCAAAGGCAAACGTCGTCTGGTGATCACACCTGTTGATGGCAGCGAACCTTACGAAGAGATGATTCCGAAATGGCGTCAGCTTAACGTGTTTGAAGGTGAGCGTGTTGAACGTGGTGATGTTGTTTCCGACGGACCTGAATCACCGCACGACATTCTGCGTCTGCGTGGTGTTCATGCTGTGACCCGTTACATCGTTAACGAAGTGCAGGACGTTTACCGTCTGCAGGGCGTTAAGATTAACGATAAACACATTGAAGTTATCGTTCGTCAGATGCTGCGTAAAGCGACCATTGCTTCTTCCGGTAGCTCCGAGTTCCTGGAAGGTGAGCAGGCTGAAGTTTCACGTATCATGATCGCTAACCGTGAACTGGAAGCGAACGGCAAAGTCGCTGCGACTTTCGCCCGTGACCTGCTGGGTATTACTAAAGCTTCACTGGCAACCGAATCGTTTATTTCTGCGGCATCATTCCAGGAAACGACTCGCGTACTGACTGAAGCAGCAGTAGCCGGTAAACGTGATGAATTACGTGGTCTGAAAGAGAACGTGATCGTTGGTCGTCTGATCCCTGCCGGTACCGGTTATGCCTACCATCAGGATCGTATGCGCCGTCGTCATTCAGGTGAAGCACCTGTGACTCCTCAGGTCACTGCAGACGAAGCATCTGCCAGCCTGGCTGAGTTGCTGAATGCCGGCCTTGGTGGCAGCGACGAATAACAGAGTATGACATCGTGATATAAAACCCTGCTCAGGCAGGGTTTTTTTATATCCGGTCAGACAGGAAGCGGAGCAAAGTGTGAGGAAATTTTGTGTACCTGCCATATTGTTTTCAATGCTGGTGGCGATACCCACAGTAAAAGCTTCAGAAGCTGTTCAGAGAATGTTCCAGGACTGGCAGGTGACCTGTAATAATCTTAATGATTGCGATATCCGTAATGCCGATGAAAATATGCGTGTTGTGCTGCGGCATGAAGCCGGGCCACGGGGAATTGTTTCGCTGGATATTATGGGATTTGATATTGATAAACCGGAAGGGATTTGGCTGGACGGGAAATTATGGAATAACAGTATGATCCCTGTCAGTAGCGATGAAAGCCACGATTATGCGGGTTACCATACTGATTCTCTGCAGACAGTTCAGGCATTTATCCGGGCGGCCAGTCATGCCAGACGTATTACTCTGACGCCGGATGAAGATGATGATACGGGTTCACTAAAAGGTTTAAATGCCTCGTTATTGTTTGCCGATGATGTACAGGGGCGTCTGGATAACCAGACTGCGCTGCTGCGTGTCGGGCCCGGCATTCCGGCACAGGTGCCGCTGCGTTATGCTTTTGAAATTCCGCCGACCAAAGTCCCGGCTATTTTCCCGGTCAGTGATGGTAATGCTCTGATCAATGAAGTACTGCAGACGCAGCAATCAGTGCTTAATGATGAAGAATGCTCACCGGAAGCTGATGACATCGCCCGCAGTAAAGCAGTGCCTCTGGATAAGAAAAATGTCCTGGTGATGATCAATTGTGTTACCGGGGCTTATCAGTCTTCCGGTATTTTATTTATTACCCCGCGTGATCATCCGGATCAGGCGAAGGAAGTGGAGCTGACACTTCCCCTGAAAGATGATCAGGGAGATCCTCAGACCATCAGCTGGTTTACGGACGTCAGTTATGATCCTAAAACAGCGATGCTGACTCATACGGCCAGAGGCCGGGGGATCGCTGACTGTGGTGAAAGCGGAGCCTGGCGGTATGACGGGCATCATTTTCAGCTGATGAGTTACCATAACCAGCCAGCCTGTGACGGCGGAGCTCCGGGCAACTGGCCTTCGGTCTGGCTGACACCCGGCTTTAAAGAATAGGCAGAGACAGACAATAACGGGCGCCCGGCGCCCGTCCCGGTCACAGATTATTTCTTCCGAAGTAAGGCTCCCAGTCTTTCCACACCGGCTGTAACCCGGTTTTCTGTAAGGCGGCAGCGACCACTTCTGGCCGCCGGTGATCATCCGGTGAAAACTGTTCAAGCGCACCGCTGCTTTCTGCATATCCACCCGGCGCTGTTTTAGAAAAAGCACTGGCTGTGGTCACAACAATCGGAATAGCATGATCGCGGAATTTCGGTGACTCCCGGGTGGATAGCGAAATATCCGTGGGTGGTGAAAACAGCCGGAAGGCACACATTGTCTGCAGCAGCTGACGTTCATTCATCAGTGAAGCCGGGGTGATACCGCCGGCACAGGGGCGTAATCGTGGAAAAGCTACGGAATAGCGTGACTGCCAGTAATGTTTTTGCAACCAGTTCAGGTGTTCACCCATCATCAGGCAATCAGTGCGCCAGTGGCCGGATAATCCGGCAAGAACGCCGAGCCCTATTCTGTCGACACCTGCGCGGCCCAGCCTTTCCGGTGTTTGCAGACGAAAGAAAAAGTCCTGCTTATTGCCCCGTAAGTGATGAGTGGCATAACAGGAAGTATGATAGGTCTCCTGATATACCAGCACTCCGTCCAGCCCGAGCCCCCGTAATTCGCGGTACTCATCTTCCTGTAATGGCTGAACCTCCATCATCAGTGAACTGAACTGCTGACGAATGCCCGGCAGATGACTGCGGAAATACTCCATCCCGACTTTATTCTGATGTTCACCGGTCACCAGCAATAGCTGATTAAACCCCAGTTTGCGTATCGCCTGACATTCCAGTGAAATCTCTTTGCTATCCAATGTCTTACGACGGATTCGATTGCCCATCGAAAAGCCGCAGTAAGTGCATTCATTAGCGCAAAGGTTAGACAGATAGAGTGGTGCAAAAAAATTGACTGTATGACCAAAGCGCTGTCGGGTCAGTTGCTGTGCTCTGGCCGCCATCTGTTCCAGAAAACTTTCCGCCGCCGGAGACAATAATGCCATCAGCGCGGCAGTGCCCTGTATTTCTCCGGATAATGCCCGCCCGACCTGAGCCGGGGTCTGACTGTCAATCCGCAGGCGTAATTCGTTCTGGTCCAGGCTCTGCCAGTAATCAGCAAAATCAGCCATTGGTATTCTCCTGTTGAAAGTCAGCCTCCAGGAAAGCGGTTAACGGGCTGGTCGGACAGGCGACTGCCCGCAGACCGGAAGTTCCGCGGGCAAGATGTCCTGCTTCAGTGGCTAAAGCAAACGCGCGGGCCGTCGCAACAGGGTCGTTGGCTGTGGCAATAGCGGTATTCAGCAGCACAGCATCCGCACCGTATTCCATTGCTTCACAGGCATGTGAAGGTAAACCGATCCCTGCATCGACGATTACCGGTACCGTAGCCTGATCAATAATGATCTGCAGAAAATCCCTGCTCAGTAACCCTTTATTACTGCCAATCGGTGCGCCGAGCGGCATAACCGCCGCACATCCGACGGCTTCCAGCCGTTTACAGAGCACCGGGTCGGCCCCGCAATAGGGCAAAACGACAAAACCTTCTTTTACCAGCTGTTCTGCGGCCCGGAGTGTTTCTATCGGGTCGGGTAACAGATAGCGGTTATCGGGATGGATTTCCAGTTTTACCCAGTGAGTCCCCAGAGCTTCCCGTGCCAGTCGTGCAGCGAATACAGCTTCTCCCGCGGTTTTGGCCCCGGAGGTATTTGGCAGCAACATAACGCCTGATTGTTTTAAGGGATCCAGAATATTGTCCTGCCGGCCACTCAAATCAACTCGTTTCATCGCTAATGTTGCCAGCTGTGAGCCGGAAGCCAGTAATGCCGCCTGCATTATGGCCGGAGAAGCAAACTTACCTGTCCCGGTCAGTAGCCGGGAACTGAATGTTTTATCTGCAATTCTTAACACAGTTAACCTCCGGCGATGACCTGAAAAACCACCACATCATCATTTTCCTGCACCTGGTACTCAGCCCAGCGGGTGGCAGGAATGACTCTGCCGTTGACCGCAAGGGCGGTGCCCTGCGGGCCAACGGATATCTGCTGCAATAGCTGACTTAATAAACAGGCGTGGCTAATCTCCGTTGGTATATCATTGAGTTTAATTTGCATGAATTTCTCCGCAGACCGGGCAGTCATCGGCCGGGGTCAACTGCAGACGACGCCATTGTAATTCTTTACCATCAAACAGCATCAGCTGACCGGAAACAGCGCTATGGCCGGTTGTCACCAGTTTGATTGTTTCCAGCGCCTGTAAATTACCCATCATTCCCGCCACCGGACCAATAATCCCGCTGTTACGGCAGTTACGGGCGGGTTCTTCTGTCTGTGGCCACAGACAGCGATAACAGCCCCGGTGCCAGGGAGGTGTCAGCACCAGCAGTTGCCCGCTGAACCCTACAGTACTTGCCGAAATCAGTGGCAGGCCTTGTTCAACGCACCATGCATTGAGCAAGTGTCTGGTTAGCAGGTTATCACTGCAGTCGAGTACTACGGTTGGCCTGACAGGTAAACAGGCTAATTGCTGTACATCAATTCGCCGGTCAATAGTATGCAGGTGTACTGACGGATTCATCTGGTTCAGGGTCTGTGCCGCCAGTCCGGCTTTAGGGCGACCAGTATCAGCCGTACGGTACAAAATTTGTCGCTGCAGGTTACTGATATGCAGAGTGTCATCATCGGCCAGCAGCAGGGTGCCAATACCGGCTGCTGCAAGATACATAGCCGCCGGAGATCCCAGTCCTCCCAGCCCGACAATCAATACCCGCGCATCTGCCAGCTTTTCCTGTCCTGACGGGCCAATTTCCTCCAGTAGCAATTGCCGGCTATAGCGCATAAAATCCTGATCATTAAGCATCTGCTGAGTTCCCCTGAGCTTCCTCTACCCTGCGCTGTAACTCTGCAACGGCAGTTCGCCAGTCGGCGGCTCGTGTGATGGCGCTAACAACCGCGATACTACCGACCCCGGTAGCCAGAACCTCCGCGGCCCGGTCTATGGATATGCCACCGATAGCTACCGTCGGTATACCTGCAAGACGTCGTACATGATGACGTAAATTATCCAGTCCCTGTGGATGAGAGGGCATCTGTTTGGTATTGGTCGGGAACACATGTCCCAAAGCGATATAGGAAGGATTGAAGGAGAGCACACGGTCAATTTCCCGGCTGTCATGGGTGGAGACACCCAGTCTTAACCCGGCCTGATAAATGGCTGTCAGATCGGCAGTGTCCAGATCTTCCTGCCCCAGGTGCACACCATAGGCACCATGTTTGATCGCCAGCTGCCAATCATCATTGATAAATAGCCGGGCATTTCGTTTAGCAGCCAGACGAATACTTTCGATAATTGCCTGTTCTTTTTCTGCGGTACAGTCATCCTTGATGCGTAACTGTAATGTCATCACTCCTGCATCCAGCAGCCGGGCGATCCATTCAACACTGTCCACCACTGCGTATAACCCGCAGTGCAGCGGAACAGCAGGAAATACCTGAGCCATTATTTCCCCCCGGCATCTGTACTGACGGGCAGATAAATTTCGCTGCCGTTATCGCGGAAACGCTGAGACATCCCGAGCATACCTTCATTGATAGCAAATGCCGGAGCCGGGTTCTTACTGGCGAAGTCACGAACTTCCTGACTGATTTTCATCGAACAAAATTTCGGGCCGCACATGGAACAGAAATGGGCAACCTTGCCTGATTCCTGAGGAAGGGTTTGATCGTGGTAACTGCGGGCAGTTTCCGGATCCAGCGCCAGATTAAATTGATCTTCCCAGCGGAATTCGAAACGTGCTTTAGACATAGCATTATCACGGATCTGAGCGCCGGGATGACCTTTTGCCAGGTCGGCCGCATGTGCGGCAATCTTATAAGCTATCAGTCCCTGCTTCACGTCTTCTTTATCCGGTAAGCCGAGGTGCTCTTTGGGAGTGACGTAGCACAGCATTGCACAGCCGAACCAGCCGATCATGGCAGCACCGATACCCGAGGTAAAATGGTCATAACCCGGTGCAATATCCGTTGTCAGGGGGCCGAGGGTATAAAACGGCGCTTCGTGACAATGCTCCAGTTGTTCGGTCATATTGCGCTGGATCATATGCATCGGCACATGTCCCGGGCCTTCAATCATTACCTGAACATCATACTCCCATGCAATTTTGGTCAGTTCTCCGAGGGTATGCAGTTCGGCGAACTGTGCTTCATCATTAGCATCGCGGATAGACCCCGGGCGTAATCCGTCGCCCAATGACAGGGCAATATCGTAGCTGGCACAGATTTCACAGATTTCACGGAAATGCCGGTACAGGAAGTTTTCCTGGTGATGGGACAGGCACCACTTAGCCATAATCGATCCGCCGCGTGACACAATCCCGGTCAGGCGTTTTGCGGTCATTGGCACATAACGCAGCAGGACACCGGCATGGATAGTGAAGTAATCGACCCCTTGTTCCGCCTGCTCCAGCAGGGTATCCCGGAAGACAGACCAGTTAAGATCTTCTGCGACACCATTCACTTTTTCCAGGGCCTGATACACCGGGACAGTACCGACAGGGATCGGGCTGTTGCGCAGGATCCATTCCCGGGTTTCGTGAATATTCCGCCCGGTGGAGAGGTCCATCAGCGTATCAGCCCCCCAGCGGGCTGCCCAGACCAGTTTTTCGACTTCTTCTTCAATAGAAGAGGTCACGGCCGAGTTACCAATATTGGCATTAATTTTTACCAGAAAATTCCGGCCGATGATCATCGGTTCGGATTCAGGATGATTAATATTCGACGGGATAATTGCTCTCCCTGCGGCAACTTCCTGGCGTACAAATTCCGGGGTAATGGTTTCCGGTAACGGATCAAAAAAATGCTTGCCGGGATGTTGCTGGCGCAGTTCAGATGAGGTGATCTGCGCGCGGCCCATATTTTCACGTATTGCGATAAATTCCATTTCCGGGGTGATTATCCCCTGACGCGCGTAATGCAGCTGGGTAACGCAACGTCCGTTCAGCGCTTTTCGCGGCTGGGGAAGGTAGCGGAAGCGCAGTCCATCCAGGCTTTCATCCGCCAGGCGTTCTCTGGTGTAGGCTGAGCTGGTGGCCGGAATCTGTTCAGAATCCTGGCGTTGTTCAATCCAGGTCTGGCGGAGGCGGGGGATACCACGGTGGATATCCGGGGTGGCGGTTTCATCACCAAACGGACCGGACGTGTCATAGACCGGGATAGCTTCATTGTCTTCTTCTGTCGGATTGGCCGCGGTTCCGCCGATACGGGTCGGGCTGAGTTGTATTTCACGGACCGGCACCCTGATGTCCGGCCGGGAGCCAGTCAGCCAGCGGCGGCGTGAGGCCGGAAAGGACTGATGACCCAGTGAGTTGATAAAATCCCGTGCTTGTTCGCGTTTTTCGCGGCGTGATAATTTTTCAGACATAGCTCTATTTCCTGTAAATAAAGAAATACGCTTGTCCGGAGTCCGGAAGGAGTGACAGAAGAAAGTGCCTTGCGGGCACACTCAGGCTGAACTGTACTCTTGTTCCCTTCGCAGGTACTAACCTGATCAGGTTCCGCGGATCCCGAATTAACGGTCTCAGCCCCGTGGGGCACTCCGACAAGATAATAAGCGGCTGATCAGGGTGTGATACAGCGGCGGGTGAATTGTCACCGTCAGTCAGCATAGAGTGCTTCAGCGTGAAGTACAAGCCCCTGCTATTTGTACGGTCGGTGAAAAGCAAGTGTCATGTTATCGCTGACATTACCCCGCCGGGTGCTAGTATGGATTAGCTGTTGTCGTAACATGTGGTTAAAAACAACAAAGGTGCTGATTGATGGAACGTGAAATAACCGGTGAAGATAAGGGCTGGTGGGTGGTAAGCCAGCAGAATAAAATCTGGCTACCCGGAGATAAACTACCTTACGGGCCTGCTGCTGAATTTTCCCTTAGCGGATTGTCCGGACGTCCGATCGGTGAGTGGCAGGGCGATACGGTCTGGCTGATTAATCATTCGCGTCCGCAAAACATGGCTTCCCTGCGGCAGTTGCTGAATGAAGACAGTGGCTTATTCAGAATGGCCGGACGCGGTGTACAGCTGGCTGAATTTTATCGTTCTCACCGTTACTGTGGTTACTGTGGCGGGGAAATGCAGCACAGTAAGACAGAATTTGCCTGTCTGTGTACCCGCTGTCATGAACGGTATTACCCGCAAATAGCGCCTTGTATTATCGTGGTGATCCGCCGTGATGATAAACTTCTGCTGGCACAGCATGTACGCCATCGTAATGGGATTTATACGGCCCTGGCCGGATTTGCTGAGGTCGGGGAAACCCTCGAACAGACGGTTACCCGTGAAGTTATGGAAGAGAGCAGTATCAGGATTAAAAATCTGCGCTATATCGCTTCTCAGCCCTGGCCGTTTCCCCAGTCACTGATGATGGCTTTTCTGGCTGATTACGACAGTGGTGATATATGCATTGATCCTGAAGAACTGCTGGATGCCGGCTGGTACCGTTATGATGAACTGCCTGCACTGCCACCCGCTGGCACCATCGCACGGCGGCTGATTGAAGATACTGTGGCATTGTGCCGGTCAGAATACCAATAACGGCAGACAAAGATACCTGACTGACAGGGGCATGGTTAGAATAACCCGTTGTTTGTGTATATAATATGCGCCTGATTTCGAGAGAGCCTGATTATGAGCGAATTAAAAAACGACCGTTATTTGCGAGCATTACTACGGCAGCCAACGGATGTAACGCCGGTGTGGATGATGCGTCAGGCAGGCCGCTATTTGCCTGAATATAAACAGACCCGCGCACAGGCCGGCGATTTTATGTCGTTGTGTAAAAATGCCGAGCTGGCCTGTGAAGTCACTTTACAACCCCTGCGCCGTTATCCGCTGGATGCCGCTATCCTGTTCTCTGACATTCTGACCATTCCGGATGCGATGGGATTAGGGCTGTATTTTGAAACCGGTGAAGGCCCGCGCTTTTCTTCACCGATCAGCTGTGCTGCGGATGTAAAAAACCTGCCAATCCCTGATCCGGAACAGGAACTGGGCTATGTGATGAATGCGGTACGAACTATCCGTAAAAACCTGAAAGGTGAAGTTCCGCTGATTGGTTTCTCCGGCAGTCCATGGACACTGGCAACCTATATGGTGGAAGGTAGCAGCAGCAAAGCCTTCACTAAAATTAAAAAAATGATGTACAGCGAGCCGTCGGTATTGCATGCATTACTGGATAAACTGGCGGAAAGTGTCATTCTGTATCTGAATGCCCAAATCCGTGCCGGTGCACAGTCGGTAATGATTTTTGATACCTGGGGCGGGGTATTAACCGGTCGCGACTACCGCAATTTCTCTCTGTATTACATGCATAAAATTGTAGACAGTTTATTGCATGAAAGTGAAGGCCGCCGTGTGCCGGTCACACTGTTCACTAAAGGTGGCGGACAGTGGCTGGAACAGATTGCAGATACTGGCTGTGATGCGATTGGCCTTGACTGGACGACGGATATTGCCGATGCCCGCCAGCGGGTAGGACACCGGGTTGCATTACAGGGCAATATGGACCCTTCAGTGCTTTATGCTCCGGCGGCGCGGATCGAACAGGAAGTCTCGACAATTCTCGAAGGCTTCGGTCATGGTGACGGGCATGTGTTCAATCTCGGACATGGGATCCATCAGGATGTTCCGCCGGAACATGCTGGCGCATTTGTTGACGCTGTCCACCGTCTGTCGGCAGCTTATCATAAATAATGACAGCTGATTACGCGGCATTAAAAGTACAGCAACTTTCACTGGCAGCTGATGTTGTTGGTGAGGGGCTAAGCCGTGATTTTTCCCCTGGCTTTATTGCCGGGGGAGACGTGGGGTTTGAACAACAAGGGACGATCGCGCGCGGCGTTATTGTCGTATTGCGCTGGCCCGGACTGGAAATAGTTGAACACCGTATAGCACGGGTACCCGTCACGTTACCCTACATCCCCGGATTTCTCTCGTTCCGTGAATGTCCGGCACTGCTTGCTGCCTGGCAACAACTTACTCATCGTCCGGATTTATTGCTTATTGATGGGCAAGGCATCGCTCATCCGAGAGGTTTAGGGGTTGCCAGCCATATTGGTGTGTTAACTGATGTACCGACGATTGGCATTGCCAAGAACCGTTTATGTGGCGAGTATTCTCCACTGGAAGAAGGGGCCGGGGCATGCCAGCCACTGTATTGTCATCATCAGCAAGCCGGCTGGGTACTGCGCAGTAAAATCAGATGTAATCCGTTGTTTATTTCTATTGGACACCGGGTCAGCGTTGATATGGCCCTTTTCTGGACGCAGCAATGTTTACGGGGTTATCGTTTGCCGGAACCCACCCGACTGGCCGACGGGATTGCCTCCCGCCGCAAAGGCTTCCAGCGCTGGCTGAACGTACAATAACGCTGTGAAAACCGCGCTTTTGCGTTACACTTCTGCCAGCTAATTTATAATGAGTATCCGTCATGTTACGTAACCCTATCCACTTACGCCTGGAAAAGCTGGAAAGCTGGCAACATATGACTTTCATGGCTTGTCTGTGTGAGCGTATGTATCCGAACTATCTGGCGTTCTGTCAGCAGACTGAGTTTGCCGATCCTCACCTCTATCGTCGTATCCTTGATCTGGTCTGGGAGACGCTGGTGGTGAAAGGTGCAAAAGTTAACTTCGATTCTCAGCTTGAGAAACTTGAAGAAGCGATCCCTGACGGAGATGCATTTGAAATTTATGGGGTCTACCCGGCCATTGACGCCTGCGTCGCACTGAGTGATGTACTGCACGCTCTGTTAGGTGGCGAAACATTAAACTATGCGATTGAAGTCAGTAAAACATCGATTACAACAGTGGCAATGCTGGAGATGACCCAGGCTGGCCGGGAAATGACCGATGAAGAACTCAGAGAAAACCAGGCCGTCATTGATGAATGGGACCTGCAATGGGAAATATTCCGATTGCTGTCTGAGTGCGAAGAACGTGATGCTGAGCTGATCAAAGGGCTGCGTGCTGATCTGCGGGAAGCCGGAATTAGTAATATTGGTATAAGTTTTAACCAGTAAGGCAATAAAACGTGACTTCAGGCCTGATTTAGCTCACCTGAAGGCTTCACATTCGCCCCCTGTCTGGTCTACATTTGGGGGGCTAAAAATTGTGGCTATCGGTGTGTGCAGGCTGAAGGGTGTCGGAACATATGGCTTTTCACTCGCATTCGTTGCTTAGCAGGCGATAAATACACTTTAAGGATAACTTATGAACAAGACTCAACTGATTGATGTGATCGCAGAAAAAGCGGACCTGTCTAAAACTCAGGCTAAAACTGCACTGGAATCTACTCTGGCTGCGATCACTGAGTCTCTGAAAGAAGGTGATGCAGTTCAGCTGGTGGGTTTTGGTACTTTTAAAGTAAACCACCGTGCAGAACGTACCGGTCGTAACCCGCAGACTGGTAAAGAAATCAAAATTGCTGCTGCAAACGTTCCTGCGTTCGTTTCCGGTAAGGCTCTGAAAGACGCCGTAAAATAAGCGTCGCACCCCGGGTGTTAAAACGTTTAGCTAACAGAAGGGGCATTTCTCCGCCTCTTCTGTTTATTGTAACCTCCCTCTGTAACTCTTTCTTTTTGCTATACCGTCCCTGTATCCTGTTGACCAGGGCATAATGATCCTGCGCGCCACCCTGTGGCAGTGATAAGTATTAAGGAGAGATGATGCTTTTTTCTGCACGGATAATAGCTATTGGCCTGTTGCCTCTGTTGCTGCTGGCGGGCTGCAGTTCATCAGACAATATCCCGCCATTCAGTGCTTCTGGTTACCTTGCTGACCGGGGCGTGGTTCGTTTGTGGCGCAAGAATACCCCGCCGGATTACACCGCAATACGTACCCTGTATACCCCTTTTGATCAGTCAGTTACAGAGCAAACAGATTACCAATGGCATAATGGGAATTTGTTGTTTATGCAGAGTCATATTACCGGAGGGGCCACAGATGATGTGACTTTACGGTTTGATAACCAGGGAAAACTGAGTTTTATGCAGCGTCAGTTGCAAAACCGCCGGCAGGATGTCAGCCAGCAGGCTATCGAACTGTATCGGTTTGATGCCGGGCGAATATTGAAGATCAGTGATGCGTTACTGGCAGGCCAGATCTATTTACAGCAGGGCAGATGGCAACAGAATAATACGGTTCTCACCTGTGATGATCAGCAAGTACAGGCAAGCCTGGATATGGAGTCTCGAAGAATGATTGCCCGTGTCCGGTCGGGCACTGCCTCCCCGGTATATATTGCATGGCTGAAAGGGCCTGAGGGAACCCAACTACTCAGGGCCACGAGGGTGGATCTGTGTCATAACCAGCCGGTTGCGGCAGATTTATAACCGGCGATAAAAAGGCAGGCCGAAGCCTGCCTCTGAAAATATAACTGCGCTTATACCGGGTTACTTATTGCGGTTGATTGCCCGGTAACCGATATCATGACGATAAAAACATCCCGGCCATGAAATAGTTTTTGCCAGTGCATAGGCATTTTTCTGAGCCTCAGCAACATCTGCACCCAAACCGGTGGCACAAAGTACTCGCCCGCCGTTAGTCAGGACATTTTCTCCCGACAATTCTGTCCCTGCATGGAATACTTTGCCGTCTGAAGCGGCGGCTGTATCCAGTCCGGAAATAATATCACCTTTACGGTAATGCTCAGGATAACCGCCAGCAGCCAGAACCACGCCTAGCGCCGGACGCGGATCCCATAATGACTCCTGCTGGTCCAGTTCGCCATTACAGGCTGCCAGGCATAATGTTACCAGGTCAGATTGCATACGCATCATGATCGGCTGCGTTTCCGGGTCGCCAAAACGACAGTTAAACTCAATGACTTTCGGTTTTCCTGCCCCATCAATCATCAGACCTGCGTACAGGAAACCAGTGTACAGATTCCCTTCAGCAGCCATACCTCGTACTGTCGGCCAGATAACCTCATCCATGACACGCTGGTGGACTTCATCAGTGACCACGGGTGCCGGAGAGTAAGCCCCCATACCTCCGGTATTCGGGCCGGTATCCGCATCACCAACCCGCTTGTGATCCTGACTGGTGGCCATTGGCAGTACATGCTCACCATCAACCATCACAATAAAGCTGGCTTCCTCACCCTCCAGGAACTCCTCGATCACAATCCGGTGTCCGGCATCGCCGAATGCATTGCCTGCCAGCATATCTTTCACGGCATCTTCGGCTTCCTGCAATGTCATTGCAACGATAACACCTTTGCCTGCCGCCAGACCGTCAGCTTTAATAACGATAGGAGCCCCTTTTTCACGCAGGTAGCTCAGGGCTGGTTCGATTTCGGTAAAGTTCTGGTATTCAGCCGTAGGAATATGATGCCGTGCCAGAAAGTCTTTGGTAAAGGCTTTAGAGCCTTCCAGCTGAGCGGCTGCCTGAGTCGGACCAAAAATTTTCAGGCCTGCTTCGCGGAAGGCATCAATCACCCCCAGAACCAGCGGTGCCTCGGGGCCAACAATGGTCAGGTCAATGTGCTGCTGCTGAGCAAATGCCAGCAGACCTTCAATATCAGTCGCGCTGATATCGACATTTTGCAATGCGGGTTCCAGCGCTGTCCCGGCATTACCTGGCGCCACATAGACGGTTTCTGCTAAAGGTGACTGGGCGGCTTTCCAGGCCAGAGCATGTTCGCGTCCGCCATTACCAATAATTAAAATTTTCATAGTTAAACCCCGGGCTGATTAATGGCGGAAATGACGCATGTCAGTAAAGATCATGGCGATCCCGTGCTCGTTGGCCGCGGCAATCACCTCATCATCGCGGATCGAGCCACCGGGCTGGATCACACAGCTGATTCCGACAGCCGCTGCGGCATCAATACCATCGCGGAATGGGAAGAAAGCATCAGAAGCCATGGCGGAACCTTTAACTTCCAGCCCTTCATCAGCCGCTTTAATACCGGCAATTTTTGCCGAGTAGACGCGGCTCATTTGTCCTGCGCCGATGCCGATTGTCTGATTATCACGTGCGTAAACAATTGCATTCGACTTCACAAACTTAGCAACTTTCCAGCAGAACAGGGCATCGCGCATTTCCTGTGGTGTAGGCTGACGCTGGCTGACCACCCGCAACTGAGTTTCACCGACCATCCCCAGGTCACGGTCCTGTACCAGCAAACCGCCATTGACGCGTTTAAAATCCAGTGCTGCGCTGCGTTGTTGTTGCCATTCACCACAAACCAGTACACGGACGTTTTGTTTAGTCGCAGTGACTTTCAGAGCTGCGTCGCTGGCGGACGGGGCAATAATAACTTCGACAAACTGACGGCTGATAATTGCCTGAGCCGTCTCTTCATCCAGTTCGCGGTTAAACGCAATAATACCGCCAAAGGCAGATGTCGGATCGGTGGTGTAAGCACGCTCGTAGGCTTGTCTGATATTACTGCCAATAGCAACGCCACAAGGATTAGCATGTTTGACAATAACGCAGGCCGGTTCAGCAAATTCTTTTACGCATTCCAGCGCCGCATCGGTATCGGCAATATTATTATAAGAAAGGGCTTTCCCCTGTAACTGCTGTGCCGTGGCAACCGATGCTTCAGTAATATTGTCTTCTATATAGAAGGCAGCATCCTGATGGCTGTTTTCACCATAGCGCATATCCTGCTTCTTAATAAAGTTCAGGTTGAGTGTGCGCGGGAAACGCCCGGCAGGGGTTTTCTCTTCATTATAATAAGCCGGAACCAGTTTCCCGAAGTAGTTGGCAATCATGCTGTCATAGGCGGCAGTATGTTCGAATGCTTTAATCGCCAGATCAAACCGGGTATCCAGCGTCAGGCTGTTATCGTTGGCTTCCATCTCATTTATCAGCAGCGCGTAGTCGTTGCTGTTAACCACAATAGCGACATCTTTATGGTTCTTGGCAGCCGAGCGCACCATGGTTGGTCCGCCGATATCAATATTCTCGACGGCATCTTCCAGGCTGCATCCTTCACGGGCAACGGTGCTGGCAAACGGGTACAGGTTTACCACCACCATATCGATAGGTGCGATTTGGTGCTCAGCCATAATTGCATCATCCTGTCCGCGACGTCCGAGAATGCCGCCATGGACTTTCGGATGCAGCGTTTTAACGCGGCCATCCATCATCTCAGGGAAACCTGTGTAATCGGAGACTTCAGTGACGGGCAGCCCCGCCTCAGCCAGTAAGCGGGCAGTACCCCCGGTAGAGAGCAATTCGACGCCACGAGAGGCCAGTGCTTTGGCAAACTCAACAATACCGGTTTTGTCAGAAACACTCAGAAGAGCGCGGCGTACAGGACGACGTTGTTGCATAGGAAAGAATCCCCTGGATTGGTTTCATATATATAGAAGAAGTATTAGAGAAGGTTCTGAGAGCAAATAGCCGTTTTATCTGCTTCCGGAAACTTCGCCTGCACGACTTATTACATGGCGGCATTGTAGCGAAAACGATTGCGCGATGCCCGGCTAAATTTGTATTTATAGCCCTTTGTGGATAAGTTTGTGGGTAAGCACGTATAAATAGCACATTTGCTGTGGAATGCAGCAAACGATCGTTTTTTCTTAAATTAGCGGTTGCGCCTTTCGCTGAACTCCCTATAATGCGCAACCACTGACACGGCAAAGCGCGATGCGCAGCGGCGTGACAAGGACTGAAGCGATTCGGTCCGGAGAAAAAATCACGAA
>NZ_JAERJP010000028.1 GCF_018257575.1 Tatumella sp. JGM91 | reverse complement strand
GGTAACGTTGAACCCGGAACGGGAAAAACAGGCGGCTTAAATTAACCGGGGGTGACAACTACCTTGACACTTACCGTTCCTGTCCCGCCAGCTCTTTGCCCTGCATAAAACTGAATAACGCAATTAATGCCTGCGAGATTACGGGATCTGCCGGGGGATCTGAAACAGTAAAGACCAGTGACAATAAATGCCGGATAGCGTCATTAAATCCCTCTGCCGCATTTACCAGCGGGATTGCTCTGACAGTGACTTGCTGGCGGGTGTCCTGTAATACTCCCAGCGCATAGATAACCCTCGCCACACAACTAAATAACCGGCTGGCCTGTGGCTGCGAGGGATCCGGTATCTGTGTATTCTCCAGAAACTGTATAACATCCTGTTGTGAACCGAGCGCATCCTGTTCTCTGTCACGTAATTCTGTTGCTGCCTGCGGTCCCTCACTGCACAGATACAGATGCACGGCTCCCCGCTCCCGTTGCAGATGATGGATTAATATACTGACTTTACCGACCAACTCGCCGCTGCCCAGCAAATAGCGCAGGCTGTTAAGTTCGCACTGCCGGGAGGCCAACAGAAAACGTATTACCGTTGGTTCATTGACAGCCATAATCATCCCTCCGGCAAAAAAATAATTCACGCAAAGTTCACGCCAGACACGACGACCAAACAAAAAAATCCCCGTCAGAAACGGGGAACAACAGAAAAAAATGACAGAATCTACTGATAAATAAAAGTCACATTCACAATAGATTTTACATTACCAGCAACAACCTGACCGCTGGTACGTGCATACGAAGCTGTCAGCCCCAGACTGACTGGCGAAGAGCCAACCTTGCCCAAAGAGACATTTTTATTCGTTGTCAGAGGGCCATTACTGTTGGATAGTTGTACTCCGACCCCTTTGGCAGGAGATGACGATGAAACATTAGTGAATATTGTAGCGTTGCTATTATCGGCCGTAGTTCCGGTAAGGTAGTATGCGAGGGATTTGGTCTGCGCTGTATTGTTAAGACAGCTAATGCTCAGCGGAACTGCTGCCGAGCCGGGATAATCAGGTAGCTGTACTGTCACATCTCGTGAAGATACATCGCAGCCTCCGGTAGGAACAGTGACTGTATTATTGGCGTATAAATTCCATATAATGGTCTGAGATACTGAACTTTCAGACTCACTTTTTTCTAACCTCAAAGTAGCAAACAGAGTCCCTTTCTGTATTACAACTCCCCCGGCAGCGCCGGTCGCAGTCAGATAAAGCATAGCCTGCCAGGGCTGATAGCTTCCCCATGTGTGACGAACCCAGGAAGTCGCAGATGTAGTCGGGAAAGGATAAGACTCACCGTAATAACTAATACTTCCTGTAAAATTGTCCAGTACACCATTATATACAGAAGATGCACCAATCCTTATAGGGTCTTTATAATATGACGGCAAATCATTTTTACATTTTATACTGTCACCTAAATTCACGACAAGGTTTTGATTGGCCTGGACTGTTGGTTGTAAATTGACATAAACATTAACGCTACCTGAGCCACTTATACTTTTTCCACTAGCCTGACAGGTAAAAGCTTGTGCATCCGATATAGACAATAAAATCACAGTAAAAAAGGCTATGATATTTGTGACTATAAAATACAATCTTTTCATCTTAATCCCATTATTGCCACGTATAAGTAACATCAATTGTCGATTGAATCGTCCCCTGAGTGACTTTACCTACAGGGGTAATAGCCCTGACTTGTAAATTAAAAGCAGTAGATAAAGTTGCGTCACTAACAGTACTGGTCAATGAACCGCCATTAGTTAAATTATTGCCGCTGGAATCCGCCAGCTGGAGAGCAATATTTCCCGCTGTCCCCTGGTTTGAAAAATAGGTTCCGGTTGAATCAGAAGTCCCGGTGAAAGTCGCTTTAACACTACTGGTACCAATCGGACAATTTGTCAGATCAAGAGTGACTGTTTTCCAGTCAGAAGCTGAACCTGCATTAACGAATGAAAAGGTAGGCAAATTTCCTAATGCCACATTAGCGTTAGTCGTGGCAATGGTACAAGGTTTAGCAACTACTTTACCGCTGATCGTAATTGTGACATCTGCGGCACTCACTGCCAGGCACGTACAAAAAACACACACCCCTCCGATTAATTTTCTCATAACTTTATCCATTACCTACTCAAATTCCAGGGTAATTGTTGCTGAGGCACTCACCGTACCTGCCGTTACAGATGAAGTAGTAGACACCATCCTGGCATAGAAATTTACTGAATTTTGCTGCCCACTGGTTAGATTGTTCCAAGTCAGATCATCCTGACTCTGATTGATCGGCACCATATTTTGATCTGAATCGAGGATTTCTACGCCAAGACCGGCTGCATCCGTACTATCTCCGGAATCTATTTTCAGAAGAGAGTTGTTATTAGTATCAGCAGTTCCTGTAAATCCAATTTTTACTGCTGTCGCCGAACTCCCGCAGGCAGAAAAATTGAGTGTAAAAGGAACCACTGCTGATGAAGCCCCTTTCTCAGGAAATTGTTTTAACGAATAACTCATCAGATTAACCGTCAGATTCTGCGACCCCGTGGATAACACACAAGTGTTATCTCGGACATTTCCCGTGATTGTAATAGTGCTGTCAGCAGCAAAACTGAAAGGGTCTGTTATCACCGTAGTTAAAGCGATCAGCTGTAAATATTTTTTCATTATTATCCCCTGCTGCTTCTAACGTTACTGACAATCAGCTGATGCATAACTTAGCGCCTGATTCCGACTGGATTCTGGTAAATGATAAGTAACCGTACATTGATCGGCTTCAGTATCACCCCAATGCACATTAATTTTTCCTGTCACAGGTAATCCGGAAAGATACACCTGCCCGCTATCACCTACAATACTGCCTGAATCACCACCCTGAAGAGTCGCTGTCGAACCAAAAGGAACAGGTTTACCTTGATGTTTCAGAGTCATAATCACTTTAAGTCCGACATGCGTTTTAAAGTCAGCACGGACGACTGCACCATGCGTAGGGACGACACTAACGACGGCATCATCCAGGTCGACGTTATTGGCCAGCGTATTAGTATCTAATGCTACCCGATTTTCCCGGTAATCCATGGCATAAGGCTGTACAGCATAACCACGCCAGTCAGTTGTTACTCCAGTCTGATTCTCAACCGATACGTGGCCCGCACCAGGTGCTTTTATTAAAACCACAGTATCATTGAGCGGCTGACTTAAAGTAATACCATTTGCATGCGCTAATACGCCACCACTTAATCCATAATAAACCTGTTTGTAACCATCACTGCTGCTGTAACCAATATTTGCATTCCCATAAGCGCCGCGGTAATACAGAGAGGCGGTATTAGTTGTCCCTGAATCAGCGTTACCACCTCCGGTATATCCTGTCTGCACGTTATAACTCAGATTATTATCCTGTAATAAGGTTCCGTAGACGCCAACCTGATTAGTCGACTGCCCTTTAAGATCACTGGATGAACTATAGGTTACATTCGACTGATTCCATACACTCTGGTTATCTGAGCGCATCCAGTGACTAAATGGAATATTAATATTAAAGGCTAAGACCTGATCAGTACCTTGCTGCCAGGCATTTTTATTCAGGGTGTAATTCACACTGAAAGTAATATCCCTGATAGCACTGCTATAACCCATCTGTAACTGAAGGTCGTCTTTACTTGTCCCCCAATAGGTTTGCTGGCTTCCCGTTAAATATAATGTCGAGGTTTTGCCTACCTGTTGAGTAATCGTAGCCTGAACTCGTCCACGTTTACTATATGATAAATTGTAGAAGTCACTATAAGTGGGTTTGACCTGTAGCGGACCATCTTCTGTCTGCACGGTATAACCGCTCATCCTCTGCCAGGTCGTATCTGCAAACGAATAGTAGCCCTTGGTTGAATAACGGTATCCAACCAGCTGTAAGTTAGTGCCTGTATCCTGTAGCGATTTGTTATAGAGGAAACGATAAGATTGCCCCTGGTGGCTACTATTATCAGTCAGGGTTGAATTAGCCTGGGTCGCATCGACAGAAATCGCCCCCAGTACCCCAAGATTCGTCCCAAGACCAAAGTTATAAGCATGATACTTGTCAGACTGCTGGGTTCCGCCAAATAAAGTGAACCCGGCCGGAAGTCCCCAGAGTAATGTCCCCTGAGCAAATTCGGGTGTATCCTGTCCTGAATTACCACTCCGGTATTTTCCTCCGGTGAACGCATATTTAATTCGTCCTTCACGCTGTAACATAGGAACAGAGGCATAAGGAACTATGAATGACTGTGTTGATCCATCGGCCTCAGTGATTATGACCCTCAAATCTCCACTGTTTCCACTGGAATTAAGATCATTAATGGTAAAAGGTCCTGGAGGAACAGTGATTTGATATATATCAAAACCATTTTGCCTGACGGTAACTTTTGCTGTACCGCGTGCAATACCATGAATAACGGGGGCGAATCCCTGCTGGCTATTCGGTAACATACTGTCATCAGAAGCAACCTGTACCCCTCTGAAATTAAGGCTATCGAATATATCACCAGGAGTATAACTATCTCCCAACGTCAGACGTCCTTTAAGAGGAACGATATCGCGTTCAAGGTAGGTATTTACATGCTTCCATTTGTTTTCATGGAAGTTATCCCCATCATTATAGCTCCAGGTAGAGTTATCTCTTAGCCGCCAGCCCCCCCAGTTAAAGCCACTTTGCAAATTGAGGTAAGCATAATTATTGGTACTACTCCCCGGAGTATGAGCATTATTCCCAGTAAAGGTATAATTAAGTAAACCCGCTGTAATTCCGTTATCCCATAACTCCGGAGGAATATAACCATGAGCCTGACTTCGCATCAAAGCCTGCGGAATGCTTAGATCCAGACGTTGTTTACCCGCATCAAATTGGCTGGTGGCATCTTTATTTACCATACTAAAGGGAATACAGGAGTCTTTCGCCATGGCAGCAATACCAGGGATAGAAAGAACGCTCACTCCCATTTCTGAAAGCTGACTTTGGCTAATACAAGGATCTAATGATTTTTTATCAGCACTTAATTTAAAATCGACCGTCTTTGTGGTCATAAATCCATTATTCAGGTAAATATCCACACGGTATTTACCTGGTGGAGCTTCAAGACCACTTTCAAACTGAGACAAATCAGCAACAGCCCCAGGATCATTTGACAAGAATCGAGGGTTAAAATAGACGTCAGCATGGGCTGGTAGCTGACAAAACAGCGTCAGAAACAGTGCCAATGGCGTAACGGATAAATACCGCTCAGTCATACTTTTTGCTGATAAGGCCATTAGTTAAGTGGTCCCGTATTAAATCACATTTAATGACCCGGCTATCTATATTATGATCAACCGGTATCATTTAGACGGCGCAGATTACTGAAAAATCCCTTTAGTGACTGGAGTTAAGGCACCAAAGTCATTAATTGTCTGATAAGTAATCGATTCACCAGAACCAGGCAGCAGAGGCACAGAAATGTTACCCATTGGTGGTACCATCGTATTCGCTAACTCCTTATTACCAGCCATCAACGATGTCACTGTGAGGTAATAAGGTGTAGGGTTGATTAGGATCAACTGAGAACCCGACTTATGAAAACGCAATTTTCCAGGAGCTGTTTCCGGAGGCATGCTCAATCCAATTGGTCGATAAAAAAGCTTTATACGACTAATGATTGCCAACTGTAAGGTATTCTGTGATTGCTGAGACTTATTCATAGAAGGAATTGCTTTCACATTTACCCAAAAGAGTGTCTCTCTGTCTCGGGGAAGGGTTTGGTTGGTTCCATCAATAATTCTTAGTGTATTTTCTTTTTTACCATTAATAACGAAAAGTGGGGGTGTGATAACAAACCGGCTCTCTTTTTCACCAGTAGAATTTTCTATCCATGACTGAATAAGATACGTGCTTTTTTCATCATTATTGCTGATGCCTAATGTCACTTGCTTTTGATCAGAGGGATAAACTACACGAGTTGCACCTAGTGCAACACCTGCCTGAACCTGGCTAGCGACACCAAAAGTAGCCACAGCCATCAATGCCAAACCGAGCATTTTTTTACGGATAAGTTGGATCACTACATACTCCTTCATCAATAAATTTAAGTATAAATTAATAATTCTACATTTTTATTATAGTTAAACTACTGATAAGTTAAAGAAAACCACGCCTGAGCATTTGCAACTCCTCCGCTTATCTGTGTTGAGGTCGCCCGATACTTTGCAATGAGATTCAGGGTTAATGGACCAGAGTTATTGACTCTGATCGGTAGTTTTCCGCTATTAATTGGAATTATATTTCCCTGCTCATCAAACAGAGCAATACCGATTCCTTTGGCTACATTTCCCCCTTGTTCAATAGCCAGTAAATCAGGGTTACCCTGGTCAGCTACACCACGAAAGACAACATTCATATTTCTACTGACGCTTTGGGTACAGTACTTAAAATGCAGAGAAAACGGCACGGCATCGGAGTCATCACCGGCATGTGAAAATTTATTATTACTCACTTGCCCCATCGCCACTGTCAGATAACGATCGCCATCATCAACAACGCAGGTATTCGACAAAATTTCACCCTTAAATTTCATCAACCCGCCAGTCAGACTGACAGTATTAATCGGCGATGCCATCGATTGCCAGGTAATAGTCAACAGTAAAAATAATCCTGTTTTCCACATATCATATTCTCTGTATCAGGAAAATTAAAACGAACCCTCCCTGGTCCCGGATATGGAAATATCCGATGTATATTCTTACTGGTACTGAACCTGGAAGGTAGCATCTGCGTTAGCAGTACCCGCTTTTGCTTCACCCAGAGCATAATAACGAGCCTGGAATGGCAGGATGTTAGTACCATTAACCAGTGTTTTGGTAGTGCTGAAACTCGCTCCGTCAAGTTTCAGAGCTGAACCAGTGCTATCAAGGATCTGAATACCAACATTGGCTGCAGAGCCTGCTGATGAGCTTTGCAGTGCCAGTACATCAGGGTAAGCAGTAGAAGTAGCAGCGCCAGTAGAGTCTGTAGTAGTACTGGTTGCAGTCACTCCAGCAAAGGCGATTGATGCTTTGGTCGCAGTAGTGATATCACAGTCGTCTAATTGAATATTGAAACCTACAGCACTGCTTGTCTCACCCTGAGCACCCAGGGTACTTGCTTTAACCTGACCCAATTGTACAGTCTGATTAACCGATCCTGCATCCACTGCACAGGCAGCATCAACAACTTCACCTTTAAAATGCACAGTTCCGCCATTTACTACTATTGTAGCTGCATGAGCCATAGAAACTGTCAAAGACAGAGCCGAGAGGACACCAATTATAAGAGATTTCATTTTCATACAGTTTGCCTTATATCAAAAAATTAATAAATCTAACAAGTTAGTGGCCAGCGACCCGGTTCCATGCAATGAATTTCACCGACACCTCCCTGAGAACCAGCCTGTCAGGGGCAATAGCACGAAATGAACCACAGCCCCACACGATATTTAGCATAGGACTAATCTTATAAATCAGGCAAATAAATAGTTCAGTTTATTTTATGCATTTCTTGTAAAAATAAATTATCAATCAATAAATTAATTTGACATAAATTCAATCAACAACTGACAAAAAATAAATAAAACAAAAAACACTGATAATCAGTAGCATAACCAAAAGACAACTGACCCTCGCCACACTCAGAATAACTTAAATCACTTACCAACAGAAACCGCGATATAAATTAACAATTAAAACACAGTATAATCATCACAAAACCTATCAAAAAGCATAAAAAAAACTTACCATTAACAAAAATTCAATAATAATTATGATTTGATAAACTAACCCACCTTGTTAAATAAGAAAATTTAATGGTGAAATAACTTTTTTAAGAAAATAAACACCTGAACACCTCCTCATTTTTAGATAAAAAAATATTATTCAGATTTATTAATGATTATAAGTAAACAAGGATGATATCTGTCCTCTGCAGAGCACTTATAAATACAGTGCTATAACATGATGTATGGGAGGGGTTAGTACGCTGACTGATAATCCTGCCCGTAGTCCCAGCGTACCTGCCAGTGTTTCAGGTAAGCCTGCGCCAGGGAAGGAGAGTTATGGATCACCACTACATTTTCTGAGTTACGTTTTTCGGCGCTGGCCGTATAGTTAAAAGAGCCGGTTTCGACCGTCTGACCATCAACAATCAGCGTTTTGTCATGCTGTATCGGATAATGGCGGTCTGTCCGCAAGGGGATACCGTTATTGACGATAAAATTCATCGCCGCAAGACTGGCTTTCCCTTTGTTGCCCTTTTCATCGACCACTATTTTAATGTCCACCCCGCGTTTGCAGGCATTTGCCAATGCCTGCATAATATCCGGGGCCGTAAACGAATAAGCCAGCATACGAATACTGCTATGGGCCGAATTGATGGTTTCCAGCACCAGTGTTCGGGCTGAGCCTTCGGGAGAAAATCCCGCTTCAATCTGCGGCTCTGCAGCCATGGTCAGCCAGGGGGAACCCAGTAACAGGGCTGTCAGTAAATAACCGGTTTTTTTCATTTGTACATCCATTCATACTTAATCATGCTTCAGCACGACAACAGCGCGGCCTGTGGCCGTGTACCCTTGAATTAGCTTCTGCCAGAGGTGATTACTCAGGTAAAAGGCAGCGCACCCTGACACAGATACCGGCAATAAAAAATCCGCATCCTCTGAAAAAGGCACTGCGGATTCTGATTAACCGGGTCAGTAACTGGCAGAGTGTAAGCGGCGGTTTATGCCTGTCCTGCAGGGGGCATTACGGGGAACCCCGGACGGTGGCTGGCTCAGGGAGATTTATGGCCATCCGGAGACTGAGCGCTATTAAAAAATATATTGATATTCATTTTATTGTCCATGGTATCGCCATTCAGTGTTCTGACCAGAATCTCACTGCCCAGTTGCTGTAATGACAACACGCCGTCAGGACGAACCCGTTTTATTTTATTCATATTCTGGCTTTCATTGACCAGCGCAATAGTTTTGGTGTCTTCACCACCCACTTCTTTGGCCGCCAGTACCACAAAGGCGTTGTCTGCATCATTATCCATCAGGGCAACAATATATTTTGCTTTGGAGGCACCCGCCTGCTCCAGTGTCGCGACAGCAGAAGGATCGCCTTCAATCACATCCGTGGTGGCCGGAAACTGTGTTTTATTTCCCGGATAGCAGACAACGGTGACAACACCTCCGGCATCGGTCAGCCCCTGACTGACGCTCTGTGCCAGCGCCGAAGATCCGGTAACGATATAATGATTTTTACGTACCACGTGAGAAAACCGCCCTTTGAGAATACGTTGAATATTATGGCTAATCAGCGAACCGGCAACGGATGCAACTGACGCGGCGAAAATAGTGATACCAAAGATAATGACCGTCAGCGTAAACATACGTGCCATGGTGGTATGGGGAATAATATCGCCAAAACCGACCGTCGACATACAGACCATAACAAAATAAAACGCGGTCGGAAGATCTTTCACCGGCGGAGTAAACTGGTCACCCAGATATAAGGTGCCCAGCATGCCGTAAACAATCAGCGATAATATACTGACCACCGCGAAAATACTGGTACTGCCGAGGCTGTGCTTATCAAAATGGCGCCAGTACACAATCAGGCCGCCAATAGTGAACATGGCATACACAACCTGGCTATGGTTGGTTTTCAGAATAAAAGCATTCGTCAGTACAATGCAAAACAGTAACAGCAATGAACTGAACCAGGCGATACGGGTACGCATTAACAGAGTAAAGGCCATACAAAACAGGACCAGGCCTATCATAAATCTGGGGATATCCATGGTTTCCAGGAAGCTCAGCGTCTCCTGCCATGAATGAAAATCCCTGAATTTTTCCGGTGCATTCAGCAACACCCGCTCAAGGATAGGGCTGAGCATCAGATACCCGTTATGCGCCACCATCAGTGCCAGACAATAAACAGCAATCATCGGGCTTTTCAGAATTTTAATAATCTTCATCTGCTCCCCGGGCCTGTCCGGTTAAAAGTCGTCGGGTACCGTATTCCGCTACCACAGAACACAAAAATTTATCTAATCAATACCAGACTACGGAGAATCTCAGGAACTGCAATGTAAAAAACGTTCTCAAATATGTGGGTGTTCCGTACCGGGGGGAGGATTCAGGTGACAGGACGGCAGCGGAAGGCAGAGTGGCGGGGAGTTATCCGCCCGCAAAAGATGTCGGGCGGATACTGTTATTTACTCAACGGTTACCGATTTTGCCAGGTTGCGTGGCTGATCGACATCCGTGCCTTTAATTAAGGCAATATGATACGACAGTAATTGCAGCGGAATAGTATAAAACACCGGTGCCAGTACTTCTTCCACATGAGGGAGCTGAATGATTTTCATATTCGGGCTGTCGGTGAAACCGGCATCCTGATCAGCAAATACATACAGTTGTCCGCCCCGGGCGCGCACTTCTTCGATATTAGATTTCAGCTTTTCCAGTAACTCATTATTTGGCGCAATAATGATGACCGGCATATCAGCATCCACCAGTGCCAGCGGACCATGTTTCAGTTCTCCGGCGGCATAAGCTTCAGCATGGATATAAGAGATTTCTTTCAGTTTCAGCGCACCTTCCATCGCGATCGGGTACTGATCGCCGCGTCCCAGAAACAGGGCATGGTGTTTATCTGAAAATCCTTCTGCCAGTGCTTCGATCTGTTTGTCATGTGACAGGATTTGCTCAATCCGGCTGGGCAGCGCCTGCAGGGCATGAACGATATCATGTTCAACCTGTTCTGGCTGGCCATTCAGCCTTGCCATCTGAGCCACCAGCATCAGCAGTACTGTCAGCTGGGTGGTAAAGGCTTTGGTCGAGGCCACACCAATTTCGACCCCGGCTTTGGTCATCAGTGCCAGGTCAGATTCGCGTACCAGTGAGGAACCCGCCACATTACAAATGGCCAGTGAGCCAAGATAACCCAGTTGCTTAGACAGACGCAGTGCCCCGAGGGTATCTGCAGTTTCGCCGGACTGTGACAAGGTGATCAGCAGACTGTTTTTCCGTACCACCGATTTCCGGTAGCGGAATTCAGAGGCAATTTCAACATCACAGGGGATCCCTGCCAGCGACTCAAACCAGTAGCGGGCCACCAGCCCTGAATTATAAGACGTACCACAGGCCACAATCTGAATATGTTCAGCCTGGCTGAGCAGCTGTTCCGCATCCGGCCCTAATTCACTCAGGTCCACAACCCCCTGATGAAAACGTCCCTGCAGGGTATTTTTCACCGCCATCGGCTGCTCATAAATTTCTTTCTGCATGTAATGGCGATAGAGGCCTTTATCACCGGCATCATACTGGGCAGAAGATTCAATTTCCGGACGGCTAACCGGCTCACCGTCAGCGAAAATATTCACCGACCGCCGGGTGACCTCAGCAACATCACCTTCTTCCAGGTAGATAAAACGCCGGGTAACCGGCAACAACGCCAGCTGATCAGACGCGATAAAGTTTTCTCCGACACCACAACCAATCACCAGCGGGCTGCCTGAACGGGCCGCGACCAGAACCGAAGGATCGTTACTGTCCATGATCACCATACCGTAAGCACCACGCAGTTGCTTAATCACCCGCTGAACAATTTCACGCAGGCTGCCGCCACGTTTTTGCTCGTCATTAATCAGATGGGCAACCACTTCGGTATCTGTTTCAGAGACAAACGTATAGCCCAGAGCCTTAACCTTTACCCGTAGCTCTTCATGGTTCTCAATAATACCGTTATGCACCAGTACAATATTACCGGAGACATGGGGATGTGCATTCTGTTCTGAAGGCTCTCCGTGCGTCGCCCATCGGGTATGAGCAATACCGGTTCCCCCGGGCAATGGCTGCTGTGCAGCAGCCTCTGCCAGTGCCTGAACCTTACCCACACGCCGCAGACGGATCATCTCGCCCGGTTGGTTAACAACGGCCAGGCCTGCTGAATCATAACCACGGTATTCCAGGCGGCGTAAGCCTTCCAGCAGAATTTCCGCAATATCACGTTGTGCAACTGCACCCACTATTCCACACATATTTTTTAATCCTGACGTTATGGCGTATTCGCCATAGAGATTGTCATCTGACCTGATGTTCCGTCGCGACGGATCCCCCGAGCCTTGCAGAGAATGGGGGTTATTATTTGTCACAGCCTGTCCGGTGCCGGTCTGTGCCGGCTGGCCGGGAAATATCAGATAATTTATTTTTTTACCGGCCGCAGCCAGTCAGCTTTTACACTTTGTTGCTTTGGATTATAAACCAGCGCTTCATGGTTTATATCTTTCATTACTGTGGTTCCCGCCGCAATAGTCACCCCGTCAGCGACCGATACCGGGGCAATAAACTGGCTGTCAGACCCGACAAACACATTATCACCGATAATGGTTTGTGATTTATTCTGCCCGTCATAATTACAGGTAATCGTCCCGGCACCAATATTGACTCCGGCGCCGATCTGCGCATCGCCCAGGTAGGTTAAATGGCCGGCTTTTGAACCGCTACCCAGTGCCGATTTTTTAATTTCGACAAAGTTACCCACATGAACTTGTTCAGCTAACGAGGTACCTGGCCTCAGGCGGGCAAAAGGCCCCACAGTACAGGCACTTTCCAGCCGGGCATCTTCAATGACGGAATAAGGACTGATTTCACAGCCATCACCGATCACGCTGTTTTTAATAATACATCCGGCACCGATTTTCACTCCATTGCCGAGCGTAACCTTACCTTCAAGGATCACATTAATATCAATGCTGACATCGCGGCCATGTTGCAGCTGCCCGCGTAAATCAAAACGTGCCGGATCGCTTAACATAACCCCGGCCAGCAAGAGTTTATCCGCCGACTGACGCTGATAGATCCGTTCCAGGGTTGCCAGTTGTTGCCGGTTATTAACCCCTTCCGTTTCACTGCTGTTTTGCGGATGAACGGCGGCAATACGGCACCCTTGCTGGTGGGCCATCGCGATAATATCAGTAATATAATACTCTTTCTGGGCATTATTGTTGGTCAGTTTAGCCAGCCAGCGCCGCAGATCACCACCATTGGCCAGCAGGATACCGGTATTAATTTCGTTGATAGCCAGCTGCTGCGGGCTGGCATCTTTCTGTTCGACAATCCCGGTAATTTCGCCGTTTTCACGGACAATGCGGCCATAACCGAACGGATTATCCAGTACCACTGTCAGCAATCCGATGCCACCTGCGGGTTTCTGCAGACGTAACTGTTGTAATGTCTGCTCAGAGATCAGCGGGACATCACCGTATAACATCAGAATATCTTCATCATCAGTAAAGAAAGGGGCTGCCTGTTGCATAGCATGGCCGGTACCCAGCTGCTCAGCCTGTTCAACCCAGTGTAATATCGGGTCATTAAGGGTGTTTTTCAATAACTCACCACCATGACCATACACCAGGTATATATTATCCGCACCCAGCCCCTTTGCCGCATCAATCACATGCTGCACCATAGGTTTTCCGGCCAGCTGATGGAGCACTTTCGGGAGATCCGAATACATCCGGGTCCCCTTACCGGCAGCAAGGATCACCACACTCATTTTTTTATCTGCCATCATCTGCCATCACTTTTATTTAATCGGGTAAAGCAAAGAGTATACAGTATAAGGATACCTGACTGCATAATCTGCCCGCGGGCTGCTCTCTGCGGAGACAGGATGCTGAGCCGCTGTTTCAGGAGATTATCCGCTCCCTGGCCGGATCAGGCACATAAAAAAAGCCGGTAAGCTTCCACTTACCGGCTTTTTTGCAGCGTAATGATCTTACATCACTTTCCTGGTCAGTTCGATGACGCGCAGTTTAGCAATAGCTTTCGCCAGTTCAGCAGAGGCCTGAGCATAGTCCACATCACCGTGGCTTTTGTTCATATGATCTTCTGCTTTACGTTTTGCTTCCAGAGCACGTGCTTCGTCCAGATCCTCACCACGGATGGCTGTATCAGCCATAACCGTAACACTTTCGGGCTGAACTTCCAGAATCCCCCCGGAGAGATAAATAAACTCTTCGTGGTTATTCTCTTTAACGATACGAACCATACCAGGTTTGATGGCAGTCAGAAGTGGTGCGTGACCGTGGAAAATCCCCAGCTCACCTTCACTTCCTGACACCTGGATATGCTGTACACTGCCGGCAAACATTTGTTGTTCAGCGCTGACAACATCCAGGTGATAACTTTTAGCCATATCAATCCTCCCGGGAAACTGAAATTACAGTTTCTTCGCTTTTTCTACAGCTTCGTCGATGGAACCAACCATGTAGAACGCTTGCTCAGGCAGATGGTCAAACTCACCGTCCATAATGCCTTTGAAGCCACGGATGGTATCTTTCAGAGAAACGTATTTACCTGGTGCACCGGTAAAGATTTCTGCGACGAAGAATGGCTGAGACAGGAAACGCTGAATTTTACGTGCACGGGACACCAGCAGTTTGTCGTCTTCAGACAGTTCATCCATACCCAGAATCGCGATGATATCTTTCAGTTCCTGGTAACGCTGTAACAGAGACTGTACGCCACGCGCAATATCATAGTGCTCCTGACCCACAATCATCGGATCCAGCTGACGGCTGGTGGAATCCAGCGGGTCAACCGCAGGGTAAATACCCAGTGATGCGATCTGGCGGCTCAGAGTCACCGTTGAGTCCAGGTGAGCAAAGGTGGTTGCCGGAGACGGGTCAGTCAGGTCATCCGCAGGTACATACACTGCCTGTACGGAAGTGATAGAACCGGTTTTGGTTGACGTGATACGTTCCTGCAGTACACCCATCTCTTCTGCCAGTGTTGGCTGATAACCTACCGCAGAAGGCATACGACCCAGCAGTGCTGATACTTCAGTACCGGCCAGGGTATAACGATAGATGTTATCGACAAACAGCAGAACATCACGGCCTTCGTCACGGAATTTTTCAGCCATAGTCAGACCGGTCAGCGCAACACGCAGACGGTTTCCTGGTGGCTCGTTCATCTGGCCATACACCAGAGCAACTTTATCCAGAACGTTAGACTCGGTCATTTCGTGGTAGAAGTCGTTACCTTCACGGGTACGCTCACCCACCCCTGCAAATACAGAGTAACCGGAGTGTTCAATTGCGATGTTACGGATAAGTTCCATCATGTTGACGGTCTTACCTACACCCGCACCACCGAACAGACCTACTTTACCGCCTTTAGCAAACGGACAAATCAGGTCGATAACCTTGATGCCTGTTTCCAGCAGTTCGGTGGAGTTAGCCAGTTCTTCGTAGCTTGGTGCTGCACGGTGAATAGAGTTTACTTCAACGGTGCTGCCATCTTCGTTCTGCAGATCGCCTTTCATATCGATAGGCTGACCCAGAACGTTCATGATACGGCCCAGAGTAGCTTTACCTACCGGTACCTGAATCGGTTTTTGCAGATCGGTCACCTTAAGGCCACGTTTCAGGCCGTCAGAAGTACCCATTGCAATCGTACGAACAACACCACCGCCCAGCTGCTGCTGAACTTCCAGCACCAGACGGTTATCACCATTTTCAACCTCAAGGGCGTTGTACACCTGTGGTACAGCGTCCTGAGGGAACTCGACGTCAACTACGGCGCCGATAATCTGGACAATCTTTCCAGCTGCCATCTTGAATCCTCTACCTAATTCGTTACCTGGTTAAACCGCGGAGGCCCCCGAGACGATCTCGGTAAGTTCCTGGGTGATGCTGGCCTGGCGGGCTTTGTTGTAAACCAACTGAAGCTCTTTGATAAGCTCGCCACCGTTATCGGTTGCCGCTTTCATCGCCACCATACGTGCTGCCTGCTCGCTGGCCAGGTTCTCTACAACACCCTGATAAACCTGAGACTCGACGTAACGACGCAGCAGAGTATCCAGCAGCGCTTTCGGATCGGGTTCGTACAGGTAATCCCATGTTTTCTTCTTCAGTTCTTCATTATCTTCTGCTGGCGGTAACGGCAGCAGCTGATTGAGCACCGGAGTCTGGGACATGGTGTTGTTAAATTTATTACTGACAACATAAAGCTTGTCGATCCGGCCTTCATCGTAAGCCTGCAGCATCACTTTTACCGGGCCAATCAGATCAGACAGTGCAGGCTTATCGCCCAGACCGTTTACCTGAGCCACGATATCCGCGCCTGCGGCACCGAAGAAAGACAGGCCTTTGGAACCGATAATGGCCAGTTCACTCTGAACGCCTTTATCAGACCATGCTTTCATATCTGCCAGCAATTTCTTGAACAGGTTAATGTTCAAACCACCACAAAGCCCGCGGTCAGTAGATACGACCAGATAGCCGACGCGCTTAACGTCACGCTCTTCCAGGTAAGGGTGCTTGTATTCCAGATTCCCTAACGCTAAGTGACCAATCACTTTGCGAATGGTTTCTGCATACGGACGGCTGGCCGCCATGCGTTCCTGCGTTTTACGCATTTTGGAGGCGGCGACCATTTCCATCGCTTTGGTGATTTTCTGCGTATTCTTTACGCTTCCAATCTTACTACGTATTTCTTTTGCGCCGGCCATGAGCTTCTCCTCAAAGTCAGGCGGCCTGCCATTTCAGGCAAGCCGCAAGACATTACCAGGACTGAGTTGCTTTAAACGAATCGAGCAGCGCTTTTAACTTCGCTTCGATTTCGCCATTAAAGTTACCCGCTTGGTTGATTTCCTGCATCAGTTCAGCGTGTTCACGCTCAGCGAATGACAGCAGAGAAGACTCAAAGCTGAGGATTTTAGCAACCTCAACATCGCCCAGGTAACCGCGCTCAACCGCAAACAGGACCAGGCCCTGCTGAGCAACAGACATCGGTGCATACTGCTTCTGCTTCAGCAGTTCAGTGACTTTCTGACCGTGTTCCAGTTGCTTACGGGTAGCATCATCCAGATCTGACGCGAACTGAGAGAACGCCGCCAGTTCACGATACTGTGCCAGAGCGGTACGGATACCCCCGGACAGTTTCTTGATGATTTTCGTCTGTGCTGCACCACCTACACGGGATACAGAGATCCCCGGGTTAACAGCCGGACGGATACCGGAGTTAAACAGGTTAGATTCTAGGAAGATCTGACCATCTGTAATCGAAATTACGTTAGTCGGAACGAACGCAGAAACGTCACCCGCCTGAGTTTCAATGATAGGCAGAGCTGTCAGAGAACCGGTTTTACCTTTCACTGCACCTTTAGTGAATGCTTCAACGTACTCAGCATTTACGCGTGATGCACGCTCCAGCAGACGGGAGTGGAGGTAGAAAACGTCACCAGGGAATGCTTCACGGCCTGGCGGACGACGCAGCAGCAGTGAAATCTGACGGTAAGCAACAGCCTGTTTTGACAGGTCATCATAAACGATCAGAGCATCTTCACCGCGGTCACGGAAGTATTCACCCATCGCACAACCGGCATAAGGTGCCAGGTATTGCAGGGCTGCAGACTCGGAAGCAGAGGCAACCACCACGATGGTGTTCGCTAATGCGCCGTGCTCTTCCAGTTTACGTACCACGTTAGAAATAGTGGACGCTTTCTGGCCGATAGCAACATAGACACATTTAATGCCTGAATCACGCTGGTTGATGATGGCATCGATAGCCATCGCTGTTTTACCTGTCTGACGGTCACCGATGATCAGCTCACGCTGACCACGTCCGACCGGGATCATGGAGTCAACAGCTTTATAACCGGTCTGAACAGGCTGATCGACTGACTGACGATCGATAACACCCGGTGCAATAACTTCTACAGGAGAGAAGCCATCGTTATCCACAGGGCCTTTACCGTCAATTGGCTCACCCAGGGTGTTAACAACACGCCCCAGTAAACCACGACCAACCGGTACTTCCAGAATACGGCCAGTACATTTCACTTTCATGCCTTCGGCAAGATCCATGTATGGGCCCATAACCACTGCACCTACAGAGTCACGCTCCAGGTTCAGTGCGATAGCGTAACGGTTACCCGGCAGGGCAATCATCTCACCCTGCATTACATCGGCCAGGCCGTTGATGCGGATGATACCGTCACTTACAGAAACAATAGTACCTTCATTGTGAGCTTCGCTCACCACATTGAACTGAGCAATGCGCTGCTTGATCAGTTCGCTGATTTCGGTGGAATTCAGTTGCATATGCTCCAGTCCCCTTAAGACTGCAAGTCGTCTGCCAGACGGTCAAGACGGCCACGTACGCTGCCATCAATGACCATGTCACCAGCCTGGATGACTACGCCCGCAATTACAGACTTATCGATTTTGCAATTCAGCTTAACTTTGCGTGATAAACGTTTTTCCATCGCAGCACTGATTTTAGCCAGCTGCTCTTCACTCAATTGATTGGCTGAAGTTACATCAACCTCTGCAATCGCTTCATAAGCGTCACGTAATTGAATGAATTGTTCCAAAACAGCAGGAAGCGCTTTCAAACGTTTATTATTTGCCATTACCTTAATCAGGTTCTGACTATTTTCATCGAGTTGATCACCACAGATGGCAATAAAGGTTGATGATACTGTTTCTGGCGCTTTCGCACCGGAAAGAAGTTCAGCAACTTGTTTATCACTTGCAACATCTGCAGAAAATGCCAGCATGCTCTGCCAGCGATCAATACTTTGATGCTCAACAGCAAAGTCAAAAGCTGCTTTGGCGTAGGGGCGAGCTACAGTAGTAAATTCAGACATCAGCCCCTCCCTCCTTACAGTTCAGCGACCAGTTTATCAACGATGTCGCTGTTAGCAGCTTCATCAACGGAACGCTCAATAATCTTCTCGGCACCCGCAACGGCCAGCAACGCTACCTGCTTACGTAATTCTTCACGTGCACGTTTACGTTCGGCATCAATTTCGGACTGAGCCTGAGCTACGATTTTGTGACGTTCAGCTTCAGCTTCGGCTTTTGCTTCATCCAGAATCTGGGCACGACGTTTATTTGCCTGCTCGATAATGACCTGAGCATCTTCTTTGGCTTTTTTCAGCTGTTCGGACGCATTAGCCTGAGCGATATCCAGGTCTTTTTGAGCGCGTTCTGCAGAAGCGAGACTATCAGCAACTTCTTTCTGACGTTTCTCGATAGCTGCCATAATCGGCGGCCATACGTACTTCATACAAAATGCGACGAACAGGATAAACGCAATGGCCTGGCCGAGGATTGTTGCATTAATATTCACAGCACAATGCCTCTTGTTAAGTTAGCTTGCTCTGCCGTTACCAACGTATTGGTAAACGGCAGAATTCGTTCATTCGCATAAAATCGCGATATGAACAACCGTATTACCAGGCGTGACTAGGCGACAGCAAACATCACGTAGAGACCCAGACCTACAGCGATCATTGGGATAGCATCCACCAGACCCATAACAACAAAGAACTGAGTGCGCAGCAGAGGAATCAGGTCAGGCTGACGAGCAGCACCTTCCAGAAATTTACCACCGAGGATGCCGATACCGATCGCAGCACCGATTGCCGCCAGACCCATCATCACAGCGGCAGCCATGTACAGCAGATCCATACTCACGTTTTCCATGACAGTCTCCAGTTTGTTTCAATAAATTCAGTAGTGTTGAGATAAAAAATCAATGTTCTTCAGATGCCATCGACAGATAGACAATCGTGAGGACCATGAAAATAAACGCCTGTAACGAGATAATCAATATGTGGAAAATGGCCCATGGCACATTCAGAACCCACTGTGACCACCACGGTAACAGTCCCGCAATCAGGATAAAGATCAGTTCACCCGCATACATGTTACCGAACAGTCGCAGACCGAGAGAAACCGGTTTGGACAGCAGGCTAACACCTTCAAGAATCAGGTTGATGGGGATAAAGATCGGGTGGTTGAAAGGCTGCAGAGTCAGTTCTTTAGTAAAACCACCCACGCCTTTCATTTTGATGCTGTAAAACAGAATCAAAATAAATACGCCCAGCGCCATAGATAATGTCACATTCACGTCAGCGGACGGCACAACACGTAATGCCGGCAAACCAAAGACATGCTCGCCCAGATAAGGCAGCAGATCGATTGGTAACAAATCCATGAAGTTCATTAAAAAGACCCAGACAAAAATAGTCAGAGCCAGCGGGGCGATAAGTTTGCTTTTGCCGTGATACATATCACGAACGTTGCCATCGACGAAACCAACAACCAGTTCAATAGCCGCCTGCAGTTTTCCCGGAACACCGCTGGTGACATGTTTTGCCACTTTACGGAACAGTACCAGAAAGACCAGACCCAGTACGACAGAGAAAAACATGGAATCCAGGTTTAACGTCCAGAAAGTTGCCGGAGCGTCGTGCGCATTCACCAACTGGAAAGTACGTAAATCAAGCTGCAAGTGTTGCAGGTGATGACTTATGTATTCCTGTGGGGTTGAGATTTCTCCTGCGGCCATGATGCATCTTACCCTTTTTTGTTAATTACAACCGGTGCAATGATTTGCACCACCAGCACCGATAACCAGCTCAGTCCAAGAGGCCAAAACACCGCCCCGAACACACCCAACGCCACAACAAGCAATACGATGGTGGTGAATACCTTGCAGACTTCACCTAATGCAAAAGTCCAGGCAACACGCCCTTTAGCCGGTGATTGCCCTTGCAGGCGCCAGGCCAGAAACGTAAACAGGACAGCCGGCAACCAGGCCGATAGCCCCCCTGCCAGAGCAGAAGCTCCCCAGTGAATGCTTTTCAAAGTAAAGAGAATACTGATGAGTAAAACGATCACCAATTGAATAAGCAGCACTGTCCTGGCTAATCTCAAACTATAAAGAGATACAGACATTACTTTCTTACTCTCCTTTACTTATGTTGGGTATATCGTGTGTTCTACACAAACTGCTGTGATCACCCCCGAAGAGATGAACAGCAAAAGCCGTGCAAATTATACGGGGCACTCCTGCGATTTCAATCTGTAAGTAGAGAAAAGGTGAACAATTATTTAAATTTCTTTCTGAAAAGGTGTTTTCACCAATAATCTTCGCCAAAAATCGCAGAATACAAAGAGACTACCCGATCTGATGGCCTCTTTTCCTCGGTGTTTTATGAACCGGAGACGATACTACACCCTGAAAAAACAATTAGCCTTACATTTATTGCTGTTATTTGAACGTTAATCATTTCATTTATTTATCATTTATTTATCATTTATTTTACATGCCTGCCACGGCGCAATGACCAGACCGCGTCAGTATATTAAAAAATAAAAGGAAGTTATAAAATAAACACGGGGTTTTTAGCGCAGCAGAATATGCAGTCTGATAACAATACTAATTTAACCGCAATAAATCACGTGGCAAAAAAGCAGGAATAGCAAAAAATGCAGGTGTCTTCAGAGAATCTGTCCGCAAATAATAAAGAGGCGCTGATCGGGTCAGCGCCTCTGACATGATACAAATCAGTCACGTCTAAAAATGCAGATGCTAACGACAGAGAGAATAAAATCTCCCGGCTTACACATCAGCTGGCCAGAAATTTTTTAGCATTATCGACAATGCTCACCACCCCAAGACCGATACCGGTCGTGGCAAGAATCGGGCTCAGACCAACAATCGCCCCGATACCTGCGCCAAGCAATGCGCCGGAGGTTTTAAAGCTCAGCGACTGGCCTTTAAGGGCACCGACCCCGGCATCAACGATAGAGCCAATGGTGAAACCCAGTAAGCCACCGACAGGTCCGGTAACCAGAGTAAACAAACCACCACTGATCTGAGTGGTTTCTGTTATTGAAAGTTCTTTCATGTAATATCCTTATTTTCAGAAGATAAATACTGTTCCGGTGTTAACAATATTGTCCGGCCCGGTAACAGCCGGGTAACCTTACCCGCTGGCACACTAAATCAAATAAAATACTTAGTAAACAAAAGGATAATTATTAATAAATTCTGATTTGTCTTTATTTCATATCGTTCATTAGTCATCAGTTTTTCTGTTTAATTAAGGAATAATAATTACAGACCGCATGGCAGATAATCAGGTAACTTCAGGAAACCATGGCAGGAAACGAATAAAAACATAATAAAATCATGATGATAAAAAATTTTTCAGGAAGCACTGTTTATCCGGACTGAATAAACTGAATAAAACAGCACACCGGAAAAAATCTGTCCCCCGGAATACACATCTGTCCAGACAGACGAATATATCCGGCAAGTAATTAGCATGCTATTTATTAACGTAAAGTGATTTGTTAGCGGATATCTGCTGAGATACAGACCCGCAGGCAGCGGCAGAGAGTGTGAAATGAATTATTTCTGTGGTTCCGGCAGCCATTAACAGTTACAAATATCGTACTTAAATATATTTTATGTGATTTTTATCACATAAAATATATTCTCCCGGCGGCAGCGCCCTGCCCTGCCGCCGGGCAGGCCGATTTATTTTTGCTTTAAAATAACCAGATGACGTTCACCTTCCAGCTCAGGGACCTGTAGCGAGACCAGTTTTTCAACACTCAGGTTTGCGGGTAATTCCGCCAGCTCATCTTCGGGCACAACACCTTTTAACGCATAAAAACGTCCCTGCGCAGGTGCGGGTAAATGATGACACCAGCTGACCATATCCTGCAGTGAAGCAAATGCCCGACTAATCACCCCGTCAAACAGTGGCTGATCGGTAAATGCCTCTGCCCTGCTCTGTACCGGAATAATATTGTCCAGTTTAAGCTCATGCTGCACCTGGCGTAAAAAGCGGACCCGTTTCCCCAGACTGTCGAGCAGAGTGAAACTGGCTTCAGGACAGACAATCGCCAGTGGAATTCCCGGCAAACCGGGGCCGGTACCGACATCGATAAATTTGTTCCCTTTCAGATACGGTGCAACCACAATGCTGTCCATAATGTGACGAACAAGCATCTGCTGCGGATCACGAACCGAGGTCAGGTTATAAGCTTTATTCCATTTATCCAGTAAGCCCACATAACTGACCAGTTGCTGTTTTTGCTGATCGGTTAAGGAAATACCGGCCTTACTGAGTAATGCGGAGAGAGTATTAATCACGGGGAAATTCCTGTTGTCAGGGGCAGCCTTACAGCGGCCCCTGTTTATAGCTGAGGGCTCAGGCACTTTTACGTAGCAGGCCCTGTTTTTTCAGATAGATCAATAAAATTGAGATTGCGGCCGGAGTGATCCCGGAAATGCGCGATGCCTGACCAATTGACGATGGTTTATGATCGTTAAGCTTGGCAATCACTTCATTTGAAAGTCCGCTGACATTCCGGTAATCAAGGTCAACCGGCAACAGGGTATTCTCATTACGCTGCTGACGTTCAATCTCTTCTTTCTGACGGGCAATATACCCTTCGTATTTCACCTGAATTTCCACCTGCTCAGCAGCCAGTGGATCGCTGACCGCTGGCCCGAAAGCAGGCAATGACATCAGCTGAGAATAGGTCATTTCAGGGCGACGCAGTAAATCTTCGCCATTGGCTTCTTTTGTCAGTCCGGTACTCAGCAGTGAATTAACCTGCGAGACAATATCCGATTTAGGATGAACGTGAATATCCCGTAAACGCTGACGTTCCAGTTCAATCGATTCCAGTTTCTTATTGAAACTGGCCCAGCGTTCATCATTCACTAACCCCAATTCACGGCCGATGGACGTTAAGCGTAAATCGGCGTTATCTTCACGCAGCATCAGACGATATTCTGCACGTGAGGTAAACATACGGTAGGGTTCTTTGGTTCCCAGGGTACAGAGGTCATCCACCAGCACACCGAGATACGCTTCATCACGACGCGGCGTCCAGCCTTCTTTGTCCGCAGAAAAACGCCCGGCATTTAACCCTGCCAGTAATCCCTGGGCCGCAGCTTCTTCATAGCCGGTAGTGCCGTTAATCTGCCCGGCAAAAAACAGACCGTGGATATATTTACTTTCCAGGGTCGGTTTCAGGTCACGCGGGTCGAAGAAATCATATTCAATGGCATAACCCGGACGGATAATCTTTGCATTTTCCAGGCCCTGCATAGAACGGACGATTTTCATCTGTACATCAAATGGCAGACTGGTAGAAATACCGTTCGGGTAAATTTCGTTGCTGGTCAGCCCTTCCGGTTCGAGGAAGATCTGATGCGCATTACGATCGGCAAAACGCATCACCTTGTCTTCAATTGACGGACAGTAACGTGGCCCGATCCCTTCGATCACTCCGGCATACATCGGGCTGCGATCGAGGTTATCACGGATCACATCATGGGTTTTTTCATTGGTATGAGTGATATAACAGGCCATCTGTGCCGGATGATCGGATGCTTTCCCCATAAACGAGAACACAGGCACCGGATTATCACCATGCTGTGCAGCCAGCACAGAAAAATCGATGGTTCTGGCATCGATACGCGGCGGTGTACCGGTTTTCAGACGACTGACCCGTAAAGGCAATTCACGCAGTCTGCGGGATAACGGGATAGATGGCGGATCGCCGGCACGACCACCACTGTAATTATCCAGTCCGATATGAATTTTTCCGTCAAGGAAAGTCCCGACGGTCAGTACCACGGCTTTAGCACGGAAACGGAGCCCCATCTGAGTTACAGCACCAACGACCTGATCGTTTTCCACAATCAGATCTTCAACGGCCTGCTGGAAGATCATCAGGTTTGGCTGGTTTTCCAGTGCGGTACGTACAGCCTGCCGATAGAGTACTCTGTCAGCCTGTGCCCGTGTAGCACGCACCGCAGGGCCTTTGCTGCTGTTTAGTATTCTAAACTGGATGCCCGATTTATCGATAGCTTCGGCCATCAGGCCACCCAGCGCATCGACTTCTTTCACCAGATGCCCTTTGCCGATCCCACCGATCGCCGGATTACATGACATTTGTCCCAGCGTATCGATATTGTGGGTCAGTAGCAGGGTTTGCTGACCCATTCGGGCAGCGGCCATTGCGGCTTCTGTTCCCGCATGACCACCACCAATGATGATGACGTCAAAAGGATCTGGATAAAACATGAAACGATACCTCGGTAGATTAACGGTTGGGAGCATATCCCGGCAGTGGATTCTACTTAAATTCCAGCGCATGGGAAAGTGGCAGGATCGTAAGGGTTTAAAAGAAAGATCTTTATTTTATGTATGATCTTTCTGTTAGATCTCTTATTAGGATCGCCCGATCCTGTGGGTAAGTGTCAATTCTTTATAGTTAACAGCAGTCTGAGATAGATCCAATGCTGTGAATGATCGGTTGATCCGTAACGTATAAGCTGAGATCAAAATCGCTACTTATACACAGCACAAAAAATCGCCATCGGTTATTCATTGGATAACTACCGGTTATCAGCACAATAAAGGGGTACTTATCCACAGAGCCCGGGAAAAAAAACAGTAAAAAACAGGACAATTGACCGTGGATCCTCATAAATAAACGATCAACAACCGTGTCAGTGATCTCAAATCAGGCTTTTCCAGTCGGCTAACCACTCGCTGGCCGGATCTTCCGGGACATCATGTTGCAGAACATCAATTTCCAGACGATCGCCGATCCTGGTGGCCCCAAGGGACTGCAGTAGTTGATCAATACTTCTGATCGCGCCACAAAACAGATCATACTCATGATTACCTAAGCCGATAGCACCATAGCGTACCGCGGAAAGATCCGGTTGCTGTTCTTTTAATTGTTCAAAGAACGGTAAAAGATTGTCCGGGACTTCACCGGCACCATGGGTTGAGGTTATCAGTAACCAGGTTCCGGTGACTGGCAGGTCATCAAGCGCCGGGCCATGCAGAATTTCAGACGAAATTTCTTCCTGTTCGAGTAATGCTGCTAATTCTTCAGCCACATATTCGGCACTTCCCAGGGTGCTGCCTGTGATAAACGTGATATCCGCCATCAGTCTTCCCTCAGTAAAAGGCAGCATTGTACGCTGTGATCAAGCCGTGATCCACCTGTGGACAACAAGGTTATTCATTTTTATTTTACGGGGAAATTGCAGAGAAAGCAGGGACCTGGTGGATGGATAAGGTTATCCACACAGATCTGTCTGATCAGGGCTTTATCGTACGGCTGATAGGGTTTTGCAGGGAGATAAGTGTTTCTGTGGACTGAATTTCATCAATGGTCTGAATCTTATTGATCAGCACCTGTTGCAGAGCATCAATAGAGCGGCACATCACTTTAATAAAAATACTGTAATGTCCGGTGGTGTACCAGGCTTCAACCACTTCATCCAGCGCCCGGAGTTTGCTCAGGGCTGCCGGATAATCACGGGCACTCTTCAGAATAATACCGATAAAACAGCACACATCGAATCCCAGTTTTCTTGGGTCAACATCAATACGGGTGCCGAGAATAATACCGGCCTGACGCATTTTTTCGACCCTGACATGAACAGTGCCTGCGCTGACATTAAACTGTTTTGCCAGCTCTGCGTAGGCGGTTCTGGCATTATTAAGTAATACGTTCAGGATATCGCGATCGAGTTGATCCAGTTGCAGCATATCGGCCATCATTTGTCCTTTCTAAATCTGTCGCGGGCGGTGTGTTCTGCCGTCCCCCTGGGATGATGTATTGACAGTAATCCGGGAAATATCCGCTGTCTAGCGTTTCAGGTATCTCAGCAGGCGGGTTCTGAGGCGGGTATCGAATTTCCATATATGGTCAAATATCTGCAATATTCCGGGTTTCCCATGGGCTGACATACAGACTGCGTGGAAACGCTGCTGGCTGTGTTGCTGATGGTGTGTAACCCGTTTGATCAGCACCTCCGGCAGATGCTGAGCTATAAAATCTGAAATAATGACTGCATCAGCATCCTTCCAGGCCGGGTTTTCCATGCTGTCCAGTACCCTGTTAAGGCACTTTGCGATATCGGTTCCTCCGCGAAAACGCTGGCTCAGAAAACGCACGGCCTGTTCCAGTCCGTTCTCTGTGGTCAGCTCATAATGGATCACGTCATGGGCAAACAACATAATGAAACAACCGCGGTTTTCGGCCAGCGCGATTTTTAGTAACGCCAGGCAAAATGCTTTAGCACAGCGTTCATTAAACCCGCCCATGGAACCGGAGGTATCCACACAGACAATAAACGGCCCTTTTGGCTGTTGATCCTTATGTCTGTAGATCACCGGCCGCTGGCGGATATCATCATGTACAGATTCCCCCTGCAGCTGGTAGGTAAGCAGACGCTTTTCCACCAGCCGCCGGTAGAATTCCAGTTCGAGCTCACTGATACTCAGTGCCGCCAGTTCCGTGGGGAGTAACCGCAGAATATCGTCACTTTGATGAATACCACTGACTTCTTCCGGCAGTGTTTCAGTTTTATGTACCTGCACAATCTGCTGGCCCGGCGGTGCGTTTTCTGCCGGGAGCGACTGTGCCTCTCTGCTGCGGCCTAACCGGGCAGCCAGTGTCTGTAATTCCGGACAGGTATTCAGAAATTCACTGTATTGCAGAATCAGCCCCGTATCCCCTTTTCCCGGTGGCGATTTACTCATATCCCACAAATGGCCGGCTGCCGTTTCCTCGTTGCCGTCTGATAACGGTGAAAGCTGGCTGGACAGGGTCATACGCTGTTGTAACTCAGTAATAAGTTTATCTCGCTGTTGCTCCAGCAGCCCCTCATTTAAGGTGACGGTCTGCAGTGTCAGACTCTGGCGCCAGCGCTGAAAAAATAAGCTATGTTGCGCAGCTGTCAGTAGCTGGTCGTCAGCCCCGGTGACCAGTCTGTTTGCCTCCTCCCTGAACGGAGAGCCGAGCTGTTCCAGCCGGAGCAATGTATCGGACATATTCTGGCTGAAATGATAAAGACTGAATGACTTTTGCAGGGTGAACAGCTGAAACTCCTGTGCCAGGCTGGCCGGTACAGGCGTATTTTTTTGTTCTTCGCTGATAGCGGCTTTAATATCCGGTAATTCTTTCAGCAGCGCTTTTTTAAGGCCGGGGCTTTTTTCGAGAAAAATAACTAATTGCGGTGCCGCCAGCAGTGCCGACAAAAAGTCATTGAGGGTGTCGGCATCACTGTAGGTCAGCAGACTGAGCAGAGAATCAATGGAGATCATTGGGTTTCCTGTTCTATCTGTTCTGCCACATCCTGCAGGCTTTGCTCAATAATCGCCAGCCAGTCATTATCAATAAATAAACATTGCTGATGCTGACGGAAAAGTAACCGCTGGGTTTGTAGCCGGTCTTTGAGCTCATTCAGGCCGCGGGTTATTTCTTCCGGTATCTCGCGCAGAGTCTCGCGCGGAAGTACACTCAGTAAAGAGGATTGCAGGCTGATATCCCTGATATTGAGACAGTCCCGGTCATCAATATACAAGTCCAGAGGTTGTGCAAAGCCGATACCATTCAGCTGCCCTTTTATTTCGCCGCCCCTGGCCAGCCACTGGTTCAGTTCCTCTTTGCTGACCACAAGATGGTTACTCTTCTGTTCATGCAGGATCAGGGGATTTTGCAGGATCAGTGTCAGTTGTTCACCTTCCCCTAAGGCCGGTAAAATATGGTGATGTTTACGGCTAAATAACCTGCTCTGCTTTTCCAGTTTCAGCGCCTGATCGAGGTTCATCTGTTGTTGCAGTGCAAATTTACGGGTCTGTAACTGACGAAGCTTGATCAGTAAAGGCTGTTGCTCAAAAGCGTAGCCTGTCAGTAATCCTTTAATTTCCCGCTCTGTCAGTTGCATTGATGCCTGGTCATGCCACAGGCAGTCTTTCAGTAAAATAATATCAACCGGTGCAATCGCCTGGCGGCCGCTGAAAAAAGCACTTGCCTGCAGCAAGTGGATCGCCTTCTTCCAGCGACGATCAGAAATATAAGGCGCATCAGGCAGGCTCTCCAGCTGACGGCGTAACTGATAGATAAGGTCGAAGACATTATCCGGCAAGCTGACTTTGAGGATCTCTTGCTGCCACTGGTGATACTCATCGTCAGTGATACGCAGAGACTCTTCTGCGGCGGTGAACGGGGCGTCAGGCGACGAGATAAGCACATTGCGGAAATTATTTTTACTGCTGACATTATCAAGACACAGACGGATCAGCATACGGTCATACAGTGCCGACAGGCCACTTTCTGCATCGGGTAATTCATTCGACGCCGCAATCAGCAGCTTCATCGGTATCGTCGTTTCGTTATCACCGTTACGAAAGCGGCGTTCATTAATGGCCGTCAGCAATGTATTGAGTATTGCCGGGCCAGCCTTCCATATTTCATCAAGAAAAACGATTTCGGCGTCGGGAAGATATCCTTTGGTCAGGCGCTGATAACGGCCTTCGTCTTTCAGAGCCTGTATCGATAACGGTCCGAAGACTTCTTCGGGAGTGGAGAAGCGAGTCATCAGATATTCAAAAGCCCTGGCATCGCGAAAGGCATACTTTATCCTGCGCGCGATCAGGCTCTTTGCAATCCCCGGAGGACCCATCAGAAAAACACTCTCACCGGCTAATGCCGCCAGCAGACATAACCGGATAGTGTGGTGTCTTTCATACAGACCTTGTTCCAGCATATTACTGAGCCGTGTAATTCTGTCTGCTAAGAGATGAGTCAGTGCCATAATACGAATTGAGTCCTTGTAATAACTGCCTGAGACTTGACCGCCGGGATAGCTGTCATTAAAAGATCACCACTGCCTGCAGGTGCTTTTATCTTTATGATTTTTTTTACGGAGTATGGTTCCCCGGTGATAAGCGTATGGATTTTAGATGCCATTGTCTGATAATCGGATGGGTTTTTATATTAATAAGTGCATACTGTGCCACTTTGGTAACGAGTGAAGCATGTATTTACGGGATTGGTTAAAAACAAGATAAAATGATATGAGCTCAAATAACAAACAATCAACTGGCGCATTGACGCTGGCAGCGATAGGTGTGGTGTATGGTGATATTGGTACCAGCCCGCTGTATACACTGCGTGAGTGTCTTTCGGGACAATTTGGTTTTGGCATCGAGCAGCAATCGGTTTTTGGATTTTTGTCATTAATTTTCTGGCTATTAATCCTTGTCGTATCGTTAAAATATATCTGCTATGTCATGCGGGCGGATAATGCCGGTGAAGGCGGGATTCTGACGTTAATGTCTCTCGCCGGCCGGAATACCAGTGCGCGGATTACCGCCGTGTTATTGATTATGGGGCTGGTGGGGGGAAGCTTCTTCTATGGTGAAGTTGTGATTACCCCGGCAATATCCGTAATGTCAGCAATGGAAGGGCTTGAAATTGCCGCTCCGTCTCTGGACCCTTATATCGTACAGCTTTCAATTGCTGTACTGACGTTACTGTTTCTGATCCAGAAGCATGGCACCGGGCTGGTCGGTAAGATGTTTGCCCCGGTGATGGTGTTATGGTTCCTTGTACTGGCAGTTCTCGGGGCGAAAAGTATTATCAGCAATCCGGTAGTTCTGCATGCACTTAATCCCTGGTATGCCATTGAATTCTTCATCCACTATAAAAGTGTGTCGTTCTTTGCTCTCGGGGCGGTGGTTCTGTCGATTACCGGTGTTGAAGCATTGTATGCTGACATGGGGCATTTCGGTAAATTGCCGATCCGTATTGCCTGGTTTGGTGCGGTATTGCCTTCTCTGGTGATCAACTATTTTGGTCAGGGCGCACTGCTGTTAGCACACCCTGAAGCGATTAAAAACCCTTTCTTCCTGCTGGCACCGGACTGGGCCCTGATCCCGATGTTACTGCTGGCAACCCTTGCGACAGTTATTGCTTCTCAGGCCGTTATTTCCGGCGTATTTTCACTGACCCGTCAGGCGGTACGGCTGGGGTATTTACCGCCGATGCGTATTATTTATACCTCTGAAATGGAGTCCGGACAGATTTATGTTCCGGTGATTAACTGGCTGCTCTATTTTGCTGTGCTGGTGGTTATTATCTGTTTCCGTCATTCCAGCAACCTTGCGGCGGCTTATGGTATTGCGGTGACCGGAACCATGATCCTGACGACAATATTGTCCTGTACCGTAGCGCGTAAAAACTGGCACTGGAATATTTTCCTGGTCTCACTGATTTTTATCGTCCTGATGTGTGTCGATGTTCCGCTGTTCAGTGCTAACCTGGTGAAAATTTTCTCCGGAGGCTGGCTACCGCTTTGTCTGGCGCTGGTGATGTTTATTATTATGACCACCTGGAAAAGTGAACGCTTCAGGGTACTGCGGCGGATGCATGAACATGGTAATTCTCTGGAAGCCATGATTGCCTCGCTGGAAAAGAATCCTCCGGTCAGGGTTCCGGGAACGGCGGTATTTATGTCCAGGGTACTGAATGTTATTCCGTTCGCAATGCTGCATAACCTGAAGCACAACAAAGTATTACATGAGCGGGTAGTCTTGTTGACGCTGCGTACCGAAGATGCCCCTTACGTACATAATGTACGACGGGTCACTATTGAACAGTTATCACCGACCTTCTGGCGGGTGGTTGCCAGCTATGGCTGGCGTGAAACCCCGAATGTCGAGGAAATTTTTCACCGCTGCGGACTGGAAGGACTTAATTGCCGGATGATGGACACCTCTTTCTTTATGTCGAGAGAGTCGCTGATCCTCGGGAAGCGGCCATGGTATCTGCGGTTGCGCGGTAAGCTATTTATGGCGTTACAACGCAATGCACTACGGGCTCCTGATCAGTTTGAAATCCCGCCTAACCGGGTGATTGAACTGGGGACTCAGGTCGAGTTCTGATGCACGGGAGCGGTCTGAAAACTGACCGCTCCCTTCCCCCTGACATGTTGCCCGGAGAATCCTTTCCCCGTCGCCTGATAACCGCAGGTTTTTTGTGTCACCGCAGGTTATGGATATTTTGTATCGCCGTGACCGGTGACCTCTCTTTCCCGTCCTTTTTTCCTCCGCCGGAATATGATCATGGATGCGGTGTACTGCCTCTGCGGAATGTTTAGAGGGTGCTCACATTTTCACCGCAGGCTGGTTGTTATCTCCTCGTCCCTGTCTAATATGCAGCCATCGAAACGTTTCGACAGCGAGTGAAACATGAAAAAAGGCACCTTACTGAATGCTGAGATTTCGGCAGTTATCGCCTGAACAGGCCACACTGACAGTCTTACCATCAGTGATGCAGGCCTGCCTGTTCCTGCTGGTCCGCAGCGTATTGATCTTGCGCTGACTCAGGGTGTTCCCGGTTTGTTGCAGGTAATCCAAACGGTAACGGACGAAATGCAGGTTGAGAGTGTCTTTCTTGCGGAGGAGATAGTGCAGCATAACCCGCAGCTGCACAGTGAATTGCTCGCCCTGCTTGAATCATTGCAACACCATCAGGGAAATACTATCGATATCAGTTACCTCAGCCATGAACAGTTCAAAGAAAAAACACAACATAGTCAGGCTATTGTCCGCAGCGGTGAGTGCTCCCCCTATGCGAATATTATCCTTAACGCTGGCGTGACCTTCTGAGGGTGTTATGCAACCGTTACTGCAGCTTAAAGGCATTGATAAATCTTTCCCCGGAGTTAAAGCGTTATCCGGGGCCGCGCTGTCCGTCTATCCGGGGCGTGTGATGGCACTGGTGGGCGAAAACGGTGCCGGGAAATCCACCATGATGAAAGTCCTGACCGGGATCTATGCTCGTGACGCCGGAAGCCTTAAATGGCTGGGGAAAGAAACGACCTTTGACAGTCCTAAGGCATCGCAGGCAGCAGGGATCGGCATTATCCATCAGGAGCTCAATCTGATCCCGCAACTGAGTGTTGCAGAAAATATTTTTCTGGGACGGGAATGTATCAACCGTTTTGGGTGTATCCAGTGGAAAAAGATGCACCGGCAGGCTGAACGGTTAATGAAACGCCTGAATCTGCGTTTCAGCAGCGATAAGCGGGTGGGTGACTTATCCATTGGTGATCAACAGATGGTTGAGATTGCCAAAGTACTGAGTTTTGAATCCAAAGTCATCATTATGGATGAACCCACCGATGCACTGACCGATACGGAAACCGCCTCCCTGTTCCGAGTGATCAATGACCTCAAGGCTAAGGGCTGCGGTATTGTTTATATCTCCCACCGGATGAAAGAAATTTTTGAAATCTGCGATGACGTAACGATTTTCCGCGACGGTCAGTTTATTGCCGAGCGTGAGGTGACTACGCTGCGGGAAGAGTCGCTGATAGAAATGATGGTAGGCCGTAAGCTTGAAGATCAGTATCCGCGACTGAATAACCCCCCCGGAGATATTCTGCTGACTGTCGAACATGTGAGCGGACCCGGCATTGATGATGTCAGCTTTACTCTGCGTAAAGGCGAAATCCTTGGTGTGGCCGGTCTGATGGGCGCAGGGCGTACAGAATTAATGAAGGTTCTTTATGGTGCTTTGCCGCGCAGCTCCGGAACGGTGATACTGGACGGAAAAAAGGTGACAGTACGCTCACCGGAAGAAGGCCTGATTAACGGTATCGTCTATGTTTCTGAAGATCGCAAGCGTGATGGTCTGATACCGGGTATGTCAGTAAAAGAGAACATGTCACTGACGGCCCTTAAGTATTTCAGTCACCGCGGGGGATGCCTGAAACATACGGCAGAACAACTGGCGACAGGGGACTTTATCCGATGGTTTAACATCAAAACCCCTTCGGTAAATCAGTCGGTTGGCCTGCTGTCAGGCGGTAACCAACAGAAAATAGCGATCGCCCGAGGCCTGATGACGCGGCCCGTGGTGCTGATCCTTGATGAACCGACACGCGGAGTGGATGTCGGTGCGAAGAAAGAAATTTATCAGCTGATAAACCAGTTTAAAAAAGAAGGGATGAGTATCATCCTCGTCTCTTCTGAAATGCCGGAACTACTGGGGATCAGTGATCGTGTGCTGGTGATGCACGAAGGGCGGCTAAGCGGTAATTTCCCGATTGAGCAAGCGTCTCAGGAAATTCTGATGTCGGCAGCAGTAGGTAAATATGATAACGCGGAGACGGCATCATGATGAGTACAGACTCAATTCCTTCACACCGTTTACTCACTAAGGCCTGGCTGCTTGAACAGAAATCGCTGATTGCGCTTCTGGTGCTGATTGCCATTGTTTCTGCCATCAGTCCCGGCTTTTTTACCGTAGCTAACCTGCTTAATATTCTGCAACAGACCTCGGTGAACGCCATTATGGCCGCAGGGATGACGCTGGTTATTCTGACTTCAGGTATCGACCTTTCCGTCGGTGCGCTGCTGGCGCTGACCGGTGCCGTGGCGGCATCACTGGTTGGCCTGGAAATTAATGGGCTGGTGGCGGTGGCTGCTTCGCTGGCACTGGGTGCATTTATCGGAGGGATTACCGGAACGATTGTCGCAAAAGGAAAGGTCCAGGCGTTTATTGCCACGCTGGTTATGATGTTACTGCTGCGTGGTATCACCATGGTCTATACCGACGGTAGTCCGGTGAGTACTGGCTTTAATGAAAATGCTGATTTGTTTGGCTGGTTTGGTATTGGCCGGCCGCTGGGGATCCCGACCCCCGTCTGGCTGATGGCGATTGTTTTCCTGGCGGTATGGTACATGCTGCATCACACCCGGCAGGGGCGCTATATCTATGCGCTGGGTGGAAATGAAGCAGCGACGCGTCTTTCAGGGATCAGCGTGGACCGGGTAAAAATTATTGTTTATACGCTGTGTGGCATGCTGGCTGCACTGGCTGGAATTATCGAAGTGGCGCGCCTTTCTTCCGCGCAGCCAACCGCAGGAACCGGCTATGAGCTGGATGCCATTGCGGCTGTGGTTCTTGGCGGCACCAGTCTGACCGGGGGTAAGGGGCGGATTACGGGAACCCTTATTGGCGCGCTGATCCTTGGCTTCCTGAATAACGGGCTGAATTTGCTCGGTGTTTCCTCTTACTACCAAATGATCGTCAAAGCGGTAGTGATTTTACTGGCGGTGCTTGCAGATAACAAAAAAAGTAACTAACTGATTACCCTACAGGATAACGCATATGAAAACACTAACGGCACTGGCCTTATTGTTAGGCGCAACCTTAACCTCTCAGGCGATGGCGAAACAGACGATTGCACTGGTGATATCCACACTGAACAATCCTTTCTTTGTTTCATTGAAAGACGGTGCTAAGCAAGAAGCAGATAAGCTGGGTTATAACCTGCTGGTACTGGATTCACAGAATAACCCGGCGAAAGAGCTGGCAAACGTTCAGGATTTGATGGTGCGTGGCGCCAGCGCCATATTGATCAACCCGACTGATTCTGACGCGGTGGGTAACTCGGTAAAGATTGCCAATCAGGAAAATATCCCGGTGATTACGCTTGACCGCATAGCTCATCGTGGGAAGGTTGTCAGTCATATAGCTTCTGACAACCGTGCGGGTGGTAAGCTGGCCGGAGACTTTATCGCGGAGCAATGGGGAGAGGGTGCGAAAATCATTGAGTTGCAGGGGATTGCCGGAACGTCGGCCTCTCGTGAGCGTGGTGAAGGTTTTAAACTGGCGGCAGATGCCCATAAATTCAAAATTATCGCCAGCCAGCCTGCTGATTTCGACCGGACTAAGGGGCTGAATGTGATGCAAAACCTGCTGACCGTTCATCCTGATGTACAGGCTGTATTTGCTCAGAATGATGAAATGGCGCTGGGTGCATTACGGGCATTACAAACTGCCGGTAAGTCTGATGTAGTCGTGGTGGGTTTCGACGGTACACCCGACGGGGTGAAGGCGGTTGAACAGGGGAAACTGGCTGCCACGATAGCTCAACAGCCAGAGCTGATAGGTAAAATCGGTGTAGAAACAGCGGATAAAGTGCTTAAAGGGCAAAAAACAGAACAGCTGCACCCTGTAGGTCTGAAACTGGTTACTCAATAAATTAAACGCAGTATGGCATGCGCCGCCTGGGGTGGCGCAGTTATCCGGACGGTTATCTTAATGAAAAATAACGGTAAACTGGCAGTTCTTGGCAGTATTAATGTGGATCATATTCTGAATCTGGAGCAGTTTCCTCAGCCGGGAGAGACCCTTGCGGGGCAGCAGTATCAGGTTGCATTTGGCGGAAAAGGGGCGAATCAGGCAGTGGCTGCCGGACGCAGTGGCGCAGATATTGCTTTTATTGCCTGTATCGGAAACGACGATATTGGTCAGCGTATCCGTCGGCAACTGGCTGATGATGGTATTGATGTGGCGCCGGTAGCAGCCGTTAACGGTGAGTCAACCGGTGTTGCGCTGATTTTTGTTAATGCTGACGGCGAAAATAGCATTGGTATTTTCGCCGGGGCGAATGCAGCCCTGACACCTGAGTACCTTGTACAACATCATCAGGTCATTGCCGATGCGGATATACTGTTGATGCAGCTTGAATCTCCGCCAGAGACTGTACTGGCAGCGGCGCGTATTGCCCGTCAGAATCAGACCCGGGTGATACTGAACCCGGCACCGGCTACCGTTCTTTCCGATGAGCTATTGTCGCTGGTGGATATTATTACGCCAAATGAAACCGAAGCGCAGATCCTGACGGGAGTGGCGGTCACAACTGATGACGATGCCGCGAAAGCCGCTGCAGTGTTACATGAAAAGGGTATTGGTTCTGTGCTTATCACCCTTGGCAGCCGTGGCGTATGGCTGAGCGAACAAGGCAATGGTCAGCATATTCCGGGGTTTCGTGTTAAGGCGATAGATACTATCGCAGCAGGAGACACCTTTAATGGTGCATTGAGCACGGCATTACTGGAAAAGAAAACGATAACTGAGTCGGTGCATTTTGCCCGCGCCGCTGCCGCTATCGCGGTTACCCGCCGTGGTGCACAGCCTTCAGTACCCTGGCGGCAAGAAATTGATCGATTTTTGCTAACCCGGGGGTAAACGTGGCTACGATGAAAGATGTTGCCCGGCTGGCCGGCGTATCAACATCTACCGTATCGCACGTGATTAATAACAACCGGTTTGTCAGTGAAACGATCCGCGGGAAAGTGACTACGGCAATCAGTCAGCTTAACTATGCCCCTTCCGCATTGGCGCGCAGTCTGAAAATGAATCAGACCCGCACTCTGGGGATGTTGCTGACGACCAGCAGTAACCCGTTTTATGCAGAAGTTGTGCAAGGGGTGGAACGCAGTTGTTATGAACGGGGATACAGTCTGATTCTGTGTAATACCGAGGGGGATAAGGACCGGATGGATCGCAGCCTGGAAACGTTGCTACAGAAGCGCGTCGATGGGCTGTTAATTATGTGCACCGAAAGTCGCCGGCCTTCTGTTGAAATCCTCGGGCGTTATCCTTCAATTCCTGCAGTGATGATGGACTGGGCACCGTTTGACAGCAGCAGTGACGTTATTCAGGATAACGCCTTGCAGGGCGGAGGAATGGCCACCCGGCATCTTATTTCCTGTGGTTATACACGTATTGCCTGTATTGCCGGGCCTCAGGATAAAACGACAGCACGTCTGCGTCTGAAAGGATATCAGCATGCTATGGCGGCAGCGGCGTTGCCGGTTCCTGCCGGGTATATTGTTGAGGGGGACTTTGAATTCCAGGGCGGCTTCCATGCGATGCAGCAACTGCTGATGCTAAATCCGCGCCCTCAGGCTGTATTTACCAGTAATGATGCTATGGCTGTCGGGGGGTATCAGGCACTTTATCAGGCCGGGCTAAGGATCCCTCAGGATATGGCAGTTATAGGATATGATGATATTGAGCTGGCCCGCTATCTGACACCGCCTCTGAGTACTATACGTCAGCCGAAAGATGAACTGGGTGAACTGGCCATTGATACATTACTTCATCGGATGAATATGCCCGATGCCAGCCAGCAGTTGCTGGTGCTGACACCGGAGTTAATGGTACGGGCTTCGACGGGGAACCGTTAACCTTTCTTCTTCGCGCGGTCATGTATCAGATTCTTACCGTCAACGGCTTTTAACTGCAGGAAGACCAGTGCAGAAATCACCGTAATAATCCCCATGGTCAGGAAGGTGGCATGGAAGTGGCTTAATACAGTGCCATCAAAGTTCTGCCAGAAGCGTAATACTGCGGCACTGACCGCCACTCCGAAACTGATCGATATTTGCTGAGTGACAGCCAGCACACTATTTCCTGCACTGGCATTTTCGTCAGTTAAGTCAGCCAGAGTGATGGTATTCATCGAAGTAAACTGTGTGGACATAAACATTCCCATCACAAACAACGGGAGCAGTAGTGCCCATAACGGCAAGTCCGGGGATTGTAATGAAAAGCTGGCAATAAACAGTCCGATGATAAAAGTCACTGCAACCAGCGTCCGCCGGTATCCCAGCAAACGAAGTACCCGTGTCACCAGAGATTTTGCCAGCATCGATCCTAATGCGGTCGGTACCATAATGCAGCCGGCCAGCAGCGCCGTATAACCGAATCCCAGCTGTAACATTAATGGCATCAGAAAGGGAATACAGCCGGTCCCCAGCCGGGATGCAATATTCCCGATGATACCAATAGAGAATGTTCGGGTCTTAAACATAGGCAGGCCAATCAGCGGTGCGCTGTGTCCTCTGGCATGCCATACATAGGCGATTAATAGCAAAATCCCTGTGATCAGGATAGCGGCTGCCAGCAGTCCCGAGACCAGCTGTTCACCGAGTAATTCAATTCCGATAGAGACCGACACCAGACCGAAACCGAACAGTAAGAAACCTGCGGTATCAAAGCGGCGTTTTGGTGTCGTAAAGTCCGGCATATATTTGCGAGCAAAGACAACACCGGCCAGCGCGATAGGAATATTAATCAGGAAAATCCAATGCCAGGTCGCATAGGTTACCAGTACCCCGCCAAGTACCGGTCCTAACACCGGCCCAATAAGCCCCGGCATAGTCACAAAGTTCAGGATCGGTAATAACTCACTGCGTGGATAAGCCCGTAATAGTGCCAGGCGAGCGACCGGCATCATCATTGCACCACCGATCCCCTGAATGACCCTCGAAGTGACCAGCATCGACAGTGAGCCTGATAATGCACAGAGTAATGACCCCAGAGCAAACAAACTGACCGCAACGATAAATACTTTACGGGTACCAAAGCGATCAGCCAGCCATCCGCTGACCGGAATAAGCATAGCGACAGTTAATGTATAACTGATAACTGCCGATTGCATGGCCAACGGGGGGCGATCAAGGCTATGGGCAATCGCGGGTAATGCGGTATTCAGAATTGTTGCATCCAGTGATTGCATAAAGAAAGCCATCGCGGCTATCCATGGCAAACCAGCCATACTACGAGCGGTACGAACCATTGAGTATCCTTTTGGCTTGAAGGGCCTGTCCTCAGATGCCCTGTCTACAGACTTCTTTCATTATTCTAATGTGTTTTCCCTGAGAGTAATAAATTTGCAGAAAAAAAACGCAATTATTAGTGTCTTTTGCGGGATAACTGCTGTTTTTTCCATCTTTTGCATAAAAACCCGCCAGTCAGTAATTAATTTAAAATAAACCCTTGCCAGAAAAAATTAACTCCCTATAATGCGCATC
>NZ_JAERJP010000027.1 GCF_018257575.1 Tatumella sp. JGM91 | reverse complement strand
CCCCGGCAGAGCAGTTATTTGCTGAGTTCGGTTTTACGGTTGACAATGTGGTGGCTAAAGCCAGCGCCCTGCTGTAATCCCCACTGTCCCTTCCGGTGCCTGTCACGGGGGGGGACAGATTTAAAAAGCGTAACGATTCTCATATCAGGAAACATAAAAAGCAGCTATGCCCCCTTTCCGTCGGCCGGAAACGCTTTAATATATCCGTTTTACATTCCCACGGACATTATCGATTGAAAAAACGTTCTTCTTTTCTACTGGCCCTGATTGTTTCAATGTATTCAATGTCTGGTATGGCAAAAATGACGCCATCTCCTGAACTGACATCACAAATTGCTGACCGTTATGCTGAACATATATTCTATGGCAGCGGGGCAAGCGGCATGGCAATGGTGGTAATTGATGGTAACCAGCGGGTATTTACCGGTCTCGGAGAAACCCGTCCGGGAAACCATATCCGCCCGCAGAAAGACTCGCTGATCAGAATTGCCTCTCTGAGCAAACTGATGACAACAGAAATACTGGTAAAACTGGCAAATGCCGGTACCGTGCGGGTCAATGATCCGTTAACAAAATATGCGCCGAAAGGTGCCCGGGTTCCCGCCTGGCACGGGCAGAACATCCGGCTGATTAACCTGGCAACACACAGTGCCGGTCTGCCACGGGAAATGCCGGGCGGTAAACCGCATCGTCCGGTCTTCACCTGGCCCGTCCGCAGCCAGCGCTGGGTCTGGCTTGCCCACGCCCGTCTGAAATACGCGCCTGGCAGCGTGGTATCTTACTCAAACCTTGGCTTTGATTTACTGGCAGATGCCTTATCACATGCTTCCGGAAGGCCTTACCCGCAACTATTGCAAAGGCTGATCACCCGTCCGCTGGGTATGAAAGACACCACCTTCACACCTTCCCCGGATCAATGTGCCAGGCTGATGATACCGGAACAAAACGCCAGCCCTTGTGATAATACATTGGCCGCTATCGGCAGTGGCGGAGTGTATTCCACCCCGGATGATATGGGCCGCTGGATGCAGCAGTTTTTAAGCACTGCCGGACATCCGCGCAGTCCGCTGGCCGGAGAACTGCAGAAAATGGTCTTCTCCCGTGCTTCCCTGACCCGGGTCAGTGGAATGGATGTTGCCGGCCATGCCGACGCTATCGGAATGGGGTGGCTGCATATGGCCGCAACAGATGATACACCGGCACTTATCGAAAAAACCGGCGGCGGTGGCGGGTTTATGACCTATATCGCCATGTCTCCTCAACATAATATCGGGGTATTTATTGTGGTTGCCCGTTCCTCAGCAAGCCATTTTGCCCCGATGAGTGACGGTGTTAACCAGCTGATCGCAGAACTGGTGCGTAACCACCGTTAATTGTCCGCTCCCGCAGCGTCCTGTCACCCTGCGGGATCAGTCGTCCATAATACCGGCCAGCTGCGGGAGAAATTCCAGCGGTCACAGACACTTTCACTGGCAAAACGCGTTAACACAAACCGCTGCCCGTTAAACTGCCAGCGGCTGACAGTGCCGCAGTCTGCCAGCGGTCTGCCCCACAATGCTGTCGTCAGTATGCCCGTCTGAGGATCATATCCGACATTGGTTAATTCAAAATCAGCACCGGTCGGCCAGAGCGGCGAAAAAGGTAAGCGAAACATTAATCGCCGGGCAAATACCGGTGCCTGTCTGCTGACCAGATAGGCCTGATAAAAGGTGTTATAGGCAGCAGTTTCACAGCTCACCAGTAACAGTACCTGGTGGTCTGTCAGGGGCGCGACTTTGATTTGGCGATACACAGGTGCCAGCGGGCAGGTCTGCTGGCTGATTTGTGAAATCCCGAAATTCATAAAATAGCTTATTTCACTGTCAGATAACGGTGCCGGCACCCTGTACGGAGGAGTCACTACCAGTGTCTGTGGTGTCGGCAAGCGGGGAGTTGTCTCGCGGCTGATTCTGGCCTGGATCTGCGCAGCCTTACTCAGAAAATCGGGGAGAGATGTCAGAGACAGGCCCCGGGAAGGGTTATCCGTGACACTCAGGCGCACTGCACGGCTCAGCACCGTCAGTAACTGTTGTGCCGTTTCCGGATGTTCTGTCTGCAGGGTTTCCGGCGCACTACGCACATGGGTATAGGGCCAGGCGGTGTGATCAATCAGTAACCTCTGCGCCAGCACCTGTTGTTCTTTCTCCCTCTCAGGAGTTTTCGGATGGTAATCAATATGCAGCCAGCGGATCGACCCCTGTCCTGAAGGACGAAAAAAACTGACAACCAGCCCGGCGCCACGGTCAATATTTCGTCCCTGACAGTCACCGGCATTATCGCAGCTTAACTCCCAGTCGGAGAATGTTGCCTGTAGCGGCTGTGCCGCTGAACTGGCTGCGATAAAAATGAACAGCAGAGACAGAAAAACCTTAGACAATTGCATAAAAATCATACCGGAAGAACGCTGCCGGACACAGAAAAGGCCTGGATATAGGAAAACGCATCATCCGTAATGTCGCAGCACCACTCAATAAGAATCTTCGGACTCTGGCAGAGTAATAGCAGAAACCGGGGCGACACATCATACGGTCTGTCCGGTCTGTTAATAACACATAATCAATCACCACCTCCCAGGGAAGTGGTTCAGGGGTGACAATAAAAAGCCCTGCGCTGCAGGGCTTTGGTCATTACAGGGGATAAAAAGATTACTCTTTATGTGCCTGCTCATGCTGCAATTCGGCAATCTCATGAACCCGTTTACGTACCCCGAACCAGCCAAGGATCAGTACAATAATAATTAACGGGATAGAGGCCACTGTATAAGTCCCGGTAGGATAGTCAAAGGCCATCAGCACAATGACACTGAACAGGAACAGCAAGGTCAGCCACGAAGTGAACGGTGCGCCGGGCAGCTTAAAGCTGACCTCTTCCGCTTTGCCTTCTTTAATCGCTTTACGTAATTTTAACTGACACAGCACGATAAATGCCCAGGAGGAGACAATCCCCAGTGAGGCGGCATTCAGTACAATTTCGAAGACCCGTGAAGGCACATAATAGTTCAGCACGACCCCCAGAATATATACCCCGATAGTGACCAGAATCCCCGCATAAGGTACCTGCTGACGGCTCATTTTAGACATAAACTTCGGTGCTGAGCCGCCCATAGACATAGAACGCAGTATACGGCCGGTAGAATATAAACCTGAGTTCAGGCTGGATAACGCCGCGCTCAGTACCACAATATTCATGATACTGCCGACATAAGGCAGACCCAGTTTTGAGAAGAAAGTAACAAACGGGCTTTCACTTGGCTGATAAGCATTCCACGGTAACAACAATACCAGTAACACAATGGAACCGACGTAGAATAAGCCAATACGCCATATCACACTGTTAATCGCTTTAGGTACCATAATTTTCGGGTTTTTACATTCCCCGGCGGCAGTACCTACCAGTTCAATTGAGGCGAAGGCGAATACGACCCCCTGCACCAGTACCAGCGCCGGTAATAATCCGTGCGGGAAAAAACCACCATTATTAGAAATTAAATGGAAGCCAGGCTGACCGCCGGCCAGCGGTTTACCGCTGCCGAGAAATACCACCCCGACCACCAGGAAGAGTACGATGGCCAGCACTTTAATTAGCGCAAACCAGAACTCCATTTCCGCAAACCATTTTACGCCGACCATATTCATGGTACCAACCACCGCCAGAGCACCCAGCGCAATCACCCACTGTGGCACATCACCAAAGGCCCCCCAGTAGTGCATATACAAGGCTACCGCCGTAATGTCGACAATCCCCGTCATGGCCCAGTTAACGAAATACATCCAGCCGGCAACATAAGAGGCTTTCTCCCCCATAAACTCGCGGGCGTAGGAAACAAAGCTGCCACTCGATGGCCGGTGCAGAACCAGTTCGCCAAGCGCCCGTAAAATAAAGAACGAGAAAATACCACAGACCAGATAGACCAATGCCAGGGCCGGACCGGCCGCCTGCAGACGGGCACCGGCACCCAGAAAAAGCCCCGTACCGATAGCACCACCAATGGCAATCATCTGAACATGACGATTACCCATCTCTTTACGATACCCTGAATCATGTGAATTAAGCCATTTGCGTTTTGCCGCACGTAACTCTTCAGCTGTTTTTTTTGTATGTTTCATATTTTTCCTGTTTGTCCTGACCGCCCGCGACGCAAAGTAATCGTTTGCGTTTGCTCACGAAAGCTGTACTGCTCCATCCCATGCAAAGCCGTAAAATTCTGCTATAAGAAAAAAAACGGGCGCTGAATCCTACCTGCTAAACCTGTCTGCCGTAAAGTCCCGCACACCAATGTACCACCGGCCCTTCTGTGAAACTTCGGGGTGATTTAGCATAAGCCTATGTTATATAATGGGATACAGACATAGTCTGTTGTCGCTTTCAGACTTTTGTTCACAAATGTAAACCGGTATTCTGCGACACCTTTACAACAAGTCTGTTGCCGATTCTGCCTCTGTTGCGTTTTTTTTTCAGTAAAAAAGTTTTGTCCGGATTATCTTTCTGTTGGTCACGGCCTGAGGGCTGAATTTTTCACTCTCCGCGACTGCCGGCGGCCCTTATTTGATCAACACGGGCAAAACCGCCCCGCGGAGTAGACCAGCGCCCGCGAATACGGCATTATCACTGATATAGAACAACAAGAGTGTTGACGATCAGCGTCACTATGGACGCTGGGAATACAATTTATGACAGGTAGTAGTGTTCAATGACAAACAGTGATATCCCTTGCCGGCTGACGATGTATGGAATAAAAAACTGCGATACCGTCCGTAAAGCACGGCGCTTTCTGGAACAACAGGGCGTGGATTTCTGTTTCCATGACTATCGTACCGACGGGCTGGACAGCGCACTGTTAGCCACATTTATCGACGAACTGGGCTATCAGGCGCTGCTCAATACCCGCGGAACCACCTGGCGTAAATTGCCGGAGGAAACCCGGGCTGCGGTGAATGATAAGCACAGTGCTCTGCAGGTAATGCTGGAAAATCCGGCCATGATTAAACGTCCGCTACTTTGTACTGCCAGCCAAAAAATGCTCACCGGGTTTGACCCTTCAGCATATCTGACGTTTATTCAGGAGAATCTATAGGATGTTTTGCCCGGTCATTGAATTAACTCAACAACTGATACGCTGCCCTTCCGTCAGCCCTGAGGATGCGGGTTGTCAGGCATTACTGACTGACCGGCTGAAAGCCATCGGATTTCATATTGAACCGATGAATTTTGGCGATACTAAAAACTTCTGGGCGACCCGGGGTAAAGGCGAAACACTGGCGTTTGCCGGCCATACGGATGTCGTCCCTCCCGGAGAAGCCCGCCACTGGATTAATCCACCTTTTGAACCGACAATCCGTGACGGCATGCTGTTTGGCCGTGGCGCGGCAGATATGAAAGGATCTCTGGCAGCAATGGTTGTTGCCGCCGAACGTTTTGTCGCCCGCCATCCTGATCATCGCGGCCGGCTGGCCTTTTTGATCACTTCTGACGAAGAGGCCAGCGGGATTAACGGCACCGTAAAAGTCGTAGAAACCCTGATGGCACGCCAGGAAAAGGTCGAATATTGTCTGGTCGGTGAGCCCTCCAGTACTGAAATTGTCGGGGATGTCGCGAAAAATGGTCGCCGTGGCTCAATTACAGCTAACCTGACAATTCATGGTGTGCAGGGGCATGTTGCTTACCCGCAGCTGGCTGATAACCCGGTGCACCGGGCAATGCCGGCTCTTAACCAACTGGTTGCCACCCGCTGGGATAACGGTAACGAGTTTTTCCCGCCAACCAGCATGCAAATCGCCAATATCAGTGCCGGTACTGGCAGTAATAACGTCATCCCTGGTGACTTATTTGTGCAGTTTAACTTCAGGTTCAGTACCGAACTTACGGACACAATGATCCGTGAACAGGTCGAAGCCTTACTGACCCGCCACCAGCTCAGATACACACTGGAATGGAACCTCTCCGGACAGCCTTTCCTGACAAAACAAGGAAAACTGGTCAATGCGGTGGTTAAGGCCGTTCAGCATTATAATGAAATTAAGCCGCAGTTGCTGACCACGGGCGGAACCTCTGATGGCCGCTTTATTGCAAAAATGGGTACCCAGGTAGTAGAGCTGGGGCCGGTCAATGCCACAATCCATAAAATCAATGAGTGTGTGAAAGCCTCTGACCTGCAACTGCTGAGCCGCATGTATCAGCGGATTATGGATCAACTGGTTGCCTGACCGCGGAAGGAGTCACTGTTATGGAATGGTTAAAACACTATTGGTGGATACTTGTTATTCTCTTTATGGTCGGTCTTCTGATGAATGTTTATAAAGACCTTAAACGGGTTGACCCGAAAAAATATCTGGATAATAAACCTGAATTACCCCCGCACCGTGATTTTAACGATAAGTGGGATGATGATGACTGGCCATCCAAAAAATAAACCATCGGCAATGACAGACAGGCAACCATAACCGGCTGCCTGTCTGCTTTTTATCCGGTTTTCAGGGGTGTCTGAGCTGTTGCAGTTGCTGCTGCCAGTCTTGTGCTTGCTGTATATCCTGCATGATTAACTGCTGTGATACTTCTGCCCGCAGTTTCCTCAGCCAGGCTTTACGCCCGCCAGCCGCGGCTATACTGTGTTTCTCCGCTACCGGATCAGCACAAGCCGCCAGAGTCTCAGGCCATTGCTGTAGTCTGCACAGTAAACGTCTCAGTGCAGGGTAACTACTTTCATAAGGCCGGCTTCCCCAGGCAAAACCCGCCAGCTCCTGCCAGTCTGCCCCGGCAACAGAGTCTGTTCCCTGAGCGGGTGCTGAGGGTCTTTCCAGCCCGGGAAGACTCAGCCAGCGCGGCGCAAGGTACTCCCAGTCGCGCCACAGACGCTGCTCTGCAGCGGTTGCTAATTGCTCACCGGCCGCACTCAGAGGCCGGATTGCCATCGCTGCATAACACCCGCTGCTGGCTTCAGGTTGAGTACCAAACCGGACCAGACGAAAACCGCAGGCCTGCCAGAATTGCCAAAGCTCAGTGGTAAAACCAAAACTGACCGAGATATAGTCACAGTCCTCTCCGGTGCTGGCGATGGCCGCCATCACCAGTGCTTTACCTGTCCCCTGACGCCGGGACATATAATCGACCGCGACCCGGCTGATACGCCGGGAACGCATACTGGCCGCCTGCGGAAACCCCGCGTGTGCCGCCAGGGACTGGGCCACCAGATTACCTTTTGGCCGCCGGAACCCGGCCCAGACGGCATTACTCAAAGACTGACTCAGCCCTCCTTCCTCCACCAGCCACAGAGCCCCCGGTAAGGCGGTTGCCCCTTCAGCCAGCCAGAAGTGCATACCGGGGGCATCCATCATCCGCCGCAGGTCCAGCGGGGTTGTCCGGTAATGGGCACTGCTCAGTAACTGATACAAAGCACGGGCGGTGCGGGGATCGGCCAGCCAGCTGTCACGCGACAGCTTATGTATTGCCCCCGGCTCACCCGCTGGTAAAGGGCCGGACTCATCAAACAGAAACAGCTGATCAATAAAGCGTTCCAGCGGGTCCTGTACCGACCAGCGCAGAGGCTCAGATAAACTGAAAAAGCTGACCTCAGGCAAACCGGCACAAAATTTCAGCAGAAATCCTCTGCCGGTACCTTCATAGCCCTGTACCGTGGTCGATAATAAAACACGGCTAAAACATTTCGTCATTTGTCGTAATAACGGGGCCGGGATGGCCGCGGCTTCATCAACAATCAGCCAGCCACCATCATCTGCTGGCGGATCAGCCAGTAAAGCATCCGGGGCTATAAAACGAAAATTATCACCGGCAAACGTCTGTAAAACACCGGTTGAGACTTTTGCCGGAGCGGAGACAATAGTCCCCGGAGAAATGCGGGCCAGCATTCCTGCCAGGGCAGACTTTCCACGTCCGCGGGCTGCTGTCAGTACAGCAACCCCCTGTTCCATTTCCTGCAACCGGCGAATAATATCCTGCTGTTGTTGTGCCGCACGGCACTGCCAGTCCGGAGAGGGTTTCAGTGGTGCAAGAGACAACGGCTGATGTTGCTGCCAATGGCTGATCTCACTGTCCGCGCCAATCACCGACGCAAAATGACTCATAAAGCGGGGAACAGCAATCGCCGCTGTGGTATCAGCCCAGCGCAGACTGTCCTGGTCGGCTCGGGTCATCCATTGTGCTTTCGGCGGAAGTAATAACAGCAGCCAGCTGCCAGCCAGTAACGTTCCGGCCATACACGCCAGAGATTCAGCATGAAACCCGTCACGGGCATCAAAAATCCCGTGAAGATACTCCCGGCCGAGCAGAGATTTTACTGCCGACGGCCGGACCACCCGTGGGTCTGGCGGCAGGTCTGCACTGACCGTCAGCCAGTCACCCGTCAGGGTATTCCGGACACTGCGGGCAGCCCCCGTCACCCAGTCTTTGTCACCACTGATGATACAGATGCGGCGGATCCCGGTCCGCCGCATCTGTTCACTGCTGGTTTGCCAGTCAGTCATCCGGCGGCAAAGGTATTACACTGGGCGGGGTCACCACTGTCAAAACCGCGCTTAAACCAGCTGTAACGCTGCTGAGAAGTGCCATGGGTAAAGCTGTCCGGGACTACCCGTCCCTGGCTCTCTTGCTGTAATTTATCATCACCAATCGCTTCGGCCGCATTCAGCGCCTGCTGCAGGTCACCGTTTTCCAGCACATTTTGCTGTTGCATCGAATGTCCCCAGACACCGGCAAAACAATCCGCCTGTAGTTCGAGTTTCACCGACAGGCGATTAGCTTCTGTCTGGCTGCTGTGTTGCTGTTGCTGTCTGACTTTTTCTTCAATACCCAGCAGTTTCTGAACATGGTGTCCCACTTCATGAGCAATAACATAACCATTAGCAAAGTCGCCGCCGGCACCCAGTTTATTTTTCAGCTCATCATAAAAAGAGAGGTCAATATAGACCGTCTGATCCGCCGGACAATAGAACGGCCCCATAACCGATTGCCCGGTACCGCATCCGGTAGACGTATGACCGCGATAGATCACCAGTTTAGGGTTGACGTAATGTTTCCCCATCTTACGGAAAATTTCCCCCCAGGTGTCCTCCGTTGATGCCAGCACTACTGAGGTGAATTTCGCTGCCTGGTCGTCAGCCGGACGCTGCACATGAGTCTGCCCGGTAGTTGATGCTGTCGTCACGCTGCTACCGCCACCGCCACTCAGTAAAGGTGTCAGGTCATAACCATAATAACCCGCTACCACCACCACAATCAGAATAACAATACCGCTTTTACCGCGCGGGATACGGAAACCGTTTCCGCCCCCCGTTCCGCTGCTGCCGGAAGACTGATCCCGCCGGTCCTCGACATTCTCGCTCTCACGACGCCCTTGCCAACGCATCCGTAACCTCTGTTATTTTTTATTACATTATGCAGATTTTAGTCGGGTTACCGGCAGAAGACCAGTCCCCCACAGGCTCTGTCCCGCAACAGGGCTGACCCTGATACCAACAAAAACGCCGGCATAACAGACTCACTGTTATGCCGGCGTTGACGGGGCACCCTGTTAATTAATCCAGTGGTACTCCCAGACGGTGGGCCACTTCTTCGTACGCTTCTACCACGCCACCCAGGCTCTGGCGGAAACGGTCTTTATCCATTTTAGCCATGGTTGATTTATCCCACAGACGTGCGCCATCCGGAGAAAACTCATCACCCAGCACCACTTCACCGTTAAATAGCCCGAACTCCAGTTTGAAGTCGACCAGAATCAGCCCGGCCTGATCAAACAGCTGGCTCAGGACTTCGTTGGCCTGATATGTCAGTTCACGCATCCGCGCCAGATGCTGCCGGCTGACCCAGCCAAAAGTTTCACAGTAAGATTCATTGATCATGGGATCATGATGCGCATCGTCTTTCAGAAAAAGATCAAAGATCGGCGGGTTAAGGACAATCCCCTCTTCCACCCCTAATCTTTTCACCAGTGAACCGGCTGCACGGTTACGCACCACGCATTCTACCGGAACCATATCCAGTTTTCTGACCAGCGCTTCCGTATCTGAAAGCAATGCTTCCATCTGAGTCGGGATACCCGCCTGTTGCAGTTTCTGCATAATGAAATAGTTAAATTTATTATTTACCATTCCCTTACGATCAAACTGTTCGATTCTGGCTCCGTCTCCTGCTGATGTATCATTGCGGAATTCCAGTATCAGCAAATCGGGGTTATCGGTACTGAATACTGTTTTAGCCTTGCCGCGATACAACTCAGCTTGCTTTTGCATCTTGTTAACTCCAAACATGAAAGAACTTACGCATGATGATTGATTTTACCTGAACTATTGCGCTACGCAATCGTTTACCTGACCGCGACTATTATGCCAAATTAAAAACAAAAAGGCCGGAGAATCTCCGGCCTTTTTTGCGTTATTTGTTAAACGCCGCCTGTAAAACAGGTACCATTGCATCATTTTGCGACTGGGTCAGCACATGCCCTTTCGGATCAATGAACTGTAAACTACTGCGGTTACCCAAATCACCCAGCTGTAATTTGTAGTCACCGTTGCTCAGACCCGGGTCTTTCGCGCCTAAAGCATCCCAGCTGCTGCTGCCGGGTGCTTTATAGCTGACTTTCAGACTGCCATCTGAACGGTCTTTATCTGATATGGTCATCCCCACATGAGACAGAGCAACCGGCAGACGCTGCCATGCAGCAGAATACGGTGCGCGGATAATGACATTCGGCAATCCGGTATCATCAGCACCGCTTTGTACATCGATACTACCGATACGGCTGTTTCCGGCATTTTCACGTGCAATCGCCTGCGCATTCAGTTCACCGGAAATTTCGTTCAGCAATTGGGTTGTATAACGCTGAATTTCACCGGAAGTACTCACAGCCACACCTTTCTGCTGTAATTCCAGCGAGCGAACGCTCAATACCGTCTGATAGCTCTGCTGCTGTACGGCAATCTGATAACGGCCGCGGTACTGGTAATCTTCGTCCGGACGGTTCCAGTTAATCCAGTCGGTGGTCAGCTGTTGTGCAGCATCATTACGCTGGGCAATTTTCACCTGCCGGCTGCCGAGAATAGTGATTAACTGAGACCAGAGCCCGGGCTGCTGATTATCAAAAATCAGTTGCGCAGTATTACCGCTCAGCTGAGTACGGGTACCGTTCAGCAATGCCAGTGGCTGCGCCGGCGGACGAATATCCAGCTGAGTACCGGTCGCACCGCCAGCCGGTGCGGCAGGTACCTGATACTGTCCATTCTCTAACGGCAGAATCATTCCGGCGGGTACATTCAGATCATGTAATGCGGCGGCTTTCAGATAGTCGTCATTACCATTAATTTGCCGCTTGTAATTCTGATCGTTAGAGCAGGCAGCCAGTAATAATACTACCGACAGCCCCGCTGCTTTAGCGACTGCAGAACTCTTAACTGAGTAAGCCATTCAAACTCCCTAAATTATCGCAAACCTGCATCACGCAATGCTGTTTCGATTGCCGGGACTGCCTTTGCAGTCAACGGAGTCATTGGCAGGCGCAATGTGTCGTTTGCGATCAACCCCAGCTGTTTCGCTGCCCACTTGACGGGGATCGGATTGGGTTCACAAAATAACGTGTGATGTAAGGCCATCAAACGCTGATTCAGGTGCCGGGCTTCAGCAAATTCACCTTGTCCGGCAAGCCGGCAGACTTCTGCCATTTCACGGGCGACAACGTTTGCTGTTACTGAAATAACGCCCGAGCCTCCCAGTTGCATAAAGTCTAAGGCACTGGCGTCATCACCGCTCAGCAAAATAAACTTATCATCAACCAGCTCTTGGATCTGACTCACACGGGATAAGTTCCCTGTCGCTTCTTTTATTCCGATAATATTTTTAATTTCGGCTAAACGGGCGACAGTTTCGGGCAACATATCACATCCGGTGCGCGACGGTACATTATACAGCATTTGTGGCAATTCGCTGCTTTCCGCAATCGCTTTAAAATGCTGATATATACCTTCCTGAGTCGGACGGTTATAGTAAGGTACCACCGTCAGACAACCGACCACACCGCTGTCTTCAAAGTTGCGGGTTAATGCAATACCTTCCGCCGTTGCATTGGTACCGGTACCGGCAATAACCGGAATACGTCCTGCGGCCAGTTCAACAGTCGCTTTAACCACTTCCACATGCTCAGAATGGCTGAGTGTCGCCGACTCCCCGGTCGTTCCAACAGAAACGATGGCAGAAGTACCGCTATCAACATGATAATCAATTAATTTTTTCAGGCTTTCACGGCAAAGATCACCGTTATCATCCATTGGTGTAATCAGCGCAACAATACTTCCGGTAAACATGAGTGATCCCCTCAACGTGCAATTACTTCATGGTAAGGTTTACTTCATGTGAAAAGCAAGCCAGCCAGACGCTTCCTGAGCTTGTCAGCAGTTTTTTTTATGTTTACCTTAGAGTTATTAGAAAAAAACAGGAAAGAGTACTTTGCCACAGTCACCGCAACATCATTTAGTGATCACCGCTCTCGGTGCTGACAGGCCAGGCATTGTCAATACCATCACCCGTCATGTCAGCCGCTGCGGATGTAACATTGATGATAGCCGGCTGGCAATTCTGGGCGATGAATTCACCTTTATTATGCTGCTGTCGGGAAGCTGGGATGCTATCGGACTTATTGAGTCAACATTACCCCTGAAAGGGGCGGAACTTGAGTTACTGATTGTGATGAAGCGCACCCGGGTAGAGACACAGCCTCCCCGTCCGGAAACCACCTGGATCACAGTTGAAGTCGCGGATTCCCCCAGTATTATCGAACGTTTTACTGATTTGCTGGACCAGCACCGGATGAATATTGCTGAACTGGTATCACGCACGACCCCGGGCCGTGAAAATTCGCAGCCGACCCTGAACATCCAGATGACGGCCCACAGTGATGCCCGCGATGATCGCTACTTATTTGAACAGGCATTTCACCGGCTCTGTACAGAACTCAACGGGCAAGGCAGTATACGGCTACACAGTATGCTCGACAGTGACCCGTCAGAAACATCTCCTGCACAATAAGTCATCTGCCGTCATCATTAGTGAAAAACATCCGTATCCTGGTATTACCCGCGGGAAGAATAAGCATTTTCCGCACTTGCTCTGCAGCAGAATATTACCGAAGGTAAAGCTGTCTGATAAAATTAATTTTCACTGGCTGATTCGGCCAAAAGATAACCATCGGAGAGTTATGATGAATCCACTGAAAGCCGGCGATAATGCACCTATGTTTAGCTTGCCAGACCAGGACGGAGAACAGGTTAATTTAACCGACTTCCGGGGAGAACGGGTACTGGTTTACTTCTATCCGAAAGCGATGACCCCGGGATGTACCGTGCAGGCCTGTGGTTTACGGGATAATATGGCAACCCTGAATAATGCCGGAGTACAGGTTGTGGGTATCAGCACCGACAAACCGGAAAAACTGTCGCGTTTTGCTGAAAAAGAACTGCTGAACTTCACTCTGTTATCTGATGAGGATCATCAGGTTTGCGAGCAGTTTGGTATCTGGGGGGAAAAGAAGTTTATGGGGAAAACCTATGACGGGATCCACCGTACATCATTCCTGATCGGTACTGATGGAAAAATAGAAAAAGTATTTGATGATTTTAAAACCTCAAATCATCACGAAGTTATACTCAGCTATCTGAACGCCTGACGTTTGCGCCGTTATTTTCCGTCGCAGATACTCTGCGGCGGAAGACTCTCCTGTTCTGTCCCTGTTTCACTCTCTGCTATACTGCGGGTGATCTGTCCGGCCCCGTTCAGCCTGCCAACAGACACCGTTAACAGACGGCCTGCCTGACAACGCGAACCTCCGGGCCGGAAAAAGGTCAAAACATCAAATCAGATAAACAGGGACAGGTGATGAGGTATTTGTTAAATAAAACGTTAGCAACTCTGCTATTAATTACCTCAGCCGGCAGCGGTATCTGTCCTGCGTTTGCTGATATCACTGATTCGCTGCCGGATATCGGGACGACGGCCGGGGCGACTTTATCGATTAATCAGGAACTGCAGATGGGCGATTATTATGTCCGTCAGTTACGCGGCAGTGCACCGCTGATTAATGATCCGTTACTGACAAACTACATTAATACTCTCGGCCAGCGTCTGGTCGCTCATGCCTGGTCAGTCAAAACTCCCTTTCATTTTTACCTGATACAGAATGATGAACTGAATGCTTTCGCTTTCTTTGGCGGAAATGTAGTACTGCATTCGGCGCTTTTTCGTTATACAGATAATGAAAGCCAGCTGGCCTCAGTGATGGCACACGAAATATCCCATGTGACGCAGCGACATCTGGCGCGGGCAATGGAAGCACAAAAGCGCAGTGCACCGTTAACCTGGGTCGGGGCACTTGGCTCAATCCTGCTGGCCATGGCCAGCCCGCAGGCGGGAATGGCAGCATTAACCGGTACCCTGGCAGGCACCCAGCAGGGAATTATCAGTTTTACCCAGGATAACGAAAAAGAAGCTGACCGTATTGGTATTCAGGTCCTGCAACGGGCAGGGTTTGATCCGCAGGCAATGCCCGCTTTTATGCAGAAACTGGCCGACCAGTCACGCTATGCGTCGAAACCCCCGGAAATTCTGTTAACGCACCCGTTACCTGATAGTCGTCTGGCCGATGCCCGTGATCGGGCGAACCAAATGCCTCCGGTCGTCGTCCACTCCTCGCAAGACTTCTTTTTTGCCAAAGTCCGCATTATGGGAATGTATGGCACATCACAGGGCCGAAGTAACGCATTACTGGATGAAGTACTGAATAACTATGCCAAAGGCAATACCCGTCAGCAACTGGCCGCAAAATACGGCAGAGCGATACAGTTTATGGCTGCCAAAAAGTTTCAGGATGCCAAAAATATTATTCAGCCATTATTGCAAAGCCAGCCAGCTAATCCGTGGTTTCTCGACCTTATGACGGACATTGATATCGGTCTGAAGCAACCTGCCGCTGCCATACGTTTACTCACCGCGGCCGGCAGCCCGCGGAAAAATCCGGTGATACAGCTCAACCTTGCCAATGCCTATTTACAGGCAGGGCAGCCAGCGAATGCCAGTAAGCTGCTGAACCGCTATAGCTGGGACTATCCTGACGACCCAAATGGCTGGGATTTACTGAGCCAGGCAGATGCCGCTCAGGGACTCAGTGATGAGGTATTATTCGATCAGGCACAGGGTCTGGCACTGGACGGGCAGCTTGACCAGGCTATCCGTGCACTGAGCAGCGCCAGCGCACAGGTGCCGGTTGGCAGCCTGAAACAGGCACGTTATGATGCCCGTATAGACCAGCTTCGTCAGCTGCAACAACGCTACCGTCAGTATCAGAAAGGGTAATTACTTTGACCATCCGTATCTATCACAATCCCCGTTGCTCGAAAAGCCGTGAAACATTGCAGCTGTTACAGCAACACGGGGTCGACCCCGAGATTATTCTCTATCTGGATAATCCGCCCGATATTGCCACTGTTAAATCCCTGCTAACCAGACTCGGTTTTACAGATCCCCGCCAGCTGATGCGCCGTGGCGAAGAAATCTATAAACAGTCGGGATTAAATGACCCGGCCTTAAGTGAAGATACATTACTGCAGGCCATGGCCGAACACCCGAAACTGATTGAGCGACCTGTCGTGGTCAACGGTGAGCGGGCAAGGCTTGGCCGCCCGCCGGAAAATGTGCTGGAAATCCTCGGGGACTAAAGCCCGAGGGTCTCTTTAACAAAAGGAATTGTCAGTTTTCGCTGGGCAGTGATAGAGGCATGATCCAACTGATCCAGGGTCTCAAATAATGTTCTCATTTCCCTGTCCAGCCGTTTCAGCAGAAAACGCCCGACATCTTCTGGTAACTCAAACCCCCGTAAACCGGATCGCAGCTGTAAGGCCTGGAGTTTTTCGTTATCCGATAACGGCTGTAGCCGGTAAATCTGCCCCCAGTCAAGACGCGATGCAAGATCGGCTAATTTCAGGTTCAGCTGTCTGGGCGGGCGATCACCGGTGATCAGTAACAGGGTCTTTCCGGTCTCGAGGATCCGGTTATAGAGATCGAAAATAGCCATTTCCCAGGCTTCATCCCCGGCAATACATTCGATATTATCGATGCATACCAGCGCCAGGTGCTCCATACCTTCCAGTACTTCAGGCACAAACCAGGTGCGTTTATCCAGCGGAACATAGCCTACGGCGGCATCACGTGATGATATTTCCGTACAGGCTGCGTGCAGCAAGTGGCTCCTGCCCCCGCCTTCCCGTGACCAGAAATAAATATAACCGCCATGTTGCTGATCAAGCGCTGCTTTGAGCGCAGCTAATAATGATGAATTCGCCCCCGGCCAAAAACTGGCAAAGGTTTCATCATCAGGCAAATAAAGTGGCAATGACAATTGCGCCGGCGTGTTCAGGTGCACCTCAGCATAACTCGCAAGAAACCTGCTGAGTCTATCACAACTTCCCTGTCGATATGAATCAGGCAACCCGCGGTTGCCTGCTTTATATGTCGTCCCTTACTCTGCGTTGTCATATTCCTCAGGTTCCGGACGTACCAGACTGATAATATGAAAGAGGATACTTAATATCACACCGACCACCGTCGCCAGAGCCATGCCTTTAAGTTCCACCGCTCCCAGCTGAATTTTGGCCCCGCTGACGCCAATAATCAGGATAATCGCAGTCAGCATCAGGTTTTGTGGTTTACTGTAATCCACTTTGGAATCAATCAGTACGCGGATCCCGGAAGCAGCAATCACCCCGTATAACAGTAAAGAGACTCCGCCCATTACCGGAACAGGGATCGCCTGAATAACCGCGGCCAGCTTACCGATACAGGACAGAAAAATAGCAATTACTGCCGCTCCGCCAATTACCCAGGTACTGTAAACGCGGGTGATCGCCATCACTCCGATATTCTCACCATAGGTGGTGTTCGGGGTGGAGCCGAAAAAGCCTGAAATTACGGTAGACAGGCCATTGGCAAACATTGAGCGATGTAATCCCGGATCTTTAATCAGATCACGTTTAACAATATTTGCGGTAACCACCAGATGGCCCACATGTTCAGCGATCACCACCAGCGCTGCAGGCAGGATGGTCAGCATTGCCGCCCACTCAAAACGCGGCTTATAAAAAACCGGTAACGCAAACCAGTGTGCCTGTTCAACGCCGGTCCAGTTAACCATCCCCATAAAAGAAGCCAGCATATAACCGAAAACGACCCCGATCAGGATCGGAATGATGGCAAGAAATCCGCGGAATAACACTGAACCAAAGACGGTAACCCCCAGGGTTACCAGTGAAACAGTCACGGTCTTACTGTCAATCGTGGCCCCCTCAGCCGGCAGTAACCCGGCCATTCCGGCGGCGATACTGGCCAGTTCCAGGCCGATAATCGCCACTATCGCGCCCATCGCTGCCGGAGGAAACATAATATTAAGCCAGCCAGTACCGGCTTTTTTGACCAGCAGCCCGACCAGGCAGAACAGAACTCCGCATAAAATAAATCCCCCCAATGCAACGTTATATCCCTGGGGTAACAGCAACAAAACCGGCGAAATAAAAGCAAAACTGGAACCGAGATAGGCGGGGATTTTTCCTTTACAAATAAACAGGTACAGTAATGTCCCCAGGCCATTAAATAACAGGATGGTGGCCGGATTCACATGAAACAAAATCGGTACCAGTACAGTGGCACCAAACATCGCAAATAAATGCTGTAAACTGAGCGGAATGGTCTGGAGTAACGACGGTCTTTCGTCAACCGCAATAGTGCGCCGTATCATTGCTGCTTATCCCCTTTAAAATTGTCCGGACATAAAAAAACCGACACAGAGTCGGTCTGAAAAAAACACAGCTGCCGGTATATACCGACAACAGATAACGGTGACGTTATCTGTTGTGCAGTTTCACTGTTAAAGAGTAATGACTTCATAGGCCAGCGACCAGCCCGCTGAGCATTACCCGATAACAACGACTGATTATTTAGTACCAAAGATTTTATCACCGGCATCACCCAGACCCGGGATAATATAACCCTGTTCATCCAGTCCCTGATCGACAGAGGCAGTGTACAGTTCAACATCCGGATGTACTTTCTCCAGTGCAGCAATCCCTTCCGGGGCCGCGACCAGTACTAAGACTTTTATACTGTTACAACCGGATTTTTTCAGCAGATCAATAGTGGCGATCATCGAGCCGCCGGTTGCCAGCATCGGGTCAACCACCAGCGCCATACGTTCATCCATATTCGAAGCAAGCTTCTGAAAATAAGGCACAGGTTCCAGCGTTTTCTCATCACGGTACACGCCTACCACACTGATTCTGGCACTGGGAATATGTTCCAGTACACCATCCATCATTCCCAGACCGGCTCGCAGAATAGGAACAACGGTAATTTTTTTACCTTTGATCTGATCAACTTGCACCGGGCCATTCCAGCCATCAATAGTGACAGTTTCTGTTTCCAGATCGGCGGTTGCTTCATAGGTGAGTAAACTGCCCACTTCTGAAGCCAGTTCACGAAAACGTTTGGTACTGACATCATGCTCACGCATCAGGCCCAGTTTATGTCTGACCAGCGGGTGTCTGACTTCCACGATCTTCATTATTATTCTCCCGGAGTGTGTTGAGCTAAAAAAAAATCGCCGGATTATAGCGCTTTTTCGCTGTGGCTTATACGCCTGTGTATCAATCCGCAGACATTTTTTGTCTCTGCCACCCTGACGGCGTCTGAAGCTCCGGACAGATAATTTCAGGTTAACATCAGACTCGCAAACGTTTGCCTGCACTGATAGAATAGCCGCGCTCTATTTAAACCACCAACCGCAATTCGCGTGGGGACTCCGCAGTGACCGACAAAACCACTCTCAGTTATAAAGATGCCGGTGTTGATATTGATGCTGGTAATGATCTGGTTGATCGTATTAAAGGTGTTGTAAAAAAAACCCGCCGCCCGGAAGTGATGGGTGGACTCGGTGGATTTGGTGCACTCTGTGCCTTACCACAAAAATACCGTGAACCTATTCTGGTTTCAGGCACCGATGGCGTAGGCACCAAGCTGCGTTTAGCAATGGATCTGAAACGCCACGACCATATCGGTGTTGATTTGGTTGCAATGTGTGTGAATGACCTGGTCGTGCAAGGGGCTGAGCCGCTATTTTTCCTGGATTATTATGCCACCGGGAAACTGGATGTCGACACTGCTGCCGCGGTGATCAGTGGTATTGCTGAAGGCTGTTCACAATCAGGGTGTGCCCTGGTCGGCGGGGAAACGGCCGAAATGCCGGGTATGTACCATGGTGAAGATTACGATGTTGCTGGTTTCTGCGTCGGAGTGGTTGAGAAATCAGAAATTATTGATGGCAGTAAAGTCAGTGATGGCGATGTTCTGCTGGCTCTGGGATCCAGCGGTCCGCATTCCAACGGTTATTCACTGATCCGTAAAATTCTGGAAGTCAGCCAGACAGATCCTTCAGTAAAACAGCTGGAAGGTCAGTCTCTGGCCGATCACCTGCTGGCACCGACCCGTATTTACGTCAAAAATATTCTGAACCTGATTGCACAGGTTGATGTACATGCCATTGCTCACCTGACCGGCGGTGGTTTCTGGGAAAATATTCCGCGTGTATTACCGGAAAATACCCGTGCCGTGATTGATGAAAGCAGCTGGCAATGGCCGGCCATTTTCGGCTGGTTACAACAGGCCGGCAATGTCAGTACTCACGAAATGTACCGTACCTTTAACTGCGGTGTGGGGATGATTATTGCCCTGAGTCCGGAGAATGCTGATAAAGCGTTACAGTTACTGCAGGATGCCGGCGAAAAAGCCTGGAAAATCGGGGTCATTGAAGCGGCCACCACCAGCGATGAGCAGGTAGTGATTAAGTGATGAAAAGGCTGGTGATCCTGATTTCCGGCACCGGCACCAATCTGCAGGCAATTATCGATGCCTGCAGATCTGGCCAGCTTGCAGAAGCCGCTGAAATTGTTGCAGTTTTTAGCAATAAGGTGACCGCCAGCGGACTTGATCGGGCGCGGCAGGCCGGGATTCCGGCACATGCCCTGACACCGTCAGATTTTGCTGACCGTCAGCAATTTGATCGGCAGTTGATGAAACTGGTTGACGAATATTCTCCCGACCTGGTAGTGCTGGCAGGTTATATGCGTATCCTGAGTGCGGAATTCGTACAGCATTACGCCGGTCACATGATCAATATTCACCCGTCATTATTGCCAGCCTATCCCGGCCTGCATACCCATCGCCAGGTTCTGGAGAATGGTGATAAACAACACGGGGTTTCGGTACATTTTGTCACGGAACAGCTGGATGGTGGCCCGGTGATATTACAGGCTGTGGTCCCCGTAAATAACGGTGATACCGAACAACAGCTACAGGATAAAATCCGGGTTCAGGAACATGTGATCTACCCGCAAGCCATTCAGTGGTTTCTTGAAAACCGGCTGAGACTAAAGGATGGTCTGGCCTGGCTGGATGGCACTCCTCTGCCTGCCACCGGTATTCGTTCGCCACTGAGCGAATAGCCACTGAAACGCTGCCGGAGTCACAGGCAGCGTTTTTTTCTTAGCGCCCTCCTCCGCTTTTTTTGTTACTGAGCAGTATTGGACATTTCTGCAATATTCTCGCCATAATGGCATGAGAAACTGAAGCTTTAGTTGTGTCACAGCAATACGGGGTCAGGATGGGTCAGGAAAAGCTGTATATAGAAAAAGAGTTAAGCTGGTTATCATTTAATGAACGGGTGCTACAGGAAGCTGCTGACAAACTCAATCCGCTTATCGAAAGAATGCGTTTTCTTGGTATTTATTCAAGCAACCTTGATGAATTCTATAAAGTCCGTTTTGCCGAGCTGAAACGCCGGATTCTGATTGGTGAAGAACAAGGCTCAGTGACGGTTCCCCGCCATTTAATGAAAAAAATTCAGCAACGGGTTATGCGGGCAGACCAGGAATTCGACCTGCTTTACAACGAACTGTTGCTGGAAATGGCCCGTAACCAGATATTCCTGATCAATGAACGTCAGCTTTCCACCAACCAGCAGGTATGGCTGCGCGACTATTTTGCCCGCAATCTGCGTCCGCACGTTACCCCTATTTTGCTGAACAGCGAAACCGACCTGACACAGTTTCTGAAAGATGATTATACCTATCTGGCAGTAGAGGTTATCCGCGGTGAAGATATCCGCTACGCCCTGCTTGAGATTCCTTCCGATAAAGTGCCGCGTTTTATTAATCTGCCGGCCGAACCGCCACGCAGGAAAAAACCGATGATCCTGCTGGATAATATTCTCAGATATTGTCTGGATGATATTTTTAAAGGTTTCTTCGATTACGACGAACTGAATGCTTACTCCATGAAAATGACCCGCGATGCAGAATATGATCTGGTCACAGAAATGGAATCGAGCCTGCTGGAGCTTATGTCATCCAGCCTGAAACAGCGATTAACCGCCGAGCCGGTACGCTTTGTTTACCAGCGGGATATGCCAGCCCCTATGGTTGAAATGTTGTGTGAAAAACTCTCTGTTTCAAATTATGATTCCATTCTGGCGGGCGGGCGTTATCACAACTTTAAAGATTTTATCCAGTTCCCGAATGCGGGCCAGCGCAATCTGGAAAATAAGCCACTGCCACCGATCCGTCACGCGGGATTCGATAACTACCGCAATGGTTTTGATGCTGTACGCTCCCGGGATATTCTGCTGTATTACCCGTACCATACCTTTGAGCATGTGCTGGAATTTTTACGCCAGGCATCGTTTGACCCTGCGGTTCTTTCAATAAAAATTAATATCTACCGGGTCGCAAAAAATTCCCGGATTATGGATGCCATGATCCACGCAGCACACAACGGAAAAAAAGTGACCGTGGTCGTAGAGTTACAGGCAAGATTCGATGAGGCAGCCAATATCCATTGGGCGAAACGGCTGACAGAGGCCGGTGTGCATGTCATATTTTCGGCGCCGGGGTTAAAAATCCACGCTAAACTGTTTTTAATCTCCCGCCGGGAAGGTGAAGAACTGGTACGCTACGCACATATCGGCACCGGTAACTTCAATGAAAAAACAGCCCGCTTGTATACGGACTACTCATTGTTAACCTCCGATGCGCGTATCACCAACGAAGTCCGCCGGGTATTTAACTTTATTGAAAACCCTTACCGTCCGGTATCTTTTGATTATCTGATGGTATCACCGCAGAATTCACGACGTATGCTGTATCAGTTAATTGATCAGGAGATAGCCCATGCACAACAGGGAAATCCGGCAGGAATAACGCTTAAAATCAATAACCTGGTAGATAAAGGACTGATTGACCGCTTGTATGCTGCCTCGGGAGCAGGGGTGAAAGTCAACCTGCTGGTCAGGGGAATGTGCTCACTGATTCCGGACTTACCCGGTATCAGCACGAACATCAGAGTGATCAGTATCCTCGACCGTTATCTGGAACATGACAGGGTCTACATTTTTGAAAACAACGGTGATAAAAAAGTCTATCTCTCTTCGGCAGACTGGATGACGCGGAATATTGATTACCGGATTGAAGTTGCTGTTATAATTCTCGACCCGCAAATTAAGCAACGTATTCTTGATATCATCGGTATTTTGTTCAGCGATACGGTGAAAGCAAGGATCATTGATAAAGAGATGAGTAATCGTTATGTGCCACGCGGTAACCGCCGTAAAGTCCGCGGACAACTGGCTATTTACGAGTACATCAGAAACCTGGAACAACCTGAATAATACCTATGCCAACGACGCCAAAAAAAGCAGCTAAACCGCAGGAATTCGCGGCAATCGACCTCGGTTCTAATAGTTTTCATATGGTTATCGCCCGGGTGGTAGACGGTGCTTTACAGGTTCTTAGTCGCCTGAAGCAGCGGGTCCATCTGGCTGATGCTATTGATGACCGGAATTGTCTGAGTGAAGAAGGGATCCAGCGCGGCCTGTCCTGCCTGGCGCTGTTTGCCGAGCGTTTACAGGGGTTCCGGGCAGAAAATGTTTCAATCGTCGGAACGCATACATTACGGGTTGTCACTAACGCCGAAGAGTTTTTACAACGTGCGGCCGAAATAATACCCTATCCGATAGAAATTATTGCCGGTAACGAAGAAGCCCGGTTAATTTTTATGGGGGTCGAGCACACTCAGCCGGAGAAAGGCCGCAAACTGGTGATCGATATCGGTGGCGGTTCTACCGAACTGGTGATCGGTGAAGATTTTGAACCCCAGCTGGTCGAAAGCCGCCGGATGGGCTGCGTTAGTTTCTCTAATCTTTATTTCCCTGGCGGGACTATTTCGGCAGAAAATTTCCGCCGTGCACGGCTGGCATCGGTCCGGAAACTGGAAACCCTTGCCTGGCAGTTTCGCCTGCAGGGATGGAAATATGCTCTTGGTGCCTCAGGAACCATTAAAGCCGCCTGTGAAGTCCTGGCGGCGCTGGGTGAAAAAGAAAAAACGATCACCCCTGACGGACTTGACCGTTTGTACGATGAAGTGATTAAGTTTAAGTCCTTTGATGCGTTAAGCCTGCCCGGATTATCGGAAGAACGTAAAACGGTGTTTGTCCCGGGGCTGGCAATTTTACGCGGTGTTTTTGACTCACTGGGGATCCGCGAGCTGCTCTATTCGGACGGTGCACTGCGTGAAGGGGTATTGTATGAGATGGAGGGGCGCTTCCGCCATCAGGATATCCGCACCCGCACCGCACAAAGTCTGGCGAACCATTACGCGATTGACAGTGAGCAGGCTGACCGTGTATTACAAACCGCCCGGCATCTACACAGCCAGTGGCAGCAGCAAAACCCGAAACTGGAAAATCCTCAGCTGACCGCATTATTACAGTGGGCAGCAATGTTACACGAAGTCGGCTTATCGATTAATCACAGCGGAATGCAACGCCATTCATCGTATATCCTGCAAAACTCCAATATGCCGGGCTTTAGCCAGTCACAGCAATTACTGCTGGCAACTTTGGTACGTAATCACCGTAAGGGTATCAAGACGGAGGAATTTCCCCGTTTTATGTCTTTTAAAAAGAAGCAGTTTTTACCCTTGATCTTTATCCTGCGTCTGGCCAGCCTGTTAAGTAACCAGCGCCAGGCAACGACACATCCGGCCAGCCTGAGACTGGAGACCGACGACGGACACTGGACGCTGATTTTTCCGACCGGTTTTTTCAGCCAGAATGCACTGGTGCAACTTGATTTGGAACGTGAACAACTCTACTGGCAGGACGTTACCGGCTGGCAACTGAACCTGAAAGAAGAAGACGAAAAGGAGCCGACATAACATGGATAAGCACTCTCTCCGGCCTGATAACTATTATGCAGAGAAGTATCAGCTCTCACTTCCCCATTCCGAGCTGCGGGAAGCACTCCCCCGTTTAACGGTCGGGAAAGCACTGGATATTGGCTGTGGGCGGGGACGTAACAGCTTATACCTTAACGCCCATGGCTTTGATATTATTGGCTGGGATAATAATCCGGCCAGTCTGGCTCATCTGCAACAAATGATCGATCAGGAACAGCTTTCCCATATTCGCTGTGAAAATATCGATGTAAACCACCACCGGTTTAACGGCAGCTTTCAGTTAGTCATCTCGACCGTGGTAATGATGTTCCTGCAGCCTGAGACCATCCCGCAACTGATTGCCGATATGCAGGCATCCACTGCAAAAGAAGGCTTTAACCTGATTGTTGCAGCTATGGATACCACTGATACTCCCTGCCCGCTGGATTTTCCTTTTACCTTTAAATCCGGGGAGTTAAGCCATTATTATCGTAACTGGCATATTCTGAAATATAATGAACACCACGGTGAACTGCATAAAACTGATGCTAATGGTCAGCGTATCCGTATGCGCTTTGCCACCCTGCTGGCTCAGAAAACATCTATCAAATAAGTGACTCTGCCCTGTCTCATTTGCGGCAGCGTTGCGTGCCGGAGGCAGGGATCATTATTATTAGTCCGTCCGGACCTCATCTGCAGCAGCTCATCACTGTTTTCCGTCACTTCCCGGCCCGTCTGTTTATATTTTCGTTTATGATTAATTATATCTTGCGCCGGATTAACCACGCTGGTTTCTAACAGAGGATGTTGTATGCCCGTACCTCATACCCGTACATTGCAGCAAAAACGTCAGAATATTATTACCGGGTTACTGAATAACCCGGCGCTAATCACTGGCCTGTTAAAATACCCGGCAAAGACCTGCCTGACCGATCCACAACTGGGCCCGCTCTGTAAACAACTCACAACTGATCTCGATAATCTGCATGCTGCTGATATTGCAGATATTCTGGAGTCACTTCCCGAGGATGCCCGCCAGGCACTGTGGCAAATGGTCCCGGCTGAACATCGCGGGCGGGTACTGGTTGAAGCGTCGGAAAATGTCTGGGAAAGTCTGACCGAGCCGATGACAGACAAAGATATTCTGCAAGCGATCGCCCCGCTGGATATCGACGACCAGGCATGGCTGGCCCGTTTTCTGCCACGCGACCTGACCGGACGGCTGCTGACTTCGCTGACCCCGAAACAACGCTCCGACTTGCTGAATATCATCAAAAATGACGTTGATGGTGTGGCACGGGTGATGGATTTCAACTTTATCACCGTGCGTAGTGATATCAGACTCGGGGTTGTGCAACGCTTTCTGCGCCGTAAAGGAAAAATTCCTGAGGGTACTGATAAATTATTTATTACTGACAGTGATAACCGGTTACTGGGTGAACTGATGCTGACCGATATTCTGGTCAATGCCCCGGATCGTAAAGTCTGCGATATCATGAATTCCTCACCGGTGACCTTCCGGCTGGAAGATAAGGCTGAAGATGCCGCCAGTGCTTTTGAACGTTATAACCTGATTTCGGCCGCGGTCACTGACCCGAAACAACGGTTGATCGGCCGTATCGCGATTGAAGATATTATCGACCTGGTGAATCAGGAAAATGAGTCCAGCATCCGAAAAATGGGCGGGGTCAGTCAGGAAGAAGATGTTTTTGCCCCGGTCAGTAAAGCGGTAAAGAATCGCTGGGCCTGGCTGGCACTTAATCTGTGTACAGCATTTATTGCGTCAAGGGTGATAGGTCTGTTTGAAGATACCATTGCCCATTTAGTCGCCCTGGCGACGCTGATGCCGATTGTTGCCGGTATCGGCGGTAATACCGGAAATCAGACCATCACCATGATTGTCCGGGCCCTCGCTTTACATCAGGTCGAACCGGGTAACTTTTCATTTCTGTTTCTGCGGGAGCTTGGGGTCGCGTTAATTAACGGGATTTTCTGGGGCGGTATTATGGGGCTGATAACCTGGCTGCTGTATCACAACCTGGCATTGGGCGGAGTGATGATGCTGGCTATGATCCTTAACCTGTTGCTTGCTGCCTGTATGGGGGTATTAATTCCGCTAATAATGACCAAACTGAAGCGGGACCCTGCTATTGGTTCCAGCGTACTGATTACCGCCATGACGGATACCGGCGGTTTTTTTATCTTTCTCGGTCTGGCAACCCTGTTCCTGCTTCATTAATACAATCCGCCCCCTTTCGGGGGGCGGTTGTATTATGATTATTTGTCCAGTGCGTAAGCAATCACATAATCACCGCGGTCCGGAGACTGACGTCCGCCACCCGCAGAAATCAGGATATACTGTTTACCGGTCTTCGGCGAAACATAGCTCATCGGTCCGCCCTGACTGCCGACAGGTAAACGCGCTTTCCATACTTCTTTACCGGTTGAGCTGTCAAAAGCACGCAGGTAGTAATCCTGGGTCCCGGCAATAAATACCAGCCCGCCCTGTGTCGCCAGCGTACCGCCCAGTGTTGGCATACCGACAGGCATTTTTACCCCCATTTTAATGCCGAACGGGCCGGTATCCTGAACCGTACCCACCGGCACCTGCCAGACAATTTTCTGCGTATTCATATCAATAGCACTCAGAGTACCGAACGGTGGTGCCTGACATGGAATACCCAGCGGAGACATAAAGCGGTTTTTATTCACCGAATAAGGTGCACCTTTCATCGGTACGGCGCCCATTCCGGTATTAACAGCCTCACCGCCGGTATTCACCGCAGTCTGTGCCTCAGGGTCGGCTTTGATCAGCTGCTGCCACAGGCCGAGGCGCATATCGTTGACAAAGATGTAGTGGTTCACCGGGTCGACAGACAGACTGCCCCAGTTCATTCCTCCCAGAGAACCAGGGAAGCTCAGCGATTTATCGGTACCTGGTGCGGTATAGAGTCCGTTATAACGCATTGATTTAAAGCTGATACGACATACCAGCTGGTCAAAAGGGGTGGCCCCCCACATATCAGACTCTTTTAATGTCTGCGCACCAATTTGTGGCATCCCGACAGAACGTGGCTGAGTATAGCTGTATTGCTCCCCCGGGATCCCTCCGCCCTGCACTGTGACATTTTCCACTTTGGTCAGTGGTTTTCCTGTCAGACGATCCAGCACATAAATCTGTCCTGCTTTGGTGCCCACAACGACTGCCGGTTTTTCACTGCCATCGCCGGTTTTAAAATCAATCAGGCCCGGTTGCATAGGAACATCAAAGTCCCACAGATCATTGCGGACTGTCTGATATACCCATTTTTCTTTACCTGTGGTCGCATCAACAGCAAGCACAGAAGCACCGTATTTATGATCCAGTGCTGTGCGGTTTGCTCCCCAGATATCAACAGAAGAACTGCCCATCGGCATAAATACGGTATTCATCGACGGATCATAAGACATCGGAGCCCATGAATTCGGGGTACTCCTGACATAATGTTCTCCGGTTTTCAGTACTGTATTAGGATCCTTGTTGCCCGCATCAAAGGCCCAGCGCAACGCTCCCGTGATAACGTCATACCCACGGATCACACCACCGGGCATATCCGTACTGACGTTATCAGATACCCGGCCACCGACCACCACAGTCGTACCCGCCAGGGTCGGTGCCGATGTGATCACATATTGCGGATCCGGCGCATGGCCCATCCCGGCTAACAGATTCACTGTACCTTTGTTACCAAAGTCTTCACAGAATTCACCATTGTCAGCGTTCAGCGCAATCAGGCGGTCATCGATAGTATTCATCAGAATACGACGTTCACAGCCTCCGGCATTTACCGTAGCCACCGGAGCCGGTAGCGTACTGCCAGGTACAGTTGGCTGCGGTACCGGCGCGGTCGCATCAAAATAAGCCAGACCACGGCAGCGCATCCAGACAGACGATTTGGCGTTGATATCAGCTTTCCAGATCTGCTTCCCTGTATCCGCATCAACCGCAATCACATTGTTATGGGGAGTACACAGGAAAACACGGTCCCCGATCTGCAAAGGTGTTTGTTGATCTTCTGCACCGTTACCATCAGGACTAAGGGGAATATCCCCGGTGTGGAAAGTCCAGGCAGGTTTCAGTGCTGAAATATTATTCCGGTTAATCTGATCCAGCGCGACAAAGCGGCTGCCACCGGGGGTATTACCGTAGTTGTCCCAGTTTTTCTGCATCCGGTCTTTGGCTACAGGTACCAGCGGCTGTTGCTGGCCAGCAAATGGCACCGGATCATGGGGGACAAACATATAACCAAATGACACCGCAAAGGCCACAACAGACAGCAAGCCTAACAGATAAGCACTTTTCCACTCCGATGCACGGTTTTCATAACGGCGCAAAGGAGGCAGTAATAAGAATGCAATAATTGCCAGTCCGCCCGGATACATCAGTCGGGAAATTAACGGCCAGAAATTAAGCCCCGCATCGGCAAGCGCCCATAGAATGGTCCCGGCCATGGTCAGAATATAAAGCACTGCCCCGGAAGAACGGCCGCGTAGCAAAAGATAGCCGCTGATCAGCATCAGAATACCCGAGATCAGAAAATACCAGCTTCCCCCCAGTGAGATCAGTTTGATACCGCCATAAATAAAAAAAATGGCGGTCAGTACGAGTATTATCCCAAGTAAAAAACTACCTGTTTTGAGCCATAAAGGCTTTTTTTTTGATGTCGAGGTCATACGTATACACCCTGGTTTTAAGTGAAACCAGATTATACATACTGAAAACAAAAACAGAACATTTGATAAACATTTACACTGGTAATTGCTGCTTAAATATGATTTTACAGATAAATATGGCTACATCCTGCTCAGCATAACCGGGGGAATTTGCTACTGGTTTAAAAATATGTGACTTTTCTGTGATATTATCCGGCAAAACTCTTAGCCTGCATAAATTGTGAATACCGAATATGTCACTGTCTGTCACTTTGTTCCGTCGCCGGAAGTTTTACCTGCTGCTGATACTGATGATTATTGCCTCCCTCTGGCTGTGGCCGAAAACAGTTCCGCCAGATACCATGCATTATTACCGTTCGTTACTGTGTGCCGTTGCAAGCGGGCCAGAACAGGTCACCGCAGATAACTTTACCCGGGTACTGGAAAAAACCGTTGAAGGTTCTAATTCCGATTATTCATTGCGGAAGTATCACTATAATAGTACGGCAGGAAATGCAGTGGTGAAGGAGTGGAACAGGCTGAGCGCCGATCAGCAGCAACAAGCCAGGACGACCAGTCAGCGCTGTCTGATACTGCTGCAATCCGTACAATAACGTTCCGGGTAGCCGGTTATCAGCAACGGTATTTCTTCTGCCAGGATACCGTTACACCCGCAACCCCTTCCGGTCCCTGATTTTGACGGCCAGGCCCTGCCGCCGGACTTCGGCGATCCGCAGCGCCTGAGGATACCGGTCAAACCGGAATGTAAAATGCCGGACATATCGCCACTATTTTCGTCACGGACCAATCCCCCGGTGGTTACTGGAAAAGCCGGGGTTATAACTGGTTCGGCGATGCCTGAAGGCTTATCCGTTATTACGACAACCGCGGATCACAGTTAATAGCCATTACACATATCCAGCCGCCCGGAGACGCCGGCTCCGGCTAAAATTGCTGTAATCTTTTCACTAATTTGCCTGACCGCAACTGCGGGTAAAGTCGCGGCAGAAATATGCGGAGTTATACGAATTTTATGATGCTGCCAGAAAGGGTGATACGACGGCAGCGGTTCCTGCCCGACAACATCCAGTGTTGCGCCGGCAATTTTTCCACTGTCTAACGCCTGAAGCAGGTCATCATTCACCAGGTGCTCCCCTCTGCCGGCATTAATGATATAAGCACCATCCGGTAACCAGTGAAAATGTGCCGTACACAGGATCCCCCGGGTTGACGGGGTTAATGGTAACAGGCAGACGAGAATCCGGCTGGCTGACAGAAAATCATTTAATCTGCTATCGCCGCTATACAAAGTAATATTGCGGCTGCTATGGGGGGTTCTGCTCCATGCATTTACTCTGAAACCTAATGCATGTATGCGTTCAGCAACCGCCTGTCCCAGAACACCAAAACCTAAGATCCCGACACTGTACTCATTTTTATTGCGTGGCGAACGTACCTGCCAGATCTTTTTTTCAGACTGTACAGCATACTCATCCATTTCACGGTAGTGATGTAATACCGCATGAGAAATATAGTCACTCATCTGTTCAGCCATCCCTGCATCTTCCAGCCGGATCACCGGAATATCCTCAGACAACCTCAATTGACGGATAGCATCAACCCCGGCCCCGGCATTAAATATGGCTTTCAGGGAAATCTGCTGATCCAGCATTTCCTGAGAAGGATTCCAGACGATGGCGAAATCGGCCGGTGGCATATGGGGCTGCCATACCGAAACCTTTGCCCCGGGCAGCTGTTGCTTAAGACAGGTAACCCAGTGGCTGGCAAGAGCGTAATCATCCCCGAACTGACAAATTATATGCATAGTTAAGATTCCCGATTGTATAAATAACCCCCTGTAAACTTGCTTATCATTAACATATCTGGCCGGAGAAGACCGGGAATATTATTACCCGGCAGAAATTATTCTGTATTATTCAGCTATACGGCGTCAGGCATTCAGCCGCTCCTTTATCTCAGGCAGAGACGGATCATTCTATGAGAAATACAGAACATCTGGGCGGAGTTACCGCTTTTGTTACCACCGCACAGTTAGGGAGTTTTACAGCAGCGTCAGAAAGACTCGGGCTGACTAAATCTGCGGTAGGTAAAAGCGTCAGCCGTCTGGAAAACCGCCTCGGTCTCAAGCTTTTCCTGCGATCCACCCGCCGGTTAAGCCTGACACCGGAAGGTGAACGTTTTCTGCAAAGCTGTCAGAATGCCCTCGACATCCTGCAGCAAGCCGAAGCTGAACTGACCTCACATATTGCCCGGCCTGCCGGACGGTTGCGGGTTGATTTACCGGCAGCATTTGGCAGACAACGTATCCTGCCCCTGTTACTGACAATAATACGCCGTTATCCGGAACTGACATTAACCGTAACCTTCAGTGAAAGGTTTGTTGATCCTATCGAAGAAGGTATTGATCTGGTTATCAGAATAGGAGAACTCGCTGACAGCAGTGGCCTGGTTGCCAGACGACTGACGACCCAAAAACTGGTTATCTGTGCAGCTGCCGATTATCTTGCTCAGTATGGTGAACCTGTGACACCACAGGAGCTGAACAGGCATCACTGCATCACTGGCTTTCGCAGGCATCAGCCTTTATCCTGGTTATTAAAACACCCTGACGGCGAAATAAGCCGCTATACTCCGCCCGCGACCCATGAGTTTGCGGATGGTGACGGAATGCTGTCAGCGGTACTGGCGGGCTGCGGAATATCACAATTACCCTTATGGCTGGTGGGCAGACATCTGAAAAGCGGGGAGTTAAAAGAAGTACTGAACGGATATTCCGGAGGAGAAATACCCGTCAGTATCCTCTGGCCAAAAAACCGCCAGTTATTACCAAAAATACGCTATGTGGCTGATGAGTTGCTTCAGGCAGCAGCCGATGGCTTACTGGACTAATAACCAGTCAGAGCACCGTCTGTTACTGATCACTGGATGAGTCCTGAGCTAATAATAATGCGGTATTTCCGGCGGTATTTCCGGCGCGATTTTTCGCGACAATACTTAAAAAAGCCAGTATCGAAAAAATAATACTGCTTAATACGACTGAATGGGTGCCGAAGCGGGCAATAAACCACCCGCCGGTTAATGAACCAATAGTAATCCCCAGATTAGAAAATGACATATACAGACTGTTAGCGAATTCAGGAGCTTCACTCGCCTCACCCATTAGCCAGGTCTGACTGACAACTAACCCTGAAGAGTGGCAGATACCCCAGAAAACAGTGAGTAAACACATTGCCAGTGGCGAAAAACCCAGCCACCATACCAACAGTAAAACAATACCAAATATCAGAGGGTAGTAATGTGTAGTCTGAATAACATTTTTTTGCAGAAAATGACTGAATATAAAGTTACCTATAAATCCACAGACCCCGAATAAAATCAGCATGGCACTGATATAATTATTATTAATTTTGGTAACCCCGGATAAATAGTCAGAGATATAGCTAAAAGCTGAGAACATTGCCGCAAATATCATAGAAACGGTAATGATTGCCATCCATAGCCTCTTATTGCGTAACACACTGACCCGGGTTCTGAATGACATCTTTTCGCGTGCCGGCATGGAAGGAATAAAGAATAACACCCCGATAAACGCTATAAAACAGGCTGCCGCACCAAAGTAAAATGCCGCCGCCAGAGAAACATTTTCAGCAATCAGAGCACTGAGCGGTACCCCTAACACCAGACCGACAGCAACACCTGCAAAGACTATCGCCGCAGCACCGGCTCTTTTGGCTTCAGGTACAGAATTTGCTGCAACAACCAGAGCCACTGCAAAAAATACAGCATGAGCCAGAGCTGGCAAAATGCGAAATAATAACATCAGGTTAAAAATATCCGTAGTCGCATAAATAAGATTAGAAATAATAAAGACTGCCAGAATGGATAACAGTACCTTCTTTTTATTAAATCCGGAAAGCGACAGGGTAATAAACGGCCCGGTGACTGCAACAACTATTGCATAGATACTGACTAATAAACCTACCCGTACCGGCGTAACATGCAGTTGTGAAACCAGCCCGGGTAATAAGCCGATAACCGCGATTTCAGTGGTAATAACACCAAACACTGCTACTGACAGAGTCAGTAACAGCAGTGTGCTTTTATTGTGCATAAAAACCCTCTGCGAGATATATCGCAAATTAAGAAAATAAAAATAACCGTATCGCACAGTGATGTGCTATGACCTGATGAGGTTGCAAAGATCATCGCGGAATTTAGCTAATGTGGAAATAGCTGTTCGGGCATTACATTGGCGACAAAAATTCTTCAATGACGCGGTTCACCTGCATCAATACAACAATTTTTCTGATATCTGAAAATATGCTTATCATAAGATTTCACCGCAGAAATACGGCCAGTGGTGGTCATCCCGCCAGCTGCGCGAGCGGAGAGGTAATGGTGTCATACGGGACTCAATGTAAGTCGTCCCTGCCCCTGAAAAAGAAGACAAGGCGCTCGTTCAGCGGGCTGATAACCGCAGTGTGCGGCCGGGCGCGGTGTTATTCGCGGGAATTATCGCTATTTCATAGGACTGTTTTGCTTTGCTGTTATAGCCTCTCTTGCCATAATCGACGTTCTGCTGCAATCTGTGGTTTTTCTGTTCCTGCACTTCATCTTGAAAAAAATTCAAGTTCGTTGAAATTAAATCACTTCCCCTCTGCCAGCGAGTCAGGCATAAATTATGCAATATTATTCACTTTTGGTAATGTGAAAACGGCGATGCGGGGTAACGATAATCTCCGGAAAATCAGTCTATAACGCCGGTTTTCATCTCAGGACTCAGGACGCAGGCAGACAATGAATAAAGATTTTACCTATACAATTACAAAAAGTCGTTTCGATGAGAATTATAATCCTTCGGAAAACACCCGTATCACAACCAACTTTGCTAACCTTGCCCGGGGCGATAACCGCCAGCAAAACCTGCGTAATACCATCGTGATGATGAATAACCGCTTTAACTCACTGGCCAGTTGGGATAACCCGCAAGCAGATCGCTATGCCATCGAAATTGACATTATCTCTGTTGAAATGAAAATCGAAGAACAGGGTGAAAGTTTTCCGGTGATTGAGATTCTGAAAACCAATATTCTCGATAAGAAAACCGGTCAGCAGATTGAAGGTATTGCAGGAAATAACTTTTCTTCCTATGTGCGCGACTATGACTTCAGCGTATTGTTGCCGGAGCACAACAAAAACAAATCAGATTTCACCGTTCCTGATAATTACGGTGTTCTGCACGGTAACATTTTTAAAAGCTTCGTGAATTCTGATGCGTACAAAAATCACTTTAAAAAAACACCGGTCATTTGTCTGAGTGTCGCCAGTAAAAGTGTTTATCACCGCATCGGTAACACACATCCGGTACTGGGTGTTGAATACCAGCAGAATAAGCACTCGCTGACTGATGCCTATTTCGAAAAAATGGGCTTACAGGTTCGCTATTTTATGCCTGAAAACAGTGTTGCTCCGCTGGCTTTCTACTTTTCCGGAGATTTGCTCAGTGACTATACAAATCTTGAGCTTATCAGCACCATCAGTACTATGGAGACATTCCAGAAAATCTACCGGCCTGAAATTTACAACGCTAACTCAGCAGCCGGACTGCAGTATCAGCCGAGCCTGAATTATGATGATTATTCATTAACCACGATTGTTTACGACCGTGAAGAGCGCAGCCGGTTAGCCATTGAGCAAGGTAAGTTCACTGAAGAATATTTCATCAAACCGCACAGCACTATTCTTGAGCAATGGTCTGCTGGTTACAAAGCTTAATTGATTAAAAATATAAGGTCACCTGCAATGAAAATTTTATTACCTACATCAACAGCCGGTAGTCTGCCTAAACCTTCATGGCTTGCGCAGCCAGAGAAATTATGGTCACCGTGGAAACTGGACGATGAAATATTAATCGAAGGGAAAAAAGATGCTCTGCGTTTATCCCTTGATGATCAGCTGCGGGCCGGTATTGATATCGTCAGTGATGGCGAACAAACCCGTCAGCACTTCGTGACGACCTTTATCGAACATCTTAGTGGCGTTGATTTCGAGAAACGTGAAGTGGTTAAAATCCGTAACCGCTATGATGCCAGTGTACCAACCGTTGTCAGCGCAGTGGAACGCAGGAAACCGGTGTTCGTTGATGATGCCAGGTACCTGCGTCAGTTAACCAGTCAACCGATTAAATGGGCATTGCCTGGACCGATGACAATGATTGATACCCTGTATGATAACCACTACAAAAGCCGCGAAAAACTGGCATGGGAATTTGCGAAGATCCTGAATCAGGAAGCGCGCGAATTAGAAGCTGCCGGTGTGGATATTATTCAGTTTGATGAGCCGGCCTTTAATGTATTCTTCGATGAAGTTAATGACTGGGGTGTGGCGGCATTAGAGCGGGCTATCGAAGGCCTGAAATGTGAAACTGCGGTTCATATTTGCTATGGCTATGGTATCAAAGCGAATACCGACTGGAAAAAAACCCTCGGCACAGAATGGCGTCAGTATGAGGAAGCATTCCCGAAACTGCAGAAGTCGAATATCGATATTGTTTCACTGGAATGCCAGAACTCTCATGTTCCTATGGACCTGATTGAACTGATCCGCGGTAAAAAAGTTATGGTCGGAGCTATTGATGTCGCGACTAATAGCATTGAAACTCCGGAAGACGTCGCCAATACCTTACGTAAAGCACTGCAATTTGTTGATGCTGATAAACTTTATCCTTCAACTAACTGCGGTATGGCCCCACTGTCCCGCCAGGTCGCTAACGCTAAACTGCATGCATTAAGTGCCGGTGCAGAGATTATCCGCAAAGAACTGGCCTGATAAATAATAAGATGGCTGATATATTTTATCAGCCTTTCCACGCGGGATTTCCCCGCGTTTTTTATTCCTGAGTGAAAACACCTGTAAACGAAAGCTGTATTTCAACAGAAATATCCAGCCCGGACTGACGGAGTAGATCCTTTACCTGGCGACAGTGAGGTTCAGACATCACTTCCGGCCCTGCCTCTGTATGTATTTTCCCTCTGCTACTTTCATTCTGGCCGGAAAACACGATAGCCACAGCAAGACCGGGCAATAACAGCCCGGCGCGGTATATTATTCAGGTACGTTGATTTTCTTAAATACCGGTTTGTTGCTGGTTTTATACTCTGCGAGAGAGAATTTCTGATAGTTCATATCGTTATAACCCCGAATAAACATTACGCCGTCAGAAAGATCTGTCAGGCTGGTCCAGACCGTATATTCTGACGACTCAGTACCGGTCGGACCGAACTCTCCGATAGTATCAGTCGTAATATTTTTCACCCGATCGAAATTATTCATGATATGGGCCAGGTTATTCATCGCAGTAGCTGTATTATCTGATTTCGGGGCATAGGTGGTGTAGTAAACTGCGCGGACAAAACGGCCGACTGAAGTATCAGAAGATGGTAACGCAGAGGTCGCAATCCCGCTATCGGGCTGAGCCACTTTAATATTACCCAGCACAGCTGCCGAACGATCTTTATTTGTCAGTTGTGTATAGTTATTAAGGTTTTGCAAATGCCATTTAAAGTCAGGGCCGTTAGTCATCACTCTGGTCGGGTTATCATAAACACGGAATTTCCCGTCATTCGCTTCAACCACAATACTGCCGCCACTTTTGTCATAAAATGCAAAATGGAAAGGAGAAGTGACCCCGCCCAGTTTTTCAAGAACCGGGGACCAGAAGTGCCCGCTGTTAACTGCCTGGCGGACCTGTTCTACCGTTGAAAAATTCGCTAATGCCCATTCGCCGATCGAAGTCACAGGCACAGAGTCCTTATACTCTGTTTTCGGCAGCGGCGTCAGAGTAGCGGACGGTACCATATTAGCGCTGAAAGACAGGCCCGCCGCATTGATACCTTCCATCATATTATGATCATCGCCATCAAAATAAACATCAGAGGTAATGGCTAAAATCGGGTATTTAGCGGTGTAAGCCACACTATTTTGTCCGTCAGGTGCTTTTTTCTGGAACGCAGTACCTGCCGGATAGTAGGTTAACCAGGAGGGTAAATCTTCAGAGAGTTCCAGTGTCCGGCCATGGAATACATCACCTTTTGTGTCAGTAATTGCCAGGCTGGTACAGGCAATCGCTGGCAGGGACGCACTTAACAGGGCCGGAATCAATATATATAAAGAGGATTTAAATTTCATGATATACCTTTTGATGAATAGTCTGCGGAAACAGTGATAATTAAGGATAGTTCACTTTCCGTAAACTGCAGGTAATCGATAGTCCCTCCGTGACCGGATACAGAGCCCGTTTTTACAGGGTGCCCCGCCGGATAGCGGTCATGACGGTACGTCAGACCGCCGGAAGATGTTTGTTTTTTGACATATTTTGATACATGAACTGCCACACTGAACAATTAAAATATGTTAATGTATTCTTAATATAAGTATGCTTCACCTCATTCTCTTTGAAAAGAAAAATCCGCTTACTTTCTGTCGGATAGCGGTGCGTTTTGATTACCGCCATATCTGATATGGGATGCTGTAAGTTTATTTAAAGCCATTTTATTGCTATATACGGTAGATTATGAGCCCGTTAAAGGTATTGTTTGGTGGGAATTCATCCCATCCTCTGTGGAAAGATAATGTTTTCAGAGCTAAATTTGCCCTGCGTAGTTTGTTCTATCCTGTCTCCACTTTCAGATATATAAAAAAAATTACCAGCCTTGATATTTACCCTCAGGTAATCAGTATTCAGGGGATAATTCTGGCTAAACATCACCGTGTCTATCTGAAAAAAGGAAGCTCAGTTGCAGAACGGGTAAAATATATTACAGATCATTACTCCCTGATTAATTCTATGAGTAATATCAGTCTGAAAAACATCCTTATCAGTCAGTCGGTAGTCAGTATCGCACAGTTTTCCGGCAAACAAGGTGAAGAGTTTACGCTTTACTGCAAACCAGGAAACTTTGATCGGGAAGGCGAAATAACGATTATTATGGATTATCAGGGGCACACTGTTTCACTGATCACCTTCTCGATAGTGAATATCAATAATAAAAGAACTCTGTTTATTGGCGGGCTTCAGGGGCCAAATAATGAAGGCGCCAGTGACCTCATCAGAGAAGCCACCAAGTCAGCCAGCGGGTTGTTTCCTAAACGAATCATGATGGAAGTGATCTCAGTTTTTTCCGGATTACTCTCTGCAGAGTCGGTCTGTGCAGTCAGTGATGATATGCATGTCTTTAAAAGCTCCCGTTATCACCGGAAGAAAGGTAAATTACTATCCAGTTATAATGACTTCTGGCTCTCCCTCGGCGGGACGCTAAAAGATGATAATACCTTCGAACTACCGGTGATAATTGAACGGAAAAAAATCGAAGATATCGCCAGTAAAAAACGCTCTGAATATAAACGACGTTATCAGCTGCTGGATGATATGAAGGACAGTATCCTGACCACAGCCAGCGGTGAAGCTGTTACCGTTTCCCATCAGGCAGTCACTGTGTGACTGAGTACTGTTCTGCCAGTGCGCCACCAATGGCGCACTGGACCGACAGCGATAAATCTCAGACTTTACCGCGGATTTTTCTGGAAAAATATTTAAGGCTGTCTTTTGTTTTTATTAAAGAGTAAATAAGCCCGCCCGACTCTATATCAAGATTATATTTTTTCTTCAGAGCCAGTCGGTCATTAGCCTGACACACTTTAATGCTGCCGCGGCAGGATAAATCAATAACTTTCAGCTTGCCATCAGGCTTGCAGATAAAGTTAGCCGGATGAATATCATTTGAGGCCAGCCCGGCCTGATGAAGAGATAATATTGATGATGCGACTGCTTCATAGTGATCGCTGATATTCTCATCACTGAGTGCATAACCATCAGCATATTCGTAGACACAAAAAGAATCGACACACTGGCCAAACTTTATTTTTTCTGCCACATAATACAAACGAGAAGTAATATCAATTACATCCTGCTTATATCTGTCGATTTTCTTAATCAGTTTGAGATTAAATGATCCTGAAAATAATGCCGATAATTTCTTTTCAAATCGCTGATCAACTTCTCTGTCACGTTTCAGTATAAATTTCTTAGATTCATGTTCAAAGATCATGACATTACGCAGAGCATTACCACTGGTTAAATACTCTCCCTGAATATCATTATTCATCATCGCGGATATCAGGCGATGAAAGGTTTTACCTTCATCTGAAAAGTAAATACGATAGCCATTATGTTTCAGTTTGTGAACTGACAATGTTATCACCTTAAGGAAAAATTAAGGTTAACGGTATACTACTTTCTTTTCATTATCAATTTATTCTAATTATTGCCCTCTGACCGGTTAACGGAGATATTTCAACCCGTTTTGATTAAAAATCAGTGAAAAAAGCAGATTATGCCGACAAAAAAACTGATTTTCACTGAGGTGATCTATAGAAATTTAAACCATAAATAGCTCTATCTGCTAATTTAACCAGACCCGGCCTGTAATTGTAGTTATTTTTTAATCAATCCAGTTCAAAAAATACCTTATATAATAAACATTAATTAACATTATTAAATAATCTGACACTTATGGTTTTTGCCGCCCCGCAGGAGGCGACAAGGCAAAGGGCGCAAAGGCCCTCTGCACTCCGGGCCTGTGCGGCAGATCGTTCCGCCGCTGCGCGGTAGCTTCGGTTATTCCCGGCCGGGGCTGTGGCGTAACGCTTGTGCTGATATGCAATATGTCAATCCGGCGGGGTTCTGTTCGCCATTACGTCAGGTCATTTTTGCTGCCCCGCTGCGGGCGACCAGGCAAAGGGCGCAATGGCCGGGGGCTGTGACGTAACGTTTGCGCTGACATGCAATATATCAATCCGCCAGGGTTCTGTTCGC
>NZ_JAERJP010000026.1 GCF_018257575.1 Tatumella sp. JGM91 | reverse complement strand
GGTAACGTTGAACCCGGAACGGGAAAAACAGGCGGCTTAAATTAACCGGGGGTGACAACTACCTTGACACTTACCGGGCACTAAAACCTATTCCCACATAACCAGTGTATCGCATTGCTTTAACATATTTAACGGATCGTTCTAAGTGAGTTGCATAACCTTCAATATCCTTGATCCCTGTTTCATTCCATTTATGAGTAATAGAACTAGTAGACAGACCAAGAGCATTTTTTATTTTAGTGTATTCACCAAATTTCATAGCTTTATTAAGGAAGCCTATTTTTAATTCTCGATCAAGTTCCTTAAATAGTTGAGCACGTTTTACATAGAACTGCTCACCAATCAAAGCACCTCTTGTCATATAGGTGTTTTTATATGTTTCTTGAATTTCTTTGAGAATCCTTTCTATGTTCTCGAAATACTTTCCTACTGGATCAGCAGCAAGGCCAATTCCTTTATCAGCGATGCTAGAGAAGTTAGCTATAGTTGCATAGTGGGTATGCAGAAAGTTAGCTTCTTTATGAGTAAGAGGCTCTAACGCTTTATCAATGCGTTGTTTGGCTGCTTGCATATGAGCGATCTGATCACTGTCTTGTTTCTCTGGATCAACAAGAAGCATGATAGAACCTGCTTTATATTCCTTACTATCTCCATTCAAAGAACGATAAAGTTCTTTTGTCCCTGCTGGTGAACTACCTTCAAATAAGAATCTTTCATAAGCTCCCGTTTCAGCACCATAAGGCAGGACACAAAAACCAGCATCTACTGGTTCACGTTTCTCTTGATGAGGCTTTTTAGCTGTCTGAGCATGTTGTATAGGTTCTTCTACTTTAGCTGGTCCGGGAGCTACCAAAGGAGCAGGGGCAGCGGCAACTACAGTAGTAGCCTTAGCTGCTTTATTTTCCTCGACCCAATAGGAAGCATTTGAGAATGAAGAAATGAAACTTGCGTTACAGGGGCAAGTACTACAACTATGCAAAGTACCTGCTGCTGAAACTCCGTGAATTGTGTAAGTGGGAATGCCACCCGCTATATGATAAGTTTTCCCATTTTTACCACATGATACAGAATCACCATTTCTCGCAGTCGCAATCCCTCCAAAGCTGTGATTTGGGGAGCCTGAAAGTATGGTTCCGCCACATGTTGTCTTGTCACCTATACGTAAAAAATGACCAGTTGCCATATATTATCCTTAATGAAGATTGATCTTACCCACGTAATGTGGACACGGCCCTTAGACGCAGATACAGTCTCATTTATGCGACCAGAAGCTAACCCTTAAAGCCCGGTTTACCATTCACTTGACGCCATTCTTTAACTTCCTGAACAACACCTTCGGGGCTATCATCTTTCCCATCCTCTGGGTAAAAGATAAGGTCGGAGGCTGATGGATGTTCAACAAGTCGCCTGAACTCCCTGACCCGGCGATTATCATCCTTTTCTGTTGGCCCTTCAGCATTATAAATTTTACGAACTAAATCTAAAAATTCGCTTTCTGTATAATCAGGTAATGATTTTTTATCGCCCATATTATTTACTCTGCCTCGTTGAATGAATATCGATATGCAGCTTAGGTGAAGTTATGCTCATATTATCGACATTATAAACTTCCCCACCTTTACTTATTAGAATAATATGATGTATCTCATAGCGTTCTCTTCCTCCAGCACGATCCTGTTCTCGTGTGAAAGGAGAGTTCCCATTGCGTATATGAATTTTGTTACTCCCCCGGAACTGGCTTGAGAGTTCAGGATCTTTTGAAACCTCGAACCAAAACGCTTTACGGAACTGGTCAAAATTTCCAAAGGTTCGCCCTCGTAGTTTATCTGCTATCTGACCAGGAACCGGGGAACCATTCCCCGTGTTAGCATCAGACAACCAAATACCACTAACTTTCTGCCCTTTACCCGTTACCTGGCCGGGATTGTTTCGTAGATAAACATAAATCGGCGGAATATCCGACACTGGCAGAATAAGAATATAATCCGCAAAACTCTTCTCCTCCGGTGCCGGAGTGGTTGTCGCCTCGATGCGGGTATTTTCCGGCAGCGGATCAACAACTACCGGATTAGGTATCCTTACCGGGTGCCGGTTGCCCGTATTTGAAGGAACATTGACACCTGAACTGTCGGGCGTCCAGATAATGGTGATACGCGGATCTTCCTCTGTGGTGAACGTATAGGCTTTCCGGCTGCTGTCCCACTCCATTTTGCGCACACGCACCCTGTCTTTACCCGGTGGCGTATGCCAGCCATGAGGAACCGGATTGCCTTTATCATCCTGCTCCCACGTATAACGCACACGCGTCGGTGCTTCACGCATCTGTTCCAGACGCATCCGGTCAATAAAGTCCTGTTCGCCATCATTGAGCCTGCCGGGCATCATTCCCAACACGACTGCCGCGATGGGAGCACCGGGGCCGCTGGCCGCTATTCTTCCTGCTCCGCTTGCTAACTCACCCAGTTTTACCGCCCACGTTCCTGATGTAATGGCATTTCCACCAATCAGGGTAAGAACACTGGCTCCTTCAACAGCCGTCTGAACATTAGCAGCACTTGTCGCTGCGGCTGTTGCCCGCTGGTATTCCACTTCTTCATAATTACCGAACCACCATTTATACAGGGCGCTTCGCTTTTTCGGCTGTGGAATATCTTAAGCAGGTTTGTTTTTCCTGGCGGTCTGAGCATGTTGGGGAACATCAGTATCAGAAGCTGGATCAGCAGGGGGAACGGCCTGATAAAATGCCATCGCCGCAAAATGAGTATGGGGTTCCTGCTCTTCCCCGGCATCATTACAACCTTCACCCCGCAGGCAGGATTTGGCAAACACACGATTGCGGTCACGTTCTTCCGCCCGTTGTTTAGTTCTTTCTTCTGCTGCGGCCTGACGTTCAGCAACCAGTGCCGCAAGGGCTGCAACAGAAGGATCCGGGCCTCTGCCAACCCATTGTCCTGCCGGCGCGATAATCCGGTTAGACCCTGACGGGCAGGCACAGCGCACAACTGAACCATCCACCGCTGCTATTTTTCCATTATTGGTATCACGGGGTTCACCGGAGACGATAACCCCTGCCTCACCGCATACAGGACAGGGGGTGGTTTTGTCCCCGACACGAACCACCCTGCGTCCGTGTTCAGTATCATTGGACATGGAGGCGATACACACAGCACCGGTGGTGGTTTTATCACCTTCCAGTGCGGTTCCCCGGCCATAACAGTTCGAACGGTTTCCCATTACGCCACCTCACAGGATGACAGGAAATCCTCCGGCACGAGATTACTCTGTCTGCCCTCTGTTGTAGCCCGGTACAGGGTGTTAACAGCATGCTGCCAGCAATATGCCTGCGGGCCAGCGATAAGCACACGCGCTGCCTCAGTGATTGTGGCCGGTGCTTCCGCCGTAAACAGGGATTGCACTGTGGCTGAAAGCCGGTCCGCGGTCAGTCCATTGTTGTATTGACGATCCATTGGCTTTTCCTTGTCAGCGCCAGGGGGTAACTGATGCAATATTAACCGGCTTATAATTTGACTGAAAAGAGATGCCCGTCATGATATGAAGAATATTAAAGAAGAAAAAACTATAACAGGGACCTTCGGCTTAAGGGATTAATGGTGTTATCGCTTCTTTATTTATCTGGCCGAGTCCGGGAACGAATTTTCTGTCGTTATTGACCATTGGCTCCCTGTCCAAATCGTCTTCAGCTTCTGGCAGAAAATAGTGCCTCGCCGGGGAATATGGACACAGTATTAATTCACCCGGTGATGATAATAGCCGGAGTCAATTATAAAATATTTATCAGTAGGTTATTCAAATAAATATCCCCGCGCGCTTACTCAGGTCACACGGGGCGAGTTTATTTCTGGTTACTCAGCAACCGCAGGAAACAGGGGTTCCTTCTTTTCCCTCAGTACCGTCAGTGGAATAACCATCCCGTTTCCACCAGTCCAGCCCACCTAATAATTCTTTTACCTGAAAACCGGGCGTCATCAGTTTCATCGCTGTTTTGGTCGAAGCGTTGCAACCAATGCCATCACAATAGCAAATATATATTTTGGTTTTATCCAGGTGTTCTGTGTTGTTAAAACAGATTTCTTTATGCGGCTGATTGATTGCTCCGGGAATATGCTCTCTCTGATAAGCATCTTTACTGCGTCCGTCAACGACAACAACATTTGTATTCTCTTTTAAAGCCAGATACAGATCCCATGAATCCGTTTCATAGGCCAGTTTTTGTTGATAAAAAGATAACTGTTCAATTGCTGACATAATAACCTCATTTTCTACCGTTAAGCCTGTGCTCAGCATCCGGTATTAGCGTAACCAGTTCAATGCTCTGGCGTAAACTGGTTACTGTCATACCGGCATAAAGAACAAGTCACGGGGCAATACCGGCCCGCGATTCTCAGACAGATGTCACTTCCTATGGAAATTACACATTCAAAAAAATAACCCTGCAGCCCCTCCGGACACCGGATTTCTTTCCCCGCCACAGTGAGTGTCAGCCCGACGAAATAACCTGTAGGGGAAACCGGGCCTGGCTGGCGACGCAGCCCCGCAGGGGATCAATACAGGGGCTGTTGTGACCCGGGGGAACGGGCCGGAGATATATCCGTGGAATATCATTCAGGTAAGACCTCCGGTTGTCTTCAACTGTCAATAAACGCCACACTGTAAACCACCTCCCTTCCCGTTTCTCAGCAAAGCCATTAATCCGCAAAAATTTTTGTCAGATTGACGATCTATCTCAATAACAGTGCTGTTTACGGCGCTACACTGGGCAGCCAGGCCAGCTGTATCGCCGGGAACGGTAACCATCAGGATAACCGTGATGACTCTGATAGAGTGTATCCGCTGATATCACAGGAAAAAACACCGCTTTAGTTTTTTAATTTCCCTCTCTCCCGGCCCGGCAGAATCACGGACGGGACGAATAGCACTATTGAAAACATGGATTAATTACAGCGATGTAACATCCTGAAAACAATAATCCATTATTCCGGGTGAGCAATGATAACAACAGACGGTAACAGTGCGGTGGCTGAGGTCGCATTTAAGTGCAGCGAAATTATCGGGATCTACCCGATTACTCCCAGTTCTGCGATGGCCGAACAGGCAGATGCCTGGTCCGGTAAAGGAAAGCGTAACCTGTGGGGAGATGTCCCCACGGTTATCGAAATGCAATCAGAAGCCGGTGCGATAGCTGTAGTGCACGGCGCACTGCAAACCGGTGGTCTGGCCACTTCTTTTACCTCATCACAGGGGTTATTACTGATGATCCCCACCCTGTATAAACTGGGGGGACAGCTGATGCCTTTTGTACTGCATGTGGCGGCAAGGACCGTGGCAACCCATGCGTTGTCTATTTTCGGCGATCACTCCGATGTTATGGCTGTCAGGCAAACGGGCTGTGCGATGTTATGTGCAGGCAGTGTGCAGGAAGCTCAGGACTTTGCTGTTATTTCCCATGCGGCGACCCTGAAAAGTCGTGTCCCGTTTATCCATTTTTTCGATGGCTTCAGAACCTCTCATGAGCTGAATAAAATTGAGCCACTCAGCGATGAAACTATCCTGGCTATGCTGCCACAACAGGCGATTGATGACCATCGCTCCCGCGGCCTTACCCCTGAGCGACCGGTGATCCGCGGTACCTCAGCCAACCCGGATACCTATTTTCAGTCTCGCGAGGCTACCAATGTGTGGTACAACGCCGTCGACCAGCACGTTGAAGATACTATGCAACAATTTGCGGCCCTGACCGGCCGGCAATATGCCCCTTTCGATTATTATGGTCACCCGCAGGCTGAGCGGGTAATTATTATTATGGGATCTGCTGCAGGAACCTGTGAAGAAGTGACTGATCTGTTACTCAGCCGTGGTGAAAAGGTCGGTGTTCTGAAAGTCCGTTTATACCGGCCTTTCTCACCAGCCCGGTTGCTGGAGAAATTACCCCTCAGTGTGCGCAATATCGCCGTTCTTGACCGGACTAAAGAGCCCGGAGCTCCGGCCGAACCCCTTTGCCTCGATGTGATCAGTGCCGTGGCAGGGGCAGTCAGCAGCGGAGAAAGATCACACCTGCCACGTATTTCCGGCGGCCGTTACGGGTTATCTTCCAAAGAGTTTGATCCGCAATGTGCCCTCGCTGTCTTTGCTGAGCTGGCAAAGGAGATACCGAAACCCCGCTTCACCGTCGGTATCTATGATGATGTTACCCACCTGTCCCTGCCATTAGGTGATGACTGTCCGCCTTCCCTGGCAAGAATGGAAGCATTGTTCTACGGTCTGGGCAGCGACGGCAGTGTTTCTGCAACCAAAAATAATATCCGGATCATTGGTGAAAAGACCGACAGTTTTGCCCAGGGCTATTTTGTCTATGATTCCAAAAAAGCCGGGGGACTGACAGTTTCACACCTGCGGGTCAGCGACCACCCTGTCCGTTCTGCTTACCTGATAAAACAGGCGGATTTTGTCGGCTGCCATCAGCCACAATTTCTGGATAAATATCAGATGGCAGAGCAGCTGAAGCCAGGCGGTATTTTTCTGTTAAATACCCCCCATTCACCGGAAAATGTGTGGGCAACATTACCCCGGGAAGTACAGGCCGCACTTAATGAACGCAGGGCAAAGCTGTTTACGATTAATGCGACAAAAATAGCCAGGGAGTGCGGGCTGGGTACCAGAATTAATACGGTAATGCAGATGGCGTTTTTCAGTCTGACGCAGGTTATTCCGTTGTCACAGGCATGCCAGGCGCTGGAGCAGGCCGTTGAACGCAGTTACCGCAGCAAAGGCGATGAGCTGGCAGAAAGGAACTGGCAGGCACTGGCTGTCGCTCGTGAATCTTTGCATCCTGTCCCTTTGCAGCCGGTGACCCGTGACAGCAGGCCACGTCCGCCAGTGGTATCCGATGCCGCACCCGATTTCGTGAAAACAGTCACCGCCGCTATGCTGGCAGGGCTTGGCGATAAATTACCCGTGTCTGCTCTGCCGCCGGATGGCAGCTGGCCCGTCGGCACCACCCGCTGGGAAAAACGTAATATTGCCAGTGAGATCCCGGTCTGGAAAGCAGACCTCTGTACCCAGTGCAATCATTGCGTTGCTGCCTGTCCTCATGCTGCCATCCGCGCGAAAGTCGTCGACCCTGATGCGATGAGTGATGCCCCGTCATCTCTGCAATCTCTGGAGGTCAGGTCACGGGATATGCGCGGGAAAAAATATGTCCTGCAGGTGGCACCGGAAGACTGCACCGGCTGTAATTTATGTGTTGAAGTCTGCCCGGCCAGCGATCGGCAGCAACCGGAAATAAAAGCAATCAATATGCTTTCACACCTTGAGCATGTGGACGAAGAAAAAGTTAACTTTGATTTCTTCCTGCAGTTACCAGAGATGCGCAGTGAACAGCTGGAACGGATCGATATACGGACTTCGCAACTGCTGACCCCACTGATGGAATATTCAGGGGCCTGCTCCGGCTGCGGAGAAACACCTTATATTAAACTGCTGACCCAGCTTTGGGGCGACCGGTTATTGATTGCCAATGCTACCGGTTGTTCTTCTATTTACGGGGGGAACCTGCCATCTACGCCTTATACTACCGACCGTGAAGGCCGCGGGCCGGCCTGGGCTAACTCCCTGTTCGAAGATAATGCTGAATTCGGGCTGGGCTTCCGTCTGACCACCCGCCAGCGTAAAAACCGTATTCTGCGGTTACTTGATAGCTGCCGCAGCCTGATCCCTCCGTCCCTGTTCGCTGAATTACAGCAACCGGCGGAACCCTCACAGAAACGTCAGCAGATTGAAGCATTACGCCGGGTCCTTGAGTCAGAAGCACTGCCACAGGCAGCAGAACTCAGTCGTGATGCTGATGCTCTGGTCGATAAGTCAGTCTGGCTGATCGGCGGCGATGGCTGGGCCTATGATATCGGTTATGGCGGGCTTGACCATGTTCTGAGCACCGATGAAAACATCAATGTGCTGGTGCTTGATACCCAATGTTATTCAAATACCGGCGGGCAAGCCTCAAAAGCAACGCCTCTGGGAGCTGTGGCAGCGTTTGCCGAAAATGGCAAACGGAAAGCCCGTAAAGACCTGGGGGTCAATATAATGATGTACGGACACGTTTATGTGGCACAGATTTCGCTGGGTGCTCAGCTTAATCAGACCGTAAAAGCCATACAGGAGGCGGAAGCCTATCCGGGTCCGTCGCTGATCATTGCCTACAGTCCATGTGAGGAACACGGTTATGATCTGGCTCTGAGCCATGACCAGATGCGTCAGCTGACAGCCACCGGATTCTGGCCATTGTACCGTTTTGACCCGCGCAGAAATGGCACAGATAAACCGGCCCTCAGCCTGGACTCTCGCCCGCCGACGGATGCCCTGGCCGATGTGTTGGGTAATGAACAGCGTTTTAAACGACTTAACCGGCAGCAACCGGAGGTTGCCGCACAGTTGTGGAAAGAAGCCGCTGATGACTTACAAAAACGCTATGATTTTCTGGCATCGCTGGCAGGAAAATAATCCTCCGGATTTCCCTGCCACTCCCCGCCGCCCGGGATAAACAGCAGTACGGGAAATGACTACCATTGCATACAGCAGTTCGTCACCACGGGCTGCTGTATGGCTTGCTCTGGCAAAGTCCCGGTCACTGTATAACACTCCCCCTGACGCAGCAGGATAACCAGACAGGCGGGCGGACAGAGACAGCTCTTTCACCAGCATCGTAAATCCCTGCCGCCGCAATAATGCATCAGAAAAAATGATCTTATTTTTTGATGAAAAACCAGATGAAATATTTTGCTACAAAAAAAACTATTCACAAAAAACAGGATAAGACAAAAAAGATAATAAAAATCAGCAACATAACACCAAAAATCATCCTGAAATAAAAAATACAAATAATTTACATATTTATATATCATCAGTCTCGCTAAATTATAAAGAATAACTTAAGGGTGACTAATGAAGAAGTATATTGCTGTTTCGGTTCTGGTACTGATGACTGCAGGCTGCGCACAGATGAATACGATGACGCAGGATCCAATCTCAACCAGTGACATTGCCGCTAAAATTAAAACCGGTAAAACAACCAGACAACAGGTTATAAATCTGCTAGGTAATCCGGACAGTGATAATATTGTGAACGGGCAGGAAACCCTGTCTTACACACTTTCTAATGACGTCGCTAAAGCCGGAAAAATGGCCAGCATGGCCAGTTCCGTTATGGCCTATATCCCGGGGGTTTCTGCCTATTCCGGTTATGCCTCCCAGGCATCTTCAGGGTCCGGCGCGCTGGGGCACTCCAAACAGGTTACTGTCACTCTTAAAAATGACAGAGTTTCCAGCTATTCCGTGACAGGCAGCTGACATTGAAAAAACTACTTATTACCGCTGTTCTGTTGCTGCCTGTTCCGGCATTGTCTTCAGTCACGGTCAGTAAAATGCAATTATGTACTGACCTTTATTCATTATATACCTCTGCTGAATTCCACAGCCTGCAAGGGATGCCGGAAGATGATTTTATCCGGCAATATCATCTGCAGGATGCTAAAGAAGATTATTCACCGGCATTTTATGACTTCGAGAAAAAACTGGTTGATAAAATTTTTGCTGAGCATAAAAAATCAGCGGATGACCAGTATGAAATGATGCGAAAATCAGCCAGAGATTCAAAGGTATATCTGGATAAATGTTACGATAATTTAAAAAATACCGATAATGTTATTTTTGACTAACCTCCGGACAGTTAACACAATATAAAGGCTACATATGAACGAGCAAAAATTATCAGTAAAATCCGCCATCGATAAACTGGCAGCTAAGATTGGTTATACCAACGTTATCTGTCTGCCGCTGTTATTTATCGGCTGGTTTATACTTTCCACTGCCACTGTAAATGTTGGTTTCGGCAGCAACCTGTCATTATCTTTATGGAAAATTACTGCCAGTGGTGGTGATATGTCCGGGTTTATGAATGGCGGTTCATCCTTCAGCTTTTACAGCCTGCTATTACTGATCGGTTTTTTCGGCCCGGTGTATCCTTTCTACTTTAAAGATATCCCGGCAAAGATTGGTAATGCTCTTCCATTAATTTTCATTCTGTTATTTCTGATTATCGCTTATATGAAAATTAAAGGGCTGGAGAGCGATATGAACGATGCTTTTGGCAGAAATTCAGGTATGGCACAGGACCTGTTCCGCACAATTCATCTCGGTGCGGGCTTTTATCTCGGTCTGATCGTGAGTATTTATCTGACCATTAAAGGCTTAAAAAAATAACAGCGGGCAGTTACAGGGGGAGCCGCTCCCCCTGTAATTATTCAACGGTCCGCGAGGATAGTGTTATTTTTCTTTTTTATACAGACCCGGAATAACTTTCCGTTATTATCCGTTTATCTGCCTGCATTAATCTCTGCGAATATAAATCCGCCCTTCTTATCTGCATATTCAGTACCAGACAGATTTTCTGTGCTGCCGGCAGTTTATAACAGCCGTTCAAAACGGTAGGGTGCAGGATCGACCAGTGGCTTGTCGCCGCAGATAAGATCTGCCGCCAGCTGACCGGCGGCGGGCGACGTACCAAACCCATGGCCGGAGAACCCGGTCGCAAGTGTCAGGCCCGGTATACGGCTGACAGGACTAATCACCGGGGACGAGTCCGGCGTTACATCGATGGTGCCAGCCCACGACTGCTCCACTGTTGCCTGTTCAAACACCGGCCATGCGGCACGCAGACTCTTCAGCGCTTCATTATTCAGCCGGGTATTCACTTGCGGGTCAAGGATACGCTGTTGTTCAAAGGGTGTAATCTGGTCATTACGCCAGTGCCGTGCCATTATCCAATCCTGCAAAAAGTGTCGTCCTAATCCGATCCGCAGGTTATCCCGGGCCTGGCGCAGTTGCGGCAGATAGCGGATCCCCAGCCGTAAATGGTCCCATGTCAGGGGGGCATCCAGTGCGCCTCGCTGGGTTATAATAAAACCGCCGCCATGATGCTTGCGGAATGAAAAGTCCGCGGCACCTACCGCGATCTCAGCAGGCCCTTCCATCGGCCGGGTACGCATAACCGAGCAGATTAACGGCAAGACCGGCAGATTTATCCCCGAATTTCCCAGAAAGCGGCGAGACCAGACTCCTGCCGCCAGTAACACCTGGTCACAACGGATCTCTCCCCGTTCGCTAATCACCCCGCTGACTTTTCCGTTAGTCGTCACCAGGCTACGTACCGCACACTGTTCGACAATCACAGCCCCTTTCGCTATCGCGGCTGCGGCAATTGCCGGCGCCGCCAGGGTCGGTTCTGCCCGTCCGTCCGACGGAGTATAAATGCCTCCCGCCCAGTGTGTGGTTCCGCCTGGCACCTGCCGGACAATATCTGACGAGGTAAGCAGCTGTGTATCAAGCCCGGCACCGGCAACACTGCGGTGCCATTGTTCATGGGCCGCCATCTGTTCATCATTGCGGGCCACAAACATGATACCTGACTGGCGGTAACCCGTATCATGCCCGGTACGGGCCGCCATGCCCGCCCAAAGCCGATCGGCTTCCCGTGCAAGGGGAATATCCTCTTTTGCTCTGCTGGTTTTGCGTATCCAGCCGAGGTTTCTCGATGACTGCTCTGCGGCGATGGCCCCCTTTTCCAGCACCACTACAGGTATCCCACGTTCTGCCAGAGTCAGTGCCGCTGTCAGGCCGATAATGCCTCCGCCGATAATGATCACGGTCGATTTATCGGGTATCTGTTCTGCGGTTTTAACCGGCATGATTACTGGTGCCATAGATTATCTCCTGTCTTAGTGCGGCAGGGTGATTTGCCGCACTTCCGCTGTTCCCGCACCACGATATGCCGTAACCTCAAGCTCAACCTTATACATCTCAGAACCGAGTGGCGGACAGGTAACGGTCGATGCCGGATTAATCCCGTGAAATTTCTCACCAATAATCGCCATTACTGTAGCAACATCCGCTGGTTGCTGGATAAAGACCCGTGAGCACACGACATCGCGCAGTGAGGCGCCCACCGCTGCCAGCGCAGTTTCAATATTGGCAAACACCTGCAGAGTCTGTTGCCGTAAATCTTCCGGTATTTGTCTTGTCACCGGATGCCGTCCGGCGGTGTTTGAAACGAAGATCCAGTTATCCAGCATCACCAAACGTGAGTAACTGGCTTTTTTTTCAAATTCAGAACCGGTAGTAAGTCTGGTTACAGTCGTCATAAGATATCCTGATAATTAAATAAGTTCGGGGGTTTCCCAAAGGTTAAGGGTTACGCCAATGCCTTTTGCTTTGGCATTGCGATAAACAACCGTTCCCCATGCAACATCCTCAACCGGCATTCCGCCGACAGACATGATGATAATTTCCTGATCACTGATACGGCCTCTGGCTTCACCGGCAACGATTTTTCCCATATCTTCAAGCTGATCAGCGGTCAGTGTCCCTTCCCTGAGCATATCCATAAAACGGACACCGATAATCGGGATCGTGTTATGGGCGGGTGCAGGCACTTCAGCGACCCAGGCTTTGTACAGGCCAGGATTGTCCAGAACTTTTCGGACATCCGGCTGTTCCATCGCCTGGTCGATATTGCACAGGGCAGGCATAGCCAGAAACGCACCCGCTTTTACCCACTCCCGTTTTACCAGCGGATAGGACGACGGGTCTCCGGTTTCTCCGGAGTTACAATAGCTGATGATGTCACTGCCCCTGACCAACTGTTCGAGAGTGTCCGCCACTGTGACTGTGGTAATTTGCGGGTAGTTACTGGCGACCCAGCTCAGAAATCTGTCCAGGCTCTGTTGTCCGCGCCCTTTGACTTTCAGGGTATCAATCTGCGGGCATGCTGCCATAAACGCTGCCAGGGTCGTTTTCCCCATCACGCCGGGCCCCAGCAGACCAACCACTTTTGAGTCTTTTCGCGCCAGATACCTGGCTCCGACACCGGGGATAGCCCCGGTACGATAAGCCGATAGCAGATTAGCTGACATATGTGCCAGCGGAGCACCGGTATCAGCATCATTCAGCGTCATCATTAGAATAGAGCGCGGCAGGCCTTTTTCGCGATTAGCAATATTTGAACCGTACCATTTGACCCCTGAGGTACAAAAGTTGCCGCCCAGATAGGCAGGCATTGCCATCATACGGCGGTCTGCTGTGGGTTTCGGCATCGCGGGGAAAGGTGAATTTTCAGGAAAGGTTACCATTGCGCCATGAGAATCATTGTTTGGCCCTGCCATGCGATAATCACCGTGGTATAACAACCCGAACATCTCTTCCATAGTGTCAACACAGGCTGCCATATCTGTTACTCCGGCACGGATCATGTCCTGCTCGGATAAATAAATAAAATCCACTCTGGTTGAATCAGTCATTTTTTTCTCCCGGCCGGCAGCCTGTTCACAAACAATCAATACAGACACGGCAACAGACCAAATAGTGATCGGTTATCCTGTTGTCCGGTAATACAGACAGAAATAACCTGCCAGCCTGCCGGCTGTATTGAATATTTGCGACACGGTGAATAAATGCTGTGGCACAGGAATTGCTTTATTTATTTTTTTGACTGTCACAGGCAGGGGTTCTGATGCAATACAATAATGTCAATATCCATGGCCGTTTTCAGCCTGAGCAGCCATGGTTTGTACTGAATGCCGCCGGGCACTACACACTGCAGGGATCAGCTGATCCGGCAATATCCCACTTTTACAGTTTTGATCTTGCCCCGGGTGCCGAATTCACCCTGGCGGTCCCGGACGGATGTGTGGACATTGTTTTTGATTGTGATCCTGACAACCCCGGAGGCAGAGTCTGTGGTACGACTCTGCAGGCCCGCAGTGCAAATATGAAACACCGGCACCCTTATTTCGGGGTACGGTTTACGGCAGGTATTATTCCTGATTTTCTGGATATTGATGCCACGGATATTCCGGACCGTGAATTCAGTTTTACGGATGTGGTGCCGGGCGTACAGCAGGCTTGTGAACTGATTACTCAGGCCTGTGGTTTCAGCCGCAAAATCGCTTTATTCAATGCCTTTTTCGCCACGCGACTGGTGCGTAAATCATCGCCCCTGACAGCGCAACTGTTGCAAGTGATGGGCCAATATAAAGGTAACCTGCGTATTGACCAGCTGGAAATCCTGACCGGTTACACCTGCCGGACAATTCAACGCCAGTTCCGCCAGGATACGGGGCTATCCCCTAAAGCTTTTTGTAATATCTTACGCTGTCAGTCGGCATTAAACAGTATTCATGCCCGACAGAGCTTATCATTCAGTGAGCTTGCCTGTGATTTAGGGTTCAGTGACCAGTCACATTTTCTGCGGGAGTTTAAAAAGTCGGTCAGCACAACTCCGCGAGATTATCAGCGGAAAATTAGCGGCCAGGCATATACGCACCGTTTACGTTTTCATTGATCACCGAATCAGTGCAGCCATGCACTGTCAGTCTGTCCGATTTATTCTATACGCTGACACTATCGCTGATAAATGATGCAGAAATATTCCGCGTCTCAGCTCAGTTTCACGGCGCAGGTTATTTCTCCCCGGACAGAGGTATAAGCGATGAACCATAATTCCGGCCTGCGTAAAAATACGTTAGGTTTATTTTCCCTGGTTTTTTTTGTTATCGCTGCCGCATCCCCCCTCACCGGGGTGGTGGGCGGATTGCCCGTTGCAATTATTGCCGGTAACGGTGGCGGGATTCCGGTATTTTATATTTTTTCATGCATCATCCTGATGTTATTTTCTGTCGGCTTTGTCACCATGAGCCGCCATATAAAAAACTCAGGGGCATTCTATACCTACATTTCTACCGGGCTCGGAAAAAACTGGGGAGCACCCGCCTCAGTACTGGCGCTGATAGCCTATATCTCGGTGCAGATTGCGGTTGTGGCAATGCTGGGATATTTCACACAACTCTTTCTGGAACAGCATTTAAATACCGATATCCCCTGGTGGCTACTGAGTATGATTTTTATCATTATCGTCTGGATGCTGAGTATAAAGCGGGTCGAAATCGGCGGTAAAATCCTTGGGGTATTAATGCTGGCAGAAGCAGGTATTGTATTACTGACAGATATTTGTCTGCTGGTCAAAAAAACAACCCCCTTCAGTTACCAGTCTTTTGAACCTGCCGTATTTTTACACGGTAATCTGGGGATCGCTTTTATTTTCACTATCGCCAGTTTTATTGGATTCGAGTCGACAGCAATTTATGCCGAAGAATGCAGGAATCCGGAAAAAACCGTGCCACGGGCAACTCTCTGTGCCCTGTTATTGATCACCGGTTTCTTTTGTTTTACCAGCTGGGCGCTGATTCAGGCTTATGGATTCGACCAGATTGTGGCTATCGCCAGTAAAGACCCGGGTAATTTTGTGTTTAATATTACCCGTCAGTATGTCGGTAACCTGGCTGTTGAAATTATGTCGGTACTGCTGATAACCAGTCTGTTTGCCGCCACCCTGGCATTTCACAATAATATTTCACGCTATCTGTTTAATATCAGCCGGGACGGACTTATCTGGAAAGAACTCTGTAAAACCCATCCGGATAACGGGACTCCGCACAATGCCAGTCATTTACACAGTGTGATTATGCTAATGCTGCTGGCGGGTATCGGCAGTACCGGTTTTGACCCGATGCTACAGATTTTTGCCGTTGGCTCTGCAATTGCCACCTTATGTATTCTGATACTTCAGTTAGGTGTCAGCGCTGCGGTCGTTTTATTTTTCCGCCGTATCCGCAGCAACCATCATCCTTTCACCATCTTATGGGCACCTGTGTTGTCATTTATCTGCATGGCCGCCACGATTGTATTAGTGATTAATAACCTGCAAACACTGAGTGGCAGCCACTCTTTGCTGGTATCCCTGATCCCCTGGATTATTCTGGTCTGTCTGGTGGTGAGCTATTTTCTGTCAACCCGCAGAACAGTAAAAGTCCGGGGGTAGTTATCCCGGGTCTGCGGGAATCCTGCCCGCAGACATATACTGTTCCGCTAACCGCCGCCGGTTATCGTGACCTCAGGCCAGTGTTCAGGACTTTTCCATGGCGCATAACAAACGTTTCAGCCAGTCAGTAGCGTTCTTTTTACCACTGCGCTGGTGAGATAAAATTTTCACTGTAAAGGGAGGCGCATAAAACGGCAGTGGAAAGATCCTTATCCCCGCCGAGTGCAGGAACCGTTCTGCCGCACGACGCGGGATAGCCATCAGTAACTCGCTTTCTGCCACTATCCAGGGACCACTTAACATCGATGGTGTTTTTATGGCTATCTGTCGCTGGTGCCCCAGTCGGGCTAATTGCCGGTCAAGCACACTCTGCCGTTCGTTCCACGGGGTTACCACCAGATGGCGGGCTGACAGATACTCATTCAGTGTCAGTGAATCACGTTGCAAACGACTGATCACCACATACTCATCCTGTAGCCAGTCTATTTCCTGTACATCGGGATGAGCAGCCCCATCAGGTACACTGAAGCCAAGCGCCAGGTCGATTTCACCGGCCAGTAATTCATTTAATGCCAGCGAAGAGGATAAATAGCGTAAGTCGAAACTCAGTCCCGGCCCTTTCTGCTGCAGGGAGTTCATCAGTTGCGGAAAAACACTGGATGCCGTGTAATCCGTAATTCCTATGGTGAAGCACTCCTGACTGGTCAGTGGTTCAAACTCAGCCTGAGGGGCCAGCTGGTTATTCAGTTCTGCAAGTAGCGGGGCAATTGCCGGAGCCAGTCGCATGGCATATACGCTGGGTACCATCCGCTGCCCTTCCCGGTAAAACAACGGATCATTCAGGGCTTCCCGTAACCGCGAAAGGGCATGGCTGAGTGCCGAGTTACTGACTGCAAGTTCTGCCGCTGCCCGCCGGACCGAGCCATGACGGAAGATAGCATCCAGGGCCAGCAACAGGTTAAGGTCAAGACGGCGTAACACCGGATGCATAATATTCATCGTCTGCTGATTTCATTGCACTTAATTGTTCGGAGAATAACCCTTATGCTGTCTGCCTTCAATAAATGCCCATAAGGACCCTTTATGAACCTGAGTATCCGCCCGGCGAGGCCTGATGACAGCCAGATTATTTTTGATATGATCACCGAACTGGCTATTTATGAAAAAGCCCCTGAACAGGTAGTCACTTCCGCTACCGGAATTCGCGAGACACTGTTTGGTCCCGACAGTAAAACAGAAGCACTGATTGCAGAAGCTGAAGGGAATGTTATCGGCTACGCTGTCTTTTTTACCAGCTATTCTACATGGTTAGGCCGTAACGGCATTTATCTGGAAGACCTGTATATCTCTCCGGTATCACGCGGCCAGGGGGCAGGAAAAGCCCTGATTAAGCATATTGCCGGGCTGGCTGTTCAGCGTCAGTGCGGCCGGCTGGAATGGAGCGTTCTCGACTGGAATACGCCGGCAATCGCATTTTATCAAAGCATCGGCGCCCTGCCACAGGAGGAATGGGTCCGTTACCGCCTGGACGGCGAGGCTTTGAAAGACTTTGCCGGATACTGAGAAGCGAGGGCTACTGACAGGACCGGGAGACTTTCTTCCCGGCCCACCGGACGGAGCATCAGCCCTTGTCATTCTGCCTGTGCTATAAGTGCATTCTTTGCCCGGCTGCAATTCGTCCGGCATTATCAGGCAAAAAATGGCTGATTATCATAAACGGCCGCGGAAACATGCCATCAGAGGATAAAAAAGACCCGCCACAATGCGGGCCTGAGGTTCAGGCACTGTGGCGGATTTGTTTGGTACGGAGAGTGACGCGTACCGGGACCGATTTATATGACGGGGTACCACTTTGCGGGTCATTATAGTCAAGCGGGACTAACACGTTCGCTTCCGGATAGTAGGCTCCGACCGAGCCGGCCGAGATGTTATAAGCGATAACCGTTATACCTTCCAGCCGCAATTGTCTGCCGGGAAGTGCTGTTTCGATATCAACCACATCGCCGTGCTCGAGACCCAGCCGGTCAAGGTCACTGTCATTCATAAACAAAATATCCCGCCGTCCGAACACTCCGCGATAACGATCATCCAGGGCATAGATGGTGGTATTGTACTGGTCATGACTGCGCAGTGTGATCAGCCTGAGTATATCACTGCCCTCTGCACTGGCATTTTCCTCTACCCCGCCGAACACAGAAAACTCCGCTTTACCCGATGCCGTCGGCCAGCGCCGTTCAACCGGAGGCAACGGCATTCTGAACCCGCCCGGCTGACGGATCCGCTGATTATAATCATCAAAACCGGGGATAGTTTTTTCGATACGATCACGGATCCGATCATAGTCAGCCACCAGCTCAGCCCAGGGGACCCGGCTATCCGGTAGTGTGGCTGCAGCCATTGCTGCCACAATCGCGGGTTCGGAACGCAGCATAGCCGAGGCCGGTTTCAGCTTACCGGAGGAGGCATGCACCATCGACATCGAGTCTTCGACAGTCACTGACTGTTTACCTGTCGCCTGTATGTCCAGCTCGGTTCTGCCCAGGCAGGGTAAAATAAAGGTCTGCCGTGCAACCAGTAAATGGCTGCGGTTCAGTTTGGTGCCGATATGCACGCTCAGGTCCAGCCCTTTCATCGCCGGGAAACAGGCCTGCGGGTCGGGTAGCGCCACAGCAAAATTGCCCCCGAGACAGATTAATGCCCGGGCACTGCCGTCCACCATTGACTGCATTGCCTGTACTGCATCGTGCCCATGCTGACGGGGAGGAACAAAACCAAATTCAGCCTCCAGCCGGGCCAGAAAATCCGCAGATGGTTTTTCGGTAATCCCTACAGTCCGGTTTCCCTGTACATTAGAATGCCCGCGTAACGGACAAATGCCTGCCCCCGGTTTACCAATATTACCTTTCATCAGTAACAAATCAGCAATCAGCCGTACATTCTGCGTGCCTTTGTTATGCTGGGTAATACCCATTCCGTAAGTAATAATAGTGGCATCAGATTTCTGATAAGCGGCGGCAACAGTTTCCAAATCATTGCGGCTCAGACCACTTTCCTGTTCAATGTCCTGCCATTCTGTCGCCTGTATATCATGACTGAATAAGCTAAAATCGCGGGTATGTGTAGCAATAAACTCATGGTCCAGCACCCCGCCGCTATTCGCTTCCTTTTCCAGTAAAGCCTTAGCAATACCTTTCAGGGCAGCGGCATCGCCGCCGGCTTTCACCTGATAATATCCGGAGGCAATCTGCGTCGACCCGTAGGTTGCCATTTCGCCAACATTCTGTGGATCAGCAAAACGTTCCAGTGCCCTTTCCCGTAACGGATTAAATACAATCACCGGCACATTACGGCGTGAAAGTTCATGCAGGGTTCCCATCATCCGCGGATGATTGGTGCCAGGATTATGACCAATAGAGATCACCAGTTCGGTATGCTCGAAATCTTCCAGCGAAACAGTGCCTTTACCGATTCCGATAGAGCGAGGAAGACCCACACTGGTCGCCTCATGACACATATTTGAACAGTCGGGAAAGTTATTGGTGCCGTATTCGCGGGCAAATAGCTGAAACAGATAGGCGGCTTCGTTAGAAGCGCGTCCCGAGGTGTAGAACTCCGTCTGCGATGGCGACAGACCCCGCAAAACTTCAGCGATTTGTTGTAACGCCAGTTGCCAGCTGACAGGCTGTAGCGTATCACTGGCAGGATCATAGGCCAGCGGTGTCGTCAGACGGCCGTAATTTTCCAGTTCATAGTCCGATTTTTCCAGTAATGAGGTCACCGTATTTTCCGCCAGAAATCCGGCGGTCAGCCGTTTACTGGTCGCTTCCCAGGTCACTGCTTTGGCGCCATTTTCACAAAACTGAAAGGTTGAATGATGATCTTTGTCAGGCCAGGCACAGCCCGGGCAGTCAAAACCGTCCGGCTGGTTGGTCCGTAGCAGAGTCGGGGGTGCATTCAGGATATCCATCTGAGTACGAACCGCGATAGCAGTAGCCTTCAGTGCTCCCCAGCCACCGGCAGGTCCATCATAAGGATGAATGCCGGGTACCGCACGTCTTTTGCCCATTTTCGTTGTCTCCGATAGCGCACAGTGCAGATAATGTCCTGCGGATAATTATCTTAAAGCGTAGCAGAGTAATGGTAACGGACAGGCTGGCGGACATGTATTGTCACAGTCTCAGGCTGACGGGGCGGACGATAATTTATCCACATGCTGTTGTAAGGCGGCAGTCAGTAACGGGATATGGCTGGTTCGGGGATCTTTTACGGCACTGAGTAAGGTCAGCGTGCCGGACACGGCTTTTTCTGCCAGACGCTCTAATTCCGGTTGCAGATCCGGGGCTGCCAGTTGCTGCTGATACAGGTCAGAGAAGGTTTTATAATCAATCACCTGATGATGATAATCCCGACGCAGCGCTGTCCCGGGGGTGATTTGTTTACACCACTCGTCCATCACCAGAGTTGCTTTGCTCAGACCCCGGGGCCATAACCGGTCAGCTAATACACGGTAGCCATCCTCTGCAGACGCAGTGTCATATGCCCGTTTAAACTGGATCATTTCACCTCTCCTTTAATACACAGAAATATAACCACACAGCTTAGGTTATACCCGCACCTGGTTGACGAATAGCAGATTTTCTTATCCGGAACGGCAGAAAATGGTGTTAAATTCGCCATAACCACAGTGTCAACAGTATAAAAAGCCAGAACGGTTAAAATTCCGCATAAAGATATGTACAAATAATATTTCCCTGTGACTCATTACTGCCTAAAATAGGCTAAGTGGTCAGCACTGCGGCTGACCGGTGTTTTTTAATTTTTATTTGGAAGGTGTACTGTGCCAGCATGGTTAAATCTTGCAGCAGAATCATTCTGGCCAATGTTACATGCCGGATTGACGTTTACTATACCCTTAACGTTACTGTCTTTTGTTCTGGGGCTTTCTCTGGGGTTTGTTATCGCCCTAATCAGGTTATACGGTCCTCAGCCACTCAGGCTGGTGGCTCGTTTTTATGTCTGGCTACTACGCGGCACGCCGTTACTGGTACAGCTATTTCTGATTTTTTACGCACTGCCGAGCGCCGGGATCACGATTTCAGCGTTTCCCGCCGCAGTCATTGGCTTTACGCTGAATATCGGTGCTTACTCATCAGAGATTATCCGCGCCACCATTAAGTCGGTACCGGTCAGTCAATGGGAAGCGGCCCATTCTATCGGCATGAACTGGCGTCAGGCACTGATCAGGATCATTTTACCTCAGGCGGCCAGAATAGCCGTTCCGCCGTTGTCTAATACCTTTATTTCGTTGGTCAAAGACACTTCGCTGGCGTCAGTGATTACGGTCCCTGAAATGTTTCTGGCGGCACAACGTATTGCGGCCGTGACTTATCAGCCGCTGATTTTATATACGGAAGCAGCGCTGATTTACCTGTTTTTCAGTACACTGCTGTCAGCACTGCAAAATAAACTGGAGAAACATTTCTCTCGTGAAGAAAAGGCGGAGTCCTGAGCTGATGATTTCATTAACCGGAATTAACAAATTTTTTCAGGATAATCATGTCCTGAAAAATATTTCGCTGGAACTGCCGAAAGGTTCAGTCACCGCGCTGATCGGTCCTTCGGGCAGCGGGAAAAGCACCCTGCTGCGCTGTGTGAATCTGTTGGAGATCCCCCAGTCGGGCAGCCTTACCCTCGATCAGGAAACGCTGGAATTTCACAATAAACCCCTGCGTAGCAGAGATATCCAGCGAATCAGCCGTCAGACAGGCATGGTGTTCCAGAACTTTTCGTTATTTCCCCACAAAAGTGTGCTGGAAAATATTACCGAAGGGTTGCTTGTGGTGCATAAATGGTCAAAAGCAGAAGCTGTCGAACGGGCTGATGCCTTGCTGGAAAAAGTCGGCCTGCTGCATAAACGTGATGATATGCCGGTCACCCTTTCCGGCGGACAACAGCAACGGGTTGCCATTGCCAGGGCGCTGGCCCCGTCGCCAAAAGTATTACTCTGTGATGAGCCGACGTCTGCCCTCGATCCTGAACTGGCCGTAGAAGTGGTGGCCGTATTACGGCAACTGGCGGAAGAAGGTACCACCATGCTGATGGCTACCCATGATTTACGCCTGGCCGCTTCGGTTGCCAGCCATACGATTTTTCTTGAATCGGGTGAAGTCGTGGAAACCGGTGACTCACAAACCCTGTTCCGTCACCCGCAAAAACCCAGAACGGCAAAATATATTGCCACCCTGACCGACGGCCTGCCCGTCGGCCCGGTATAATGTTATCCAGGAGTCTGAGATGAAAAAAACTACTCTGTTATTATCAGCACTATTTTCATTAAGTGTTGCCCATTCAGCACTGGCGGATGATTCGCTGGCACAGGTCAAATCTTCCGGTGAACTGAAAATCGGTACCGAAGGGACTTACCCGCCGTTTACCTTTCATACTATATCCGGTGACCTGACCGGGTTCGATGTGGAAATTGGCCGGGCGATTGCTCAGCAATTACACGTTAAACCGGTGTTTGTTGAAGGAAAATGGGACGGGCTGATCGCAGGTCTGGATGCCAAACGTTATGATGTGGTGATGAATGAAGTAGGAATCAGCCCTGAGCGCGGGAAGAAATATGATTTCTCACAGCCTTATATCGCCTCTAAAGCTGTGGTGGTTGTCAAAAATGACAATGACAGTATCCACGACTTTTCTGATTTAAAAGGAAAAAAATCTGCCCAGTCACTGACCAGTAACTATGCTCAGATCGCCCGCAATTATGGTGCACAGCTGGTAAGTACCGATGGTTTTAACCAGTCAATTGATCTGGTGGTTCAGGGACGTGCCGATGCCACGGTTAATGATAAGCTGTCTTTCCTCGACTTTAAGAAACACCGCCCTGATGCTCCGGTAAAAATTGTGGCTTCAGAAGATAACGCCAGTGCTTCTGCAGTACTGCTGAGAAAAGGGGAAACTTCTCTGCAAACCGCGATCAATGATGCCCTGACTACTCTCAAAAAAGACGGTACCTATCAGAAAATTTCTGAAAAATACTTCGGTGAAGATGTCTCTCACTAATAAGTAATACTGACACCGGCTGTCTGCCGGTGTCAGTCTCTGACCGTGGCTTGCGGCCGCGGGTAGACTGCTCTTCCCTGTCTGATTTCCTTTTAAATACCCTGTAGCAATCAGGCTGTCTTTGCAAGGCGCACCTGCTGGTTATTTCGGCCCGGCATTTGCCGTAACACTCTGTGGTACATTCTGACTGGCAAGCGGAGTATAGCGATAACTGACTGCTGAGCTAAATGTATTGCCGGTGGCCGATGTGCCGGTAGTACCGCTGTAGGTATTATTTTTCTCAAAGAAACTGTAGCCATAGCCGCTGCTATCCTGAGAAACCGTATTGGTGTTATTAGTATTGCGGAAAGAGTTGGCCTCAGAATACACCACACTGCCGCTGCTTACCTGCAATGCTTCGTACTGTTTCTTCGGATATTTTTTACCATCAGTCCCCGTATTCTGATCAGTATCTGCATAGGTTTCGCTGTTATCAAAATAGTTATTGTAGGCATGGATCCAGCCACGGAATAACGGACGTCCGCGCATATTAGGTCCAATCCAGTTATTGTGCAGGGTAACATGCAGTTTTTTGGTCGCCTGCCAGGAATCACCGGAATTAGCCCCGATAACCATCGCTAAACGTTCATCTGCAAGATCCGTATAGTAACCCACCCAATTCCAGACCGGATCCGGAGACATATTCACCCAGCTGTCACTGAACCAGAGATGGTTATAGGACAGGGTAATATAATCTGAGCTCAGGGCAACACTCATCAGGTCATCACTGGTATCGTAAATATTACAGTGAGTCACCAGACCATTGGTGATTCGGCGGAAAGAAATACCTTCGTAGTTGATCCCCGCCAGTCTGCTACTGTCCGAAGAACCAAAGATCTGCGCCGGCATTGCCTGTAAATCAGCAATTTTGCCGAAGAAGCTCAGATTAGCAATTTTAATATTCTGAATATTGGTCCCTGCGGGGAGCAACTCGCCGTCGAATTTCAGCTGTATATTTTCCAGGGCAGCTTTGCCGCCTGCCGCGCCTTCAATGGTGGTATTGTTATTAGCCAGAGAAGAGAAGGTCAGTGTGGTTAAGCCCGCACCGCCATAAATGGTACCACTGACAATAATATGATGCTGACCACTGCTGACCGCATTTTTCAGCTGGCTCAGGGTAGAAACCGTGACCGCGGTATAGCTGTCACCGCCAGTCGTGGTCGCAAAGCCTCCACTGTCCGCAGCCAGAGCCTGGCATCCGGAAAGACTTAACGCTGCGAGTAACGATGCCTGAAGAGTACGTAATGTTGTTTTCATAATCACCTGCCGTGTAAATGTTGATAGAAGTATGTTTTTTCTTGCCTCACACACTTTTCCACACAATACACAACACATCATCCGGTCACTGTTGTCCTCTCTCAGGCACAACCATAAATGGCCACTGACGCTATTATTTACCGCAACAGTGGCCATTTTATAACGGCAACAGGGCTCAGACAGCCCCTATTGCCATTTTACTTCACCGGTATTTACTTTAGCACTGAGCTCCAGAGAACTCTTATCCGCGAGATGTGGCCAGCGTTTTTCCATACTGCTAATGACTGCTGCTGAATCTTTATGCTGCTGTAATGCCTTTTCAAAATCTTGCAGATAATTCAGGGTAAAGCTAATCGCCTGATCACCGGACGGTGCTTTGCCAATATAGTGGCCGGGGATCACCCTCTGCGGCTTAAGGTCCAGCATTTGTTGCAGCGTGTCACGCCATTGTTTACGGCTCTCCGCGGTCTGGGTGTCGGCAGTCCAGACATGAATTCCGGCATCAACACCGGTACCGCCAAGCAATGTTCTTTGCTGCGGGAACCAGACATAGGCTTGTTGTGAGTCTGCGTCACGAATATCGATCGGCTGCCCTTCCAGGCTAAAGCGGGTATCGGGGATCACCTGTGGCGTAATCAGCTTTTGCGGTGCGCCGTCACCCATTTTGGGTCCCCAGTAACTGAGTTTTGCCTGCTGTGTGGCTTTAATATGGTCGACCACTCGCTGTGTCGCGACAACTTCCACCCCCGGAAATGCCTTAACCAGCGGCTGCAGACCAAAATAGTAGTCAGGATCACCGGCCGTGATCACAATCCGGGTCAGTTTTTTTCCGCTGTCACGGATCATGCTAACCAGTTTCTCGCCGTCTTTTACACTGAACTGGGCGTCAAACAATATAACCTGTTTTTCACCACTCACCAGTGTTGAAGCAACAGGAAAAATCCCCTGCTCTGCCGGATTATAAACAGTGAACTGTAACGGGGCGGCCATTGCGCCGCCGCTGACCAGCATCGCCATCAGAGATATTGTCGATAATTTCATTACTTTCTCCTGTTGTCTGTACCGCGGGCGCTAAACCCGCGGTTGTTTGCCCGCTGCCAGGCGTCTGGCACCCGGAGAGCATCGCCGAATACGGATACATTCTATCGTTTTCATAATCTGTTAAAATTATCTTATTCTGAGATGCTGAGTTTCATAATCCGATCAGGAGTAGATATGGACAGAGTGACGGCGGCGAGGGTGTACAACCGGATTTGTGAAACCGGAAGCCTGAGTGCAGCAGCACGATCGCTGGGGATGTCGCGGCCAATGGTCAGCCGCTATCTGGAAGAAATGGAAAAATGGGCCGGAACCCGCTTGATCCATCGTTCGTCACGCCGGATGACACTGACCCCGGCCGGTGAAGATATTCTGCAAAAAACCCGTCAGCTGAACAGGCTATCAGAGGATATTGGCAGCTTACCGGTACGGGAGGTTCCTTCAGGTATATTACGGGTTGCCTGTGCCCATTACACGGCAACCCACATTATCAGCCCGGTACTGGCCCCGTTTTTATTACGCTACCCGGAATTACGTATTGAGCTGGATATTAATAATCGCCCGGTAAGCATGGTCGGAGAGCGGATTGATGTCGCTATACGCATCACCGACAGCCCTGAACCGGCGGCGATTGCCCGGCGACTGGGTGAATGCGCCTCAGTACTTTGTGCCTCTCCGGAGTACCTGGCTATTCACGGCCATCCCCGGACCCCTGACGATCTGATGTCTCATAATTGTCTGAGTTACAGTAATTTCAGTCACCAGAGCTGGCAGTTTTTCAGTGAACAGAATGACAGCCTGTCCGTCGCGGTCAATGGCAACCTGAGTGCCGGTATCTCTGCTGTATTACTGGATGCAGCCCTGGCAGGCTGTGGAATTACAATGATTCCGCTGGCAGAAGCCAGCCCCTGGCTGGCAAAGGGACGACTGGTGCGGGTGCTGAATCAGCTGACACCGCGCAGTATGGGTATTTACGGGCTGTATATGTCTCGTAAATTACAGCCCGCTGCTCTGCGATTATTTCTCGATGAAATCCAGGGCCGGCTGCAGACCCTGTAATCGCCGCCGCAGGGCTCAGGCCCTGTTGCTGTTTATCTGTGTATCAGGGCGGTAAGCAATGTAATAGATTAATGCGACAAAAATTGCCCCGCCGACAGCATTACCTGAAAATACTGCAATAAAATTACTCAGATACGCTAGCCAGCTTCCCTGTCCGGCAAAAATGGCCGCTGGGATAATAAACATATTAGCGACTACGTGCTGAAAACCTATCGCTACGAAGGCCATCACCGGAAACCAGATACCGATAATTTTTCCGGTAACATCTTTGCTGGCCATTCCCAGCCAGATGGCCAGACATACCAGCCAGTTACAACCAATTCCCGAAATAAACGCCTGTACGCCGCTGGCACTGGTTTTTGCCGCGGCAACTGCCAGGGTACTCTTTAAAAATGCCCCTTCGGTCATGCCCAGCAGATGACCAAAAAACCAGGCAACAGCCACGCTGCCGAGAAAATTACCGATAGTGACCCACAACCAGTTACGCACCAGTGCTGCCCAGCTGATTTTTTTCGATAATGCGGCTATTGTCATCACCATCATATTGCCGGTCAGTAACTCAGCTCCGGCCAGTACTGTCAGTATCAGTCCCAGCGGGAACATCATCGCCCCGAGCAACACACCAAAGGAGCCCCAGTCTGCCGGCAGACGGGAAATCACATGCAAGTCCAGCATAAAACCGATAGCAATAAAGGCCCCCCCTAAAAAACCCAGTATTAATAAGCTGCTTAACGGGGTGCGACTTTTATTCACTCCGGCCTGAACCGCCAGCAGTGCTATTTCTTTTGGTGTACTGAATGACATAATAACCCGGTAATGTTGTAAGCCGGAAACGGCCCGGATGAACAGAACGTCATCAGGGTGATGACGAGGCAAATATTCGGTAATACTCCGGGTTATGATAATCTGCGGCCAATAATCTGCCAACCAAATAATTACAGTAACTTAATAGTTTGCAGTCGAAGCATAAGGTTAAATATTAACTAGTTAATTATATTCGACCGCAAAACATCCGCGACACTCTGCTTCTTTTTTACCAGATCTTTGGCTGCTTATCTCACCCGCCAGACTTTTCAGGGGTCTGGCACTGGCAGATAACGCTTTCCCCGCGGCCAATGCTATGCTGAGTTACCGGCTAAGGCCTGCAATTAATTAACCATTCAGCCAAAGGAAAAGAGATATTATGAGTACATCTTCTTATACACCACCACAAGTCTGGACCAATGACCAGCCGGTCGGCGGAAAATTTGGCAGCATTAACCGTCCGGATTCCGGTGCCCGATACCCGCAAACCCTGCCGGTGGGCTCTCAGCCTTTCCAGCTTTATTCTCTGGGAACGCCGAACGGGGTAAAGGTCAGTATTATGCTGGAAGAGTTACTGCATAAAGGGCTGCAGGGTGCCGGTTACGATGCGCACCTGATTAACATTATGGAAGGTGAGCAGTTCGGTTCAGACTTTGTCGCAATTAACCCTAACTCTAAAATTCCGGCACTGGTTGACCGCAGCGGGCCGGAAACGGTGAATATTTTCGAATCGGGCGCGATCCTTCTTTATCTGGCTGAGAAATTTGACTGCTTTATCCCGACTGAAACTGCACAACGCGCGGCCTGCCTGAGCTGGTTATTCTGGCAGATGGGCAGTGCTCCCTTACTCGGCGGCGGGTTTGGTCATTTCTATGCCTATGCACCGGAAAAGCTGGAATATCCGATTAACCGTTTTGCCATGGAAGCTAAGCGGCAACTGGATGTGCTGGATAAACAACTGGCGAAAAATACCTATATTGCCGGTGAGGAATATACGATTGCCGATATTGCTATCTGGCCGTGGTACGGGGTTCTGGTTCAGGGCGGCATATACGGTGATGCGGCCAGGTTCCTTGATGCCGCTTCTTATACGCATCTGAAGCGCTGGGCCGATATGATTGGTCAGCGGGAAGCTGTGAAAAAAGGCAGTAACGTGCTTAAAGGCTGACCGGTGGCAGAACTGCCGTTGCCGGCAGTTCTGCTGTTATTTTACCGGCGCGGAGTCCCGATAATCTGCTCAGACGAAAGGATCATTATGCTGCCAGTAATCATCACCGTAACCGGCCTCTTTATCCGTCACTAATGCGGCACTGAGCTGCTGTCTGAGGTGCTGCTCATCCATATCCATGCCTATAAGTACCAGCTCCTGTCTGGCATCACCGATATTCTCTGTCCAGTGGCGCATAATATATTCCACTGATTCAGGATCCTCCGGCCAGTGCTGCCGGGGTACGTTTACCCACCAGCGACCCGACAGTTCATAATGGGAAACACCCCCTGCCTGTGACCATATACCTGCGGATGCCGGCCGCGATGCCAGCCAGAAATACCCTTTGGAACGCATAACGTTATTCAGTTGCCCTTGTACTAACTGGTAAAAACGCTGTGGATGAAATGGCCGTCGTGCGCGAAAAACAAAGCTGCTGATACCATATTCCTCTGTTTCAGGCTGATGCTCACCGCGTAATTCTTTCAGCCACCCTGGTGCATTGGCTGCAGCTTCAAAGTCGAATAATCCGGTATCAAGAATGTCATCTAAATCAACCCGGCTAAATGCCGATGTGATCACTTTCGCCCGCGGATTAAGCCGTGTCAGGATACTGGTGAGCCGCGCCTGCTCATCGCCGCTCATCAGGTCAGTTTTATTCAGCAATAAAACATCGCAGAACTCGACCTGTTCAATCAGTAAATCCACAACGGAACGCTGGTCTTCTTCGCCCAGTGACTCTCCCCGCGCCTGCAGGCTTTCGGCGGCCGTATAATCCCGCAGAAAATTAACACCGTCGACCACCGTTACCATGGTATCCAGCCGGGCAATCTGTGACAGACTGATGCCGTCGTCATCAGCGAAAGTAAAGGTTTCAGCAACCGGCAGTGGCTCGGAAATACCAGTAGACTCGATCACCAGTTGATCAAATCGTCCGGCTTCTGCCAGACGTTTTACTTCCAGCAGCAAATCTTCCCTTAATGTGCAGCAAATACAGCCATTACTCATTTCAACCAGTTTTTCGTCGGTCCGTGATAATTCAGCACCACCCGCTCTGACCAGAGCTGCATCGATATTCACCTCAGACATATCGTTAACAATCACCGCCACCCGGCGTCCGGCCCGGTTATTCAGAATATGGTTTAATAATGTTGTTTTTCCGGCACCGAGAAATCCTGAAAGTACGGTTACCGGCAGCCGTTTATCCGCGTGTTCCGGGGGTGAAATCAGAGACATTGTTCACTTCCTTTAAATATAGAGTGATAATTATACGTAAGCTCAGCCGGCGCTACCTGCAGGCAGAGCCGGTTTCAGCTCCCCTCATATTCTGCCACCGGCCTCAATTGTTATGTTATAACATAACAATTGAGGATTTCAATCTGTACTCTGTGATCCCCTTTGCCAGGAAATAGCGACTGACAGCCAAACCGGCAGGGAAAATCCCCGTCAGAGCAGATGGTAAAACGACGTTTCCCGTCAACCTAATCCGGCTGTCTGTGAGCCGTTACCCGCCCGGGTAACTGTCCTCCATTACACCCCTTTGTAAATATCAGGTTTCCGGACGATACCACAGCCAGATCAGTACCAGACTCATACAAGCCACAGTAATTATGACACTGGGTAAATGGGGTACCGTAAAATACATTACCGTGGCAGAAACGGACATCATCAGGGTAGTTACCCATTTTGCTTTGCGTGGCATGATACCGCGCTGCCAGTTCGCCAGCAGCGGGCCAAAAATCCGGTGCCGCAGGATCCAGCCATGTAAACGAGGCGAACTGCGGGCGGCAGCCCAGCTGGCCAGCAGTAAAAATTCGGTACAGGGCAGACCCGGCAATATCAGCCCGGCCACGGCCAGCAGCAGACTGATCACTGCCAGGCAGCGATAGAGAAACCGCCGGATGCGGCCCACCGCGGCTACTGGTGAGGGAGGGGAGGAAGGGTCCCGGGGTAATGGCATCGGCCGCACTCCTGTTACCTGAATCACTGTCCTGACGCTATGCTGCCGTTACCAGGGCCGGCAGCACTGGCACCCGGTCACAGCAGTTTGCGGGTATCGGGACTCTGCAGGTATTCACTGATCTGCAAGGCAGGAACTGCGGCACTGAACAGAAACCCTTGCCCGTAATGATAACCTTCATTAATCAAAAGTGCCCGTTGTTCTGCATCCTCGATGCCTTCGGCCACCACATCCAGTTCCAGCTGGGTCGCCAGCAATAGCAGTGCTTTTATCACCGCCAGCCCTTTTTTACCTTTACTCAACCCGCGGACAAAAGAACGATCGACTTTAATCACATCCACCGGATAATCCCGGATATTAGCCAGCGCCGAATAGCCAGTACCAAAGTCATCAAGCGCAATACGTACCCCCTGCGCTTTCAGTAATTTTATGGCACGGAAAACATACCCGGCTCCTCGTCCGTCAAACATATGTTCGGTGATTTCCACTTCCAGCAAATTAGCGGGTAAGGCATATTTTTGTAACTGTGCCAGGAATTTTTCAGCATAATCATCCCGCATAAATTCGACCGGTGAAGCATTAACTGAGACGGGCACGATCTCCAGCCCCTGATCAATCCACTGACGCATATCCGAAAAAACCTGATCGCGGATAAAAAAACCAATCCGTTCCGCCAGTCCGTAATTACTGAATGCGGCCCAGATATCGCCCGGAGAATGCAACTCCCCCTGCTGGCTGTAAAAACGCATCAGGGCTTCAATACCAATAATTTTACCGTCGGTTAAACGGACTTTCGGCTGGTAAAAGGGCACAACGGATTCATTGCGGACAATTTCTTTCGCCAGTTCCAGCTGATTACGGGTGATATCGACCTGGCGGGTCATTGCGGGTTCAAAACAACAAACTCCGCCATAACCGGTACGTTTCAGTTCATTCAGCGCCGTATCTGCGGCTTTAATCAGCTCAATACTTTCACGGCCATGTTGCGGGAATATCGCACCGCCAATACTCAGACTGAAGTTAAGGGTATGCCCCTGAAAACTGACCGCCTGACATACCTGTTCTGTCAGTTGTGTACATGTCTGGTGCAATATTTCGCTGTTATCAATGTCCGGTACGATAACCGCGAACTGATCACCACCAATCCGCGCAATAAAACTGTTTTTCGGCAGATTTCTGGTCAGTCGCCTCGCCAGTACCGCCAGCAGATTATCTCCCGCAAGGTAACCGAGCGTATCGTTGACGACATTAAAATCGTCAAGATCAAGCAGCAGTACCGCAAATGATGACCCCTGCAGACTGGCGGTGCTGAACTGTTTCTTGAGGGCCGAATGAAATACCCTGCGGTTAGGTAACCCGGTCAGATCATCATGTTCACTGATATACTTAAAACGCTGTTCTGCTATCTGTAAACGGGTAATATCCCGTGATACGCAGAGTACGCGGGATACCTGTCCTTCTGCATCCAGCACCGGCGTGAGTATGTTGTCCCAAAACAGTGGTGCTCTGCCCGGTAGCTGACTTTTGTAGGAGAAACGGGCACTGGTTCCGCCCACCGCGGCTTCCAGTGAATCGATCCCGCATTGCCGGGACTCGGCAGGCAGCATATCGGGCCAGCTCATCCCCGCCACGGATGCACGGTCAAGACCCAGCACCTGACAACCGTAGGTATTGACATCAATCAGTTCACCTCCGGTACTGATGATTTTAATGCAGTCAATACTGGTATCAAACATACGGCTGGAATAGCACAGCTCATCCCTGGCCCGGAATTTTTCCATTTGTACATCATTAATATCAAAAAATTTAACCATCCGGCATTCAGGGGACGGTATCAGATAAGCATAAACGATAAACCAGCCATATTGTTCGTTGCCAGTGGCCAGACGGATATGATGCTGAAAGTGAGTATTGTTGTGCAAAGTTTCTGCCCAGGCGACACTGATTGCCGGCTGGTCTTCAGGATGTACCCAGTCAAGCCAGTGATGTGGCCCGGTGACCGGCAATTCAGCCATTGTTTCACACCAGCACTGGTTAGCGATAACTTGCCGGCCATCGGTGGAAATACACCACGCCGGTAATGGAATATGATCAAAAAACCGTTCTTTAAACACCGTAAATGCTTGCGGCGTCATCGTATCAGCTTCTGACTCAGTCGCAGACTGCCTGCTTAATGTCGTCGATTTGCTCATCATTTACCTTGCATAACGGTGAACTATGATTTGGTTTGCCTGTATTTATAGCCACAGAGCACCCCGCCTGAATAACAGTCAGCCTCCGGAGAGATAATGTGGCTATTTTCCCGCCATCTGCGATGGTTCTTCGCGGATCTTAGCCGCGGCCTGTATTGCTTTTGCCTGTAGCCGCCGGTAATTATTCAGCCAGCTGCCACTGGTCAGTCGCCACCAGAAACAGACACTGCGTACTCCCCAGTCAAGATACATGCCCAGCCATACTCCAATCACCCCCATGCCAAGATAAATTCCCAGCACATACCCCAGCACCACCCTTGCCCCCCACATGCTGAACATAGAAACATACATGGCATAACGTGCATCTCTGGCACCTTTAAAACTGGCGGGCAATACCCACGACATTGCCCAGACCGGCATAAATGCCGCATTCAGCCAGATCAGATGTTGCGTCACCCGGATAACTTCCGGGTCGCGGGTATATAACCGTGCCAGCATACCGGCCAGCGGTACCGAGAGCAGAGCCAGGCCGCACAGGCCAAAGGTCGACAGCCAGAAAACATGGCGTACCTGTACTGATGCCTGATAGACCTGATTTCTACCCAGCCGTTTACCGGTAATAATCGTCGATGCTGAACCCAGGGCGTTACCGGGCAGGTTAATCAGCGACGCAATAGAAAATGCGATAAAGTTACCGGCAATTTCACTGGTCCCCATTCCTGCAACATAGACCTGAGTCAGTAATTTCCCGCCATTAAACAGTACAGACTCAATACTGGCCGGAATACCAATACTGAGCACTTCAGCCAGAATAATAAAATTCCAGCGCCGGAAGTAACTTTTCAGGGGAAGAGTTAATGCACCGTTGTGCCTGCTCATCAGTACTGCAACTACCACTATCGCACCCAGATAACGTGAAATAGTCAGGCCCAGCCCGGCACCGATAAAACCCAGCCCGTTCCAGGAAAAACAACCATAAATCAGTATACTACTGATAATAAGGTTGAGTATATTCATTCCTGCATTCATCAGCATAGGTATTTTGGTGTTGCCGGCTCCGCGTAATGCCCCGCTGCCAATTAATGCGATGGCTGCAGCCGGATAGCTCCACGCAGACACCCGTAAATAGTCAAGGGCAAAGGCTTTGACTGGCGGTTCTGCACTGCCGGCGATCAAATCAATAACGATATCTCCCCGGATTTCGATAATCACCACCAGTATCAAAGCCACCACCGTCATAAGCCCCAGCGACTGCCGGGCAGCAGCTCGCGCGCGCTTGCCTTCTTTTTTTGCCAGACTGAAAGCAACCACCACCGTTGTTCCCAGATCCACAGCAGCAAAAAAAGAGATCACCACCATATTGAAGCTGTCAGCCAGACCGACCCCGGCCATCGCTGATTTACCTAACCAGCTCACCAGGAAAGTGCTGAGCACCCCCATTAACAATACACAGCTGTTCTCTATCAGGATCGGTACTGCCAGCGGAGTAATTTCCTTATGCAGCAAGATACTGTAACGCTTCCGTCTGGGGTACCAGCCGGTATTTTTTATTGCATCAGTTAACGCTCTGCCGGGATTTCGCAAGGGGGATACCAAAATTAAAGCCGGTAAAAAGTAACAACAGACTTGCTGTTCGGGGACTCTCACCGAAAAATCTGTCACGGATTGCCGGCCTGGTTGTGTTATACAACCAGCCGGACTGTCTGTCTTTTCCGGAGAACGCTACTCTCCGTCATCACAAAACACTACTTAACAGTAGTTGACGAATCTTTAGTGTAATAATTATTTTTTCCTCTTAATGTCTTCCGTTAATGGCTAAAGCTGGTGGTACTCAGCGGCTCTTTTTCGGAGTAACCCGAACTGAAAAATAACGGCAGATGCTGGTAATCGGTACCGATAACCGCCAGTCTGTCATCAGACTGGCCACGTAGCGGAGTATTTATGACTGTACAACCTGAAGATATAGAATGCGCACTTGATGCCCTTGAATCCGGATACCGTGCCTCTGTGGAAGCATTGCGCGAGGCCCTGAAAACCTATAGCCACAGCGGACAACTGCCAGACCCTGTCGCCCGTAAAGCAGGACTTTTCGTTTACCCCGAGTTATCTCTGCACTGGCAAGGCGATAACTCTGCAGAAAACCGTATTCGGGCCTGGGGCCGCTTCACACGCCAGGGGCGTTATTCTACTACTGTCACACAACCTGCCCTGTTACGGCATTATTTACGTGAACAGCTGTCGATGCTGGCCAGCGAATATGACTTCAGTCTTGAAGTCAGGCCATCACAGACTGAAATTCCCTATCCTTATGTTATTGAAGGAATGGACTTCTCTGCTGACAGAGAGAGGATGGCCACTATCGCACGCAACTTTCCGTCCACTGATCTTTCTCATATTGGTGATGAGGTTTCTGACGGCATATTATCCGGTCATGAGGACTTTCCGCTGGGGCAGTTTGATGCGTTGCGTACTGATTTCTCTCTGGCACGATTACGCCACTATACCGGTACCTGCACCGCCGATTTCCAGCCTTTCGTGCTGTTTACCAACTACAACCGGTATGTGGATGAATTTGTTCGCTGGGCTGTGGCACAGGTCCGTGACCCTGCATCACCTTATACACGACTGGCCTGCGCCGGAGGTATCGAAATTACCGCCGACAGCGAGCAACCGGAAACTATTATTACTGACCTGGCGTGGAAAAAACATCAGATGCCCGCCTGGCATCTGATTGCTGACAATAAACGGGGCATTACCCTGATTAATATCGGTGTCGGTCCTTCTAATGCCAAAACTATCTGTGACCATCTGGCGGTGTTGCGGCCCCATGCCTGGCTGATGATTGGTCATTGTGGCGGCTTGCGGGAAAGCCAGCAGACCGGTGATTATGTCCTGGCCCATGCGTATTTACGTGATGACCATGTACTGGATCAGGTGCTGCCTGCAGATATTCCGGTACCGAGTATCGCTGAGGTTCAGCGGGCTCTCTATGATGCCACGCGGCAGGTCAGCGGTATGCAGGGCGACGATATCAAACGCCGGCTGCGCACCGGAACTGTTGCCACCACCGATGACCGGAACTGGGAATTACGCTATTCAGCCTATGCGTTACGTTTTAATCAGAGCCGGGCAATTGCGGTAGATATGGAAAGTGCGACTATTGCAGCCCAGGGCTATCGTTTCCGTGTGCCTTACGGAACCCTGCTGTGTGTTTCAGATAAACCGTTACACGGAGAGATTAAACTGCCGGGTCAGGCGAACCGCTTTTATGAAGGGGCGATTTCTGAGCATCTGCATATCGGTATCTGTGCCGTGTCTTTGTTGCAGGCTGAAGCAGACAGGTTGCATTCCCGGAAACTGCGGACGTTTGATGAACCACCGTTCCGCTAAGGCCGTAGTTTGCGGCTTATCCCGCCAACAACCCGCGGGTTTCTCCCTGTGATAAACAGAAAAAAGGAGCCGCGGCTCCTTTTTTCCTCAGTGTCAGGCGCTTAACCAACCCAGCTTAATCACAAACAATACCGACAGTATAATCAGTGCCGGATTCAATTCACGGAAGCGACCGCTCAGTAGTTTCACCACCGTCCAGGTAATAAACCCAAACGCAATTCCGTTAGCAATAGAGTAAGTAAACGGCATTGCCAGGGCAGTGACTGTTACCGGTGCAGCAGTGGTAATATCTTTCCAGTCAATTTCTGCCAGCCCGGAAGTCATCAATACCGCGACAAACAGTAATGCCGGAGCTGTCGCATAGGCTGGCACACTGCCTGCCAGTGGCGAAAAGAATAATGATAACAGGAACAGGATAGCAACCACCACCGATGTCAGGCCAGTACGACCTCCGGCACTGACGCCGGCAGCAGATTCAACAAAACTGGTGGTGGTTGAGGTTCCGAGTAAAGAACCGAACAACGCAGCAATGCTGTCGGCCATCAGTGCCCGCCCCATCGCAGGGATATTGCCTTTATCATCTGTCAGCCCCGCACGACGGCTTACGCCAATCAGCGTTCCGGAGTTATCGAACACATCGACAAACAGGAAAGCAAAGATAACGCTGACCAGCCCGACATTAAATGCACCGGCAATATCCAGCTTCAGGAAAGTCGGGGCCAGAGACGGTGGTGCCGAGAAAATACCGGAAAAAGGCGTTAACCCGGTCAGCATCGAAATTGCCGTGATCGCCAGAATACCAATCAGCACCGAACCGGTCACTTTACGAGCTTCCAGCACCACGATCAGGAAGAAACCGAGTAATGCCAGCAACGCACCCGGCTTAGTAATATCACCGATACCCACCAGAGTCGCAGGGTTACCGACCACAATACCGGCACTTTCCAGGGCAATCAGTGCCAGGAACAGACCGATTCCGGCAACAATTGCCGAACGCAATGCCATCGGAATACTGTGAATGATCCATTCGCGGATTTTAAACAGAGATAAGGCAAAGAAAAGTATCGCCGAAATAAACACCGCCCCCAGCGCAACCTGCCAGTGATACCCCATATGCAGGACCACGGTATAGGTAAAGAAAGCGTTTAACCCCATTCCCGGCGCCAGTGCGATGGGTAAGTTGGCAATCATGCCCATTAATACTGAGCCAATAGCCGCAGCCAGACAGGTCGCAACAAATACCGCACCCTTGTCCATTCCGGTTGCACCCAGAATGCCCGGATTCACAAACAGGATATAAGCCATTGCCAGGAAGGTAGTAACACCGGCAATGACTTCGGTACGCACACTGGTTTTGTTTGCTTTCAGCTTAAAGAGTTTTTCAAGCATAAGTAGATCCCTTTTCGAAACCGCTGATCACGATTCTCATTGTTATTACGGCATTTCAGAGCAAGTTTCCTGTGACCGGCTACCGGCAGACAACTTATCTCACATCACCCCGAAAAAAATTAAACAAGCAAAACCCATGCCATCGAATAGCACGGGTCCGGATTCATATAATTAACAGCCGGAAAAATACGTTTTCCTGCGCTGCCTGAGCGCAAACGTTTTCCTTCCGGCTGCCGATCCTAATGATCACTGGCACCGGGAGCAATAAATTTTTCTGTTCAGAGGCAGTAAAAAAACAGATTGATGCCGGTAATCCGGCATCTGAGTGGAAATCTGATGATTAACTGACCAGCATAAGCTCAGGCTCTTCAACGGAAGAGCCTTTGGTCAGAGAAAGCAGGCACTCTTTAACTGCCTGTGCAGAATCAGATAATGGCAATGCCGATGAAATATTCAGTGATAAAGGAAGATGTAATGATGGCGCAGTAATTTTTGCCATCCAGCCATTAATCGGGGCAGTCAGGGACCGGGCTGCCGACTCTGGCAGTACCGATACTCCCATTCCGCTGGAAATTGCCGCTGACAAGGTAGAAAGGGATTCGATTTCGCCAATAATATGCGCACTTAAACGACGCAGCGAGAAAGCCTCGTCCACCCGCTGACGCACTGCGCTGTAATCACGGGGCAGGTAAAGATTCATCTGCGCAACATCTGATAAATCGACATTCCGGCCCGGCGATATTCCGCTGCCGACCAGCCAGAGTTCTTCTTTCAGCAGTGGCTGACATATCAGGCCTGAAACCGGTGTCCGGTCATACAACAGAGCCATATCCAGCTGACCATTAAGCACCTTTTCATTGAGAGCATGACCACTGTTTTCATGCAGATAGACCAGAACTTCAGGGCAGGTTTCACGCAGTTTTTGTAATAATGGCATGACCAGCGAAGAAGCCGCGGTCCCGGGGGCCAGACCAATTGATACCTGACCGCTGATGGTGTGTCCTGCATTGTTCACCGCCACCTGTGCCTGTTCACACTGCCGTAATATATTACGGGCATGCGTATAAAGCACTTTACCGGCATCGGTCGGCGTCACTCCGCGTTTAGTACGGATCAGTAACTGTTGATCCATTTCACCTTCAAGAGTCGCCACCTGCTGACTCAGCGCTGGTTGTGCAATATGCAGCACTTCTGCTGCACGGGTCAGACTACCGATATCAACAATTTTCACAAAATATTTCAGACGTCTCAGATTCATTTTTCCCCCGCCACCAAATCCGGATACTCAACCCGGGCTTTGCCCGGGCTCGATATTTCGGAATTTGCAATAACCGGGCCAGAAACGAATAAAAAAAGTAACCGGCAATCTGTCATAACCAAAACACTATGAAAAAACACATAATTGTACTTTTTTTAACCTGCGGGTTAATGGCAAATGCTCACTGAGCACAGAAAAAAACGCACCAGTTAAGTGCAGTATGTTTGCAGGCAGTGCATTCCGGGGCTGGTGTATCACCATGGCCCGGCCGCTGTGACTGAATTAATTGCTCCCTCGCCCATCGCGATCACTTATGACACCCCGCCACCAGAGAATATTACGGATAACTGGTGCCAACGGAATGCTGTACATTATCCGCCCGCTTTCCCCGTTGTTTCAGCATAATGACGGTTTTATCAGCAAACAGTCACCACAACAGCAAAAGCTTTTTGACAAGCCGGGTGCCCGTCGTTACTATGCGCCCCGTCTTCACGACGATTCCTCTGTAGTTCAGTCGGTAGAACGGCGGACTGTTAATCCGTATGTCACTGGTTCGAGTCCAGTCAGAGGAGCCATATTAAAGAAACCAGATGTCTGCGGACATCTGGTTTTTTGCTTTTTATCAATTGGTTATCCCTTTCCCTGCGTCTACTCACATCTGTTAAAAAACATCCGAAGCTATACGGTAATCCCCCGAAAAACCGGTGTGTTTATACGCAGAATTTTCCCGTAATCTGAACCGGGGATGATTCTCTGCAGAAAGCACGTTTTACCGGCAGTCAGATCATGTCTGTCCTGAAACAAACTGCGGCAGTGCTACTCCTTCACTGGTATTAACATTAAGCGGTTGTTCCCCGCCTCGATAACACGGGCCTTATCCGGGTCGAGAGCATCCCGGCCCAGAACCACACGCCAGCTGTTGTTTATCTGGTCCGGCGCCATAAACATCCCGGCCACTGCCACGTACTGCGCGTCTTCCTCCATCGGCATATCGACCGTTACCGCGCCCCCGGCTGCAGGCGGATATCTTTCTCCGCGACCAGGTCTGCCCTGATGGCCTGACTGTCATAGTTAAACAGTGACGGATAGTCCGTCGTATCAAATGTTTTGCGGTCTTTAAGTTGATAAATCCGCACCACCGTCGATAGTGCAACCCCGCCAGCATTGCTGTTAACGGCCTCGCGGGCGCGAATATCCAGATGCAGGGTTTTTATCTGCTTATAAAAAATCGATTTGGTCACGGCAACGGTGCCGTCTGTCACTTTTTGCGTCAGCCCACAGCCCGCCAGTATCAGTGTGATACACGCGGCCAGCGCAGCCAGGGGAAATTTACCAGCGGTATTCGCCATATTCATCGGTCTCCCTGCGGTACAGATTTTCCTGAACCCGTTGATAGCGGCCCGGGTTAATAGTGATTGTGTTAAGGTGTAATGCACTGTTAGCCGCATTCAGCGGTCGCATCACAGCCGTGCGGCCCAGCTGCACCGCCCCCGCCTTCGGGTTACTGCTTATGATCGCATCAGGCAGCAGACTGCGAGCGACACACAGTTGCAGGCGGACGTCGAGCCGTGACCCGAGATAGACATGCAGCAGCGCCATCAGGTCGGTGTGAAGATCGCCGCCCGGCAACCAGCCCTGAACTTCAGCAGGGTGTGTGGTCGTCAGGCACATCAGCACCTGGCTGTTAACATCGGTGGCATAGTTGCCCATCACCGGACGGTTTACCAGGGTAACAGGCTGACGCACGCTCATAGTCAGGGGCTTTTTCAGCGGCACACTGCGTTTGTCATGGTGCCAGATTTTCGCCCGGGTGTTGGGTGCCAGCAGACGCACCAGCGCGACCATTCCCTCTGAAGTCCGTCCGGGCAGCAACATGGCCGGCAGCAGCGCCAGAAAGCGTGAGGCCGGTGCCGCGATACTGTCCGTACAGCCGTCAACCCCGAGCCCGGCCAGCCCCAGCAGATACTGCGAGGTTTTGTCCCTGCCGCCCGCTTCGAAGGTCGCCGGGTAAGAGTATTTACGCCAGATGCGATAGTACTGGGCAATCAACCGGTGGTTGAAGATATCCGGTAAGTGTCAAGGTAGTTGTCACCCCCGGTTAATTTAAGCCGCCTGTTTTTCCCGTTCCGGGTTCAACGTTAC
>NZ_JAERJP010000025.1 GCF_018257575.1 Tatumella sp. JGM91 | reverse complement strand
GGGTATCGGCCGCAATTGATGGTTTCACTGACGGCGATGAAGACGAACAGGGGATATTCGCCAAATTCTTTCAGGTAGCCCTCCCGGTACATGGCATCCTGTACGTGGTACCGGAATTCTTCGACGTGACGGCTGAATCGGTCCATATCAGCGACCTTTTTTACGTCAGCGATTACCGGCTGCGCTTTGAGAAACTTGTCCGGCCTGATCCGGCACAGTTCTTCNATGGCACTGTCTCGCATGAGTTTCAGCTTCCTGTCATCGTCATGAGTGATTGGTGTGATACCCGTCCGCTTGCATCGCTCCAGAAATTGTTGCTCTTCTTCGCGCCCTGCGACAGTCCGACGATTGACCTCCGGACCTATCTCAAACCGCTTGCCGAACTCGTCCGGCTCCAGTAGTAGGCAGTGAAGGGCGGTGCCCATATCGAGTGCCGCGGTCTTTTCTTCATCGACTGGCGCCAGCTTGCGCCACTGATAAATTGCTGGGCTGATAGCGATATCATCCAGCTGTGATTTGCTGACGCCCGGGCCGGTGTGATAGTCGTGGTTGGAAATGTCGTGATAGATACCTGGCTCCATGATTAGCTCCACTCAGCCTCTGCCAGTTTCAGGCAAAGGCGATCGACAAAATCGGCATACTCGTCTTGGGCATCATCCCCAGCCAACATGAATGAATAAGCTGGATTTTCCTTGGCGAACAGTTCGATATCGTCAGGGAATAGGGCAGACAACTCTTCGGCCCGCTCGCGTACCGCTTCGTCGTAATTCAGTTCGTTGTAGTGCCGATCCCAGCGCTGGGCTTCGATACTTTCGGCAACGGCGAATGCTGGTTCATGCAGCATGGTCATCCTCCTTAAACATTCGGATCAGTTGTCTTTCGAGCTTGGCGTTGTGCAGCGCATGGCGCTTTGCTTCGACCCAATCACTACCCAGCCGTCGGCATTCCAGCGCTCTTACCAGGCAATAGCGACGCCATTCGGCTCTCATAGCTGCCGTCCGTGGTATTTTTAGCTCGTTGGGTATGCTCATTTTGACCTCCGGAAGTCTCTGACCATTTCCACAAAGCCGGCTGGCGTATTCGGATAGAGGTGAACCGATCCGCTGAATGCGATTACCAGTTCTGCACTTTGGATGATGTATTTCATGCGAAAGCCTCCGGCCCCGGACGGGCAGCATCGTTGACGAACTTCTGGATGCGCTCCAGTTGGGTAGTGGTGAATAATTTAACGTGGTTTAACAAGTAGGTAGCAGCGCCAATGACGCCGCCGATGGTGGTAGCCATTAGCGATACTCCGGTGTGATTAGTAGTTGATGGTTACTGCTGGTACCTGACCTTTAGCGATTGATTTGATACATGCTTTTGCACAGTCCTCGGTCAGGCCGGATTCGACCAGTGCAGATACTGCTGCGAGATTGATATTGCGACGATGCTCTGTATCTCTGGCCCGGCGGTCGGCTTCATCTTTGATGCGTTTTTCTTCAGCCAGTCGAGCCTGCTCGACCTGAGCGGCTTTGCGGCGTTCGGCCTCGATAGCTTCCCGCTTATCACGCTCAGCCAGTTGCTGGGCTTCGGTACGCTGCTGCTCGGCACGTTGCTCTGCGGCGATACGTTCCTGTTTTTCCTTTTCGGCTGCGGCCTGTAGCTCACGTTCCCGGAGTTCAGTCTCTTCGCGATCACGTTGGGCTTTTTCCTCAACCTCACGCTTAACACGCTCTTCAGCTTCCTGGGCGATGCGCTGCTCATGCTCAATACGTTGTTGCTCGGCCAACCGTGCGGTTTCGGCGCGGTCACGGTCGAACTTATCATTCATCAGCAGGGCGATTTCATGATCGGACTCGAATTTTTCAGCCACTGCTTTGTCGAATGCTTCATTCATTTCCAGCGCTTCGGCGTGGGCGGCTGCTAGTGCTTCTTCTACCTTGATGCGTTCCTGCTCGGCTTCCCAATCGGTCACCGGCTGACGGATTTCGATAGCCAGTTCATCCAGTGCCTCGCGAATCTTCCGGCGACTGGCATCAACCAGGGCAGGGCGCTTTTTCATTTCAGCGACCAGCGTCTTACCGGCATCATCAATTGCGACCTTCGAGCTGCGAACGGTGGCCGCCATACTGATGTAGGCTTTACGTCCTTTGGTAGTGTTGATGTCACCAACGACTGACTTTGCTTTAGCGCGGATTTCTTCAATCAGCCGGTCGGTGTAATCACCACTGATAAACGCCGCCTCCAGTTCACCCGCCGTCTTTGGCAGTGCATACAGCTGTAACTCTGTGCTTTCCATAATCCTCTCCTGAATGTGGTCATATAACCGCCCACTCAGTGAATGGACGCTGATATGACAGGCATAAAAAAAGCAGCTCTGGGGCTGCTTAGAAGTGTTCCGAGTAGTAATTTCGCGCTTCTGTGAGGACCTGAATGGCTTCATCAAGAGTGGGGGCTTCAATTGCCCGGCTAATGTATTCGGCCATACCTTCCGCATCGCCTTGCCATTCTTCAGCTCTTGACTCCCAATCACTGGCTTCATCCTCTGCTTCTGAGATTCTGTCCATATACTCGTCAGCTATTTGACTCTCCAGCTCCTCCCGTATTTGCTGGCGGATAATCAGCTCAGCATCTGCCAGTGGCAATTCTGCTAGAACTCGTTCAGGACTGTGCGTTCCGTACTTAAAGGCGATACTGAAATCAGACATACCTCCTCCGAAAAAAAAGCCCTCACATGGAGGGCGCAAGATTTCTCTAATTTAATCAGAACAGGTCTTCCACTCCTGTTCAGGGCAGTATTACCCACATAGCCCACTCTTTAATGAGCTATAGGGGGTTACTCACCACGAGATTTAAGCATTGCGTCAGCCATGCAGTATGCGGCTTCTGCCACTAAAGCCATTTGCTCTGCGGAGGAGTCGCCAGTTTCATCCATTTCCTTTGCTTGCCAAGCATTAGATAAATATCCCTGCATAGCTTTAGCTGCAAGATAGTCCCTTAAATCCATCCCTGAATCGCTGCCATGCCATTCTGTTGCAGCAATCGGAAACGCTGGTCCAGCTATTTCTTTACTCACATCAACCTCTCATTAAGCCGCACCGCGACTTTATCTATTCAAAAAGTTATTCATAAATACCGCTTACCCCCTGTACCGCAAGGGTTGGGTAGCTATTGGTATCTATTCATGGCAATAAAAAGGCCGCATTAGCGACCTGTTGTTGAATTAGTGCCTGTTTTTACCGGGACAGGCTCCCGTGCCCGCCGTACCCCTACAGCAAGTTCTGGTGTAATATCTGAGCACCCCTACAGTGTTGAGTATTTTTTGATGCCCGATTTTATTCCTGCGTGGCTCTCCAATTTGCTTGGGAAAGAGTCAACGGTAAAAATAATGTTTGCGATCGTATTATTCTTGGCCTTAGTCACTTTTGTGTCTCAGGATTCATTCAAAGACCATCCAATGCCTTCTTTAGCATTCTACCCTGGGATGTTTGCCGCAGGATTTCTGATATCTCACTTCATTTCCTTCTCTTTTGGTGCATTAAAGGCCAAGTTAGGCAAAGTATTCAAGAAAATATCTAAAGGTATAACTGAAAGAAATAAAGCCAAAGAAATAGAGGTGCTCTTCAATTCTTTCACTGATGAAGAAATTGGAGTTATTGCGATGGCTATCGATATTGGAGAGCGATATATAGTGTTAAAACGCGGCCATCCAGAAGGAGTTAGCTTGGTAAAAAAAGGCTTAATTGAACACTGGCACCCTAATCCTTGGGAGGATGGAACTGACTGTTTTTTCATCAAAAGTGAGTATATTAAAGAATGTTATATCAGGTATGCAGGTTACTTTAATGAGTGAACCTCTCGTAGTAACCCAGACAAAAAATCCGCTATGAGATCTCATCCAACTATTCGGAATTACCGGATCACCTCACACTAAAGGAATAGACCGGCCTCTGACCTTCTGACGGCCGGTGCATGTTACCCGGTCACTCTTGGTGCGGTGGCCGGCTGAATAAATCTCTTTCGTGGTATCTGGTACCCGAAAGAAATTTTTGGTTATGTGCATCATTGCCGTTCTTCATGAACCCGCCGAGCACCCGACACATGGTTTAGAGACGTGCCGTTCGTCTGTGGGAATATAATGTACTATAAGTTCACATTAGTAAAGTACCAAAAGTACATACTTGCAGTGTATTTAGTTCATTTATTTATAAGTTTATGAACTTTAAGGTAATTTATTTTTATTTAGACGAAAAAAATCCCGCACAGAGCAGGGTGGGATAGTGTCGGAGCTTCGGTCTGGTTACGGTTTTGAATGGGGTTATCGATAGTGTAAGGCTGAGATAATCGGGAAGGAGGGGTGGACAGACGAAAAAAAACCCAAGCGACTTGGGTATCAATGGCACAAAATTATTTTATTATCTGACGGGCTATAGCCTCGCCTGAGTTAGATAATCCCTAAATTGTAAGTTATTGTCAATTAATTGATTAAATAAAAAAATCCCGCCTGTTCGTAGGCGGGGATATATAGTGGGGAATGCTGTCTCAGCTTTCTTCAGAACTGATGGTGGTTAACTTATCACCTGCATCATAATCAGGCAATGCTCAATAGTTACGGGCACAAAAAACCCGGCGCGGTGGCCGGATTTGATTAATTTAATCTACTTCTAGGTCAGGAAGCATTATTGTCTCAATTAACTCTAAAGCCCTTGCGTCTCTAGCCGAAAAATACTTTGGAGCATGAAGTGGTAACCAGATTTCATTGAAGTGAATCTTAAAGTCTGAAAGATACTCGTTCGGGTAAAGCCTTACAGGAAATCTTCTTCCATCAGGATACTCATGCTCGTAAGTAGGGAATGTTTTAGGCTCGACCCCGCGATTTTCTCTTAACCACTTACTGAAAATCCGACCTTCTGATATATCCGGGACCATATCATCTGGAAGTGAATACCCAGCTTGCTCAAGAGGAGCTACTAAGTTGAATGTTAGTTCATTTAACATGGAAAAGTGTGTGTGAGGGACTTTCGACCTATTGGCCATGTATCGCTTCAAATGTATAGGTAATTCGGCTGGGACTCTTTCCCCAGACATCCACTCCCTGACCCATCTGGACACCTGAACAGCAAATTTAGGAGACAACCACTGAGCTAAGTTGATAGCGATATCTGGGTGAACCCAAGTACCTTGATTATCTGTTCTTCCACCTTTAAATGTCTGAATTAACTCCGATATGGGAATTCCCATATCGGCAGATAAAGCCTCAAGAAAGTCTTGTGTTGTTTTGAGTCGAGTATAGTCAGCTAAAAACTTTCCTGCCGATTTACACATTGCTGTGGCGTTGATGTAACCATCTTTAGTTCGAAGGTGAACTACTTCGCCATCCACTTCTCTCGCGATGAGAGATAATTGAAAAGTCTGTGCCATTTGAATGCTCTCTAACATCCCTGGGAAATTTAGAAGCTATCCAATCTTTGCTGGATTCGCACTGTGCGTATTCTTTGGCAATTGCCTAAATAGGAACCACTTAAACCGCATCTTGGCCTCAACGGCTACGCCTAGCTGAAACGCTTGTAATCAATCGACTGGCGTAATAGCACCTTAGCCATCACATGGAGGTTTTCCTCTTCATGCTGCTCTATGCACCAGCGTTCGTAGCGATCATTGTCTGATATGACTGCCAGCTTATCTTTCTGCATTTGTAGGCGCTTGACATGGAGGGTGCGTCCGTAGACGAATACATATACGCCATCACCGTCAAAGCAGTTAACAGAAACATCAACGAATATTTCATCACCTGGATTGATAGTACCTTCCATGCTGTCGCCGCGAACTGTGATTACCTTAACGATATCCTGTGATCGTCCATTGAATAGGCTACGGGCTTGCTCTGTGGTGTACTCGATGGCTCTTATCTTCTCGACAAACTCATTGGCTACATAGGTTCCGGGTCCGGCACTGGCTTGAACATCTAAAACATCAACGCGGTAAAAATCTAAATTCTTACGCATATGCTCTCTCAAGATGCTGTCATCAGAAGAATAACCGTTAAGGTAAGCTGGGGTAGTTCCTAGCAATCTGGCTAATTTATCCATGGCGTCACGACGAGGTACTGACTCGCCGTTGAACCACTTGCTTACTGCCTTTGGAGTAACCTTAAGCCTGCTGGCAATTTCAGCCTGCCTTCCATGTACTGCCATTCCCGCTTTATCGCAGGCCAGCGCAAGCCTTTGCGAGAATGATTCACGCTCTTTTTCCTGAACCATGAGTTCAATTATATTATCACTTGACTGTACTTTCAGTTCCATCATAAAATGTACTTAAAGTTCACCACAGGAGATTTACATGAGCGACATTACGTTTGGAGACGTTATCAAGTCCGTTCGCGTTTCAGTTGTGGCTGAGGTTTGTGGCCTAACTCCAAAAGCTATCTACAAATGGCTGGAGAAAGGGGGATTACCGCGCACTGAGTTTTCTGATGAAACTGATTACGCGAAACGAATCTCCCGAGCATCTGGCGGCCGGTTCTCAGCAGCACTGATCAAACGCATCGGAAAGGCGGCATAAGTACGCCTTTAAAATGTACTTTTAGTACCGAACGGCCCGGGATATGGTCGGGTGCCCGGCGTGGTCAGTGGATGACTGTCAATGGTGCACAAAAAAAACACTTTAACGTGACAGCACCTGCTGATCACTCAACTACACACACAAGGATATTAAGCAATGGAAACAGCAACTACACGCAACAACGCTCGCGCAATTGAAAGCAAATTGCTGAATAAAATCGCATTAGTCGGTCTGACCAATGTAGCGAAAGCTGTTGGCGTCGATAAGTCTCAGGTGTCGCGCTGGAAGGCTAATTTCATTCCGAAGATGTCACTGCTACTTGCGGTGCTGGAGTGGGGCGTGGATGACGAACAGATTAACGATCTGGCCCAGCGTCTGCGGGTATTGCTCACAAATGAAAAGACCCCAAAGAACGGCGAATTCTTTGAGGCCTAATTGCTAATTACTGTATCAATCAACAGGGGTAATTATACATGAAAAACACGAAGAAAATCCAGGGTAAGGCACCAGAATTTCACCCGGAAAGACCGGTCAGTCTGGTCGATGTTGCAGTTAAAAATCGGGCCTTTGCTGCCCGACTGATTGGTGAGTATCGACTGGCTAAAGCGGGGGTGAATAATGGTCGCCGTTAGACATTTATCGCTGGTTCAAAATGAGCCGGTAAACGAAGAACTGGAGCGCAAAGTGGCCGACACCGATGATGGGTATACCCGCATCGCCAACGAGCTACTGGAAGCCGTTATGTCAGCCGATTTAACTGCCCGGCAGCTAAAAGTTGTGCTTGCGATCATCAGGAAAACATACGGATTTGGCAAGAAGCTGGACAGGATAACCAATACCCAGATCGCTGCGATGACAGGCATTCATCACACGCATGTCTGTAAAGCAAAAAACGAAATGATTGCGATGCGAATCCTTGTTTCTACAGGGATTGCAGTCGGGGTAAACAAGGTCGTTTCTGACTGGAATACCGGCATTAGCCAACATAGCGAAACATTAGCCAAACCAGCTAATGAAACATTAGCTAAGTCAGCTAATACCCATAAGCCAAGTCAGCTAAACACAAAAGAAACTATTCAAAAGAAAAAAGAAACTACCCCTAAATCCCCAGAGGGGAGTTTTCCGGTTCAGGCAGAACCAACACCTGAAAAGCCAAAACGCAGCCGGAAGAAAAACTCCGAAATCCAATTCGACCACCAACGTTTCATGAGCACCTGGAACTGCAAAGCCGATAAGTACGGGCTACCGAAAATTACCGTCATCAGCAAAACCACACTGGCCGGACTGACCCGCCTGTATTCTTCGCATGTCGCTTACTGCAAACAGTCTGGCTGTGAACCTGCGGACGTGGACACGATGATTAACGGGTATATCGACTTCGGTTACACGCCAACTGACTGGGCCTGCGGGAACAACCCTACCGGGAAGAGATACGGGATTGAAACTGCACTGACCCAGAAGATGATCGACTCCATCCTGACGACAGAGGCCTGACATGGAAAGTATCGAGTTTGAGGAATTACTGGTTGCTGCGATGATGGTCAAAGGCGATCACATCGACTGCCGGGACATCGCCGGTAAGCTACCGGTCGAATCGTTTGAGAATTTCCACTTGCGGGAAATGTACCGGGCCATTGTCCGATTGCTGGACCAGGCCGAACCTGTGGACGTATTCAGCGTTAAAAACGGCGTTCCGGAAGACACTTCTCACCGGGTTCTGGAAGTGGCGAAGCTGGCCTCATCTGCCGCAAATATCAAAGCGTGGGCTAAGCGTGTCCGGCAGTGCTGGATGATTCGCAAAGCGAAAGGCCAGCTATCCGATGCGCTTAACTCCCTGGGAAGCATCAATACCAACAACATCAACGAAACGCTGTCTGAGGTAGCATCCGGCCTGTCAAAGATCCAGTTCGAGACTAACGACAAACTTCCGCGGCGTATCGGTGACATGCTGACGGATTACATGCTGGTTCTGGAAGAGCGAATGGCCGGGGCCGAGTCAGGGCTGTACCTGAAAACCGGTATCGGACCGATGGATGACGAGTACGGCGGTTTTGACCGGACAGACCTGATCATCATCGCCGGTCGCCCGGGCATGGGTAAGACCGAGATCGCAATTCACATCGCAAACAATATCGGCCGGCAGAAGGGCAGAGGTCTTTTTATCTCGATGGAAATGTCCGAGATGCAGGTTGTTGAGCGTCATCTGGCTGACCGCGGGAATATCGCAGTAGGCGCACTACGCAATCCGCTGGATATGATTGACGAACAGTACACCCGTCTGACCAATGCCGCGGCGCAGATTCAGAACGAAGACAACTACGTCCTGGAAGGCACGCTGAGTGTCGATGAAATTATCGCTCATGCAGAGCGACTGAACGCCGACAACGGACTGAGCTTTGTGGCCATCGACTACCTGGGCCTGATGCGAAAGCCAAAGGCTGACCGTCACGACCTGGCAATCGCGGAGATCACCCGCAAGCTGAAGCAGTTCTCCCTGAAAAACAAAGTGCCGGTCATCCTCCTGTCACAGCTTAACCGCGGCGTGGAAGGGCGAGTCGATAAGCGGCCGACAATGGCAGACCTGAAAGACTCAGGAGCCATCGAGCAGGACGCAGACGTGATTATCTTTCCGTACCGGGACGAGGTGTACGACGAGCACAGCAACATGCGCGGTATCGCTGAAATCATTATCGGTAAATACCGGTCAGGTCAGCCGAAGACGTTTTACATGGGATGGCGCAATGGTCACTTTGTCACAATCGACCAGGAGGAAGCCGCGAAACGATTCACGCAGAACGAGCAGGAATCGAAGCCGGTAAGTAACTGGCGAGGCCAGAAAGCAAGCTAACCCCACCGCCGCTTAATGCGGTTTTTTTGTGCCTGAATTTGGAGAGGAAGATATGGAATCCATAAAAGTTTGGATTACGAAATACGCCCTTACGCAGGGTGTTTATGTAGCCAGTGGGCAGATGTTGGCATCTGGAAATGTGAGGCTCAAAGGGGACTACTCTGGGAAGGGTCGATTTGATCAGATATTTTCGCCAAGTGAATTCAGGCTATCCGAAGTTGAGGCCATTGAAAGAGCCAAGGCTATGCGCGACCGTCGAGCTAAGAAGATAAGAGCAGAACTCGACGCTTTGGAGTCCAACGACTTCTGTCCTAATTCATTCAAAAAATGGATTAATTCCTGATTGAAACTTAGTTTGGAGAGGAAGATGAATTACCAAGAGATGAGTGACGAGCAGATTAACCATGCGGTATCTGACGCACTAAGCATTCCACGGGGTGATGACTGGTGTAACTCATGGGAAGAATCTGGGCCAATAGTCTCAGATAATAATATTTCACTTTATCCCACGGAAATTACCTGGATCGCAGGGTCTGCAACATTCCACGTCTCTGCAACTCATGAAAACCCACTCCGCGCTGCAATGATAGCGTTCCTGATGATGAAGGAGGCTGACAATGCAAATTGAGCTTACTGAATCAGAAGTCGAAGTGCTAAAGGACTTAATCAGGCAATCATGGCTGGATGGTTTTGATGAAGAAGAACTTAATACCATTTTCGAAAAGTTAGGGGGCGACAATGGATGAATCCCGCAGGCAGTTTGAGGAGGTATTTAAAAACTGGCATCCAGATAAAGTTGGCCCTTACATGAAGCATATTGCTGAATACTTCTGGCAGGCCTCACGTCAATCTCAGCAAGTTGTCGCATACCTAACCCACCAAGGTAGCGCGGTATCCCCCGATGACTTCGAAGGTGGTGAAGCTGAGATGCATGAAACAGCAAAGCGGGAAGAATGGTTTCCACTGGTTAAGAAAGGGGAGTAATGGATAAAAAGGTTTTCTACCTCAGAGATGACCGGATAAAGCAAAACCTCAAAGACTTCATTGACCAATTACCTACTGATGACCTCCGACCTCTAACGGTCACCATTGATGATTCAAAACGAACCCTACCGCAGAACGACTTGTTCCATGCGCTGTGTACTGACGTCTCAAGACAGGTGTTATGGCAGCGACAGAAACTCGCTCTAATCGACTGGAAGGCGTTATTTGTTTCAGGCCATGCAATGGCGACAGGTAGGCCCGGAATCATCACCACGGGGATTGAGGGTGAGTTTTGCAGCATTCGGGAATCAACAGCACAAATGGGCGTAAAACGGATGACAAGCCTGATTGAATACTCAACGGCATGGGCTGCAGGAAACGGAGTAAGACTGCGTGATGTGACTTATCGCGGCGATTACTTCGGGCACATGTCGTGACTTGCAGAGGAAACAGGACGAATGACACCATACCGACAAAAGATACTCGACCTATTCGAGGACGGTCGCTGGTTAACCAACGGTGAAATAGTCGCAGCAACAGGGTTTCATGCCAGCAAAGTAAACCAGGACCTCCGGTGGTTGATTGATAACGACAAAATTCAGTTTAAAACCGATCCTGCACGGGCGTGGGCCAATGTTTACCGGAAAAGCACAATGCCATCTGTTGGCCGTGTAAAGCTGCTGGATAGTTACCTCAGGGGGTGTCATGCAAACTGACTGCACAGCCTGCGGATTTCCGGCTACTGATAACCAGCTCTGTGATACCTGCGATGAGTTGTACAGCGCAAAGAGCCCGAACTTTTACGACCTGGGAGGTGATGATGGCGAAGAATAAACTGAGGCTTGCGGCCCGTGGACGTGATTGCCAGGTAAGAATTTCCGGGGTATGCAGCCATAATCCGGAAACAACAGTGCTGGCCCATATCCGACTTGCTGGCTTGTGCGGTACCGGAATCAAGCCACCTGACCTGATAGCAACCATCGCCTGCCAGCAGTGCCACGATGAAATTGACCGCCGGACTCACCTCGTTGATGCTGAATACGCCAAAGAGTGTGCGCTCGAAGGCATGGCCCGGACGCAGGTTATCTGGTTGAGGGAGGGCCTGATATCGGTATGAGCGAATATCACCTGATACTACCCTGGCCACCGTCCAATAATACTTACTACCGGCACGCCAGAGGGCGAAATTACATCAGCGAAAAGGGAAAGCAGTACGCCGCAGCAGTAAACGACATCATCCAGCAACAAAACCTCGCAGTAAAAACGCCTCACCGCCTCTCAGTAACGATTTACGCATCACCACCTGATATCCGTACCCGTGATTTAGACAACCTCTCTAAAGGCGTTTTAGACGCTTTGACGAAGGCTGGCTTCTGGCTGGATGACGGGCAAATTGATGTGTTGCGTATTGAGCGACTGGAAAAGCGGAAAGGAGGCGGTTTGCTGGTCGTTGTTCGTGAGCTGGATGGGAAGCTAAAGCGATGGGAGGACGTTGCATGACCTGGCTAACCCGATTACTCAACCACTTCACCCCGATCACTCCGACAGTCCAGTACAGAACCCCAAACAGTTATCCGGCACAGCCTGGCAATAAGCGGAGGAAAAAGAATGCGAATTGAAAACGACTACCGATCAGTGGTGAAAATCACACCCATCCGGTCTGCTGCTGACATGCGCCGTTTGTTCGGCAATGGCTGGAAAACAATTAACGAGTCGCAGCGTTGTTGGGTGCGGCATATGCTCAGTTTGTGGGGCCAGCACCTGGGTAATGAAGAATATGAAAGAGGGCAGGTTAACGTTATTGGCCGGTTAATGATGCGATCTGAATGGAGTGAGCAGAAGGGTAAGCAGATTGAGAAGGTAGTATCTCAGCTTTACTGCGAAGGGCTTCGCGGAGATGAACTATTCCGCAAGGCCCGTGACTTATTAGTGCCGCAATCATCCGCAGCCAACATCATCTCTCTCGCCAAAGAATCCGATGATGCTGACTTTGTGGAACGCGTAATGACAAAGACTTTTGGTCGGGACAACCCGATCAGGTCTGTAGCCAGATTACGGTACTGTAAGTGCAAAAGCTCGCAAGATATTCAGCGCTCACTTTCTTATTTCACTGGCATAACACCCAAGGAGGCCAGAAATAGAATGGAATGGGCTGAAAACATACTTGAAGGGGAAATGTTTTATGCTTCGCAGCGTGAATTGAGGAAGGGAATTCCATTAATTGCTGCATAAAGCACGAATAGCTAAATCAATCGGGCATGCAGTTGGGTATATTTACTGTAAGCTCGGAGCGTAAAAGCGAACAGAGCACACCAACATTAAACCTCGCCTCGGCGGGGTTTTTTTATGCGCAAAACATGAAGGTACTTGCAGGGTGTTTTCGATCGCTTTAGAGACTGCAAGTGCCTTTTTCTTTTCTGCAAATTTCACCCTCTGCCAATCGACGACCCGTTAAACATCCTCTCTGAACTGAAGCGTTAACGGCACAGGGTGAATCCCTACACACAGCACCGAGCTTTTCTCAAGCAAAGGTGGAACCCATGAAGATAAATATCATGCCCGACAAAATTGCATCGGCAGCAAGCTATTGCGTGTCCGGCACACTTGTCTGCGGAGGTAGCGTGGCCCAATGGATCAATGACCTCGACTGGAACAAGGTTGCCGTTATCAGCGGGATCATCGTAGGTGTCGCAACACTGTTGGTGAATGCCTGGTACAAAAGCCAGACGCTGAAAGCCTATAAAGACTCGATTGCCCGGGGAATCCCCAGCGCACCACCTGAAGGTGACTGACCATGGCCATATCACCTTCACTCCGAAAGAAGCTGATTGCGGCCGCCGGTGGAGGTGTTATTGCCATTGCATCTGTATTTTTACCGGCGTTGGAGAATACAGAGTACATCCCATACCGGGACGGTGGCGGGGTATGGACAGTATGCACCGGACACACAGGACCAGATGTTATCCCCGGCCATCGGTACACCGATGCTCAGTGTGATGCGTTCCTGAAAGCTGACCTCAGGACGGCAAACAATGCCGTAACCCGAAATGTAAAAGTCCCGATGAATGAAATGCAGGAAGCCGCTCTGACCAGTTTCGTGTTTAACGTGGGGGCCGGTAACTTCTCTCGGTCATCGTTACTGCGTGAGCTCAACGCCGGTCATTATACCGAGGCCTGTAACTCGCTCACCCGCTGGGTGTATATCGGCCGGACTAAATCCACTGGCCTGATGAACCGCCGGCAGGTTGAGCGTGAAGTCTGCATGTGGGGGGCTCAATGATTTGGCTACTCGCAAACTGGCGTTATGTGCTGATCACTTTGCTGGCCGGAATCCTTCTCAGTGTTGTGAGCCTGATGAATCACTACCGGCACTCAGCGGATGAGTGGAAAACAATGTCTCAGCAGCAATCATCCCTGGCCGATTCCCGGCTCAAAACTATCATCACGATGCAGGCGCAGCAGAAATCTGTCTCTGACATCGACAATCAGTACCAGAAAACTATCAAGGCGAAAGACGATGAAATCAGTTCTCTGCGCAACAGCGTTGACTCTGGTGCTGTCCGGCTGCGTATCAAGGCAGTATGCCCGGTCGGAGTGTCCAAAACCACCGGCACCGCCAGCCGCTCTAATGCAACCAGCGCCGAACTCAGTCCAGACGCTCGACAAGATTATTACACCCTCCGAAGCCAGTTAAACCAGGCCACCGCCCAGATTAACGGTCTGCAGGCTTACATCAGGGAAATTACCAAATGAATTTTATCCAGTGGCTGAAAAGCCTTTTTAAGCGAGAGAAAGAAAAAATGTCAGATCAATCCGTAGCACAACCAGAAGCAGCACAACCAGCCGCCGCTCAACCGGTAGCAGCAGAAAGCGCACAGCCAGCAGATACCGGAAGTCTAAATAGCGGTAGTGGCGCGCAGGTTGCAGACACCACCTCAACCAGTTCTCCACTGGAGCAGGCTAAAGCCAAGTTTGACGCTTTCGTGGAATTTGTTGAGCACGGTCTGGAAGTGCTTGGTGAAGACGCCGAAGCCGATCTGGTCGCCCTGAAAGATAAGTTCCTGTAATCAGAACAGAGGCCATCACTGCGGTGGCCTCGATTGTGATTACCCGACAAGTAATTTCACTGCCCTGAGATGTGAGCAATTTTGCTCATATTAAACCAAGCCCACTTTAACCAGTGGGCTTTTTATGCGCCATGCCCGGCGAATTGACACAGAGTCTTCTGGAAACAAGCCTCGGAGAAACGCCGTTATAGGTGGTGACCTCTCTGTGGGCGTCGTTTCTGGGCAACGAGGCTCGTTTCTAAAGGAAATCACCATGCAAGCATTAAAGTTATTAGATACTCCCGTTCGTATTGATCAGGATGGCATGATTTGCCTGACTGATATGTGGAAAGCCAGCGGGAAAAGTGAAAGCGAGTCCCCTTACCATTATCTCCGTAACAAGCAGACAAAAGAGTTCCTGGCTGAGCTTGAGAAAAACCACGAATCTGTGGTTTTCACTGAGCGGGGTGTCAAAGGCGGCACTTATGGCGGGAAGTTTGTGGCATATGACTATGCAGCATGGCTGAACCCAGGTTTTAAATATGCAGCGTACAAAGTTCTTGATGATTATTTCACTGGTCAGCTTCAACGCAGAAGCTCTCTCAGCGCTCAGTTGAATGTTAAATGCCTGGAGTTTGGCCAGAAGAAAGACATGGCGAGTTTTTGCGGGCAGGGCTTAGTTAGCTGGAAGCATGAAAAGCCCGTTCTGGTTGCTGAGATAAAGTCTCTGACAAGTCAGTTACAGATAACCATCCCTGAGTTGGAGAATAGCCATGGGTGATAAAATTCCAGCCCATGAATTCTTCTGCTGGCGCGTAGCTGAAGCATACTGTTATTACCTGCTCAGGCATAACCAGGCCCTGATATATCGTCACATGTTTGGTGATATTCAGGTTAACCAGCATTTCATCTCCGGTCTTCTTGATGGGCGGCTTGGTGAGAAATTAAACGAGCGTTCTCAGGCAGCGTTTTATTACAAGCTGCTGAAGCCATTCGACCGGACACCAGATGAAAACGTCATATTTGTTGGCGGGGTGGCGCCAGAACTAAATCGCAGAGGTATTCGTTATATGAATGCCTTTCTGCGTGAGTTCGGCATGATGCTGATTGATATAGGTGTCAAAAACCCCAACGGCACAATTTCTCTACCAGACGATTTTATGGCCTAACCAACCCGAGAGCCACTTTTACAACGGCTCTCTGCATCACAGAGCATCCATCCGGGTGCTGTTTAATGCAATCAACAGGGAGTGAGTAAAGGTCAAGGTTATGATCTGAGCGCTATTCCAATTTGAATATTTTATGGAAAGAGTTATCTGTGGTAACCATTATGGGGTCATTTGAGTATCCCTGATCGTTAAACTGATCAGCAGTAATATCAATAAAGTACCCATCATACTCAAGCCATGCATGATTCATCCTGTCGGTCCTTTCAGGGAAGGCATCGCCCTCACGGTATTCTGCATCAATTCCTGAACGACGTAGGGTATCTTGTATGCGCCTTGCTGATTCGCCGCACCATCCTTTTGGAAATGGACTTGGGTTAAACATCGTCAGCGATGGTGGCTTGGTTAATAAATATTCTCTTTCCTTACGGCAAACGCGAAAAATTAAATCAAGCGTGGATTTTTCCATGATGACTGCCCCGAATGTTTCATCTAAAAAGCTGCTAAATGATGCCTACCCACTTGAAACAGTGGCTAAAAAGTAGGTCCTTCACTGATTTTAGTGTCACCTGATCGAATATCAGTATTCAGTGACTGTAATGTTGATCATCCATTATCAAAACTAAAGAGAAAATTATGGCTAATCCAAATTACATCCCTCAATGGCCGCTCTACAAAGACTCTGGCGGCATCTACATTCGCGCACTGCCGATTTCATCCATCGTGTACGCTAACGACGGCTCTGGCCTTGTATCGTTTAATGGCGCATACAACGACCAATATATCTCTGCTGCCTTTGCTGCAACGTTCAAGCCTCAGGTCGGTGGTTACCTGTTTAACAGTCAGCACGGCGAAATTCTGTATCTGAGCAAAACTGAATTTGAAGCGAAGTACACAGCAGATAATGATGATAAAGGGCCGAAAGGTGATAAGGGTGATACTGGCGCGACCGGGCCAGCAGGTCCAGCGGGGCCCGCGTATACACTAACTTCCGCCACTTCTTCTGCGTTGGGTGGGGTTAAGCAAGGTGCGGCAGTAGCCAACATCGGCACACAAACAGCAACTGACTTCCCTACATCCCAAACGGCGATTAACAACGTAGCGGCTAAACTGAACGACACGCTGACCCAGCTTCGGGCTGCGGGTGTTATCGCACAATCCTGATTTATAAAATTCTGCAAAGGTCATCATGATAGTGGCCTTAACAGAGTTTTATATATTATTTCATCCAAGCCAGTCACCAAATTACCGGGGCTGGTATTTTTATATGTAGAGGAATGTTCTGTATGGCAGCACCAAAGGGTAACCGATTCTGGGAGGCCCGCAGTAGTCATGGGCGTAATCCTAAGTTCGAATCCCCCGATGCGCTGTGGACAGCCTGCTGTGAATACTTCGAATGGGTCGAAGCTAACCCGCTTAAAGAAACAAAGGCGTTTGCATTTCAGGGCGTAGTCACTACGGAAGAATTGCCGAAGATGAGAGCGATGACAATCGTTGGGCTGTGCATCTTCTTAGATATTGCGAGGTCTACATGGCTGACATTTAAGTCGATGGAAGGTTTTTCGAACATCACCACGCGAGCAGAGGAAATCATCTACGATCAGAAGTTTTCCGGCGCAGCTGCTGACCTACTCAACGCAAATATCATCGCCCGGGATCTGGGCTTAAAAGAGCAATCGCAAGTCGAGGACGTGACACCTGATAAGGGAGATCGCGATAAGCGCCGCTCCCGAATACAGGAGTTACTGAGCCGTGGTAAGCGAAACGATGCTTGATGAACTTTCAGAAGACGAGCAGATAGAACTGCTTGAGCTTCTGGAGGAAGAAGAACAATACCGCAGAACCCACCAGTTATTTGAATACCACCCTTACGGAAAACAGCGTGAATTTATTGATGCTGGCCACGACTTCACCGAGCGATGTTTCATGGCCGGTAACCAGTTGGGTAAATCATATTCCGGTGGTGCTGAGGTGGCATTCCATCTGACCGGCCGATACCCTGGGACCAAAGGTTATCCCGCTGACGGTTCTTACGGTGGTGAGTGGGGCGGAAAGAGATTCTATGAGCCGGTTGTGTTCTGGGTTGGCGGTGAGACAAACGAAACCGTAACCAAAACCACTCAGCGTATTCTCTGTGGACGTATCGAAGAGAACGACGAACCTGGGTACGGTTCAATCCCGAAAGAAGACATCATCAGCTGGAAGAAGTCGCCATTTTATCCGAATCTGGTCGATCATCTGCTGATAAAGCATCACACAGCCGACGGCGTTGAAGATGGCATATCAATCTGCTACTTCAAGCCGTACTCACAGGGACGCGCCCGCTGGCAGGGTGACACGATTCACGGCGTTTGGTTCGATGAAGAGCCACCATACAGCATTTACGGTGAGGGTCTTACCCGTACCAACAAATACGGCCAGTTCTCACTGCTGACATTCACCCCGCTAATGGGAATGTCTGATGTTGTCACGAAGTTCCTGAAGAACCCGAGCAAAATGCAGAAGGTGGTCAACATGACCATCTACGATGCAGATCACTACTCCGAAGAGCAGAAAGAGCAAATCATCGCTTCTTACCCTGAGCATGAGCGCGAAGCCCGTGCCCGAGGTATTCCGACAATGGGGAGTGGTCGAATATTTCAGATACCCGAAGAAACCATCAAGTGTCATCCGTTCGAATGCCCTGACCATTTCTATGTTATCGATGCAATGGACTTTGGTTGGGATCACCCGCAGGCACAGGTGCAATTGTGGTGGGATAAAGACGCCGACACGATTTATGTTTCACGTGTCTGGAAGGACAAAGAGAAAACCGCAGTACAGGCATGGGGCGCTGTTAAGTCATGGGCTAATAAAATCCCCACGGCGTGGCCACACGATGGCAATCAGCATGAAAAGGGCGGCGGTGAGCAGTTAAAGGCCCAATACGCTGATGCCGGTTTCCAGATGCTTCCTGAACACGCCACATGGCCGGATGGTGGTAATGCTGTTGAGCCTGGCATATCTGAACTGCGTGACATGATGCTTGATGGCCGGTTTAAGGTGTTCAACACATGCGAACCATTCTTTGATGAATTCCGACTCTACCACCGCGACGAAAACGGCAAGATCGTGAAGCTGAATGATGACGTACTGTCAGCAGTCCGTTACGGCTACATGATGCGCCGGTTCGCCAAAATGATGCGCGACATCAAAAAGCCGAAAGAGAAGAAAACACCGGCACCAATCAGACCAATTTCGCGAGGAAGATAATGGCCGACACCAACGACAGATTGGATGACATTCTCGGTAAGTTTGACCGGGACTGGACTGCCAGCGAAGAAGCCAGAACCGAAGCGAAGAACGATTTATTTTTCAGTCGCGTATCGCAATGGGATGACTGGCTGACCGAATACACCACCCTTCAATATCGCGGGCAGTTCGATATTGTGCGCCCGGTAGTGCGGAAGCTGGTTGCTGAAATGCGCCAGAATCCGATTGATGTACTGTTCCGTCCAAAGGATAACGCCGACCCGAACGCTGCTGAAATCCTGATGGGTATGTACCGCACCGACATGCGACATAATACCGCTAAGACCTCAGTTAACGTGGCAGTGAAGGAGCAGATCGAATGTGGTATCGGTGCATGGCGAATCGTTACTGAGTACGAGGACGAGGACCCGACCAGCAATAACCAGATTATCCGGCGCGTACCTATTCACGAGGCATGCTCGCACGTCGTCTGGGATGCCAATGCAAAGCAGCAGGATAAGTCAGACGCAAAGCACGTCACTGTCATTAGTGCGCTGTCGCAGGATGGCTGGGAATCATTTGCTGAAGAGTTCGGACTTGATGCCACCGAAATACCTTCCTTTCAGTCTCCCAACAACTGGCTATTTCCGTGGCTTACCAGCAACGTTATCCACATTGCGGAACACTATGAAGTCGTCGAGAAAAAAGAAATCGCGTTTATCTACGAAGACCCGCTGACCGGTGAGCCGGTGAGCTACTTCAAGCGTGATATTCAGAATGTAATCGACATGCTGGCCGACCGTGGCATGAAGAAAATCGGTGAGCGTAAAATCAAGCGTTCACGGGTGTACAAAACTATCCTGTCATCTGCTGCCATCCTGAAGGATAAGCAACTGATTGCCGGTGAGCATCTGCCGATTGTGCCAGTGTTCGGTGAGTGGGGATTCGTCGAGGATAAAGAAGTCTATGAGGGTATCGTCCGTTTGACGAAAGACGGCCAGCGACTGCGTAACATGATTATGAGCTTTAACGCTGACATCGTGGCGCGCAACCCTCGCAAGAAGCCTGTGTTTTACCCTGAGCAAATCGAAGGTTACGAGTATATGTACTCAGGCGATGCGGATTACCCGTATTACCTGATGAATCGTACCGACGAGAATAGTCAGGATTTAAACCCCGGGCCGATGGCTTACCTCGATGACCCCGAGATTCCTCCTGCTAACCAATATGCGCTACAAGCTGCTAGTGATGCCGTTCAACAGGTTGCCGACCTAGGTGTCGATAACCAAGCAGCCAATGGTCAAGTGGCATTCGATACTGTCAACCAGTTGAACATGCGCTCAGACCTGCAAACGTTCGTGTTTCAGGACAACCTCGCTACTGCGATGCGCCGTGACGGTGAGATTTATGCCTCGATGGTCGCAGACATCTACGACATTCCGCGCACGGTCACCATGACGTTACCGGATGGTGAAGAGAAAGCAGTGCAGACGATGATGAGCGTTGTCGATTTGGCATCTGGTCAGTCGGTTGTGCTCAACGATATTAGCGGTCGATTCGAGTGCTATACCGATGTCGGTCCGTCGTTCCAGTCGATGAAAGAGCAGCACCGCGCTGAGCTTAAAGAGTTGCTAGGTCAGATTGACCCGTCACAACAAGTCTGGAACGTGCTCTTGCTTCAGTATCTGACGTTACTAGACGGTAAAGGCATTGAGATTACCCGCGACTACGCTAACAAACAGCTAATCGTACAAGGACTCAAGCAGCCGGAGACAGCCGAGGAACAGCAGTGGTTGCAGGAAGCGCAACAGCAGCAACAGAATCAACCTGATCCGGCAATGGTCCAGGCTCAGGGTGTACTGGCGCAAGGTCAGGCGGAGCAGATGAAAGCTCAGAACCAGCAACAGGACCTGCAGATTAAAGCCTACACCGCGCAGCAGCAGGCGCAGTTGACTCAGGCTCAGGCAGTTCAGGCACTGGCTAACGCCAAATCACTTAACGATAAGTCATTGCGGGATGCCCTCAGCGTCCTGTCTGACTGGTACCAGAAACAAAACACAGCGGCACATAACGATGCTGACCAGATGCTGAGAGCTAATCAGCAGCATCACGGCCAGCAACTCGATATTGCCAATCTCCTGCAACAGCAGAGTCAGCAACAACAGAATCAGCAACCTTCCGCCATTCCTGGCGAGTAACTTTATCCCTTCCATGAGGTGAATCATGAGTAATACCGACGATATTCAGGCAACTGAAGAACAAACCCTGCCCGGCAATCAGCAAGCGGCACTTGATGATAGTCAGCTAACCGATAATGCCAGCGGTGGCGAAGGTCAGGAAGAGGGATTCGATATTGTCCTGGGTGACGACGAGAACAAACAGAAACAAGACCCGGCAACCAACGCTAAGTTTGCACAGGCGCGTATCGAGCGTAAGCGCCAGCGTGAAATTGAGCAGCAGCTTGAAGCTGTTCGACGCGGTGAAGTGCCGGAGAATTTGCGTGTTAACCCTGACCTGCCGCCACAGCCTGACATCAATCAGTATCTGTCGGATGAAGGTCTGGAGAAATACGGATACGACCAGACGCGGGCACTTGCAGCATTCAGTCAGGCTAACAACGATTGGCTGATTAAGGCTCAGGATGCCCGCAGCAATGCAGTCGCAGAGCAGGGCCGTAAAACGCAGGAATACACGCAAAGTTCAACGCAGACGGTCGAAGCAGTACGCAAACACTACGATGCGGCAGAAAAACTAAACCTTCCTGACTATCAGGAAAAAGAAGACAGCTTCCGGTCGCTGGTACCTGAGGGTATCGATACCGAAATCATGCGTCTGTTTCCTGAAAAGTCAGCGGCAATTATGTACCACCTGGGTGCCAACCCGGAGAAGTTACGCCAGATCGTAGCAATGGACGGCCAGCAGGCCCTCATTGAACTGGCCCGACTCGATGCAAAACTCACGATTAAACCTCGCGGCAAGCAAGTATCGAAAGCTCCCCCGGCAGATGAAGCTGTGTCCGGTGAAGTGACAGCTGCAAACCGTGAATCTCTGCAAAAGCAGATGGATAAAGCGGCCAGCAGCGGTGACACGGAGACTTACCGCAAACTGAAAGCAAAACTTAAAGGAATCCGATAATGGCTCTTAATGAAGGTCAGTTAGTAACCTATGCTATCGACGAGGTGATCAACACCGTCGAAAACCTGACGCCAATGGCGCAGAAAGCAACCAAATACACCCCTCCAGCCGCGTCAATGCAGCGTTCCAGTAACACTGTCTGGATGCCGGTAGAGCAGGAATCACCAAGCCAGGAAGGCTGGGACCTGACCGGCAAAGAAACCGGCATTGAAGAGCTGAGCGTTGCAGTTAACCTGGGCGACCCGGATAACGATTATTTCGCTCTGCGTGCCGATGACCTGCGTGATGAAACCAGCTATCGCCGCCGCATTCAGGCATCAGCGCGTAAGCTGGCAAACAACCTGGAACTGAAAATTGCCAACATGGCCGCTGATATGGGGTCACTGGTGGTAACCGACCCGGCTCAGATCAATGGTGATTCGTCCAAAGGCTGGGACTTTGTTGCTCATGCTGAAGCGTTGATGTTCAGCCGTGAACTTAACCGCGATGCCGGGCTGTCATGGTTCTTCAACCCTGATGACTACCGTAAAGCAGGTTATAACCTGGTTGGTCGTGACATTTTCGGCAACGTGCCAGAAGACGCTTACAAATCAGGCACCATTCAGCGTCAGGTGGCGGGTTTTGATGACGTTATGCGCTCCCCGAAACTGCCAACGCTGAACGCATCAACCGCAACCGGTGTTACTGTTTCTGGTGCTCAGTCATTCGCGCCTCAGGCGTGGAAGTTGGATAACGATGGTAACAAAACCAACGTTGATAACCGTTTCGCTACTGTCACTGTGTCCAGCACAACAGGATTTAAGCGCGGAGATAAAATCTCGTTTGCCGGTGTGAAATTCCTCGGCCAGATGGCTAAGAACGTCCTGACCGATGATGCGACATTCTCAGTGGTTAACGTGGTTGACGGTACCCATCTGGAAATCACGCCGAAGCCGGTAGCCCTGAATGATACCAACCTGTCACCGGAACAACGCGCTTACGCCAACGTTAATACCACGCTGGCAGATACTACCGCTATCAATATCCTGAACGTGGCCACAGCCAAAACTAACGTTTTCTGGGCTGATGATTCGATTCGTATCGTGTCTCAGCCGATCCCAGCTAACAGCGACCTGTTTGCTGGCATGAAAACGACTGCGTTTGATATTCCGGGCGTGGGTGTGAGCGGCATCATGGCGACTCAGGGTGACATTGCCACGCTGACCGGCAAATGCCGTATCGCGCTCTGGTATGGCGTGAACGCAACCCGTCCGGAAGCTATCGGTGTTGGCCTGGCTGGTCAGACAGCGGCTTAATCACGGCTGTTTAATTAATGGGGCTTAGGCCCCTTTTCGTGAGGCTGATATGGATACCGCAGTTTATAAGCCTGGCGGCCCGTGCAAGGTATGGGGTGTCATGGCACACGTTAAAGTGGTGGATCACACCGAAGTGGAAAAGCACGTAAAGGGTGGCTGGCTTGATCACCCGTCAAAGCTGCTTGATAAGCCAGGTCGCCGCAAGGCTAAGGCGGTTACTGATGCTGACTCAGACTAAAGGCGATATTGTTCGCGCCGCGCTGCGAAAGCTAGGTATTGCTTCTGATGCCACACTGACAGACGTTGAGCCTCAATCAATGGAAGACGCCGTTGATGACCTCGAAATGATGATGTCTGAGTGGTATCAGGATGGTCAGGGGATCATTACTGGCTATGTTTTTGCTGATGATGATAACCCGCCGGCAGAAGGTGACGACCACGGTATGCGGTCCAGTTCAGTCAGTGCCGTGGTTCATAACCTGGCGCTTCGCATCGCACCTGATTACGTGGTTACGCCAGCTGACAAAGTGGTAATGACTGCCCGTTACGGAAAAGAACGGCTGATGAAGTCCACCGCCATCAGTCGTGCTGGCAGTATCGGATATTCATACCCTCAGCGGATGCCTGTAGGTTCTGGCAACCGCCTGGCGACTTACAACAACTGGAATTTCTACCCGGGGAAACAGAATGTCAATCCAACAGTTACCCCTGATGAAGGGAATAGCGAAGAGTCCGGATAACGCTGATTATATTGATGCGCTGCCGGTCAATATGCTGGCGACACCGAAAGAGGTGTTGAACTCCAGTGGGTATCTCCGGTCTTTTCCGGGCATTGATAAGCGTGATGATGTGGCTGGCCTGTCCAGGGGTGTACAGTTTAATACTCACGAATCTGTCGTATATCGGGTTCTGGGAAACAAACTGTATCGCGCCCAGTTACCGGTAGGTGATGTATCCGGTTCTGGCAGGGTAAGCATGGCCCACTCAGCAACAAGTCAGGCAGTGGCAGCTAATGGAGCACTCACTCTTTATCGCTATGACGGTACCACCAAAACGCTGCAGAACTGGCCTTCGACAGTCGATGACGTCACGTATGCTCAGTACGAAATCGGTTCTGTTCGTGACGTTTGCCGGTTGCGTGGGCGTTATTTGTGGGTAAAAGACGGCTCTCAGGATTTCGGAGTCACGGATCTTGAGGACGAATCACACCCTGACCAGTATCGTCCGTTCTATACCGCAGAAAGTCAGCCTGATGGCATCCTTGCCTGTGACACATGGCGTGACTTCGCGGTGATGTTCGGCTCGGCCACAATTGAGTATTTTTCTCTTACTGGCTCGACAGACACCAGTGCTGCAATTTACGTATCCCAGCCGTCATTGATGGTGCAGAAGGGTATTGCCGGTACGCGTTGCAAGTGTAAGTTCGGTGACTCTCATGCGTTCATTAGCAACCCGTCCAGTGGAGCACCTTCGGTTTACGCCATCAGTCAGGGCTCTGCCACGCCTATTGCTACATCCAGTATTGAGAAGGTTCTTCGCAGCTATTCAGCGTCCGATCTTGCATCTTCAATCATGGAAACACTGCGATTCGATGGTCATGAGCTGATGCTCATCCATTTGCCCGATCACGTTCTCTGCTATGACGCATCGTCCAGCAGCAACGGGCCCCAGTGGAGCATCCTGAAAACAGGGCTCTACGACTCACCGCATAGAAGCATAGATTTTATGTTTGAAGGAAATCAGATTACGTGTGGCGATAAAACGGAATCAGTGACCGGTCAGCTTAATTTTTCATCATCCGCACAATATGGCGATCAGCAGGAGCACCTGCTTTACACGCCGCTATTCAAAGCCGACAACATGCGGGTATTCGATTTCGAACTTGAAGCATCGACTGGTGTTGCTCAGGTCGCCGACAGGCTATTTTTATCCGCAACGACTGACGGCATTAATTTCGGCCGTGAGCAGATGATTGAGCAAAATTCACCGTTCGCATATGACCGTCGCGTTTTGTGGCGCAGGTTCGGACGCATCCGTAAGAATGTAGGCGTGAAGGTGCGAATCATAACCACTTCTCCTGTGACCTTGTCAGGGTGTCAGGTAAGGCTGGAATAATGGCTGATACATCACTACAAACGCCGGTAAATGTACAGGCCTCACGAATCGATGCAACGCTGCTCCCGCAGGTATTTAGCCAGCCGTATTCACTTTATGTAATACAGCAAGGGTCTGACCTCGGGAATGTAGCCGGAAAAGCGAATGAGGCGGGTAATGGCGCTTATGATGCTCAGGTGAAAAACGATGAGCAGGATATTGAATTAGCTGACCACGAAAAACGCCTTACCGCAGCAGAAACGGAGCTGGCAGACCATGAAAAGCGGTTACAAGCTGCCGAAGCTGAACTGGCAGACCATGAGAAAAGAATAGCGGCTGCTGAATCTGAGTTAACCGATCATGAAAAGCGAATTTCAGCCAATGAAACTGAGCTGCAAGACCATGAGTCGCGAATAACTCAGAACACTGACGATATTTCATCGCTAGGGACCGCTCAGCAGTCTGACAGGGATGATATTGACAAAATATCAGGTGATTACCTGTCAAAAAGTTCCACATCATCACAGAGCCTTACAGGGCCGTTAAATGTCGCATCGTCATATTCGGTAAACGGGACTAAGGTTATCGGCCCCCGGCAAACCGGATGGTCGCTATCAACCGGTACCGCCAACAAATCAGCATTCAACGCCGACCAGGGCTATACGGTTGGTGCCGTCTATTCTCAAGCTGAAATGCAGGCGATTGTGCGGGCGCTTATTGAAACTAGGCAGCGGGTAAAAGCACTTGAGGACATGGCTGTAAATCACGGGCTAATTTCAGATGGAAATAAAAATAATTGATGATCCTGTTGGGCTTTCCGAATTTCTGAACAACAGAGAAATCACGGGGAACATCGTTGATGAGGGAGATTACTACCTAATCAAGCCCGACGCCCTCTATCTCGGGGTTTACGATGGAGATTCACTCGCCGGAGTTCATGAGATTCGAACCTTCTGGCATAGCACAGTGGAGTGCCACCCTATCTACGCCCCGAAATACCGTGGCAAATATGTAATCAAGGCTCATGCGGTATTCATTAACTGGCTGCTCAGAAACTCATCATTCACAAATATGGTAACTATGGTCCCAGACACCACCAGATATGGGGCTATTGCTGCCCTTGCTGTGGGTGCTGAAAGGATAGGGCACATGAAAGATGCATACCTGAATGAAGGTGTTCCGGTCGGAATAACTCTTTATCAAATGACACGCAAAATGTGCGAGGAGGAATACAATGTTATTTAACGGCATGCAACCAGAAAAAAAGGAAATGCTCTTATCTGGCTACCAGGCGGGATTGCATAAAGGTGGGTCCAGCGCAGCCTCATCCGCTCAGGCAGATGCCACTAACCGTGGTATAGATTTACAGCGTGACCAGTGGCAAACGGTAATGAATAACCTGAAACCGTATATGGCGGTTGGTCAGCCGGCATTACAGCAGCTTCAGGGGCTATCAACACTTTCTGGCCAAAATGACGCACTCAATAGCTATTACAACTCGGACCAGTATAAACAGTTAGCTAATCAAGCCCGCTATCAGCAACTGGCATCATCTGAGGCTACTGGCGGCCTTGGCTCTACTGCAACAAGCAACGGATTGGCTTCAATTGCACCAACGTTAGGGCAAAACTGGTTATCCAACCAGATGCAGAATCAGAGCAATCTATTGGGTATTGGTATGAATGCCGCGGCTGGTCAGGCATCTGCTGGGCAGAGTTATGCAAATAACTCCAGTCAACTCTTACAGCAGCAGGCAAATGCGATAGCTGCTAATGCTAATCGCCCGTCGTCATTACAATCAGGAATTGGTGGTGCGGCAAGCGGTGCAATATCGGGCGCCGCAATCGGTAGTGTAGTGCCGGGACTTGGAACCGGGTTGGGTGCGGCAATTGGCGGTGGTGTTGGGCTACTTGGTGGTCTTTTTTGAGGTGAAAAATGGCAACTTTCCAGCTATCAGGAATACCACAATTTGGCGGCGTCATTGCTTCATCTAACAGCAACGCTCCTCAATCCAGTGATGCTAATTATGCTGTCAATGCTATTAGTCAGGCAAACCAGGCTGACAGGTCAGGGGCAAACAATGTTGGAGTTCAGGCATTACAGGGTGGGGCGAGTGTGTTGCAGGGTATTAAGCAAATTAATGATCAGCAGGCACTGAATACATACCAGCAAAAAGTAGGCGACGCCCTTGCAAATAATGATACAGCAGCACTGCAAAAGCTTTATGCCAGCAATCCGACGCAAGCAGCTACAACGCAGCAGGCAATAGGGCTGGCGAATGATAGCCTGAAACAAGACGCGGGCAATGCTGCGATGGATTTGAAAGTGGCTGCTACTCAAGGCCCTCAGGCGGTAGCTTCGGCTATCCAGAAGCATCAGCAAACTCTGCAAGGGATGGGAATTGACCCCAACCAGGCTGTACAAGCATATCAAACCAACCCCCAGCAGTTCAGTCAGACTGCTGATTTAGTTGGTATGCATGCTATTGGCCCAGAAAAATATTTCGATCTACAAAGCAAAAACGCTCAAATAAATCAGCAGGGGGCCATAGCTAACGCCAACTACCAACTGAATCAGCAGAAATTCCAGCATCAAATCCAGCAGGACAATACTCAAAATGGGTTTACGGCGCAGAAAGTGGATATTCAACGTGGTGATCAGGCTATTAAGCAACAGATGGCTAATCAGTCTGGTCAGCAGCAGTCCTCCAATATTCAGAACCAGCAGTTCCAGCAGGTTCAGAAAAAGCAGGACTTTGTGAACGGATATGACCAACAGGTAAACAGTACATCCGGAATGCTGACCACGCTAAACCAGGTTAAGCAGATTGATCCATCAACATTCAATGGAATTTGGGGTAAACAAGGGTATATCACCAGAAACATACCTGGTTCTGATTCGGCAGACGCATATTCGCAAATCCAGCAGATGCAGGCTCAGGCAAGACAGATGGGCGTAATTGGTATGCGTGGTACCGGTCCGGTATCAGATTCAGAAGGCCAGGCGGCGGCAAGTGCCTTCCTGAACCTTCAACCAAACGTATCTTCCGATCGGGCGCGAACAATCATCAATAACTGGCAACAGGTTCTACAGCGCCAGGTTAACTACCTGAACAGCCAAAAATCACTGGTCGAAAAATATCGTTCAGATATTCAGTCTTACTCCGGTCCGCAGCAAGCATCAGCTCCACAATTGGGGCAGTTGGTAGATGGCTATATGTACACCGGCGGTGACCCATCATCCCCTAATAGCTGGAGAAAAAATTAATGGCAGGTCCGTGGGAAAACTATCAGAGCAGTTCACAGCCTGGAGATTCTTCCGGACCGTGGCAAAACTACCAACAGTCGGCACCTCAGCAGGGTGCCGATGTTGTTTCTGCTACTGAGCAAAAATATGGAATTCCGTCTGGATTACTCAATGCGGTAATCAGCAAAGAATCCAGCGGTAACCCGAACGCAGTAAGTCCCAAGGGGGCAATTGGCCTTGGTCAGGTAATGCCGGAAACGGCAAAGGGAATGGGTTATAACCCTGAACGACTGAAATCTGACCCTGACATGCAGGTTGATGCGGCTGGCAAATACCTGGGGCAGATGCTCAGGCAGAACGGGGGTGATGTTACTTCCGCACTCGCTTCGTACAACTGGGGACCTGGCAATGTTCAGAAATATCAGTCCGGCCAGAGCCACGCTATGCCACAGGAAACTCAAAATTACATCAATGATCCGCGTTTTGCTCAGTGGACGCAGCAGCAGCGGCCACAACCCGGATCATCTGGCGAAATGGATTATCTGAACCAGGAAGCCAGGCAGCCATGGGAGCCTGAGCAGGCACCACCAACTCTGGCACAGAATGTTGAGCAGGTAGGCAAGGGGCTACTTCAGGCCGGTGTGAATGTAGCAAATATTCCCGGCAGTGTAGTTAATACGGCTCTGGATGCTGTAGGTGTTCCAAAGCAGGACCAGGTATATCAGTTCCAGTTGCCTAAAAGTGCCAGACCAACAGACCCATATGCACAGCTCGGTGCGGAAATTGGTCCGTATCTTGTACCTGGTGTTGGTGCAGAGAAAGCCGCGGCAGCCACCGCTTCCGCAGTCGGAGCATCCAGAGCGGAGCGGGCAGCAAACCAGGTCGCCAGTATGCTGTCTGAGAACCTTGTCGGTACACTGGCGGGGTCTCAGCAGGATGGACAAATTGATCCGACTCAGTTGCTGGAAAATACCGGTATGGGCCTGGCTGGTTCAGCAGCGGCCAGAGCGGTTCCGGCGGTATTTAATGGGGTCCGTGGCGCAATAAAAAATGCACGCGGTGCCAGTGAGCCATTACCATCACCTCAGGCATCTGCGGATCGTGCGGCCACCCAACAGCCGCCAGGCTACAGCCAGCCTTCAGTTAATCAGCCAGATAATTTTAGCCCCCGGCAGCAGCCATACACTGTCAGGACACCTAAGGATAACGCTCAGCCTCAGGCCGCCAGTAGCTCAGCGCCAGAGTCTCCTGCGGGAGTAACTCCGGATACGGCTCAGCAATACACCCGAGCTGCTCAGTCTGGTAATCAAGGCCGCATTCAGCAGGTCATAAATGACATTCAGCCAGACCAGAATGTTACTGATGCAATGAAGCGTCTCGACCTTGATCCTGATGATATGCTTGAGGCTTACACCTCCGGGAATGATGCGTTTAAAGCGGTGCAAATGGGTCTGGCATCTCAGGATGAATCAGCGCTTGGGGCAGTTCGACGCGACTCGATTAACCGGATTTCTAACCGCGCATCACAGATAATTGATGATGCCGGTGCGATGCCTGACCGTCTTTCAATGAATGACAAGTTCGTTTCTGATTTCAATACAACCAGAAATGCACTGAAGGCTCAGGAGAACTCACTTTACAAACCGGTTCAGGATGCCATTCCGGCAAGAGCTGAAGTTGATCCCGTTAATACCAGAAATTATCTCGACCAGCTGGCTGATGAGCAGGGCGGTTACGAGCATTTATCTACTGTAGAAAAATGGGTGTATGACAAAGTGGCTCCGAAGGGAAATGACGCGGGTGCACCAACATACGCAAGACTCAATAGCGCCCGTAGTCGCGTAGGAGCTGAGTTAAGCAAAGCCGGAACCCCATTCGGAAGTGCAGAAGAGCGCAATCTTAGTGCGCTATATTCGAGGCTTTCTGATGACCGTGATGCAGTGGCAAGGCAGGCGGGTTTCGGTGACCAGATTCGTGCCGCTAACGCCGTCACAGCTCAGCGTAAGATGATGGAAGAACGGATATATTCCCTGATGGGTAAAGACCTGTCCGGTGATGTTACGGCACGGGCTCACAACGCCTTGACCGGACTTAGCAACGGGAATACGAAAGCGTTCAACCAGCTTATGCAGGCCGTTCCTGACAAAGCAACCCGGTCACAACTTATCGCTACAGGAATGCGGGATATGCTGCGTAAGGGGAGCCGGTCTGACCTCGCTAACAATATTAACGGTTTTGTCGATTATTATGGTTCTCTAAAGCGTAACGGTAGCGTCAGGCTTTTACATCGTGAGTTGCCTGCTAATACCGTTCGTCAGCTTGAGGATATGTACACGATCGCCCGCAATGTTAAGTCAGCAAATCAGTACTATCTGGCCACCGGAAAACTGAAATCATTCCTTGATAAATTTGAGCAGCCTGGCGGATTTCTGGATAAGCTTGCCACTCACGGAAAAATGGCGACCATTGCAACAGTGGTTGGTCACGTACCTGTCGCTGGGCCGGTGCTGAATACTGCCATTGCTGCACAGATGGGGGCTAAAGCGGCGACAAGGAAAACCGGTTCTGAAGCAGTTCAGGAGTTAATGAGCAGCCCGGAATGGAAACGATTGGCGTCACTGGCCCGCAACAAACCATCGGCTCCGGTTCAGGATAAGATTGTTTCCAGCGCTGAAAGTCGCATTGCCAGAACATCAGCATGGAAGGAGTTTTATCGGACATTACCTGCTGCAGAGAAGCAGAGGATAGCTAAGTTCGGCATCATTGGTTGGTTCTCGGCGTTAACTGATGATCGTTCATACTGATAAGCAACCAAGGATGGTGGCTAATTACACCTAACTTTCATCTCTTTGCGATTAAAGCCAGATGAGTGCTCTATATCGCTGTAGCCGCTTGGACAAACATTGCTTGCTTCGTTATAACAAACGCTCCAGGAGGAAGCGGCACCGCATTCAACAAGGTAGGTATTCTTTCCATTATCTCTATTTATCAAAGTGGACTGCGAGCACCCCGCTAAGGCAAGAAATGAAATAGAAACTAAAAATTTATTCACAATCATCCTCCTCATTTTTCTGCCAGCATATCACTGGCACGGTGCAATAGCGTGCAAATTATTTTTTCTTGCATGGAAAGGCCTGCCCCAAAGCGGCAGAGGATAAAAGAGATGAAGTTTCATTTCTTATCGTAGGGTTATTCATCAAAAAACCTTGAACTATATCAGTGAACTGGCTCATGTCAGCCCCCTGAGGAGGGCATAGTAATCCGATCATGATTTGAAAGTCAGATATTCCCCTGAGGTAGCCAGTTGTATAGAAAGAGGCTGCATTATCACCAGCCTTTCCTTGCTGAATATCATACAGAAGGTCATTCCCAGTCTGTAATGCCCTGAAATCAGCAAATGAAGCTACAGGAACAATAAGAAGAATAATGGCGAAAATCTTTCGTATCATTTTTCCCTCCCGTACATGGATTTAAGGGTTTCAAAGACCATATCTTTAACCTTGTCCGATTGCTCATCTGCTAACCGTTCCGCCTCGTCCCGGTAACCAGAAACAGGTGAAGGCTTAGCGATTGCATCTTGCACAATTTGCACCAACTCTGCGTTTATAGAGCGGCCATTCATTTTAGCTCTTTGGTCAAGTTTTGATTTTAAATCAGCAGGGAGCCTGAGCTTAAATTGTGGGTCTTCTCTGGACATTTTATCACCGTATTTTTTCTTGACAGTCTATAACGGTGATAGTACATTCTCAAGTGAACCACGGTGGTTCATTCGGGAGGTGTATGAAAGACGCAAGAAAATTACCGCAGTTCAATCTGCGATGGCCTAAAGAGGCGTTGGATGCTGTTCGTAAAGTGGCAGAAGAAAACGGGCGCTCTGTAAACTCTGAGCTTTATAAGAGAGTGATGGATAGCTTGAGGCAGGAAGGGCGAATTGAAGCCTGAAACAGTTGAAGCCCCAACTGCTCGAACAGTCAGGGCCTCGGTATCAAACAAATCCGACTAAGGAATTATTGACATGAACAGTATAGCAATTATCGAAGCAGTGAACACTACCTCTCTTCCTTTTCACGGTCAGCACATTGTCACCGCTATGGCGGCAGGGGTTGCTTATGTCGCAATGAAGCCGATTGTTGAAAATCTTGGCATGAGCTGGGGAACTCAGCAGCAGAAACTCATGCGCCAAATGGATAAATTCAACTGTATTCATATGAATATGGTTGCCGGTGATAGCAAGCTGCGCCAGCTTTTGTGCATCCCACTCAAGAAACTCAACGGTTGGTTGTTCAGTATCAACCCTGCAAAGGTTCGTGATGATATCCGCGACCTTCTGATCCGCTATCAGGAAGAATGCTTCACCGCTTTGCACTACTACTGGAATAAAGGAATTGCTGTTCGCCAGCCGGAAAGCACAGTTGATGACAGGACGCCATTGCGCGGAATCGTTAACCGCATCATGGGTAAATACGGACTGACATACCAGGCGGTTTATAAGCTGATTCACAAAGAGTTTGACGTTAAGCATATCGACGAGCTTTCACCAAAACAGACTGCTGAGGCCGTCGAATATCTGGCAGGGAAAGTGATTGAAGGCGAATGGCTGCCGAAGCAGGAGAGCCTCCAAAAAGTTAAGAAACAATTCACCGATGATGAACTTTGTACTATGAGCTGGCTGTGGATGCACTCGAATATGATGGCTGATTACATGCTATCTGTTGAACCAATCTTACATGCGGCTGAACACAGGCTGGCCGGAGCGTACTGTTCAATGCCTCGTGAAACAATCCGGGAACGAAATGCTGTAAGACGGATACTGGAAAGGGAAACGGCGCATATTCATGTTTCACCATGGGAAGATGGGAAAATGAGCGTATTGAAGAAGCTGAGGATAAACAACAAGCACTTCCTCGAAATGACCGGCGTATAGGATGACGCAAGAGAAGGGTTTTGCACTAATAGTGCAAAACTAAAAGTGGAGACCTACGAAAATTTCGTAGGTCGTAAGAATGGGTAGTTTTACGAATATTTCGTAAAACCCAATTCAAGCCTAAAGATTACATTCAAATCAACCCGCCTCGGCGGGTTTTTTTATACCTGAAATCTATAAATCATCGTTTAACAGCGAGGCCATCACTCGCCCGGAGAAAATAATGGCTGATAATAGCTATAACATCATGGTGTCTAACCCTGTTACACCGTTCACCATGTCGCGCTCTTTTAAGGCTTGCTCAAACGGCAAGATTTTTATCGGGATACCAGACACCGACCCGACGTTACCGCAGAACCAAATTCCTGTTTACGTTGAAAGTGAGAGCGGAACTACGGTTCAGGTTTCGCAGCCAATCATTATCAACTCCGCAGGATATCCGGTTTATAACGGACAGATATCAAAATTCGTAACCACTCAGAATTACTCTATGGCTGTTTATGATAGCTATATGGTGCAGCAGTTTTACTGGCCGGACTTGTCTAAGATAAACCCTGAGATAATTCTTAGTGGAATAAGATCTCCTTTTGGAGCGAGTTATATTGGAGAGGTTGATTCCTATGAATCATTAAAAAAATTAACGCCAGAGTATGAGGGACAAGTGGTTTTGCTGAGATCTTACTATAAAGATTCTCAATGGGCCGTTCAGATGCCACAATCAACCGGAGCGGGGAAGTTTAGGGCTGTAAACTTACCAGGAAAGGAAGATAACGGGACGAAAGCGGTTGTTTCAGCAACATGGTACTGGCAGAGAGTATTTGAAAACAATGTCTTGACCCCACAGATGTTTGGTGGAGCCGCTGACTTTGATACTAGCACCAAGACAGGAACTGACAATACTAAACCCTTTCAGGATGCGGTAGATTCTGCAATCTCATACAGAAATATGCGTGTTGAAGTAATGTCTGGCTATTATTACAAGAAAGGTGAAACCATCTTGTCTGGCTCTGACTACATGCTCTACGTTGATGTCGATGGAGAGTTCACGCGAGATATTTACAATGCGATTTTGCGAGGCTCATTCCTTCAAGGTAGTGGCATGGACAGTACTACAATAGTATTTGATGCCGCGTCAGAAGATGTCTCATGTTTCTCGGTAAGAAAAGGATGGGGAACCTCATCGTCAAGGGGAATTTCAGACCTAACCGTCGTTCCATTCATAGCGAAGCCTGACTCTTCAGAGACTGCTGCTGCGCCTATTGGTAATGCGATAGAACTTCAAGGTTGTTGTTATTCAGTGGTGAGAAATGTTCGGGCCTATCAACTCAAGCGCTGCATCTGGTTAAACAACAGAGATAAGAATGACTTCACCGAGTTCAACTGGATGGAAAATGTTTTTTCTGACCATTGCGCCATTGCCGGTGATTACTATGTTTCTCTGGGCAATAACTCATTCCACGGAAACAAATGGATAAACTGCATGGTAGGGGTTCGTCATTTTGGTGGGATAGCATTCAGGGGTTATGACGACCAATCACGCGGTACGAGCGAATCTAATTATACTTACTTAGCTTACATTTATAATAATGTATTCAACGTTTCAATATACGGTGCAGCCACTACAACGCAAGGTAACCACTACGCTTTTCACCTTACACGAGCTGTTGTAGAAACTGCCGTTGGTGATATTATCGCCGAAGGAATTTTATTATTCCATGCGACTTCATGGGAATGGTTTAGGTCAGAGGGGACCTTTCAGAGTATCGGTTCGACAACCTTTGAGTCAGGCGGGGATGTTGATACCTCAAAAGCTCCAATTAACTTTGTGTTCTCCAACATTTCTCCTGCCAAAGCAGTAAGTGGTACTGACAGCGTGCTGAACACGAACTCTTTGCTTGTTCAGATTCCGGATAGAACATTAAAGTCTATAACAGGTCAGAGGTTGCCGCTCAGGGTTCGGGGTAAAATTTCTTCAGGTGCTACAACTGAGTCAACTCTATTCGCAACACCTGCCTCAGACAAACTAGGTCACCTTTTTGCAAGGTATAACTCAGATACGTCAATTCTTGGCGATGTCGTGGTTAAATGGCAGCTTAATGCTGATGGTAACCAGATTAAAGCGACAGATTCATCATATCTGGGGCTAGCTAATAAAGCAGGGGCGTGGGCAATATCTGGATATAGTCTAGCACCAGGCGCTGATGCGGCGGGGAATATTGGTAGTGCTTCACTGCGACCTAGTACAGTGTTTGCTGTCAACTCAACTATCGCTACATCTGATGCGACCCTTAAAAGTGACCCCAGGGCGATATCAGACACAGAAATATCTGCTTTCTATGAGATAGGGCAGTTACCCTGGGTATGGACATGGTTAGCTAAGCAGTCTGATGAGGGTGATACAGCAAGGTTGCATAGTGGTCCTACCGTGCAGGCTGCAATCGCAATCATGACTAAATACTCTCTTGACTGGACGCTATATGGTGCATTTTGTTATGACGAGTGGGAAGCAGCTGACGCTGAATACTTTGAGGATGGGACTGTTAAAGCTGAAGCAGTAACTGCCGGCAGTCGGTATTCTTTCAGGAAAGAGGAATTACTTCTTTGGATATTAAGAGCCACAATCAGTAAGCAGACGGATATTGATTCCCGATTAACAGCGCTGGAGGGTAAATAGCATGCTTATAAAAACCGAGGGTGTATTTAATGCTCACCCATTAGGTAACATATGCAAATTTTCTTCTGATCCGTGCAGAATGGATTCTGCAAATGAAGTCAATCTGCCCGCAATAAAGTCAGATTGCGAGGTAATTCCCTTACCGACCGCTGGGGATAAGTCACCTGACATTGCACTTTTACAATCTGAGGCAGCCCATGGCATTCCAGTCCCCCGCAGCAGACTACATCGAAGCACGCCTGACGCCTAACGGTGTCATGGGTATTACCGAATCGTCAATCGTTATTCCGACTGATGAGGGCTACACTGTGGTCGAGCAGGGGATACCGGCGAAAGCGGGGCGGGTGGTCTTACTGGAGGTGTCCGGCCAGAAGGTATTCGCTACGGTGGGTGCCGGCCGGTTTATCACTGACGGTGGAATAATCGAAGGTGATGCCCTGGATGATGCCAGGGTGATCGGAGTGGTGACGCATTTAGTGAAGAGTTTTGAATCGGGTTGAAAATGGAAGGTTGTACCAAATTTTGTACCAACCCTGTTTTCTTGATTGCATATTACCATTTAAATCATTTACTTAATCGTTGATTCACATAATCATGAAAGAGGAAGGTAGGCTGTGCTGCATCATTATTTTTCATCCGTTACCGTCCTCTTTTTCCTGTTAGTTGCATCGAATACCCTGTATTTCGTTCACCTTCGCTCAATGTTCACTTGTTATATGACAGTGCGTTTTCCGGTGATTCTGTTATGACACCGGATATTTTGTACCAAACTGATACTGATCACAATTTATTGACGCTGCGGCCGGGGTCTCTGCGCATGGCCGTGGTGAATTAAGGGATATATGTCACAGCACTATCCTTCATCACTATTAACTGGTGTCGTTGTCGGTTTCCTGCTTCCCTTTACATTAATTTAGTTTTAGATTGTGGGTACTGTAGCTATGAGGGTAGAGATGTGAAAACATTTGTCGGAACTGTCCTGGTGCTGGTTGTTTTATTTTTTGTCTATAAAGTTGTCTTTGATTCACCGATGAAAGAAGCGGCCATGACCAATGCCCGTGAGGCTGTACATCAGTGCAGAGCTAACCTGAATAAAGCTAATTCACTCTCTGAACAGCAACGTCTGGCCGGAGTTTGTGAACAAATGGAAGATGATTTCAGACAGGCCTATGGCACGGCACCATAACTCTATCGTTTGATCCACGGGATCCGCTGCGGCGGATCTTTTATATAACCTCTGCTGTATAAATGGCTGTGCCGCTGTAGTGAATAAATACAACTCAGGGGACTCTGACCGGGCTGATGCGGCCTGCTATACGCCGTTGCTGTTGCAGGGTTCGCCGTATTGTTATTCCGGAAACCAGCACCAGCACAATACCGGCCAGTGAAAAAGCCTGCATTGAAAACAGGTTAAATGACAACACGCCAATAATACCTCCGGTAATAAATGCCCCGGTGGCAGTCAGGTAAATACTGAGCAGATACTGGTGATGACGACGTTCTTCCGCCGAATACCGGAGTACCCGGTGAAGTAACAGGGTCGCCAGGGTTATCCCCGCATCTGTCAGCGTGCCGGTAATATGAGTGGTTCGGACTTTTCCCTGGGAAAGCTGGGTGGACGTCGAATTATGTAAACCGAGCAGGAAGCCCAGCATATTGACCAGCAGGGTTTTATCGACAGGGAGGCTTAACCATAAACTGCCAATAGCCGGTACTGCCAGTATAATACCTTCGCCCAGCAAAATATGTGCGTAAATAGTCCGCAGATGGTATTTTTTGCCGAAAGAAACCAGTAACCGTGAAGTAAATGCGCCGCCCATAAAACATAGCAGTAGCAGTAACAACTGCCACATTTGTCGCTGATCCCACTCCAGTACCTCGGCTGAAAGCTGAGTTGCATTCCCTGTCATATTCGACGGAAATAACCCGAAAGCGCCCAGCGCCAGTACATTCAGTATACCGGCAGTACCGGCAAGGGTAACCGCCAGCCTGCGGTTCTCTGTGGCCGACCGGCCACTTTTCTTTTCTATCAGCATCGTTACCGCCTTATAATAATTAATCACGTTTATTAATCATTACTAAACGGCTAACCGGTGAAGCAGTGGATAGGTATTTTCTTAAAAGATATTGGTGAGATCACAGATTTACATCAACTGACAATTCACTGCACAGACCGGCAGCGGTTACAGGAACCGCATCCGCGCTTCAACGGCAACACCGATAATTCTGCAGTTCCCGTTAATGGGTATCGCTGGCCAGGCAGGATTTAAGCCTTTCAGGTATTTCTGACCGCCATCAATAATCAGTTTCTTGAAGGTGGCATCATTCGAATCGACCAGCTTGGCGATCACCAGGCTGCCATTAATGGCTTCACGGCCGGTATCAAATAAGACATACATACCTTCCGGTACGCTCTGACCGGTCGGGGAAGTCATTGAGTCGCCCTCAACTTTCAGCCAGAAAGCCTCTCCCTGAATATGTGCATCAGACTCCAGCCAGACACTGATATCTTCGAGGGTATAAGCTTCCACTGCTTCAGACCAGCAGCCCGCCTGCACCGAACTCAGTACCGGGTAATGTTTTCCGGGAACATAGGGGCCTGCATAACGCACATTTTTTTCTGACGCACCGTGCAGTGCTTTGGCCTCTGCAGATAGCGTTTCACTGAAATCTGCAATCGAACAGTGCAGCAGTTGCGAGAAAATAGCGGCTACTTTTACATTCAGTGCATTTCTGCCATTCAGATAGTGTCCCACTGCGCCCTGAGTAATATTCAGCTCATTGGCGATCATCTGCTGGGTCAGTTGCAGCTGTTTTCTTTTTGACTCGTACAAAGCTTTCAGACGGCTGGCATCTTCTAGCTGTTCTGTCGTCAGTTCTTTTCTCTTTTCCATGATTTATTTTAATACCCCTGCTATTAAAAATAAAGTACCCGGAGTATTGAAAATAATATTACCTGAGGTATTATTATTTTGCCGGTGGATCATTCAGTCCCGGCACTCCGTCCCTGTAAACAGGGGAACAGTTAACCTTCAGAAAGGCCCTGATTATGATGCGTTGTCCTGTGTGTAACCATACATCCCATACGCGGACCAGCCGCTATATTACCGATAATACTAAGGAAGCATATTATCAATGCCGGGATTTGTCTTGTTCCTGCACTTTTAAAACCATTGAGAGTATAGATAAAATTATTTGCGCACCGTCAAAACCGGCAGCGGGGCAGGCAGTAACACATCCGTGCTGACCGCCGGGAACCACGGCAGGGCGGACAGGACGTTTGTCTGCAGATTAACGATCGGTGTCGGGAGGGCCCCTGTATCCGGTCAGGTTTTATTCAGTTCATTATTCCGGCAGATAACGCTGTTATGTCCGGTGTTACCTTTAACCGTCTTTTGTACCAGAGCCCTCCCTGTGTTGCGGAAGCCGTCTCACAGAGGCTGACACAGTACTACCGACTGTGAGTAAATAATTCCTTTCAGGGGATAAAATGACAAATCTGTACAGAGGGTTGTGACAGCATTTGGCTGCAGTATAGCGCGGGGATAAGTAAACTCATCCCCGCGGGCTGACTATAAGCAGCAGATTCTGTTTCAACTGGCGGTTTTACAGCAGATATAGCCAGATTCAGTGTTACATTTTCTCACAATTGATAGATGCCAGTGGCACTGAAATGCCGTAAAAATGCGACTAAATCTGTCTCTCCACCCTAATTATTGAGGAACTTAGCTTGAAAAGGCGTCTGCTTATTACTGTACCGGGTATGATATTACTGGCATCAACAGCGTTTGCTGATGACAATGCCCTGCCTTTTTCCATGACGCCCCCGACCATTGATGCTGCTTCATGGGTATTAATGGATGCAACGACCGGACAGGTACTGACTTCAGGAAATCCCGATGAACGCCGTAACCCTGCGAGCCTGACTAAGCTGGTTACAGGTTATGTGGTTGACCGTGCGATTAACCAGAAACGAATTACCCCGGATGATATTGTGACGGTAGGGACTGATGCCTGGGGTGCAGGTAATCCGGTATTCAAAGGCTCATCGCTGATGTTCCTCAAACCCGGTGATAAAATCTCAGTACGCGATTTAAGCCGCGGGGTGATTGTCGACTCAGGGAATGATGCCTGTGTTGCTCTGGCCGATTATGTTGCCGGCGGTCAGGATAATTTTGTCAAACTGATGAACCAGGTTGTGGCTAATCTGGGACTGAAAAATACCCATTTTGAAACGGTTCATGGTCTGGATGCCCCGGGGCAGTACAGTACCGCACGGGATCTGGGGATTGTCGCCATGGCGATTATTCACGGTGAGCCTGAGTTCTATCATATGTACAGTCAGAAGACGATGACATGGAATGGTATCACGCAGAATAACCGCGTCGGTTTACTGTGGGACAATAGCCTGCATGTTGACGGCATGAAAACCGGACATACGGAAACCGCCGGATTCAATATTATCGCATCAAATATTATTGGCCAGCACCGCCTGATTGCGGTTGTTATGGGGGCCAAAAGTCCGAAAGGTCGTGAAGACCAGGCCAGGAAGCTGCTGGTCTGGGGGCAAAATAACTTCGATACTGTACAATTGTTCCACGCCGGAAAAGCTATCGGTACCGAGAATGTCTGGTACGGCAACCCGCACACGGTGAATGTCGGGTCAGCGAAAGATGTTTATCTGTCATTACCGCGTGGTGACATCAGCCAGGTAAAAGCCCGCTACGTGATTGATAAGAAAGAACTGGATGCGCCTCTGGCAGCTGATCAGCAGGTAGGTGAAATCCAGGTAATGGATAAAGACAAACAGATTGCCAGTTATCCGCTGGTGGCACTGCAGGAAGTCAGACAGGGGGGGATCGTGACCCGGCTGACGGATTATATTAAGAAAAAATTGTAACTTCCCGCCGTACCTGCGCGTATTCAGGCCACTTTGTGGCCTGAATAACTGAATACCCTCGCCCCGCAACCGGTGCGTTTTTTTCCAGACATAATCATCTAATGATTTATCACCACAGATCTTTTCCCGGGAATATGCGAAAATAGCGATTCAGTTAATGACCGGAAAATAAGTGTGCGTCCCGACAAGCCTATATCCCGCCCGGAATTTTGGTTATACCGCCATTACAAGTTCGTTCACGGACTGCGTATTGCTATTGCTTTTTTACTTTCTTTTCTGCTGGTCAGGTTGCTGCATATACCTGAAGGAAGCTGGCCACTGATCACTCTGGTGGTGGTGATGGGGCCCATTTCTTCCTGGGGAAATGTATTTCCACGCGCAGTCCAGCGAATTATTGGTACTGTTGCCGGTTCTGTTTCCGGGCTGATAGCACTGAAACTGGAACTGATTTCGTTACCGGTCATGCTTGCTTGGTGCGGGGTGGTCATGTTTATCTGTGGCTATTTAACCCTGGGAAAACGCCCGTATATGGCGCTGCTGATCGGTATCACCCTCGGGGTGGTGGTCGGCGCGCCTGCCGGTGACTTCCTGACAGCATTATGGCGGGGCGGCGATGTTATCTTCGGTTCGATACTGGCGGTAATCTTCACCGGTATCTGGGCCCAGCGCGCCTATACTTTCTGGCGTATCCGGATGTCTGATGCCCTGATCGCTTCAATGAAAATTTACCATACCGGGGTATCTCCCAATCTGCTGGAGAAACCACGGCTGAACAAACCGATACATCATCTGCTGACCGACGTAGTGAAAATGCGATCACTGCTGGAACCGGCCTGTAAAGAAACACGGATACCGAAATCAGTATTTGAAGCCATTCAGACAATTCAGCGTAATATGGTATATACCCTGGAGATGCAGATAAATGCCTGGTGGGCATCCCGTGAAAGTCATTTATTACTGCTGAATGCACCAACCATACGCCGTACTCAGGTGTTAACCGAGAATCTGTTCCGTACCTTATCTGATATGCTGACCAGCGGTATTACTGATCAGCTGGCGAATACTACTGCAGAACTGGAAGAAGTTGATCGTGAGCTGAAATTACTGCTCGCCAAAGCTGAACATGCCAATGCTGAGGCGGCACAGGTTTACGGATATGTATGGCTGAGCCTGGAGCTGCATGGTCAGTTATTAAGAATGAATGAACTGATCCGCATGGTGTTGAGAAAGTAATCTGTGGGAGAATTGAATTACAGTTCCTTTGAGCTAAGATAAGGTACTGAAAAGTTTTAGAAGTCACAGTAGTACCGCCGGGGACTTATCTGAACCCGATTGATTCTGAAACTCATACGCCTGCCAGAACAGGCATCAAACTGAGGTGTTATCATGGAAAATGCCAGACAATCTTTCCAGGACGTACTTGAATTTGTACGTATGTTTCGTCGCAAAAATAAATTACAGCGCGAGATTGCCGACGTTGAGAAAAAAGTCCGCGACAATCAGAAACGCGTTTTGTTACTGGATAACCTGAGCGAATATATTAAGCCGGGGATGAGTATTGAGGCTGTGCAGGAAATTATTGCCAGTATGCGCAGCGATTATGAAGACAGGGTGGATGAGTACATCATCAGGAACGCTGACCTGTCAAAAGAACGTCGTGAAATCTCGAAAAAACTGAAGCTGGCGGGTGAACAAAAACCCCTGTCCGCAGAAGAAAAAAAATAGTCCGGTCTGCTGAACACACTCTGCCCGGGCTCAGTGTCCGGGCTTTTTTTTGCTCTGCCTAGCTCTCCGCCTGGCGGGATCTCAGGTAGACCTGTAAATTCACAAAAACAGCATTCAGCAACGGAACCGTAATTGCATGCTGACGCGCCCTGTCAACCAGATCGCCGATAATCGGTTCTGCTTCTATCAGTGCGCCTTGCTGCAAATCACGGTACATCGATGATGTCATCGGGGTTTCCGGATTACTCAGTGTCTGCAGAATAGCGGCGATTATCGCCGGGCGCTGGCGGTAGCCACTGGCCGTGATCACCGCCAGTCCTTCACTAAAAATACTGTTAAGCAGAGTTTCTCCGCCTGCAGATGTCAGTATCTGCCTGGTGTTACCCCGTGATAAACAGGTCACGGCCCCGAGAGTGCTTAGCAATAACCATTTCTCCCACAGATCACTTTGCACCGAAGATGACAGTCTATTGTCAAATCCGCAGCCACTCAGCAGTTGATCGAGCTGTTGAATACGTGATGTATTACTGCCATCAAGTTCTCCGTAGCATAGCTGGTGCAGGGGCGACATTTGTAATACTTCACCTTTATCATTCAGAGTGGCGTGGATTTTACACAACCCGCCGATGACTTTATCGTCGCCGAACTCGCGGCGTAAAGTATCGATATGTTGCATGCCATTAAGGACAGGCAGTATTAGTGTGTGTTCACCTGCTGCCGCCCGCAGATCAGTGATTGCTCCCGGTAAAGCAAAACTTTTGACGGTGATAATAATCAGGTCATAAGGTGTCGTAATCTCTGTTGCCAGCAGCGTATTGGGCTGCAGTGTGAAAGTGCCTGAATCAGCATGGATCACTAAACCCTGTTGCCTGAGTTTTTTTGCCCGCTCACCACGTACCAGAAAAGTCACATCGCGACCATGCCGTGCCAGACATGCACCAAAATATCCGCCGGTCGATCCGGCCCCGACAACCAGTATCCGCATTACCTTTCTCCTGTGTTCCGTCTCAGAATAACTACCATAAAAGGCAGCCATCGTAAAAGCCAGCCGGTATGACTAAAAGTTATCTTCACCGGGGAATTGCAAATAGTAAAACCGGCTGTTCGCCACCCCGACATCAGACGTGTGGTTTCCTGATACCGGTAAGTGTCAAGGTAGTTGTCACCCCCGGTTAATTTAAGCCGCCTGTTTTTCCCGTTCCGGGTTCAACGTTACC
>NZ_JAERJP010000024.1 GCF_018257575.1 Tatumella sp. JGM91 | reverse complement strand
GTAACGTTGAACCCGGAACGGGAAAAACAGGCGGCTTAAATTAACCGGGGGTGACAACTACCTTGACACTTACCGTAAGCCTTGACACAGAATAATGAACACCCTCAATAGCCTCTTTACTGTCAGATTTTTCCTGATATTACATCAATTATGTGCTGTATGTGGTGTCTAATCTGATATTCTTTATTTTTCCCCAAACCGGGAAACGTTCTGCTTTTATAATGCTCGTTATATTTTTCTAATGCTTTATTAGAGCCGTACTCTGTGGCCCTTGTTCTAACTTCCTTTTCAATTTTATCGGTCATTTGTAAGAATTTTGACGCTACGTCGCCAATGTCTCTATCAGTATCATTCGAAACAAAATGTTCTATCCATATATCACCGCTTGCAGGATGTTTATAAATTAAATGAGATGCAACGGCACCAGCCTTGCCACCACCAATCTCAAGTTTTTTCCCGACTATAGTGAAATCACCGATACCTAATACTGTTTTACCAATTTTTTTATGTTTATCCGTGAAAACTTCTTGGCCAAAGTAATCTGCATTCTTATCTAATTTGACGAAGTTATCTTTCACTTCAATAAGTTTATTTTTAGGGATCTCATTAAATTGAAAATCAGTAACATTACCATCAATAGTGATATGAAATTCAATAACTTTTAATTTTGTTAACTTGGAAAATTCCACATCGCTAATACTTGGCTTGTTGTATATTAAAGCAACATTTGAACCTTCAAATGCTTTTAAGAAACCATTAACAGTTTCAATTGCTACACTTGAGTCAACTATAAGGGTGGGGATAAGTGTTTTACATTTATCTAAATTATTTTTAATCGTTGCTACAAATTTTCTTCGAGCCTCTATATCTTTGCTAAACTCATGTTGTTTTGGATTGATGACTAACATGACCCTCTTGTTTTTCTCTGAAAGTATCTCTAAACAACGTATAAGTTTATCGGTTTTGGTTAGCACGGGTTCAATTATCGGTATAAACAACTCAGCATTAGTACAACTTGTTGCCAATTCTCTTAGCGCTAACAGCTCAGAACCACGACCATATAGATATGGACTATACATATGACTCCCTCCAGAGAGAAAAATGATCACATAAAGTTAAGCATCTCTACACTATCCCCAAAACCGTGAGGATCTTTTTACGTTGAACACTTGATAAAGCAGATGACATTCCCAACACACGAAGGCAACTAGGAAGGCAATTAACAAAGCTTACAATATCATCACTTGTCGTTCTGCCTCTCATTGCATTAATGTAAATATTGTGAGCTATATCCTGAGGGATTTTTTTAAATATATCCTCGCAGAATGCATAAATAAGCCCGTTGGGTAAATTGATCTTCTCGCCAATGAATTTTTCTATTGCTGGAAGGTATTCACTTCTTTTCAGCATACGAAAAATATATAATATATCAACATTAGCTAAATTTGACTCAGCATTTTTCACTATCTTAAGGCTACCTCTATTATTTAATGCAATAACACCAACTTTATCTGGAACAATCTCAGCATATTTTTCAGATAAATTTGGATGAGTAACCACATAAACTTTATCGAATGCTTTTAAATAATCTGGGGTTTGGGTTTGCAATCTCCGCGGGGTATCATATTCCGTTTTAATTTCATACGCTGTAGATGTTCCGTTAAAAATTGCAATATCAACAATAGACTTTCCGACATGAAGCTCACTTAATAAGGATGAGGTCCGGGGACTATGCCTCCCAAAAACTATTCGATTGGCTACTTCTGTTTTGTAAACATACTCATTTCTATAATTTCTGGATAACTCTTTATAACATTCACTAAAAAATGTATGTAATGGTTGCCCATCCTGCTTCATTTCATCAGAGAAAGACACAAAATCCAAGACATTAGACGGTTCTCTTCCCTTGGCTAAAGCCTCGAAAACTGGGCGGCTGAACACCCTTGAAAAAACTCTTATATTATCGATACTTAGCGCCATTGGGAAATCCATCATACTATTCACTGTTATATAATAGCACAATCATACCGTGAAAAAAATTGTCATATCTCGCATAATCGTTACTGCATTTCAAATCATTAAAATACTCTATTTCCAGTAAAATCTCTCTTAAAATATATTTATCAACCATTACAATATAATCAGTCAGCGTCTGTAATTTTCATTACATCATAAACGCTCATCTCTTTAATATGTCTGTTTTTATTTATAAAAAAGTAGAATTGGCGTAAAAAATCATTTTCTACTACTTTCATAGCTAAAGGTCGGTCTGCATCTCTAATATGATACCCTTGTCTAATTACCTTATCGTCATCGTCATCTTCATCTCTATAAATCAATCGTGATATTCTATCATCTGACAGAAGCACTTTCTTTCTTTCTGACCAAGCAAGTAAATCAAGCATTGGTATTATTCTATAGCTCATTAACTTTTTTATTGTCCCATAACCAAATCTTACTGCATCAAGCGGTGCAGGTTTTACACCCTTAACTTTTCGCCATTGTGGTAATGATATTCGCAGTGCCTCTGCTATCTCATCATCACTTCCAGCCGCAAGATCGATTTCTAACATAATTGTAGTAGGAAACTGTTCAGGGATTTTTTCGGATATGTATTCGTTCTCAATAGTGGAATCAATCTTATATTGTTCTGAATTTGCTCTTATGAATAAAGCCTTTTTCATACAAGCAAAACTGATATTTGCTATTCGATCTACCGTGGTTATAAAAAAGTATGGCGGTTGATAAAGTTGATTTTCAGCATCCATATAATTCAAGTCTTTCTCTTTGATGAGAAAAGGATTACCTTCTAATATCTGCATATAATTTTTCAATACTGTTTTCTGCATTCCTTCTTCTATTACTGGTTTGAAGAAATATGTCCTCGCCCATATTTCATGGTAAAGCATATTAATTGAAATGTTTTCAAACTCTCGATATCTGTCCAAATCAAACCATGTTTTCACTGCTTTGGTGTCTTCTGATGTCCAACTACTCATTTTTACCCAAGATTTCATTAATGCCACTCCGTTGTAAAAAGTTTTACTTCGTAATAGCACATAAATCGCAAATAAAAAAATAGCGCCTCAATTTTTTATTGAGCACGCCATTTTATTAATTAAAATCAGTTAGTTATCAAAATCAAAAGGTGCAATTCTTCTCTCAGTTGTTTCATCAAGATAATCAGCCCACCACTGCAACATCAACCTACGCTCGTCCAAATGCTCAGCTTTATGAATGTATGCGGCACGAACGGAGTTCCGCTCCTGATGGCTCATCTGCCTCTCAACAGCATCTCTCGACCACTTTCCTGACTCGATCAAAGCACTACAAGCCATCGCTCTAAAACCATGCCCACATACCTCAACAGTTGTGTCATAACCCATCGACCTTAGTGCCTTGTTGACTGTGTTTTCGCTCATAGGTTTTCTGAAATCATGATCGCCAATGAATACAAGGTCGCATTCACCGCTGATTTCTCTGATGGCTTTTAAAAGTTCTAAGGCCTGACGACTTAACGGCACGAGGTGTGGGGTCTTCATTTTTGAGCCTCGATGAGAATGTTTGACCCCTGGCAATGGCTCGCGTTCTCCAGGGATAGTCCACATCGCATTTTCAAAGTCGATCTCCGACCATCTTGCGAATCGGAGTTCACTGGAACGGATAAATATGAGCAATGTCAGCTTCACAGCTAATTTAGTAAGTTTCCTACCTTTAAAGCTTTCAATGCGCTCTAAAAGCTCTGAGAACCTATCAAATGGTAAGGCTGGTCTGTGGGTTCGTTTCGCAACTGTAATTGCCCCAGACATATCTTGTGCTGGATTGTAGTCAATTAAGCCATTCTGGACGGCATATCGCATGATTGCTGTGGTTCGTTGTTGCAGACGAGCAGCTACTTCTAGTCGTCCAGAAGCTTCAACAGCCTTGATAGGGGCAATAAGATCTCTGGTATTAAGCTCGGATATTTTTCTTTTACCAATAGCAGTAAAGAGACCATCTTCCATGCTTTTTAGAACTCTTTCGCTGTGAGAATCTGACCATTTCCTTTTACAGGCAGTATGCCAGTCCCTTGCAACAGCTTCGAATGTCAGGGCTTCGCTTTGCTCAATCTTATCTGCTTTTTTCTTTTCAGAAGGATCGATACCATCAGATACCAACTTTTTGGCTTCATCTCGCTTCCTGCGGGCTTCACCAAGAGAGACCATTGGATAAACACCCAATGCTAAAACTTTCTGTTTGCCATCGAAACGGTATTGGAGTCGCCAGTACTTCGAGCCGTTAGGATTGATCAGCAGGTGCATACCCTGCCCATCGGTGAGTTTGAAGGGTTTGTCGGAGGGCTTGGTAGTCCTAACTTTGATATCGGTGAGAGCCATCAGTTGATACCTCCAGTGTTGGTACCAAAATCAATCGAACCGGGAATACCATCAGTTATACCATCATTAGTTGGTATATGTTCAAGGAATTGAGTAGACATGGACAGACTAAGAAAAGCCAGGAACCGGCTTAACTTACTGTTTTTATGGACTAAAGTAGACGTTAGTAGACTTGAAAAAAGCTTTGTATGGTGCCGAAGGCCGGACTCATGGTTTAAGGAAAAATGGCTGATATTTATAGATTTTCTGATTGTCGGCGTTCAGCGATATACGGTAAAAGTCCGTGATGGGCGATAATGCCTGGGTCAACCTCACTCACTGTGATGCCCGTATAGGCTGTCCAGCCATGCAGGCGTTTCACATACTGCATCACCTCCGCCGGAACCTTGGGGGAAAAATTAAGCACGATCTCTTCTTCCTCACCGTGCCAGAGCGGCAGCGTGGTGACTTCCACATCCGCATGAATGCGCTGCCAATCAGTTATTGTTAAACCGCAGATTTGCAGCAGGCTGAGTATATCGCCGTTTTCATCATCGAAAGGTAAAATCGCAGGTATCACATTCACTTCAATAGAATGCGTCTTAATCTCAGGGAGCTGCTTTTTCACTAACTGCTGTATACCCGCTAATAATTTTCCTGCCGCAAAGTGTGGCTTAAACCAGTGCAGAATTTCCCGTTGAAAGTTATCAAGACTAAAATCGTAATATTCAACTGATATTTCCAAACCAATAATTTCATCATCAAAAATATCACTAGAGGAATAGGATTCATTTATTTGAGGGTGAAATATAAAATCAATTTTTTTATCCATCATAATTAACCTCGAAGAAAATAATAAAAAGGAGAGTGAAGATTATTAATGGCACCCATCAAATATAACCTATTATTCGTGAGCAAAGAACATAATCAATAAAAAATAATTGGTTATCGAACTTCACGCTTTATAAGTTCGGGTAATGACTCCAATTTACTGATAGTGATTTATTGTCAGGTAATATCCGATAACTTTGTCATGGAGCTCCACCGATTTTGAGAACGACAGGGACTTCCGTCCCGGCCTGGCAAGATGCTGTCTCAGATTCAGGTTATGTCGCTCAATGCGCTGCGTATATCGCTTGCTGATAACATGAAGTTCTCTTCTCAGGCGTGATTCATACAGCGGCCAGCCATCTGTCATCCATACCACTACATCAAAGGCCGACAGCAGGCTCAGAAGACGCTCCAGTGTCGCCATAGTCCGTTCACCAAAGACATGTGCCACGACCATCCTGCGTATTCTGTCATACGCGTAAAACAGCCATCGCTGCCGGGACTTAGCCCCGACGTAGCCCCACTGTTCGTCCATTTCCGCGCAGACAATGACGTCACTGCCCGGTTGTATGCGTGAGGTTACCGGCTGCGGCCTGAGTTTTTTAAGTGCCGTAAAATCGTGTTGAGGCCGACGCCCATAACGCGGGCTGTCGCCCTGCATCCGACGCCATTCATAGCCATATCAATAATTTTCTGGTGTGTACCCGGCTGAGAGGCGGTGTAAGTGAACCGGAGTTGCCATGTTTTACGACAGTGAGAGCAGAGACAGCGCTGATGCCCGGCAGTGCTTTTGCCATTACGGACGACACCTTCAGTAGCGGAGCAGGCGGGACAACTGATGGAAATGGAAGCCACGGGAGCACCTCAAAATCACCATCATACACTAAATCAGTAAGTTGGAATCATTACCTCAATTTCGTAGGAAATAATACAAAAGGTGATCATTGCCTAACATTTTGCCGACAGAAGGCCCTTTTCTTATCGATAAACACGACAAGATATGGCTTATTGCGCAGAAGTGAAAATCTTTAATTAACAATAAATTAAGTTTATTCCCCAGATTGTGCGCCTATAGGGAAAGAAAGTGGGGAATCACATAGCGAAGGGATTCAGTCCCCGTAAAGCGCTTGATTCACTGTACAGGGAGAAGGAATAGCAGGCAGGCGTGTATCGCCTTAAAGGGGTTAGCCTGAGCCATCGGCCAAGAGAAAAAGGGCTCAGATATGAAACGCGATGCGCTTTCCAGTGGGTAATTCGACATCCAGGCTAAGCTTGCCGCCCATTGCTTCAATATAGCGCTTCAGTGTGGCCAATTTCAGGTCATTACCCCGCTGCTCCAGCTGGGTGATGGCTGGCTGGCTAACGCCCATCATTTCCGCCACATACTTCTGCGAAAGCTGAAGCTCTTCACGCATCATCTGTAAGCCGACCTCAAGGATCATTTCATCCGACATCTCTTTGATTCTGGCCTGGCTTTCAGGAGAACGTGCGGCAATCACATCATCGAGTGTTCTCATTTTTTTATCTCCAGATTTTTCAGGTGCGCGGCAAACTCATCTTCAGCAATACGGATCAGTTTCTCATAAAATCGTTTGTCATTGCTCTTATCCCCGGCACAAAGCACAATCGCCCGGCGAATCGGGTCAAAGGCATAAAATGCGCGTATCGGCTGCCCGGAAAACTGAATACGCAGCTCCTTCATATTCTTGTATCGCGAGCCTTTGAGCGTATCCGCATAGGGCCTTGGCAGCTCAGGGCCATACACCTGTAACTTGCCCAAATCTGCCAGCACTTTTTCCTGAAGCGCGTCATCCTGTTCGCTTAGCCAATCATCAAAGCGTTGGCTAAAAAGTACTGTCCACATACCATCCACTTATAAGCTATGACTTATAGAGTAATGATATAAGCTAAAGATTATATTATCAAGAGAAAGTGCGTGGGATTACCCTTTGTGCCACTTCACACTACGCCACACCGATACGCTGATGTGAGTCATGGCCAGACTTGGCCTTTATCACATAACACCAGAACCTCGCTCAAAGTCCCGTCGACGGGAGATGGTATTCGCTACGCACAGCCAATAAGCAAAACGCCTCACAGCAGGGCAATTTATTGTCCGGTCGTGAGGCGTTGGCCAACGAATGTAATGAGGCGGCAGGAAAAACCTTCTATACCCATCATACTTCAAGCTGCAGCTGCGTTGGCTGCCTTCGCTCACCCGAATTACTTACCCACATAAGCTCATCGGGTACCCTCATTTGCCGCCTTCCTGCAACTTGAATTATTTTGGGTATATCACTCGAAAAGCCGATAAATCTAACATCTCAAAAAAAATAATTTATATCAGTAAAATATATGAAAATATTCACTGCATTACTGGTAGTAGTTCTTCACCATTTTCTATCAATATTCCATCATCAATAAATTTTTTCACCCATCGATGAAAGTGCTTAACCTCAATACCCTGTTGCTTCAACTCATCACGAAGCATTTTTTTAGTACATACACCACCATTTGAAGAGTTTTTATGTATCATTTCCCAAACAGTTTTATGATTATCAGTCAGATTTGGAACATGTGATAATTCAGGGTATAGGTTTACTGGTCTTCGAGTATGATCAATGAGCGCCAGAGAAGAAATCTTTTCACCATCATTATCTATAAATAACTCTGATTCATACAATTTATAAGCATGGCTCCTTGGTTCTTCCGCGTCTTTCATTTTGGTACAGGACAAAATTAGCGCTTGGTTTTCTTTATCTTTTTTAACATTAAATTCAACATCCAGTGCGGCTTTTAATGAACTTGAGCCTCTGGCACCTTTTGTTTCATCTTTACCCGAGTGATGTACAAGAAGGACACTGGCTGATGTTCCATTTTTTATCGCATCACATCCAACAATCAGACGCCCCATATCTTGCGAGTTATTTTCATCCAGATTGCCGTAACAACGTGCTAGCGTATCAAAAATAATTAATCTGACAGGTAATCGGCATTTACCTTCAATGTATTTTATCCCATTTAGTAAAGCACGCCGTTCTGAGAGATCGGCAGGAAACACCGGCCGGTTAACTAATATAAGGTTACTGACTTTTTTATTATAGATGTTTTCCCATGCTTTTACTCTTCGGCTGACACCGATCCCGCCTTCACCGACAATATAAATCACAACACCCGGATTAACTCTATTACCAGACCACTCAATACCGGTTGCGATATGACACGCCCATGATATAGCAAGAAAACTTTTAAAAGATCCAGTAGGACCGTAAATACTACACAAAGAATTTTCTGTTATATAGTTTTTCATTACATAGCTAGTTTGTTTATCATAGCCATCCGATCCTACACTGATAGGTAGTTTATCGATGACATGTTCATGCTTGTTTCTATTATTTTTTATCTGACTCATTTTTTATACTCATATAGGAATTAATTAAATTCTGGCAATAGTTACCCACTGCCAGAAAAGACAGTTATTTTCAGAAGTGAAATTTATATTACGGAGGTAGCGATCTTATTCTGAACCCAGTCTTTAACTTCACTTTCGATAAAAGCCACTTTACTTGCACCTATCTTTATTTTTCTTGGGAATAAACCCAGCTTTATCAACTCATAAATACGTGGCCGTGAATAACCCGTAATATCCATAACCTGATTAAATGATAATAACTTATCCATGATATACCTCTTTATATAAGTAAATTAAACATTAGTGTTAAACGAGTAAGGATGCATAAATTCATGATGAATTTTTTGTAGATAATCGGACCACCACTGCATCATTTTTCTTCTTTCCGGAATAAGCTCAGCTTTATGAATATAAGCCGCGCGCACATTATTTCTTTCCTGATGACTCATCTGTCGTTCAATGGCATCCCGACTCCATTTCCCTGACTCAATCAGTGCACTACAAGCCATAGTACGGAATCCATGAGAACAAACGTCTTTTTTTGTGTTATACCCCATTGTTTGCAATGCATGATTAATAGTATTTTCACTCATTGGTTTTTTGGGATAGTGATCGCTGGTAAAAACGAATATTCTATTTCCGGTAAATTCCTTAATGCTTTTAATTAATTTCAACGTCTGATCACTTAATGGCACGATATGCGGTGTTTTCATTTTTGAACCACGATATGAAAATTTTACATCGGGTATTTCTTCCCTGATAGAAGGAATAGTCCATACAGCATTCTCCAGATCAAATTCATCCCAACGCGCAAAACGCATTTCGCTCGATCTGACAAAAGTGTGCAACAAAAATTTAATTGTCAACTGCGTTAATTCTCGGCCCTTATACTCATCAACTCGCTTCAGTAACTCAGGTATTTTATCTAACTCTAAAGCCGGGCGATGGACTGTGTTCTTCTTTATTAATGCGCCAGATTTATGGGCAATGGGGTTAAACTCCAACAATCCATTATCAACTGCCAATGTCATAATAGAATTAATACGTTGATAAATACGCGAGGCTAATTCTAAACGCCCTGATGTCTGAATGACTTTCACGGGCTGCAATAGCTCTTGAGCATTGAGTGATTTAATATTTTTTTCACCTAACTGAGGAAAAACTTCATCCATCAGAGATTTTAAAATACGACGACTATGCTCTGGTGACCACTGCCGATTACTATCGTGCCACTGCATGGCAACCTCTCGAAAAGTTAATACATTTTCCTGCTCTTTTATTCCGCGAGGATCAATCCCCCTTGCAATATTGGCCTTATACTCTTCGCGTTTTTCACGCGCCAGAGCCAAGGGAATGTACTTATACTCACCAAATGAGGTCAAACGGTCCTCGCCCTGGAAGCGATAACGTAATCGCCAATAAGCGCTACCGCTGGATTTGAGCAATAGATATAGCCCTCCCCCATCCGACAAACGTAATTCTTTTTCGACACTCTCCCCAGCTAATTTTTTAGCATTTAACTCTCTCTGCTGTTTTTTGATAAATACATCTGTCAACAACATCATTAATTCTCCGATTGTATTTTTAGATACGAACAAATCTGGTAATCACTGGCCACATATCCAAGCTACTACGAGTGTTACCAGGGTCGAATAGCACTTTTAAAAAATAAATCAGAAAATATTATTAATTTGCATTAACATGATTTTTAGTAAAATAAAATTAACATTTTACAGAATATTACTCCAAAAAAAATGGAAAGTTTCACAAGATAAAAGATTTAAATTCTTTTCACCTAAGGTATGTTTTGGTGATTTCTGCCCTAAAATGGCCCATTTCCTGACTCACTATCTCTAGTGACTCGTCATAGGAACAACCATAATTTTGTAGCTCGGCCATTCGTTCCTGGGCATAGCTGTGTCGCGTTCCATGACTCCCCGCTGACCATCCCAATGCTCTGGTGCTGGCATTGCTGAATGATCGACTCCAAGATTGACCCGCAGAAATCGCATAATATTGCTGATAATGAATGCCTCGGTCCGTCACTGTTACCGATTCTGCTAATCGCCTGCTCTCCAACATTTCTGCTAATTCTGAAGCGATCTTAACTTCCCGGAGCAGCCCTCCTTTACCTTGGACTGTGTATGATACGCCGCCCCGCCCCATAAATTTTTTACCTGACGCAGGCCGGGCACTGGGTTCGCGATACCGCCATTCACGTAGAGAAAACAGCTCGTGGCTGCGTAATCCTGCGTTATAGGCAATACGCGTAGCTAAGCGGTTTTTGTCTGACTGGTGAGATGCGATGACTTCAATTTGTTCTGATGTATAGGACCTAGATGACAACGACTGTTCATGCAAAGAACGCGCGACTGTCAATGTTTGTCCATCGGGTAGAGCCTGAGTCAGATGTACCATCATCGCCTGTAGAGCCTGACGCTCCATATCCAAGCTTTTTTGACCAACATCAGCAGCCCGAATGTGGAAATAGCGGATCGCCATTTCAGGCGTGATGTCCTGTAGGTTCACTCCACCATTGGTTCTGAAATAGAGAGCAATACGTGTGAGTGCTGCCTGATAATTTCTGACTGTACCGACTGAGCGAAAGGCCGTAACCTGTAATACCTTCATTACGTTAGCTGCCTGGCGTTTAGCTATATCTCGATCCGTCTTTTCAGATGAAAATCTAGCCATGATGTTTCTCCAGCCAACGCGTAACCGTAGTTAAAACGACACAGACCCTTTTTTGTCTTAACCAACGCTGAATTTCCGCGGCAGAGGCTCCGTGATGTTTTAATGCAAGAATTTCTACCCGATATCTGTCCAGACGTGACTGATTACGCCGGTAAGGCCGTTTCCTGCGTAGCCTGGTCTCCTCCTGTAATTTCATAACTATCGTTTTTGCATCAAACATAATATCAGTGCCTACTAATAGGGAGTTGTAAGAACATCTGACCTGTAATGCTATAGCCAGCGACCACCATAGATATCATCATCCATAGCGCCTATTCGCCCCGGTTTGCCTGATTCAGACGGGCTCGGACTGGTCTCGCCCCAAAATAGTTTTTATACGTTTTTGCCGCAGGGGATAGCACCCGCTAGATTGGGGGTTCTGCGTAGATTTAATAAATTTAAGAAAATGCTTATAAAACACCACATTATCAAGATAATGATACTGTGAGACGCACCTTCATATATTTAATATATTTGATAGATTTAAGGCTTGTATTTATTCATAACTTACTGAAAAGTTAGAAAAGCCATAGATTTGATACCTGTTTTGGCCAGGTTTTGCCGTTACAGCGAAGTTATATGTCTGTTATCGGCCAGACTTTGCCATCAATGTCAGTATAAGCCCTGACAGCTCTCATGAGCGGCTTTCATGCTTTATACGTTAGTAAAAAATAATAACAAAATCAACGTTGCATCAATTAAGTTGCGCATTTTCCCTTTCAGCCCTTGCCCTTCAAGGCCTTCAGGCCTTTTCTTTATATAACGCATAGCGTCATTGGGGGTAAAAACCTTGATCGAGTGAGCCTTCAGGCGATGCATTTTTTGTAAGCCTTCAGGCGTATGAAATTTTTTGCATCGACGACCTATAACACCATGATTTTTAATGACAGCGATTTGAGGCTCATTTGCATATCAAATAGCTGTCATTTAAAGGTTATCTGAGCTTTTGTTAAAGAAGTGAAGGGCAGCTTTGAGCGATCTGCTGACATTGGTAACAACATTCTGAGTGGGTCAACTGGTTTGCTTTACCTCTTTCTCGGTTTCCTTTAGATTTCCTTGGGACACCTTTGGGATTTCTCAGGGATGAATTACGGGACAGGATATACTTTGTAGCACCGCCACCCCGGTGGACGTATTACAAAGCCCGGTCAGGGCTGCTCCCCGATATCTTGGCAACGTCTCACAGCCGTATCCGGTGCATAACCATTCACTCCCGTAAAGCGCCTCAGAACGATTCTGCGGGTTTTTTCGGGAGGAAGAAGCTCTTTTGAGGCTCAGGGCCTGAAAACGCGTTGAGGCCGTCTGAGGCGGTGTGGTAAAGCGATGTTATGTTCAATAAGAGTGGCAATCCCGGCCACTCTTAAAAGTATGGTATTCCTGCAGGTCAGCTTTCGCAGATGTAATGCGAAGGTCATAGGTTCGACTCCTATTATCGGCACCATCTCAACTTCCCCAAACGTCCGTATTCATCCATAAACACCATGATTTATAAAGATTTTAATGACTTTTAGTCCGTCATTGTCCGTAACCATCCAGTAGAATCCGATACTGAATGTGTATAGGATTGTGTATATGTTCCTGTTCGGTCTTGGATTCCTATACACATGCCTTTAAACGATATGCAGATTCGCCGCGCTAAGCCTGAAGCTAAAGCCTATACACTCGGAGATGGGCAAGGCTTGTCATTGCTTATAGAGCCTAATGGAAGCAAGAGCTGGCGGTTCCGCTATCGCTATGCCGGTAAGCCCAAAATGATCTCGCTTGGTGTGTATCCGACGATTACCCTTGCCGATGCTCGCTCTCGTCGCGATGATGCCCGAAAACTGGTCGCGGAAGAAAAGAACCCGAGTGAAGTTCGAAAAGAGCAGAAGATCGCTTTGCAAACGGAATCCGAAAGTGCGTTTGAAAAGATAGCTACAGAGTGGCATCAGATGAAGTCCACCAAATGGTCGGCAGGATATGCGTCAGATATCATGGAAGCGTTTCAGAACGACATTTTCCCGTATGTGGGGACAAGACCCATCGGTGAAATAAAACCGCTAGAACTGCTTAATGTGCTGCGTAAAATTGAAAAATGCGGGGCGTTAGAGAAGATGCGCAAAGTGCGACAGCGTTGTTCAGAAGTGTTTCGTTATGCCATAGCTACTGGGAGAGCTGAATTTAATCCTGCTGCAGATCTTTCTAGCGCCCTCGAAGTACATCAATCCAATCATTTCCCGTTCCTAAAAGCTGATGAGATACCTGATTTTCTGCGTGCCTTAGACAGTTACACAGGGAGTCGGCTTGTCCAGATTGCTACGAAATTACTAATGATTACGGGGGTGAGAACCATCGAATTACGTGCTGCATTATGGTCGGAATTTGATCTGGATAACGCTATTTGGGAAATTCCAGCAGAAAGGATGAAAATGCGTAGGGCACACCTTGTGCCATTATCGACTCAAGCGTTAGATTTACTCCATGAACTCAAAGTCATGACAGGAAGCTATCGTTATGTTTTCCCGGGGCGGAACGATCCGAACAAGCCAATGAGCGAAGCGAGCATAAATCAGGTCATCAAACGTATTGGTTATGGCGGCAAAGTCACTGGGCATGGTTTTAGGCATTCGTTATCCACAATTTTGCATGAAGAAGGATTTGATAGTGCATGGATTGAGTTGCAACTGGCTCATGTGGATAAGAATAATATAAGAGGTACATATAATCATGCGCAATATTTAGATAAAAGGTTAAAAATGTTGCAATGGTACAGTGATAATTTTTTAAATAAGGACTTCACACATGGCAAAAATTATAAGTATGATTAATTGGAAGGGCGGTGTTGGTAAATCCACGCTGACATTACATTTAGGACTTGGTTTAATGCTTCAAAATGAAGATAGACCAAAAGTATTGTTAATCGATTTAGATCCGCAGTGTAACTTGTCTTATTTGGCTTTGGGGGTAACAAAGTATGTGGACTATGTTTATAAAAAAAACAAGCCAACACTTAAGAATATTTTTGATGATTATTTTGAAGGCAAAAAATTCGACACACGAAAGGCAATTCTAAAACAGCCATTAGATGCAGGTAATAACAAAGTTTGGGTTAATGTCGATTTACTTCCATCTCATCATGAATTAGTTCTTGTCGATATGAGATTAGCTAGGGAGAAAAAAAGTGGTTCAACACACAAGCAAGAGACAGAATTTGAGTTAGAGAAAATGGCTATAATAAAAAGGGCTATTGAACAAGTTCAGGATGAATATGATTATATCTTTTTAGATTGCCCTCCGAATATCAATTTAGTAACCCAGAATGCTTTCTTCGCCAGTGGTTCATATTTAATACCAGCAATCCCTGATTTTTTATCTACAGTTGGTATATCCTTAATAAAGGATGAGATGGAAAAATTAAACAAAAGTTTTAATGGAATGATTCAGTATTCCGAGTCAAAAATTGATTATACAGATGCTGAAATGCTTGGGATTGTTTTTAATATGGTCAAAGAGTATGGCGGAAAACCAAAATCAACACATAATGAAACCATAAAGGATGTTGATTCACAGCACAAGGGAATGCCATTTGAAAACTTCATTACACACGGTGATGGAGTGCTAGTAGCTTCTGAAAATAATTTAACTGTATATAGTTACAATCACTTACCAAAATCTAGAGACAATGCAGGAAAGCAAGCAACTTATTTCCGAAACGTTTCAGATGAGTTAAAAATAAGGTTGGATTCGCTATGATCAAAACTCATGAACTAATCAGTTTTGCGGATTATATTATTAAGATAATGTCTTACTATCCCGGCAAATCAGTTGACTTCGCTCTTGACGACATCCTCTCATTATTAGAAGAAAAAAAAAGCAACGAAAAAATAAATGTTGTACGAACTCAACTGAGTCCTTTCATCACACAGAAGAACAACTCTCTAAAAGATGATAGCAATATTTTTGATAGTAGAATTAACGATTTCGCGAATGATATCGAAAATAGAACCCCTGAGGAAATAGAGTCAATATTGAATAATGTAGAGGTATTTAAAAACGTAGGTGCTATAAAACTCTTTGCTAAAATATTAGGTATAAAGACGGCAGGGAGACAAAATCGATTAACCTTGATTAAGATGATCGTAAAGACTATCGAACGTAGTCGAATCGATAAGACTATAGGGAATCGTTCTAGTTAAAATGAGAAAGGGTGACTTAAATGATTAAATCACCCATTTTTATCGTTTATTGAATTACAAGTGTCTTTTAATATATCAGATGGTAAGATGCGGGGTTTATTTTTTTATTTGCTGCAGTGCTATTATCGTTAACACTAATATGTGTAACATATTAAGTGGAAAAATAAAAAAGGCACACTTTAACAATAAGCTAGAAATATTTTCTGCTGTAATTATAGATAACATGCAGGCAATAAAAGACAATAACAAGAAAACGATACTTTGAGCATACAAATTATAGAAAATAGACACATACCCTTCTTGCGACCATTTAAGAAATGACACCTTACCAGTTATAGATATTAAATATGCCCCCACTGCAGCAATGAAACCAGTCATAGTAAAATCAAATGTACCAAGTAGGGTGGCTGCACCGATTATATTATCTTTATTGATGATAATAAATGTGCTATCAGTACGAATAGCTGTAAATACCAGAATAGAAGCAATTGCAATGCTTACCAGCCAACTTAGTGCCGAGAAAAATTTTATTTGTTTATTGGTAAGCATTTCGACCTCAACTTTCTTGTTTATGATATGCTTCAGTTTTCATCATTATCCATAAATTATCACTAAATGTCATTTTTATCCGGCCAGTGTATTCTTTTATAAATGCTTCGCACTCACCAGTAACTACTTGATTTTTATATCTCTTGTCTATTATCTGGTCTTCGATGCTCATTTTTGCATGTGGATTAATTATGTCAAAAATATTCTGATTTTTATCTAAAATGAAGGACTTTATATTTGATTGGAACTCATCTGCCTTAGCTCTAAAATATATTTGAGCATAGTTTTTTTCATTAGACTCTTCTAGTTTAGTTAACAGTGGGGCGATATAGTCTTTGACGTTTTCCTTTCGATTTGTCCTTTTTATTACGACTTCAACCTCCATGTTCTCTGGTAGATCTTTTCCAAATAATCCGTTAACCACATCCTTCACTGATGTATTATTTAGTTTAACTCTAGCCTCAGTTATTAATTTGAATTTAGTGGCAGACTTAGCATTGATTTCAACTTTTAAAGTGGAGATTTTAAAACTGAAACGCTGAGAACTAAGTCCATGGTTCAATATTTCATTAATAAAAAATTGCAAATCATCTACATCAGCCCCTCCTTTTCCTTCTGTAATACCGATTATAGGATAAGAAGGGTCAATGTAGAAATAAGTCACCTTTTCGAGACTCTCCTTACCCAAGACAGCCGAGAGATCATTTACAATCCCAGATGCTCTATTAACAGCTTTATATGCGGTTATAACTGCCGGCGTGGTAAGGTAGTATATATTTTGAATTGTGGACGGCATTGCTAAATAAAGTTTTTTTAATCCTTTGTTTTTTTCGAAAAGAGCTCTTTCTCTTCCAAGGCAAAAGGACTTGATAATATCGGAAATGTTGTCGAAATAAATATTCGAATCATTATTATCAGTAATTGTATAGGCGAAGTAGTTAAGTTTCATGATTTCAGCTACATAGTGTTTTTTTATGTACAAATGATTGATCAATTCGGGCTATACAGCAAGTATCTCTTTCCACCTTTTATGGTGGGCTATGGATACTACCCTTGATAGCTTGGATAAGACGCTCTATCACGAATCTCTCCTTCTGTCGCGTTGATCTACATTTAAATAATTAATGGCTTTGTTGCATAAATCAGATTTTGGGTGAGCATCCCTGTCGCTGAGCGGGTTTTCAGGCAATACGCACGCTTTCCGGCATACCTGCTTTCGTCATTTTGTTCAACGCACGTACCATGGCCAGAGCCTCTGCAACCTGACCATCGTAGTCACGTAACGTCAGTGAACCACCCAACAACTGTTTTATCCGGTACATCGCCGTTTCCGCTATCGACCGCCGGTTGTAATCTGTTGTCCATTTCCAGTGACCATTACCTCCATACACACGCTGGTTCGCCACCGCACGGTTACGGTCTGCGTACTCCTCAGCCCAGTAACCTGCTCCACGACGTGGCGGTATCAGTGCGCTGATTTTCTTACGCCGGAGTTCATCGTGACACAGGCGGGTATCGTAAGCCCCGTCCGCCGCCGCTGACCGGATTTTTCGGTGAGTCTGCCGGATAAGCCCCGGAAACGCTTCTGAGTCCGTGACGTTATTCAGCGACAGGTCGGCGCAGATAATTTCATGTGTTCTGGCATCAACAGCAAGATGCAGTTTTCGCCAGATACGACGCCGTGACTGACCGTGTTTCCTGACTTTCCACTCGCCTTCACCGAAGACCTTCAGCCCGGTGGAATCAATCACCAGGTGTGCGATTTCACCCCGGGTGGGTGTTTTAAAACTGACGTTAACGGATTTTTCCCGCCGGCTGACAGAGGTGTAATCAGGACAACGCAGTGGCAGTTTCATCAGATAAAAAAGGGAATCAATGAAGCCCTGAGCAGCCCTAAGGGTGAGACGGAATACGCGTTTAATCATGAGAACAGTGGTGATGGCAAGGTCAGAATAGCGCTGAGGGCGTCCGCGTGACACGGGGGTAGCCGTGTCATACCAGGCCCGGATGGCCTCCTCATCGAGCCAGAAGGTCAGAGAGCCGCGGTTGATAAGGGCTTTGTTATACGTGGGCCAGTTGGTGATGTTGAACGTTTGCTTTGCCACGGAGCGACCTGGGTTATCAGGGGATACGTGCTCTGATCCGTCAACTCAGCAAAAGTTCGATTTATGCAACAAAGCCCCTTCACCGTATATTCACCCTGCATCACTATGAAATCATAGAGAAAAAACTAGAGGTGAACAGAGTGAACAGTAAAACCTAAAAAAACTTTTTATCCCCCCGCTCATCGCCTGACCGGGCACATCCAGAACGAGAAAAATCACAATGGTGAAGAGTCGACTGTTCACTCTTCACCAACTCATCACCACCTAACCACATGATATAAAATGAGAAATAATCGAGGTGAACAGTGTGAACAGTTAAGTGCAAAAAAACTTTTTCTTACTCAGAATTAGGTTCAAAAAATGAACGCTATCGCCGATGTGTATAGGGATGTGTATAGGTTTATTTATCGAATTTAAATTTTTCATATAAATCAGTATTTTGAATTGGATTATTGGTTCCTATTATCGCCATCTTTTCTCGTAAAATCATCAATTTACTATTGCAGTGTTTTGCTTTGTTCAACACTAATGTGCAATTTTGCGCGTTGTAGGTGTGGCAAAATTGTGGCAACAATAATTGTTTAATTTAGCACCACAAAGCGAAAGCCTGTATGAGTTCAATTGCGTCTCATATTTGAAATTTTGTGGGGGAAGGCGTAAGATGCCAATGCTCTTTAGCGTATTATGGATTTACCACCTGATTGGTCAAATCTAGTTGGGCGTTGCGCCAAACTCTAATTTATTGATTACATTTACAGTTGCGGAACAAACTTTTTGAGCCGCAATCCAGTAGGTTGCGGATCAAAAAGTTTGTTCCGCGGCTTCAAGTAAAGAGCCTGGACCTCGGGATGGACAGGGAACTTAGAGCTCCTTGTTCATCTCTTGGTACTAGTTATTGACTGGTAAACGGAACAAGCTGGTAATGAGCATCGACATTGAAACGACACTTCAAAAAGCTTACCCCGATTTTGACGCACTTCTAAAATCAAGACCAGCGACACACTACAAAGTATACAAAATTCCAAAGCGTACAATTGGCTATCGTATCATAGCTCAACCTACGCCACGAGTAAAAGCAATACAAAGGGATATAATTGAAATACTCAAACAACATACTCATATTCACGATGCAGCCACAGCGTATGTTGATGGGAAGAACATATTAGATAACGCCAAGATACATCAAAACTCAGTTTATTTATTAAAGCTGGACTTAGTCAATTTTTTTAATAAAATAACACCGGAACTTTTATTCAAGGCATTAGCTAGACAAAAATTAGATATTTCAGATACAAACAAAAATTTATTAAAGCAATTTTGTTTTTGGAGTAGAACAAAAAGAAAAAATGGTGCATTAGTTTTAAGTGTAGGAGCACCAAGTTCTCCTTTTATATCGAATGTTGTCATGAGCAACTTCGATGAAGAGATAAAAAACTTTTGCTTATTAAATAAAATAAATTATTCAAGATATGCTGATGATTTAACTTTTTCAACAAATGAAAAAGATGTTTTAGGATTGGCTCATAAAAAGGTAAAATCAACCTTACTTTATTTTTTTGGCTCGCGAATCATAATTAATAATAACAAAATTGTATATTCATCAAAAGCTCATAACCGTCATGTCACTGGAGTAACTTTAACTAATAATAATAAGTTATCAATAGGAAGGGAAAGAAAAAGATACATTACTTCTTTAGTATTCAAGTTTAAAGAAGGCAAGCTTTCTAGTGTTGATATTAATCACCTTAGAGGCTTAATCGGTTTTGCTCATAATATTGAGCCAACTTTCATTGAAAGACTTGAAAAAAAATATGGAAAATCAACAGTTGAGTCTATCAAGAAATATTCTGAGGGAGGATAAAATGGAACAGAACTTACCGAGTAGAATAACTAAATTAATTAAAAAATCGGAAAATGGTGATTTTGCAACTTCTTATCAGCTTTATAAGATATTTGGCTCAAATGAGTACGGAGTTGAGCCAGATGAGAAAATGTCTAATTACTTTAAAGAGTTATTGGCAAAACAGCTAGAAGGCGGTCAACTGAGAGTTGCTGATATTCGTTTGGAAAACTATAAAGGGTTTGAGTCCCTTATAATGAATTTTTCCCTGAAAAAGAACTCTACAGTTTTAGTAGGGAATAATGGCTGTGGGAAGTCGACGATTCTCGATGCAATTCAGAAGGGAATGACGCATCTCTCCTCAAGACTATCTACTCGCTCACATAATGGCGATGGTATTGAAAAGCATGAGTTAAAAAAAGGTCAAAACTATGCTTCGATCGTAATAAATTACGACTATATGGGAGTACCTTTCCCTATGACCATAGCTATGACCGAACCTGGTTATGAGGATAGAGCAAAAAGTAACTATAGCGGAATTAATGAGTTAGGTAATATTTTCAAAACAGCCAATTCAATAAATCAAAACACTTCATTTCCTTTAATTGCAATGTATACAGTTGAAAGAGCTAATGACGTTTCAACTAAAGACATTGAGAATTCAGAAGAAATTAAAGAAGCTCAAATCTGGGATAAATTCAAAGCATATAATAAGAGCCTAACAGGAAAGGCTGATTTTAAATTATTCTTTAGATGGTTTAAAGAACTTATAGAAATTGAAAATTCTGATAATGCTGATATAACAGCATTAAGAGCGGAAATTCGAGCTAAAGAAAAGGACTTAGACAATCCATTATTAAAAGCTCTAATAGCAGAAAATAAGGATTCTCAGGCCACTAAAAAGTTGCTAGAAGATCATAACAATACTTTAAAGATTTTAAAGGATAAATTAAATAGCTATTATTCAATAAATAGTAAAACATTACATACTGTTGAAGATGCAATTTATTCTTTTCTCCCGGGATTTAGTAATCTTAAGTTTCAAAGAGCTCCTCTTGATCTGATTGTGGATAAAGAGAATGTTTCTCTAAGTGTTTTGCAATTATCGCAAGGAGAAAAATCCATTTTAGCACTAATTGCTGATATTGCTCGTAGGTTGACATTGTTAAATCCTAATAGCGTCAATCCGTTAAATGGCACTGGAATTGTGTTAATTGATGAAATAGATCTTCACTTACACCCGTCATGGCAGCAAAATATTATTCCGCGACTTGAGAAAACTTTTAAAAATATTCAGTTTATAGTTACAACTCATAGTCCTCAGGTTTGTCATACTATTGATAGCCAAAACATATGGTTATTAAAGAATGGACAAAAATTTAAGGCACCGAAAGGAGTTAGAGGGGCAATATCTTCTTGGGTATTGGAGAATTTGTTTGAGGTTGCTCAAAGACCGCCAGGTGATAAGTACACCAAACTCTTACAAGAATATAAAGATTTAGTATATTCAGAAGAATATGCTAGCGATTACACAAGAAAGCTAGGTGCTACTTTATCTCATCATTTCGGTCCAGATGATGAAACCTTAGTAGAGTTAAAGCTTGAAATTGAAAAAAGAATTTGGGAGAACGATTTTGAAAAGGATCAATAAAACTCCAGAGGATCAGTTCTTTACCAACTTCAAAGCTCAAAATCCAAATGGAACTTGGGATGATTTTAGGAATCATGAACAAGGTGTTTTGTATAAGAGGCTCAAGCAACACATTTGCAATGATCAAATGTACCTTTGTGCGTATTGTGAGATAGATTTAGATTGTGAAAATGAACATGAAATAAAAGTGGAGCATTTCAAATCTAAATCTGGTTCAATCCTAGGTGGCATTAACTGGCATTTAGAATGGTCTAATCTCTTAGCTGTATGTCTAGGTGGGACAAACGAAGGTGATGATTATCAATTACCAGTGAACCTTAGTTGCGATTCATATAAATCTCATTATGAAGACAAAAATAAAGTTATTGACAAAGACTGGACAGGGAAAATTCTTCTTCCTCTCACACTTCCAGATGCGCACAATTTATTTGTTTTTGACAAAGGTACAGGTAAATTGCTACCTAATGAACCATACTGTAATAGCATTAGTATAGATGGGAAGCCTGCTGCAGAAACACTCGACATTGTTAATAAAACAATAGAGGTTTTAAATTTAAATTGTAGCAGACTAAATAACGCCAGAATGAAATTGCTATTTCTCTTCAATAGGTGTGCACGAGAAAAAGATTTAAGAAAAATGCATAAGTTACTGATACAATGGAGTCAAGGTGAACCTAAGTTTTTTCAGACGACACGAGATATAATTATTCGTGAAAGCAAAATTTGCCAAGGATTATTGGACGGAACGATACGATATTAAAAAGGGGAAGGTTTCATATGCGCGGATTTCATCTTTATTTATTCAAAATAACAATGAATAAAACATTCTGCGCATGCTAGTAATCTCGTAAAGTTGACCCTGACCCCGAATATGATCCAGGCATAATCAGGAATACCGGCTTCAGGTTGGTTGCTTATTCTGGCAACCGGCAGATTTTTCGGCGAATTCGGATGGAGTCATCCAGCCCAGCGCAGAATGAGGGCGACTCTGGTTATAGTGTATGCGCCAGGCCTCGATTTTGCATCGTGCATCCTCCAGAGACATGAACCAGTTCTCGTTCAGGCACTCCTGCCGCAGCCTGCCGTTGAACGACTCTACTGTGGCATTATCCGTGGGCGTGCCTGGCCGTGAGAAGTCAATCCGGATATCACGTTCGTATACCCACTTATCCAGAATTTTTCCTGCAAATTCAGAGCCATTGTCTGTTTTCAGTAGTTGCGGTAACGGACGTCTCAACGCGATGCTGTCCAGCATTTCAGCCACTTCTGAAGAGCGCAGGTTCTGGCCTACGCAGATACCCAGACACTCACGCGTATAAAGATCGATTACCGTCAGCAGGCGGAGCCGGCGACCGTCAAACAACGCATCGGAGACAAAATCCATTCCCCATACGTGATTGGGATACAGTCCCTGCGGCTGTGGCTGACGTTTCAGCGCAGATTTATTACGGCGGGGGCGTTTAAGCCGGAGCGATAATCCCTGCTCGCGGTAAAGCCGGTAAATGCGCTTGTGATTATCGCGCCAGCCTTCCCGTTTCAGCATGACGTGGACCCTGCGGTAGCCATAGTGGACGCGAGTTTCGGTTATCTCCCTGATGCGCAGTCGCAGCGCGCTGTCATCTGCCGCAACGGAGCGGTACCGGAACGAACTGCGGCTGACCTGCAGCGCAAAGCAGACCTGTCTTTCACTGGCACCGAAGCGGGTCTGTAAGTCCCTGACCCATTCGCGCAGGCGTGCCAGCGTCAGCTCTTTTTTGCCAGCACGTCCTGCAACATGGCCTTGTCGAGGCTCAGATCGGCAACCAGCTTCTTCAGGCGAAGGTTTTCCTCTTCGAGCTGCCGCATATGCTTCAGTTCTGAAGGAGAAATCCCGCCGTACTTTTTGCGCCAGGTGTAGAAGGTAGCGTCGGAGATACCCAGCTTGCGGCAAACTTCCGGCACGGACGTACCCAGCTCAGCTTGCTTCAGGGCAAAGACAATCTGCTCTTCGGTGAATCGTGACTTTTTCATCGGCACAACCTCCGCTCAGGGGAGTCATTATCATGCCGGAATTCTGTTTCTGAATGGAGCAGTATTTTGGGTCAGGGTCATTATGAAGACATTACTAACATCGCGGTGTGTTAATCAATGGGGAGCAGGTCAACCTATTCTTGCTGCTAACGCCCATTTCCATCCAACATCTATGCAACACAAAGCACCAGCGGTCATTTTTAAAACAAAACTGTATACCGCCCTAAATCGAACTTGGGATATACATATTTATACCCCGCTTTATGCGATATACCCGCAGATACCATCAGATACGATGAGAATGAAAAATGAGCAGAAAAGAAGTAATTCACTGATTTTAGGCACAAAAAAAGCCACCCTTAGGTGACTTAATTTCGCATATGGTGCCGAAGGCCGGACTCGAACCGGCACGTATTTCTACGGTTGATTTTGAATCAACTGCGTCTACCGATTTCGCCACTTCGGCACTGAAGGGTATGCGGAAAACAAGCGGATTATACCCTGAGTGCCGGACGGTGCAAGGTGATTCCGTGACGAAGTGAATTAACTGCCGAAAAAACAAACATTCAGCCGGTTTTCTGCCACAGTGTGCCGAATGTCTTTTATCAGTGTTCTGCCCTTGCTCCTCCCCTTGCCCCTGCCGCGGGTGATAGCAGGGTCGGAGTCCTCCGATTATCAGCAGGGGGCAGTAAAAAAGGAACTAACGGAGGCTGTTACGGACTAAACTCTGGCGCAGAGTAAAAATATAATTCTGATGAGGCTGTATTTATGAAAAAGATCACACACACACCTTTACTGGCAATGGGCTTCGTCGCGGCACTGGTCAGTGCCTCTGCCTGTGCTTCCAGCTGGCAGGATAAGCTGAGCAGTACTGCTTCGGATTTAATGAACTCTTCTTCTGCCACCTCCGGTCAGGCATCAGGTGCGCAAAACGGGTTATCCCTGTCTTCAATTACCGGTCTGCTGAATGGCGGAAATAAAGCGGTCAGTTCCGACAGTATGAGTAACGCAACCGGGATTCTGCAGTATTGTGCCGAAAATAATCTGGTGAAAAATAATGTCAGTTCGGTGACGGATCAGCTGAAAAATAAACTGGGCCTGACGGACTCCGGTGCTCAGCAACAGGAAAGCGGTTATATGCAGGGGCTGGCAGGACTGTTGAATACAGGTAACAACCAGCAAATCAGCCTGAAAAGCCTGAGTAATACCCCGCTGGGTGAAAAGCTGAAAACCAAAGCCTGTAACGTAGTGCTTGAACAGGGCAAAAAATACCTCGGTATGTAATTTCCCGCCGGTACAGGCCTGCCGGCCTGTACCCTTTTTGACTCCCTGCCCTCGGTTTTTTGCTGATTTATTCACCGTCTGCAGTTACTGCTACACTTTACTCCCTGAGATAACTTCGCTGCCGCCGGAAATTAAGGTTATATTCGCTAATATACCGCCGGGCCGGGATCTGCTGACAGGTATGCGCTTCCCGGACGGCGGAGCACCGGGTTGTCCCTGTCCAAAAATCTGAGGGTGTTATGCAGGAACTTATTAAAGCTGTCGGGCTGGGATTAGTGGTGTTATTACCGCTGGCTAATCCGTTAACCAGTGTCGCTCTGTTTCTTGGCCTGTCCGGAGATATGAATTTTACCGAACGCAATCGCCAGTCTTTCCAGGCTGCGGTGTATGTGTTTGCCATTATGATGGTGGCCTGGTATGCCGGTAATGCGGTACTGGATACGTTCGGCATTTCTATCCCGGGCCTGAGGATTGCCGGAGGGCTGATTGTGGCATTTATCGGTTTCAGGATGCTGTTTCCGGCACAGCAACTGCACGATACGCCGGAAATACAGCATAAGCAGGAAGAAATTGATGCCGCCGGGCCGCATAATACTCCGGTAAATATTGCCTTCGTACCGATAGCCATGCCAAGTACTGCCGGGCCGGGAACCATTGCCATGATTATCAGTACTGCATCAACGGTAAGGGCCGGGGATTTTCCGGTCTGGGTTATGCATCTGGCACCGGTAATCACTTTCCTGCTGATTTCCGTGATTTTATGGCTTTCATTACGCAGTTCCGGCGCAATTATGCGCTTTATTGGTAAAGGCGGTATCGAAGCTATTTCCCGTTTAATGGGCTTTCTGCTGGTCTGTATGGGCGTGCAGTTTGTGATTAACGGGGGGCTGGATGTCGCAGCACACCTGAAGTAAAACCGGGAAATATTTCCCGGTTTTCTGTCCCGCGGGATTTATTGCGATTTCAGTGAGTCCCGTACTTTTTTCACCTGATCAGCACTGACAGCAGCAGCCGTATTTCCCCAGCCCTGACGGACAAATGTCGCCAGAGTTGCGACCTGCTGATCAGACAGACGGTAGGCAAAACCGGGCATTTTCAGCATTGACGGGGCTTTAGCTGTGGCTGGCAGTTGTGCGCCTTGCAGAATTATCTGAATCAGACCATGCGGATCTCTGGCATTGACAATCGACGCCTGATCCAGTTGCGGGAAAGCACGGGCAGCTCCCAGGCCGTTGGCAAAGTGACAGGCACCACAGTTGTTCAGGTATAAAACTTCACCATCAGTCAGATCAGTGGCGGCAGTAAGTTTATCGGTGGTGAGCTGATTTTTTTGCGGGTCATAAGTCTGTAATGGCGGGTTCCCGCCGAGGAATTTAAGATAAGCAGCGATCGCCTGCAGATCCGCATCGCTCATATGGGAAGTGCTGTGTTCCACCACCGCAGTCATTTCTCCGGCAACTCCGGCTTTATCGTTACGCCCGGTTTGTAAATAGTCGCTAATTTCTTCGGGACTCCAGCGCGGAATACCTCGCAGCGAGGGAACATCCCAGCCATTCAGCGAACCACCGGAAAGAAAGCTGCTGTTACTGCTATCCAGCCCTTGTTCGTTCATCGCAAAACCACGCGGGGAGTGGCAACTGCCGCAGTGACCAAGCGACTCGACAATATATGCCCCGCGGTTGACCTGATCGCTCGCTCCGCTAACCGGCATAAACGGCTGGTCCGGGGTAAATGCCAGATTCCAGAAACGCATTCCCCAGCGCTGGCTGAAAGGAAAACTCAGCCGGGTTTGCGGTGGCTGGCTATTTACCGGGGCCACACCGTGCATAAAGTAGTTATACAGGGCGTGGATATCCTGGTCACTGATTTTGGAATAATCCGGATACGGCATCGCCGGGTACAAAAAGCTGCCATCAGCACGGACACCTTTACGCACCGCATCAGCAAACTGCTGTTCCGTATACTGACCAATCCCGGACTGTTTATCAGGAGTAATATTGGTAGAGTAAATGGTGCCCAGACCAGACTTTATCGCCAGCCCGCCGGCATAATCGGCACCGCCGCTGCGAGTATGGCAGGCCATACAGTCTCCCAGCCGTGCCAGGTACTCGCCCTGTCTGACCAACTGATCCTGATTAGTGCTGTTGCTGTTGCTGTTGCTGTTGCTGTTGCCGGTGTCCGCGGCCTGAGTACTTCCCGCCAGCCCGCAGCCCAGTAGTAATACATTCGCCAACAGCAGGCGTCTGAATGTCATTTTTATCATGATATTACACCTGTACCAGTGGGCCGGGGTTGTTCAGATACTGTTCTTTAATCGCGTTGGCTGCCATTAAGGTGATGGCACCAATAGTATCTGTCGGGTTTGACTGGAAGTTCTGCGGAAACGCATTACCTCCTGGCACAAACACATTGTGAACATCCCAGCTTTGCAGATAGCGGTTCAGGGCAGAGGTTTTCGGGTTATCCCCCATGATGGCACCACCGACATTATGGGTAGAGACATATTTGGTCAGGTCAAAGTCCGCGCCCATCGGCAGAAAACTCATACTGAAACTGTCAGGGTTCAGTTCCCTGACGATATTGCCAACAATCCCTTTCAGATATTGCTGTAACATCAGTTCATTACGTTTCCAGTTAAAAGTCATCCGCAGTAACGGCTGACCATGGCGATCTTTATAGGTCGGATCCAGGTCCAGGTAAACATCGCGGTAAGACATGCATGAGGTGGTTATCCCCACTTTCATCGAATGGCCGTACCAGTTTTCCAGGCCGTTTTTCCAGCCCGCACCCCATGAAGGCGTGCCTGGCGGCAGTGCGGTACTGATAGGTGTCCCGGTCGACTGGGCACTCTGAATTTTCGCCCCGCCGATAATCCCCAGCGCCGGACCATCAAAGTTGCCCGGAGAGATATCGTTAAACTGCACCCCGGTAGGGCCGGAACTGATAAACGGATTAAAGTTTTTATCTTTAAAAAACAGGGTGGCAGCACCATTACTCAGGAACGCATAGTTACGCCCCACTACCCCTTCTTCGGTGACCGGATTATAAGGCTGGCCGATACCGGACAGCAGCATCAGACGGACGTTATAGAACTGGAAGCTGCTGAGAATAACAATTTTCGCCGGCTGGAAGCATTCATTGCCCTGCTCATCAATATAGAGCACGCCTTTAGCGGTTTTTTTATCGTCGTGCAGTACCACTTTCAGGACTTCGGCATGTACTTCATACGAGAAGTTTTTCATTTGCTTCAGGGCATCAAGCACCGCGGTCTGGGGTGAGGCTTTAGAATAGTTCAGGCAGGGATATTTAGAGCAATAACCGCAGTAGTTGCAGGGCGCGATGGTATTACCGTACGGATTCGTCCAGACCCTCGAAGCCGCCGCCGACGGGATAGTAAACGGGTGATAACCCATTTTTTTAACCGCATCACCGAACATCACGTTGTTCAGGGTATTTTCCAGCGGTGGTAACGGCATCGGATTGGCACGCGGCCCTTCAAAAGGATCGCCGCCCTCCAGAATTTTTCCACGCAGATTACCGGCATTGCCGGATAACCCACAGATACGTTCAAATTTTTCAAACCAGGGTTCAATTTCGTCCCAGCTGAACGGAAAGTCCCTGACCCGCATATCTTCAGACAATATGCCGGGTTTGTAGGCTTCATCAGCATAGGTTTTGAGTTTAAGATCGGTGGGGGTCGGACGCAGCAAAACGCCGGTCCAGTGCATACCTGCCCCGCCAACCCCGCCGCCTGGCACAAATGCTCCCCATTTACGGGTCGGCAACGCGGTGTCCTGCATCGTATAACGGACAGTGACGGCAGAATCGGCCGGGGTGGTCATAACTTTATTACGCACCGCATAGGCATATTCATCTGCCGGTTTAGGGTAGGCAAATGCAGCGTAATCCCGCTCCGGACCTTTCTCCAGGGCACGTACCGTCAGACCTGCCATCGCCAGTTCAATGCTCATTAATGAGCCTGCCCAGCCAAATCCGCAGACCACGACATCGACTTCTTTTTTAGTTATCTGAGCCATAAGAAACCTTGTTATTCAGAAAAACAGCAATCAGGCGGTTTCGCCCAACAGACTGACCGGACCGAGAGGATATTTGACGTTATGTTGCCTGACCCATTCCAGATAACTGGCCCTGGCGCCGGGGAAACCGATAGCAATCCAGGCTTTCATGCCCTTGTTGCCGCCATACATCGGGTCTGCAAGGTAGCCATGTTTGGTATCCGCCAATAGCTGGCTGAAAAACTGTGAGCTTTTAAGGTCATTTTCACCCAGTGCTGCGAAGTCCAGAGTGTCTTTCTGTAATGCTGTCAGTACCTTATCTTTTTCCGTCACGGAGAGCTGATGGAAAGGTTTCTGCAGATTTTGCTGACTCCATTGATTCGTCAGCCGGATACCGGTCTGATAAATCTGCTGCGGATAAAAAGGGATCTGATATCCCATAGTCGCGGGTGCGCGGGGATTAAACGGCGCTTCCATATAAATTTCTTTACCGAACTGCGGGTCATGTAACTGCTGATCGATAAATACCGGCACATTCGTTTCCAGCGCACCGGGGGCCTTGCCGGGGCCACCAGCCGGAATAATCCGGTCAGTGGCCGCCAGGATAAACTGCCATTCGTCCGCCTGAAAAAATACCGGCGGGTAGTGATCAAGTTCGGGCGCAGCCATGTCAGCTGCCTGAGCTGCGGTCAGCCCCTTCAGCACCAGTTCAGTCAGTGGCAATGCCATCAGTGAACCGAGCAGGAATTTGCGGCGGGTGGTGTTTTTTTGCAACAACATAATTAACGACTCTCATTTGCTCAGAATATATTTATTATAAAATTGTTAACAAAATAAAAGATGGAAACGCTTCCAATACAATGATAGCGCTTACATTAGCGCACTTTAATTACAAATTTAATATACTGATAACCTAACCATCAATATTTAGCACGAAATGTCGCCACTGACCGCGGGCGGGGATCAGTATTAAACCTGGCATGCCGGGGGGAAGTTCGCCATTCACCTGTAAAATAAGCGGGTATATTTTTGCCACACCACTGTCTATAGTCTTAGTCATATCAGCGGTTATCCGTACTGGTTGCGGATAATGCCAATGAAAACCTGTTTCCCGTCTGAGGGATACGAATACTGCTAATTTTCAGAGACTGACACTGTATGACTGCACCTTTACTGATTGCCCGTACTCCGCAACTGACCCTGAACCTGTTACCGGCCCTTGCCAACCGCCACGGTTTAATTACCGGCGCTACCGGTACCGGCAAAACCGTGACCCTGCAGAAAATGGCAGAATCCTTTTCGGCGATAGGCGTACCGGTATTTATGGCTGATGTGAAAGGCGATCTCAGCGGCATTGCCAAAGCCGGCGAGAGTTCAGAAAAACTGCAGACCAGGTTAGCCAGTATCGGAGTGACCGACTGGCAGCCGCAGGATAATCCGGTGGTACTGTGGGATATTTTCGGTGAAAAGGGTCATCCGGTACGGGCGACAGTGTCCGATCTCGGACCATTGCTGCTGGCAAGGCTGCTAAACCTCAACCAGATCCAGTCCGGCGTGCTGCAAATCATTTTCCGGATCGCTGACGATCAGGGTATGCTGCTGCTGGATTTCAAAGATCTCCGCGCAATGGTGCAGTATATCGGCGATCATGCGAAAGAGTTCACCACCCGGTACGGTAATATCAGCAGTGCTTCTGTCGGGGCGATTCAGCGCGGTTTGCTGGCCCTCGAACAGCAGGGAGCTGAATACTTCTTTGGCGAACCTATGCTGGATATTAAAGACTGGCTGCAGACCGATGCGCAGGGCCGCGGTATCATCAATATTCTGAGTGCAGAAAAACTGTATCAGATGCCTGAATTGTATGCCGCCAGCCTGCTGTGGATGCTGTCGGAATTGTATGAGCAATTACCGGAAACCGGTGATACAGAAAAACCGAAGCTGGTGTTTTTCTTCGATGAAGCCCACCTGTTGTTTAATGATATTCCCGACGTATTACTGGATAAAATTCAGCAGGTAATACGACTGATCCGTTCCAAAGGCGTCGGGGTATATTTTGTCACCCAGAACCCGGCCGATATTCCCGATACAGTGCTGGGTCAGCTGGGCAACCGTGTACAGCATGCCCTGCGGGCATTTACGCCTAAAGACCAGAAAGCAGTAAAAGCCGCAGCAACCACTCTGCGGGCTAATCCGGCCTTTAATACGGAACAAGCCCTCCAGGCACTGGGCACCGGTGAAGCACTTATTTCATTCCTTGATGAAAAAGGCAGTCCGTCGGTGGTCGAACGGGCGATGGTTATTGCCCCCGGCTCACGTATGGGGCCACTGAACAGTGATGAGCGTAACAGTCTGATCAATCATTCCCCCCTGTACGGCAAATATGACGAGGTGGCGGACCGGGAATCGGCGTACGAATTATTACAGCACGCTGTTCAGTCAGCCGGTCAGCAGGCCAATGCCCCGCAGGCTAAAGGCGGTAAAGACGCGGTAGAAAATACAGTGCTGGACGGGCTCAAAAATATTCTGTTTGGCTATACCGGGCCACGGGGAGGTAAACATGACGGAGTCGTGCAGACCATGGCAAAAACCGCAACTCGTCAGGTGACTAACCAGATTTTACGGGGTGTGCTGGGCAGCCTGTTTGGCGGGCGAAAATAATCTGAACTGTTTAGTCTGATCAAGGGGCCGTTCCGGCCTCTTCGCTGTACAGGGTAAGGCTCAGACCGCCTGATAACGCCTGGTAACAATCAGCGAGACACTGCTGAGCACCGCCAGCAGCATCCGTCCGTCCGCTTTCATTTACAGACCGCCAGTGCCAGACAGATTACCGAAAACCTGCAGCGGGGCGAATATGACCTCGCCTTACCGTTTTGCCTGCATGCAGAGCGCGGGATAAAACTGGCGGTGATGCCGGTACAGCACCCGCTGGCGGTACCCTGCCTGTCAATCCGCCAGCTGACAGAACGTACCCTGCAGATTCAGCTATAGCCCGGCCGCCAGCAATCTTCGGCACTGAAACTGTTTCTGAGTTTTATCGGAGAGCTATTACAGCAACAGCATGATAATTTTTCTGCCGGCGGCGATGAATTGTCCTGAAAAAGGTCCTTTCCGGGAAAAAAGCACGACTGATTGCTATGCTGAAACCTGATAACTGTAACTTAACCCTCTGATGTTGTGAGTTTACTGAGCTGTATATGGATAACACTTCCGGTCTGAAAAAAACCAAACGTCTGGCGTTATGCCTGCTTATGCTGGCGGGCATCATTTTTCTGGTTACCCTGTTTCTGCCGCAGACGCTGCCGGTACAGGCAGTAAAATCGGTGACCGAAGCGGCTATGGTCGGGGCACTGGCAGACTGGTTTGCGGTCAGTGCCTTATTTCACCGCATTCCGTTGCCCTTTATCGGCCGGCATACCGCGATTATTCCACGCAATAAACAGCGAATTGCCGATAGTCTTGGCCGGTTTGTCGAAGAAAAATTTCTCAGTACCGACAGTATGATTGCCCTGCTGCGCCGTCAGGATCTGGCAGGAAAACTGGCCGGCTGGCTGACCGTACCACAGAATGCCGGGCGGTTGAGTACCCTGCTCTGTCAACTGATCAGCGGTTTTCTGAATGCCGGAAATGACCAGCATATCCGGCGGTTTTTGCGTCAGGGGATAAGCCGTGCTATCGACAGTGTGGATTTCAGTCAGACTGCCGCCCGACTGCTGGAAAGCCTGACCCATGAAAACCGCCATCAGGCACTGCTGGACTCACTGATAGCACAGGTCGTGCAGGTGCTGGAAAATCCACAGTCACGACAGTTTATTGCCGGACAGATCAGCCGCTGGTTTCGCCAGGAGTATCCAACCATGGCACGGCTGATTTCTGTGGAATGGCTGGGCGAAAAAGGCGCGGATAAAGTGACAGCGATGGTGGATTCTCTGCTGCTGGATGTCGCGCAGGATCAGCACCATCAGTTACGTGACAGTGTTAACCACAGTGTACAGCGGTTTATTGAGGCATTGAAACAAGATCCGCAGATGCAGCAACGCGCCCGGCAACTGAAAACATGGCTTAAGGAAGATGAAACCTTTCATCAGTATACGGGAGAATTGTGGGACGATCTTCGCCGCTGGCTGACAGAGGATATGCAACGGCCAGAGTCAGCCACCGCCAGGCAAATGGGTCAGGCTGCCCTGCGGGCCGGAGAAGTCCTGCAAAAAGATCCGCAACTACGGGCTTCCCTGAACCGGCATATTGAACAGGCGGTGACCCGCAGCGGGCCGGACGTCGCCCGCTTTCTGACACGTCATATCAGCGATACCATTAAAAGCTGGGATAACCGGCAATTATCAGCCCAAATCGAGCAGAATATTGGCCGTGATTTACAGTTTATCCGTATTAATGGCACTCTGGTCGGCGGGGTTCTCGGACTATTACTGTTTTTAGTCTCCCGGTTACCGGAATTTATTCAGTTATTACGCCACTGGCTGACATTATAACTTCCGCTAAAAGAAATAAGTAACCGACTAATGATTAAATATAATTAATAGTACTAAATACGTAATATTATTTTTTCAGAATGAAATAACATTCCCGGGGCATAATTCTGGACAGGATTTATTTTATTGGTTATAAAGCCGCATCGTCAGGAAGACATGAATTAATTAAGGATATCAGCCTTGAAGCGACTCTCTGTAACCCTGCTGTGCTCTGCCTCTCTGGTCCCTGCGCCAGGTAATGCCGGTATTATGCGTGAAGATGTCCCGGTTCAGGAATACCGTGACTTTGCGGAAAACCTCGGTAAATACCGCCCGGGAAAACAGAATGTCAGCGTATTAAAAACTGATGGCAGCACTGCCGGTATATTACGTTACCCGATACCGGATTTTGGTGCGGTAAACACCCAGGGATATGCCACCCTGATATCCCCCTCGTATATTGTCAGTGTCCGGCATAATGGCGGTTATAAAACAGCAGATTTCGGTAATAATGCAAATTTCAAAACAAAATATAGTTTAATTAATCGTAACGATGATACTGCGCGTGATTTTCATGTCCCGAGACTGAATAAAGTTGTTACGGAAGCGGCCCCGGTACCCACGGTTAAAGGTAAAGACCTCGCCAAAAATAAAGACCGCTATCAATGGTTTGCCCGTGTCGGCGCGGGCACACAATACCAGGTCGATGCCGATACCGGCGGACTGAGGTACCTGTCAGGTGCTTATCAATGGAAAAGCGGTGGCACTATGACAGAACCCACTTTCGAAAGCTGGCGGCTGCGCTGGTATAACTACTCGCCAGAGGATCCGCGGGTTCAGCCACTGGACTCCTCTCCCAGGCCCGGTGACAGCGGCAGCCCGATGTTCGTTTACGATAATCAGGAAAAAATCTGGAAACTGGCCGGCGTCCTGACCAGTATTTCCGGGTCTGAGCCGTATAATCTGCGGGGCTATGTCCTGTTTCTGCAGGATGCTCATCTCGCTGCCGTACAACAGGAGAATACCGACCCGGCCGTCACTGACCGCCGCTCTGCGGGGGATATTCTCTGGTCAGCGGACAGCATTCGCCAGGCTGATACTCAGTGGCAATGGCATGGTACCGACACCCTGATTCCGGCACTGGCAACGAATGAACAACTGGATGCCAGTAAAGACCTGCAATTTAACGGGGAAGGCGGCACTATTATATTGCAGCAGTCCGTTAACCACGGTGCCGCAAAATTACAGTTTTCCAATAATTATCAGGTCGTTTCCGGGCCCGGTGAAGATGCCCGCTGGGTGGGTGGCGGTATCGAAGTCGATGAGAATTATACGGTGGACTGGCAGGTTAACGGTCAGGCCGGCGATGTGCTGCATAAAATCGGTGCCGGTACCCTGTGGGTTCACGGGCAGGGAGCAAACCCCGGTGCGCTGAACACCGGTGACGGAGTGGTGATCCTCGACCAGCAGCCGGACAGTAACGGTAAAATACAGGCCTTTTCCGCGGTGACGCTGGTCAGCGGACGCCCGACAGTTGTGCTGAACAGTGCTGATCAGGTCAGCAGTGACAATATTCAGTTTGGCTACCGGGGCGGCAACCTGGATTTAAATGGCCAGTCATTAGCCTTTAGTGAAATAAAACATAATGATAACGGGGCACGCTTACTGAATAATAATGCTCTGCAGGCCTCTGAGGTGACACTGTATGGGGCGGATTATCAGTTTTCCGGCAGTCTCGGCAGCCCGCAGGCCAGCGGGAAGCTGAATCTGACCAGCCTGTCAGACGGGCGACTGAGTGGCGGTGCCAGCCTGTCAGACGGGCGACTGAGTGGCGGTGCCAGCCTGGCGGAACTGGCGGTGAGCAGCGGTCACCTGCAACTGGCCGGGCAGCAGGAACTCCATGCCGGTAATGTGCTGTACAGCGATGACTGGCAGCCGCAGACGTATACTGCAGAAACAGCCAGAGTCGCGACAGACAGTCGCCTGACGGTGGCAGAGCATGCCACCCTTAATGCAACAACCCTCCTGTCAGATAACGCCGGGCTGATAATGCAGGCCCGCAGTACCCTGCAGGGCAGCGTGCTGCTGGAGACTGACCGTTCGCAACTGATTGCCGATATCAGCCCGCGGGTCAGTACTCTCGGCGAGTTGTCCGCACAAATTGATGCGCAGATCACCGGCGAGGGAACGCTGGAAAAAACCGGTACCGGACGGCTGACGTTAACCGGTGACAGCAGCAATAAGGGCGGGATCCGTGTCCGCGAAGGTGAGCTGGAAGTCCGCTCCGTGGTCAGCGGCCCGCTGAATATGTTTGCAGAGACAACACTCTCCGGCCCGGGCCGCCTCGGGGCAGTTTCCGGAGGGAAGAACGTCACCTTTTATCCCGGCCTGCACCGACAGTCAGAAAACGACTGGGCGGTTATGAAGATGGCCAGTCTGGATATACCTGACGGTGGTCAGTTGATCCTGAATTCAGGCTTTAGAGGCACAACTACCGATCGTTTGCTGATTGAGGGTGACCTGAATAGCCGTGCCGGTTCACCATTGCTGGTAAGTGTTAACTCACAAGGGATCTGGCGAAATACCGATACGAATGGCAATAACCATGCGGACAGCAACGAAGGTATCTCATTAGTTCAGGTCGGCGGGGCCTCTGATGAGACGCGGGTAAAGCTGGCGGGTGGTTATGTGGCCCGTGGTGCCTGGGCATATGATTTATATGCCTTCGCCCCGGGAAAATCAGACGCAGGTGAACGCTTACTTACCGGAGAAGGTAATCAATACTGGGATTACCGTCTGCAAAATATTCTGCTTAACAGTGACGGTAATACAGTACCTGTGGCACCGGAACCCGCGCCCCAGCCAGATCCGCAACCGGTACCGGAACCCGCGCCGCAGCCAGACCCGCAACCGGTACCGGTACCTGCACCGCAGCCAGACCCGCAACCGGTACCGGTACCTGCACCACAGCCAGACCCGCAACCGGTACCGGAACCTGCACCACAGCCAGACCCGCAACCGGTTCGTCCGGCAACCACACCACAGGTGCCGTCCTATATTTCACTGCCGTCAGCCCTGGGGAATTTCAGTTCAGCCATACAGGAGATGCTCAGCGATAGCGTACGTGTTCAGGACCGGGCAATATTCGCTTATGGCTACCATAGCGAGGAGCGTTACCACACGGCCGGTGACTTTGCCCGCTACGGGTATAATTTTACCAGTAAATCTAATGGCTGGATGCTCGGCGGTCGCTGGCAACTGGCCGTATCGCCATGGCAGCAAATCACCGTCGGCGCGGGAGTGAGTAAGGGCTCACTTTCAGTAAAACCCTCTGCTGCTGACGGAGACAGCCGCACAGCATTTGATACCCTGAGTATTAACAGCCTGCTGCGCTGGCAACACAGAGCTGGCTGGTGGCTGGAAATGCCCGCCGGGTATACGCGCTTCAGTGGTACGGTGCATACCGGTTTACGCGGTGGTGTTGCCAGCCCGAAAGCCGGTAGCTGGACCGCCGGACTGGATGCCGGTAAACGCTGGCAGTCAGCAACACAAAGTATCACCCCGCTACTGGGGATACGCTGGCAGTATCTGAATATCCGGCCATTTAGCGATGAAGATCAGGCTCAGGTCCGCTACCGGATACAGCGCAACCCTGATTTCAGTGCCGGTGCGGGCTACCGGCTGGATCTCGGAAATCTGACTGCCGGAGTCGATTTACGGTTAATTCATCGTCCGGGCGGTGGCAGCCAGGCGATTATCAGTGACGGCCTGACATCCTCCAGTTTCAGTGCCGGGCGTGGTGGTGACAGCGTACAGCTGAAAACCAGGGCCGCATTACGGCTGACGGAGAACACGACACTGACGACCGGTATGCAGTACCAGACACGGCTGCAAAAAGAAGGTATTGATGACTGGAATATCCTCAGCGGTCTGGAAGTGAGCTTCTGAGAAACAGGCATAAAAAAGGGGTTCACCGCACAAGTGAACCCCTTTTTTCAGGCAGCCTTTAGCGCCGTTTAATCAGTAAATAGAAGCTGATAATAAAGAACGCGGCACTCGGTAAAATAGCGCCGAGGAAAGGAGGCAGCCCGTAGACCAGGCTGAGTGGCCCAAAGATCTTATCCAGTACATAGAACAGGAAGCCAAAACTGATACCGGTTACCACCCGCATTCCCATAGAGACACTGCGCAGCGGACCAAAAATAAACGATAATGCCATCAGCATCATTACGGCCACCGAAAGAGGCTGTACTGCTTTACTCCACATATTCAACTGATAACGCTCTGCTTTCTGTCCGCTTTGTTTCAGATACCTGATGTAATCATTCAGTCCGCGGATAGATAATGAATCCGGGTCCAGCGCCACAACATTCAGTTTTTCCGGGGTCAGGCTGGTTTTCCAGACGCCGGTCACGGTCTGAGAGCCGGTAATTTGCTGCGGGTTAGTCAGGTCTGATTCATCCACCTGTACCAGGTTCCACTGGTGTTGTCCGCTATCCCAGTCGGCCGTCGCCGCGAAACGGACATCTTCCAGCCGGCGCTGATCATTAAAGCGGTAAATACTGACGCCTTTCAGCTGATTTTCGCTCTGGATATGCTCAATAAAGATAAAGTTATTACCATCTTTAGCCCACAACCCGCCCTGAGTCGACAGTAGTGAACCTCCGAGCATTTGCTGGGCGCGGTAATTGTGCGCCATCTGATCACCCTGTGGTGCCACAAACTCGCCAATCGCCATCGACAGTAATACCAGCGGGATAGCTGTTTTCATCACTGAAAGAGCAATTTGCAGGCGGGTGAAACCGGAAGCCTGCATTACCACCAGTTCGCTGCGCTGTGCCAGGCTGCCCAGTCCGAGTAAGGCCCCCAGTAAAGCGGCCATCGGAAAAAACAGTTCCAGGTCTGACGGCACACTTAACAGGGTAAAATAACCGGCGTCCAGCGCCGTATACGCGCCCTGGCCGGTTTTTCTTAACTGCTCAACAAATTTGATAATGCCCGACAGAGACACCAGCATGAACAGAGTCATCATGATGGTGTTAAATATGGTTTTACCAATATAACGGTCCAGTACTCCAAACATCAGACCACCTCACTGCGGCTGAAACGGGCCCTGAATCGACGCATCGGCAGGGTATCCCACAGGTTCAGGACAATCGCCAGCAACAGATATCCGAGATTAACTGACCACATCCAGACGGCAGGATCAAGACGGCCCTTACCGGCATTTGAGCGGAATGAACTCTGTACCAGGAAGAAAATCAGATACAGCAACATTGCCGGCAGCATCGATAAGACCCTTCCCTGACGCGGGTTAACCACACTCAGTGGTACCACCATCAGCGCCATAACCAGTACCGAGAATACCAGAGTCAAACGCCAGTGCAGCTCCGCACGGAATGCCGGTGAAGGGTTATGCCACAGGGTACTGAATGTCGCCTGGTCCGTATCATTCGGATCCAGAGTGGCCTCTTTATAGCCCATCACCGCCTGATATTTGGTGAAGTCAGTAATACGGAAATCGCGCAGCATCGCCGTGCCTTCAAAGCGGGTTCCTTTATCGAGGATCACCGTCTGGGAACCGTCAGCATGCTGTTCCATATGGCCCTGGTCCGCCACCACGACCGAAGGACGGGCATTTCCTTTGGGCCGCAGCTGTGCCAGGAAAACATTACCGAACTTGTTGCCTTTCACGTTCTCGATAAACAGTACTGAGTTGCCGTCACCGGAAGTACGGAATTGTCCGGCTGCCAGCGCGGCTGCACCCGGGTTGGCTCTGGCGTTCTGGGTCACCTGATCCTGGTAGCGCGCCGACCATGGCCCCAGCCAGGTGACGTTAATCGCCGCCAGAGCAGCCGTCAGCAGCATCAGCAACAAGGCCGCCTTCACCAGCACACTTTTGCCCAGACCACAGGCATGCATGACCGTGATTTCGCTTTCGGTGTACAGCCTTCCCAGCGTCATCAGGATCGCCAGAAACAGGCTTAATGGCAGGATAAGTTGCGCCATATCAGGCACCCCTAATCCCAGAAGAGTAAGAACTAAATTTGTCGGGATATCGCCGTCTACCGCCGCTCCGAGGATCCTGACCAGCTTCTGACAAAAGAAGATCAGTAGCAGGACAAACAGAATGGCGAACTGACTTTTAAGCGTCTCCCGAACCAGATATCTAATGATAATCACGCTAAATACGCCTGTGAAAACTTGTCTTTTTGCAGGAAAGTCGATAGTTTCAACGCTTATTAGCCATTTTAATTCATCAATGGCTGCCATCGTGGCTAAAATTGTATGACCACCTTCTCAGGATACTGAGGTATCAGCCCTCAGAATCTTAACTTATTATGACGCCGATATGGTGTTTGTCATGGTACAACTGTTTCATAATAAGAATAAGAGTTATACATTCTAGCGATAGCAAACGCTGTTGTCTTTAAGATTCAGGAGAATACATGGAGTTCAGTGTAAAAAGCGGTAGCCCGGAAAAACAACGCAGTGCCTGTATTGTTGTCGGCGTATTTGAACCTCGTCGTCTGTCGCCGATTGCCGAGCAACTCGACAAGATCAGCGATGGCTATATCAGTGCCCTGCTTCGCCGCGGCGAACTGGAAGGAAAAGTGGGCCAGACCCTGTTACTGCACCATGTGCCGAACATTCTCTCTGAGCGCATTCTGCTGATTGGTTGTGGTAAAGAACGTGAACTGGACGAGCGTCAGTATAAGCAGATTATTCAGAAAACCATTAACACCCTGAATGATACTGGCTCAATGGAAGCCGTCTGTTTTCTGACCGAGTTACATGTTAAAAGTCGTAACAATTACTGGAAAGTACGTCAGGCGGTCGAAACGGCGAAAGAATCTCTGTACTGCTTTGATCAGCTGAAAAGTAATAAAGCTGAACCACGCCGTCCGTTACGCAAAATGGTCTTTAATGTGCCGACCCGCCGTGAGCTGACCAGTGGCGAACGTGCCATCCAGCATGGTCTGGCCGTTTCGGCCGGGGTTAAAGCAGCTAAAGACCTCGGTAATATGCCACCGAATATTTGTAATCCGGCATATCTGGCTTCTCAGGCCCGTCAGTTAGCGGACGCTTACAGCCAGAATATCACCACCCGGGTGATTGGTGAGCAGCAGATGAAAGAACTGGGGATGAATGCTTATCTGGCGGTCGGTGCCGGTTCGCAGAACGAGTCCCTGATGTCAGTGATTGAGTACAAAGGTCATCCGGATGCGGATGCCCGGCCGATTGTACTGGTCGGTAAAGGTCTGACTTTCGATGCCGGAGGGATTTCCCTGAAGCCCGGCGAAGGCATGGACGAAATGAAGTACGATATGTGTGGCGCCGCGACAGTCTATGGTGTGATGCGTATGGTCGCCGAGCTGAAACTGCCGCTGAATGTGGTAGGTGTGCTGGCCGGGTGTGAAAATATGCCTGACGGCCGGGCGATGCGTCCGGGGGATGTTCTGACAACCATGTCTGGTCAGACCGTCGAAGTGCTGAACACCGATGCCGAAGGCCGCCTGGTGCTGTGTGATACCCTGACCTACGTCGAGCGTTTCGAGCCGGAAGTGGTTATTGATGTCGCCACCCTGACCGGTGCCTGTGTGATTGCCCTCGGCCACCATATCAGCGGACTGTTATCTAACCATAACCCGCTGGCCCATGAACTGATTGGGGCTTCCGAGCAGTCCGGTGACCGTGCATGGCGTTTACCAATGGCTGATGAGTACCAGGAACAGCTGGAATCAAACTTTGCCGATATGGCCAATATCGGCGGACGCCCCGGCGGAGCTATCACTGCCGGATGTTATCTGGCCCGCTTTACACGTAAGTATAACTGGGCTCACCTGGATATTGCCGGTACCGCATGGCGTTCAGGGAAAGCCAAAGGTGCTACCGGACGTCCGGTTCCGCTGCTGTCACAGTTCCTGCTGAACCGTGCCGGGCTGGGTAACGACGAGTAAACCGCCTGCCGCTGTACACCCGGCCCGCCAGGGTGTACGGTTTTTGATCTGCAGTCGCGGCATCATTTATTTTATGAGTGACTCCGGTCACTCTTTTTACTTCATGAAACACAGGCAATCCCATGAAAAATGCCACGTTTTATCTCCCTGGTCCCGATCTGCAACAGGATACCCTGTCTGCGGCAGAAGCACTGGCCTGCGAGCTGGCTGCTGCCCGCTGGCGTGAAGGTAAACGCATCCTGGTCGCCTGCGAAAACGAACAACAGGCTATTCGCCTTGATGAGGCGTTATGGCAACGTCCGGCAGAGGCATTTGTTCCGCATAATCTGGCCGGTGAAGGCCCGCGTTATGGCGCGCCGGTTGAACTGGCCTGGCCGGAGAAACGCGGCAGTACTTCCAGAGATTTGCTGATTAACCTACTGCCGTGGTTCGCAGATTTTGCTACTGCTTTCCATGAAGTGATAGACTTCGTTCCTGATGAAGAATCTTTGAAGCAGCTGGCGCGTGACCGCTATAAAGCGTATCGCAGCGTCGGTTTCCAATTGAATACGGCAACGCACTCCGCGCCAAAAACGACATAGCAGAAATGGAAAAAACATATAATCCGCAAGAGATAGAACAGCCGCTTTACGAGCACTGGGAAAAGCAAGGCTATTTCAAACCCAATAGTGATACCCGCCAGGAAAGCTATTGCATTATGATCCCGCCGCCAAATGTGACCGGCAGTCTGCACATGGGACATGCTTTCCAGCAGACAATTATGGATACCATGATCCGTTACCAGCGTATGCAGGGGAAAAATACCCTGTGGCAGGCAGGGACTGACCATGCGGGTATCGCTACCCAGATGGTGGTTGAACGTAAAATCGCTGCGGAAGAAGGTAAAACCCGTCAGGACTACGGCCGCGAGGCGTTTATCGACAAAATCTGGGAATGGAAAGGCGAATCCGGGGGCACTATCACCCGCCAGATGCGTCGTCTGGGTAACTCTGTGGACTGGGAACGTGAGCGTTTCACCATGGACGAAGGGTTATCCAATGCGGTTAAAGAAGTGTTTATCCGTCTGCACAAAGAAAATCTGATCTACCGTGGTAAACGGCTGGTGAATTGGGATCCGAAACTGCGCACCGCTATTTCCGATCTGGAAGTTGAAAACCGTGAGTCGAAAGGCTCTATGTGGCATATCCGTTATCCGCTGGCGGATGGCGCGAAAACTGCCGAAGGCAAAGATTACCTGGTGGTCGCCACAACCCGTCCGGAAACTCTGCTGGGGGATACGGGCGTTGCTGTTAATCCGGAAGATCCGCGTTATAAAGATCTGATCGGTAAAGAACTGATACTGCCACTGGTTAACCGCCGGATCCCGATCGTCGGTGACGAACATGCCGATATGGAAAAAGGCACCGGTTGTGTGAAGATCACACCTGCCCATGACTTTAATGACTATGACGTCGGACGTCGCCATAAGCTGCCGATGATCAATATTCTGACCTTTGATGGCGATATTCGTCAGCTGGCTCAGGTTTATGATACTAACGGTGAAGAAAGTAGCGTTTACGATGCCGCGATCCCTGCTGAGTTTGCCGGGCTGGAGCGTTTTGCGGCCCGTAAAGCCATCGTTTCTGCCGTCGATGCGGCCGGTTTACTGGAAGAAATTAAGCCTCATGATCTGACCGTACCTTACGGCGATCGTGGTGGCGTGGTGATTGAACCTATGCTGACCGACCAGTGGTATGTGCGTACTGCACCACTGGCGAAAGTTGCCGTTGAAGCCGTCGAGAACGGTGATATTCAGTTCGTCCCTAAACAGTACGAGAATATGTATTTCTCATGGATGCGTGATATCCAGGACTGGTGTATCTCCCGCCAGCTATGGTGGGGTCACCGTATTCCGGCCTGGTACGATGATAACGGTAACGTTTTTGTCGGCCGTAATGAAGCCGAAGTCCGTGCCGACAATAATCTGGCAGATGATGTCGCGCTGCGTCAGGACGAAGACGTACTGGATACCTGGTTCTCTTCCGGTTTGTGGACTTTCTCTACCCTTGGCTGGCCGGAGAATACCGAGGCTCTGCGCACTTTCCATCCGACCAGTGTGGTGGTCAGTGGCTTTGATATTATTTTCTTCTGGATTGCCCGCATGATCATGCTGACCATGCACTTTATGAAAGACGAAAATGGTAAGCCACAGGTTCCTTTCAAAACCGTCTATATGACCGGCCTGATCCGTGACGATGAAGGACAGAAAATGTCCAAGTCAAAAGGTAACGTGATCGATCCGCTGGATATGGTGGACGGTATTTCACTGCCGGATTTGCTGGAAAAACGTACCGGCAATATGATGCAGCCGCAGCTGGCAGAAAAAATCCGTAAGCGTACCGAGAAGCAGTTCCCGAATGGTATTGAACCTTCCGGCACCGATGCGCTGCGCTTTACCCTGGCAGCACTGGCTTCTACCGGCCGTGATATCAACTGGGATATGAAGCGACTGGAGGGCTACCGCAATTTCTGTAATAAGCTGTGGAATGCCAGCCGTTTTGTACTGATGAACACCGAAGACCAGGATTGCGGATTTAATGGTGGTGAGAAAGTTCTGTCGCTGGCTGATCGCTGGATCCTGACTGAGTTTAACCGTACGGTTAAAGCATACCGCGAAGCACTGGATAGTTATCGTTTCGATATCGCTGCCGGTCTGCTGTATGACTTTACCTGGAACCAATTCTGTGACTGGTACCTGGAACTGACCAAACCGGTCATGAACAGTGGCAGTGAGGCAGAACTGCGCGGTACCCGTCATACACTGGTGACGGTACTGGAAGCGTTACTGCGCCTGGCGCATCCGATTATTCCGTTTATTACCGAAACCATCTGGCAACAGGTGAAGGTTCTGACCGGTAACAGCGATGACACTATTATGCTGCAGCCATTCCCTGCCTACGATGCGGCGAAGGAAGATGCGCAGGCACAGGCAGACATCGAATGGATTAAGCAGGCTATCGTATCAGTACGTAATATTCGTGCTGAAATGAATATTGCCCTGAGTAAACCACTGGATCTGCTGCTGCGTGGCGCTACCCCCGAAGTACTGCGCCGTGTGGAAGCGAACCGGACCTTCCTGCAACGTCTGGCACGCCTGGAAAGCCTGACACTGCTGGCCGCCGATGATAAAGGCCCGGTTTCTGTGACTAAGCTGGTCGAGGGTGCCGAGTTACTGATCCCGATGGCCGGACTGGTTAATAAAGAAGCCGAACTGGAACGTCTGGCAAAAGAGCTGGCGAAAGTGGATCTCGAAATTGAGAAAATCGACACTAAACTGGCTAACGAAGGCTTCGTCGCCCGTGCCCCTGCCGCTGTGGTAGAGAAAGAGCGTGAACGTCTGAGTGATCTGCAACAGGCCAGAGTGAAAATTATCGAGCAGCAGGCAGTCATCGCTGCGCTGTAAGTTTTCCGTTATCCTTTACTGTTTAAAGCCGGGTTTGTCCCGGCTTTTTTGTGCCGGGAACATTTTTCCGACAGCAAGTCTCTTGCTACCGATCGGACGGGTTAAGGCCCGGTGGCGTGGGCCTTAACAATCCGTGCCGGGGCGTCACCTTTTAGTGCGGAGTTACTGGTTTTTGGCATAAGCTTCCGGCTCTGAGCATCTTCCTTTATCAGATACCTTTATCGCTGAAACAGTTTTGCTGCAATCGGCGTTATCGATAATTAGTGCTAATCCACCGCCTTCGGGCATAAGCGTCCGGCTCTGTGCATCTTCCTTTATCAGATACCTTTATCGCTGAAACAGTTTTGCTGCAATCGGCGTTATCGATAATCAGTGCTAATCCACCGCCTTCGGGCATAAGCGTCCGGCTCTGTGCATCTTCCTTCCGCCATCAGTGGCGGAGTTTCAGCAGCCGCACTGCGGCGGACGGGTTAAGGCCCGGGGGCGCGGGCCTTAACAATCCACGCCTTCGCGCAGTCCTCGCTGTTCCTTCGCTTATCGCTCCGTCTTTCCGGACCGCACGGATTCGCCGTCCATGGCTCAGCCGTGCTATCGCCGGCGTCCTGCCGGCTCCTCCGGGCCGTCACTCTGCGCTCAGCGCTGCGGATAGCGCGTGGTCACACCGTTGCGGTAATAAACCAGTATTCATCAGATACTTTCATTGCTGAAAACCATCCATAGCCAAGGCAGGTTACCGGAGGCGGCATCCGGGCCGCTGAGTGAATGAGTGTGACCAGGGCGAGCCGCAGGGAAGCGGCGAGAGGCCGTGTTGAGCAGGAGCGAATCGCGGCCGGTCCGTCAAGGTCACGGGAATGAACGAAGGTACCGCGCAGCGGCGGAACGATCTGCCGCACAGGCCCGGAGTGCAGAGGGCGCGGCCATTGCGCCCTTTGCCTGGNCGGCGGAACGATCTGCCGCACAGGCCCGGTGTGCAGAGGGCGCGGCCATTGCGCCCTTTGCCTGGTCGCCCGCTGCGAGGCGGCAAAAATAGCCTGACATTATGGCGAACAGAACCCCGCCGGATTGATATGCGGCATACCCGCATCAGCGTTACAGTACCGCCCCGGTAATAAATCGAAATTAATCAGATAC
>NZ_JAERJP010000023.1 GCF_018257575.1 Tatumella sp. JGM91 | reverse complement strand
ACACCACAGCCCCGGCCGGGAATGAACGAGGGTACCGCGTAGCGGCGGAACGGTCTGCCGCACAGGCCCGGAGTGCAAAGGGCCCTTGCGCCCTTTGCCTGGTCGCGCGCAGCGGGGCAGCAAAAAATGACGTTACGTAATGGCGAACGGAACCCCGCCGGGTTTACATATTGCATATCAGCGCAAGCGTTACACCACAGCCCCGGCCGGGAATGAACGAGGGTACCGCGTAGCGGCGGAACGGTCTGCCGCACAGGCCCGGAGTGCAGAGGGCCCTTGCGCCCTTTGCCTGGTCGCGCGCAGCGGGGCAGCAAAAAATGACTTTACGTAATGGCGAACGGAACCCCGCCGGGTTTACATATTGCATATCAGCGCAAGCGTTACACCACAGCCCCGGCCGGGAATAACCGAAGGTACCGCGCAGCGGCGGAACGATCTGCCGCACAGGCCCGGAGTGCAGAGGGCGCGGCCGTTGCGCCCTTTGCCTGGTCGCCCGCAGCGGGGCAGCAAAAAATGACGTTACGTAATGGCGAACAGAACCCCGCCGGATTGACATATTGCATATCAGCACAAGCATTACGCCAATGATAACGACTGTTGCACAGCCCGGATTATCTCCAGCCATAACTTTTGCAGACGCGGGCCCGTCAGAGGGCTGCTGGCCAGCTCCTCCGCCGTGACACCCGGTAATACATAGCGGGTTGCCAGCGTTGCTGTCGGGCTGCAGGCCTCAGATAATATTCCCCCCATGACGGTGACAGTCTCCCTGAGTTGCCCCCATGCAAGATCAGTTACGGGTGACAGGTTCGGCAGAGCTACAGGTTTATCCAGCAATTCACCACTACTGACCAGCCAGTCGAGAGCATTTTTGATTACACCCGAAACACCGTGTGCATATTCCGGACTAACAATCAGAATTAAATCAGCGTTGTGTAATTCCTGTCTCCAGAGCCTGACTTTGGCAGGGGGCTGATATTCCAGGTCAGGGTTGAACAGAGGGAGACTGCCGGGAGTCGTGCTGATTTCAAAGCGAACCTCCTGCGGGCTAATCAGTGCCATCGCCCGAAGAAACAGACTGTTAAGAGAGTGACTGCGTAAACTGCCCGAAATACCAATCACTTTGTACATGGTTGTTATCCTTTTGAAATATGACCAGCCGGTAAACCCGGTGACTATGTCTGCTGAGTATCCTTTGCTGGCGGATAACAACAGTATTTATCAGTGACTGTCGCCAGAAGAAGACACTTATCATTATGTTATTCTATGAGATATTTATAAAAAGGATTTTTTGTCGTTGTACGACGACGCCTGCAGCTCTCCGGACTGCTGATAAAGAATCTTCGTTATCAAAAAATTATTTTTTATTTATTTAAAATCAAAGTGTTATTTTTTTGCAGCCTTTATTTATTCTGCTGGCATAGTTTCTGCAATGACTGCAGCGCAGATGCTCATTCTGCTTTTTATGTCTGCCGCCCGGCAACATAATCCCTGGAATGATGCAGAGCCCTTTACCGATACCTGTTATCTGCCTTCTCACAATTTATTGATGAGAGTTTCAGATATTACGTTGAGTCTGGTATCAGCTGTTGTCTATCGACCTGATTTTACACCTGCCCTGTTGCAGGTGTTTTTTTTGACTGCAATAAAAAAGCGCCCTGAGCGGCGCTTTTTAGGGATGACATTGATTACTGGTCCGGATTCTGCCTGAGAGTCAGTAACAGACCTTCACGGCGCATTTTTGCGGCTTGTTCGGGGCGGCCTGTCTTGTCATAACAGTCAGCCAGCCAGGCGTAATCGAAGGTATCAGGACGCTGTTCCAGAGCCTTCAGGAAAACATCTGCCGCCTGCTGCCACTCAGCCTGGCGCATCAGCATCTGCCCCAGAGTACTGTTCAGCAAGGGGGTAGCACCATGCTGTCTGATCTGCTGCCGCAATACTTTTTCCAGCTGTTCCGGTGCCGGACTATTGATTCGTGGTAACAGCAGAATCAGACGTTCATCATACTGTTGTTTCAGCCCGGCCAGCACAATTTCCTGTGCCATCTGCGGGTCGTTGCATTCGATCAGATGATTAACCATTGCCACCTGCAGGGCAGTATCCTGGCGGGTTTTACGGCTCTGATTTTTCCACCATTGCTTCAGACCTTCGCTACCCTGTTCTGCCATCGCCTGGTTCATCATGCCGAGCCAGGCCCGTTGCCGGAGATCCTGCAGGTGCTGCTCAGTCGTAACCTGTGACTTCTCCATTGACGGCAGAATATCCAGTAATGCGCGCCATGCCCCGGTATTCAGATAAGCCTGCTCTGCCAGCCGTAATACTTCAGGATGGCGCGGTGCAACTTCCAGTAAACGGTCAAGACAGTGACGGGCAGCATGATCTTCATGACGGGCCAGCAAAATACGGGCGCGGGTAATTTCTACCGGGATCTGGTTATCAGCACAGACCTCAGCAGCGCGTTCCAGGTGTTGATTCGCCCTGATTTCGTCTCCGCGTTGCTGGGCCGCTTCCGCCGCCAGCAGATAGTTTGCCAGAGGGTCGGCAGCATGATCCGCATCGCGTGACAGTAATTTCTCTACCTGCCGGTGATCACCTTCTGCCAGTTTAATCAATGCATCACGGGTATGGCGTTGCGCCCGGCGACGTTTACGGCCACTGAACCAGCCACGGGTACGTACTCCGGTACGCAGTATCCGCCGCAGCAGCCATTCGACAGCCAGGATAACCACTAATGCAAGGATCAGGATAATAGCCAGCCCGGTAACACTGGTTTCAATATTCCAGTTGTCCGTTTGTATCAGCACGTATCCCTGGTGTCCGGCCAGCAGGGGGCCGAGAATCACTCCTGCCAGCAGCAGCAGAAACAATATCAGTACTTTTAACATATCAGCCTCCCTGCTGGCTGGCTGCCGCAGCAGGCTGGTTCAGCAGTCCGCGGACACGGGTTTGTACTAATTTATCCAGCAGAGGCTGGCTGGAGAGGGTATCCGGGATATCCATAGCAATCGTCTGCTGCTCCAGAGCATCAAGCTGCGCTAAAAATGCTTTCGTCGCCGGGTCGTTGACGTCGTACCAGGCACGTACCCATGTCGATACGCTTTCCAGGGATTGTTTATAGATTTCTTCCTGATGGCGGGGCACTGCCTGGGCCGCGATCAGTAGTCCGGAACGAATATTTTCCCGCAGATAAATATCCTGATTAGGGGCCAGTAACGGCTGAGCAGTATTGTCGCGGCGGCGGATAGTAATAAAATTATCCATAAAATCGTGCCAGCTTTTGGCCAGATTTTCGCGCCAGTGGGCTAAGGATCCTGAGAGTTCGTGACTGTCCTGATCCATCGGATTACTGTTGTCTTCGTTATCCGCCAGACGCAGATTATCGACACCATTTGCCAGCTGGTTAAGCTGCAGAATGATACCGTCATAATCAACCTGATTGATGGCCGACAACGCACTGATATCCTGCATCAGGGCACGACGTATATTCAGAACGCTCGGGTCATTCATTTCAGCCAGACTGCTGTCGGCACTTTTTAACAGTGCAGCGGCGGTTGTGGCATCCTGGTCACTCCACAGTTTGCGTCCTGCAAGTTTCACCAGATAATCAGCCTGGGCTATCAGCCAGTTGTTACTGTCATTTCCGGTCAGTGATGTGACTTTTTCACGTAACGTGTTCAGTTCTTTGTCAGTCGTGTCCTGGCGCAGACGGGCGTCCTGCAGAGCCTGTGTGGCGGTGGTCAGCTGTGCCGAAAGCTGTTGCTGTCCGGATGTGGTCTGCTGCTGTAACAGAGTGAGTTTATCACTCAGTCCGGCTTCTGATTCAGCGTTCAGGCTCTGCTGCTGTTTAATATACCAGTAGCTTCCGGCACCTGTTGCCAGGGCAATGATAATGGCCACAATGGCTAAAGTGGTTCCGCTATTCCTTGCTACTGAAGTTGTTTGTTCCTCTGCCGGGGATTGCTGTGCTTCCGGAGGGGTCACTTCAGGTATGGCGGAGGGGTCTTTGTGTTCCGTCATTTTGGCTCATCCCATTATATTAATTTCAGTGTAACGCGCGTAACAACGCATCGTTATCCGCACCATCAGCTACCGTCACTGAATGCCAGCCTAATTCACTGGCGAGGGTAGCTAAACGTTCACTGACGACAACCAGCCGGCAGTGTAATAGCCATTCGCGGCGGTCAATTGCCGGGAACAACGAATATAAGAGTTGCAACATTTCACCGCTGGTCACTACCAGCGTGGTAATTCCTTGTCTGCGCCAGCGGACGGCTTCTTCCGCGCCCCGATATTGGCAAGCTATCCGTTGATAACATTCACACAGCTCTACCTGCGCACCGCGTTGTTGTAATGTGTCTGCCAGTAAATCACGTCCGCCATTACCGCGTAATATCAGAGCACGTCTGCCGGAGAGTTCTCTGAGTGAAGGCAGATTAAGCAGTGTTTCACTGGTGGCCCTGCCTTCAGGATAGTTCACTCTCTGCAGACTGGCCTGGTGTAAGTCCAGTGCAGTCCGCCGCCCTATAGCATAATAGTCGAGCCCGGCCGGCCATGCAGTATTACTTTGTACTATTGCCGGCGCGGCAAACCTGATTGCCTGGTGTGATACAGCAAACAGCAGATCACCGTTATGCAAACTGAGCAACTGCTGTGCCAGTGACCCCAGGCCGCGGCCGGGGGTATAGTCAATCAGCGGAAGGCTCCATGCGTGCTTGCCGGTCTGACGCAATCTGGCAACCAGCGCCGATGCCGAAGGCTCAGGGCGGGTAACCAGAATTGTCATACGGGAGGCTGGCCCTGATAAACTTCGCGTAATATCTCTCCGGCACCACGTTCCAGCAGTTCGTCCGCCAGGGCAATGCCCAGCTGTTCAGCCTGATCGCGATGGCCACGGCGTTCGGCACTGATCATTTTCGATCCATCCGGCGTCCCGACCAGTCCGCGTAACCATAACTGGTCGCCGGGCTGTAACAGGGCGAAACTGCCAATAGGTACCTGACAGCCGCCTTCCAGCCGGGTGTTCATTGCCCGCTCAGCACGGACACAAGTTTCTGTATCCCGGTGATTCAGCGCCTGTAACAGGGCGATCAGCGGGGCGTCATCCAGCCGGCACTCAATACCGACCGCTCCCTGGCCCACAGCCGGCAGTGAAACTTCGGCCGGCAGTGTACTGCGGATACGGGATTCTAATCCCAGGCGTTTCAGGCCTGCAGCCGCCAGAATAATTGCATCGTATTCTCCGGCATCCAGTTTTGACAACCGGGTACCGACATTACCCCGCAGGGAACGGATTGTCAGGTCGGGACGCAGTGCACTCAACTGACACTGGCGACGCAAACTGGAAGTACCGACCACTGCCCCCTGAGGCAGGTCATCAAGGGTGGCATATTTTTCAGAAACGAAGGCATCAAGGGGAGTTTCACGCTGACAGATGGTGACCAGCCCCAGCCCCTCAGGGAAAGCAACCGGTACGTCTTTCATCGAATGGACAGCCAAATCTGCCCGGTTCTCCAGCATCGCCAGTTCCAGCTCTTTGACAAATAATCCTTTGCCACCGACTTTGGATAACGGGGTATCCAGCAGAACATCACCTTTGGTGACCATAGGTACCAGCTCAACCTGTAAACCGGGATGGGCTGCGACTAACTGTTGCTGAACATAGTGCGCCTGCCAGAGCGCAAGCGGACTTTGCCTTGTGGCGATCCGAATAATTTTATCAGACATGTCATTAACCGTTTTTATCGTTTGTTAATCATCCTATCATTTAAACGACAAATGTGGCAGGCTTCGGCGATGAAATCCGTACGGGGACTCTGGCGCTGACCAGGGGGCGCGGGTCAGGGCTGTCCGCATCTAATAGTAAGATTTCAGCATGAAAGGTGATAAAGTAGGCGACGCAGTTGTTGCGTTTAGTCAGCAAAGGATGAAAGGCTAATCATCTCTATTGTCCGCAGCCGGTATCTGCCCGGCTGGTGAGAATACAGGTGTGCCCTGGGAACAACAGTGCTTAATTACCGGAAGAAGCAGGCGAAACCTCTTGTACCTTTATATTGAGACTCTGAAACAGAGGCTGGATGCCATTAATCAACTGCGTGTTGATCGGGCAAAAGCGGCTATGGGACCTGCATTCAGACAGGTGTATAGTTTGCTGCCGGCATTATTGCAGTATCATCATCCTATGCTGCCAGGCTACCTTGAGGGTCATGTACCACAGGGTATCAGTTTTTTTACGCCTGAAGATAATCAGCAGACCTTACTGAACCAGCTTGCCGGAAGACCCCTTCATCTGCCTGATATTTCCAGTGGTGAGGCACCTATCACCGGTGTTTACTCGATGGGCAGTACCTCATCGGTCGGGCAGAATGGCTTGTCCGACCTGGATATCTGGGTATGTCACCAGTCATGGCTGGATAGCGACGAAAGACAAAAGTTACAGCAAAAATGTCATCTTCTTGGCCAGTGGTGCATCTCTCTGGGAATTGAAGTCACTTTTTTTCTGATTGATGAGAACCGTTTCCGTCATAACGAAAGTGGTAACCTCGGGGCTGAAGATTGCGGCAGCACCCAGCATATTTTATTACTTGATGAATTCTACCGTTCTGCTGTGAGACTGGCGGGCAAGCGTATTCTGTGGAATATGGTGCCGGGTGAAGAAGAAGCTAATTACGACGATTATGTGATGTCGTTGTACGCTGGCGGGGTACTGACCCCTAATGAATGGCTGGATTTAGGTGGATTAGGCACGCTGTCGGCCGAAGAATATTTCGGTGCCAGTCTGTGGCAGCTGTATAAAAGTATCGACTCTCCCTATAAAGCGGTTCTGAAAACACTGCTGCTCGAATCCTATACCCGTGAATATCCCGACACCCGTCTGCTGGCGATGGACATTAAACAGCGGCTGCATGATGGTGAGATTGTCAGCTTCGGGCTCGACCCTTATTGCATGATGCTGGAAAAAGTGACTCGCTATTTACAGGACATTGATGATCCTGCGCGACTGGATCTGGTTCGCCGCTGCTTCTATCTGAAGGCCTGTGAAAAACTCAGTGTGGAACGGCCCGGGGGCCGTTCTCTGTGGCGGCGTGAAATACTTAGCCAGATGGTCAGAGAGTGGGGCTGGGATAGTCAGCGTCTGCAGATGCTCGACAGCCGTGCCAGCTGGAAAATTGACCAGGTGCGTGAAGCCCATAACGAATTACTGGATGCGATGATGCAGAGTTATCGTAACCTTATCCGTTTTGCGCGGCGCAATAATCTGAGTGTCAGTGCCAGTCCTCAGGATATCGGGGTACTGACCCGTAAGCTGTATGCGGCTTTTGAGGCCCTGCCAGGTAAAGTGATCCTGGTGAACCCGCAGATCTCACCGGATCTGTCGGAAGAAAACCTGACGTTTATTCATGTGCCTGAAGGGCGGGCTAACCGTCCTGGCTGGTACTTATATAATCAGTCGCCGGATATGGACTCCATTATCAGTCACCAGCCACTGGAATACAGCCGTTACCTGATAAAACTGGTGGCATGGGCATGGTTTAATGGTCTGCAGACCCGTAAGACACGACTGCATATTAAAGGGAATGGCGGTTGTGATGCCGGACGTTTACAGGAAGTGGTTAACGATATATCACAACAGTTTCCGTTACGGGTTCCGGCACCGACGCCGAAAGCATTGTACAGCCCGTGCGAGATCCGACACCTGGCGATTCTGGTGAATCTGGAATATGACCCGACAGCGGAATTTCGTAATCAGGTGGTACATTTTGATTTCCGTAAACTGGATGTTTTCAGTTTCGGCCAGCAGCAACGTTGTCTGATCGGCAGTATTGATCTGTTGTATCGAAATTCGTGGAACGAGGTTCGCACACTGCATTTCAGTGGTGAGCAGGCGATGATCGAAGCACTGAAAACCATTCTGGGAAAAATGCATCAGGATGCATTACCACCGGATGCGGTCGACGTCTTTTGTTATAGCCAGCATTTGCGGGGATTGATCCGTACCCGTGTGCAGCAGCTGGTCTCTGAATGTATTGATATCCGTCTGTCCAGTACCCGCCAGGAACCGGGCCGCTTTAAAGCCCTGCGGCTGGCTGGTGATACCTGGGGAGTCTTTTTCGAGCGGATGAGTGTGTCGGTACAGAAACTGGAGAATGCTGTGGAGTTTTACGGGGCCATTTCTAATAACAAACTGCATGGCCTGTCGATCAAGGTGGATTCACTGCAGGCCGATGTTCCGGCAGTGGTTAATGGCTATGCCAGTGAAGGAATTATTCAGTTTTTTTTCGAAAATAACCCGCAGTCGGATGACTTCAGTATTTATATCCTGGATGAAAGTAACCGGGTGGAGGTCTATCGTCACTGTGAAGGAAGTCGTGAAGAGCTGGTGCGTGATGTCAGTCGTTTTTACTCTTCCTCTCACGATCGTTTTACCTATGGATCCAGCTTCGTGAATTTCAATCTGCCCCAGTTTTATCAGCTGGTCACGGATGAAGGTAAAAGCCGGGTGCTGCCGTTTCGTTCTGTCTCTCATGATGAAGTGGCAGAAGATGTTTCGCCGCAATTCAGTCGTGACGTGCTGCCGCGTTCCCGAAACCTGTTTTAAAGCATAACGGCCCGCGGTCTGTCGCCGGGACCGTCACTGGCCGGTCAGAAGCTGAATTTTTCACCGGACTGCAGGCTGCAGGCTTCAGCCAGCAGGTGCCAGAAGTCACTGCCGGTGCGGTCACATACCCAGATCGGTGACTGATAGCTGAAGTGGTATCCACCGGTTTTGGTCGCCAGCCAGACCTGGTGCAATGGCTCCTGACGGTTAATGACAATTTTAGTGCCATTGTCGAAACTCAGGGTCATTACGCTGCCATGGGTTTCATAATCAATATCAGCATCGCCCTCATGCGCATCCAGACGTTCTTCGACGGCCAGTAGCAATTGGTCTGCCAGTTGGTGAAATTCACTGTCGTTCATCATAGCTCCCGTGTTTTTGGCAAAGTATAGCGCGCTGATATTGTTTGCCAATCATTGTCTGGCGCGGCAGGGATCAGATATTAAGCAGCTTATGCGAATTCAGGGATTTTCTGTTGCTTTTCCTTGTTCAACTGCGATGATAAGTGAACAGGAAAAAGCACAGAATGAGTGTAATCAAGATGAAGAAAATGTTCGGCTGGCTGGCGTTAATCGTGATCCCTGCGGTACTGACGGGATGCGGTCTGAAAGGCCCCCTTTACTTTCCTAAAACCGAAACCACACAGCAGGAACAGCAGCAAACAGCCCCGGTAAACACCTCGGAAACTGATGCGGCAGCGCCAGCGGGCACAGTGGCACCGTAACTAACCGATCACCGGCGGAGCAAAACATGCAGTTTTCTAAAATGCACGGCCTCGGCAATGATTTTATGGTCGTTGACGCAGTGACTCAGAATGTATTCTTTTCGCCGGAACTCATTCGCCGGCTGGCAGATCGCCATCTCGGGGTCGGGTTTGATCAGTTACTTATTGTCGAACCTCCTTATGATCCCGAGCTGGATTTTCATTATCGTATTTTTAATGCCGATGGCAGTGAAGTCGCCCAGTGCGGTAATGGCGCTCGTTGTTTTGCCCGGTTTGTCCGCCTTAAAGGCCTGACTAACAAAAGCGATATTCGTGTCAGTACCCAGACCGGAAGAATGACGCTCAGTGTGACCAGTGATGAGCTGGTAAGGGTCAATATGGGCGAGCCGGATTTCGAGCCCGGTAATGTCCCTTTTCGCGCCAATAAAGCAGAAAATCTCTATTTAATGCGGTTGCAGGAGCAAACCATCATGTTTGGCGTCGTATCGATGGGCAACCCGCATTGTGTTATTCAGGTCGACAATATTACAACCGCGGCGGTTGAACTTATCGGCCCGCAAATGGAAAGCCATGAGCGTTTTCCGGAACGGGTAAATGTCGGGTTTATGGAAGTGGTCTCTGAGGCGCATATCCGGTTACGTGTTTTTGAACGCGGGGCAGGAGAAACCCGGGCCTGCGGCAGCGGTGCCTGTGCAGCAGTCGCCAGCGGAATTCAGCAAGGCCTGCTGGCAGATAAAGTCCGGGTCGATCTGCCGGGTGGCAGCCTGCATATTACGTGGGGAGGACCGGGCACGCCGTTATATATGACGGGGCCTGCAACACATGTCTATGACGGATTTATTCATTTATGAAATCAGATGAAGACCAGGAGTTACTGAATTCTGTGATGACTGACGATCAGTCGGTCAGTGATTATCTGCGCCTGAACCCCGATTTCTTTATCCGTAATGCGCGGCAGGTGGAACAGATGCAGGTACCGCATCCGGTGCGCGGCAGTACCTCGCTGGTGGAATGGCATATGGCTCGTCAGCGTAACCATATCCGGCTTCTTGAAGAAGAAATCACCCTGCTGATGGAGCAGGCCACGGCGAATCAGCAACTCTTCGGACAACTGCTGTCATTGCAGTCTCATCTGGCCAGTGCCGGTAGTTTAACGGAGATGCTGAGCCGGTTACATCGCTGGGCCAGGAATCTGGGGCTGGCCGGGGCCAGTGTGCGGTTATTCACGGAACACTGGCAAACGGGAGCGCCTTCAGAATTTACCCATCTCGGGTTATCCCGCCAGTCCTTTGATTCACTGCGTATTCAGCGGCTGGGACGCAGACAGCATTATCTGGGCCCGCTGAATGGCCCAGAGCTGTTACTGTTGCTGCCGGAAGCGAAAGCGATTGGTTCAGTTGCCATGTCGCTGATGGGCGAAAATGAAGATGTCGGGGTACTGATTTTCAGTAGTCGTGATAAACAGCATTACCACCCCGGTATGGGCACCGAATTACTGGAGTATCTGGCAGGTATGCTGCCTGCGTTACTGACACGCTGGATCAGCCGGCGATGAATACCCCGATCCCCGTAACGCTACAGAGTCCGGTTGACCAGTTTCTGCGCTATCTGAAAGTGGAACGACAACTTAGTCCGCTGACACAGACCAGTTATCAGCGCCAACTGGCAGCGCTGACAGAAATGATCAATGAGATGGGCCTTCAGCAGTGGTCGCTGCTTGAGCCAGCTCATGTGCGCGCACTCGCAGCCAGAAGCCGGCGAAACGGGTTACAGGCGACCAGCCTGGCCCTGCGTTTGTCGGCTTTGCGTAGCTTTCTCGACTGGCAGGTCGGGCAAGGGTTGTTGCCGGCGAATCCGGCCAAAGGTATTGCCACACCAAAAACGTCACGCCATTTACCGAAAAATATTGATGTTGATGAGATGGGGCAACTGCTGGACATTGATCTCAATGATCCCCTGTCGGTTCGTGACCGGACCATGCTGGAGGTGATGTACGGTGCAGGGTTGCGTTTATCTGAGTTAGTCAGTCTTGATTGTCGCGATTTCGATGCGGAGCAGGGCGAAGTCTGGGTAACAGGCAAAGGCAGCAAAGAACGTCGTTTACCGGTGGGACGTACTGCCTGTGAATGGCTGCAGCGCTGGCTGGAGATGCGCGATTTATTCGGGCCGCAGGACGATGCGGTTTTTCTCTCGATGCAGGGGAAACGTATTTCGGCCCGAAATGTACAAAAACGCTTTGCCGGCTGGGGCATCCGCCAGGGACTGAACAGTCATATTCATCCGCATAAATTACGCCATTCCTTTGCGACTCATATGCTTGAATCGAGTGGCGATTTACGTGCGGTGCAGGAACTGCTGGGCCATGCCAGCCTGTCCACTACCCAGATCTATACGCACCTGGATTTTCAGCATCTGGCATCTGTGTATGATGCTGCACATCCCCGAGCGAAACGAGGAAAAAAATAATGCGTTTTTACCGGCCAGCCGGCACTGTCAGTGCCATGACCTTTGACCTGGATGATACGCTGTATGAAAACAGCGATGTTATCCTGACTACGGTCGAGAAGACTCATCAGGCATTACAGGATTTTCATCCGGTGTTGCAAAACGTGACGCTGTCAGACTATGAGCTGGCACGTGAAGAGATTAAATATCATCAGCCAGACAGCGTACATGATGTGACCCTGTGGCGGGAAAAATCTGTATACCTGCTGATGCAAAAGCACGGATTATCTGAACAGCTGTGTCAGCAAGGGGCATCTCATGTGATGTCGGTATTTGCCGCCTGGCGCAGTCAGGTCCATATGCCGCAGAGTACCCATGACGCGCTGCAATACCTGGCTGAGCGTGTTCCGCTGGCCGCGATCACTAACGGTAATGCCGACCCGCAACTGATGGGCATTGCCGGCTACTTTCGTTTTATACTGCGGGCCGGCCCTGACGGGCGGGCGAAACCAGCGCAGGATATGTACCGGCTGGCGGCCAGTCATCTGGGGTTACCGGCCGGTGAAATTCTGCATGTCGGCGATGATTTAACTACGGATGTGGCCGGATCGCTGCTCAGCGGGTTTCAGTCCTGCTGGATTAACCCGTTCCGGCGTAACCTGATGACAGCCTGTGATGCACGCCTGTTACCACACATGGAAATTTCACGGTTGGATTCCCTGACTACACTGGTATAATGGCTGTAAAAATATACAGTTAAATTCTCCTGATTCGCGGTGCCTATGGACGTTTCTGATCTGCTCAACAGTTTAAATGATAACCAGCGTGAAGCCGTTGCGGCACCGCGCAGTAATTTGCTGGTACTGGCCGGGGCGGGCAGTGGTAAAACCAGGGTGCTGGTTCATCGTATTGCCTGGTTACTGACCGTCGAAAACTGTTCCCCGTATTCGATTATGGCGGTGACCTTTACCAATAAAGCCGCTGCAGAAATGCGTCACCGAATTGAGCAGGTGCCTGGCACCAGCCAGGGGGGGATGTGGATTGGTACTTTCCATGGACTGGCTCACCGCTTATTACGCGCACATCCGCTGGATGCCGGATTACCTCAGGATTTCCAGATCCTCGACAGTGAAGACCAGCTACGGTTATTGAAACGCTTAATTAAGGCCATGAACCTTGATGACAAACAGTGGCCGGCACGTCAGGCGATGTGGTACATCAACGGTAAAAAAGACGAAGGATTGCGGCCTAAGCATATCGACAGCTACGGTAACCCGGTAGAGCAAACCTGGCTGAAAGTGTACCAGGCCTATCAGGAAGCCTGTGACCGTGCCGGGCTGGTGGATTTTGCCGAACTATTATTACGCGCTCACGAATTATGGCTGAATAAACCGCATATTCTTAACCATTATCGTGAACGTTTTACTAACCTGCTGGTGGACGAATTCCAGGATACTAACAACATCCAGTATGCCTGGATCCGTATGCTGGCGGGAGACAGTGGCAAAGTAATGATCGTCGGCGATGATGACCAGTCTATCTATGGCTGGCGTGGTGCTCAGGTCGAAAATATTCAGCGCTTTCTCACGGATTTTAACGGTGCCAGAACAATCCGGCTGGAACAAAACTATCGCTCTACCAGTAATATCCTGAAAGCTGCCAATACCCTGATTGCCAATAATCAGGGGCGGTTAGGGAAACAGCTGTGGACTGAAGACGGTGAAGGCGAACCCATCTCGTTATATTGTGCATTTAATGAACTCGACGAGGCACGGTTTGTTGTCGGGCGGATTAAACACTGGCATGAACAGGGTGGGGCGCTGGCAGACTGTGCCATCCTGTACCGCAGTAATGCCCAGTCGCGGGTACTGGAAGAGGCGTTACTGCAAAGCAGCCTGCCGTACCGGATTTATGGCGGGATGCGCTTTTTCGAACGTCAGGAAATTAAAGATGCCCTCGCCTACTTACGCCTGATATCGAACCGTAATGATGATGCCGCTTTCGAACGTGTGGTCAATACACCAACCCGGGGAATCGGCGACCGGACTCTGGAAGTCGTGCGTCAGGCAGCCCGAGACAGACAACTGACCCTCTGGCAATCTGCGCGGGAACTGTTGTCTGAAAAGGCGCTGGCGGGCAGAGCTGCATCTGCATTATTGCGCTTTATTGAACTGGTTGACTCACTGTCACGGGAAACCAGTGAACTGTCGCTGCATGTGCAAACTGACCGGGTAGTAAAAGATTCCGGGCTGTGGATGATGTATGAACAGGAAAAAGGTGAAAAAGGCCAGACGCGTATCGAAAACCTTGAGGAACTTGTGACGGCAACCCGTCAGTTTAGTTATCAGGATGAAGATCAGGATTTGATGCCATTACAGGCATTTTTGTCACACGCAGCGCTGGAAGCCGGTGAAGGGCAGGCGGATAAATGGCAGGATGCGGTACAGCTGATGACCATGCATGCTGCGAAAGGGCTGGAATTTAGTCAGGTATTTATTGTCGGCATGGAAGAGGGGATGTTCCCGAGTCAGATGTCACTGGAAGAAGGCGGACGTCTGGAAGAAGAACGCCGTCTGGCCTATGTCGGCGTGACCCGTGCTATGCAGAAACTGACGCTGACCTATGCCGAGAGTCGCCGGTTATACGGTAAAGAGGTATATCACCGCCCGTCACGGTTTATTGGTGAGATCCCTGAGGACTGTGTGGAGGAGGTCAGATTACGGGCCAGTGTCAGCCGGCCGGTCAGCCACCAGCGAATGGGGGCACCGGTGACGGCCAATGACAGCGGTTATTCTCTGGGACAGCGGGTCCGGCATGCGAAGTTTGGTGAAGGCACTATTGTTAACCTGGAAGGCAGTGGTGAGCATTGTCGCCTGCAGGTCGCATTTCAGGGCCAGGGGATAAAGTGGCTGGTTGCCGCCTATGCAAGGCTGGAAAACGTCTGAGGACGGGTAGTTTCCTTGACGATTTTTTCGTCCCATCGTAACATGCGCGCACTATTATTATCAGAGGACAACGCCTTGGACACGCCCAGTCGCTGCTGGCACACAGACCTGAACAACAGGCGAAACTGTTAAGGCAACCTCTTTTACCGGTAGCCCTGACGGTTATCGGTAACTCTCTGTAAATCATCGTCATCTGAGCCAGCACTGATTTACCATTCCTGTGGTTTATCGTGTTCAGGCGCCTGCTGTGCCAATCATCGGTTTTCCTGCGGTGTACAGCCTTGTCCCGTCATATAAGATATGGGGAGTACGTACTGCTATGCTGAGTGCATTTAAACTGGAAGACAATCGGTTAACCCGTCTGGAAATGGAAAGTGACGATAGTCAGCTTACGTCCTCAGTCTGGATTGATTTGATTGAACCTGAAGAACAGGAACGTGACTATATTCAGGAACAGCTGGGACAGAGCCTGGCAACACGTCCTGAACTGGAGGATATCGAAGCATCGGCACGTTTCTTCGAAGATGAAGACGGCCTGCATATCCACTCATTCTTCTTTTTTGAAGATGCAGATGATCATGCGGGTAATGCGACCGTCGCTTTTACTATCCGTGACGGTCGTTTGTTTACGTTGCGTGAACGTGAGTTACCGGCATTCCGCTTATACCGGATGCGGGCCCGTAATCAGACCCTGATTGACGGTAACGCGTTTGAGCTGTTACTGGACCTGTTCGAAACTAAAATCGAACAGCTGGCGGATGAGATTGAAAATATTTATACGGCGCTGGAGAAATTAAGTCGCGTCATTATGGAAGGACAGCAGGGTGAAGAATATGATGAAGCCTTGTCGCGACTGGCTGAACTGGAAGATATCGGCTGGAAAGTCCGCCTGTGTCTGATGGATACCCAGCGGGCACTGAATTTTCTGGTCAGAAAAGCCCGTTTGCCTGCCAATCAGCTTGAACAGGCCCGGGAGATTCTGCGCGATATAGAATCACTGCTGCCGCATAATGAATCCCTGTTCCAGAAAGTTAACTTTCTGATGCAGGCTGCGATGGGTTTTATCAGTATTGAACAAAACCGCATCATTAAAATCTTCTCGGTAGTTTCTGTGGTTTTCCTGCCACCGACCCTGGTAGCTTCCAGCTACGGGATGAACTTTGAGTTCATGCCGGAACTGAAGTGGAGCTTCGGTTATCCCGGCGCGATTGTACTGATGATCCTTGCGGCACTGGCCCCCTACCTCTACTTTAAACGACGTAACTGGCTATAAGCCCCGTTATACAGGCAGCCTGGCGGGCTGCCTGCTGTGCGCTGGTTTCACAATATTCCTCAATCCCCTGAGCTGCCAGTACCAGTACCGGATCGCCGCGGAATGTGCTGGTCTGGGGCAGAGAAAGATCAGAATCCTGCAAAAGGCTGCAGAGCCGTTAACGGCTCTGCAGTAATCGCTAAAACGAGGGATCAGTATTCTGAGTCGGTAATCACTTCTTCACCGAGATCGCCGGCTTTTGGCAGTGGTAAATAAGAAGAGTTTGCGGCCCGCAGTACCCGGATACCCCGCGCCCCGGCTTCACGGGCTGCGGTAATATCGCTGTCTGCATCACCGTAGTAGATACGAATATTTTTCTGTTTAATCCAGCGGATTTTGGTGTTTTCACCGGCCCGAAAACCGCTGAAAATCACCGGATTCATTTTATCCTGTGGAATAGAGAAATCCTGTTGCAGGATCCGGCTGACGGTTTCGGTGCTGGTCGGGGTTCGTGCTGTAATAAAATAGACCTGATCGCCGCGCTGTAAATGCATCTGAATCAGCTGGCGTGCAACCTGTTTGGGAATACTGAATTCATCCCAGCCATTATTCATTTTTTCCCAGAACTGCGGATTATTCAGGTAATCATTATTGCCCGGTGAAAACATTTTCTGGCCGCGGTAAAAACCGGGTGTTGAATAAAGCACCGTATCGTCAATATCAAAACCGACCGCCATCGGTGGACGGCCCCGTAAATTGTTCTCAATCTGTGCCACTGATACCCAGTGTATGGGTTGCCGGTGCGCCAGCCCGGCAGCAGTGATACCTGAGTATAACGGCGTAGCGGGCTGGACCTCGCTGGCCTGAGCCAGAGGCTGCAGAACCAGCAGAGAAAGGGTACACAGAGAAAAAAGCAGTTTACGTAATCTCATAACGGTGAGTCCTGGTATTTGTTAATGAATCAATAAGATAATGGCTATCTGATAGCATTAACGGGACACTCTGTAAAATAATTATTGCGGTTTTATGAGGTGGTTACGGTTGCCGTATTATCTGCCGGCTAGCCGATCAGGTAAGTTGCCGTCGCGGTAGCAATATAGTCCTGTTGTTGATTATGTAATTCGACCCGGCCGACGGCGACTTTATTACCGGCCCGGAGCAGCTGTGCGGTAGCGATAAATTTCTCTCCGCGTCCGGGACGTAAATAGTCAACCCGTAAGTCAATGGTGCCCATCCGTGAAATACGCTGACGAAGTTCTTCTTCACTGATCATATCCTGGCGGGTCAGGGCATGGTTAACACAAACCAGTCCGGCGGCCACGTCCAGCACCGAAGCAATGACACCGCCGTGCAGAATATTTTGCAGGGCATTACCCACCAGTGATGGCGCATTTTCCAGGGTCAGGATGGCCTGTTGATCATCCAGATGCTCCAGCTTCAGCCCCAGCGCCCGGTTAAAAGGCATACTGTTTACAAAGATATCACTGACCAGGGTTCTTGCCTGATGTTGTGTCAGATAACGCAGGCTCATAATTCACCTGTGGCAGGTTATTCGGCTAAGTCATTTTCTAATATTATGCTGTTATTCATCGGCTTTCCAGGTGAATATGAGCGGCCATTTTTTGGCATTTAACGATGTGACTGCATCGTTTTTGGTTTTTTTTTCTATCTTCGGGAGTATAGATTATGCGTTTCTTTGGCTACGGAATGGCTGCTGCCTTGCTGGTGCCTGCGCTGGTACAGGCGAAGGAAGCTAAAATATGCGAGGTTCATGATAATCCCGCTGTGCGCGGCAGTATCATCGCTAACTTACTGGAAAAGCATGATAATGCTTTTTTACTGTATCCCTATGAGAGTAATTATGTGCTCTATACGGATACCAGTAATATGAACACCCCGGCCATTTCCAGCTACCGCTGGGCAGATAAAGCGAATAAAGATGAATTAAAATTTCAGCTGAGCCTGGCGTTCCCTCTCTGGCGCGGGATTGCCGGTGACAATTCGGTACTGGCAATGTCTTATACTCAACGCTCGTGGTGGCAGATTTCAAATACCAAAGCGTCGTCACCGTTTCGCGAAACAAACTATGAACCACAGCTTTTTGTTGGCTGGGCAACAGATTACCGGTTGGGTAACTGGACATTACGTGATGTGGAACTGGGTTTCAATCATCAGTCCAATGGCCGGAGCGACCCGACTTCACGTAGCTGGAACCGGGTATATGCCCGTTTGATGGCAAAAAATGGTAATATGCTGGCAGAGATCAAGCCCTGGTATCGTATTCCCGAAAGTGCGGGCAGTGACGATAATCCGGACATTACTAAGTATATGGGCTATTACCGGGCGAAACTCGGGTATATGCTGGGTGACAGTATCTTCAGTATTGAAGGCAACTATAACTGGAACACCGGTTTCGGTGGCGCCTTACTTGGCTGGAGTTATCCGGTCACAGAGCATGTGCGTTTCTATACTCAGCTGTTTAGCGGTTATGGTGAGTCACTGATTGATTACAATCACCGCCAGACCAGGATTGGCGTCGGTTTTACTTTAAATGATTTATTCTGATTAAGAGCGCAGGAAATTTGTGACAACATCGGCAGTTATTCCGCAGCAGGATCATGCTCAGCAAATCCTGCGGGATATTTTTGGTTATCAGCACTTTCGCCCCGGCCAGCAAACCATCATTCAGACATCTCTTGACGGACAGGACTGCCTGGTGGTTATGCCGACCGGTGGCGGGAAGTCGCTGTGCTATCAGATCCCTGCGCTGGTTAGCGAAGGTCTGACGCTGGTGGTATCCCCGCTGATCTCCCTGATGAAAGATCAGGTCGATCAGTTACTGGCAAATGGTGTCATGGCTGCCAGCCTTAACTCTTCTCAGACCCGCGAGCAGCAACAGCAAATTTATGCTGACTGTCGGCAGGGGCGGATAAAATTACTGTATGTCGCGCCTGAGCGTCTGATGATGGACAGCTTTCTTGATGCACTTAGCCAGTGGCAACCGGTGATGCTGGCGGTCGATGAAGCCCACTGTATCTCACAATGGGGACATGACTTCCGCCCGGAATATGGTGCGCTTGGGGTATTGCGCCAGCGTTTTCCGCAACTGCGGATTATGGCTCTGACCGCGACAGCCGATAACGCGACCCGCCATGATATTCTGCAACAGTTGCAGTTGCAGGACCCGCTGATCCAAATCAGTAGCTTTGACCGCCCGAATATCCGCTATACGCTGCTGGAAAAGTACAAACCGACCGAACAATTACTGCGTTATGTTCAGGATCAGCGCGGTAAGAGCGGTATCATTTATTGTAACAGCCGCGCTAAAGTTGAAGACACGGCAGCACGTTTACAAAGCCGCGGGATCAGTGCCGGTGCCTATCATGCCGGACTGGATGTGCAGCAACGTGCCAGCGTCCAGGAAGCATTTCAGCGTGACGATCTGCAACTGGTAGTGGCCACGGTGGCTTTCGGGATGGGGATTAATAAGCCGAATGTCCGTTTTGTGGTGCATTTCGATATTCCGCGTAATATCGAATCCTATTATCAGGAAACCGGTCGTGCAGGCCGTGACGGTCTGCCTGCTGAAGCGATGATGCTGTATGATCCCGCCGATATGGCCTGGCTGCGACGCTGCCTGGAAGAAAAACCGCCGGGCGCGATGCTGGATATTGAACGCCATAAACTTAATGCGATGGGTGCTTTTGCTGAAGCACAGACCTGCCGCCGTCTGGTACTGCTGAATTACTTTGATGAAGGGCGACAGCAGCCGTGTGGTAACTGCGATATCTGTCTGGACCCGCCGAGGCGTTATGACGGACTGGTGGATGCACAAAAAGCCTTATCCGCTATTTACCGGGCAGGACAACGCTTCGGTATGGGCTATATTGTGGAACTACTGCGTGGTGCGGCCAGCCAGCGTATTAAGGATAACGGACATGATAAATTGCCGGTATACGGCATCGGGCGTGAACAATCCCATGAACATTGGGTCAGTGTATTACGCCAGCTGATCCATCTGGGTCTGGTGACCCAGAACATCAGTCAGCATTCTGCGCTGCAGCTGACCGAGGCGGCCAGACCGGTATTGCGCAGTGAACATCCGCTGATGCTTGCGGTGCCGCGCGTGGTGGCCCTGAAACCCCGCCAGGGAATGAGCAGGGTGCCCGGAGGCAATTATGACCGTAAGTTATTTGCCAGACTCAGGAAATTACGTAAAACCATTGCTGACGAAGAGAGTATTCCCCCTTATGTGGTGTTCAATGACGCGACATTAATCGAAATGGCGGAACTGTTACCGGTTTCCGCTTCTGAAATGCTGAGTGTAAATGGTATTGGTCAGCGAAAACTGGAACGTTTCGGCCAGCCCTTTATGCAGATGATTAAACAACATCTCAGCGATTTGTAATCTGTCCCTGTTTTTCTTTCTTTATCTGAGGAGTTTCCGGCATGTTAATGTCGTTTCTGACTCTGGCGCTTGTGCAGTTGCTGGCACTGATGAGCCCGGGTCCTGATTTCTTTTTTATTTCACAAACTGCCGTCAGCCGTTCTTCACGTGATGCGTTGATGGGGGTTCTCGGTGTGACACTGGGGGTGGCTATCTGGGCAGCGGTGGCACTGCTGGGACTGAATCTGTTGCTGGCAAAAATGGCCTGGCTGCATCAGCTGATTATGCTGGGCGGCGGGCTGTATCTGTTATGGATGGGCTGGCAATTATTATGCTCTGCACGGCGTCAGCATTTACAGCCGGACAGGGTTCAGCCGGCACCGGTGCTGGCGAAGCAGGGGCGAACGTTCCTCAAGGGGTTACTGACTAACCTGTCGAATCCAAAAGTTGTGATCTATTTTGGCAGTGTTTTTTCGCTGTTTGTCGGTGATGATGTCAGCACTATGCAGCGCTGGGGCATTTATGCACTGATCCTGCTGGAAACACTGGGGTGGTTTACACTGGTAGCGACGGTATTTGCCTTACCATGGATGCGCCGCAAATATCAGCAACTGGCGAAATGGCTGGATGGTGCCGGCGGAATACTGTTTACAGCCTTTGGCCTGCACTTAATCATATCCGGTTAAACCCGCTGCCGGGCCGTGAAGGTACGGACCCGGCAGATAATTAATGGCTGTGTCGTGCAGTTGCCAGTACGACCCCGATAGCAATAAAAACACTGCCAAAAATACGGTTCAGTAACTGCATTTGATGCGGGCCACGTATCCAGCGTGAAATACGGGTCGACAGTAACGCGTAACCCTGCATGACCAGAATATCCACACTGATAGTGGTCAGGCCCAGCACCAGATATTGCAGCATTTGGGGCTGATGGGGAATGATAAACTGTGGAAACAGCGCTGCCAGAAACACAATACTTTTCGGATTGGTCAGATTTACCAGCACCGCCCGTTTAAATACTCTGCCGCGGGATGTTGCTTTCGCCACCGCATTCAGGTCAATAGCACCTTTGGTTCTCCATTGCTGTATCCCTAACCAGATAAGATAAGCAGCACCGGCCCATTTCAGGATTTCAAAAGCGATTAATGAATGAGAAAATAAAGCACCAAGGCCGATACCGACTAACAGAATATGGGTGGCGAGGCCAACTTGTAATCCGGCAATAGAAATCTGAGTGCCCCTGAAACCATGGCTGATACCGGTACTCATGGTATTAATGGCTCCGGAACCAGGGGAAAGGCTTAACAGGGTAGTGGTCAGCAGGTAGGTGATCCACCAGTCAAAGGTCATTGATGTCGCTCCAGTCTTCAGCAGAGAAACAACAGAATACGTTATAATTCCATCAGACGATACTGGGATTTCAGCCGTTTTCCAGACCACAGAAAACGCCGAAGGGAGAGTAATGAAACAGCTTACGCAACGCTGGTTGCACCGTGAAAAAGAGTTTTCGGCGTTTGTTACCGGTCCTTTGCTCCACTTCTGGCGTCGCCGCCAGGAGAAATCATTTACCGGCACTGGCGGGCTGAATATCCGCTATGTCAGTTTCACATCCCCGCAACACCATAAAGCGATTATGGTTTCCCCCGGGCGGATTGAGAGTTACGTCAAATACCCTGAAGTGGCTTATGATCTGTTTCAGTGTGGCTACGATGTCTTTATTATCGATCACCGGGGGCAGGGCTTATCGGGCCGTATGCTGGAAGATACCCATCGCGGGCACGTAGAGAATTTTTCTGACTACGTGGATGACCTGCATAAGTTCTGGCAGATCACTCTTTCCGATACGCGTTATCAGCAAAAGTTTGCGCTATCCCATTCTATGGGGGGCGCGATTCTGGCATTGTTACTGCGCCGTCACCCTGAACTGGTTGATGCAGCAGCATTACTGGCTCCGATGTTTGGCATAGTGCTGCCGATGCCTGAGTGGATGGCAGAACGAATTCTTAACTGGACCGAAACCCGGTCGGGATTACGTGAAGGGTTTGCTCTGGGTACGGGGCGCTGGCATGCGCCGCCCTTTGCCGTAAATACGCTGACCCACAGCCGGGTCCGCTACCAGCGTAACTTACGTTTTTATGCTGATGAACCGGCATTACAGGTCGGCGGGCCGACGGCACACTGGGTACGGGAAAGTCTTAATGCCGGACATGAAATTCTGCGCGATGCTGCACAGATCACTACACCGATGCTGATCATTCAGGCCGAAGAAGATCTGGTGGTGGAAAATCAGGCGCAGGATCAATTCTGTGAATTACGACGGCTTGCGGGGATCCCTTGTGAAGGGGAAGCGCCGCAGGTTATCAGTGGTGCACGCCATGAAATATTATTCGAAAAAGATGAAATGCGGGCGCGGGCACTGAATCTTGCGGTCAGCTATTTTGACCGGTTTGGATGTTAATCATCGACGATAGCCATACCTTACCTCCGGAAACTCCGGTCTGACGTTAATTAAAGAGGTTTTCATGTACCATATTGTTGCTTCCGACCTGGATGGAACGCTACTTTCTCCTGATCACTCTTTGTCTGCTTACACCCGTGATACCTTGCAGAAGTTAACCCGTAAAGGGGTTCATTTTGTGTTTGCTACCGGCCGCCATCATATTGATGTCGCGCAGATGCGGCAGAAGCTGGGTATCGAAGCTTATATGATCACGTCGAACGGAGCGAGGGTACATGACCTTGCGGGTAACCTGATTTTTGCCCATAACCTGGACCCGGCGATTGCGTCAGAGCTGTACCGCCTGAAATATACCTCGGATGATATTCTGACTCAGGTTTATCGCAATGATGACTGGTATATCAGTCGGCATAGCGAAAAAGAGCGTGAATTCCTCCGTGAGTCGGAGTTTAATTATCAGATATTTCAGCCTGACGGGCTGGCGACTGATGGTATCAGTAAAGTCTTTTTTACCTGTGATCAGCATCAGACACTGGCTGAGCTTGAGCTGGCGATTATTGCCCGCTGGGGCGACCGGGTTAATGTGAGTTTCTCCCTGCCCGGCTGTCTGGAAGTGATGGCCGGAGGTGTCTCAAAAGGCCATGCGCTGGATGAAGTGGCAAGACGGTTAGGTTATAACCTGCAGGACTGTATCGCGTTTGGTGACGGGATGAACGATAAAGAAATGCTGAGCATGGCAGGCAAAGGCTGCATTATGCAAAATGCCCATCAGCGGCTACCTTCGCTGCTGACCGGGCTGGAAGTGATTGGCAGTAATGCGGAAGATGCGGTTCCCCGTTATTTAGAAAAGCTGTACAGCGACTGATCCTTCCTGCCATCGCCCGGGCAAGTCCTGACCGGACTGTCCGGGCGATAGAGTGCCTCTCCGCAGTATGATTTTTATGATATCAGTTGCTGTTTATGGCGTTTTTCACTCAGCGTGGTTAACAGCAGCAGTAATACTGCCAGTATACAGCCGGCAATCATGACCATAAAACCGCCATTCCAGCCAAAAAAATCCACCGTATAACCAACAATTGCACTGGCGGCAACCGATCCGCCAAGGTAACCAAACAGACCGGTAAATCCGGCGGCGGTGCCCGCTGCTTTTTTGGGTGCCAGCTCCAGCGCATGCAGACCAATCAGCATCACCGGTCCGTAGATCAGAAAACCAATCACCACCATACAGGCCATATCAATGCCGGGGTTGCCGGGCGGGTTAAGCCAGTAAATAAGAGTGGCAATGGTCACCAGTGTCATAAAAAAGACGCCGGTGATCCCGCGGTTACCTTTGAAAATTTTATCTGACATCCAGCCGCACAACAGTGTTCCAGGGATACCGGCATATTCATACAGGAAGTAGGCCCAGGATGATTTATCCAGTGAAAAATTTTTAACTTCTTTCAGGTAGGTCGGAGACCAGTCGAGAATACCGTAGCGCAGTAAATACACGAAGACATTGGCCAGCGCGATGTACCACAGTAATTTATTGGGCAGGATATATTGCGTAAAGATTTGCCGGGCGGTTAATTCAACTTCATGTTTCTCGTTATAGTCTGCGGGATAGTCATTTTTGTAGGCTTCTATCGGGGGTAATCCGCATGACTGCGGGGTATCACGCATTAATCCATAGGCCAGCAAAGCTACGCCGATAGCGGCAATCGCCGGCATATATAATGCGGCCTTCCAGTCATTAAACCAGACCATCCCCAGCAGGAATAGCAGCGGAGGCAGGCCTCCGCCGACGTTATGTGCACAGTTCCATACGGAGACAATGCCTCCCCTTTCTTTCTGTGACCACCAATGGACCATGGTCCGGCCGCAGGGAGGCCAGCCCATCCCCTGAAACCAGCCACAGATAAACAGCAGCACAAACATAATCATAATACCGGATGTCGCCAGCGGGATAAATCCCATAACCAGCATGACGACTGCTGCCATTATCAGTCCTGCGGGTAAAAATACACGCGGGTTCGACCGATCAGATACTGAACCCATAATGAATTTAGAAAACCCATAGGCAATCGAAATTCCGGATAAGGCAAAACCCAGATCGCCGCGGGAAAAACCCTGCTCGATCAGATAAGGCATAGCCAGGGTAAAGTTTTTACGAACCAGGTAATAAGCGGCGTAACCAAAGAAAATCCCGATAAAAATTTGCCAGCGCAGGCGACGATATAACGGATCGATGGCGGCCGGATCTGCCGGTGAAATATGGGGTGCGGGTTTAAACAGACTCAGCATTAACGTCCCTCCGGGAGAAAGCATTCCTTAAGTGTGGGCTGGCAATGGATAAGAATTTTCCGTCCTGCCAGCAGGATACCGGCCTCAGGGTAGCTTTCGTGACGGGAATTACCTTGACTGAGTACACAGATGTTACAAATTAATGACAATTTATAGGTGTTTATAAGATGTCAGGGAAACCTGAGTCTCGTATCCGCCACTTTTCATGTTGACCGGCAACCGAGTCGCTGGCCGGATCACTCGCGGTTGCATACGTCGTTTTCGCCGGCAGGGAAATATTTCGCCGGAGGGATTCAGAGTGCCGGATTTCTCTGACCTGCCGGCCGTGAAGCATCACGGACAAAAGGCAACTGTTCACAGGCGTGCTGCCGTGCAGAACGGATAAATGCCTCGGTCACTGGCTGACGTTGTTCACCGTCGCGTACCGCCGCATACAAACGGCTCCACAAACCTTCTCCGGGGGTTTTTGTGATAATCAGCTGCTGGCGTTCAAAACTTTCTACTACCCAGTGTGGTAACGCAGCAATACCCATTTTTGCAGCCACCATCTGAATCAGCAGCAAAGTATTATCAACACTTTTTAATGCCAGACTGATACCGGCAGGTTGCAGGAAATGTCGCCAGATATCCAGACGCTGACGCTGAACCGGATAAATCAGCAGAGTTTCGGTGCTAAGATCTTCAGGAGTAATAACGTCTTTTTTCGCCAGCGGATGGTCTGGTGCCATCACCAGCCGGACTTCAAAATCAAATAATGGTGAATAGTGCAATCCGCTGCGTGGCAGGATATCGGAGGTCAGTACAATATCCAGTTCGCCCTGTTGTAATGCGGGCTGCGGATCAAAGGTAACACCGGATTTGAAATCGACCGCGACCCGCGGCCAGTTGCTGCCAAAAATATCCAGTGCCGGAGTCAGCCATTGAATACAGCTATGACATTCAATCGCAATTCGTAGCGTCGTCTGTTGGGGCTCATGACAGGATTGCAGTGCCTGCTGGATCTGAGGCAGGACCTGATCTGCCAGTTGCAGCAGTGTTTCCCCCTGTGGTGTAAAGCGTAAAGGCTGACTTTTCCGGACAAACAGCCGGAAACCGAGACGCTGCTCAAGGTCACTGAACTGATGAGAAAGAGCAGACTGGGTCTGATGTAAGTGTGCTGCGGCACCTGCCAGCGAGCCGGTTGTTCTGAGGGCCTGTAGGGTTTTCAGGTGCTTAATCTCGATCATGAGACGCCTTCATAGTGATGTTGAATTATTTGCGCTTGTGGATACAACAGTACCTGCAGATTATGGATGTGTAAACATCTGGACGGCTAAACATCTGAAAAAATATTCTCAGCAACCTGTGACTTCCGGCAGGCGGGTGAATAATGGTACTGCTGCCATGGGCCCGGGGCTGAGACAGCGTCTTTCACTGACAGGAACTTATGCCATGACAATTCAGAATCACACATTAGGATTTCCGCGGATCGGCCTGGGACGCGAACTGAAAAAAGCTCAGGAAAGCTACTGGGCAGGTAAGTCCGGACAACAGGAGCTACTGGCAACCGGGCGTGAGCTCCGGGTGCGTCATTGGCAACAACAGAAGGATGCCGGGGTTGACTATATTCCTGTCGGTGATTTCGCATGGTATGACCATGTGCTGACAACCAGCCTGATGCTGGGTAATGTACCCGCCCGCCATCAGAGTACGGACGGTCAGACAGACCTGGATACCTTATTCCGTATCGCCCGAGGCCGGGCGCCGACTGGTGAACCCGCCGCAGCGGCAGAAATGACGAAGTGGTTTAATACCAACTATCACTACATCGTGCCTGAATTTACCCGTGGTCAGACATTCACTCTGGCCTGGACCCAGTTACTGGACGAAGTGGATGAAGCACTGGCGCTGGGTTACCAGGTTAAGCCGGTCCTGCTGGGGCCGGTTACCTATCTGTGGCTGGGCAAAGTAAAAGGGGAAGTGTTTGAGCGCCTGACGTTACTGCAGGATATTCTGCCGGTATACCAACAGGTGCTTGCGGCGCTGGCTGAACGGGGTATTGACTGGGTACAGATTGATGAACCTGCGTTATCGCTGGAGTTACCGGCCAAATGGCTGAACGCTTTTAGCGAAGCTTATCAGGCATTGCAGGGTCATACCCGGCTGTTGCTGACGACCTATTTTGACAGTATCAGCCAGAACCTGTCGGTCATCCGACAATTACCTGTACAGGGATTGCATGTCGATCTGGTACACGGCCATGATGATATTCAGTGTATTCATAAGCAATTACCGACCGGCTGGCTATTGTCCGTCGGTGTCATTAACGGACGCAATGTATGGCGTGCCGACCTTAGCCGCTGGTTTGACCAGCTACAGCCTCTGGCCGCACAACGTGAAAATTTGTGGATAGGCACTTCATGCTCTTTATTGCACAGTCCGATTGATCTGAGTACTGAGACCCGGCTGGATGATGATGTGAAAAGCTGGTTTTCTTTTGCGGTACAGAAATGTGACGAACTGTCGCTGCTGAGTCATGCCCTGAAGAGTAACGATCCGCTTGCTCTGGAAAGCCACAGTGCGCCGATCCGCGCCCGTGAACAATCATCACGGGTACATAATCAGGCAGTCGCTGACCGTTTACATGCTATTCACTCACGGGACAGCGAACGTCAGCACCATTACCCGATCCGCGCGGCAGCACAGCGGCAACGTTTCAGTTTACCGGCCTGGCCAACAACGACGATTGGTTCATTCCCCCAGACGACGGAGATCCGCAGCCTGCGGCTGGATTTCAGGCAGGGACGACTGGACAGCCATCACTACCGGACCGGTATTTCTGAACATATCCGGCAGGCCATTGCTGAGCAGGAACGGCTGGGACTGGATGTGCTGGTGCACGGTGAAGCCGAACGTAATGATATGGTGGAATATTTCGGCGAACAGCTGGACGGTTTTGCTTTTACGCGGAATGGCTGGGTACAAAGCTATGGTTCACGTTGCGTCAAGCCGCCGATCATTATCGGCGATATCAGTCGCCCGCAGCCTGTGACGGTTGAGTGGGCTACCTATGCCCAGTCCCTGACTGATAAACCCGTAAAAGGGATGCTTACCGGCCCGGTCACTATCCTCTGCTGGTCATTTCCGCGTGAAGATGTGAGCCGTGAAACTATCGCCAGGCAGATTGCGCTGGCGTTACGTGATGAAGTTGCCGATCTGGAAAATGCCGGTATTGGCATTATTCAGATTGATGAGCCTGCATTACGTGAAGGCCTGCCATTGCACGATTCTGACCGTGCAGCGTATCTGGCCTGGGCAGTTAATGCCTTCCGCTTAATGGCCGCTGTTGCTGATGACGCTACCCAGATCCATACCCATATGTGTTATTGCGAGTTTAATGACATTATGGCTGCGATTGCTGCCCTGGATGCAGATGTCATCACCATCGAGACCTCGCGTTCCGATATGGAACTGCTGGAATCTTTTGAAGAGTTTGAATATCCGAATGAAATCGGACCGGGGGTCTACGATATCCATTCCCCGAATATCCCTGATGTGGCCGGTATCGAAAATCTGCTGCGTAAAGCGGCAAAATATATTCCGGCGCAGCGGCTATGGGTGAATCCGGATTGCGGACTAAAAACCCGTGGCTGGACTGAAACCCGTCAGGCGTTGGAAAATATGGTAACAGCAGCCAGAAATTTACGTCGCCAGTCAGCGTGATCCGCTGCCGGCTTCTCTGTGAAAGCTATCCCCGGGGACAATCAGCGCCCCGGGTGACAGGAGAGATTAACGTCCTTTTTTCTTTCTGCCCGGCTGAGTAAAACGCTTACGGGCTGCAGGTTTAGCTGCCGGTTTGTCCGCAGATTTTTGTGCTGGGCCATTTTTTTTCGCGGCAGGTTTCCCTTTGGGTTTGCCCTTATTTTCGGCAGGATCAAGGGATGAAGAGTGCTCAATCAGTCGGAACAGCTCGATCAGCTCATCATCCGTAAAATCACGCCACTCACCGGGAGGCAGCCCTTTCAGGCTGACATTCATGATCCGCACCCGCTCAAGTTTGGTGACTTCAAAACCGAAATGCTTACACATCCGGCGGATCTGACGGTTAAGTCCCTGTACCAGTGTGATACGAAACACCATCGGCGCTTCTTTCTTCACTTTACATTTTTTAGTGACCGTACCCAGCATCGGCACACCGGCTGCCATACCCTGAATAAACTCATCGGTGATCGGTTTGTTTACCGTAACCACATACTCTTTTTCGTGATCGTTACCGGCGCGCAGTATTTTATTGACCAGGTCACCGTGGTTGGTCAGGAAAATCAGCCCCTGGGAATCTTTATCCAGACGACCTATCGGGAATACTCGTTTGCTGTGATTCACGAAATCGACAATATTATCTTTTTCGCTTTCTTCGGTAGTACTGATAATACCGGTCGGCTTATTGAGGGCGATCAGGACTAAATCTTCCTCGTTACGCGGCTCAATCAGCTGGCCGTTAACTTTCACCACGTCTCCGGCATACACCTGGTCACCGACAGCAGCACGTTTACCGTTAATAAACACGTTACCTTGCTCAATAAAACGGTCAGCATCGCGGCGAGAGCAAATACCGCTCTCACTGATGTATTTGTTCAGTCGGGTCGATGAGTTGGTCAGCATGAATTCTCCGAAAAAAGCGGACTATACCTCAGCCGGACGATGCTTAACATACTCAGTTTTACTCTCAGGGGGCTGAGGATGATGAAAACAGGCTCCCGCGATAAGCACGATATAGTACCGGACAGGATTTGTCCGGTACTATATCGTGCTGGTGGCTGAAAGGTTATTTTTTACCTGTCGTGACCTGCAACTGCGTACGGGTGGAACATGCCAGGATATTGCCTTTTTTACAGGCCATCCGTGCATATTTTAATGCGGTCCGTGGGTCTTTGGTCACACCGTGTCCATACCGGTACATATTGGCCAGATACAGCATCGCGTTACCGTCTCCGGCATCAGCGCCTTTCTGATACCACTGGCGGGCAGTGTCATAATTTTGCGGCACACCATAGCCATTCTCGTACAGGTGCCCGATAGCCTGATTCGCATCTGCTGACTGCAGCGCCAGTCCTTTCTGATAAAATTTCAGGGCTATTGGGTAGTTATCCCCGCCGCGTAACTCATAGACGGATCCTGCGGCAATACACTCAGCGGCCATGCCGGTATCACATTGGCTGATATGCTGTTGCAGTAGCTGTTGGTCAGGATAATCGCTGCTGCCGCCGGTAAACATACCATCAAAAAAGTTACCCAGGGTGCTGCACCCGGTCAGTGTCAGTACTGTCATACAGAGAATCAGCGTTTTTTTCATATCGTTTTCCTGTCTGTGACCGTAATGAACGTTCCCTGTATCGGGAAACGGCCGGTATTCAGTCACTCTGAGTGTATCCCGGATAAAAGATGCTGCCTTCGGGGCCGTTCTGAATTTTTATCAGCCGTCCGCTCTGCGACGGGTTTTGTTAATGCATTTTATTGAAAATTATCAATATCCAGAAAATTCTATTTGCGAAACACATCCCGCATTTATCTGCCTTTGTATGTAATACCATTTTTTTATATTGATTCCCGTCACATAAAATGCCGGTGGTTCACGTACAATTGGGACATCATCCACTGTAGTTATCGAGGTTACTATGTCGCAACCTGAAGTTTTCCATCTCGGACTGGCTAAAGCTGACCTTCAGGGAGCCACCCTGGCGATTGTTCCGGGTGATCCTGAACGGGTAAAAAAGATAGCGGAGCTGATGGACAATCCCCGCCAGCTGGCCGCACACCGTGAATTCACCAGCTGGATTGCTTTTATTGAAGGTAAGCCGGTTATTATTTGTTCTACCGGTATTGGCGGCCCGTCCACCTCTATCGCGGTGGAAGAACTGGCCCAGTTAGGGATACGTACTTTTTTACGGGTAGGGACAACAGGCGCGATTCAGCCGCATATTCATGTCGGTGATGTGCTGGTTACCACCGCTTCTGTCCGGCTGGACGGGGCGAGTCTCCACTTTGCGCCGCTGGAGTTCCCTGCGGTAGCTGATTTTACCTGTACCACAGCTCTGGCGGAGGCTGCCCGTCATGCCGGTGCAACTACCCATATCGGGGTTACTGCATCCTCAGATACGTTTTACCCGGGCCAGGAACGTTATGACACCTTCTCAGGAAGAGTGGTGAAATCTTTCCGCGGATCGATGGAAGAGTGGCAGTCGATGGGAGTGCTGAACTATGAAATGGAGTCAGCCACCTTACTGACCATGTGTGCCAGCCAGGGCCTGAGAGCAGGTATGATCGCCGGGGTAATTGTAAACCGCACCCAGAAAGAGATCCCTGACAGTGCCACCATGAAAAAAACCGAAAGTCAGGCGGTACAGATCGTAGTAAACGCAGCCAAATCGTTGTTATAACTCTTCTTATACGGGGTTGCGTTATCCGGAGGATAGCGCAACCGGCATCTTATCTCCGCGAAAATTATCTGGACATCTATACAGTGCGACTCTACCTTTCCTTTAACAGTGTGTTAAGCGGGGAAACGGGTGGATACGCAACTTATTATTTCAGGATGTCTGCTGCTGGGTGGTGCCGGTCTTGGCTGGCTGGTCGCTGTACTTCGGTCGGGCCATCAACTGGCGGCCTATGCTGCTGAACAGCGGGTCAGGCAGGAAACGGTCGATCAGTTACAGCAGGTTCTGGGTTCAGAGCAGCAGTCCGGCCGGCAGAAAGATCTCGAACTCCGGCAGTTACATGGCACGGTTGCCGCACAGCAGGAAAAACTGCAACAGCTGACATACTGGCGTGAACAGAGTGAACAACTCAGCCAGGAACTGCGCCATCAGGCGGATATCTATCGGGCGCAGGAAGCCGAACTGCGTGAAGTGACTACCCGGCTGGAGGACACCCGGCTGGCGGCCGAAGAAAAACAGCGTGTACTGATCAACAGCGAACAGCGACTGGCGGCACAATTCGAAAATCTGGCCGGCCGCATTTTCGAACACAGCGGCCGCCGTTTCGATGAGCAAAACCGGCAAAGTCTGCAGGGTCTGCTGACACCCCTGCGGGAACAGCTGGACGGCTTCCGGCGGCAGATTAATGACAGTTTTAGCAGTGAGGCCCGTGAGCGGCATACGCTTACACATGAAATCCGTCAGTTACAAAAACTGAATAGTCAAATGGCTCAGGAAGCCGTTAACCTGACCCGCGCCCTGAAAGGGGATAATAAAACCCAGGGGAACTGGGGGGAGGTTATCCTGGCGCGTGTGCTGGAAGCATCAGGACTGCGGGAAGGCTATGAATATGAGACTCAGGTCAGCATTCAGCGTAATGACGGGCGTTATCAGCCTGATGTTATTGTGCATTTGCCGCAGAATAAGGATGTGGTAATTGACGCTAAAATGACACTGGTGGCCTATGAGCGCTATTTTAACGCCGAAGATGACCTGCTACGTGAACAGGCGGCGCGTGAGCATATCTCCGCAATGCGTAATCACCTGCGGTTACTCAGCCGTAAAGATTACCAGCAACTGCCCGGAGTAAAATCGCTGGATTATGTCTTAATGTTTATTCCGGTCGAACCGGCGTTTTTACTGGCACTGGACAGAGAGCCTGAGCTGGTTAATGAGGCACTGCAACAGAACATTATGCTGGTCAGTCCGACGACGCTGTTGGTGGCCTTACGGACCATCAGTAATCTCTGGCGTTATGAACATCAAAGCCAGAATGCACGGGATATTGCAGAAAAAGCCGGCAGGCTATATGACAAAATGCGCTTGTTTGTCGACGATATGCAGAGCATGGGCAACCATCTTGATAAAGCCCGCGACAGCTACCAGCAATCGATGAAAAAACTGACCGAAGGGCGGGGCAATCTGGTCGCAAGGGCTGAGGCTTTTCGCCATATGGGGGTGGAAGTCCGGCGACCGATAGATCCGAAAATAACCGCGAAAGCCCTTTCATTTGATTTACCACCAGAAGATGACCCGCAGGACGGCGAAAGCACTCTGGCCGGCCTGCAGAATACGTGGGACAATAAGGCCCCTCTGGGGAATAGCTGAATAGTGGTGGCGTAACGTGCCTGGCCTTCGGGAGTCTGGTACACTTCAGACAGTATTGATTACAGAGCAGGTAATACCGATGGCAGATGAATCTCAGGAAACAACACATTTTGGTTTTCAGACCGTAGCAAAAAACGAAAAGGCTGAAAAAGTTGCTGACGTGTTCCATTCCGTAGCAGCAAAATATGACCTGATGAACGATTTGATGTCGATGGGCATCCATCGTATCTGGAAGCGTTTTACCATTGATTGCAGCGGTGTTCGCCGCGGGCAGCGGGTGCTGGATCTCGCCGGAGGAACCGGTGATCTGACGGCGAAATTCTCCCGTTTAGTCGGGGACACTGGCCAGGTAGTACTGGCAGATATTAACAGTTCGATGCTAAAAATGGGCCGCGAAAAGCTCCGTAACAGTGGGGTATCAGGTAACGTCAGTTATGTGCAGGCCAACGCAGAAGCTCTGCCATTCCCGGATAATTATTTTGACTGTATTACAATCTCTTTCGGGCTGCGTAATGTCACCGAAAAAGAGAAAGCTCTGGCATCGATGTTCCGCGTACTTAAACCGGGCGGACGCTTACTGGTACTGGAATTCTCAAAACCGCTGCTTGAGCCATTAAGCAAAGCTTACGATGCCTATTCTTTCCATATTTTACCGCGAATCGGGCAACTGGTCGCGGGCGATGCAGAAAGTTATCGTTATCTGGCAGAGTCTATCCGTATGCACCCTGATCAGGAAACGCTGAAAGGTATGATGAATGAGGTCGGTTTCGAAAATACCACCTATTACAACCTGACCGGAGGGATCGTTGCCCTTCACCGCGGATATAAATTCTGATGTCAACGGTAATCACTGCAATGCCGCTGCTGACGGCGGTTATCGAGAATACACTTAACCGCGTATTATACCAGGACCGGGGCCTTAAGGCTGCCCGCCAGCGGTTAAAAGGAAAAGTACTGACCCTGAAGTTCAGCGAGTTTTCCACACCACTGGTACTGGTATTCAGCGAACAGCAACTGGATGTGATCGGCGACTGGCAGGGCGACAGTGACTGTACTGTCTCGCTGGCATTGTCAGTGTTACCGGAGCTGCGTGACCGGCAGAATATGACCGCGTTAATCAGGCAGGGCCGGCTGGATGTTCAGGGCGATTTACAGGTGATTCAGCAATTCTCTGCGCTGATTGATTTAGCTGAGCTTGACCCCGCTGAATATATGGCACCGCTGGTCGGTGACATTGCTGCCCGTGGGATCAGCCGTGCAGGACAGCGCTTATTTTCGTTTGCCCGCCAGCAGATCAGTGGTAAGCAACAACAACTGGGCGAAATTCTGACTGAGGAGTGGCGGGTCGCCCCCGGCGCCCTCGAAGTGGCGTGGTTTTGTGAAGAAACCGCGGCGCTGGACAAAACGCTGGAAGCGCTGGATGCGCGGCTGGCACAATGGGAGAAGAAATGACTGTTGGAGAAATTCGGCGACTCTATTTCATTATTCGTATTTTCTTGTCTCATGGTCTGGATGAGCTTATTCCCCGTACCCGCCTGACCATACTGCTGCGCTTCTGGCGGCGTTGTATTTTCTGGATCCCTAACCGTTACCCGAATGAAGCGCTGGGTGTGCGTCTCAGAATGGCACTGGAACAGCTGGGGCCGGTATGGATTAAATTTGGCCAGATGCTGTCTACCAGACGAGACCTGTTTCCGCCGGAAATCGCCGATCAGCTTTCTTCACTGCAGGACAAAGTCCCGCCTTTTGACGGTGCAAAAGCTAAACAGCAGATTGAAAAATCGCTGGGAGGACCGGTTGAACAGTGGTTTGATGATTTCGAAATAACCCCTCTGGCTTCAGCGTCTATCGCTCAGGTACACACGGCCACTCTTAAAGAGAATGGCAAACATATTGTCATAAAAGTTATCCGTCCTGATATTTTGCCGGTGATAAAAGCGGACATGCGTCTTATCTATCGGCTGGCACGCTGGGTACCACGGTTGTTACCCGACGGCAGGCGGCTGCGCCCTGTCGAAGTTGTCCGGGATTATGAGAAAACCCTGCTGGATGAACTGAATTTACAGCGTGAAGCGGCCAATGCTATCCAGCTGAGGCGGAACTTTGAAAACAATAACATGCTGTATGTGCCGTTTATTTATTCTGATTATTGCAGTGAGAATATGCTGGTCATGGAGCGTATCTACGGGATCTCTGTCTCCGATACGGCAGCATTAAAGGCTCATGGCGTGAATATGCAGTTACTTGCAGAACGGGGTGTTCAGGTCTTCTTTACCCAGGTATTCCGCGACAGTTTCTTTCATGCGGATATGCATCCGGGGAATATTTTTGTCAGCTATGATCATCCGGAAGACCCGCAGTATATCGGCATTGACTGCGGTATTGTCGGCTCACTGAATAAAGATGATAAACGTTACCTGGCTGAAAATTTCATTGCTTTCTTTAACCGTGATTACCGGCGGGTGGCCGAACTGCACGTGGATTCGGGCTGGGTTCCGCCGGATACCAATGTCGAAGATTTTGAGTTTTCTATCCGTACTGTCTGTGAACCTATTTTTGAAAAACCGCTGGCGGAAATTTCCTTTGGTCATGTGCTGCTGAATCTGTTCAATACAGCCCGTCGTTTTAATATGGAAGTTCAGCCGCAATTGGTGTTGTTGCAGAAGACATTGCTGTATGTTGAAGGTATTGGCCGTCAGCTATATCCGCAGTTGGATCTCTGGAAAACAGCCAAACCATTCCTCGAGGAGTGGATTAAAGATCAGGTAGGACTGCCTGCTATCTGGCGGGCAGTGAAGACGAAAGCACCTTCATGGGCAGAAAAGCTTCCCGAATTACCTGAGTTACTTTATGACGGAATGCGGCAACATAAGTTACTGAAACACAGTGTTGATAAGCTGGCGCATGAAATGAATGCACAGCGTGTACGGCATAGTCAGGCACGTTATCTGTTCGGGATCGGCGCTGTTTTTCTGCTCTGTGGTACGGCAGTGACGATCGGACGTCCCCAATGGGATGTAACTTCGGTGCTACTGATTGTTGCTGGTGTGTTAACATGGCTGGCCGGTTGGCGGAAGACAAACTGATTGTCTGTTTTAGCCCAACCGCGCTAAGTTCAGGGGAATAAGGCGTAATGATACGCCTTGTATCATTGGATCATGGAATTCAGGGGTTAAAAATGGGCGGCATTAGTATCTGGAAGTTACTTATCATTGTGGTCATTCTGGTACTGTTGTTTGGTACTAAAAAACTGCGGGGTCTTGGCTCAGATTTAGGATCTTCGATTAAAGGCTTTAAAAAAGCCATGAGCGACGAAGATGAGAAAAAAGGGCAGGATGCGGACTTCCCCGCAACACCGATTTCAGAGAAAAAACCCGCGTCTTCTGTAAAAGAAGAATCCCGTAAAGATAACGATCAGGTATAAACCGTGTTCGATATAGGTTTTAGTGAGCTTTTACTGGTATTCGTGATTGGTCTGATTGTTCTCGGGCCACAGCGATTACCTGTGGCGGTGAAAACCGTTGTCGGCTGGATCCGCGCGATGCGCTCTCTGGCAGCCAACGTACAGAATGAGCTGGCTCAGGAGCTTAAGCTGCAGGAGTTACAGGACAGTCTGAAAAAAGTTGAAGAGGCAGGTAAAGGTACGCTTTCCCCTGAGCTGAAAGAATCAATGGAAGAGCTGCGTAAAACGGCTGACTCAATGAAGCGTACCTATCGTGAGGCAACTGATATGGAAGGGTATGATGATAAAGCCCATGGCGGAAACGCCGGTCAGCCATCTGCCGGGTCGGAAAAAACGACACCGCCCCCTGTAACGCCTTCGGTGACAGAGCCGCCTCAGCACCCGACAGCATCTTCTGCCGGAGCTGATACCCCGGCAGATACCCGCACAGCCAGCAGCGTTAACGCGGAACCAGAGTCCGCGACAAAACCTGCTTCATCCGTAAGTGAAGAACGATAATCATGGATGTACAAGATACTCAACCACTGATCAGCCATCTGATAGAACTGCGTAAACGCCTGTTATACTGTATTGTCTCAATACTGGTTATTTTCCTGTGTCTGGTCTATTTTTCCAATGATATCTACCAGTTAGTTGCAGCCCCTTTAATCCGTCAGATGCCAACCGGCGCCAGTATGATTGCGACTGATGTGGCATCACCTTTCTTTACGCCGATAAAACTGACGATTATTGTTTCGGTGTTTCTGGCGGTACCGGTGATCCTCTACCAGTTATGGGCATTTGTGGCACCGGCGTTATATCGTCATGAACGCCGGCTGATCATGCCTTTGTTGTTTTCCAGTTCGCTATTGTTTTATATCGGTGTCTGTTTTGCCTATTTTATCGTGTTCCCGCTGGCGTTTGGCTTTTTCGCCAAGACAGTACCGCACGGCGTACAGATTGCTACAGATATCAGTAACTACCTTGATTTTGTTATGGCACTGTTTCTGGCCTTTGGTGTGGCATTTGAAGTACCGGTCGCGATTGTACTGCTTTGCTGGACGGGCATTACTTCCCCCGAAGACCTGAAAAAGAAACGGCCTTATATGCTGGTCGGTGCGTTTGTGGTCGGCATGCTGTTAACCCCTCCTGATGTTTTTTCCCAAACTTTGCTCGCTATTCCGATGTACTGCCTGTTTGAAGTCGGCGTATTCTTCTCACGTTACTATGTTGGTAAAGGACGCTGGGATAAGGATAAAGATCAGGATAGCGAATCCTGAGATCCCGGCTCAGGTTCCCGTAAACACGGGAAATGTTAACTAAAACCACCCGTCAGGGTGGTTACGCTTTTTGGGAATAACTATGTTTGATATTGGTGTCAACCTGACCAGTACGCAGTTTGCGAAAGATCGTAAACAGGTGGTTTCACGGGCGCGCAGTGCAGGGGTATCCGGTATGCTGATTACCGGGACCAATGCACTCGAAAGTCAGCAGGCTTTATCGCTGGCAAAGCAGCACCCCGACTACTGCTGGTCTACTGCCGGCGTTCATCCCCACCATGCCAGTGAATGGTCGCAGGAAACAGCAGGCACGTTGCGCCGTCTGGCCGGTCAGCCTGAAGTTGTGGCAATTGGTGAATGTGGCCTCGATTTCAACCGTAACCTCGCCGATCATAATCAACAGGAATATGCGTTCGATGCACAGCTGGCATTAGCGGCTGAATTACAGTTGCCGGTGTTTCTGCACTGCCGTGAAGCCCATCAGCGTTTTATGGCAGTACTTGCCGGATGGCTGGATAAGTTACCGGCAGCCGTTGTCCACTGCTTTACCGGAACCCGCCAGGAACTTGAAGAGTGTCTGGCAGCAGGTATGTATGTCGGGATCACCGGCTGGGTGTGTGATGAACGCAGAGGCCTCGGGCTGCGGGAGTTACTGCCTGTGATTCCTGCCGACCGCCTGTTGCTGGAAACGGATGCACCTTATCTGATCCCACGTGATATGCATCCACGACCGCCTTCAAGACGTAATGAACCCTGCTTTCTGCCACATATCCTGCAGCAGGTTGCTGCATGGCGGAACGAAGATGTGGAATTACTGGCGAAACAGACTGACCACAATGCCCGGCAACTGTTCCGCCTCAGTTAATCAGGCCAGACTTTACGAAACTGCTGATTACCGATACTGCGCACTACCTGTTTGTTTAGCAGGTTAAGCAGTAAAAGCGAGCGGGTTTCGCCTTCCGGCTCAGTAAATATCGCCCGTAGTCCTTCGAATGTCCCGGCAATGATTTCGACTTCATCTCCCTGCCGGGGCCGTTCCCCGGCCTGCAGACACTGATAATCTTTATTGATAATACTATCGATGACTTCTTCCGGTACCGTAGCAGGCAATGCGCCAAACCGGACAAAATGGCTGACGCCGCGGGTAGCGTTAATGGTTGTAGTATGGATAACTTCCGGGGAAAAACGGATAAACAGATAATTAGGAAACAGCGGCTCACTCACCATACTGAGTTTGCCCCGCACTTTCTTTTCCACCTCAGTCACCGGGCTCAGGCAGGCAACGCCCTGGCGCTCAAGGTGTTCCTGTGCGCGTAATAACTGACCACGTTTGCAAAAAAGTAAATACCAGGATTCCATAACCGCTCCATTTAACCGGCAGCAAAGAATAACAAAACTCATAAGGGAGTTATAGGCTATTTATCCGGGTTACGCAGCCTTGTATCCCTTGCGGGTCATGGGATTGCGGTTATTTTCATCGCTGTGTAAATAATGATTTGCAGGCCCTATTCAGTACCCTGAATGACATCGTACAGATTATGTTCCGCACCGACAGGCTAATAAATCTCAGCATCCTGATGCAATCCTCCTTATAATGGCCAGATTATCTGCAGCAATAAAGTAAAAACCTCATGAAATATCAGGACTTAAGAGACTTCCTGCAACAACTTGAGCAGCGTGGTGAATTAAAAAGGATTAGTTATCCTGTTGATCCTAATTTAGAAATGACTGAGATTGCCGACCGGACATTGCGTGCCGGCGGACCTGCCTTATTGTTTGAAAATCCGAAAGGCTATGCGATGCCCGTACTCTGTAACCTGTTCGGGACCTCCGCACGGGTTGCCTTGGGGATGGGGCAGGAAGATGTCAGTGCATTACGTGATGTCGGAGAGTTACTGGCTTTTCTTAAAGAGCCGGCACCGCCAAAAGGTTTCCGTGACCTGTTCGAACAGATGCCGCGTTTTAAAAAAGTACTGAGTATGCCCACCAGGCGACGCAGCAGTGCCCCCTGTCAGGAAATCATCTTACAGGATGATGACGTTGACCTCTCGGCGATACCGGTAATGACCTGCTGGCCGGAAGATGCAGCACCGCTGATTACCTGGGGTCTGACCGTGACTCGAGGTCCGCACAAAGAGCGGCAAAATCTCGGGATTTATCGTATGCAGGTGATTGGTAAAAATCGCCTGATTATGCGCTGGTTATCACACCGTGGCGGGGCACTGGATTTTCAGGAATGGTGTAAAGCCCGTCCGGGTGAACGGTTTCCGGTTTCTGTCGCCTTAGGTGCCGATCCGGCGACTATTCTGGCTGCAGTGACGCCGATACCCGATACTCTCTCCGAATATGCATTTGCCGGGCTGCTCCGGGGCAGTAAAACGGATGTGGTAAAATCCCTGTCGAATGATCTCGATGTTCCGGCCAGTGCTGAAATTATCCTCGAAGGGTATATTGAGCCTGGCGATATGGCTGCGGAAGGTCCCTATGGTGATCATACAGGGTACTACAATGAAGTTGATAACTTCCCTGTATTCACCGTGACAAAAATCACCAAACGCCAGCAGGCAATTTACCATTCCACCTATACAGGCCGTCCGCCCGATGAACCTGCCGCTCTGGGGGTTGCACTGAATGAAGTGCTGGTGCCTATTCTGATCAAACAGTTTCCGGAAATTGTTGATTTCTATCTGCCTCCTGAGGGATGTTCTTACCGGCTGGCCGTCGTGACGATGAAGAAACAATATGCCGGACATGCAAAACGCGTTATGTTTGGAGTATGGTCTTTCCTGCGGCAATTTATGTACACCAAATTTGTCATTGTTTGCGATGATGATGTCAATGCCCGCGACTGGAATGATGTTATCTGGGCCATTACCACCCGCATGGACCCGGCCAGAGACACGGTAATTGTTGAAAATACCCCGATTGACTACCTCGACTTTGCTTCACCGGTCTCCGGCCTCGGCTCAAAAATGGGGATGGATGCTACCAATAAATGGCCGGGAGAAACGGATCGCGAGTGGGGTCGTCCGATTGTGAAAGATCCTAAGGTGACGGCCCGTGTTGATGAGATATGGGATGAGCTGGCGATATTTGAACCCCGTTCCGGACGTTAACAGAGAACCACCAATTTTAGCTAAAGACCCGACAGAGGGAACGCATGACAAGATTAAGCTGTAAAGTTATTTCTGTAGAAACCATTACCGACACTGTCTATCGGGTCCGGTTAGTGCCTGAAGCCGACTATAGTTTTCGCGCGGGTCAGTATCTGATGGTAGTAATGGATGAAAATGATAAACGTCCTTTTTCTCTGGCATCGACGCCGATGGATAAAGACATTATTGAACTGCATATCGGCGCATCGGATCTCAATCTGTATGCGATGGCTGTGATGGATCGTATCCGTGATCAGCGACAAATCACTGTGGATATGCCACACGGTAATGCGGCGCTGCGTGAAGACAGCGATCGGCCGATGATTCTTATTGCAGGCGGTACCGGGTTCTCTTATGTACGTTCTATCCTGCTGACGGCCTTGTCTGAAAATCCGCAGCGTGAGATTGCCATTTACTGGGGCGGGCGTGAGCCTCAGCATCTCTATGATCTGGAAGAACTGAACGCACTGGCAGTACGCCATCCTAATCTTAAGGTCGTACCGGTCGTTGAACAGCCTGATGCTGACTGGCAGGGCAGAACCGGCACTGTATTACCGGCGGTAATTCAGGATTACAGTTCACTGAAAGAATACGACATTTATATTGCAGGGCGTTTCGAAATGGCCAAAGCGGCGCGTGAGCGTTTCTGTGCTGAAAGAGAAGCTATCAGCAGTCAGATTTATGGTGATGCTTTCGCTTTTATCTGATAACCGCAGCATGTTGTCCTGAACAGGCGTTGCAGTCACTGCTGCAACGCCTGCCCACGTTGATCCCCTGTAAATCCTGTTATTTCCCTGAAAACGTCACTGCCCGTTGACCGCGACAGCGTATCCGCTACCCCGCCGGTCCGGTGAGCAACTGCCCGTGATGGTCAGCGCGGCATCCCGGCAACAGCTGTGATAAAATGGCACAAATTCTTATGCCAGAGAGGACCGGGATGAATTCACTCAATGAGTTGTATAAAACACACCTGACGACATTACAGCACCGTGCCCGAAAGATACTTGAGGCGCGTAACCTGCAGGCCTTATTGATTCATTCAGGAGAATTGCAAAATGTGTTCCTTGATGATCATCCCTATCCGTTTAAAGTCAATCCGCATTTCAAAGCATGGATCCCGGTGACCCGGACGCCTGATTGCTGGTTATGGATTGACGGTGTAAGTAAACCGCGTCTGTGGTTTTACTCGCCAGTCGATTACTGGCATAAAACTGATGAACTGCCGGACAGTTTCTGGACCAGTGAGTTCGATATCATCCCGTTACGCGAAAGCCAGCATATTGCCAGACTGTTACCTGCTGACAGAGGTCAGGTTGCTTATATTGGTCCGGTAGCCGGACGTGCAACGCAACTCGGTATTACGGAACAGAATATCAATCCGCAGCCGGTACTTGATTATCTGCATTATCACCGTAGTGTTAAAACAGATTATGAACTCTATTGTATGCGTGAAGCGCAGAAGATTGCTGTACAGGGACACCGTGCGGCAAAACAGGCTTTCTTTGACGGACAAAGTGAGTTCCTGATTAATTCAGCCTATCTGCAGGCAACCGGGCAGCGTGATACAGATGTGCCTTATGGCAATATTGTGGCGCTGAATGAACATGCTTCTGTGCTGCATTATACTCAGCTGGATAGTGACACGCCTGCCGAACCGCGCAGCTTTCTGCTGGATGCCGGGGCTGAATATCATGGTTACGCTGCGGATTTAACCCGCAGTTATGCATGGGATCCTGCGTCATTGTATGCGGAACTGGTAAGCGCGATGGACCAGCATCAGCAGCAATTGATCGCGACTTTACAGGCCGGGGTCTGCTACACGGACTATCATGTGCAGATGAATCAGCGCATTGCCCGTATGCTGACTGACTTCGGTATTATCAGCGGACTGAGTGAAGATGCACTGGTCAGTGAAAATATCACCTCGCTGTTTATGCCTCATGGTGTCGGTCATTCTCTGGGCTTGCAGGTACATGATGTCGCCGGATTTATGCAGGATGAGAAAGGCACACACCTGGCACCGCCAGCACAGTATCCGTGGCTGCGTTGTACCCGGACTCTGGCCGCGGGGATGGTTCTGACGATTGAACCTGGTCTGTATTTTATAGAATCTTTACTTTCGGCGTGGCGGCAGGGCAGTTTCAGTAAGCATTTCAACTGGCAACTTATTGATGCACTGAAACCTTACGGTGGGATCCGTATTGAAGACAACGTTATTATTCGCCAGGATGGCATCGAAAATATGACCCGCGACCTGCAGTTAACCTGATGGACGCTTATGATATTCCGTCTGCAGAAATCAGTGTGACGGAAGAAAGCATAAAGAAAAGTCGTTTTATCACCTTTCTGGCCCATACTGAAGGCGCTGAGAGCGCCAGGGACTTTGTCCGGCAGATAAAAAGTCAGCATCCTGATGCCCGGCACCATTGCTGGGCATGGGTAGCGGGTGCGCCGGATGACTCACAACAACTGGGCTTCTCGGATGACGGTGAACCTTCAGGCACGGCAGGTAAACCGATGCTGGCCCAGTTGATGGGCAGCGGGCTGGGTGAGGTGACAGCGGTGGTAGTCCGCTACTATGGCGGCGTTATGCTGGGGACCGGCGGGCTGGTTAAAGCTTATGGCGGCGGGGTTCGTCAGGGGCTCAGTGCTCTGACACGGACAACTAAAGTCCCGATGCAGACGTTTACGCTATGCTGTGATTACCGGCAACTGGATGATATTGAACGTCTGGTTGAACGTCATCAGGGGAAAATGATCCGCAGGGATTACCAGGCCGATATCATACTGACCCTTGCTTTGCCCCATGGCCGGGTCGGTGAGTTTACACAACATCTCTCAGATTTCAGCCGGGGCAGACTGATGCTTCAGCGGGTAAATCAACTTCCTATATAGAGTTAAGGACAGGAATAATGCACTTTCGTGCTATTACCCGCATCGTGGGTTTATTGATCATTATTTTCTCTGTCACCATGATTATGCCGGGGCTGGTTGCCTTGATTTATCGTGACGGGGCAGGACGGGCTTTTAGCCAGACGTTTATTATGGCACTGATTATCGGTTCAATACTCTGGTGGCCTAACCGTAAACAGAAAGTTGAACTCAAACCCCGTGAAGGGTTTTTGATTGTGGTGTTGTTCTGGACCGTATTAGGCAGTGTCGGGGCGATGCCGTTTATCTTTGCGGAACGACCTCATCTGTCGGTGACCGATGCCTTCTTTGAATCTTTTTCCGGACTGACCACCACCGGTGCGACAACGCTGGTAGGGCTGGACTCACTGCCGAAAGCTATTCTGTTCTACCGTCAGATGCTGCAGTGGCTGGGAGGTATGGGGATCATTGTGCTGGCGGTGGCTATCTTACCGATTCTCGGAGTTGGCGGCATGCAGCTGTATCGTGCCGAAATGCCCGGTCCTTTGAAAGATCATAAAATGCGGCCGAGGATTGCTGAAACGGCCAAAACGCTGTGGCTGATCTATGTGCTGCTGACCATCGCCTGTGCTGTTGCATTATGGCTGGCCGGCATGCCGTTGTTTGACGCTATCGGACACAGTTTCTCGACTATCGCTATCGGCGGATTTTCTACCCATGATGCCAGTATCGGCTATTTCCATAGTTCGACGATTAATACTATCGTTGCCATTTTCCTGCTGATCTCCGGATGTAACTATGGCCTGCACTTCTCTTTATTAAGCGGGCGCAGCTTACGGGGATACTGGCGGGACCCGGAATTCAGGGTATTTATCGGGGTACAGTTCACGCTGGTGGCTATCGCAACCCTGATCCTGTGGATACATAATACCTATAATGGTTTTTTCCAGACCCTGAATCAGGCCTTCTTCCAGGTTGTGTCAATGGCAACTACCGCCGGCTTCACCACCGACAGTATCTCCCACTGGCCATCTTTCCTTCCTATCCTGCTGCTGTGTTCTGCATTTATCGGTGGCTGTGCTGGTTCAACAGGAGGCGGGCTGAAAGTTATCCGGATTTTACTGCTGTGCAAGCAAGGGTCACGTGAACTTAAACGGCTGGTACATCCTAATGCGGTCTACACTATTAAGCTTGGGGAGCGAGCCTTGCCTGAGCGGATCCTTGAAGCAGTCTGGGGATTCTTTTCTGCTTATGCGCTGGTCTTTCTGATCAGTATGCTGGCCATCATTGCCACCGGGGTCGATAACTTCTCGGCCTTCGCTGCAGTAGCAGCAACATTGAATAACCTCGGCCCGGGATTAGGGGTTGTCGCAGACAACTTCGCGTCAATGAATGATACGGCAAAGTGGATCCTTATTTCGACCATGCTGTTTGGTCGTCTGGAAGTGTTTACCCTGCTGGTACTGTTTACTCCGACCTTCTGGCGGGAATAAGGGATAAAGAAGAATGAAGATGCTGGTATTGTTTTCCACCCGGGACGGTCAGACACAACGTATTGCCCGGTTTATTGCTGATCAGGTACAGCCACTGACAGAATGTGATGTTATCAATATTAAGGATATCGGGACTGCAGACTGGCAGGCCTATGACCGGCTATTAATTGCAGCCTCTATCCGTTATGGACATTATGCACCGGAGGTTCATCGCTGTATTGCTGACCATCTGCCTGAGTTACAGGCAAGGATCAGCGGTTTCATCTCAGTAAACCTGACGGCCCGTAAAGCGGATAAATGCACACCGCACACAAATGTCTATACCCGTAAGTTTCTTGAACAGTCGCCCTGGACCCCGGATCGCTGTCTGGTGGTGGCCGGTGCTTTACGTTATCCCCGTTATCGCTGGTTTGATAAATTTATGATCCGCCTGATCATGAAGATTACAGGAGGAGAAACGGACACTTCGAAAGAAGTCGAGTACACGGACTGGTCTCAGGTTGCAGATTTTGCCGATAATTTTGCACAAATTACCGGCAAATCGCTGTAAAAGTGGCTGATTCGGAGGAAAATCCGCCACTCAGTAATTAATTTAAAATAAACCCTTGCCAGAAAAAATTAACTCCCTATAATGCGCATCCACTGACACGGCAAAGC
>NZ_JAERJP010000022.1 GCF_018257575.1 Tatumella sp. JGM91 | reverse complement strand
CCAATATATGGCGGCAATGACATTTGTCACCTTACCCGGCCAGTTGGGGCCGCTGGCTGGCCCGACGCTGGGGGGGACAGAGGGTGAGTAACTGACTGATAATCAGCCCCCCGGCGGTTGCCGTCATTCTGCCCTATTTCCGTCACTGAGCGCCAGAAGTAATGTACTAAACAGTGATGGCAGGGGGTAAGTGTTAAAGCAGTTATCATCACTGATTAATTTATAGAGGCTGACAGGGATTTTAATGTGAGTAACCTCTGAATTAAGCGTTTACTTAGTCAGTCGCATTCCGTTATTGCCGGGTAAGAACAATCATCCGCAGATTACCGGTCGGGATGTGTTTTCTGTGAAAGCCGTAGCTTGATAAAATCTATAAATTTCTGTGTCTTCGCCGGAATCAGGCGTGTTTCGGTAAGTGCGTATACGGGCTGTGGTATGCTGTGCCACTCAGGCAGTATAGGTATGATTTTCCCGGAAGTCAGCTCGTCAGACACGACTTCTTCGGGGACCAGCATGATCCCCTGTCCCAGAACGACAAGACGCTTAATCATCCCCACATTATTCAAAGAAAATCGACCGCTGACAGGGACTGTTTCTTTTTTTGTCGGTGAACAAAGAGTCCAGGTACGGGTTTTCAGCATTCCGAGACACTCATGATGCTGAAGATCCGCGGGGGATTCGGGCATACCTGAACGCTGAATATATTCAGGAGATGTATATAATTTTGCTGTCAGTGTGGCGATACGTCTTGCAATAAGTAACGAATTTTCAGGTTCTCCCATACGTATCGCAATATCTGAGGGGTCACTGATAAGATCAGCTTTTCGCGGGGTCAGATCAAAGTCAAATGTTATACCCGGATACAGTTCAGCAAACTCAGTAACCAGTGGCGCGAGATAAATAATAGCGAAGTCAACAGGTAAGGAAACTCTCAGGATACCGCTGGGTTTTGCTAAAATGCTGCCTAATTGTTCATGGGCAAGCTGTGCCTCATTCACAATCCGTTTACACCGGTCAAAATAAACTTGTCCTGCCTCTGTTAATTCGATCTTCCGCGTAGTTCTGTTAAGCAATCTTAACCCTGTCGATTTTTCGAGTACACTTATGCGGCGGGATAGCGTTGAGCCTGGAACACCTGTAATTTCTGCAGCTTTCCTGAACCCTTTTGCTTTCACCACTTCGACAAAAAGCGCCATATCACTTAGGTAATTTTTCATAGTCATTAAACCAATACTGAATAAACATTCTTATCAGGGTGTCCGCTCTTTTAAAAAGAGTAGTTGAACAGTAACCTATAATCAGCTAATCAGTTACGCTTTGCTGATTACGGGATTCTATTTTATCAATTACTGTAATACCATGATAAAAACACATACTATACCTGCCACAGTCACAGCCAGATAAAAATCTGTACAGGAAAAAATCGTTGCCTGCTGTTTTATCGCTGCAGATATCTATAAAAAGACCAGACTATGTGCCTGACCAGTCGGTGAATGTTTCTCATCAACGGTACGGACGCGTTTTCAGACGTGCTGAGCATAGGAACATACAGTTTCATCATACTGAACTTCAGGGAGTGTACGCAGAGCCGTCGTTACCATAACCAGTATAATGAAGACACCATGCTACAGCGAGGCCGGGAGAATGTGGCTGGCAATGTTTGTTAATGGCGTTAATCGGAACCCCTGTTATCCGTAGGTTGAAAGTGAGATAAAGCAGATATTGCCGGAAAGATACCTGCCACTTACGTTTAACCAGTTCTCAGGGAGTAATATATAATCACAGGGCCGGGACACGATTACCCATCGGGCCAGGGTAACCGTGCTTTCTTCTCTGTTTGCATATCGCCAGATGTTTTATCTCACTGACTCAGCAATAAACTCCTGATAGGTTTTAAGTTTTCTGTTCAGAATGCTTTCAACATTACTTACAGTATCAGCGGCAGGTTTCATACCCCCTGTCTGGAAACTGCGGAACATAATTTTCATATCTCTCGCCAGGGTCTCATTAGCAAACTGCAACATCATATTTTCCAGAGCATCTAAATCATCTCCCGCATAGCTGACAGATGTTCCTAAAACAGAGCTCCAGACTGCGGCAGCTTTTTCACCTGTAATCAGGTCAGGGCCGGTGATTTCGATAGTTTTTAAAGGCAATGGCTGCTCAGAATGCTCACGCTGTATGATTTCCAATGCAGCAACTTCTGCAATATCTCTTGCATCAACCATCGCGACTCCCTGGTTGCCTACAGGCATTGGATAAGCATTATAGTGTTTAATTGCCTCCTGCAGCATTGAGTCATTCTGATAAAAATAGGCTGGCTGAAGGATTGTCGCATGAAGACCACTTTCTTTAATGGCCTTTTCTACAGTGTATTTAGAGGTAAAATGCGGGACATTAATAAAATGTTCGCGGTTAAACACTGAGAAATAGACAATATTTTTAACACCGGCCTCAACCGCAAGATCGAGTGTGATAAGTGCCTGAGTCAGTTCATCCGGAACAACTGCATTTAACAGGAATAAGGTATCAACTCCCTGTAGTGCTTTTTTCATATCAGACACTGAAGTCATATCGCCGGTGACGGTTGTCACCGTTTCCGGGAAAAGGCCTTCTTTTTTAGTTCTCATCAATGCCCGAACATTAATACCCTGCTCAGCCAGTTTATTTACAATAACTTTACCAATTGTTCCGGTGCTTCCTGTAACTAAAACAGTCATATTAGCCTCTTTGATTTTATATATACGCCTGAAAATAAATTAACAGGCCAGATTAGTATTCATTAAAAGTGATGGTGGCTATATAGAAACCATCAGAATCCAAGGTTGTTTTTCATCCATGTTAATTCACCCTGGGTTGAGTCACGATTGAGGATCGCGTTCCTGTGCGGGTACCTTCCGAAAGTTTCAATTATTTCACTGTGTTTCAGTTCATATTCATAGAAGCCTGCTAAAGGGATCCTCTTATATAATTCTTTAGCTTTTTCATGAATAACCAGTGATTCCGAATGCATCCATGGCAACAACGATATAGCTTTTTCCTCACTGTTCAGATCATCCCATATGTTTGATGAAACAAGTTCCTGAGAAAGAATCAGCGCCATTCCATCCTGACTGTATGCTTTGCCTGAACCCCGATTCAGATTTCGAGAAAACTGATCCAGTATAATTATTTCTGCCAGCCTGCCTCCGGCATTTCTCCGCCATGAAAATAACTCTCCATGACAGGCAGATATCCAGATAGGATAAAACCGCTTTCTTATTAGCAGATCAAAATAATCATTTTTTTTGAACCAGAGGTGTTTATTTTCGGAAAAAAACCAGAAGTCCAGGATGTCCCGATATTCAGGCAATCTATTTGTAGCCATCAGAAATGCCTCTATAGGATGATGAATTATCCCCGACTACTGGCAGCAGAAGGGGATATGTATTATCCCTGCAATGCAGGCATTACAACTTCCTGAACAATTTTCATACCTTCAGGTGATGCCCAGGTACCAACAAGTTCAGCGATAACCTGATTGGTGCTGGTTAGCGTTACTCCATTTTTTTCCATCCGGCGCAGAGCAATATCATCAGCGAATTTTGTCGGCGAAGCTCCGGCATCGGCTACAACCTGAACCTCGTAGCCATCACCGGCCAGACTCAGTGCCGGATAAACGGTGCATACATCATTAGTAACACCAGCGAGGATTAATTTTTTACGGCCCAGTGATTTCACTGCCTGTGAGAAATTTTCATCATCCATCGCGTTGACGATGCCGGCACGCTTAATGCGTGCCGCGAATTCGTCAGGCAGAACAGAGGCCAGCTCACTGAATAATGGCCCCTGATCATATTCCTCCATGCTGGAGGTCAGAACAACAGGGATATTCAGAATTTTGGCTGTTTTAGCAAGCATTAATGCATTACGTTTCAGCTCCTCAAAAGGCAAAGATTTCGCCCATCCCATAGTACCGACCTGATGATCGATAAGTAAAAGAGCACAGTCTTCTGCAGTAAAACGGTTCCAGGACATCATCGACTCCTCTTGAGTTCTATGAAAGCGGAGGACCAGAGAAAAACATAAATTTTGTTTTTTCTTCAGTTGCCTCAGCAAAGAGAGTTGCTGGTTTATCCTGTGATGAATAAACCGGCACCCTTAAATCATTGTGGTTAAATTTTAACCCGTCAATATTTACTTCTCCGTAGACAGGGAGAATGAAAGCACAGTGGTCAGCGGATAGGGGAAGCTCAATAACCGCATTCTTCTCCAGTGAGATATCCAGTATCGTGATCTCTTCAGGAGGTAACAGCGGGGATTTGATCCCCTGAAAATCACCTGCCGGAATACGTACACTGTATTTATCTGTGCGCACCACCGGGATCTCAGAAGCTTCCAGGGGCAGAGCCTCTGGTGGCATACTCTGCTTGCCGGTCGAAAGCCCGACAAAAATCTGTAAAGAATGTACCGTTTTGTTACTTTCAGCAGGAACTTCCTCATGGATAATTCCCCGGCCAGCGGTGGTCCAGTGCATTCCTCCCGGCGCGATAAAATTACTGGTACCGATATTATCCCGGTTATTTATACCCGTTTCCGAATCCAGAAATACATAAGATACTGCAGACAGGCCCGCATGGTGATGAGGCGGGAATACAGGCCCGCTCATCCATGCATGATCAACTCCGATCACAGGGCCCTGAATATTTTCCGGCATACGTAAAGAAGTTGCGCGAAAATTATCCCCATGTCGCATTCTCCGAAGAGAGACAATATCCGGTGTCATAACCCTTCCTCCGATCAGCCTATTACCGGGTAATCGGTATAGAATTTATCCGTACCCCCGAAAAAACCTTCCCGATAAGCTTCGTTCATGCGGGCACCCGTTTGCAGTCTCTCAACAAAGTCAGGGTTAGCCAGTACCATTGTGCCGTAAGACTCCAGATCAGCCAGTCCCGACTCAACATCCTGGCCAGCCTGTTCACGTGGCCGCCCCGGACGGTTAAGAATCAGGTCACTTTTCCAAATGGTCCGCATATCTTTCAATAAGTTTTCATTACTCATATGCATAATATGCAAATATGCGAGCTTTAGTTTGTTCAGTTCGGTACTCAGATAACGATACAACTCCTCGCTTTGTGTTCCTTCATCAATACCCCACATATTCATTCCCGGGGATAAACGAATACCAGTCCGGTCTGCACCAATTTCTTCGGCGACTGCTTTAGCGACTTCAATTGCGAAACGCGCCCGGTTTTCAACAGAACCGCCATATTCATCAGTACGGACATTCGCACTCGGTGCAAGAAACTGATGAATGAGGTAAGCATTTGCACCATGAATTTCAACGCCATCGGCTCCCGCTTCTACAGCACGACGTGCCGCAAAGCGGAAATCCTGTATCGTCTGATGCACTTCATCAGTACTGAGCGCACGTGGTACGGGAATATCCTGCATACCTGTTGCAGTAAACATCTGAGAACCAGGTGCAATTGCAGACGGTCCGACTCCCCGCCGGTGATGGGGGGTGTTGTCTGGGTGGGACATTCTGCCTGCATGCATAAGCTGAATGAATAATTTGCTGCCTTTTTGATGCACAGCGTCAGCAATTTTTTTCCAGCCAGCAACATGTGCATCAGTATAAATTCCCGGAGTCATCAGGTATCCCTGTCCGTCTTCGGACGGCTGAGTGCCTTCGGCGATAATCAGGCCAATGCTCGCACGCTGTGCATAATATAATGCGGCAAGCTCGCCAGGAGTTCCGTCAGCATTAGCCCGTGAACGGGTCATCGGTGCCATAACCAGGCGATTTTTGAGTGTGTAACGGCCCAAATTAACCGGAGTAAACAGTTTGCTCATAAGGATCACCTCAGTACTAAAATGATTGTTCCAAAATTATGGAGTAATCATGCTCTGATCTTGTCAGGGGATAAAGAGGGTGTTTTGGATTAGATTGTTCCATTTTTGGATCAATCAGTGACGGGTAAACAGCAGAAAGATGGCCGGAAATTAACCACGCCTGCCAGCAGCGGGAGTTCCGGTACAGTTTTTTATTGCCGGAAAACTTACATCACTCTGCTGACACTGCGGGGGTGTTGAAAAACAGTATCACCTGATACTCTGTTGATTTTTATTATTTTTCTATTTTCTCAGGTTAGTGAATAGATGATATTGGTGGTCTCCGGTGACTGCATAAAAAAACCGACAGCGACACTCCATAACTGCCAGCGTACCGATACAGGGTGTGGCGGGGTATCGGCGTGGGCTGTTTTATTCATTCGCCTGTTTCCTGTGACAGCGCCTGGCGTTTTCTGAGTTTATCCATCATCAGGAACACCACCGGGGTGGTATAGAGGGTGAGTAACTGACTGATAATCAGCCCCCCGGCGATAGCAATCCCCAGCGGTTGCCGTAATTCTGCCCCATCTCCGTAACTGAGTGCCAGAGGCAATGCACCAAACAGTGCCGCCAGGGTGGTCATCAGTATTGGCCGGAACCTGAGCAGGCAGGCCTGAGAAATGGCTTCACGCGGTGATAATTTTCCCTCACGCTCGGCCACCAGGGCGAAGTCAACCAGCATAATGGCATTCTTTTTAACAATCCCAATCAGCAGTAAAATGCCGAGCATGGCTATCAGGCTGAAAGGCGTATCAAACAGCCGCAATGCGATTAATGCCCCGACCCCGGCAGGGGGCAGAGTCGAGAGGATGGTTATCGGATGGATATAACTCTCGTAGAGCATGCCCAGTACAATATAGACGGCGGCAATAGCGCCGACAATTAACCAGATCTGGCTGGACTGGGAGTCACGGAACAGTTTTGCATTACCGGCAAACTCACCGCGCAGGGCAGGGGGCACCCCCAGCCTGACCATTGTCGCTTCGATAGCGTCTGAAGCCTGTGATAAGGCGACGCCATCGGCGAGATTAAACGACAGGGTTGAAGCGGCGGATAATCCCTGATGATTTACCGTTACAGGCGTGTTGGCGGGTTCCCAGCGGGCAATCCGCGACAGGGGCACAGGTTTTCCGTCACTGTTGATCAGGTACATTTGTGATAAAGCCGATGCATCCCGGGTATAGCGCGGGTCAGCTTCCAGCACCACTTTATATTGATTCAGCGGCCGGTAGATTGTTGATACCTGACGCTGGCCGAATGCGTTATTAAGTAATGCATTGGCACTGGCGACGCTGATGCCTGATGCAGCCATCGCGGACCGATCGTAGACCAGCCGTAGCTCGCCGCCATTATCTTCCTGGTCGGAGCTGACATCCGTCAGCTGTGGTAACTGACGGAAGGCCTTCAGGATCACCGGTTCCCACTGTCTTAATGCCGACAAATCATCAGATAACAGACTGTATTGATAGGTGGCATTCGAGGCCCGGCCACCGGTGCGAATATCCTGAACCGGAGTCAGGTAAAGTCTGGCTCCCGGCTCGTTTGCCAGTACTTTACGTAACCGGTCAATTACCTGGCGTGCACTGACATTACGTTCAGACAGTGGTTTCAGGGCGATATACATGGAACCGCTATTGGTACGCATCCCCCCGGTGAAACCGGTTACGTTATCTACTGCCGGATCAGCACGGACAATCCGCATAAAATCAGCAAGTTTACCGCTCATGGCCTGGAACGAAATACTCTGGTCAGCCACAATACTGCCGGAAATTCGTCCCGTATCCTGTTCCGGTAAAAATGTTTTCGGGATACTGATAAACAGCACAATATTCAGGCCGAAGGTGGCCAGTAACAGCCCCAGAGTCAGCTTCTGATGCTGTAATACCCAAACCAGAGAACGGCCATATCCGGCCTGTAACCGGTCAATAATGCGCCGGAACAGACTGATGCGTTGCTGCTGCGGTCCGCTGTTGCTTAACAGACGGGCACACATCATCGGCGTCAGAGTCAGAGATATAAATAACGAAATCAGAATAGCGACGGACAGGGTAATCGCAAACTCTGAGAAAAAACGACCTACCAGCCCGCCCAGCAGCATCAGGGGCAGAAAAACTGCCACCAGTGACAGACTCATGGCGACCACCGTGAATCCGACCTCCTGCAGACCAAGCAGCGCGGCTTTAAAGGGTTTCATGCCGGATTCTACATGCCGTGCAATATTTTCCAGTACCACAATCGCGTCATCGACCACAAATCCGGTAGCAATGGTCAGGGCCATCAGGGACAGGTTATTCAGGCTGAAACCAAACAGATACATGGCGGAAAAACTGCCGATCAGCGATACAGGTACCACAACGGCAGGGATCAGGGTGGCTTTGGCCGAACCGAGGAACAGAAATACCACCATAATGACCAGTGCTACTGCGACTGTCAGTGAAAATTCGACTTCGTTCAGAGACGCTCTGATGGTGGGAGAACGGTCCTGTGCCACACTGAGCTGGATCCCCGCCGGAATTTCCTGACTCAGGCGCGGCAATTGCTCACGGATCCGATCGACGGTGGATATTACGTTAGCGTCGGCCGTTTTTCTGACCATCATCAGTATTGCCGGTTTACCGTCACTCATTCCCATATTACGGCTATCTTCCACCCCATCGGTCACTGTTGCGATATCACCGAGGCGTACAACGCCGCCATTTTTATAATGGATAATCAGCGGGCGGTATTGTGCTGCATTATCCAGCATATCGTTAGTCGCCAGTTGCCAGCGTTGCTGAGTGTCATCAATTGCCCCCTGCGGCCGTAACTGGTTAGCGTTGCTGATGGTGGTTCGTAACTGGTCGAGGGAAATCCCGAGGTTAAATAATTGCTGCGGGTCAACATCAACCCTTACCGCAGGCAGTGAAGCACCCCCGATAGTGACATCTCCGACGCCTTCTATCTGCGATACAGACTGTGACAGGCGGGTGGTGGCAAAATCATACAACTGGCCCGGAGAGTAACTCCCGGAGGTCAGTGTCAGGATCATTACCGGGGCATCGGAGGGGTTAACCTTGTGGTAGGTCGGACGCGATGGCATACCGCTGGGGAGCAGACTCTGGGCAGCATTCAGTGCCGCCTGAACATCACGGGCTGCACCGTTGATATCCCGGTCCAGATCAAACACCATAATGATACGGGTATTACCCAGAGAGCTATAAGAGGTCATTTCACTGACCCCGGAAATCCGGCCCAGAGAACGTTCCAGCGGTGTGGCGACCGAGGCAGCCATGGTTTCTGCAGAAGCCCCCGGCATACTGGCGGCGACCACTACCGCCGGGAAATCTACCTGCGGCAAGGCTGCAACCGGCAGTAAACGAAACCCCAGCAATCCGGCCAGCAGAATAGCCACCGAGAGTAACAGGGTGGCTACCGGCCGACAGATAAACAACGCCAGAAACTTCACGATATTGACTCCGGAGCTGCCCGGCGATGACGCTTCAGTTTATGGCTAAGGCGGTCGAACATCAGATAGATAACCGGCGTGGTAAACAGGGTCAGGATCTGGCTGAGGATTAATCCGCCGACCATGGTTATCCCCAGCGGCCGGCGTAATTCGGCACCGACACCGACACTGAGCATCAGGGGCAGGGCACCGAGCAGTGCCGCCATTGTGGTCATCAGTATTGGCCGGAAGCGCAGCAGGCAGGCCTGGTAAATGGCGTCATGTGCCGTTAACCCCTGATTGCGCTCGGCAGACAGCGCGAAATCGATCATCATGATGGCGTTTTTTTTCACAATTCCGATCAGCAGAATAATGCCGATAATGGCAATAATATCCAGTTCATGCCCTGATATCAGCAGCGCTAACAGTGCTCCGACCCCGGCGGTAGGCAGTGTCGATAAAATAGTGATCGGGTGAATAAAGCTTTCGTAAAGGATCCCCAGCACAATATACATAGCAACGATAGCGGCAATCACCAGCCAGACTGTGCCTGACAGTGCGGCACGGAAGGCAAGGGTACTGCCCTGGAAATGTGTCAGCATATCAGAAGGCAGGTTTAACTGACTTTCGATACGGGTGACGGTATCCACGGCTTCACCCAGCGAATAACCATCGGCAACATCAAAAGAAAACGTTGCGGCCGGGAACTGATCAAGATGGTTTATTGCCAGTAAGCTGTGGCGCTGTTCGATGTTTGCTATGGACGTCAGGGGGATAGTCCCGCCGTCAGCATTGGTCAGCCGGATATTTTGTAGTGCCTGTAAGCCCGGTGTGGTGTCGGTCTGTTGGGACAGTACTACCCGGTACTGGTTTGACTGGGTATAGATCGTCGAAACCAGCCGCTGACCAAAAGCATCATAGAGTGCGTTATCAATATCGGCCATGGTAATCCCCAGTCGGCTGGCATTGTCACGGTCGACACGGATAAAGGCCTGATTCCCCTGGTCCTGCCAGTTGCTGCTGACATCGCGCAGCTGCGGGGCATTTTGTAATTCCGCCAGCAGACGGGGTATCCAGACGGAAAGATCATTCTGAGAAGGGGATTGCAGAGTGAACTGATAAGGTGTGCGGCTGGCCTCTGTGTCGATAGTCAGATCCTGGACTGCCTGCATCCACAGGCTGATCCCCGGGACCCGGCTGACCTCACGCTGTAACCGTTGCTCAATGGCCGGGATACGTTGCTGGCGTTCAGAAAGTGGTTTCAGTGTAATCTGCAACCGTGCATTGTTAAGTGAGGGGTTATTGCCGTCAACACCGACAAAAGCACTGACATTTTCGACGTCAGGATCCTGCCGGATAATACCGGCAACCTCACGGGTACGTTGTGCCATGCTGGTCCATGAGACATTCTGCGGCCCCTGCAGGCTGGCCTGTATCAATCCGTTATCTTGCTGCGGGAAAAAGCCTTTAGGGATCAGGATCCACAACAGTACCGTGAATAAGAGTGTGCTGATCGCGACACTCAGGGTCAGCCACTGGTGTTGCAGAACCCGGGTTAACAACCGGCCATAGCCGGAAATCACCCGCACAAACAGTGTTTCACAGGCCAGTGAAAAGCGGTTTTGCTGGTGAAGCGTACCGTTTTTCAGCATCCTTGCACACATCATCGGAGTGAGGGTCAGTGAAACCAGTCCGGAGATCAGTATAGAGACGGCAAGGGTGACGGCAAATTCACGGAATAACCGGCCGACGACATCCCCCATAAACAGCAGTGGGATCAGAACGGCAATCAGGGATATGGTCAGTGAAATAATGGTAAAGCCGATTTCCCCTGCCCCGCGCAATGCCGCCTGCAACGGCGGAACCCCTTTTTCGATATAACGTGAAATATTTTCGATCACTACAATAGCATCATCGACCACAAATCCGGTGGCTATAGTCAGTGCCATCAGGGTGAGATTATTGACAGAAAATCCCAGCAGGTACATGGCAGCAAAAGTACCAATCAGGGAAATAGGCACTGCTACCGCAGGGATGATGGTGGCCGGTATATTGCGTAAAAACAGATAAATAATCATGACCACTAAAGCGATGGCCAGCAGTAATTCAAACTGCGTGTCACTGACAGATGCACGGATATTCCGGGTACGATCACTGACAAGCTGCAAATCCACGGATGCCGGCAGGGTACTCTTCAATGACGGTAACAGGGACCGGATATTATCCGCCGTTTCGATAATATTGGCTCCGGGCTGACGCAGTACATTCAGAATAATCGCTCCCTGGCCATTACTCCATGCGCCCAGCCACTGGTTTTCAGCACCTTCAGTAACCGAAGCCACATCGCCGAGTCTGACAGGGGCATTATTCCGGTAACTGATAATCAGGCGACGGTAGTCTTCGGCTGACTGTAGCTGGTCATTAGCCGACAGGGTAATGGCCCGTTCCGGACCATCAAGGCTGCCTTTAGGGGTATTCACATTGCTTTCACTGATAGCACTGCGCACATTTTCGCTGGTTAACCCGAGAGCTGCCAGCGCAGGAGAATTCAGGGCGACCCGTACCGACGGGCGCTGTCCGCCAGCCAGGGTGACCAGTCCGACACCGCCGACCTGGGAAATCTTCTGGGCAATCCGTGTTTCCACCAGGTCCTGTACACGGGTCAGGGGCAGGCTGGACGTCGTGACTGCCAGGGTCATTATCGGCGGGTCAGCCGGATTTACCTTGTTGTAGACGGGGGGGTTGGGCAGATCTGCCGGCAGATAACTCATCGCTGAATTAATGGCTGCCTGCACTTCCTGTTCCGCAATATCCAGCGGCAAGGAGAGCTGAAACTGCAGGGTGATTACCGAGGCACCGCCTGAACTGCCGGAGGTCATCTGTTTCAGACCGGACATCTGGCCAAACTGGCGCTCAAGGGGGGCCGTTACTGCCGACGTCATGACTTCCGGGCTGGCACCCGGGTAAAGGGTTACTACCTGGATGGTCGGGTAGTCGACTTCCGGCAGTGCCGATACCGGCAAAAACCGGTAACCCAGTATACCGGCCAGTACAATGGCGACCATCAGTAAGGTGGTGGCAACCGGGCGCAGGATAAACTGGCGAGACGGTCCTCCTGCCGGGGTTTCTGCTGGCTGGTTCATGGGGCCGTGACCTGTGTGGTGTTGTCAGATGCGGGCAGTTGCTGTACTCCCTGAACAATATCCACCACTGAGCCTTCATTCAGGCGATCAATACCATCAGTGACGACTTTGTCTCCGGCACTCAGTCCGGCGGTAATGACCGCCTGCATATCCTGCTGTGGTCCGGTGGTGACCTCTTTCCTGCTGACCGTATTTTGCGGACTGACAACCCAGACAAAAGGACCGTCGGTGTTCATCTGTAATGCCGCGACCGGGATCACCAGTGCATCTTTCAGGGTATTGACCTGCAGACGGATATTCACAAACTGGTTCGGGAACAAGCGGTTATCCTGGTTTGCGAAGCGTGCTTTGATTTTCAGGGTACCGGTTGTGCTGTCAATCTGGTTATCCAGGCTAAGTAATTGCCCTTCTGACAGTTGCCGGCTGTCGGTACGATCGCGGGCTTCGACCCGTAAAGGTGTCCCCTCACTGCGGGCGCTGACTATCTGGTCAATCATACCTTCCGGTACCGTAAAGATGACATCCGCAGGTTGTGTTTGGGTGATCACTACAATACCGCCGGTGTCGCTGGCAGTAATATAGTTACCCGCATCAACCTGTTTCAGACCCACGGTGCCGCTGATCGGGGCAGTCACCTGGCTATAGGTCAGATTCAGTTGCGCATTATCCACCGCCGCCTGGTCGCTTTTTACGCTGCCTTCGCTTTCGCGGACTACTGCCTGCTGGTTATCAAGATCCTGCTGTGAAACCAGCCGGGTGGCTGCCAGTTTCTGGTAGCGGCGCAGATCATTACGGGCATTACTTAACGTAGCCTGATCTTTTGCCAGTTGTCCCTGAGCCTGTAACAGTGCGACCCGGAAAGGCCGGGGATCAATGTCGGCCAGTAACTGACCGGCGGTAACAGTATCTCCTTCCTTAAAATGCAGAGACATCAGTTGCCCGTCAACACGGCTGCGTACAGTCACGGTGGAGGATGCATTGACGGTGCCGAGGGCAGAGATAAACAGGGGAACAGTCTCCCTGCGTGCTACCGCGACCTGAACAGGAATGGCGGATGACTGCCGGTCACGGGCCTGCTGAGTGCTGTAGACGCTTTTCCCATGCCAGGAATGAATGCCGGCTAAAATTAACGCTATGATAATCAGTAAAAAAAGAACGACGGTAGTCATCCGATATTTTGCTCTCATACTGTTTTATGCTCTCCTGCATAATCAATTCCGGCGTAAATCTGCTCTAAGACTGGCTCAGTATAACCGTAAATTTCGGCAGAAAGTTGGAGGAAATAAGGATATCTGGCAGCGGAATACAGGGAATGATGACGGGAGAAGGGGAACTGAAAGCAAAAAAACGCCCCGTAACGGGGCGCCGGTAACTCAATGCAGAGTTAACCAAACAGCGTACTGGCCCAGCGAGCCAGACCAAGGGTGACGGAGCCGAAATCATCACCACTGGTGACCGGGGTTTCAGGCAGAACCCGGGCGATAGCCTCGCGCAACAGAGGAGAGCGGGCACTGCCGCCGGTCAGATAGACCACATCCGGCAGCGTATCTGACCCGGCCATAACGCCGGTAATTTGCTGGATCATTTTGTCCAGCGGCTGGCGTATTGCTTCATTGAGCTGCCGGGTATCCAGGGATGTTTCGAGACCGGCATCGATATAACTGAGGGGAACAGCAGTGTGACTGCTTTCTGATAAGCGGATTTTACTTTCTTCGGCACTGCGTACCAGCTGGTAACTCTGTTTCTGTTTCCATACCGTGAATAAGCGCTGTACCAGTTCGCTGTGCTGTGCGTCTTTAACCATCTGCCGGAGTTGTGCTCCGCATTCAGTGGAATAAAACTGACTCTGAGCATTCACATCATTAATGGCGACAGCATTCCACCATGGCAGTGTCGGTAAGCCGGTACCTGTACGGCTGTTACCGCCCTGACCAAGTAACGGCATCAGGGTTTTAAAAGCCAGCATTATATCCAGGTCATTTCCGCCGACACGGCAGCCACTGTGGCCGAGCAGGCTGGCGGTACGGTCAGCTTTATTCCGCCATTCCGGGCCCATCAGCAGCAATGAACAGTCGGTGGTACCGCCGCCAATATCGACAACCAGCACCCGGGTTTCACGACTCAGGGTGGCTTCAAACTCCAGCCCTGCAGCCACAGGTTCATACTGAAATTCTACTTCACGGAATCCGGCACGTTGTGCCGCCCGTAACAGGATATTCTGCGCCTGACGGTTAGCGTCTTCGCCGCCGATCCCCTGGAAATTGACCGGCCGGCCTATCACTGTATGGGTGACGGGCGTTTCGGTCTGTAATTCTGCCTGCTGGCGAATATGCAGCATCATGGCACAGACCAGATCTTCGAAAAAAGCGATCTGTTGTGGCTTCAGACCGGAAGCCCCGAGGAAGGACTTTGGTGATTTTACGAACCAGGTATCTTCAGGGTCAGCAATATAGTTTTCCAGCGCCTGCAGGCCGAAACTGACATTCTGCGGTGTGACACGGATATCTTCTTCACGGTTGAGACGCAACGCATATTGCAGCAGTGCTTTATTCTCTGCAGCAGGAAAGTCGATATTGTGGCAGCGATACAGCCACTCACTGGGGACGGTGCGCAGCGGCGCAGATATCATTGACGGCAGCAGCGGTGACGTATTCTCCAGCAGTAATTGCCGGAATATCCCCGCCTGTTCAGTTGCGACAGAACAGTTCGCCGTACCGTAATCAAAACCAATAAACATGGCTTTCGCCCCCTGATCAATAAAAAAAAAGGGGGCGACTTTACCCTGTTAACGGCCGTGCGTAAATGGCTGAAATTAATTTGTTGTGCCTGAGTGCAGCAGCTCAGCCCGGGTGAAGGGTTTTTCGATACCTGCCAGCCGTGCTGATAGCTTTGCCAGGAATTGCTGAGTAGTTGCGGGTTGTCCCTGCAATAAAATAACCGCCGGCAGGCAGGCAAAAAGTGCCAGCTGGGTTAGCGGAATAGCTTTCAGCGCCGTATGTCGCTGAACAAACAAAAACAGCGAACTCAGACTCAGGCCAAGTATGGCGCCGGTAATGACTTCGCTGGGAGAATGGGCATGTAATTGCAGCCGGGAAAAGCCAATAGCCAGCGGCAGCAGGTACCCTGCAATAATTAAGCAGCGGCGGCGCACTAACGGCCATTGGGCCGATATCAGCCACATAAAGACCGGCCAGAAGGTGGAGGACATAGTGGTATGGCCACTGAAACCGGTAAAATTATAGGTTTTACTGCCGAGAAAAAAGCCCATAAACATTACCTTAGAGATACTGACAATCATACCGGCACTGCCAAAAGTGACCAGCCAGCCGAAGGCGGTTTGCCAGCGACCGCTTTTCCAGAGCAGAAATATAGCTATTAATACGGCAGTGGGTAGCAGCAACATACTGTCGCCAAAATAAGTTAAATTTTTCCAGTACATATTTTCCCTGGTGAACATAGTATTCAGGTGATAGCCGTAGCTGCGGGCAATAATTAATCAGTATCCGGTGTGGCAGGGGAGTATATAGAATATTACCGGGGCAGCCTATGGGCGTAGTCTGAAGATTACTGATGCTTTTTTCTGGCATCAGTGCGGTGAAATCCCTATAATCGCCGGCGTATACCCTCTCAATTTGCCTGTATGATCTGTAGATTATCAGAAAATACCGGCTTCAGTTTCAGGTCTCAAAAAAGTATGACTGACACGTCCCATCAGTGCGTAATCGTCGGTATTGCCGGAGCTTCAGCCTCAGGTAAGAGTTTGATTGCCAGCACGCTCTATCGTGAAATTCGTGACCAGGTAGGTGACGAACATATCGGTGTGATCCCGGAAGATTGTTATTACCGGGACCAAAGCCACCTCACTATGGAAGAGAGGATTAAAACTAATTATGACCATCCGAATGCGATGGATCATGATTTATTACTGGCGCATTTACAGGCAATGAAAGCAGGTAGTGCGATCGAACTTCCGGTGTATAGCTATTCTGAACACACGCGGATGAAGGAAACGATTAATCTGGAGCCTAAAAAGGTTATTATCCTTGAAGGGATCCTGTTACTGACCGACCCGCGGTTACGCAATGAGTTGAATTTCTCAATCTTTGTCGATACACCGTTAGATATTTGTCTGATGCGCAGAATGAAACGCGATGTCAATGAACGTGGCCGATCAATGGACTCCGTGATGACTCAGTATCAGAAAACGGTTCGTCCGATGTTTTTGCAGTTTATTGAACCCTCCAAACAGTATGCCGATATCATTGTGCCGCGCGGGGGTAAAAACCGCATTGCTATTGATATTCTGAAAGCGAAAATTAATCAGTTTTTTGAATAACGACGACAGGGAGGGGATTTCCCTCCTTTTTTGTCAGCAGCAGGGATTAAAGGAGACATCTGCATGAGATTGTGTGACCGGGATATAGAAAACTGGCTCGACGATGGCAGACTTGATATTTCACCGCGTCCGCCGGTGGAGCGTATCAACGGTGCGACCGTAGATGTCCGGCTGGGTAACCAGTTCCGGACATTCCGCGGGCACACGGCGGCATATATCGATTTAAGTGGTCCGAAAGCTGAAGTCAGCGCGGCACTGGATCGGGTGATGAGTGATGAGATTAACCTGCCGGAGGGGGATGCATTTTTCCTGCATCCGGGTGAGCTGGCTCTGGCTGTTACCCTGGAATCGGTGACCCTGCCGGATGACCTGGTAGGCTGGCTGGACGGACGTTCTTCTCTGGCACGGCTGGGCCTGATGGTTCATGTGACGGCGCACCGTATTGACCCGGGCTGGAAAGGCCGGATTGTGCTGGAGTTCTATAATTCAGGTAAATTGCCATTGGCTTTACGACCGGGTATGTTGATAGGGGCATTAAGTTTCGAACCACTGTCAGGCCCTGCCCAGCGCCCGTATAATCGCAGAGAAGACGCAAAATATCGCGATCAGCAAGGCGCAGTTGCCAGCAGGATAGATAAAGACTAACTATTCACACCGGGGATGGTATGAAAAGATTGATAACCACATTGGCAATATTACTGGTGGTCATTGTCGCAGGAATGACAGCGCTGGTACTGCTGGTAAATCCGAATGATTTTCGCGGGTATATGGCGCAACAGGTCGCTAAACGCAGTGGTTATCAGTTAAAACTCTCCGGTGAATTACGCTGGCATGTATGGCCAAAGCTCAGCATCCTCAGTGACCAGTTATCGTTAACCGCCCCGGGTGCCAGCCAGCCGGCGGTGACAGCAGAAAATATGCGGCTGGATGTTGAGTTATTACCACTGTTATCCCATCAGCTTAAAGTCAGCCAGGTGTTGCTGAAAAATGCGGTGATCCGTGACCTGCCGTCGACTGCAGGTGAACGCCAGCCCGGTTCTCCGGTGGGGCCGGCAGAAGGCCCCACCGGAGAACCGGCAGTGGGACGCGGATGGAGTTTCGATATTGCCCGACTGGATATTGTCGACAGCCTGTTTGTCTGGCAGGACGCCAGCGGCAACCAGATGAATTTTCGTGATCTTAATTTGTCTGTCCGCCAGCAAAAAAATAAACAAGGCCAGTTTGACTTCAGTAGCAGGGTCTCGCGTAATCAGCAGAATCTGCAACTGACAGTGAGCGGTAACCTGGATGCCAGCCAGTATCCGCAACAACTGGGGTTGCAGGTAACAGCGTCCGGCTATCAGATTTCCGGGGTCGACTTACCGGCAAACGGTATCAATGGCCATGCCGTATTTAATGCCATCTGGCGTCCGTCAGGTCAGCAGTTTGCCGTTTCCGGCCTTTCGCTGCAGGCGAACAACAGTGATTTTTCGGGGAATATTGACGGCCAGTTACAACCTGTTCCGCGACTGCGGGCGCGACTGGTATCCGACACTGCGGACTTTGACCAGTTGCTGGCATCTGCCGGCAGCTCAGTCAGTCAGTCATCACCCCATGTCGTCAGGGCACCGGTGATTGCCGATACTGCCAGCCAGCCGTTGCAGCAAACCTGGCTACGTACTGCGAATATGGATATCAGCATCCGTGCCAGTAACGCCATATGGCGAGGGCTGCCATTAGCACATTTACAGTTAGATACCACCGCGAATCAGGGATTAATCAATATTAATACTCTGACCGGGCAGTCAGGGGCGGGGAACTTCTCGCTGCCGGGACAGATTGACTTACGGCCAGCCGAAATGCAGGTCAGCTTCAGCCCCGTATTACGTAATATTGAGTTACAACCGGTACTGGCCTTTTTGCAGTTACCGCAGGCAGTGAAAGGCACCTTAACACTGAACGGACAGTTCAGAGGTAATGGCCTGAGTAATAATGATATTCTTAATCAATGGCAGGGCGAAGCCAGCCTGGGAATCGATCAGCTGGATACGGCACCTTTCAACCTGCCGCAGATGGTCAGTGACGCGGTTACCAGATCCAGTGACAGGGTACAGGCGGGGTCACTGGCCCATTCACCGGTGCCGGAACTTAATGGCCGCATCAGCCTGACCCCGGGAGTACTGAAAATCACTCAGCTGCGGGGAGAAAGTCATGATATGCAACTTAACGGTCAGGGGAATATCAGTTTTTCGGCCCGTTCTATGGATATCACTTTTGCATTGCTAATGAAAAACTGGCAAGGGGATAGCAGGCTGGTACAGTTACTGGCTGACCAACCAATACCCCTGCGTTTCTACGGGCCATGGGATAAACTGCGCTATGCATTACCCATCGGCCAGCTGCTGAATGGTGATATGCGCAATGAGCTGAGAAATCGCCTGAATCGCTGGACAGACCATACGGATCGCACTGCACCTCAAAAATAGTCTGTCCGGATAAGCCTTCCCCCGGGGGGCTGATTATGGCGGGGAAAGGGTAAACCTGAACGGGGCTGGTTTTTCAGAACGTGAATAACATTCGTTTTTGCTGAGAATAACTGTACAGCCAGCAGCATAAGACGCAGTCAGTGACTCAGAAGGTACGCTGTGTCACCGGTACCTGAACGGTATCGCTGTACTGGCTACCATTATCCGGTGAAAACGGCATCCGGGTTACCGGCAGTGCGAACCGGCAGACAATGACGACGGAATGGCTGGTCGCTGAGATGATTTCAGAAGATACTGATGCAGATTAAGCTGCGTTGTCGCACATAATCAGGCATTAATTTTGATTAAGGAATGGATTATTTATGACCAAATTAAAAGCTGTGATTCCGGTTGCCGGATTAGGTATGCATTTATTACCGGCCACAAAAGCTATTCCCAAAGAAATGTTGCCAATAGTTGATAAGCCAATGATTCAGTATATCGTTGATGAATGTGCAACCGCAGGGATTAAAGAAATTATCCTGGTGACCCATGCGTCTAAAAACGCGGTCGAAAACCATTTTGATACGACTTATGAACTTGAAGCCCTGCTGGAACAGCGGGTTAAGCGTCAGTTACTGAAAGAGGTGCAGTCCATTTGTCCGCCGGGTGTGACGATCATGAATGTCCGTCAGCCACAACCTCTGGGGCTGGGGGATGCTATTTTATGTGCTAAACCGATGATCGGCGATAATCCTTTTATCGTGGTATTGCCTGATATTGTGCTGGATGGTTTTACTGCCGATCACCTGCGTTATAACCTGGCGGCAATGATAGAGCGCTTCGAAGAAACAGGCCGCAGCCAGGTACTGAGCAAGCATATGCCGGGCGAAGACCTGTCTGAATACTCCGTCATCACTACCCGCACAGTGCTTGATAACCCCGGAGATGTGAGCGAGATAGAAGAATTTATCGAAAAACCGCCACAGGCTGCTGAGACAGTATCAGACCTGGCAGCGGCAGGGCGTTATGTACTGTCGGCGGCGATCTGGAAAGAGCTGGAGCAGACGGAAGCCGGTGCCTGGGGGCGTATCCAGCTGACAGATGCCATCGCCAGTCTGAGCAAAAAACAACCGGTAGAAGCTTCGTTACTGAGTGGTACGGATTATAACTGTGGGCGCAAACTTGGTTATATGCAGGCTTTTGTCAGTTACGGGCTGCATAACCCTTCACAGGGGCAGGAATTCCGTGAGAGCATACGCCGTATTATCGCAAAATAATTGATTGTTATCTCTTTATAACATTAACAACATGGAGTCAGATATGTCAGTTTTAGTCACGGGTGGTGCAGGTTATATCGGGTCTCATACGGTACTGGCACTGCTGGAACGTGGTGATGACGTTGTGGTACTGGATAATCTTTGTAATGCGTCACAGGAATCTCTGCGCCGTGTGGAAAAACTGGCCGGTAAAGCTGCGACTTTTGTTGAAGGTGATGTCCGCGATCGTCAGTGCCTGCAAAAACTGTTTGCTGACTATCCTGTGACGGAAGTCATTCATTTCGCGGCACTGAAAGCGGTGGGTGAATCCACCCGTATGCCCCTTGAATATTATGACAATAATGTCTCAGGCACAGTGATATTACTGGAAGAGATGCGCAACGCCGGGATCATGAATTTTATTTTCAGTTCTTCAGCGACGGTATACGGTGAGCATGCCCCGGTTCCTTATGTTGAAACCACCCCGATCGGCGGGACGACCAGCCCCTACGGGACATCTAAAGTGATGATCGAACAGGTGTTGCAGGATTTTTCCCGTGCAGAGCCGGCGTTTAATACTATCGCGTTACGTTATTTCAACCCGGTAGGGGCGCACCCGTCAGGTGAAATCGGTGAAGACCCGGCCGGTATCCCGAATAATCTGCTACCTTATATAGCCCAGGTAGCTATCGGTAAGCTGGCGCAGTTAGGTGTCTTCGGTGACGACTACCACACTCCGGACGGTACCTGCCAGCGGGATTATATCCACGTAGTTGACCTGGCGGAAGGGCACCTTAAAGCCCTGGATCACCTGAAACAGAGTACTGGTTACCGTGCTTATAATCTGGGTGCCGGCAAAGGTTATTCGGTGCTGGAAATGATCAAAGCCTTTGAAAAAGCCTGCGGAAAACCGGTGCCTTATACTATCAAACCACGTCGCAGTGGTGATCTGGCGGCTTTCTGGGCGGATCCTTCGCTGGCAGAACGTGAACTGGGCTGGACAGTCAGCCGCGGCCTTGATGAAATGATGCGTGATACCTGGTTGTGGCAGAGTAAAAATCCCAACGGGTATCGCTGATAAGGAATCTGGGATGCCGGTGACAGAGTTGCCGGCATATTAGCACATAAGTTCAGCTTGAATTTTTAACAGTTATATAGTGTACGGGTAGCTGAAAAGCCCGGGGCGGTAGCGTGGAAAAATACAGTCAGTTACCTTCTCAGACTTAAAATCGGATAGAGAAAATGAAGTTTAGTGCTGGTTATTTAATCGATCTTATCTCTGTGCTTACGGAGAAAGAACTGAAGGTCAGGTATAAAAGCAGTTTTCTTGGCTATTTATGGTCTATTGCAAATCCTTTATTATTTGCGCTGATTTATTACTTTATTTTTAAATTGGTAATGAGGGTTCAGATACCGGACTATACAGTTTTTCTGATTACCGGATTATTCCCCTGGCAATGGTTCGCCAGTTCAGTCAGTAATTCGTTATTCTCATTTATTTCTAATGCACAGATCATCAAAAAAACCGTATTCCCCAGGTCAATCATTCCATTTTGTAATGTTTTCATGGAGTTTTTGCATTTTATTTGTACCATACCAGTAATTATTATTTTCCTATTGATATATAATATGACCCCCTCATGGTCATGGTTATGGGGTGTTCCGTTAATCGGAATGGCGCAAATGATATTAACTCTTGGGCTGTCTTTAGCGATAAGTTCATTAAATCTGTTTTTCAGAGACCTTGAGCGTTTTATTCCGCTGGTTATCATGCTGATGTTTTATTGTACGCCAATTCTTTACTCAGCAGATCTTATTCCTAAAGAATATCAGTGGATGCTTAAAGTTAACCCTGTATCAGAAATGATGCTGGCCTGGCGTGATCTCTTTATGAAAGGTACTATTGATTATAACTCTATTGCACAAATGTATTTATATTCTGGGTTATTTTTAGTGGTCGGTAGTTTCATATTCAATAAACTGAAATTCCGTTTTGCTGAGATATTGTAATGAAAACTGCTATTGAATTTAAAAATGTATCAAAATCATATCCGTTATATCACCATATAGGCAGTGGTGTGAAAGATTTGATATTTCATCCTCGCAGGGCCCTTTCACTGCTGAAAGGACGACAGTATAAGGCTATAGAAAATATCAGTTTTAAAGTAGAAAAAGGGCAAGCTGTCGCCCTTATCGGTCGTAATGGTGCAGGAAAGAGTACTTCGCTCGGATTGGTTGCCGGTGTGATAAAGCCGACTTCAGGCAGTGTTATCACCCATGGAAGAATTGCATCAATGCTTGAGCTGGGTGGAGGATTTCATCCGGAGTTAACGGGACGTGAAAATATTATTCTGAATGCCACCTTGCTTGGACTCAGGAAAAAACAGGTTCTGGAAAAACTGGAAGAGATTATTGCTTTTTCTGAGCTGGGAAGTTTTATTGATGAGCCCATCCGTGTGTATTCCAGTGGTATGCTGGCAAAACTCGGGTTTTCTGTTATCAGCCAGGTTGAACCGGATATACTGATAATTGATGAAGTATTAGCTGTCGGAGATGTGGCATTCCAGAAAAAATGTATCGCCACCATCAATGAGTTTAAGAAACGCGGGATCACTATTCTGTTTGTCAGCCATAGTATGGAAGATGTTGAGAAAATATGCGATCAGGTTATCTGGATAGAAAACCATAACTTAAAAGCTGCCGGTAAGGCCGGGCAGATTATCCCACAATATCTGGAAATGATGTCTTAAAATGAATAAAATAAAAATATATACCAGTCATCATAAGCCAAGTGCTTTTCTTGATGCCTCCTGCATTACACCTCTGCATGTAGGAAAAGCTAATACGTTAAATACCATTGGTTGTGAAGGTGATGACCGCGATGATAATATATCATTCAAAAATCCTTTCTATTGTGAACTGACAGCACAATACTGGGCATGGAAGAATAGTGGTGACTCTGATTATATCGGTTTTATGCATTATCGCAGACACCTGAATTTTTCCAAAATACAGAATTTTCCCGAAGATAACTGGGGGGTTGTAGTTTATCCAGAGATTGACAGAGACTATCAGGAAAAATTTCAGTTAACAGATGAAGGTATCGCTGAATCACTTGAAGGGGTGGATATATTACTCCCTAGAAAATGGTCAGTATTAAATGCAGGGAGCAAAAATAATTATATCCATTATGCAAAAGGTGAGTATTTGCATATCGGAGATTATGATCTTGCATTAGCTATTGTTAAAGAGCTTTATCCTGAATTCGAATCAAGTATCAGGAAGTTTAATGACGATCATGAAGGTTATTATACAAATATGTTTGTAATGAAAAAACATATTTTTGATGAGTATTCTGAGTGGCTTTTCTCTATAACTGATGAACTTGAGAAAAGAATAGCCTTCAGGAATTACAATGCTCAGGAAAAAAGAGTTATTGGTCATATTTCCGAAAGGTTGTTTAATATATTCATCATCCATAAAATCAATGAAAATCCTGAGATAAAAACAAAAGAAGTTCAGAGAACTTTTGTTTCAAAGGAAACTTTCAATGGAAAAATAAAGCCAGTTTTTGATAATCACTCTGTGCCGATAGTTATCTGTTTTGATGATAAATATTCCATCTCAGGGGCCGCTTTAATCAATTCTATTTTGAAGAACTCACGTTCAGATAAAAACTATGACATTATTATTTTAGAAAACTCTATTTCTGTTGCTAACAAGCGAAGGATATATGAACTGACAAAAAATGCGTTAAATATCAGTCTGAGGTTCTTTGATATAAATGCATTTACTGAGTTAAGTACCGTCCATACCCGAGGTCACTTTACGGCAGCAACCTATGCACGGTTATTTATACCAGCGCTGTTTGAGTTATACAATAAAGTATTATTTATTGATGCAGATACTATTGTTGAAAGTGATGTTTCTGAACTAATCGATATAGATCTTGGCAATAATCTTGTTGCTGCCGTACGTGATATAGTCATGGAAGGATTTTTAAAATTTGGTGCGATAGCAGATTCTTCTTGCGGAACTATGCCAGCGAGAAAATATCTTATCTCTGTATTAGGTATGACCCATCCTGAGCAGTATTTTCAGGCAGGAATTATTCTTTTTAATATTGTCCAGATGTCAGCAGAGAATACCTACCAGCGTTTGATTGATGAAATAAAAGACAAGTATTACTGGTTCCTTGACCAGGATATTATGAACAAAGTTTTTTATGATCGTGTCCATTACCTGCCTCTGGAATGGAATGTTTATCATGGAAATGGCAATACAGATGATTTCTATCCTAATCTCCGGTTATCTACCTATCTGGATTTTCTGAAAGCCAGGATGAACCCCAAAATGATTCATTTTGCCGGGGAAAATAAACCATGGAATACTAAAGATGTTGATTATTTTGATAATTTTGAAAGCTATCTTAATTCAACACCCTGGAGCAGTGAATTGACTCAGAGACTATATCCCAGGGTTATCAATAATGTTTACAATGCTCAGGAAAAAATATTATTTCAGACAAAAATAAAAAGAAAAATAATGCCGCTAGTTGATCGCTATGCTCCTACAGGAAGCGCACAGCGTAACTTTTTAATTAAATACTATTATAAATTCCGTAGAAAAATTATTGGGTGAACAATGAAAAACCGTAAAAATATCCTTATCGTTGGAGCAGGCCTTTCAGGCGCGGTTATTGCTCGTCAGTTAGCTGAACAGGGGCACAAGGTTAAAGTTATTGACAGCCGGCCACACAGTGCCGGAAATTGTTATAGTGAACGGGATCCTGAAACAGATATTATGGTCCATACTTATGGCCCACATATTTTTCATACGGATAACCAGACCGTATGGGATTATGTCAATCGTTACTGTGAAATGATGCCTTATACAAACAGGGTCAAGGCAACAGTTTTAGATCAGGTTTTTTCATTACCGATTAATTTACATACTATCAATCAATTTTTTAAAACAACCTGCTCTCCGGATCAAGCCCGTAAATTAATTGAAAGCAAGAGTGATCAGTCAATTAAAGACCCTCGCACTTTTGAGCAACAAGCGTTAAAATTTATCGGTAAAGAACTTTATGAAGCTTTTTTTAAAGGATATACCATCAAACAGTGGGGGATGTCTCCGGATGAGTTACCTGCATCCATTCTTAAGCGTCTTCCGGTAAGATTTAATTATGATGATAATTACTTTAATCATAAATATCAGGGCATGCCAAAAGAAGGCTATACTGTTCTGATCGATAATATATTAAATCATCCTGGTATTGAGCTTGAACTTAATCATCATTATCAGCCTTCTGATGCCGAAAACATTGATCACCTTTTCTTTACCGGGCCTCTGGATGCTTATTATAATTTTGTATATGGCCGCCTGGGATACAGGACTCTTGATTTCGAAACGGTCAGGTGTGACGGTGACTATCAGGGAACAGCGGTAATGAATTATTGCTCGGAAAATGTACCCTATACTCGTATTACAGAACATAAATATTTTTCTCCCTGGGAAAAACATAGCGGTTCTGTATGTTACAAAGAATACAGCAGGAAATGTGAGGCCGATGATACGCCATACTATCCGATTCGTCAGGTCGGTGAAATGGAAATGCTGGAGCGCTATCTGGTATTGGCAGAAAATGAAAAAAAAGTGACTTTTACCGGCAGACTGGCGACGTATCGTTATCTTGATATGGATGTTACAATTGCTGAAGCACTTAATGTGGCAGAAACGTATCTGTCTTCCATCGCAGCAGATACGGTTATGCCTGCATTTACGGTAAAAGTCAGATGAAGATGGTCAGTCTGATTGTAACCTATAACCGGTGTAAAAAACTGCAGACTACCCTGGAAGCCACACTCGCTCTGGCCTTCGATGCTGTTGTGGTGGTTAATAACCATTCTGATGACGGGACTGCGGAGTTCCTCAATGCACAACATGATCCAAGGTTGTATATTATAAACGCTGACTCTAACCAGGGGGGAGCTGCGGGTTTTGCACTGGGCGCAGAATTTATTGCGCAAAATTTGCAAACAGACTGGGTCGTTTTTTATGATGATGATGCATTTCCGGACAATGATTTTATTGACCGCTTCTCCGAAATCTGTTGTCCGGAATACTCTGTTTATTGCGCTAAAGTTGTCAACCGGCAGAATCAGATATGTAAGATGAACATTCCCTGGAGAACGCATCAGGCAACAATCACTCATACCCTCAGATATCTGTTTAATCCGCAGTTTTTTTTACCGGATGAAAATCAGTCTTCGGAGGTCTCTACTTTTTCTTTCGTTGGTTGCGTTGTTAGTTTCCGGTTGTTAAAAGAAACATACCAGTTAATTGATAAAGATATATTTATATATTTCGATGACGTCTTCTATTCATTCAAACTTCATAGCCAGGGATATAAGATACTTTACCACCCAGGGCTATTGGTTTACCATGATATAGATACTTCCTCAGGGCGTAAAATACCCCCCTGGAAAATATATTACCTGATAAGAAATATGATACTTTCAAGATATATATTGAAGGATAATGTCATTTTCAGTCGCACTGCCATCAGCCTTCGTGTTTTTAAGTACTTTATTTTATCTTTGAAAGAGAATGAAAGAAAGAGAAGTCTCTGCTACATATTTAAAGCCGTACGTGACGGAGTGTTAAATCGAAGGGTAATAATCTGAACTATATGACAGAGAAATTATTCTATGAATAAAATTTGTTACTTTATAAACTCGGACTGGTATTTTAATCTTCATTGGTTAGATCGAGCTCTGTCAGCAAAAGAGAATGGTTTTGAGGTTTTTATTATTACCAGATTTCATGGTGATGAATATTTTTATAAGTTTTCAGAGTTAGGTTTTCGCTGTTACAGATTGCCGCTTAAAGAGCGTTCTTATAATTTTTTTGGTTTTTTTTATAGTGCTATCAGAGCATTTTATTTCCTAAGGCAAATAGGGCCTTCAGTCTTACATTGCATCACAATAAAACCAATTATTATTGGCGGGTTGTATTCAAAAATAAAATCAAAGCCTATGGTAGCAAATTTAGTTGGCCTGGGCAGGGTGTTCAATGCGGCTGGTTTCTGTCGAAAGTGGCTTAAAAAAATTGTTTGCTCGGTATATTCTTATATTTTTTCAAACAATAAAAGTCGTATTGTATTTGAACATGATGCTGATTTCCAAACCTTTAGGGAATGTGTAAAGTTTCCGGAGGAAAATGCAGTTATTATTGATGGCTGTGGTGTTGACATAAAGATGTATAGTTTCTCATATGAAAATGAAAATGATATCCCGATTGTTTTCTTTGCCAGCAGAATGCTGCATAATAAAGGTCTGTCTACGCTGATAAATATAAAAAACAAGTTATCCATAGAAAATATCAATTTCAGGTTATTAGTCGCAGGTATTTTAGTTGATGACGATCCTGATGCAATTAAATCTGCTGAAATTCAACAATGGGTGAATAGCGGAGATATTGAATGGCTTGGCACACGTAATGATATTGATACCCTCATTGCGCAGTCTAACATCGTTGCGTTACCCACACTTTATCCGGAAGGCGTACCACGCATATTGATTGAAGGTGCTGCGAAGGGGAGAGCATGCATTGCTTATGATAGTGGTGGTTGTAAAAGCATCGTTATTGACAATGTTACCGGTTATCTTATCCCGAAAGGTGATGAAGCGATTTTTTGTTCAAAATTAAAAAAATTATTACAACATAAGTCTCTCAGACAGTCGATGGGGGAAAAGGGTCGCGAACTTGTCATCGAAAAATTTTCATCCGATGATGTTATCGCAAAAACGATAAACATTTATAAGACCTTCAGAAAGTAATGGTCGAATTTTATTCACAGTAAGCATTTTTGACTTAAAACTGTCCATTGAAATTGTTTGTGAGTATTGATACGGACGCTGATTGTTCGAATTGTGCGGAATTACTGGTTAATTGTACAGGATGCTGGTAGTTTTAATTTAAATTTTCTCATTCATCATTACATTATAGTCTCAATGAATGTTACCTGAGTTGATCTGACAGGAGTAGATAATGTCCAAGCAACAAATCGGTGTAGTAGGTATGGCAGTGATGGGCCGTAACCTGGCTCTGAATATTGAAAGCCGCGGTTATACCGTTTCTGTATTTAACCGTTCACGTGAAAAAACAGATGAAGTGATTGCTGAAAATCCGGGCAAAAAACTGGCACCTTACTACAGTGTCGAAGAGTTTGTTGAATCCCTGGAAAAACCACGCCGTATCCTGTTAATGGTGCAGGCGGGTGAAGCGACCGACAAGACCATCGCATCTCTGACTCCGCATCTGGATAAAGGCGATATTCTTATCGATGGCGGTAACACTTTCTATAAAGACACTATCCGCCGTAATAAAGAACTGTCTGACCAGGGCTTTAACTTTATCGGTACCGGCGTTTCCGGCGGTGAAGAAGGTGCTCTGAAAGGCCCTTCAATTATGCCTGGTGGTCAGAAAGAAGCTTATGAGCTGGTTGCTCCTATCTTTGACAAAATTGCGGCCCGTGCAGAAGGCGAAGCCTGTGTTGCCTATATCGGTCCTAACGGTGCCGGTCACTATGTGAAAATGGTGCACAACGGTATCGAATACGGTGATATGCAGCTAATTGCTGAAGCCTATTCCCTGCTGAAAGGGGCTTTGGGCCTGAGCAACGAACAGCTGGCTGAAACTTTCAGTGAATGGAACACCGGTGAACTGAACAGCTACCTGATCGATATTACTAAAGATATCTTCACTAAAAAAGATGAAGAAGGTAACTACCTGGTTGATGTGATCCTCGACGAGGCCGCTAACAAAGGAACCGGTAAATGGACCAGCCAGAGCTCTCTGGACTTAGGCGAACCACTGTCACTGATCACTGAATCTGTTTTTGCCCGTTACCTGTCTTCCCTGAAAACTCAGCGTGTAGCCGCTTCTAAAGTACTGACCGGCCCGGTTGCTAAAACAGTTTCCGGCGATAAAGCTGAGTTTGTTGAAAAAGTACGCCGTGCACTGTACCTGGGCAAAATCGTTTCTTATGCTCAGGGCTTCTCACAGCTGCGTGCTGCTTCAGAGCAGTATCAGTGGGATCTTAACTACGGTGAGATTGCTAAAATCTTCCGTGCCGGTTGTATTATCCGGGCTCAGTTCCTGCAGAAGATTACCGATGCGTATGCTGAAAATGCAGAGATCGCTAACCTGCTGCTGGCACCGTACTTTAAGAATATTGCCGACGAATACCAGCAGGCGCTGCGTGACGTTGTGGCTTATGCGGTCCAGAATGGTATTCCTGCGCCGACGTTCTCTGCGGCGATTGCTTACTATGACAGCTATCGTTCAGAAGTGCTGCCGGCTAACCTGATTCAGGCACAGCGCGACTACTTCGGTGCTCATACTTATAAGCGTACCGATAAAGAAGGTGTATTCCACACCGAATGGTTAGATTAATCATCCTTAGAACGCCCTGATATGAAATAATCTTATAAAGCTGCACCATTCATATTATATTAAACGGCTTTCAGAAACCGGTCCGGTATTTTACCGGACCGGTTTTTTTTGTACCAAAAAACCCCAGCTAAGCTGGGCTGTTGGGGTAATCCCCCCGAAAAATCGGTGTGTTCATAAGTAGAATTTTCTACTAACCTGAATTCAGGGAGGATTTCTATGGACCGAAAGGGCAGCGAAGCTCACCGGTCACGTTTTACTGACAGCCAGATCATCGCCATTCTTAAGCAGGCGAAAGCGGGTACTTCGGTTCCGGAACTGCGTCGGGAACATGGCATTAGCAGTGCCAGTTTTTATAAATGGCGTTCAAAGTTTGGCGGGATGGATGCTGCCCTAATGTCTCGCCTGAAAGACCTGAAAGACCTGAAAGACCTGAAAGACCTGAAAGACCTGAAAGACCTGAAAGACCTGAAAGACCTGAAAGAAGAAAACCGTCGTCTCAAAAGTATGTATGCCGAAAAGCGGCTGAAGTCTGAAATCATTCAGGAAGCCAGTGTTCGTCAGGTCTGCCGGATCTTTGCTGTCAGTGAATGTTGTTATCGTTTTTGCGCCGACATACCGACGGCAGGTATTCTATGAAGAGAAGTGCAGAGGCATGGGTAGAATTTTGAGAAAGTTATGCGAATGGTAAAATGTATATATCCTTGAAGCGGAATGCTGTGCAGATCACATCCATATGTTTCCTGAGGTGCTTCAGTGTCAGTGGGTTATTCTGAACTTCTGCTTTGCCACGGGACTCCTGCGTTGTCAGAGAATACGTGATCTGACCTCTCAATTCAGAAAAAGTTCGATTTATTGAACAAAGCCGCTGAAGTTAAATTAATTACGTGTTTGTGGGATGATTCTCAGTGATATTTTAATTATTATAGCATATGATTTTAATAGAATATAAACCTTGCTGGTCAGATATGACATGGTAAAATTTCAGGGGTATATACTATGTATTTAACGAAAGTTACAGCAATTATTACCACATATAATACTGAAGGTTATATAGCGGAAACAATTAATAATATCTCGAAGCAAACGCTTTCTGATATTCAGGTGATCATTGTTGATGATTATTCGACTGACTCTACAATTCAGATTATTAATGAAATATGCCGAAATGATCCCCGATTTTTAGTACTGGTCAATGAAGATAATCGGGGGGCAGGTTATTCCAGAAACCGAGGGCTTCAATATGCACACGGTGAATATATTATTTTTCTGGATGATGATGATATTTATAGTCTTGATATGCTTGAAACTGCGTATAAACAGGCAAGTGATAACAATGCAGATATCTTAGTTTTCCGTAGCAATAATCTTGATGATGATAGTGGTATTGTTACTGAAACAGCATGGACGATTGCCAGTGATTCACTACCGGAGGAAAAAAAATTTAATGCATTACAGATGAAAAATAATTTTTTCCGTAATTTTATCTGGTGGGCATGGGATAAGCTAATTAGCCATGAACTCATCATTCGCAGCGGGTTAAAATTTCAGGAAATTCGGACAACTAATGACCTCTATTTTGTTTGTGCAATAATGTTACAAGCTGAAGAAATTACTGTATGTGATGATATATTAATTACTCACCGAGATAACAGAGCTGGGTCATTATCCAATACTCGGGAAATTTCTTACTATTGTTCACTGGAAGCGATAAAAAAATTAGATGATTTTCTGACCCGGCACCCTGAGTTATATCCATTGCGGAAGAATTATAATAACTACAGTGTTGAATTTTTAAGCTGGAGTTTATCAACATTAAAAAGCTGGGAAGCATATGAAAAATTTTATATGTTAATCCGGTCTTTCTACCAACAGTCTCCGTTGCTGTCAGCAAGTGATTTTGAATCTGATTATCTGGCAGAACAATACCAGCATTTTATATCCGGTACTCCTGAGCATATGCTAATGGCCCTGAAATGCCGGCTGGAGCAGGATGTCAGGCATACCCATCAACTTAATACCCATAACCAGAATCAGCTGAACAAGAATCAGAAAAATCTCGATAAGATGATTACAGTGACTGAAGAGTATAAATATCAGCTGCAACTACTTGAAGGGCAAAAAAATGAGATGGTTCAGGCCCTGGGACAGCATATAGAACAGAAATCTCAGCTTGAACAGGAATTACAGCATACTGAGGATCAAAAACAACGGTTTGAGACACAAACAAAACAGTATCAGGAAGAGCTGGGACGTTTACAAAATAGTTTTTGCGGGAAACTAATTTTATTGTTATCCGGAGAGAGTAAGAGTTAATCGTATAGCCATTCTCAGGTAATCAGTCATGAAATTGCAGTGCTGTTCTCTGATCTCAGGACAAAAGTTGTCAGACGGTTACCGGCCGTTTAAAACCTTTTGTCCCCGGAGGAGAAATGCGGACACGGGAGATTTTTCATTAGCCGATGCAATTATCCATCATAAGCATGGTGGTTGTTGCCCGAAGCAGAGTAATCTCTTCATTTCTAATCGGTAGATTACCGGCGATTATCTCGGATGTTGGACTGAAAGACTGGCTGAAACCTCCGGTGATGCCGGAGGTTACTGTAGTAATAACTGATAGCGTTGAGTGTTTTACGGCACCAGTAACGGTCCTTCCCTGCGTGCAGTCCCCCCTGCCAGTCTGACGACCAGCAGGCCTGCGGTGGCAAATCTGACCCAGTGGCGGGCGTAAAGTAATCCGTCCTGCTGACAGACCAGCGGCGTCAGCTGGTCACTGATGGGGTCGAGGATTTCGGCGACCACTTCACCGGCGCGGATCCATTCGCCGGGCTGCCGGGTGTAAAGAATAACCCCGGCATGAGGGGCGGTCAGATACTCACAACCCGCCAGCGGTGCAGCCAGCGGAGCGGGCCCGGACGGGAGTGGCGGTCTTGCACCCTCAATATATCCCAGGGCAATCAGCCCGTTAATTATTGCCTGTGCATCTGTTTCAGCCTGCTGATGGCTGACATCCCGCGCACCGCGCAGTTCGAGGGTCACCGGTTTTAATGGTTCCGGTAACGGATAGTGGTCAGCGAAACGTTGTTGCAGCAAATACCAGGGTTCTGCACAGGCTTCGTCAAAGGGTTCTCCGCCGGATATACCGGCAATCAGTGCGGTCCGGCAGCCCAGATAGTGCCCCAGTACTTCAATTTCCGGCCAGGCCTGCGGGGTGGTATATAAATGGGAAACAGCTTCCCAGTCACAATGCATATCAATCATTAGGTCAGCTTTACAGGCCATACGCATCAGAATGGCACGCTGTGACTGCAGCTCATTCCCGGGAGTATAACTGTCAAAATAACGGTCAATAGCCTGACGGATAACCTGTTTATTTTCCGTAGCATCCTGACCTAAACAGGGCTCTGCCAGCACTGCCAGTTGTTCCCCGATAGCCGGAAACTGACGGTTAAAATCCTGCCCGCTGTTACTTTCAAACCGGCCCAGTGGCTGCCCTTGCAGTTGCTGAGAAAAACCGATCGGATTAGCCACAGGCACCAGGGTGATTTTAGCCCGCAGCCTGCCGAGACTCTCGAGGCTGCTCAGGGCATGTTTCAGATACCAGGCGACGGCGACGCCCGGCAGTTCGTCACTGTGCAGTGCGGCCTGAATATAAATTTGCTGCTGGTCATTATCACCGAATTCATAACTGTCAATGTACCGCCGGGTACCGAAAGGGGAAGAATGTATCGGATAGCTGTGATGTTTCATGGGTAACAGTCCTGGCTCAGCGTAGCCCGTGCAAGGGTATACAGCGGAGAATAGGGAAAAACAGAATACCGGAACGGCAGAGCTGTTCCGGTACTGTGGCGGGTTATTTCACCGAAATATCGGTAGTGAAATATTTTTTCTGGATTTTATCAAAGGTGCCGTCAGCTTTTATTTTTGCGTAAGCCTCATTCAGCGCTGTCCGTAATTCAGTATCCCCTTTACGCAGGCCGATGGCGGTGCCGGGACCGATAATCGGGTCTTCGACCGCCGGGCCGGTCAGTGCAAAATCTTTACCGGCAGCTTGTTTAAGAAAACCGATACCGGCCTGAGCCCCGTCGGTGAATTCTGCATCAAGACGGCCGGCGACCAGGTCGTTTTCGACCTGAGACTGATCCCCGTAGGCAACCACGTTTACGCCATAAGGCTGCCATTTAGCACGGGCATAACGTTCCTGAACGGTTCCCTGTTCCACACCGACACTTTTACCTTTCAGTGATTCTGCGGTCGGCAGCAGGCCGGAACCTTTACGTGCCACCAGCATCACCGGAGTATTGTAAACCGGTACGGTAAAGTCGATCTGTTTCAGGCGTTCTTCGGTAACGCCCATATCTGAAAGGATGGCATCGAATTTCCGGGCTTTCAGTGCCGGGATCATTCCGTCAAACTCATTGGTTACCCAGACACATTTGACGTTCATCTGCTGGCACAGGGCATTGCCTAAATCAATATCAAAACCCACCAGTTTCCCGTCGTCAGTTTTAGACTCGAAAGGCGGATATGTAGGGTCGACAGCGAAACGAACCTGCGACAGGGCAGCATGGCCCAGCAGAGGTGCTCCTGCCAGCAGGGCCGTTAAAGCAGTCAGACGAAGTTTTCTGGTAAAAGTCATAATCTGTAACATCCTGATCGTGTTGATGTAGTAAATGCTGATCACCCTCTGTGCCGGGGGCTTGTTATGCACTGTATACCCCGAAACCGCCGGGGTTTTTATGATATTTTTAAATCACCATTCACTAATCTATCATATTTATTCATCAGTAACAGAATCAGAACCTTAAGCTGGGAGAATTTATTCGGCGTGATCGGCATGACATGACAGTATTGCGCCCCGGCTGGCAATCACTTGCTGGTACCAGTAGTAGCTTTGCTTACATATACGTTGTCCGCTGCCTTCTCCGTAGTCATCCCGATCAACATAAATCAGCCCGTAGCGTTTTTCCATTTGTGAGGAAGAACAACTGACGATATCAATCGGTGACCACAGATAATAACCCAGTACCGGTACACCATCGGCCATCGCCTGTTGTAACTGTTGCAGATGAGCCCTGATATAGTCGATCCGGTAATCATCATTAATCCGGCCTTCCGCCAGCCGGTCAAAGCAGCCAATACCGTTCTCGGTAATCATTATCGGTTTTTGCCAGCGTCCCCAGTATTCATTTAACACGGTCCGCAGCCCGACAGGATCAATGGCCCAGCCCCAGGGACTTTCTTTAAGCAACGGGTTAGGGCGGCTGTTGTGACTGTCTGAAACAACAATTTCCCGATCGGTCACGCTGGTGTAGTAATAGGAAAACGACATAAAATCGGCGGTATGTTGCAGGTCCTCGCGGTCCTGCGGGGTCACTCTCAGGCTGATATGGTGGTCATCAAAGAAACGCAGCGCATAGCCCGGATAACTTCCCCGCAGTAATATATCGGCAAAGTAATATTCCATCTGATTACGTTGCTGAGCGGCCAGCACATCCCGGGGATCGGTGGTGGCGGGATAAGCATAATCACAGTACAGCATCATGCCGATCTGTAAACCGGGATCCAGCTGACGGGCGAACTGTTTAATTTTAGCCGATGCCACCATTTCATGATGCACAGCCTGGTATTTCGCCTGTCGCAGATCACTGACGCGGTCGGCAGGGATCCCTAAATGATTAAAAGACTCATAACGGATCAGATTGATCTGGTTGACGGGGATCCAGTAGCGCACCTGGTGCCGGTAGCGTTGCAGGCAGACACGGGCAAAACGCACAAACATATCAATCACCCGCCGGTCTGACCAGCCATTGTATTCGAGGGCCAGTGTCAGGGGCATCTCATAATGGGAGAGGGTGATCATTGGTTGCATACCATAGTCACAGATAGTGCTGATTAGCCGGTCATACCATGCCAGTGCCTCCGCATTCGGTTGTTGTTCATCGCCCCGCGGAAATACCCGGGCCCAGCTGATGGAAGTTCTGAATGTTTTCATCCCCAGACCCGCCATCAGCTGCAGATCTTGCTGGTAGTTATGATAAAAACCGATGGCATTTCTTTTGGGAAAAATGCTGTGCTGATCAGCCATCAGACGGCATATTGTGGCAGTATCCATTTCCTTATTTGACAGGCGACGGATCTCTTCTTCCGGAATAAAGCGGTTAATGTCCGCCACACTCCAGCCTTTTCCGCCTTCCAGCCATGCCCCTTCTGCCTGATTAGCAGCGATGGCGCCTCCCCATAAAAAATCCTCAGGAAACAGTAGTTTTTCGTTCATGATGGTGTTCTCCCTGAACATGAGCGGGTTGACGGTAACCAAAAATCAGCACCATGATGGCAGCACTGGTCACAGTCACCAGTACCGAGACCAGATAAATACCAACAGGTGTGAAGGCGGGGATTGCCGGCAGGCTGGCAAAAGCATAAGCCACCATCTGCACCCCGAAATAGCCATTAATGGCACCGCCAATCGCACTGGCGATGGCGGTGTATAAAAACAGCCGGCGGAAAGGCAGCATCAGGCCATAAATAATCGGCTCGGTAACGCCGCTGATCATGGCTGGCAGTAGTGCGCTGCTGAGCAGTACCCGTAATTCTTTTGGCGGCCGGGAAACTAATACTCCGGCAGCCACGCCGATTTGGGCGAACGCGGCCATGCCGCCGATGGCGTATAAAGGATCTCCCCCGCTGGCCAGGTTAGCCAGAATGACCGGTACCAGCCCCCAGTGCAGCCCGAACAGAACAATAAAAGTGTAGCCGGCACCCAGTATCAGTCCGCACAGCAGACCACTGCTGTTCTGTAACATGCCAATCAGCAGTGCCAGTTGTTCTCCCAGCGCGATACCGAATGGCCCGAAAATCAGCAAAGTCGCGGGGATAATAATGATCAGTGACAGCATGGGAACCAGGGCTAATTGCAGAAACAGCGGAATAATGCGCAACAGTAGCTTCTCCAGCCAGTAGCAGGCCGTTACCGCAATAAAGACCGGGAAGACGCTGCCTGCATAACTGACCGGCACTAATGGCAGGCTGGCAAATGAACTGCCGGGCTGTGTAATAATACCGCTGATTACCGGGTCCAGTAAGGCCGCCCCGATAATCAGTCCGCTGAACGGGTTGGCCCCCAGCCTGCGGGCCAGCGAGCACCCCAGCAATACCGGTAAAAAATAGAACGGACAGTTAGCGATGGCGGCAAGTATCTGACAGGTATTGCCAGCGGCAGTTGCCGGGCTAAGGTATCCGATCACCGTCAGAATCACTTTCAGCAGACCACCGGCGGCCATCAGGCCCAGAAGCGGCAGGAAACTACCGGAAATAATGTCGAATACCGGCAATCTGGCAGGCCCGGAACCGCCAGTGGCCTGTTGCCCCGGCGACGCTGACTGACACCGTTGTTGTAATGCCTGATACACCGTTGCGACCTGATGTCCGATAATCAGCTGGTATTGTCCGCTGACAGTCACAGTACCTAATACGCCATTAATCTGCTTTATCGCCGCATCATTACATTTTGTGGTATCGGCCAGACGGATCCTTAAGCGTGTGGCACAGTGGGTAAGATTAAGAATATTACCGGCACCGCCCAGTCCGGTAAGTATGTTCTCAGCCAGTAAATTCACAGACATCTGACATTCCTTTTGTCAGCATAACGGGTGGTTCCACGCTAAAACATCAGGGGTTAACAGACAAAGAGATTCATTTTCATTTTTTGGAAAACAGCCCCGGTAAACCATAAAGACTAATGACAGTGCAGTGTATGGCTGGTATAGCGAATGATATGGAACACCGTACTGGTGATCGCCAGGCAGGAAAAATAGTTAGAGCTGAAAAAGTCAGGGATTGCTGATAAATCGAGTGTTACCTTAAACAGGGTTTCCGGAACCGGTAACCGGCCGCGGGCAGTAAAACAAACTGCATTTTTTGCGGCCAGGCGAGGAAACAGTTGCGGATGGACTCGCAGCCATTCCCCGGTCAAGTCGATCAGCATCACCGTATCGCATACAGCGAGAAATTTACTCAGCAGATGATCATTACTCTGGCGGTGCAACTGATAAACCAGACGGTTTTCGTCTGCCAGAGCTTCCCGCAGCAGGTTAGAGGGCATAAAACTGTAATCAGTCGATAAAATCAACAGATGGCGGCTATTATTCAATAAGTCTGCAACCTGTCTGCAGCGCTGCTGCGGAATATGCCGGTGGATTTTCTGCAGCATACGAGCTTCCAGCTGTTGTGGGTCTCCGTCTGAGGATACAGATGGCGGGATAAAAAAAGGCTGTAAATCTTCTTTCAGCATCTGAAAACGCGGATACCCGAGGACTTTACAGAACCGAGTCACACTGGCCGGGGTGGTATTCGCCAGCAGGGCGATTTCTTCAATATAAACTGCCGGAAACTCAGTAATTTTTTGCAGCATCACCAGTGCAATATTGACGTATACGGATGATTTCCGGCAACAGAACAGATATTCAGATAATTTAATGTACACCGGACTGTGATAATAATTCATAGTTCCCCCTGACCCTGCTGATTTACCCACACTATGCCTGTTCAGGGGATTAATCGGCGATCTATGGCGGAAAATGCAAAAATAGCCGCAGAGAACAGCCGGCAAACCGGGCGGGGGCAACAGGGGAAACAGGCAACGGCACCTGTCTGACAGGCGGCGTTGCCGTATCGCTGCGGGTCAGTCTTTTTTCTGATGACGTTCGCGCAGATTATTGATCACAGTACTGAAGTCGAGATCCTGATCCTGTAACAGTACCAGCAGGTGGTAAATCAGATCGGAAGCTTCATTGGTCAGTTCAAAACGGTCATTGACGGTTGCCGCCAGTGCCGTTTCAACACCTTCCTCACCGACTTTTTGTGCAATACGCTTGGTGCCACGGGCATACAGACTGGCAGTATAAGAACTGTCGGGATCTGCCGATTTACGCGAAGCCAGCAACTGTTCCAGTTGATAGAGAAAGCCCCAGTCACTGGCGGCGGGGGAGAAACAGCTGGAAGTCCCCTGATGACAGGTCGGCCCGGCCGGCGTGGCAAGGATCAGCAGACTGTCGTTATCGCAGTCGGCAGTGATACTGACAACCTGCAAAACGTGGCCGGAGGTTTCACCTTTGGTCCACAGGCGGTTTTTTGTGCGTGACCAGAAAGTGACATGCCCGGTTTGCTGCGTAACCTCCAGTGCCTGTTGATTCATATAGCCCAGCATCAGTACTTCACCGGAAACGTTATGCTGGATAATCGCAGGGATCATCCCGCCGGTTTTTTCCCAGTCCAGCCGGGCAAGTTGCTCAGGAGTTAACACGTACGGACCTCCACATTATTGGTACGCAGAAACTCTTTCAGTTCTGCAATATTAATCAGTTGCTTATGGAATACAGAAGCGGCAAGTGCGCCATCGATATTGGTATCACGAAAAGCATCAAGGAAATGCTGCATAGTACCTGCGCCGCCTGAGGCAATTAAAGGAACATGACAGATATCGCGGATAAGTTTCAGCTGTTGCAGGTCATAACCGTTACGGACACCGTCCTGATTCATCATATTCAGCACTATTTCACCGGCACCCCGTTTCTGGACTTCCGTCACCCAGTCCGCGGTCTGCCACTGGGTGACACGGGTTCGGGATTCATCTCCCGTATACTGATTCACCTGATAAATGCCGTTTTGCTCGTCGTACCAGGTATCGATACCTGCCACGATGCACTGCACCCCGAAGCGGTCAGCCAGCCGGCTGATAAGATCAGGATCCGCCAGTGCAGGGGAGTTCACCGAAATTTTGTCGGCACCAAAAGTGAGGATACGTGCAGCATCTTCTGTTGATTTTATGCCTCCGGCCACACAGAAGGGAATATCTATTACTTCTGCCACCCGTGACACCCAGCTCTTATCCACTACCCGATCATCAGAAGAGGCCGTAATATCATAAAAGACCAGTTCATCGGCACCTTCCTCAGCGTAACGCTTCGCCAGCGGAACAATATCACCGATCACCTCGTGGTTACGGAACTGCACACCTTTGACTACCTGACCGTCACGTACATCCAGACAGGGAATTATCCGTTTTGCCAGCATGAAATAGCCTCCGTCACTGTAAATTTTCCTTCCAGTAAAGCGCGTCCGACAATCACGCCTTTTACGCCACTGCCGCGTAATGCCGCGATATCTGCCAGTGAACCAATGCCTCCGGAAGACTGAAATGCAATCTGCGGATAACGTGCTGTCACGTGCTGGTAAAGGGCGACATTAGAGCCAGCCAGGGTGCCGTCACGGGAAATATCTGTACAAAGAACATGTTTCAGTCCGACAGACTGATAGTTTTCGATAACCTGCTCGAGGGTAACCCCGGCAGCTTGCTGCCAGCCGCTGATGGCCACTTCTTTACGCTGGTTTTCGTCAATCCGGATATCCAGAGCCAGGACAATTGCCCCTGCACCAAACTCGCGGAACCATTGTCTGACCTCTTCGGGCTGTGTGACCGCGGTTGAACCGACCACCACCCGCGAAGCTCCGGCTTCAAGCAGGGCTGCGACATCATCACGGCTGCGGATGCCGCCACCGACCTGAACCGGGACAGTGACACCGGCGAGCAGTTTTTTCAGTAAGGGGATCTGGCGAGCCTGCGGGTCTTTTGCCCCGGTGAGATCGACCAGATGCAATACTTCAGCCCCTTCCTGCTGATAAGCCTGCAGGCGTGGCAGGGGGTCATTACCGTAATCGCGTTGTTGCGCATAATCTCCCTGGTGAAGACGGACAACCTTACCTTCAATTAAATCGAGAGCGGGGATAATCATTACATCTCCAGGAAGTTTTTGATCAGCTGAGCGCCGGCTTTACCGGAGCGTTCGGGGTGAAACTGGACACCATAAAAGTTGTCCTGCTGTACGGCAGCAGAAAACGGCTTTCCATAATCACATTGTGCAATGGTGCCGCTGAATACAGGCATGGCGTAGCTGTGGACAAAATAAAAATAACTGTCGGCAGCAATATTACGGAATAACGGGTGCCCGGCCTGCGGGGTGACCTGGTTCCAGCCCATATGAGGTAACGGCAATTCGCCGGTTTCCATCAGGCTGACCTGTTCATCAATCAGGCCGAGGGTATCAATGCCGTTACTCTCCTGACTGCGACGCCCCAGCAGCTGCATCCCCAGACAAATGCCCAGCACCGGCTGGGTACAGTGCCTGATCAGTTCTGTCAGTTCACGTTCCTGTAACTGACTCATGGCCGCCCTGGCGGTACCGACGCCCGGTAAAAACAGTTTATCGGCATTCAGCACCACGCCTTTGTCGCGACTGACGACCGGCTGGTATCCCAGCCGTTCAATCGCCCATTTGACGGAGGAAAGATTGGCACATCCGGTATCTAAAATGACCACGTCCATTACAGCACCCCTTTTGAACTCGGCAGTGTATTACCGTTGACCTGAATAGCCTGGCGCAGGGTACGACCAAACGCTTTAAACAGACTTTCGGCCCGGTGGTGATCATTGTGCCCTTTGGTTTTCAGGTGCAGGGTACAGGCCATACTGTAAGAGAGTGAACGGAAAAAATGTTCAATCATTTCGGTACTCAGGTCGCCTACCCGCTGAAAACTAAAGGCTGCTTTATAGACCAGATACGGCCGGCCGGAGATATCCAGTGCACAACGGGCCTGGCATTCGTCCATCGGTAGCACAAACCCAAAACGGCCAATCCCCCGCTTATCTCCCAGAGCTTTTAACAGCGCCTCACCCAGGGCCAGGCCTGTATCTTCTACCGTATGATGGTCATCGATATACAGATCACCTTTGACATCAATATTCATTCTGAAACCACCGTGGGTGGCAATCTGGTCCAGCATATGGTCAAAAAAACCTACCCCGGTACTGATCCTGCTACCGCCTTCGCGGTCCAGCCATACTTCGGCGGTGATCTGTGTTTCTTTAGTATTACGCTGCACCAGTGCGTGACGATCACGGCGGGTCAGGCGATCAGCGATCGATGGCCACACATTATCACCTTCGCCATAAAGAATTCCGTTGATCCCCATGTTCTCCGCGAGAGTCATATCCGTCTGGCGGTCACCAATTACATAACAGTTTTGCTTATCTAATACCGCGTCTTCCAGCCATGGCTGAACCAGTCGGGTATGGGGTTTACGGCAGTCACAGTTATCTTCCGGTGTATGCGGGCAGATCAGTACCGCCGCAAAGCTGATACCCTGAGAACTGAAAACCTGCATCATCAGGTTATGCGGGCCATCAAAGTCAGCCTGCGGGAAACTGTCGGTCCCCAGGCCATCCTGGTTGGTGATCATCACCAACTGATAACCGGCATCCTGCAGGCGAAGCAGGGCCGGGATCACGCCAGGTTCAAAGGCCAGTTTTTCCATCCGGTCGACCTGAAAGTCAACCGGGGGTTCAGAAATCAGTGTGCCGTCACGGTCAATAAAAAGAATTTTCTGGCTCATGCTTGCTCCGCCGAGTGACTTAATGTGTTCAGGGCATTCACCAGAACTTCACATTCATGGCGGGTGCCGATAGAAATACGTAAACACCCTTCAAGGCCGGGGTTTTTACGCTGGTCCCGTAAAATAATGCCCTGATCCCACAGGGTACTGAAGACCTGTGGATCACTGAAACGGACCAGCAGATAGTTAGCTGAGCCGGGATAAACCTGTTCCGCCAGCGGGCATTGCTCCAGCTGTTGCTGTAACCACTGACGGGTACTGTTCAGGGTCGCCACCTGTTGGCGCATAACCGCCAGGCCTTGTTCACTCAATGCCTGGGCGGCGATATCCGCGACCGGAGTAGAGAGCGGGTACGGGGCGATCACTTTAAGTAACAGAGTGATAACCTGTGGATTTGCCAGAGTAAAGCCACAGCGTAAACCGGCCAGCGCAAATGCTTTGGATAAGGTGCGTAAGATAACCAGGTGCGGGTAGTCGCGCAGCCAGCCGCTCAGGGAGGCTTCCGGACAAAAGTCGATATAGGCTTCATCGGCGACCAGCAACGCTTTTCCGGCTGTCAGTGCCAGTAACTGACGAACAGCGTCTGGGTCGATAATATTACCTGTCGGGTTATTCGGGCTGCACAGGTACACCAGTTTCACCCCGTCAAGCTGGCTGGCGATAGCCGGAATGTCCGGCTGCCAGTTATCCAGTGCCGGGACGGTGACATATTCCACACCGATAGTTTCTGCGCTGACGCTATACATACCGTAAGTTGGCGGACAGAATAAAATCTTATCTTTACCGGGTTCGCAAAACGTACGGATCAGTAATTCAATGCTCTCATCAGCGCCGCGGCTGACCAGTACCTGATCCTTATTCAGTCCGCTGTATGCTGCATAGCGCTCGATAACCTGCGCTGGCTGACATTCAGGATAACGGTTTAATGTTTGCTGAGTGAGCTCGAAAGGGATAGGGAGCGGATACTCATTAGCATTCAGCCACACATCTCCGTTTCCACCCAATCGTCTGGCTGACTGATAAGGGGTCAGTGCCCGGACATTATCACGTGCCAGCTGTTCAACAGACTTTGTCATAGATTATCCTCCAGAGCTTTCACTCTCAATGTCACCGCATTTTTATGGGCATCAAGCCGTTCTGCGGCCGCCAGAATTTCGATCGACGGTGCCAGCGCCGAAAAACCGGCGGGTGATAACTCCTGGATGGTCATTCGTTTCTGGAAATCAGCCAGTCCGAGGCTCGAATAGGTTGACGTGTAGCCATAGGTCGGTAACACGTGGTTCGTCCCGGAGGCATAATCACCCGCTGATTCCGGTGACCAGTCACCCAGGAAAACAGATCCTGCGCTGGTAATACGTTCAACACACTCACGGGGTTGCCGGGTTTGAATAATCAGGTGCTCTGGCCCGTAGCGGTTTGAGATAGCAATACATTCGTCAAGGTCACGGGTGACAATCAGCCTGCTGCCTGCCAGGGCCTGGCGGGCAGTGTCGGCACGGGGCAGTGCGGCCAGCTGGTGGCGGATTTCTTCAGCAACTTTTTCGGCCAGCGAAGCCGACGGTGTCAATAGCACCACCTGGGAGTCCGGCCCGTGCTCTGCCTGTGACAGCAGGTCGGAAGCCACAAATGCCGGTGTTGCCCCTTCGTCGGCAATCACCAGAACTTCTGACGGCCCGGCAGGCATATCAATAGCCGCGCCGTCCAGACGCTGACTGACCTGGCGTTTCGCTTCCGTCACCCAGGCATTCCCCGGGCCGAAGATTTTATCAACTTTAGGGACAGAGTCAGTACCGAAGGCCATGGCGGCGATAGCCTGGGCTCCGCCGACCTGAAACACGTCTGTAATACCACAGAGTTGTGCGGCAAACAGTATTTCATCGGCAATCGGCGGAGGGGAACAAAGTACCACCTGACGGCACCCGGCAATCTTTGCCGGGGTAGCCAGCATAAGCACTGTGGAAAATAACGGGGCAGAACCGCCGGGAATATACAGACCGACGGACTGCACCGGGCGGGTCACTTGCTGGCAGCGCACACCAGGCAGAGTTTCAATATCGACACCGGGGAAAATCTGGGCCTGATGAAAGGCATTAATATTACCGACAGCAGTCCGCATGGCAGATTTCAGTTCATCACTGACACGCTCCGCCGCTGCGCTGATCTCCTGTTCACTGACAGCAAAAACCTGCGGACTGATCTTGTCAAACTTCGCACTGAAATTGCGCAGTGCGGTATCGCCCTGTTGCTTCACCTGATCCAGCACATCCTGCACTGTCTGACTGATGGTCGCGGACGCGGCCAGCGCAGGGCGTTTCAGTAATGCCTGTTGCTGTTCAGCAGAGCATTGTTGCCAGTGTATAAGAGTGTCAAAGTTGCTCATCACTTACTCCATCATTTTCTCAATCGGCAGAACAAGGATTGAGCTGGCGCCCAGGGCTTTCAGTTTTTCCATGGTTTCCCAGAACAGTGTTTCGCTGCTGACCATATGCATGGCGACCCTTGCTTTGTCGCCCGCCAGTGGCAGCAGGGTCGGGCGCTCAGCCCCCGGTAACAGACTGATGACTTCTTCCAGCCGGTCTGAAGGTGCGTGCAGCATAATGTATTTTGATTCGCGGGCCTGGATAACCCCCTGGATACGGGTCAGCAGCTTATCGATCAGATATTGTTTTTCTTCAGGCATATCGCCGTTGCGCTGGATCAGTACTGCTTTGGAGCGGTAAATCACATCGACTTCGCGTAAGCCGTTCGCTTCCAGAGTGGCTCCGGTGGAAACCAGATCGCAGATTGCATCAGCAAGACCGGCGCGTGGCGCGACTTCGACAGAACCGTTCAGCAGACAGGACTTGAAATTAATCTCCTTGCTGTCGAAGTAGCGTTTCAGAAGATGCGGATAAGAGGTCGCAACACGTTTATTATTCAGGCACTCCGGGCCTGTGTATTCAGCATCTGCCGGCATAGCCAGTGACAACCGGCATCCACCGAAATCCAGGCGACGCAGGGTGGTATAGCGGGGATCTTCGCCCTGTGCCCGGCGTGACAACAACTCTTCTTCCAGCACATTTTCACCAATGATCCCCAGGTCAACGACACCGTCCATGACCAGGCCCGGAATATCATCATCGCGCACCCGCAGGATATCGATTGGCATATTTTCTGCGAATGCAATAAGTCTTTGTTGCTGAAGATTAATTTTTATACCACAGCGTGTCAGCAGTTCACGTGAGTCATCACTCAGGCGACCTGATTTCTGCATGGCAATGCGAATACGTTTGCTATCTAACATCTGTCCTGTCCTCTGTCTGTTGTTCCTGTCCGGAATTTTTATTGTTAAATTTTTGTCCATAAAAAAACCCCCGGAAGATTTCTTCCGGGGGTTTAAAATAGCGCTCAAACCACCGGGAGATCTTTTCGTCTCCCGGCACACATCGCCTGAAAGACTAGTCAGGGTGATGGTGATGATGGTGGTTAAACTGAACGCGATTCATAAATTTTTCCGACGGTTAGTGAGTCGTTTGTCTGGCATTTAACCTAACCAAAATCTCAGTGGCTGGCAACACTTTTTTACCGGGTCATAATAAAAGCACAATAAAAATTTATACTGGCCTGAAACCGGTCAGAGGAATAACATCAGTGACTGCGTTGAACAGCTGAAAAAGGCGGTTTTATAATGAAAAAAGTAGCAATTGTGGGTCTGGGCTGGTTGGGGATGCCATTGGCCCGTGCATTGGCAGGGCGCGGCTGGCAGGTATCCGGCAGTAAAACGACCGAAGACGGTGTACGTGCTGCCAGGGCCAGTGGTATTAATGCCTGTAAACTGACGCTGGACCCGGAACCGCATTGTGATAAGGATGATCTGGCAGATTTACTGGCAGTGGATGCGCTGGTCGTCACACTGCCAGCCAGCCGTACCGCAGAAAACAGCCAGCAGTATGTTTATGCAGTTCAGAATATCGTCGACAGCGCACTGGCGCGCAAGGTAAAACATATTATCTTTACCAGCTCGACTTCGGTATATGGTGATGCTGAAGGTGAAGTGGATGAACAAAGTCCGTTGCATCCTGTGACGCCTGCCGGCCGGTCACTGGTACAACTTGAACAATGGTTGCACGATTTGCCCGGTACCAGTGTTGATATTCTGCGGCTGGCAGGGCTGGTGGGGCCGGGGCGTCATCCGGGACGTTTTCTGGCAGGTAAGACCGGATTAAGCCGTGGTCAGCAAGGGGTGAATCTTGTTCACCTTGATGATGTTATTACTGCGATCATAGTGTTACTGGAAAACCCGGCCAGCGGGCGAGTGTATAACCTGTGTGCACCGCAACATCCGGCCAGAGAACAGTATTATCCACGACTGGCACGACAGGCAGGCTGGGTGGCTCCTGAATTTATCCCGCAACAGGGCACTCAGGACGGAAAAATTGTGGCAGCGCAACGTATTTGTCAGCAAATGGGTTTTGAATATCAGTGGCCGGATCCGTTTGATATGCCAATGCAATAAGCAATTTCTGGCAAATGTGGTAAACAACACGATATTTGCTTGAATTGGGGGGGCGTTTTATGCAAAATGCGCGTCTGCAAAATTTGAAATAACCGATGCCTTTCCTGGCGTCGGTTATTTTTTTTGCGTAAATGTTTGATTACTCATCCTGACGGGGCCGGAACTTTTCCGGAGAGATATACACAAAAAACACTCACCGAAGTGAGTCTGAGGAAATATTGATGGGGTTGTTCACCACTTTACCAGCAGCATCTGGTAGCCGCTTTCGCGACGACTACGGCGCGACATTCAATGGCACATCTGTTTTACACTTCACGTTTCGCCGCGCGCGGAAATTCCCTGTGGAGCAATCCGCACCGATTGTTACTGTAGGGAGCCAGACTCATGCAAAATAATACTTCTCCTGCACCACAGCGTGCCAATCTGAAAAAAACACTGACACTGCTGCCTGTGGTGATGATTGGTCTGGCTTATATGCAGCCAATGACCCTGTTTGATACCTTTGGGATTGTTTCCGGGCTGACCAGTGGCCATGTTGCCACCGCTTATGCTTTCGCCTTAATCGCTATTCTGTTTACCGCACTGAGCTATGGCAAGCTGGTACGCCGCTTCCCGTCAGCTGGTTCGGCCTATACCTATGCGCAAAAATCCATCAGTCCTCATGTCGGATTTATGGTCGGCTGGTCCTCATTGCTGGACTATCTGTTTATGCCCATGATTAATATTCTGCTGGCAAAAAGCTATTTTGAATCACTGGTACCGGGGGTCCCGTCATGGATTTTCGTTGTATTACTGGTGGTGTTTATGACTGTCACTAACCTTAAAGGGATTAAGACAGTCGCTAACTTTAACAGTGTTATCGTGGTCCTGCAGATTGCGGTAATGGTGTTTATTGTTGGTCTGGTTATCTATGGCGTCAGCCATGGTGTCGGTGCCGGTACCCTGGTAAGCAGTAAACCGTTCTGGTCTTCTGATGCGCAGGTTGTTCCTATGATCACCGGGGCCACAATATTGTGCTTCTCCTTCCTTGGCTTTGACGGTATCAGTTCACTGTCAGAAGAAACCAAAGATGCAGAGCGCACTATTCCGAAAGCTATTTTCCTGACAGCCCTGATCGGCGGATTACTGTTTATTGCAGTGTCATACTTCCTGCAACTGTATTTCCCGGATATCTCGCGCTTCAAAGATCCGGACTCTTCACAGCCGGAAATCATGCTGTACGTAGCGGGTAAAACGTTCCAGTTCGGTATCCTGATTTTCTCCTGTGTAACCGTGCTGGCATCCGGAATGGCTGCACATGCCGGTGTTTCCCGTCTGATGTACGTGATGGGACGTGACGGTGTATTCCCGCAACGTTTCTTTGGTTATATTTCACCGAAGTGGTCTACGCCGACCCTGAATGTGTTGCTGGTAGGTGCCATTGCGTTGCTGGCGATTAACTTTGACCTGGTGACGGCGACTGCCCTGATTAACTTCGGTGCGCTGGTGGCATTTACCTTCGTTAACCTGTCGGTTATTTCACAGTTCTGGATCCGTGAGAAACGTAACAAGACCCTGAAGGATCATATCAGTTATCTGATCCTGCCACTGCTGGGAGCGATGACGGTGGGTGCTTTATGGGTTAACCTGGAAGAAAGTTCTATGATTCTGGGGCTGATCTGGGCGGCTATCGGCATTATCTACCTGGCCGTGGTAACCCGTATCTTCAGATTACCGGTACCACAATACAGTGAAGACGGATTATAATCTGTCGGTCTGAACACTGATTAACCCTGCCGGCAATGACGGCAGGGTTTTTTTATATCTGCGAATCAGTTCAGTAAGCTTTCAGCGTACCGGTATAATGCTTTCAGCAGTGACTGCTTATGTGCGTCGTCCGGATAGAGCGCAGAAAGTTGCTGCAGCTCAGCAAGGTACTTTTCTGCCCGGGTGGCTGACAGACTTTCTCTGCGGTGTTCCAGCCAGCGTTGCTGCTCACTGTCATCCAGCGTTCCCGGGAAATTACGGGCGCGGTAGCGAAACAGCAGTGCATCGATGCGCGGATCCTGCCAGCGAATATCCAGCGCCGGTAAATGGCGGGGATCCGTTGAACGGATAATATTTATCGCATGCTTATCCGCCTCACTGAAAAAGCCGTCATACAGCCGTGCATCCACATCCTCTGTCGCCGGAAATTCACGGCTGGTCGCATAAATTTCGACAACTTTCTCACGAATTTCACTGTGCTGACGTAACAGGGCCAGATTTTCCAGACAACGGGCGCGATCTATCGCCAGTCGCGCGGCATCTTCCGGCCGCAATGTACTGGCCGGGGCCAGTACCGGACATTTATTAATATGCACCAGTTTCAGCGGCACTGCCGGCAGATTACCGCGCTGTTCACGGGTACTGTACAGACGTTCACGCAGAGTCTGAGCATTTTCCTGTAACAACGGTTCGAGGTCACCGGCCAGGTCGAGGGTGATCAGGGCATTTTTATTCTCCGGATGCCAGGCCAGCGGCACTATCCAGCTGGTATTTCCCCGCGCCGCACCGAACATACCCGAGACATGTACCAGTGGTTTCATCTGCGGAATATCAATCAGGGTCTGCAGTTTATTTTTATTACGATGGCGGAACAGAAAATCGAATAATTTCGGCTGTTTTTCTCTGACCAGTCTGGCCATGGCGATAGTGGCATAAACATCCGACATAGCATCATGAGCCTGTTCGTGGCTGATATTGTTGGCTGCCGTCAGATGTTCCAGCCGGAAAGAGGGCAATCCGTCTTCGTTTTCCGGCCAGTGAATACCTTCAGGACGGAGAGCATAACAGGCACGCATCACATCCAGCAGATCCCAGCGTGAATTTCCTGCCTGCCAGCTCCAGCCATAAGGTTCATAGAAGTTCCGGTAAAAAATATTGCGGGTAACCTCATCATCAAAACGGACATTATTGTAGCCCACCACACAGGTTGCCGGTTCAGAAAACAGAGTGTGGATACGCCTGGCAAACTCCGCCTCATTGACCCCCTGTGCCAGAGCATGTTGCGGGGTAATCCCGGTGATCATCACCGCTTCCGGCTGCGGGAGATAATCATCGGCGGGCTGGCAATAAAAAACCTCTGGTTCACCGATGATATTGAACTGCGCATCGGTACGGATGCCGGCAAACTGTGCCGGACGATCCAGTGCAGGGTGCTTGCCGAAAGTCTCATAATCATGAAAGAGGAAGGTAGGTGTTACTGATTCATTATTTTTCATCCAATACCTTCCTTTTCTTTCCTGTTAATTTATTAAAAATCAAAATATTACCGGTTATATCGCTCAATTATCGACCTTTTCTATCCTGAGTTTTCCTTTATTATCCTCTTTACTCCACGCGACATTTTGTACCATTCTTGTACCAACCTCAATTTCTCTGGTGTACCAAATTTAGAATGGCCCTTTCAGACACGAAGCTAAGAACAATTTCAGGCAAAGCCTATACTGGACCCTCGGAGGTTACAGACTCTAACGGCCTGAGCGCAAGGATATCACCTAAAGGCGTTATCAACTTCCAGTTCCGCTTTAAATGGCAGGGAAAATTTCAGCGCATGAGTATTGGCCGGCATCCGTCAGTGTCATTGAAGGATGCCAGAAATATTACCGATGAGCTCAGGCTGCTGGTTGCATCCGGCGCTGATCCACGCTCTAAGTTCGATAGAGGCCAGAGCTCAAAAGCTACCTTGGCCGACTGCCTGGACTACTGGTACCAAAACTATGTAATTACGCAACTCAGACCCAAGACCCGGGACCTCTATAGCTCGACGGTAATGAAGGTTATGGAGGGTGCATTTCGGTATGTACCCATTGAGGACATCACCGCTAAGCAGTGGGTTGATTTCTTTACTGTGCAGGAACGAGAGAATCCGCGCCGGGCCCGTCAGGTTCTCAGTCAGCTCAGAACCGCGGCACACTGGTGTATCCGTCGGCAGTATATTGAGTCTTCATCCCTGATGAACATTCTACCCCGTGACTTTGGTACATCGTCGCAGGTAGGGGACAGAGTACTGACTTATCAGGAACTGGCACAGATATGGCTGAAGATAGACCGTACACGGGCATCCACAGCTAATAAGCTCCTTCACCAGATGCTGATGCTATGGGGCGCCAGAAACTCAGAGTTGAGGCAAGCCACCACACAGCACTTTGATCTGGATAGCATGATCTGGACTACGCCCGCAGAGTTAAGCAAAATGGGCAATATCATTCGCCGGCCTATCTTCCCGGCAATTGAGCCGCTTCTTGAAAAGGCACTAACAACATATAAAGATGTTTTGTTTCCGGGAGACGCGCTGGACAAGCCGATAACCATATCAGCAGCCAACAGGTATATAGGCAGGGTTCGTGACGGCATGGATATCGGGTACTGGAGAGCGCACGATTTTCGCCGGACGCTGGTTACCCGATTGTCTGAGCAGGGAATAGCGCCCCATGTCACCGAGAAGATGCTGGGGCATGATTTGGGTGGGATTATGGCAGTGTATAACAAGCATGACTGGATTGAAGACCAGAAGCAGGGCTATGAGCTTCACGCGGATAAAATCTTCTGGCACGTTAAGAAGCTATCTTCTGCTTAGAACCGCCATTATTAATCCAGTTTTGCACCTCGGACGGCCGGTATTGATTCGGATGTGATCGTACCGGTTCCGGGAAGCAGCATTCCTTTCTGTAGCGCCACATCGTGTTTGGCGAGCGGATGTTCAGGCAGGCCATCACTTCTTTTTCGGTAACGAGTTGTTCAATTAACATAGCATTCTCCTTTACCCAACCCGCAGGCACGACGATGCCGCCGGTGACCGGTACGGGGATAGGGTGGTCTAGTGGGTGGAATTAGTGGCGCTTAAACATCTCGGCGCGTTCTTGCTTCTCGGCATCTTCGCGGCAGTCGGCATCGCAATAGTGGCCTTTGTCGATCATGTCGCCACAGTTATAGCACTTTCCGGTGAATGGCTTCGGTCGTGGGCGGTTAGCCATTGCTACCTGTAACTGCTGATGTTCCAGTTCTGATGCCTGGTCGAGTGGGTCTGCGTAATTCATGATTTATTCCTTTCTACTTCACCACACAATAACTCAGCCGCCGGCCGCCGCTCATGCAGTCGGTTGATGATGGCTTGGCATTGTGTTTCGGTGGGGGAGATATGTTCAGTGAGGGGAGTTGCCTGGTTACCGGAGATAATGAGGATGACGTATCCGGCGAGTATCATCACTTCCTCCTGTACGCATCCCACAGAGCAATGCGGAACGCTATTCGTTTAATGAAAGCAGGATATTTACCTGCCAGTATGCGGGATGTAATTCGAGTCACTTTCCCCTCCTAAGTAGCCCTCCGGATAGGGAGGATGATTTTATTCAGAATGGTGGCTCATCGTCCCTTTGGTGGCCTGATTGTGGCTGGCCCCATCCTTGCTGAGGGATACCGGACTGCTGGCCGCTGTTCTGGCTACCCTGATTCCCTCCCGATCCACCTTGTCGGCCACCAAGCATCTGCATTGTGCCGCCGACATTCACGATCACTTCCGTTGTGTACCGGTCCTGTCCACCCTGGTCCTGCCATTTGCGGGTTTTGAGTTGTCCTTCGATATAAACTTGCGATCCCTTACGCAGATACTCCCCGGCGACCTCTGCCAATTTTCCGAACAGCACCACACGGTGCCATTCCGTAACTTCCTTGCTCTCGCCTGTCTGCTTATCCCGCCAGCTCTCCGATGTTGCCAGCGTGATGTTGGTTACCGCCCCTCCATTGGGCAAGTACCGCACTTCAGGGTCCTGCCCCAAGTTCCCGACGAGTGTCACTCGGTTTACGCCTTTGCTTGCCATTTAACTCTCCCTGTTATGCCGCGTTCTGGCTGAGTTCATCGGTACGCAG
>NZ_JAERJP010000021.1 GCF_018257575.1 Tatumella sp. JGM91 | reverse complement strand
ACTGCAACTTTCCTGATGTTTGTCGAATATGCGCGTAATGCCGCACGTATGGCCGCACTGATGAAAATCCGTCAGATCCTGGTCTATACCCATGACTCTATTGGTCTGGGTGAAGACGGCCCGACCCATCAGCCGGTGGAACAGATTGCCAGCCTGCGTACCACCCCGAATATGAGTACCTGGCGTCCGTGTGACCAGGTGGAGTCTGCGGTGGCCTGGAAATATGCTATCGAGCGTCAGGACGGACCTACGGCTCTGATTTTCTCCCGTCAGAACCTGACCCAGCAGCCGCGCAGCGCAGAGCAGCTGGCAAACGTGGCCCGTGGCGGTTATATCCTGAAAGACTGTGACGGTCAGCCGGAACTGATCCTGATTGCCACCGGTTCAGAAGTCTCCCTGGCCGTGGCCGCGGCAGACAAACTGAGTGCCGATGGCCGTAAAGTGCGGGTGGTTTCTATGCCGTCCACCGATGCGTTTGATAAGCAGGATGCCGCTTACCGCGAGTCAGTACTGCCGGCGGCAGTCAGCGCCCGTGTGGCCGTGGAAGCGGGTATTGCGGACTACTGGTATAAATATACCGGGCTGAACGGTGCGATTGTCGGTATGACCAGCTTCGGCGAATCCGCCCCGGCAGAGCAGTTATTTGCTGAGTTCGGTTTTACGGTTGACAATGTGGTGGCTAAAGCCAGCGCCCTGCTGTAAACGGTAGTCTGACGATCGGTTAAATATCACAGCATGGCAGCGTTCTGTCATGCTGTTTTTTTTTAGCTACACTAAAGGCTGGCTGTGCTTTTTATGCACAATCGGTGGCTAAAAATGTGAAGCTGATCTAATTATTAGAATTGCAGTTGATCTCAGTCATTCCCGTGCCGCATGCCATGAACTATTCTCAGCTGAAGCGTTTCAGTTGAGCGATTGCAACGGCGAATGAACCGACAATGCAGTGGTAGTTAAACTGACAGCAGTGACGTGAATCACGGTTAACGTCACGGCAGGTAAGGGTAATCCGGGTAAAATGACCATCAGAATTGCGATAAATGGTTTTGGGCGTATTGGCCGTGGCGTATTACGGGCCTTGTATGAAACTGGCAGACATACGGATATTTCCGTGGTGGCGATTAATGAACTGGCCGACAGCCAGGGTATCGCCCATTTACTGAAGTATGACACCAGCCATGGTCGTTTTGCCTATGAGGTACGGCTGGAAGATGAAGTACTGAAAGTAGGCCGTGACAGCATTCGCTTACTGCACCAGCCACAGATTTCAGGGCTGCCGTGGCGTGAACTGGATATTGATATTGTGCTGGACTGTACCGGTAAATATGGCAGCCGGGCCGACGGTGAAGCGCATCTGGCGGCCGGGGCAAAAAAAGTGCTGTTTTCTCATCCGGGAGGCAACGATCTGGACGCAACCGTGGTTTACGGTGTCAACCATCAGCAGTTGAAAGCCGAAGACCGGATTGTCTCTAATGCTTCCTGTACCACAAATTGTATTATCCCGGTGATTAAATTACTGGATGATGCTTTCAGTATCGTATCGGGTACGGTAACCACTATTCATTCATCGATGCACGACCAGCAGGTGCTGGATGCGTATCATGACGACTTACGCCGTACCCGTGCGGCCAGTCAGTCGATTATTCCGGTCGATACCCGGCTGGCGGCCGGGATCACAAGGATACTGCCGAAGTTTGCCGATCGCTTTGAAGCCATCGCGGTACGGGTACCGGTAATCAATGTGACGGCCATCGATCTGAGTGTTACGCTGGAAACACCGGTGACAGCAGCACGGGTTAACGAAGTGTTGCACAACGCTGCGCAGGGGATATTTCGTGGTATAGTCGATTACACGGAATTACCGTTAGTGTCGGTTGATTTTAACCATGATCCCCACAGTGCTATTGTCGATGGCACCCAGACGCGGGTCAGTGGTAAGCACCTGGTGAAAACCCTGGTATGGTGCGATAACGAATGGGGCTTTGCTAACCGGATGCTGGATACTACGTTAGCAATGTCTGCAGGTAATTTCAGGTAAGGCGTGATAGCGCCTGGCAAAACTTATGAGAGTTAACGAGAGGATTCACCATGTCTGTGATTAAAATGACCGATCTGGATCTTGCGGGTAAACGTGTACTGATTCGTGCCGATCTTAATGTGCCGGTAAAAGACGGGAAAGTAACGTCTGATGCCCGTATTCGTGCATCATTGCCAACGATTGAATCTGCCCTGAAACAGGGGGCTAAAGTCATGGTTACCTCTCACCTGGGACGTCCGACCGAAGGTGAATACAACGAAGAATTCTCCCTGCTGCCTGTGGTTAACTACCTGAAAGATAAACTGGGCGACACCAGCGTAAAACTGGCTAAAGATTATCTGGACGGGGTTGAAGTTCAGCCTGGTGAACTGGTCGTTCTGGAGAACGTCCGTTTTAACAAAGGTGAGAAAAAAGACGACGAAACCCTGTCGAAAAAATATGCCGAACTCTGTGATGTGTTTGTGATGGATGCTTTTGGTACGGCACACCGTGCCCAGGCCTCGACCCACGGGGTGGGTAAATTTGCCCCTATCGCCTGTGCCGGCCCGTTACTGTCTGCAGAGCTGGAAGCGCTGGGTAAAGCAATGAGTAATCCGGCCCGGCCGATGGTTGCAGTGGTCGGTGGTTCAAAAGTCTCGACCAAATTTGATGTATTACAATCACTGGTTAACATTGCCGACACGGTGATTGTCGGTGGCGGTATTGCGAATACATTTGTGGCTATCGACAACAAAGTGGGTAAATCACTGTACGAGCCTGAGTTTGTCGATGCAGCGAAAAAACTGCGCGACCAGTACGGTATCCCGGTACCGACCGATTCCCGTGTAGGGACTGAGTTCTCTGAAACGGCTCCGGCCACGGTTAAGCGCGTCAGCGAGATTAAAGATAACGAAGAAATTATGGACTTCGGTGACGAAACTGCCCTGGCGATGGCTAAAATTCTTAAAGAAGCCAAAACCATCCTGTGGAATGGTCCGGTCGGCGTGTTCGAATTCCCTAATTTCCGTAAAGGAACTGAAATTGTTGCCAACGCTATCGCTGACAGCGATGCATTCTCTGTGGCAGGCGGCGGTGATACCCTGGCGGCAATCGACCTGTTCGGTCTTGAAGATAAAATTTCTTATATTTCCACCGGCGGTGGTGCTTTCCTTGAGTTTGTCGAAGGCAAAAAACTTCCGGCGGTTGCGATGCTGGAAGAGCGCGCAAAACAGTAATTCAGCAGCAGATGTGGCCGTCAGGCCACATCGATTTTTCCCGATTGACGGGCTTCCGTATACGGCCAACGAAACAGGACAATGTTATGTCTAAAATTTTTGATTTCGTAAAACCCGGTGTAGTTACTGGTGAAGATGTTCAGAAAATCTTTAAAGTTGCCAAAGAAAACCACTTTGCTCTGCCTGCGGTAAACTGTGTGGGCAGTGACTCAATTAACGCGGTACTTGAAGCCGCAGCGAAAGTAAAAGCCCCGGTCATTATTCAGTTCTCTAACGGTGGTGCTGCTTTTATCGCCGGTAAAGGCTATAAAACTGACAAACCGCAGGGCGCATCTATTATGGGTGCGATTGCCGGTGCCCATCATGTGCATCTGATGGCTGAAGCTTATGGTGTGCCAGTGATCCTGCATACTGACCATTGCGCGAAAAAACTGCTGCCGTGGATCGACGGCCTGCTGGATGCCGGTGAAGCGCACTTTGCCAAAACCGGTAAACCTCTGTTCTCTTCCCATATGATTGACCTGTCAGAGCAGTCACTGGAAGAAAACATTGAAATCAGCAGTAAATACCTGGCCCGTATGGCTAAAATGGGTATGACGCTGGAAATTGAACTGGGTTGTACCGGCGGTGAAGAAGATGGTGTCGATAACTCACATCTGGATAACTCGGCTCTGTATACCCAGCCGGAAGATGTCGACTATGCTTACCAGAAGCTGAGCGCAATCAGCCCGAATTTCACTATCGCAGCCTCTTTCGGTAACGTGCACGGTGTTTATAAACCAGGTAACGTTCAGCTGACACCAAAAATCCTGCGTAATTCTCAGGACTATGTCAGCGAAAAACATGGTCTGCCGCACAATGCACTGAACTTTGTCTTCCATGGTGGTTCAGGTTCGACCCCGGAAGAAATCAAAGAGTCTATCGGTTACGGTGTCATTAAAATGAACATCGATACTGATACCCAGTGGGCTAACTGGCACGGTATTCTTGAGTTCTACAAAAAGAACGAAGGTTACCTGCAGTCGCAGTTGGGTAACCCGGAAGGTGCCGATAAGCCGAACAAAAAATACTATGATCCGCGTGTCTGGTTACGTGCCGCCCAGAGTTCAATGGTGGAACGCGTAGAGCAGGCATTCAGAGAGCTGAACGCTATCGATCGCCTGTAAATCGAGACTGTTATCGGAAAGCCCGCCGCCCGGCGGGCTTTTTTATTTCTGTCATCCGCGCGGCAGCAGGGGCTCACCTTATCCCGGGGCCAACGGGGCGGACTGTATTGCTGTACTTCCGCCGCCTGCCTCCGGCCGGTAAAACCGCGGATTATCAGCCTGGCGGCCACGGCCGTCGGACCGGTAATATCAGGTAACAGTGTCTTAAAAATCACCGTTCAGCGGTTACCGGATTTGGCATTCAGCCATTTATTGTTTACCCTTTGCGCTGAGCAGCTGGTAAATCAGCTACCCTTGATTCACTCAGGAATTTTTATTACAGGATTATTTGATGCAAGACATAAACGTCGTAGATAGCATTCATAATGCCGGCAGCTGGCTGGCACGTAACCAGGAACTGTTGCTGGGTTATGTCGTCAATATTGCGGCTGCCATTGCCATCCTCTTTTTTGGTTTTCTGGTTGCCCGCGTGGTATCAAACGCCCTGAACAAAGTTCTGCTGGCCCGCAGTATCGATCAGACGGTGGCCGACTTTCTGGCGGTACTGGTACGTTACGGTGTTATCGCCTTTACCTTAATCGCCGCCCTTAGCCGTGTCGGTGTACAGACCGCCTCGGTAATCGCTGTACTGGGTGCCGTTGGTCTGGCGGTGGGCCTGTCATTACAAGGTTCTCTGTCGAACCTTGCGGCAGGTGTATTGCTGGTTACCCTGCGTCCGTTCCGTGTCGGTGAATACGTGGACATCAACGGCGCTGCCGGTACCGTACTGAGTGTACAAATCTTCTCTACGACCCTGAAAAGCAGTGACGGGAAGATTATTGTGGTGCCGAACGGCAGCATTATTTCCGGCAAAATTATCAACTACAGCCGTGAGCCAATGAGCCGCAGCCAGTTTATTATCGGTGTCTCTTATGATGCAGATATCGACGAAGTGTTTTCGGTACTGCGCAAAGTGGTGGAAGCTGAGCCGCGTGTAATTCAGGATAAACCGATTGTGGTTGCCCTGAACGAAATGGGGGCGTCAACGCTGAATATCGTTGTTCGTTGCTGGACCACCTATAACGATCAGACCCAGACTTACTGGGATCTGATGGCCGGTTTCAAACGGGCACTGGATGCAAATAATATTGGTATCCCTTACCCGCAAATGGATGTACATATCGTGAATAATTCTGCGCCGGCTATCGACGGCAAACAGTAATTATGATGATGGCCTGCCGCCAGTTTTCTGGCGGACAGGCCCGCCAACTCCCCCCGGATTATTATTTTTTCTAATTATCGATAAGTTCTTTCCATTTCCTTTTCTGCCCGGAAATCGCCAGACTCTGCCTATTCATTAATCGGAGTTTGTCTATGTTATTCTATTTACAGGGAATTACCCTCGGGCTGGCACTTATTCTGCCACTGGGCCCGCAGAATACCTTAATCCTTAATCAGGGAATTTTACGCCGTTATGCACTGATGGCTGCCAGCTTCTGTATCCTCAGTGATGTGCTGCTTATCTGTGCCGGTATTTTTGGTGGCAGTACAATTCTGCAGCAATCGCCGCTGGCATTGCAGTGTATTACCTGGGCAGGCTGTGCTTTCCTGCTGTGGTATGCCGCCGGTACACTTCGTCAGGTGTGGCGGCCTGTGGCTGAAAGCGCCGGACAGCCCCCGCTGGCACAGCAACGCGTTAAAATACTCTTAACCTTAATTGCCGTCACCTGGCTGAATCCCCATGTCTATCTGGATACCTTTGTAGTGCTCGGGAGCCTGGGCAGTCAGGTTCCGGCCCCGTCACGTATCTGGTTTGCGCTGGGGGCAGTGACGGCATCGGTCGTCTGGTTTTATGCTCTGGCATTACTGGCCAGCGGATTGTCACCGTTACTGAAGCGTGGCCGCCCCCGGCAGGTGATTAATTTGCTGGTGGCCGGGATGATGTTTTATCTGGCACTCCGCCTGGCTGCCGAAGGTTTGCTAATGCTGCGGGCAGACAGATAACAGCAGTGCCGCAGAACTTTCCGTATTCCCGTGACTCCAATCAGTTATCACTGCCTGTATTCACGGGCTGACATCCACAGACAGGAGCCGTATTGTGAAATTACAGTCGCTGGTTATCCCGGCTATCATCCCTGCCGGTTATTGCGGCCGAATCGCCCGATTCACCCCATATTGCGGTGACCGGTCAGGCGCTGGTAAAGGTCAAACCTGATATGGCTACCCTCAGTATTGATGTCCGGGTGACCGACAAACAGGCCGCACAGGCGAAAAAACAGGCCGACCAGCGGGTGGCGCTCTATTTCGATTTTCTGAAGAAAAACGGTATTGATAGTAAGGACATTGATGCCGCCAATATCTCCACCCGCGCGCAATATGATTACAGCAAACAGGGAACAGCACAGTTGACCGGTTACCAGGCAGAACGTCAGGTAAGCGTAACGGTGCGTCATATAGACAGGCTGAATACGCTGCTGGAAGGGGCCCTGAATTCAGGGTTAGATGAAATCCGTGCTGTCACCCCGGCAGTCAGCGACGCGGCACGTTATCAGCAGCAGGCACGGGATGAGGCGATAAAAGATGCTATCAGTCAGGCACAGGCGGTAGCCAAAGGTTTTAATGCACAACTGGGACCGGTCTGGAGTATCCGCTATCATGCTCAGCAACCTCAGCCACAGCCGGTAATGCGCTTCTACGGACTGGCAAAAGCCAGTGCAGAGACTAGCCCGGAAGAAACCTATCAGCAGCAGAGTGTCAGTTTTGATGACCAGCTAAGTGTCGTCTTCGAACTGAAACCGCAGCAGCCTGCGGTTCCCTGACTGAGCCTCTCCGGTGGCCGGGGCTGCTCAGTCAGCAAATTCGCCCTGGCGTAGTACGCCATGGCCGTGTTCCAGTAATGCATCCGTCACCCGGCGCATTAAACGGCTTTCCGGAGCGAAACGGTGCCAGTACAGCATCCGCCGCTGGAACAGGCCGGGGGTTAAATCCACCAGTTCACCGCGCGCCAGCTCGCCGCCGATCTGTAAATGCGGGATCATACAGCACACCGAGCCCTGCCTGGCCAGCTGAACAAAAGCCTCTGATGAATTGACAATATGGCAGGGCACACTGCCGGGAGGCAGGTCGAAATATTGCTGCAAAAACGCCTGATGCATATCATCCAGATGATCAAAGGCCACCGCCGGTGCTTTTAACAGGGCCGGGCGGGTAACCCCGTTCGGGAAATAGCGTCTGGCAAATTCAGGTGAAGCAACAAACAGATAATCCAGTGCCCCCAGTTGGTCAACCAGGCAACTCGGCAGTGCCTGTGGCTGGATACTGACAGCACCGACCACCTCGCCGCGCCGCAAACGTTCCTGGGTACGGCTTTCATCTTCCACCTGTAAATTCAGCCGGACCGGTGAATCGGCCAGTACGTCTTTCAGTGCCGGCAGCAACCAGGTCGCCAGGCTGTCGGCGTTAACCGCAATCGACAGTAGTAACGGAGTACTGCTGCCGCTTTCGTCTGCCAGCCATTGTTCCTCCAGCATTTCTACCTGATGCAGCAGGGCCAGTAATTTCTGGCCTTGTTCTGTCGGACGGGGCGGGACAGTTCTGACCAGCAGCGGCTGACCAAACAGGTTTTCCAGCTGTTTAATGCGCTGTGACACCGCCGACTGGGTAATGCAAAGCTTTTGTGCGGCACGCTCGAAGCCCCGTTCGCGGATAACGGCATCCAGTGCCTGAAGTGTTCGGTAATCGGGGCGTTTCATGGTTATTTTGCTCTCTGCTGCAGGGAAAATGCACCCTGTATTATTATGTTTGCCATGGTCAGTCAGCCGTAATGCCTGAAAAATCAGCCAGCTGGTCTGCAAAGCACGAAATCTGTCAGTAACACTAATTATTTTCCTGTAGCTTGTTTTATACTACGTTAACCAACAGAGCGTACAGGGTTAAACATATCATGAGCCAGGATGAACTAAAAAAAGCGGTAGGCTGGGCAGCGTTGAAATATGTGCGGCCGGGCAGCATTGTCGGTGTTGGCACCGGCAGTACGGCAGCCCATTTTATTGATGCATTGGCCACCATTAAACATGACATCGAAGGTACGGTTTCCAGCTCAGAAGCATCGACCAAAAAACTACTGGCTTATGGTATCCCGGTACTGGATCTGAATACGGTTGACCAGTTATCGATCTACGTTGACGGAGCCGACGAAATTAACCCGCAGATGCAGATGATCAAGGGCGGCGGTGCAGCCCTGACCCGTGAAAAGATCATAGCGGCAGTGGCGGATAAATTTATCTGTATTGCTGACAGCTCCAAACAGGTGGATGTACTGGGGCACTTTCCGCTGCCCGTCGAAGTGATCCCGATGGCCAGATCCTATGTCGCACGGCAGCTGGTGAAACTGGGCGGGTTACCAGAGTACCGGCCAAATGTGGTCACCGATAATGGCAATATTATTCTCGACGTTCACAACCTGAGTATTGTCAATCCGCGTGAACTGGAGATTAAGATCAACGCCCTGGCGGGGGTGGTGACCACCGGCCTGTTTGCTGCCAGAGGTGCCGATGTGGCGCTGATTGGTACCGACGCCGGAGTGATCACCCTGAATAAAGACGACTGAACGTCGTCTTTTTTTGTTGCTGCTTTTCAGTGATTTATATCACATTTCTGTTATTACCAGATTAAATATGCTTTCTGACAGCCAGAACAGAGACCGTTGTTACTCTGATCTGCTGCCTGTTGCGGGCAGACAATAAACCGGCGCAATCGTTTTCTGTTGCCCGCAGCGTAATATTTGTTATTTTGACAGAAGAAATTCTTATATTCGTATCAACATCATTAACCATAAGGTCGGGCAATGGCAAAGGTATCACTCGAGAAAGACAAAATTAAGTTCCTGCTGGTGGAAGGTGTCCATCAGACAGCACTGGATAATTTACGGGCAGCCGGTTATACCAATATCGAATTTCATAAGGGCGCACTGGACACGGAATCCCTGAAAAATTCGATTCGTGACGCGCACTTTATCGGGATCCGTTCGCGTTCACAGCTCACTGAAGAAGTGTTCGCGGCTGCCGAGAAGCTGATTGCCGTGGGATGTTTCTGTATCGGAACTAACCAGGTTGATTTGGATGCTGCCGCTAAACGGGGTATTCCGGTCTTTAATGCACCGTTCTCTAACACCCGTTCGGTTGCTGAACTGGTGATCGGTGAATTGCTGTTATTACTGCGCGGTATTCCGGAAGCCAATGCCAAAGCCCACCGGGGTATCTGGAACAAAAATGCCAAAGGTTCCTTTGAAGCGCGCGGTAAAAAGCTGGGGATCGTCGGTTACGGTCATATCGGTATGCAATTGGGCGTGCTGGCCGAAAGCCTCGGGATGAATGTGTTCTTCTATGACGTGGAAGATAAACTGCCATTAGGTAACGCCACCCAGGTGAAGAAACTGCATGACTTACTGAATATGAGCGATGTGGTCAGCCTGCATGTGCCTGAAACGCCGGCAACTCAGAATATGATTGCGGCAGCTGAACTGGCGGCGATGAAAAAAGGTGGCCTGCTAATCAACGCCTCACGGGGAACGGTGATCGATATTCCGGCCTTATGTGATGCGCTGGCCAGCAAGCATGTTGGCGGGGCAGCGATTGATGTCTATCCTGTTGAACCGGCCACCAACAGCGATCCTTTTGTGTCACCATTATGTGAATTCGACAACGTTATCCTGACTCCGCATATCGGTGGCTCTACAGAAGAAGCTCAGGAAAATATCGGTGTCGAAGTTTCCGGTAAACTGATCAAATATTCTGATAACGGATCAACACTGTCAGCGGTTAACTTCCCGGAAGTGTCACTGCCGGCCCACGCGGCCAGCGCCAGCCGTTTGCTGCATATCCATGAAAACCGGCCTGGTGTACTGACAGCCATCAACCAGATTTTTGCCGAACAGGGTATCAATATTGTCGGGCAGTATCTGCAAACCACCCCGTATATGGGATATGTGGTGATTGATATTGACGCGCCGCAGGATGTGGCCGACAAAGCACTCGAATTAATGAAAAACATTCAGGGTACTCTGCGTGCCCGCCTGCTGTACTGATCCGCTAAATCCGGGGGACGTTTAGCCCCCCGGAATCCTGCTTTTTCCGCCCTTAATCACGACCATTGCCAGATATTGTCCGGGGTTATCAGCGCCGGTAGTGGGATATCCCAGTGTTCCGCCGGCAGAGCGGTAACCTGCTGGCAGCTGTGAGCAATCCCCACCGGTAAACAGCCATGCTGTTGCCAGCGCTGCAGCGTCCGGTCATAAAAACCACCTCCCATCCCCAGCCGCTGTCCTGTCGCATCAAAGGCGACCAGCGGAACCAGCATCACGTCCAGCTGATCGAGGGTCGCCAGCTGGCGGATATCTAAAGGGGGCTCATCAATTCCCAGCCGGTTCTTTAGCAGCGGGGTCTCCGGCAGGTAGCGGAGAAATAACAGCTGTCCGGCAGAAAAAGGGTGCAGTACCGGCAGATAAACCTGTTGTCCCTGCTGCCAGAGCTGCCTGATTAATGGCCTGGTATCCAGTTCACCATCAAATGACAGAAACAGGGCAACTTTCTGCGCCTGTTGTATCGGCGGGAAAGCCATTGCCCGGCGGGCAGCCGCCTGTGCAGCCTGTTGCTGCTGTTCGCTGCTCAGGGCCTGACGTAAACGGCGAATTTCGGCACGGATCTGTTGCCGTGCAGCAACCGGGGAAAAAGAACTCACGTGACTGTCCGTAGTAATTATGGAAACGTTAATCCAGCACAGGGCTGGCGGTGGGAAATAACCATGACAGTGCAGCGGTTATCTGTAAACAGACTACTACAGATTAGAAATAACCGGCAATAAAATAACCGGCAATAAAATATAACCGGATAAATAACAGGGGATAATACCGGACAGATAAAATACTGCCGATTAATTAAGCAGGAAAAAAACAATGCCGGAACAGGTGAAAAAAACTGTGTCGCATTGTGTTAAAAGGGGAGATCTCCGGGATGCCGCTGCAGGCTGTAACCCTTGAACCCTTGGTTCAAGGTGAACATGTCGTCATTATCATCAGGCTTCCCGGACGGACCGGGCATGCTCACAGTTAATGAGGCGCCACATTCTGTTTGGTATGAAATATCGGCTCAGGGGACTGGCCCGCTCGCAAACATCCCAGAGAAAATTTACTTCATGAATAGTCTAGCACAGGATTCATAAAGTGTTATTCGAATTTCGGTCCCTGATGGTCGGTAATCCGGCCCTGCTCGACTAGTGCCTGTTCAATAGTCTGCTGCAGCATGCGAATACGTTGTTCCATATTCGACGCGTAATCACGGGTTTTATTTTTTTCCTGTGCTAACTCATGACAGATGTTTAGCGCAGCAATAAATACTAATTGCTCAGTATTGTTCACCCGGGTGCGGACCTTCAGGTCCTGTAAGCGCTGGTCAAGGTCAGTTGCTGCCGCAGTGAGTGCTTCCTGCTGTTCCGGCGGACAGTTAACTCTTAACGAACGACCAAATATTTGTATATCTACTGGTTGCGCAGACATGCCACCTTCCTGACTGATTACATTACCCGCATCCGATGCTTTATCGGGGAACGGGGGCCACTATATAGACCTGAATTATAACTTACAACCCCTTTTCTGGAATCCTTCAGGCTGCTAGTGGTAGCATACCATGAACTTAACTTTCCAACATTGATGAATAACTATGTCCTTACAGAACGCACTATCTTCTTTCGACGCCTTATCTGCGACATTATCGTCACAGGGCGTAGGTATGACCGCCGCAGAAATGCACGGTTTAATCAGCGGCATTATCTGTGGTGGCAATCAGGATCACAGCTGGAAAACGCTGGTTCATGACCTGGCGAACGACGGCATGGCCTTCTCACAGCCCCTGTCGCAGCCGTTACAGCAGTTACATGACTCGGTTCAGCAAACCCTCGAAGATGACGGCTTTATGTTCCGCCTGTTAATGCCGGATGACAGCAATTCCACTGTTTTTGAACGTGCGGATGCGCTGGCCGGCTGGGTAAATCACTTCCTGCTTGGCCTCGGTGTTACCCAGCCCAAACTGGACAAAGTGACCGGCGAAACGGGCGAAGCCATCGATGATCTGCGTACTATCGCTCAGCTGGGCTACGATGAAGAGGAAGACCAGCAGGAACTGGAGCAGTCACTCGAAGAAGTGGTGGAGTATGTGCGGGTTGCCGCGGTACTGTGCTACGAAACATTTAATCGACCGCAGCCATCTGTGCCTGAAATACAGAAACCCACTTTGCATTAATGAAATCCCGGGCGTAAGCCACGCGGTAACAGGGAGCCTGATTATGATTACTCTGGAAAACTATCAACAGCGTCGCCGTAAACTGCTGGCGACAATGGCACCGGGCAGTGCGGCTTTATTTTTTGCCGCCCCGGAAGTCACCCGCAGTCGTGATACTGAATATCTGTACCGGCAGAACAGTGACTTCTGGTACTTCACCGGATTTAATGAGCCGGACGCTTTGCTGGTACTGATAAAAAGTGATGAAAATCATAGTCACAGTGTTCTGTTTAACCGGGTCCGGGATCTGAGTGCCGAAACCTGGTTTGGCCGCCGTCTCGGTCAGGAGGCTGCCCCGCAGGCTCTGGCGGTGGATAAAGCCCTGCCGTGGGATGAACTGGACCAGCAGTTATACCAGCTGCTGAACGGTCTGGACGTCATCTATCATGCCAGTGGCGAATACCGGTTTGCCGACCGGAAAGTCGCTGAGGCACTGGAAAAATTACGCAACGGCAGTCGGCACAATCTTCAGGCACCCTCTACCGTCACGGACTGGCGGCCGCGGGTACACGAAATGCGACTGTTTAAAGACGCGGAAGAAATTAATATTCTGCGGCAGACCGGCAAAATCTCAGCCCTTGCCCATCAGCGGGCGATGCAAAGCTGCCGTCCGGGAAAATATGAATATCAGCTGGAAGGTGAAATTCACTACGAATTCAGCCGTCATGGCTCGCGGGTACCGGCTTATAACACTATCGTCGGTGGCGGGGCGAATGCCTGTATTCTGCATTACACCGAAAATGAAAGTGAACTGCGTGACGGCGAGCTGGTACTGATTGATGCCGGCTGCGAACTCTACGGCTATGCCGGGGATATTACGCGAACGTTCCCGGTGAATGGCCGTTTCAGCCCGGCGCAGCGACAGATCTATGACATTGTGCTGGCCTCTCTGGAAAAAGCCCTGTCCCTGTACCGGCCGGGCGTCAGCATCCGTCAGGTCAATGACGAAGTTATCCGCATTATGGTCAGCGGCCTGGTGGCGCTGGGCATCATGCAGGGGGAAGTGGAGGTTCTGATCGCGGAGAATGCCCATCGCCAGTTCTATATGCATGGTCTGGGCCACTGGATGGGGCTGGATGTGCATGATGTCGGTGATTACGGTTCTGCTTCCCGCGAACGGTTACTGGAACCCGGCATGGTATTAACCGTTGAACCGGGGCTGTACATTGCGCCGGACGCGGATGTTCCGGCACAATATCGCGGTATTGGTATAAGAATTGAAGACGATATCCTGATTACTGAGCACGGTCATGAAAACCTGACCGATACTGTAGTAAAAAATGCAGACGATATTGAGGCACTGATGGCTGCGGCCAGTCAGTCACATCACCCATAGGCTAAATACTTCGCCATGAGCATAATAATTGCGGGGGGAGGGATGACCGGGGCCACACTGGCGCTGGCAATCTCTCACCTGACGGAAGGGAAACTCCCTGTCACCCTGATTGAAGCCACAGCCCCCGGCGAGCGCGGGCATCCCGGATTTGACGGCCGGGCGATTGCCCTTGCGGCCGGAACCTGTCAGCAACTGGATAATATCGGTGTCTGGTCATCGCTTGCCGATTGTGCGACGCCGATCACCGATATTCATGTCAGTGATCGCGGCCACCCGGGCATGGTGCGGATCAGCCATCGCCAGTATCATCTGCCGGCGTTGGGAAATGTGCTGGAGCTCTATGATGCCGGACTCCGGCTGTTTTCACGGCTGAACAATGCTGCCGGGGTGCGGGTGGTGTGCCCTGCACAGGTCACACAGGTACAGCGTACCGCGCAGCAGGTCACGGTCAGCCTGGACAACGGTGAAACCCTGACCGGCAGCCTGCTGGTGGCTGCGAACGGCTCCGGTTCGTCTCTGGCCGCCGGTTGCGGTATCCGCTGGCAGAAAGAGGACTACCGGCAACTGGCGGTGATCGCTAATGTCACCACCAGCCAACTGCCGGCCGGCCGTGCTTATGAACGTTTCACCCCTTATGGCCCGCTGGCACTGTTGCCGATGTCCGGCCATCGCTTCTCACTGGTGTGGTCGTTACCGGCTGACATGCGGCAGCAAATCAGCCAGTGGACTGCCCGGCAGTTTCTGGAACAACTTCAGCAGGCATTTGGCTGGCGTCAGGGACGTTTTATTCATTGCGGTAAACGTGATTATTATCCGCTGGCCCTGCAACAGGCGGTTGATATCACTCATCACCGGCTGGCGCTGATCGGTAATGCAGCCCAGACACTGCATCCGATTGCCGGACAAGGGTTTAACCTCGGATTACGGGATGTTATGACCCTGGCTGAAACGGTGGCACAGGCGGCGGCAGCCGGAGAAGATACGGGCAGTCACCGGGTACTCAGCCAGTACCGCCAGCGACGTCTGCCGGATCGTCAGAAAACCATTGCCATTACCGACGGACTGGTCAGGCTGTTTTCCTGTGAGGATCTGCCGCTGGTCGTCAGCCGCAACCTGGGGTTAAGCGTCATGGAAAAACTACCGTGGCTGAAAAATCAACTGGCCGGGCGTACCCTGGGCTGGGTAAAACGTTAATGAGAGAGTACTGATGCAGAGCTTTGATGTTGTCATCGCCGGTGGCGGAATGGTCGGACTGGCTGTAGCCTGTGGGTTACAGGGCAGCGGTATGCGGGTCGCGGTACTGGAACAGCATCCGCCGCAGGCCCCGGATTTACAGGCAGCCCCGGCGGTCCGCGTCTCGGCAATTAACCTCGCCAGCGAACGGCTGCTCTGCCATCTCGGGGTCTGGCAGGATATTCTGGCCATGCGGGCCAGTGCCTATCACGGTATGGAAGTCTGGGAGAAAGACAGCTTCGGCCAGATCCGTTTTGACGATCAGCCACAGGGCATCTCCAGCCTCGGCTATATTATCGAAAACCAGGTGATCCACCATGCCCTCTGGCAGCGTGCCAGCCAGTGCAGCGATATACAGCTGATTGCCCCGTCCGCCCTGCAACAGGTTGCCTTCGGCGATAACGAAGCCTTTGTCACCTTGCAGGACGGCAGTATGCTGACCGCCAGGTTGCTGGTTGCCGCTGATGGAGCGCAGTCCGCACTGCGCGAGAAAGCCGATATCCCGCTGGTCTTCCGCGATTATCAGCACCATGCACTGGTGGCGAATATCCGCAGCGTACAGCCCCATCAGTCTGTGGCACGACAGGTATTTTATGGTGACGGCATTCTGGCGTTTCTGCCATTGGCCGATCCGCACCTCAGCTCGATTGTCTGGTCCTGCGATCCGCAACAAGCCAGCCGCCTGCAGGGCATGTCTGAACAGGAATTTAACCAGCAGCTGGCGGTGGCCTTTGATATGAAACTCGGCCTTTGTCAGCTGGAAAGTGACCGTAAAACCTTCCCGCTGGTGGCACGCTATGCCCAGCAGTTTGCTGCTCACCGGCTGGCCCTGGTGGGAGACGCCGCCCATACCATCCATCCGCTGGCCGGACAGGGAGTTAACCTCGGTTTTATGGATGCGGCAGAACTGATCGGCGAAATCCGCCGTCTGCATCAGCAGGGGAAAGATATTGGTCAGCACCTCTATCTGCGCCGCTATGAACGCAACCGTAAACACAGTGCAGCGCTGATGCTGGCCTCAATGCAGGGGTTCCGCGATCTGTTTGCCGGTAATAATCCGGCCCGCAAACTGTTGCGTGACATCGGGCTGAAACTGGCAGACACACTGCCGGGAGTGAAACCGCAACTGCTGAAACAGGCCATGGGGTTACATGATCTGCCGGACTGGCTGCAAGACCGCTGAATAAGCGGGCTGGGTGGGTGGCGGGTGACCGATGGCCGGGGAGAGATCCCCGGCCATTATTGTCTGGTGGCAGGGGTGTTTTGCCGGAAGCACCGCACGCTGGCTGATTGTCCGGCAGTCACGGCATCGCAGAAGGAGAGACACGCCGCGCCACAGGCCACCGAATATAGTGCTTTAAGTCTCTGAAACCGGAACCTATAATCAGACGACTCCCGCCCGGGAGGTCACTGTCTGTCCGCCGTTTGCCGGATCTCCGGCGGCCAGTGACGGCAGTGTATTTGTTATAAGGGGACTCTGTTATGCCGTTATCAGCGACTTCAGCACCCGCAGCCGGTGTGGATCAGCACAGCGCATTGATTATTGTGGATGTTCAGAACTGCTTTGTCACCGGCGGAAGCCTGGCGGTGGACGGCGGCGAAACCATCATCCCGCTGATTAACCGGCTGGCAGCGCGGTTCAGCAACCTGATCCTCACCCAGGACTGGCATCCGGCGCAGCATATTTCGTTCGCCGCACAACATCCCGGCAAACAGCCCGGAGAATTTATCGACACCACTTATGGTCCGCAAATCCTCTGGCCGGTACACGCGGTGCAGGGAACAGAGGATGCGGCCCTGCATCCGGAATTACAGGTCGATCACGCGCAGCTGATTATCCGTAAAGGCTGCCATCCGCATATCGACAGCTACTCGGCCTTTACGGAAGCCGATCGCCAGACCACCACCGGGCTGGCGGCTTACCTCAGGGCCCGGGATATCCGTACTCTGTGGATTGCGGGGCTGGCGACTGATTTTTGTGTGGCTATGACCGCCATTGATGCCAGCCAGGCCGGATTCGACACCCGGGTGATCACCGATGCCTGTAAAGCCATTGATATCCGTGGATCTCTCGACGCAGCCCGGCAGCAGATGCTCGCCCATGGCGTCAGCCTTATCGGCTCTGCTGCGATTGTCTGACAATCCCCCTCTCAGTTACAGGAAAAAACTATGCCGGAACTGACCACTGATCTGCCACCACCCCGGCTGGAAATTAATAATCTGACGGTGCGTTATGGTGATGTCACAGCCTTAAATAATGTCAGCCTGCAGGTCGCTGAAGGAGAGTTTATCTGCATCCTCGGCGCATCGGGCTGCGGGAAAAGCACCTTATTCAATGTCGTCTCCGGACTGCTGCCGGCCAGTGAAGGCCATATCTTGTTGCAGGGAAAGGACGTCACTCATAAGCCCGGCCAGGTTGGCTATATGCTGCAAAAAGACCTGCTGCTGCCGTGGCGTACCGTTCTGGGGAATATCACCCTGTCGGCGGCCCTGACACGGGGTGTTCGTCCCGAAGATCGCCAGCAGGCCCGCCAGCTGGCGACCCGCTACGGACTGGGTGAATTTCTGGACTATTATCCCCACGCCCTCTCGGGGGGGATGCGCCAGCGGGTGGCGATGATGCGTACCCTGGCGGCGGGAAAAGAGCTGATGCTGCTGGATGAGCCTTTTGGCGCACTGGATGCCCAGACCCGGTTCAGTATGCAGGAATGGTTACTGCAAATCTGGCGCGATCTCAGGCGAACTATCCTGTTTGTGACCCATGATGTTGATGAAGCTATCTTTCTGGCGGACCGGATCGTGGTGATGACACCACGACCGGGCCGGATTGCCGAAATTCTGCCGGTCACTCTGCCACGGCCACGGCGACTGGATGATCTGACCGGTGACTCCTTTATACAACTGAAACGACAAATCATGAGCAGGCTGTATCACGACGAGAAAAATAACGGAGGCCGCCATGAATAATGGTCAGCAACGTCCTGTTCGCGCGGTACTGGTGTGGCTGTTATCGCTGGTGATGATCCTGGTATTCTGGCAGCTGGTGGTCTGGGTTTCCGGGCTGCCGGGCTATGTTATTCCTTCCCCCCTGACAGCATTGACTACCCTGCTGGAAAATGGCCAGCGCCTGAAACTGCTGACCCTGCAAACCGTTACCGAAACTGCCATCGGCTATCTGCTGGGTGCCTGTGCCGGGTTTATCCTTGCACTGATGATGGGGCAGATCCGCATCATTCAGCGGCTGGTGATGCCGGCGCTGATTGTCTCCCAGGCGGTACCGATAGTGGCGATTGCTGCACCGCTGGTGATTATTTTTGGTTTTGGTATGTTACCGAAACTGATTATCGTGGCGTGGATCGTCTTCTTCCCGGTACTGGTGAATGTACTTGACGGGCTGGCGGCGATTGACCGGGATATGCTGAATCTTGCCAGACTGATGGGCGGCACACCGCTGCGGGTTTTTCTGCGGGTTAAACTTCCGGCCTGTGTCGGACCGTTATTTTCCGGCCTGAAAATCGGTGCCACCTATGCGGTCACCGGGGCGGTGATCGGTGAATGGACGGCCTCGGCACAACAGGGGCTGGGGACTTACTTACTCAGCGCTAACGCGCGGATGGATACGGCAGGAGTATATGCCGCGATGATCCTGCTGACCGCGATCGGGGTAGGATCTTTCCTGCTGGTCCTCGGGCTGGAAAAAATCGCCACCCCGTGGCGCAGCAGCAACAAAGCCCCCCGTTATTTGCGTTAAGCCCGCTGAAAATTACCGTCACTATGCTGACTGACTGGAGATATACACAGTGAAAAAAACCATAACCGGTAGCGCCATTATCAGTGCATTACTCGCCGGTCTTTCTGCCGGCAGTGTTTATGCTGCTGCACTGACCCCTGTCCGTTTTGTTTATGACTGGTCTGCGGCCGACCATCAGTTGATCCCGCTGGTCGTCGGGCAGCAGAAAGGCTTCTATCAGCAGGCCGGGCTGGATGTCAAAGTGATCTTCCCGCCGGACTCCCAGACAACCGCACGTATGCTGGCCCTCGGTCAGGCCGATGTCGGGCTGAATGCCACCACTGATGTGGTCTTTGCTGCCGACCAGGGGCTGCCGGTGATCGCTGTTGGCCTGTATGCCCAGCATAACAACTGGGGGCTGTTTACCCGTCCCGGGGTACCTCTGTCCCTGCAGGATCTGAAAGGAAAATCCATCGCCATCTTTACCGACTCCTGGAGCCGGGCGATGCTGCCTTTTGTGCTTAAAGCCGCCGGTCTGCAGGAAAGTGATGTCAGATTTATTATTGCTCAGGACAGTGATATTCCTCTGCTGCTGTCCGGCAAAGTGGATATTGCCACAAATACCAATAACTTCCTGGTGCCGGATGTGGAACTGGCGGTCGGAAAATCGCCGGGAGAACTGACCGGCAAAGCCGCCGGGGTGCCGGATGTGCCGGTCTGGGCTTATACGGCGTCGACCCGTTATCTGCAACAGCACGGCGATGTGGCAAAAAAATGGATGCAGGCGACGATTAAAGCCACCGAGTGGGCCGCGGCTCATCCGGATGAGGCTGCGACTATGCTGCATAATGCCTATCCGGACAGTGGTTCAGTGGCACTGATCAGTAAAGCCTGGAAAATTATTTCGCCGGACATGAAAGGTGAGCAGGGCTATATGACGCAGAGTGACAGCAGCTGGCTGCCGATTGCCCGCGCCTTACAGGCAACAGGACAAATCAAAACTGTCCTGCCGGCAGACAAATACTACACCCGTCAGCTACTGGAATAACCGCCGTCCCCGCAGATGCCGGAAGCACAGGGGCCGGAGACGGCCCCTGTGCTTGTGTGCAGGTATCACAGAATAACCAGCATTATTTTATGGTTCTGCCGCGGTTATATCAGTTTTTTCTCTTCAAACCCGCTACTTTTTTCCCGGTCACCCGCGCTCTTCTGACAGTGCACACTGCTGCTTACCATTATTCAGCCTGTGGTTAATTTTATCTTTCGGTGGTAAGTTTTTTAAGCAGGGCAGTATTTGTATGACGGCAGATACCGGCGCGCTCTTCAGGGTAAACCTCTTACTTACGGACAGGATGGGTTATGACTCAGCACACACCTTTGTTTGAACAGCATCAGGCCTGCGGTGCCAGGCTGGTCGACTTCCATGGCTGGATGATGCCACTGCACTACGGCTCGCAGATTGAAGAACACCTGGCGGTACGTCATTCGGCAGGGATGTTTGATGTCTCTCATATGACGATTATTGACCTGAAAGGCCCCCGCAGCCGTGAATTTCTGCGTTATCTGCTGGCTAACGATGTGGCAAAGCTGACCCGCCCCGGCAAAGCCCTGTACAGCGCAATGCTGACCGCCTCCGCGGGCGTGATGGACGACCTGATTGTCTATTACCTGGCCGGTGACCATTTCCGGCTGGTGGTTAACTCGGCGACCCGCGAAAAAGATCTGGCCTGGATCTCCCGGCATGCAGCCCCTTTTGCGGTCAGTGTACAGGCGCGGCCTGATCTGGCGCTGATTGCCGTGCAGGGGCCGCAGGCACAGCAAAAAGTCCGCAGCCTGCTTACCGACAGCCAGCGCAGCGATACCCGGCAAATGGCTGCTTTTTCTGCTGTACAAAGCGGTGATCTGTTTATCGCCACCACCGGTTACACGGGGGAACCGGGTTACGAAATTGCGTTGCCTGCTGAGCAGGCGGCCGGGTTATGGCAGCAATTACTCAGTGCCGGGGTAAAACCGGCAGGGCTGGGGGCCCGTGATACCCTGCGGCTGGAAGCCGGTATGAACCTCTATGGTCAGGAGATGGACGAAAGCATCTCACCTCTGGCAGCCAATATGGGCTGGACCATTGCCTGGCAGCCGGAAGAACGTCAGTTTATCGGCCGTGAAGCACTGCAGGATCAGCGTCAGCACGGCACAGAAAAACTGGTCGGACTGATACTGAAACAGAAAGGCATATTACGCCCGGCGCAGCCGGTATTGTTTACCGACAGTCAGGGGGTGCACCGGCAGGGGATCATTACCAGCGGTTCATTTTCACCGACCCTCGGTTGCAGTATTGCCCTCGCGCGGGTACCCGCATCCATCGGCCATCAGGCGGTGGTGCAAATCCGTCAGCGTGAAGTTCCGGTGATAGTCACTCAGCCGGTGTTTGTCCGTGCCGGTCAGCCGCTGAACTAACATTATTTTCAGGAGAGCATTTTTATGAGCAATATCCCGGCAGAACTAAAATACCGTGCCAGCCACGAATGGCTGCGTTATGCAGACGATGGCAGTGTAACCGTGGGCATCACCGAACACGCCCAGCAATTACTCGGTGATATGGTATTTGTTGACCTGCCAGCAACGGGCGCGCAACTCACCTGCGGGCAGGAGTGTGCGGTTGCTGAATCCGTAAAAGCCGCCTCTGATATTTATGCCCCGCTGGATGGCGAAGTGATTGCCGTTAACCAGGCGCTGGCAGAACACCCGGAGCTGGTGAACAGCGATCCTTACGGGGAAGGCTGGTTATTTAAGCTCACCCCGTCCGGCGGAGAGCAAGGCCTGCTGGATGCGGCCGCCTATCAGGCTTCGGTTGACGAGTAATCGCGGCCATCCCAGGCCCCTGCGCCGCTAAGCGGCGCTGTCCGACGCGGCAGGGCACTCTGTCCTGCCGTTATCTTTCCCGCCAGATTCAGGATGCACAGCATATGACACGGACCTTAAGCCAGCTGGAAAACCACAATGAATTTATCGCCCGCCATATCGGCCCCGATCGCCGGCAACAGCAACAGATGTTGCAGGTGATCGGCGCTGAATCGTTACCGGCGCTGATCGCAGATATTATCCCGCAGGCCATTCGTCTGCCGGAACTGCCCGCCACAGGCCAGGCGGTAACAGAGCAGCAGGCGCTGGCGGAACTGAAAGAGATTGCCGGACAGAACAAAATTTTTAAATCTTGGATTGGTATGGGCTATAGCGCGGTCATCACCCCGCCGGTGATCCAGCGTAATTTACTGGAAAACCCCGGCTGGTACACGGCCTACACGCCTTATCAGCCCGAGGTATCTCAGGGGCGGCTGGAAGCGCTGCTTAACTTCCAGCAACTGACCCTTGACCTGACGGGGATGGAGATTGCCTCGGCCTCGTTACTGGATGAAGCCACCGCCGCTGCCGAAGCGATGGCGATGGCAAAACGGGTCAGTAAACTGAAAACCGCCGGTAAATTTTTTGTCGCTGAAGATGTCCACCCGCAAACCCTTGATGTGCTGCGCACCCGGGCCGGTACTCTCGGTATTGAACTGATTATTGATCTGCCGGAACGTGCCGTCGAACATCCGCAGATCTTCGGGGTATTGCTCCAGTATTGCGGCACCCGCGGTCAGCTGCATGATCACCGTGCGCTGATTGCACAGCTGAAACAGCGCGACGTTATTGTCAGTGTTGCTGCCGAATTTATGGCGCTGGTATTGCTGGCCTCTCCGGGCAGCCAGGGGGCAGACATTGTGTTTGGATCTTCCCAGCGTTTCGGCGTGCCGATGGGGTACGGCGGCCCCTCTGCGGCTTTCTTTGCCTGCCGTGAGGCCTTTAAACGGGCGATGCCCGGCCGGATCATCGGCGTCTCGCGTGATGCCAGCGGTAACACGGCTTTACGTATGGCGATGCAGACCCGTGAGCAGCATATCCGCCGCGAGAAAGCCAACTCGAATATCTGTACATCGCAGGTATTGCTGGCCAATATTGCCGGGATGTATGCCGTATACCACGGGCCGCAGGGGCTGAAACGGATCGCCGGACGTATCCACCGGCTGACACTTTGCCATCATCAGTGGTTTGATACCCTGATGGTCGAAGTCAGCGATAAAGCGGCGGTACTGAAGCGCGCGGCACAGCAACAGGTGAATCTGCGCACCGATCTTCACCGGGCGGTGGGGATCACCCTCGATGAAACCACAACCCGCGATGATCTGCTGACCTTACTGGCAATCCTTGATGGCGGGCCGGCACAGGCTGATATTGAGGCGCTTGACCGTCAGGTTGCCACTGACAGCCAGTCACTGCCACCGGCGCTGTGCCGTAGCGGGACTATTCTCAGCCATCCGGTCTTTAACCGTTATCACAGCGAAACAGAGATGCTGCGCTACCTGCACCGGCTGGAAAAAAAAGACCTTGCCCTTAACCAGGCGATGATTCCGCTTGGCTCCTGTACCATGAAACTGACCGCCACGGCAGAAATGCTGCCGGTCAGCTGGCCGGAATTTACTGCGCTGCACCCGTTCTGCCCCCTGTCACAGGCCGCAGGGTATCAGCAGATGATAGCAATGCTTTCGCGCTGGCTGGTACAGCTGACCGGCTATGATGCTCTGTGTATGCAGCCGAATTCCGGGGCCCAGGGAGAATATGCCGGTTTGCTGGCAATTCGTCGTTACCATGAAAGCCGTCATCAGTCACAGCGCCATATTTGCCTGATCCCTGCATCGGCCCACGGCACCAACCCGGCGTCGGCGCAGATGGCAGGTATGTCGGTGCAGGTGGTGGCCTGTGATCCAAGGGGCAATATTGACCTGCAGGATCTGCGGCACAAAGCGGCGCAGGCGGGGGATCAGCTGTCCTGCATTATGGTGACCTATCCTTCAACCCATGGGGTGTATGAAGCGACGATCAGTGAAGTCTGCCGGGTGGTGCATCAGCACGGCGGGCAGGTCTACCTGGACGGAGCGAATATGAATGCTCAGGTCGGCCTGACGTCACCCGGCATTATCTGGGCGGATGTATCGCACCTCAATCTGCACAAAACGTTCTGTATTCCCCACGGTGGCGGCGGGCCGGGGATGGGGCCTGTCGGGGTAAAAGCCCATCTGGCACCCTTTGTGCCGGGCCACAGTGTAGTGCAGGCCGAAGGGGTATTAACCCGCCAGGGGGCTGTAGCGGCAGCACCTTTTGGCAGTGCGTCTATTCTGCCGGTCAGCTGGATGTATATCCGCATGATGGGGGCCGCAGGGCTGCGGCAGGCCAGTGAAATCGCGATCCTGAATGCCAACTATATTGCCGCCCGGCTGGCAGCGGCTTATCCTGTGCTGTACACGGGGGAACAGGGGTATGTGGCCCATGAATGTATCCTCGATATCCGGCCACTCAAAGAACAGACCGGTATCAGCGAAATGGATATTGCCAAACGACTGATCGACTATGGATTTCATGCGCCAACCATGTCATTTCCGGTCACCGGTACCCTGATGGTGGAACCGACAGAGTCAGAAAGCCTGACGGAACTGGACCGTTTTATTGACGCCATGCTGGCTATCCGCGCTGAAATTGAGCGTGTGGCTGCCGGAGAATGGCCGGCAGATGATAACCCGCTGGGCAATGCGCCCCATACTCAGCAGGAAATCACCGGTGACTGGCAGCACTGTTACTCACGCAGCCTGGCGGTATTCCCTGCCGGCAGCGCAGACAAATACTGGCCTGCCGTAAAACGCCCGGATGATGTTTACGGTGACCGCCATCTGTTCTGTGCCTGTCCTGCCCTCAGTGATTATCAGTAATCGCCGCTGACAGGTGACGCGCCCTGCACCGGTACGGGCAGGGCTGCGGTGACTGACTCAGGCTGACCAGCATAGACGAATCTGTAATCCGTCAGGTAACAATATGCACTTATTAACTACTCCTCGGCTGACCGGCCGCCGGTTAACCGGCCGGGACTGGCCTTTTTTTCTGCAACTGCATCAGCACCCACAGGTGATGGCGTTTATTGCCGATCCTCTCACCGAACAGCAGATTCTGACTAGGTTCCGGCAGCGCCTGAAACCATGGAACACCGACAGCAGACACTGGCTGTGCCTGCTGCTGACCGAACGCACCAGCGCTCAGCCCGTCGGTCTGACGGGATTTTGTCTCAGGGAGCCGGGCATCGCCGAAGCGGGCTTTATGTTCAGCCCTGAGGCTCAGGGAAAAGGTTATGCCAGTGAATCACTGAATGCCCTGACGGCTGAGTATTTTAATCGCGGTTACGGTCACCGGATATGCACCCGCGTCAGCGCAGAAAATCATGCCTGCATAAGTCTGATGCAGCGCTGTGGTTTTCAGCAGGAAGGCCGGTTAAGACAATGTTTTTTTCTGCACCGGCAGTGGCAGGATGATCTGCTGTTTTCGCGGCTGGCCAGTGATCCGGTCAGTGGCAGATAAAGGCACTGACAACGGCCTGCTGCGCCGGAGGCCCGGCGGCTAAACCGGCACAGAATCACCGGGTTACCTGAAAATAAATCAGTTACAGGCATTCACAAATTAATTTCAGCTTACACCTGTACACTGAAATTGATTATGGTTAGGCTGGAGGAGGTTTATCAGTAATCCGCTATCAGAAGATCAGGAAGTACACGATGACAAAACACCGTTTTTTCCCCAAAGGATATTCCGTTGGCGAAGAAATCGCTAACAGCCTTAGCCACGGACTGGGTTGCCTGTTCGGGGTCGCCGGGCTGCTATTATTGCTGAGCCGGGCCATAACATCCCATGCGGATGCCATCACCATCACCAGTTACAGCCTGTACGGTGGCAGTATGATCCTGCTGTTTCTGGCATCGACCCTCTACCATGCCATTCCGTCGCCAAAGGCCAAACCCTGGCTGAAAAAATTTGACCACTGTGCCATTTATCTGCTGATCGCCGGCACCTATACGCCGTTTCTGCTGGTCGGCCTGAAATCACCGCTGGCATACGGCCTGATGGTAGTTATCTGGCTACTGGCGCTGGCAGGGATTATCTTTAAATTATTTTTTGCCCACCGTTTTAAAATATTATCGCTGATCACCTACCTGCTAATGGGCTGGCTATCGCTGGTGGTGGTCTATCAGCTGGCGACACGTCTGTCGGCGGCCAGTGTCTGGTTACTGGCGGCTGGCGGTATCGTGTATTCTCTGGGGGTGATTTTTTACGTTTCGCGGCGAATTCCTTACAACCATGCCATCTGGCACGGGTTTGTACTCGGTGGTGCCATTTGCCACTTCTGTGCTATTTACCTCTACGTTCGTTAAAATCCCCGGCAGCAGTGCGGCTGCCGGGCGGTATTTAATCTTCGTCGGTCAGCGAATAAGGCAACGGCCGGGGGGTCAGTTCCGCCCCTTCATCGCCTGCGGGGCGTAATATCGCCCCGTCATCCAGATCATTATTCAGTACTGCCTGTACCGACAACTGGCCATCATTCCGTTTTACTGCCGCCAGGACGGTTCCGGTACGGCGCCATTTATCCCCCAGTTGTAATTCCAGCGCAGCCCCGGGCAGAGGTACCGATTCGCCGTTACCCAGCAGCCAGTAAAGGGCCCGTTTATTAGCACCACGGTATTTTGCCCGCGCCACCATTTCCTGACCGGTGTAACAGCCTTTCTTAAAACTGATCGCCTGCAGGGCCTGTAAATTGGTGGCCTGAGGGATAAATTCACCGCTGACCGCACTGTCGATCAGCGGTTGTCCGGCTTCGATATCCAGTGCCAGCCACTGCTGGCTGTCGGCGGTCTGCGCCTGGCTCAGGGCCTGGCGCAGGGCTGTGGTCTGCGGTTCGCCGGCAATCACCAGAAAACGTTCCGCAGGCTGGCCTTGCCACAGCAGCAGGGTATCGCCTGCCACCCGGCGCGGATTATCCGCGTCCGGCAACTCAGGGAAACAGGCGGCCAGCGCTTGACGTGCGCCGTTACCGGCCACCCCGGTCAGCTGGCGACTGTCATCGGCAGCCAGGCTGACTTTGGAAAAAACCGCATATTTTTTCAGTTCGGTCAGCTGATGCTCGCGAACCTCGCGGCGCAGCAGATAGGCATAGCCCTGTAAATCATGGAACAGGCGCAGGCTGCTCCACATTTTGCCTTTGGCATCACAGTGGGCGGCCAGCCGGTGGTCATTCTCTGCCAGCGCGGCCACATCCAGGGTGAGCTGCCCCTGTAAGTAACTGGTGCTGTCCGGTCCCTGAGCGGTGACCAGCGCCCAGTCATCCAGAGCGATAACGGTCAGAGGCAGGGCATGTGCCGCTGCCGGAGAAGAAGAAGTATGTGCGGGCATAAGGCATCCTGTGGCTGAAAGTGCCGTACCGGCCCGGCAAACCGCCTTGCCGGGTACGACAGAAAAACACTTCCGGCATTATTCACCAAAGCTGCGCTGCTGAAAAGAGCCGGACCGGGCAGGCAGTGCCTTTCCCCGACTTCTGTTCCGCGGCGGGCTGCGGGGAGCGGGGAACGGGTTTACATCCCGGGCCTGTGGATATTACGCCCGGCCGCGCATTTTTTTATCTGTCCGCATCGGCCTGGTCGCCAGCCTGTCATTATCCGGGGTAAACTGGCGGTCTTCCCCTCAACAGTACAGGATGAGCTATGTCGGATCACACCACCCCGGGCATTGATGATAAATCGCGCATTCAGTGGGCATGCAGACGCGGTATGCTGGAACTGGATATGGCGATTATGCCGTTTTTCAAATATGAATATGACAGCCTGAGTGACCAGGATAAACAGTGTTTTATTCATCTGCTGGGTGCCGATGATCCGGACTTATTTAACTGGATGATGCAGCACGGTGAACCCGCCGATCCGCAGCTGAAGCGGATGGTTAATCTGATCCGTGAACGTAATGCACTACGCGGCCCGGTGGCACGCTGAGCTGACAGCCTCACGGCTGGCCCTGCGGATACAGACAGTATTGCAGGGGCTGGTCTTACTGGCGCTGCTCTGTTCCCCGTGGCCGCTGCCGTGGCTGCCGGTTAAATTACTGGCAGGCTGGCTGGTGTGGCGGGAAGGAAAACAGGCAAGACGGCGGCTGGCAGAACGCCACGGCCGGTTAGAGGTCGATGAGCAGGGTATCTGGTACTGGCAACAGCAGCAATGGCGGACGCGAGGGAACCCCGGCTGGCTGCCTTGTGGCGTATTATTATGTCTGGAGAACAGCCGCCGGCAGCGGCTGAGATTCTGGCTGATGCAGGATGCGATGCCTGCCGGTGATTGGCGGGGGTTACGGATGCACTGGTTTTATTGCCGCCGCTTCCCCGTCGCATAACAGGCTGTTCAGAATAACGCCGCCATCTGGCTGAGGATTTGCTCACACCAGCGCTCAATTCGCTGGTCGGTCAGTTCAAACTGGTTAACATCATCCAGCGCCAGTCCGGCAAAATGCCTGCCGTCCGGCAGAACCGCTTTCTGGCTGATAAACCCGAAGCCGTCCGTCGGCCAGTACCCGATAAAGCGCACCCCCATCGGTTGCAGTAAATCGTGCAGCATACCCAGAGCATCAAGGAACCATTCGCTGTAACCAATCTGGTCCCCCATCCCGTACAAAGCGACAATTTTACCGCGCAGCTGTAAATCCGGCAGCAGGGGCCACACCGCTTCCCAGTCTTCCTGTAATTCACCGAAATCCCAGGTCGGAATGCCCATAATCAGCACGTCATATTGCAGGGTAGCTTCTATCGGCCCGTCTTTGACATTATGTAATGTCACCAAATCCGCACCGATAAAATCACGGATTTTTTCCGCAACAATCTCCGTATAGCAGGTACTGGAACCGTAGAATAATCCGATTTTCATGCTGTCAGTGGCTCTGTTGATCGAAAATTTTGCCGTATGGTAGCAGAAAGCAGGCAGCGGGGGTATTACGCCACGGCGCAGGGTCACCGGGAGATTCCCTTAGAAATCACCCGCCGATTTCGGCATAATAGCCCGTCGGGTAACCCCCGGCAGATCAGGTTTACCACAGGCGAAAAAACGGAGGCAAGGTGCAGGATAAACAGCCGGCTGATGAAAATACCAGCATTGTTGAACTGTTTCTCGACACTGTCTGGATAGAGCGTAACCTCGCACAGAATACCCTGTCGTCATACCGTCAGGACCTGCAACAGCTTACGGACTGGCTGGCGGCACATCAGTTATCTCTGCGGCAGGTGACTGCCGAACAGTTACAGGGTTTTCTTGCCGAACGCCTTGCCGGTGGTTATAAAGCAAGCAGTTCGGCAAGGCAGCTCAGTGCCATGCGGCGGTTATTCCAGTACCTGTACCGAGAAAAGCAACGCAGTGATGACCCTGCGGCGTTATTATCGTCGCCGAAACTGCCGCAGCGGCTGCCGAAAGATCTCAGTGAATCGCAGATTGAACGTCTGCTGCAGGCACCCTGTACTGACATCCCCCTCGAACTGCGTGATAAAGCGATGCTGGAATTACTCTACGCCACCGGGCTGCGGGTCTCGGAGCTGGTGGGCTTATCCCTTAGCGATATCAGCCTGCGGCAGGGGGTGGTGCGGGTACTGGGCAAAGGGGACAAAGAGCGGCTGGTGCCGCTCGGTGAAGAAGCGGTTTACTGGCTGGAGCAGTACCTGGAATATGGCCGCCCGTGGCTGACCAATGGCCAGTCGCTGGACGTGATGTTCCCGAGTAACCGTGCCAGACAAATGACCCGTCAGACCTTCTGGCACCGGATAAAACACTATGCGCTGCTGGCCGGGATCGACAGTGAAAAGTTATCCCCCCATGTATTGCGGCATGCGTTTGCCACTCATTTACTGAATCACGGCGCAGATTTACGGGTTGTACAGATGCTGCTTGGGCACAGTGACCTGTCGACAACCCAGATTTATACCCATGTAGCCAACGAGCGGCTGCGACAGTTACATCAACAGCATCATCCCCGGGCCTGACCCGGCGGGTGAAAAGGACAGTATTTCCATGAAAAAAACACTTTTAGCAGTAACTCTGCTGTGGTCGGCACTTTCCGGTCTGGCACAGGCCGATGACTCAGCGATTCAGAACACCCTGCAACGGCTGGGCGTTAAAGTGACCGATATACAGCCGTCAACCCTGCCGGGCATGAAAACTGTCCTCACCGACAGCGGCGTATTTTATATCAGTGACGACGGTAAACAGATGATTCAGGGGCCGCTGTACGATATCAGCGGTCAGCACCCGGTGAATGTGACTTTCCGTCAGCTGGGCCAGAAAATGGAACAGATGGTCCCGCAGATGATTATCTATAAAGCGGCGAAGCAGCAGCACGTGGTGACGGTATTTACCGATATTACCTGCGGCTATTGCCATAAACTGCACCAGCAAATGGCCGATTACAATGCCCTGGGGATCACCGTACGTTACCTGGCCTTCCCGCGTGAAGGAATGGGCGGTGAGGTCGCCAAAGCCATGACTTCCGTATGGTGTGCCGCCGACCGCAACAAAGCCTTTGATGCGGCGATGAACGGCAGCGCCCCGGCACCGGCCAGCTGTAATATTGACCTCAGCCGCCAGTATCAGCTCGGCCTGATGTACGGTATCCAGGGGACACCGGCGATACTGACCGAAAACGGCACCCTGATCCCCGGCTATCAGGGACCTCAGGAACTGAAACAGTATCTCGACAGCCAGTCAGCAGGGAAGTAACTTTTGGCCGGAAAACATGTTGCTCAACTGCGTCGTCGCCAGCCGGCCGATGAAACGCAACTGCCGGCCGAAATGCCGGCACTATTACGCCGTTTATATGCCCTGCGCGGGGTAAACTCGGCCAGCGAACTGGATCGCAGTGCCGCGGGGTTACTGCCCTGGCAGGGCCTGACGGGGATAGAAACGGCAGCCGCGTTACTGCACCAGGCCATATCAGACCGGCAGCGGATTATTGTGGTCGGTGACTTTGATGCAGACGGGGCCACCAGCACCGCCCTGTCGCTGCTGGCGTTACGCAGCCTCGGGGCAGAAAACCTTGATTTTCTGATCCCTAACCGCTTTGAAGACGGTTATGGCCTGAGTCCGGAAGTGGTGGAACAGGCACGGGCCCGCGGCGCGGAATTGATCCTGACGGTGGATAACGGAATTTCCTCCCATGCGGGGGTGGTACTGGCCAGCCAGTACGGTATTCCGGTGGTGATTACCGATCATCACCTGCCGGGGGAAACCCTGCCGCCGGCGGCGGCTATCGTTAACCCTAACCTCAGAGACTGTGCTTTTTTGTCCCGTTCGCTGGCCGGGGTCGGGGTGGCGTTTTACCTGATGCTGGCCCTGCGGGCGCGGCTGCGTCAGCACGGCGGGTTCGGTGACCGGCCGGTGCCAAACCTCGCAGAGCTGCTCGACCTGGTGGCCCTCGGTACCGTGGCGGATGTGGTTCCCCTCGACGCCAATAACCGTATCCTTGTCTGGCAGGGGCTGCAACGGATCCGCGCCGGGAAATGCCGTCCGGGGATCCGTGCGTTACTGGAAGTGGCAAACCGGCAACCGGCCAGGCTGGTCGCCAGTGATCTTGGTTTTGCCCTCGGGCCGCGTTTAAATGCGGCCGGGCGGCTCGACGATATGTCTGTCGGGGTCTCCCTGCTGCTGTGCGACGACACCCAACAGGCGCGGATGCTGGCCAGTGAATTAGATGCCCTGAACCAGACCCGTAAACAGATAGAACAGGGGATGCAGGCCGAAGCATTAAGCCTGTGTGATTCGCTGGAACAGGCTGATGAGCAACTGCCCGGCGGGCTGGCATTTTATCATCCTGGCTGGCATCAGGGCGTGGTCGGCATTGTCGCCTCGCGTCTGAAAGAGCGTTTCCACCGGCCGGTATTTGCTTTTGCCCCGGCCGGCGACGGAACCCTGAAAGGTTCCGGCCGTTCGGTCAGCGGGCTGCATCTGCGTGATGTACTGGAACGGCTGGACACGCTGCACCCGGGGATGATGCTGAAATTTGGCGGCCATGCCATGGCGGCGGGCCTGTCACTGAATGAAGACCAGTTTGAACACTTCCGCCAGGCATTTGCAGAGCTGGCCGGTGAATGGCTGGATGAGCAGCAGTTGCAGGGCGTGGTCTGGTCTGACGGTGAATTATCCGGCCATCAACTCAGCCTGCAGACGGCGGAAATACTGCGTGAAGCGGGGCCCTGGGGGCAGGCTTTCCCGGAACCGTTGTTTGACGGTCAATTCCGCATCCTCCGGCAACGGCTGGTGGGCGAACGCCACCTGAAACTGATGCTCGAACCGGTGGGCGGCGGTCCGTTACTGGATGGTATCGCCTTTAATATTGATACCGCCCTGTGGCCGGACAACAGCGTACAACAGGCCGAAATTGCCTATAAGCTGGATATTAACGAATTCCGCGGTCAGCGTAATCTGCAGCTGCTTATCGAGCACCTATGGGCATTATGAGGCATAGACTATTAGCTTTCAGAAAGTAACTTGATGAAAATCCGGAACTTCTTTAGTAACCTGTAAAGAAGCTTTGATATTCGGCATTATTTTGCTGATTATCCGGCTGATTAAACTTCACCTATTAACGTTCATCTGCTGACATCATTGGATAATCTTATGCCAAATAATAAAATTTATATTGATCCTCGCTGGGAAGGTATGGGAGGTATCGGTACATTTTATCAACAGATTAACCGGTTGAATGAATATCCTGAATTGGCTCCGGAAGGGCATCCGGCTTCACCACTGGATACCTTCAGATCAGCTAAAGCGCTTAAAGATATAAAAGATGCCGTCATGTTTTTCCCTGGCTATATTCCTCCTCTGGTAACAAAAGTACCGTTTGTGATTACTATTCATGATCTTAATCATCTTGATCGCCCGGAGAATAGCAGCAAATCTAAACATATTTTTTATAATACAGTAATTAAAAGAGGTTGCCGCCAGGCCGCCTATGTCTTTACTGTCTCAGAGTTTTCACGGCAAAGAATCATTGACTGGGCTGGAATTCCTGCCGGTAAAGTGATCAATGTAGGCAATGGTGTCTCTGAATATTTCAGCCCTGAAGGGGCCCGTATGAATTATGACTTTGAATATCTGTTGTGTGTCAGCAATCGTAAAGGTCATAAAAATGAAACGGGAACCCTTAAGGCTTTCAAAGAAGCAGACATAGATGAAAGCATAAAACTGGTCTTTACCGGCAAAGCAGATACTTTTATTACCGAAAAAATTGCAGAGTTGGGCCTGCAGAACAGGGTGGTCTTTACGGGGTATTTAGCAGAAGAAGATCTGCCCTTGTTATACAGAACGGCTAAAGGATTGATTTTTGTTTCATTTTACGAAGGTTTTGGTTTGCCAGTGATTGAAGCTATGGCCAGTGCTGTTCCTGTAATTACGGCAGATAACACGTCTCTGGCTGAAGTATCTGGCGGAGCCGCATTACTGACAAATGCAGAAGATACCCAGCAAATAGCTGAGGCTATTACACGGATTTTTACTGAGCCGGAATTGGTTGCAGAACTTAAAGCTAAAGGTTTGGTGAATGCAACTCGTTATAGCTGGAAAAAAACAGCCGCGATGGTTGACGAGCACCTGAAAAAAATCTCAGTCTGATATTATTCACCAATTGTAGTTATTCGTGCCCATGGCCAGCTTAATTGTCTGCTACGGGCATCAAGTAAGGGAATTTTTGACCTCAATACTCCCTATAAAACCTCTCTTAGGGTAGAATCAGTCCTTTCTGTGCATATATTTACTCTAACTAAAGACATCTAAAGCCATGTTTGAGATTAATCCGGTAAGAAACCGTATCCAGGACCTCTCTGAGCGCAGTAATGTGCTTCGGGGGTATCTTTGACTACGATGCTAAAAATGAGCGTCTCGAAGAAGTTAATGCTGAACTAGAGCAGTCCGATGTCTGGAACGAACCTGAACGCGCTCAGGCGCTGGGTAAAGAGCGTTCCTCACTGGAAGCCATAGTCAACACCCTGAACCAGCTGGCACAGGGGCTGGAAGATGTCAGCGGCCTGCTGGACCTGGCAGTGGAAGCGGACGACGAAGAGACCTTCAACGAAGCAGTTGCTGAACTGGACGATCTGGACAAAAAGCTGGCCGAACTGGAATTCCGCCGTATGTTCTCCGGTGAGCACGACAGCGCTGACTGTTATATCGATCTGCAGGCCGGTTCCGGCGGCACCGAAGCCCAGGACTGGGCCAGTATGCTGCTGCGGATGTACCTGCGCTGGGCCGAAGATAAAGGCTTTAAAACTGAAGTGATCGAAGAGTCGGATGGCGATGTGGCTGGTATCAAATCAGCCACTATCCGTATCTCCGGCGAATATGCGTTCGGCTGGCTGCGTACCGAAACCGGGGTGCACCGTCTGGTACGTAAAAGCCCGTTTGACTCCGGCGGTCGCCGTCATACCTCTTTCAGCTCGGCGTTTGTCTATCCGGAAGTGTCTGACGATATTGATATCGACATTAACCCGGCCGACCTGCGGATTGACGTTTACCGCGCCTCCGGGGCCGGTGGTCAGCACGTTAACCGTACCGAGTCTGCGGTGCGTATTACCCATATTCCGACCAATACTGTCACTCAGTGTCAGAATGACCGCTCCCAGCATAAAAACAAAGACCAGGCAATGAAGCAGATGAAGGCCAAGTTATACGAGCTGGAAATGCAGAAAAAGAATGCCGAAAAACAGGCGCTGGAAGATAACAAATCCGATATCGGTTGGGGCAGCCAGATCCGTTCTTATGTACTGGATGATTCGCGGATTAAAGATCTGCGTACCGGCGTGGAAACACGCAATACCCAGGCAGTACTGGATGGCGACCTGGACCGGTTTATTGAAGCAAGTTTAAAAGCAGGTTTATAAGGAAACCCCATGTCTGAACAACAACCACAGCAAACGGATGCCAGTCAGGATCTCAATAACGAACTGAAAAGTCGTCGTGAGAAACTGGCAGCCCTGCGCCAGAACGGCGTGGCATTTCCGAATGATTTCCGTCGTGATTCACTGTCTGACCAGCTGCACCAGCAGTTTGATGATAAGGACAGCGAACAGCTGGAAAGCACCGGAATCGAAGTCAGCGTGGCCGGCAGAATGATGACCCGCCGTATCATGGGGAAAGCTTCCTTTGTCACCCTGCAGGATACCGGCGGACGTATCCAGTTATATGTATCGCGTGATGACCTGGCGGAAGGTTACTACAACGAGCAGTTTAAAAAGTGGGACCTCGGGGATATCCTCGGGGCGCGCGGTAAACTGTTTAAAACCAAAACCGGCGAACTGTCGATCCACTGTACAGAACTGCGTCTGCTGACCAAAGCATTACGCCCGTTGCCGGACAAATTCCACGGCCTGGCGGACCAGGAAACCCGTTACCGTCAGCGCTATCTGGATCTGATTGCTAACCAGCAGTCGCGGGACACCTTCCGGGTACGTTCAAAAATCATGGCCGCGATCCGCCAGTTTATGGTGGAGCGTCAGTTTATGGAAGTGGAAACCCCGATGATGCAGGTGATCCCCGGTGGCGCATCTGCGCGTCCGTTTATTACCCATCATAATGCGCTGGACATTGATATGTACCTGCGTATTGCCCCGGAACTGTACCTGAAACGGCTGGTGGTGGGCGGTTTTGATCGGGTTTTCGAAATTAACCGTAACTTCCGTAACGAAGGTATTTCGCCGCGCCATAACCCTGAGTTCACCATGATGGAACTCTATATGGCCTATGCGGACTACAACGATTTGATCGAACTGACCGAAAGCCTGTTCCGTACCCTGGCAGAGAAAGTACTCGGCCATACCAAAGTCACCTACGGTGATCAGGTGTTTGATTTTGGTCAGCCGTTTGCCCGCATGACCATGCGTGAAGCGATTAAAAAGTACCGTCCGGAGACCGAACTCAGCGATCTGGATGACTTTGATAAAGCGGTGGCAATTGCCGGTTCACTGGGGATTAAGGTTGAGAAAAGCTGGGGGCTGGGCCGTGTGGTGACGGAAATTTTCGAAGAAACCGCCGAAAGCCAGTTGATTCAGCCAGCTTTTATTACCGAGTATCCGGCCGAGGTTTCGCCGCTGGCACGCCGTAATGACCAGAACCCGGAAATCACTGACCGTTTTGAGTTCTTTATCGGCGGACGGGAAATCGGTAACGGCTTCTCAGAGCTGAATGACGCGGAAGACCAGGCGGAACGTTTCCGGCAACAGGTTAATGCCAAAGACGCCGGTGATGACGAAGCCATGTTCTATGATGAAGACTATGTGACCGCCCTGGAACATGGTCTGCCGCCAACCGCCGGACTGGGTATCGGTATTGACCGGATGGTAATGCTGTTTACCGACAGCCACACCATCCGTGATGTGATCCTGTTCCCGGCCCTGCGCCCGGAAAGCAAATAATTCCGCGTCAGCGGACAGTCATCTTGTCAGCTTTTAACGCCCGGCCAGTGCCGGGCGTTTTTACAGCGGCACCAGACTGCTCCCTTCACCGTCACTGGCAGGACTGCACTTTGCCGCCCGGCCCCGGTTCACTCTCTGCCGTGCCTCATTACTGACAACTCCGCCTCACAACTGATTATTTCAGCAGCGTTAATCTATCCTTTACCTGAAGACTTCTTATTTTTCCGGTGCGGAAACGGCCGCGTTTAGGCTGCCCGAAACCACAGGCAGGCTTAATTGTCAGCAACAGTAAAAAACCCGGAATTTATCTATATATTTAGCCTGATTATTTCTTAATAATTGGCAAATATTGCTGGAATGATTTAGCAATTGTTGAGAAATTATCCGCGATTGCGCCCGGAACTGGTTCCGCAATGCGCCATATAACCCCATTTGCGCAGGGCATCTGCCCGCGGAAGTTGCTGTCCTGCGTACAGTGCACTGGTAGCTGCAAGCCAGGGGCGGTAGCGTGCCTGTAAAATATTTTTGAATGATTTTGTGAATAAAACGCTTTCTGATCAGTAATCTTTGCTATCTTCAGGCTTCCGGAACATATCAGTCTGCCACGGCAGAGCCTGTTACCGGAGCATCACAGTGACGATTATGACCGCGAATAATCACCGGCAGTAGTCCCCGCCGGCGACCTGTCGGATTGTCCGGCATTCTGATACTAAGAACAGACATGACTTCATTATAGCTTATATTTTACCTGCTGCAGGCCCGGAATACCCTTCAGTTTGTGCGGCCCGCGGGACAGGAGAGGAGACAGCACTGATGCACAACGCCTTAAGCAAGGCTGAACAGACGCCGCCAGCCCATCCCCGTCGCGGAGCAAAAAAAAGCCTGATGGCGATGATGGTCGGGCTGGCACTACTGCCGGCCGCCAGCAGCTTTGCCGGTGGCCTGGTATTACCGGACAGTGATTTACGTTCTGACCTCAGCTGGCTGGCAGACCGCGGGGTGATCCGCCTTAGCCTCAGCACCTGGCCCCTGAGTGAAGATGCAATAGAAGCCGCACTGGAGAAAGCCCATCCGGCCTATTCTTCGGAACAACTGGCGATTGAGCGGGTACAGCAACGGTTGCGGACCCTGAAATCGGATGTGCGGATCAACGGATATACCTCGACCGGTGGTTCCGGCCAGCCGAAAGCCTTTGCACAGTCAGTAACTGCCGATAACCGGTTATCGGTAATCTCCAGCAACAGCGGTGACTGGTGGGACATTAATCTGCAGGGCAACCTTGAAGCGGGAGAACAGATCCAGTCGCCTTCCCGCGCCAACCTGAATAACAGCTACGCTGCGGTAAAAATCTGGGGCCAGTGGTTGTCTTTTGGTCAGACTCCCCAGTGGTGGGGGCCGGGTAACGAAGGCAGCCTAATCCGCTCTGATGCCGCCCGGCCACTGACCGGATTTATGTTACAGCGTGACCGCCAGACCGCCCCGGATATCTGGTGGCTGAACTGGGTCGGCCCGTGGCAGTACCAGATCTCTGCCGCCCAGGAAGCCCAGTATACGGCAGTGCCCCATACAAAGATTATCGGTATGCGCCTCAGTGTTTCCCCGTGGCAGTCACTGGAACTGGGAGCCAGCCGGATAATGCAGTGGGGCGGCGAAGGACGTCCTCAGTCGTTAAATAATTTCTGGGACGGTTTTGCCGGTAATGACAATACCACCGCCAATGACCCTAACGAGCCGGGTAACCAGCTGGCCGGGTTTGATGCCCGGCTGAAACTGGAACCGACCCTCGGTATCCCGGTCAGTATCTACGGTCAGCTGATTGGGGAAGACGAAGCCGGTAAACTGCCGTCGTCGAATATGTACCTGCTGGGGATCGAAGGGCATCAGAGCCTGGGGAAAAATGCGGTTAACTGGTATCTGGAAGGCCATGATACCCGTACTGATATGAGCCGCACCAACTACAGTTATACCCACCATATCTATAAAGACGGTTACTACCAGCAGGGTTATCCGCTGGGCGACAGCCTGGGGGGCGATGGCCGGTTACTGGCGGCGAAAACCGAGCTGGTCACCGAAGATAACCAGCGCTGGAGTGTGCGTATGTTCTACGCCAGAGTAAACCCGGAAAATCAGCGTATTAACCGTGCCTTCCCCCATGCGGATACCCTGAAAGGGGTACAGCTGGGCTGGGGAGGCGCAGTCTATAAATCGGTACGGCTGAATCTGAGTAGCTGGTATACCGATGCCAGCCATAGTGATAATAACGATTTAGGTGCCAGCGCGGCACTGGAAATCCCGTTTCAGCTGTAACTAATCACTGACGTTGTATGGCCGTATCAGGCGGCCGGGGCAGGGAGGCCCGCAGTATCCGCCGCGGAAGGGCAACAGTCAGCAGTGTCTACTTTTAACTGATGAAATAAATTGATGAAAACAACCGTACTGAAACTGACAGCCGCGGCAGCCCTGGTGGGGCTGCTGAGCGGTTGTACCATGATCCCCGGCCAGGGGCTGAACAGCCTGCGTAAAAATGTGGTGGAACTGCCGGACAGTGACTATGACTGGGATAAACTGGTAAATGTCTACCCGATGACCCCGGACCTGATCGACCAGCTGCGTCCGGCACCGATACTGGCCCAGCCTAACCCGCAGCTCGACAGCCTGCTGAGCAGCTACCAGTACCATATCGGCCGCGGCGATGTATTAATGATTACCGTTTATGACCACCCGGAACTGACCACCCCGGCCGGCACCTACCGCAGTGCCAGTGATACCGGTAACTGGGTCGGGGCTGACGGCACTATTTTCTACCCTTATATCGGTAAAGTGTATGTGGCCGGTAAAACCCTCGACCAGGTACGGGTGGAAATTGCCCGCCGGCTGGCGACCTATATCGAAAGCCCGCAGGTGGATGTCAGTGTGGCGGCTTTCCGTTCCCAGAAAGCCTATGTCACCGGTGAGGTGACCCGCTCCGGCCAGCAGGCGATTACCAATGTGCCGTTAACCATTATGGATGCGATTAATGCGGCCGGCGGATTATCGGCCGATGCGGACTGGCGGCATGTGGTACTGACCCATAACGGTAAAGACATTGTGCTGTCACTGCAGGCCCTGATGCAGAAAGGGGATCTGTTAGAAAACCGGCTGCTCTATCCGGGCGATATTTTGTTTGTACCGCGGAACGACGACCAGAAAGTCTTTGTGATGGGAGAAGTCGGCAAACAGAGCACCCTGAAAATGGATCGCAGTGGTATGACCCTGGCCGAAGCCCTTGGCAGCTCTGACGGTATTAATCAGCAATATGCCGATGCCTCAGGGATTTTCGTTATCCGCCAGATCCCTAAAGATAAAGGCGGACGTATCGCTAATATCTACCAGCTGAATGCCAAAGATGCTTCCACTATGGTGTTGTCTACCGAATTCCAGTTACAGCCGTACGATATTGTCTATGTGACTACCGCTCCGATTGTCCGCTGGAACCGGGTGATTTCTCAGCTGGTACCGACTATTACCGGCGTACATGATATGACAGAAACCGCACGTTATATCAGGACCTGGTAAAATTATGTTTAATTCAATACTTGTGGTCTGTACCGGTAATATCTGCCGTTCACCGATTGGCGAACGGCTGCTGCGTCAGGCGTTACCGGACAAAACAATTGACTCTGCGGGGGTCGGCGCATTGGTTGATCATGAAGCCGATAGCTCAGCGATTGCTGTCGCCGGACAGCATCAGTTATCGCTGCAGGGCCATAAAGCCCGCCAGTTTACCGGCCGGCTGGGGCGGCAGTATGACCTGATACTGGTAATGGAAAAACACCATATCGAACAGGTGACCAGAATTGCCCCCGAAGCGCGCGGCAAAACCCTGTTAATCGGCCACTGGCTGGAAAATAAACAGATCCCCGATCCGTACCGGCAGAGTATGGAAGCATTTGAATTTGTCTATCAGTTACTTGACCAGGCTTGTCAGCGCTGGGCCGGGAAACTGGGCGGTTAACCTTAGGAAGTCAACATGTCACCGACAGCGAAACATACCCCGGCCAGTCCGGACTCTGATGAAATCGATCTGGGACGCCTGCTTGGCGAACTGATCGACCACCGTAAACTGATTATCAGTATTACTGCGGTTTTTACCGTGCTGGCAATACTCTATGCCCTGTTTGCCACCCCCGTCTATCAGGCGGATGCGCTGGTGCAGGTGGAACAGAAACAGGGCAATGCCCTGCTAAACAACCTTAGCCAGATACTGCCCGACAGCCAGCCGGAATCGGCCCCGGAAATTGCCCTGTTACAGTCACGGATGATCCTCGGTAAAACCGTCGACGACCTTAACCTGCAGGCGCAGGTCAGCGAAAAATACTTTCCGCTATTTGGCCGCGGCTGGGCGCGGTTAACCGGCCATTCGCCGGGCACCCTGACTGTCGGCCGTATTTATGTAGCCCCGGCAGACGGCAAAGTCCCGACCCTGACGGTTACCGCGGGTGACAATGGTAACTATCAGTTATCCGGCGGTCCCTATCATTTACAGGGCCATAGCGGCCAGTTGCTGGAAGCGGATGGTTTATCCCTGTTAATCAGTGATCTGCAGGCCCCGCCGGGCACAAAATTTACCATTGATTATCTGACCCGGCTGGAGGCAATTAATAATCTGCAACAGGTTTTTTCTGCTATTGATCAGGGTAAAGATACGGGAATGTTAAATCTGACCCTGAGCGGCAGTGACCCGGCGCTGATCCGGGAGACCTTACGCAGCATCAGTGATAACTACCTGGCACAGAATATTGCCCGCCAGGCCGCCCAGGACAGTAAAAGCCTTGACTTTCTGGCCCGGCAGTTACCTGAGGTACGGGCGGATCTGGATGCGGCCGAAGATAAACTGAGCGACTACCGCAAGCGCAGTGATTCGGTTGATTTAACCATGCAGGCCCGTTCGACCCTTGACCAGGTGGTGAATGTCGATAATCAGCTGAACCAGCTGACTTTCCGTGAAGCGGAAGTGTCACAGCTGTTTACCAAAGACCACCCGACCTATAAGGCGCTGCTGGAAAAGCGTAAAACCCTGCAGGATGAAAAAGCCCGTTTAAATAAACAGGTTTCGGCGATGCCGGCCACCCAGCAGCAGGTACTGCAGTTAAGCCGAGATGTGGAATCAGGCCAGGCGGTATATATGCAGTTACTTAACCGCCAGCAGGAACTGAATATTGCCAAAAACAGTGCCATCGGTAATGTGCGTATTATTGATGATGCAGTGACCGAACCGAAACCGGTAAAACCGAAAAAAGTCCTGGTGGTTTTAATCGGCATTATTCTGGGTGTTTTTATTTCTGTCGGGCTGGTGTTGTTACAGGTATTTTTGCGCCGCGGGATTGAATCGCCGGAGCAGCTGGAGGAGCTGGGGATTAATGTCTATGCCAGTGTGCCGGTTTCTGAGTGGATGGCCCGCCAGCAGCCGAAACGGTCACTGAAAGGTAAACATAAACGTAAAGAAAATATCCATTTCCTGGCGAAAGATAACCCGGCAGACCTGGCCATCGAAGCGATCCGCAGCCTGCGCACCAGTCTGCACTTTGCCATGATGGAAGCCAGAAATAACGTGCTGATGATTTCCGGGGCCAGCCCCAATGCCGGTAAAACCTTTATTACCACCAACCTGGCGGCGGTAATTGCCCAGAGCGGCCAGAAGGTACTGTTTATCGACGGTGATATGCGTAAAGGCTATGCTCACCAGATATTTAACCAGACCACCGACCATGGCTTATCGGATATTCTGTCCGGTAAATCACAGATACCGCAGGCGGTAAAAAGCGTGGCGAACGGCAGCTTTGACTTTATTGCCCGTGGTGCCATACCGCCCAACCCGGCGGAGCTGTTAATGCACCCGCGTTTTCAGCAGCTGCTGGACTGGGCCGGCGAACACTATGACCTGGTACTGGTGGATACCCCGCCGATTCTGGCGGTCACCGATGCGGCAGTGATTGGCCGTTATGCGGGGACCACCCTGCTGGTGGCCCGTTTTGAACAGAACACCGCCAAAGAAATTGAAGTCAGTATCCGCCGCTTTGAACAGAGCGGGGTAGAGATTAAAGGCTGTATTCTGAACGGGGTGGTGAAAAAAGCCAGCAGCTATTATGGCTACGGTTACAGCCACTACGGCTACTCTTACGACGATAAACAGCAATCATAATTCCGTTATTCTAACACTCAGTGCGGGGCACATAGCGGTGCCCCGGCATTCCCTCCGCAACCTCTTTATTAACACCACCCGCACAGGGAGATGGTGAGGAAACCATGACGCGTTTAACCCGAAATTTGTGGGTCAGCGGGCTGCTGATCCTGTCAGATTTTATCGGCTTTACCCTGGCGATTTATATTGCGATGGGCATTTTACAGCTGACCCTGAGCCATTTTCATGACCGCATTCCTGAGGTGCCGACCGAAGGCTGGATCAGTCTGCACTGGATGCTGGCCTGCTGCTGTATCGGATGGTTTGCTGTCCGGCTGCGCCATTACTTTTACCGTAAAACCTTCTGGTTTGAACTGAAAGAGATCCTGCGCACTCTGCTGATTTTTGCGGTATTTGAAATAGCGATAGTGGCTTTTGCCAAATGGTATTTTTCCCGCTACCTGTGGGTACTGACCTGGCTGCTGGTGCTGCTACTGGTCCCCGCCCTGCGGATGCTGACCAAAAAACTGCTGGATAAAGCCGGCCTGTGGCAGCGTGACGCGATTATTATCGGCAGCGGTAAAAATGCCATTGACGCTTACCTGGCGATTACCAGCGAGAAAAACCTTGGTTTCCGTGTCACCGGGTTTATTAATACCGAACCGGCTCTGGCCGGGCAGCAACAGTTGCAGGGAATTCCGTTATTAGAGTGTAATCCCGGCTGGCTGGGTAATGGCGTAGATCGGCGTCAGCAGTTTATTGTGGCGGTGGAAAGTCAGCAGGCCGAACTGCGGAATAGCTGGCTGCGGGAAATGATGATTAAAGGCTATCGTTATGTATCGGTAATCCCGACATTACGTGGTATGCCCCTCGACAGTACCGATATGTCATTTATTTTCAGCCATGAAGTGATGATTTTCCGTGTCCATCAGAACCTGGCAAAGTGGTCATCACGGGCACTGAAACGCGGTTTTGATATCTGTGCCTCGCTGGCGATTATTATTCTGCTAGCGCCGTTACTGCTGTATATCCGCAGTAAAGTCAGAAAAGACGGGGGGCCGGCAATTTATGGTCATGAACGTATTGGTCAGCATGGCAAGCCGTTTAAATGCCTGAAATTCCGCTCTATGGCGGTTAACTCCGGACAGCTGCTGGAAGAGTTACTGGCCAGTGACCCTGAAGCAAAAGCCGAATGGGATGCCACCTTTAAACTGAAAAACGACCCGCGGATCACCAAAATCGGCGATATTCTGCGCCGCACCAGTATGGATGAGTTACCCCAGCTGTTTAATGTACTGAAAGGGGAAATGAGCCTGGTCGGACCGCGGCCGATTATCCATCAGGAACTGGAGCGTTATCATGAACAGGTCGACTATTATCTGATGAGTAAACCGGGTATGACCGGACTCTGGCAGGTCAGCGGCCGCAGTGATGTGGATTATGAAACCCGTGTCTATTTTGATGCCTGGTATGTAAAAAACTGGTCGATGTGGAATGATATAGCAATATTATTTAAAACTATAGGAGTAGTGCTAAAACGCGATGGTGCTTACTAAAGTTTAAATAACATATTACTAAGGTTTGTCTTTTATGAAAAAGAAAATTTTAATAGCATGCAGAGCGTATTATCCTGATGTGGGAGGGGGCGGGGAACTATCGACCAAAACATTGGCGGAAAATCTCTTAAAAAAAGGATATGACGTTTCTGTTCTGGCTATCTCGGATAAGAGTACAGTAGAAACGATTGAACACGTACCAGTTACAAGAATTAAAAATAAAAATATATATTGGTCCCTGGATAAAAAAAATAAAGGTATAGTAAGAAAAATATTATGGCACGTGATCGATTCGCATAATGTTTTTATAGAAAATAAGCTTAGGGATAAATTAGAGGAAATTTCTCCGGATATACTGATTACCAGTACAATTGAAGATGTATCCTCAGTGATATGGAAGTTAGCTTCACGAAAAAAAATCAGGGTTATGCATGTTTTAAGAAGTTATTCGTTATTATGTAGTAATGCTAACATGTTTAAGTCAGAAAACTGTGAAGGTCAGTGTAAGGAATGTAAGATGTTGACACTTCCAAAGAAAATCAACTCAAAATATGTTGATGATATAATTGGGATTAGTGATTATATTCTGAAGAAACACCTGGATCTTGGCTACTTTAAAAATTCAAAATCAACCGTTATTTACAATATATGCCTTGATGATTCGATAGCAGAAAGAAAAATTATAAGTGATGAAGTAAAAGTGGGGTATTTAGGGAGGATCCATAAAACAAAAGGAATAGAAATAATCTTCTCTGCAATGTCTCAGTTGTCAGATAATGTGAAGAGACGATGTTCTGTGTACGTAGCAGGAAGCGGTGACCCTTATTACATGGAGGAATTAAGAAAAGTAGCAAAAGAAAATAATGTCACTACGGTCTTTACCGGTAATGTGAATGCTACGGAATTTTTAGATAAAATTGATTTGCTTGTTGTTCCCTCTATCTGGAATGAACCCTTTGGCAGGGTTGTTGTAGAAGGAATGGGAAGAGGGGTTGCTGTTTTAGGTAAGAGAAGTGGCGGAATACCTGAGTTATTAGAGAAGAATCCCAAGTTTATATTTGATACGGCAGAGGATTTATCCGCTAAAATTAGTGATTTTGTTAATGAAACCATTTCATTTGATTTCGATTTGAGTGACTTTTCAACAAATAAAATAATTAATGATTGGGAGTGCTTGATAAATAATAATCCATTGCCAGAGGTTAATGAATGAATGGGTTTGATACGGCAATATTAGTCGTGCTCTACGGAAAGAAAATTAATGACTCTGTTACTTTAACAACGCTTTCGAAGTGTAATCTTAAAGGTATTGTTTTAACGATAGTAAACAATGGTCCTGATTTGATATGTGATAATTCAGTTATAGTCAAAGAACTGGAAGGTAACGTAAAAGAATTAATCATAAATGAGTACTTGAATAACAAGCCATTGAGTTTTCTATACAATGACTTCATTCGTGATAATGTTAATGCTGAAAGGCTTATCATACTTGATGATGATACTGTAATTGAAGAATCCTTCTTAAGTAAACTGAGCGATAAAAAGTTAAATGATTATGATGTGGTGTTACCAATCATTCATTCAGAAGCAGATGGAAAAATTTACTATCCGGTAGAAAATGATATTGTTATAGAAAAAGAAAAAGATATGGATCCAAAAGGAACGCTAAGTATTGGTTCCGGTTTGATGTTAAATAAAAAGGTAATTAACAAATTAATTAGTAGATTTAACACTGTATTTGATGAGAGCTATGCACTTTACGGTGTTGATATGAGTATATTCAGACGTATTCATAAGATTAGCAAAACTTACCCTTCTGCTATAAAAATAAGATGTGAAGGTGTACTTATGCATTCACTCTCAAGAGTTGGTTCAAAACCTGGTAAATTTAGAACAACAGAACGTCTGATTGATGCAGCAATTACCGGAAGACGATACTTTTGCATTAGAAATGAAATATTTATGCTTAAAGTATTTGCTAAAAGCATACCTGTGATAGGTGTTGTAAATAGTGTTACATTGCTATGTAAATATTTCGCATTAGGTTGTCATGACAGATCAAGGTTATGGAAAAAATCAACATATACAAAATGATGAGGAATAAATGTTAATACCCGTAATTATGGCTGGTGGTACTGGTTCACGTTTATGGCCAATGTCCCGGGAATTATTCCCAAAGCAGTTTCTGCGACTTCATAGTGAAAACTCTATGCTCCAGGAAACAGTGCTGAGATTAAGTGGTCTGAAAATTGATCATCCGCTGGTTATCTGTAATGAAAATCACAGGTTTTTGGTCGCAGAGCAACTAAGACAAATTGATCAATTATCTAATAATATTATACTTGAGCCCGTTGGCAGGAATACCGCACCGGCGATTGCATTAGCTGCGTTTAGTGCAATTTTAAAGGGTGAGAATCCTTTGCTGTTAGTTCTGGCGGCGGATCATGTAATTGATAATAATAAATCATTTCATGCGGCTATTTCTCAGGCAATACCGTTTGCTGAACAAGGTAAATTAGTTACGTTTGGAATTGTTCCTCAGGGAGCTGAAACAGGCTATGGGTATATCCGACGTGGGAATGAAATTTCTCAGGGAGAAGCCAAAGGGTTCAGTGTTGGCGGTTTTGTTGAGAAACCAGATAAGACAACAGCACAGGCTTATATAGATAGTGAAGAATATTACTGGAATAGCGGCATGTTCCTGTTTAAAGCACAGGATTATCTGACGCAACTTGAGAAATTCAGACCCGATATTTATTCTGTTTGTCTGAAAGCTATTGAAGGTAAAAATTCAGATAATCAGGAAAATTTTATAAGGGTTGATCGGGATTGCTTTGAACTGTGTCCTGATGAATCGATTGATTATGCAGTAATGGAAAAAACACGTGATGCAGTTGTCATTCCGTTAGATGCCGGCTGGAACGATGTTGGCTCATGGTCGGCTTTATGGGAAGTCAATGATAAGGACATTGACGGCAATGCAACAACCGGGGATGTTTTTACTCATAATACCTCTAATTGTTATATAAACTCTGAAGAAGGGTTGGTGGCTGCTATTGGTGTTGATAATCTGGTCGTAGTAAACACCAAGGACGCTATATTGATTATAGATAAAAACCAGGTGCAGGATGTTAAAAAGGTTGTTGAGCATCTGAAGATCTCTAACCGTTCTGAATTCCGTGTGCATCGTGAATCCTACCAGCCCTGGGGACATGCTGATAAAGTTGTTAGTGAGCCCAGATATCATGTTAACCGTCTGACGGTTAAACCTGGCGGAGCTTTATCACTTCAAATGCATCACCACAGAGCTGAACATTGGGTAGTATTGGCCGGTACTGCAAAAGTAACACTTGGTGAGAATTCCTTTATTTTGACGGAAAATCAATCAACATTTATACCCGTTGGCGCGATTCATATGCTTGAGAATCCGGGAAAAATTCCACTGGAGTTGCTGGAGATTCAATCGGGTGATTATTTAGCTGATGATGATATTATTCGATTAAAAGATCATTATAGCCCTGGATGCTAGGATATATATATGACTGACATACTGACATGTTTTAAAGCTTATGATATTCGTGGAAAATTAGGTGCTGAGCTCAATGATGATATTGCCTATAGAATAGGGCGTGCATATGGTGAGTATCTCAAACCAAAGAAAATGGTTGTTGGCGGAGATATAAGGCATACCAGTGAAAGTCTGAAGTTATCTTTTGCAAATGGCTTAATGGATTCTGGTACAGATGTATTAGATATCGGATTGAGTGGAACTGAAGAAATCTATTTTTCGACAACTCACTTACAAGCTGATGGTGGCGTTGAAATTACGGCCAGTCATAACCCTATTGATTATAATGGCATGAAGCTGGTTCGTGAGAATTCAAAACCAATCAGTGGTGATACCGGGCTTAAAATAATACAGCAATTAGCTGAGAAAAATGAATTTATTGCAGTTAATCCTCAGGGCAGAGGAAGCTATCAAAAGGTGGATATCTCAAAGCAATATGTAGATAAGATATTAAGCTTCATCAATATTGATAAGCTAGATAAACCTTTGAAGCTGGTTATAAATTCAGGCAATGGTGCTGCGGGGCATGTAATTGATGAAATTGAAAAAGTATTTATTTCCAGAAAAGTTCCTATTGATATTATAAAAGTGCATCATCAGCCGGATGGTAGTTTTCCAAATGGTATCCCTAACCCATTATTACCGGAATGCAGAAAGGATACATCGGAAGCAGTTATCAATCATAAGGCTGATATGGGAATTGCATTCGATGGTGATTTTGATCGCTGCTTTCTCTTTGATGAAAATGGTGAGTTTATTGAAGGTTACTATATAGTCGGATTGTTGGCTGAGGCTTTTCTGGAAAAAAACCCCGGGGCGAAAATCATTCATGACCCTCGTTTGAGCTGGAATACTATTGATATAGTCACTAAGTCTGGTGGTGTTCCTGTTATGTCAAAAACCGGCCATGCATTTATTAAAGAAAGAATGAGACAGGAGGATGCTGTCTATGGTGGTGAAATGAGCGCTCACCATTACTTCAGGGATTTTTATTACTGTGACAGTGGTATGATCCCATGGTTGCTGGTAACTGAGTTAATGATTCTGAAAAATAAATCATTAAGTCAAATGGTTCAGGAAAGAATTTTGGCATATCCGGCATCGGGAGAGATAAATTCATCATTGAAGAATCCTAAGGAATCTATTAGTAAAGTTATCGAAAAGATGAAATCGGATGTTCATAACATTGATCATACTGACGGAATAAGTATGGATTTCGGAACCTGGCGATTTAATTTAAGAAGTTCTAATACTGAACCTGTTGTGCGATTAAATGTTGAATCAAAATCTGACATTGAGTTAATGAAAGAAAAAACTAATGAAATTTTGTCACTGTTACGCTCATGAGTAATGGTTTGTAGATGATTCTAAATCATTGATTAATTATAGGTCTGTTATGAACGAGAAGTTAAGTGTTGGGATTGTTGCAGACTGGTTAGTTACCTTTGCCGGTGCGGAAAAAGTTATAGCTGAATTTATAGATATCTACCCGGAGGCAGACTTATATTCCGTGGTTGATTTTCTGTCTGATGATAGCAGGCGTCTTTTTCAAGGAAAAAAGGCAACGACCAGTTTTATTCAGAATTTGCCTAAGTCCCGAACAAAGTATCAAAGTTATTTACCTCTGATGCCTTTAGCTATCGAGCAGCTAGATGTTTCTAAACATGATATTATACTGTCAAGTAGTCATGCAGTAGCTAAAGGTATTTTGACAGGACCGGATCAGTTGCATATCAGTTACGTGCACTCTCCAATTCGCTATGCATGGGATATGCAACATCAGTATTTGCGCGAAGCTGGTTTAGATAAAGGTATTAAAGGGAAGTTAGCCCGTTATTTGTTACATAAAATAAGGATGTGGGATGTTCGTACATCAAATGGTGTTGACCACTTTATTGCGAATTCACGCTTTATAGCCCGAAGAATTAAAAAAGTATACGGACGTGACGCAGATGTAATTTATCCCCCTGTAGATGTAAATCGATTTGTTTTTAACGAAAATAAAGAGGATTTCTACTTTACTGCTTCAAGATTAGTACCTTATAAGCGAATAGACCTGATTGTTGATGCTTTTAGCCGGATGCCTGATAAAAAATTAGTGGTCATTGGTGATGGTTCAGAAATGGCTAAGATCCGGTCAAAAGCCGCAGGTAATGTAGAAATTTTAGGTTATCAGTCAAATGCAGTGATGCAGGAATATATGAGTAAGGCGAAGGCTTTTGTCTTTGCTGCTGAAGAGGATTTTGGGATAATTCCGGTAGAAGCTATGGCCTGTGGTACTCCGGTCATTGCTTTTGGTAAAGGAGGTGTACTGGAAACGGTGATACCTTTTGGACAAAATAATCCAACTGGCTGCTTTTTTTATTCTCAGGAAGTCAATGAAGTAATTGATTCTATTGAGTTTTTCGAGGCTAACCAGACTGCTATTTCCTACAGGGATTGCAGGCTTCAGGCAGAAAAATTTTCTGTGGAAAGATTTAACTCTGAAATATCCACCTACATTAGTAAGAAATGGGATTTATTTCAAAAAAGTAAAACTATTTAGGATTATATATGAAAATTTTAATCACCGGTGGTGCCGGGTTTATCGGTTCGGCAGTAGTACGCAATATTATAGAAAATACTCAGGATCAGGCGATTGTCGTTGACAGTCTGACCTATGCCGGAAACCTGGAATCTCTGGCCGGGGTAGCAGACAGCCCGCGTTATCATTTTGAACAGGTCAATATCTGTGACCGTGCCGCGCTGGATGCCCTGTTTAGCAAGTATCAGCCGGATGCGGTAATGCACCTGGCGGCAGAGAGCCATGTTGACCGTTCTATCGATGGCCCGGCGGCATTTATCGAAACCAATGTGGTCGGCACCTATACTCTGCTGGAAGCGACGCGTCAGTACTGGAACACGCTGGAAGAGCAGGCAAAACAGGCATTCCGTTTCCACCATATCTCTACTGATGAGGTGTATGGCGATCTGGAAGGCACTGACGATTTGTTTACCGAAACTACGCCTTATGCACCCAGCAGCCCGTATTCTGCCTCTAAAGCTTCCAGTGACCACCTGGTCAGAGCCTGGCTGCGTACCTATGGCTTGCCGACCATTGTCACCAACTGCTCAAATAACTATGGCCCGTATCACTTCCCGGAAAAACTGATCCCGCTGATTATCCTCAATGCGATGGCCGGTAAACCGTTACCGGTCTATGGTAACGGCAGCCAGATCCGTGACTGGCTGTATGTCGAAGATCATGCCCGGGCGCTTTATACCGTGGTGACTAAGGGTGAAGTCGGCGAAACCTATAATATCGGTGGTCATAACGAACGTAAAAATATCGATGTGGTGAAGACCATCTGCGGACTGCTGGAAGAACTGGTTCCGGAAAAACCACAGGGTGTTAACCATTACGCGGATCTGATTACCTACGTTCAGGATCGTCCCGGCCATGATCTGCGTTATGCCATCGATGCTTCTAAAATCGAAAAAGAACTGGGCTGGACTCCGGCAGAAACTTTCGAATCCGGTATCCGTAAAACCGTAGAGTGGTATCTGAATAACCCGGTCTGGTGGCAGCGGGTACTGGATGGTTCTTATGCCGGCGAACGCCTGGGTTCACTTTAATTAACAGGAAACAGAGTCAATGAAAGGTATTGTGTTAGCCGGGGGGTCAGGTACCCGTTTATATCCGATTACTCAGGGCGTCTCTAAGCAGCTGATGCCGATTTATGATAAGCCGATGGTGTTTTACCCGATTTCGGTACTGATGCTGGCCGGGATCCGCGAGATTCTGATTATCTCCACCCCCGAGGATATGCCGGGCTTTAAACGCCTGCTGGGTGACGGCAGCCAGTTTGGTGTCAGTTTTTCTTATGCCATTCAGCCGAGTCCGGACGGGCTGGCACAGGCTTTTATTATCGGTGAAGAGTTTATCAATGGTGACAGCTGTGCGCTGGTACTGGGCGATAATATCTATTTCGGTGAAAGCTTTGGCCGTAAGCTGGAAAATGTGGTGCAGCGTACTGAAGGTGCCACGGTGTTCGGTTATCAGGTACTTGATCCGGAACGTTTCGGGGTGGTTGAGTTTGACGAAAATAACCGTGCTATTTCGCTGGAAGAAAAACCGGCCGCACCTAAATCTAACTGGGCGGTGACCGGCTTATATTTCTACGATAAAGATGTTGTGGAAATGGCAAAGCAGGTAAAACCGTCGGCACGTGGCGAACTGGAAATTACCACCCTCAATGAAATGTACCTGCAGAAAAATGCCCTGCATGTCGAGAAACTGGGCCGCGGTTTCGCCTGGCTGGATACCGGCACCCATGACAGCCTGCTGGAAGCATCATCGTTTATTCATACCATCGAAAAGCGTCAGGGCTATAAAGTCGCCTGCCTGGAAGAGATTGCCTATAAAAAAGGCTGGCTGAGTCGTGAGCAGGTGCAGCGTCAGGCAACATTATTAGCTAAAACCGGCTATGGTCAGTATTTGCAGCGTATGATTGAAGGGGAATAAAATGCAGGTTATCGATACTAAAATCGCTGATGTTAAAATTATTCAGCCAAAAGTGTTCGGCGATGAGCGTGGTTTTTTTCTCGAAACCTTTGAGAAAAAACGTTATCAGCAGATGCTGAATATCGACTTTGATTTTGTGCAGGATAACCATTCCCGTTCGTCAAAAGGGGTATTACGCGGTCTGCATTTCCAGACTAAACATGCCCAGGGCAAGCTGGTGCGGGTAGTACGCGGCGAAGTCTTTGATGTGGCGGTGGATATCCGCAAAGACTCACCGACCTATGGCCAGTGGGAAGGCGTTATTCTTTCAGAAGAAAATAAAACCCAGTTCTGGATCCCGCCGGGCCTGGCACATGGTTTTGTGGTGCTTTCTGATATTGCTGACTTTGAATATAAATGCACCGACTATTATACCCCGGGTTTTGAAGGCTGCCTGGCATGGAATGACCCCGAAGTAGGGATTCAATGGCCGATTGATTTTGAGCCTATTTTATCTGAAAAAGATAAGAATGGGATGCCATTAATATTAATTTAAAAGTAATTTTTTATTGTTAGCCATGCTATTTTTATGGTGTGGCTAGCATTATAAAGTTAATTTGATTTTTAAAATAATTCAAGCTGGTATTTATGAGTGATGCTAGATGATCTTTATAATAATTTCTATCGTCTTATCTCTTTTTGCTTTAATAGAGAGTAAGTTGTTGTTTTATATGTCATCCATTGTCGTGTGGTTGGTTTTTAGTTTAACATATGGTTATGGCTATGATTGGATAAACTATAAAAATGATTACGCTCATTGCCTGGAAGCTAATTGGAGACCATTTTTTGCTGAACCGGGTTTATACCTGATTATGAAGGTGTTTGCTTATCTTGGTGCAAGTTTTTCTACTTTTATGTTTTTTGTAAATTCATTCATTTATTATATTGTTTTCTATTTTTGTAATAAATTAAAAAATCCTAGCCTGGCATTCTTTACTCTATTTAGTTTTCTAGGGTTATTTGTATTTAGTGAGTGGATAAGGCAGGGGGTTGCTCTTTGTTTGGTTATGTTAGCTTTGATGTATCTAAACTCAGGTAAAAAAGGAAAATATTTCTCCTTAATTATCCTTGCGGTAACTTTTCATTTCACGGCAATACTTGGAATTGTTAGTTATTTTCTATCAGATTCAAAAGAAAATTATAAAAAGACAATTTTAGTATCGTCATTAATTACTTTTGTTTTGTTGATTTCATTGTACAATCCATATGTTCTGGCATGGCTTCCTATTTTTGGAGAGAAGATCTCTGGGTATTCCGATGTTCTGTCAGAAAGTGGAGAAACATATATAGAATATATAACATCATCAAGGACAATTATATTTTATTTTGGAGTGTATTTTTTATTTGTAATGGCACGAAAGAAATATGATACCAGTTATTCATCAGTTATATCCATGTACCTTGTATTTCTTTCGAGGCTTGGGCGTCCTCTGGTAAGGATTGGTTATTATTTTATACCTGCACTAGTGTTATATGCAGATGAATGCTGGGCTCCTTATGGTAAAAACACACGAACTAAGTTCATAAAGATAATTTATATTTTATCAATACTGATGATATCTTCAATTCCTGTTTGGAATCCTCTGTATTGGGATGGTACATATTACCATGTCACACCATTTTCTAGTAAAAATGATGTTAGCTTTGTAATTGCTAATAAATGCAGAATTATAAATTTATATATAGATAACCATACAATTAAACAATGCAAATAAGGTAGGGTACATTCCTTATTATTTATTTAATGTAAACTAAACCGTAATTCGAGAGGTGGATTTAATGATAAAGGTAATTTTCACACTGGCGATTTTGTCTTTATCTTCTAATGTATATGCATTTTATCTTGGGGTTGGAATACATCCTGAAAACAATAGGATTAGCGCATCAAAAACATTATATTTAATCGGAAAATATAAACTAAATTCATTAAGGATGGATTATAAATGGTCCCAGGTGGAGTTAAGAAAAGGAGTATTTAACCCACCATCAGAGATATCTGATGATGTAATCGAAAAAGCTATTGAAAAAAAAATTACCCCAATAATAATATTAGATTATGGGAATAAAATATATAACATTTCAAAGCCAGTTAGTGATAATGATATATTGTTATTTACTAATTATGCAGTTTGGGTTGCGCAACATTTCAAGAATAAAAATGTAATATTTGAAATTTGGAATGAGTGGGACCAAAGTAAGCCGAGGAGTTATTCTCAGAGCGAAATTTCAGCAAAGCAATATGCGAAACTCATCAAGGCAGTATATACAGCTATTAAACCTATAAATCCACGATCCATTGTAATTGCCGGATCTTTTAATCCAACAAAATCAGAAGAGATAAAGTTTGGTAAATATCTAATAAATAAAGGGGTTTTAAATTACGTTGATGGTATTTCTATTCATACTTATAATTTTAATCAGAATAGAATACTATCATATCAGGAAAATATAAATAGGATAGATGAATTCTATAAATGGATGGAGTCTAAAGGTGAGACTAAACCTATATATATAACTGAGTTTGGGGTTTCAATATATGGAAATTCAACAATAACAGATAAAGAAGTTATTGATTATGCGAAAAGTTATGTATCTCTGTCGAAAGAAAAGGATTATATTCGCGGTGTGTGGTGGTATGACTTAATTAATGATGGTGATGATAAGATGAATGGCGAAAATAATTTTGGTATATTGAACAGTAATTTAGAAGAAAAAAACATCGCGAACTTTTTGAAATAAATAAATCATCCTTTTTTAGGAGATGTTGTGTCTAATGTAAGAAAAAATATCGTAATGCTTTTGATAGTGCAGTTATCTAACTATCTATTCCCGCTTATCACCTTTCCTTACTTATCACGTGTTTTGGGACCTGATGGGTTTGGGAGCATATCCTTTGCACAATCAATTATTACTTACATGACCTTTATAATTGATTTTGGATTTAATCTTACGATTACTAAAAAAATTAGCCAGTTACATTCTGCTGGAAGCCTTGATAAAATACCAAAAGTATTTGCAAATACACTTCTGGCAAAGTTTTTCATGTTAATTATATCTATAATAACATGTTTTATTTTGTCGTTATTTTCTGATAAAGTTAATTCAATATCTTACTTGATTTATATTGGTTTTGTTTCTTTGTTTGGAAGTGCTATTTTTCCAATATGGTATTTCCAAGGCGTTCAGAAGATGAAGAAAATAGCTATTTCTACAACTATTAGTAAAGTTATTTGCTTATTTCTGACCTTTATTCTTGTTAAAGATAGTAATGATTTGAATATGGCTATGTTTGTAAATAGTCTAATGATATTTTCTGCTGGTGTAATTTCATATTATTATATATTTCAGGAGAGGTCTTTATTTTTTGTTACCCCTTCAATAAGGGGTTCATTCATTCTTATTAGGGACTCCTTTCCTATATTTTTAAGTTATATTGGTTCTAGCGTTTATACTACTTTAAATGTTTTTTTTCTGGGGTTGTATTCTTCGGTTAGTCAATTGGGAGTTTATAGCTCCGCTGACAAAATAAGAGCTGTTGCGCAAAACGCATTATCGCCTGTTTCCCAAGCAATATATCCTCATCTGGCAACATATACAAATGATAAAAAGATATTTTTTATAAAGCACTCTAAATATTCACGTCTCCTCATCTTATTTTCTATGGCGATTTCTGTTTTTCTTATTTTTTGTAGTCATTTTTTAATAAGATTATTTCTTGATGAGAGGTATGTTGGGGCTGAAGATGTGCTTATTATTCTTTCTTTTCTTCCTTTTGTTGTTGGTGTTGCAATTTGCTATGGTCAATGGGGATTGGTGAATTTAGGGAAAGAAAAATTATTAAGTAAAATATACTTGTATACTGGATTGTCTCATTTGGTACACATTTTTATAGCTATTAAAATTTTTGGTGTATTGGGTGCTGCTTCCTCAGTCTTGTTTACAGAGTGCTTAGTTTCTCTACTCATCTTTATCTATTTCAATAAATCGAAAAAAGAGATTATGAATGAATTTTAATGCTGTTGTTGTTTTGTATAACCCTGATGCGGCTGTCATTGACAATATAAAAACTTATATAGATAGTGTGGATTTTTTGTTTATTTATGATAATTCTGAAGATCCTTCTTTTAGACAGTTGGTTGATGTTTCTCTTCCCGTAGGGAAAGTTAAATATATATTTCTCAATGGGAATAAAGGTATAGCTTTCCCAATCAATTGTGCTATTCAAGATTGTCTGAATAATAAAGTAGAATGTCTTTTAACTATGGATCAGGATAGCTCATTTGTTGATGTTGAGTCTATGAAGAGTTATATCATTAATGATCCTGAGTTTTATTCAGTTGGGATTTACTCACCATTTCACAATACCGGAACCCGGGATATTCCGTCACAAGATGTTAGTTTAGTTAAATCTGTAATGACATCAGGTAACTTTATCAATGTAAAATTAATTAATAGTATTGGTAATCTTAGAGAAGATTTTTTCATAGATTGCATTGATCATGAGTTATGTGCTCAAGTTATCAATCATGGACTCTTGATTAAACAAGTTAATTTTTGTGTATTACATCATGGTCTTGGGAGTTCTATAAAGAAATTCCTGGGTTATGAGATTACTAATCACTCGCCCCTGAGGCGATATTATATTACTCGCAATAGTCTCTATTTAATCGAGGCTTTTATGTTTAAAAAAACCAGGTTTTCTTTGGGTTATTTAAAATCCTTCGTTATGAATACTCTGGTTTCATTGGCCTTTGAACCTGATAAAACAAAAAAAATAAAATATATTACTAAGGGTGTAATCCACTATCTTACTCGAAAGAGTGGTAAGTATAGTTGATTTTCCGAGGTTGAATTTGGAAATTGGTTTAATTTTTTATTATAGTGGGTAATTGGCAAGTAGTATAGAGAATGGTTTTAATGAATATTATTCTATAATTAAATTACCATCAAAGACTGTAGATATGAGTAATGGTTCAGTAGTCTTAGAATCCTGCAAAAGTTTTAAAAATGATATTATCATTAATACAGCAGCTTACACAGCTATCGATAAATCCGGGTCTGAGCCTGAAATTGTAGCTGCTGTAAACTCTTTTGGGCCTGAGAATATTGCGTTGGCGGCAAAATCAGTTGGTGCTAAATTTATTCATTTATCCACTGACTATGTTTTTATGGATCTAATACATATCCTTATTTTGAAACCGATCCTGTAAATCCGTTAGGTGTTTACGGTCAGAAAAAACTAGCCGGAGAGTTACTGGTCCGCAGTATTCTTCCTGAAGCTCCTACTGTCCTTACTGCATGGGTATTCAGCGAGTATGGGAATAATTTTGTTAAGACTATGCTGCGGCTTGGCGGTGAACGTGATGAATTGGGTATAGTTGCTGATCAGCCAGGCTGTCCGACTTATACTGGTGATATAGCATCAGCTATTTTTAGCCTGATTGAGAATAGTGCTACCGGGGAGTATATCATTATTGTGGTGACAGGGCGGTTTCCTGGGCTCAGTTTGCAGAGGTAATATTCGACCAGTATACTCCCTTCTCTCTACTGATAAAATTGCTGGTTATTCTTCTGCGTCAGACTGGCGTCCAGCGTTGAAGAAAGTGATAGATACTATCTGACTTATACAACAAGTTTATGATTTATGCCGTTGCATTACAGCAGGAATAGCTGTTTCAGCTTGCGGAATAAGTTTTTAACAGGGGGTGATTATGTTTCAATTAAGCAATACATTACAGCACTATGTTTGGGGAAGCCCGACATTACTTGGCGAGATGTTTGGACTTGTTAATCCTGATTCGCAACCGATTGCGGAAATATGGATGGGTGCTCATCCTAAAAGTTCGTCGTTGATCATTAATGCTGATCAACAACAAAGCAAGCTTATTGATGTTATTACAGCATCTAAGCAGGATTTTTTGGGTAAAAAAATCGCAGATACTTTCGGTGAGTTGCCTTTTCTGTTTAAAGTTCTTTGTGCTGACAAAGCGTTATCTATTCAGGTACATCCTTCTAAAACGGCAGCGGAAACTGGTTTTGCTAAAGAAGATGAAGCCGGTATTCCTTTAGATTCCCCTGTCCGAAATTATAAAGATCCTAATCATAAACCCGAATTGGTTTTTGCTCTTACGCCTTTCCGCGCAATGAATGCATTTCGTGAGTTATCCGAAATCGCAGAGTTGCTTGGACCGGTAACAGATGCTCACCCTTCAGTTGCTGAATTTGTCGCTAATCCTGATACCACCCATCTGAAAACTGTTTTTGCTGATTTACTTAGTCTTCAGGGACAGGCGAAGGATAATGCCCTTTCATTGCTTAAGTCTGTGGTTTCTTCAAAACAGGGCGTTGCATGGCGAACTATTGAACATTTGCTTGAAGATTACCCTCAGGATACAGGGCTGTTTATGCCTTTACTGCTTAATGTTATTGAGTTGCAACCAGGCGAGGCTATGTTCCTCCATGCTGAAACACCACATGCTTATTTCAAAGGTGTCGGTCTGGAAGTTATGGCTAATTCAGATAACGTTTTGCGTGCAGGGTTAACACCAAAGCATATAGATGTTCCCGAGTTACTTGCTAACGTCATCTTTAAACCTGTTCCATATAATATGTTACGTACTGCTCCTGTTACTGAAGGTAATGCTGATTATTTCCCGGTCCCGGTTGATGATTTCTCTTTCTCTATTCATCATGTAACAAGTGAACCGGCAACATTTAATCAGGATGGGCCAGCAATTATTTTCTGTATTGATGGAAACGTGACCTGTAGTAATGGAGAACAAACCATCGCTCTGGTTCCGGGAGAATCTGCTTTTATCGGAGCCAATGAAGCAGCTATATCTTTCTTCGGTCAGGGGCGGATAGCTCGTGCTTATGCAGAGGTTTAATCACTAGTCGCGTGCTGCGGGGAGCCCCCGTGGTTTATCCGGTTTTACTCTGTATTTTTAACTGGATTTAATGTGTATTTTTGCGTTTTAGTTGCTTTTTTCCTTAATCTTTCTTTTTAGAATCCCCTCCCGGGTTTGAAGGCCGCCTTGGATAGAATGAGCCTGAAGCAGTGATTAACAAACTGATTAATTGATAATTATGATTATCAGAAAAAGATACTAATAGATTCAGCTTACGAGATGTATAAAAATGAAAATTATCCTTACAGGTGCAAACGGTCAGCTGGGCCGTTGCTTCCGGGACCTGGTGTCCGAAACTGATACTGTTTTAGCTCTGGGTTCGCAGGAGCTGGATATCAGTAATCGACAGGCAGTGCTTGAAACCGCTAAACAGTTTCAGCCTGATATCATCATTAATGCTGCTGCCTACACTGCGGTAGATAAGGCAGAAAGCGAACCTGAACGCGCGGCGGAGGTAAATAGCCATGGGCCGGAAAATCTGGCGCTGGCGGCAAAAGCGGTGGGGGCACGGTTGGTACACGTCTCTACCGATTATGTATTTGATGGCACAGGCAGTACGCCTTACCTGGAAACAGATGCAGTAAACCCATTAGGCGTTTACGGGCAGACCAAACTGGCCGGAGAGCTGCTGGTACGCAGTATTCTTCCGGACGCGATTATTGTGCGTACTGCCTGGGTGTTTAGCGAATACGGCAATAATTTCGTTAAAACCATGCTGCGGCTGGCAAAAGATCGTCCGGAATTAGGTGTCGTTGGCGACCAGGTGGGCTGCCCGACGTATGCCGGGGATATTGCTGCTGCCATTCTGAAGATGGTTGCTGCTGATGCAGCAGGCGGGATTTACCATTACTGTGGTGATAGCAGTGTCAGCTGGGCTGAGTTTGCACAGGCTATCTTCGCTGAGGGTGAAAAGTCTGGTATGTTAGCCCGGCAACCGAAGGTGAATCATATCACTACCGACCAGTACCCGACTCCGGCAAAGCGTCCGGCATACTCGGTGTTATCTACCGCCAGAGTTTCTGAATTTTACCCGGCTTCTGACTGGCAGGCGGCTTTGGTTAAAATCATTCCGGTTCTTTAAAATAAATCCCGTGCAGGATCCTGCACGGGATTTATTTTCCCCGCGTTACTTCCCGTACGGTAAGTGTCAAGGTAGTTGTCACCCCCGGTTAATTTAAGCCGCCTGTTTTTCCCGTTCCGGGTTCAACGTTACCG
>NZ_JAERJP010000020.1 GCF_018257575.1 Tatumella sp. JGM91 | reverse complement strand
TCCCCATGCGAGAGTAGGGAACTGCCAGGCATCCAATAAGACAGAAAGGCCATCCTGACGGATGGCCTTTTTGCATTGGTTTTTTAAAATCCTTCTGTACAGAATAACGGCATCTCTGTGATGTATTTCCCGTATGACTGTCTTCTTATGGCATACCCGGCGGAATAAAATGTTCATAAATTGTTCTTAACTTTCTGTACAGAAGGGCATCAGCCGCCAGTCTGTCAGTTATTACAGACAAATCTGCTTTTTCTTTGACGGAAAAACACCAGTTAATATTTTAAATCAGCTGATCTTCGCAATTAATACTAAATATCTGCGGTTTTCTCTTATCTTATGCTTCTGTCAGCACTTTTGGTTTATTGATATAACAAAAAATGATAAATAAGCTTTACTTTAATTCTGTGATACTTATGCTTGAGTGACCAATAAATGTCTAATAAAACATAAGGCCATCTATGATAAAGAGCCCCCTTTCTGCGGCAGCTTCCGCAGAAACACCAATGACCAACGCCGATCGTATCAAAGCAATTGTCGGTGCTTCCTCAGGGAATCTGGTTGAGTGGTTTGACTTTTATGTCTATTCCTTCTTCTCATTATATTTTGCGCATATCTTCTTTCCGGAAGGCGATACAACCTCGCAACTGTTAAAAACCGCAGGTATATTCGCTGCCGGATTCTTAATGCGTCCGATTGGTGGCTGGCTGTTTGGTTATATTGCGGACCGTTATGGTCGTAAAAACTCAATGCTGATCTCCGTATGCATGATGTGTTTTGGTTCACTGGTTATCGCCTGCTTACCTTCTTACACTGTCGTCGGGGTATGGGCTCCGGCGCTGCTACTGCTGGCCCGTATGTTACAGGGACTGTCGGTAGGCGGGGAATACGGCACCAGTGCTACCTATATGAGTGAAGTCGCAGTACAGGGGCGTAAAGGCTTCTATGCCTCTTTTCAGTATGTCACGCTGATTGGCGGGCAATTACTGGCTGTACTGACGGTTGTTATACTGCAGCAAATATTGTCTGATCAGGAATTACGGACCTGGGGCTGGAGAATACCGTTTATTCTCGGCGCGGTACTGGCTGTCGTTGCTGTCTGGTTAAGACGCTCACTGCATGAAACTTCTGATACCACAACCCGTAATGATAAAGATGCAGGAAGTATTACCAGCTTACTGAAAAATCACTGGCGCGCTTTTTTGATGGTTATCGGGTTTACTGCCGGAGGATCATTAAGCTTCTATACTTTTACAACCTACATGCAAAAGTACCTGGTCAATACTGCCGGCTTTAATGTGAAGTCAGCCAGCCTGATCATGACCTGCGCTTTATTGATTTTTATGGTGATACAACCATTGATTGGTGCGTTGTCCGATAAAATAGGCCGCCGTGCATCAATGCTGATTTTCGGTGCCGGTGTCGCCATCTGCACGGTACCGTTACTCACCTTATTAAAGACTCCGGGCAACAGTGGTGCTCTGACCTTGTTATTAATTACGGTTGCATTACTGATCACCAGTTTTTATACGGCTATCAGCGGCGTACTTAAAGCCGAAATGTTCCCGCCGCAAGTCAGGGCTCTGGGGGTCGGTCTGCCTTATGCATTAGCCAATGCTATTTTTGGTGGCTCTGCGGAATACGTTGCTTTGCTACTGAAGGATGTCGGCACTGAGAGTACTTTTTTCTGGTATGTGTCAGTGATGGGGGCAATTTCTTTCCTGATAGCGCTGGGGCTGCATAAGAAGGGCAAAGGAATGGCGTTGTAGTCGTTCTTGTTCCTCTGCTGGCAAGTCTGTAGTGATACCGGTGTCCGGAAACCTGTCAGGGTTTCCGGATTTTTATATCTTAGGGGATGTCAGATAAATACTGACGGAGCCGGAGAATAAGGCCCTGCGATGGCAGGGCCGGAAAATTATAAGATACGGCTGATCAGCCGATCTATCCTGATACGTCTCAGGCGACGGATCAGTTTTTTTATCCGTGCCGGATACTCGGCAATACTTTCCAGATCGTTATAGTGGTCAATCACCGAGGTATGCTCGCGGATCAGTGCCAGCTCTTTGACTTTTTGTTCCAGTAATTCATGCTGCGGGTCGTGTACCAGAATGGCATTTTCCAGATCCAGTCGCCAGGCGCGGGGATTCAGGTTATTACCGGTTAACAACATCCATTCATCATCGACCCAGATACCCTTCAGGTGATAGCTGTTCTCTCCGTCTTTCCACAGACGTACGGTCAGTTGCTGATTATCAATGTAATATTGCAGACGGCTGACAAAGCGACGCAGGTTTATTTCATATAAATATGGCAAAGCGCCGATGATTTTAAACGGCTCCCGGGGAGGGATATAAAAATCATTTGCGGTCTTATCGCCGATGATAATTTCGACCTGTTTACCCTGACGCAATAGCCGGATGATATTCCTGACCAGGATAGCCGGCAGGTTAAAATAAGGTGTACAAATAGTCAGTTTATGTTCTGCGCAAGGCATCAGATGAAAAATGGTCTGATTTAACAGGTTTTTCTTCCCCAGCCCGACGAGCGGAGTCACACTCAGCTGATCACAGACAGCCTGATCTTCAAACTGATAGTTGAAGGTACGGAGTTCCTGACGAAATAAACGGGTTTCATTTTTAATTTCGGGGCTGGAAGGTCGCCCGGCCTGGTCGAGGCGATGAACGGCTTCTGCCTGTTTCAGGTTAATATCGACCCACTCAAACATGGTATCTGCCAGCGCCGGATTACGTATGATCTGATAGCGATCGTAGCGGTAACGTTCCTGCTGATGCAGATAGACATTATTAATGCTTGCCCCGCTATAGATGACACAGTCATCTATGATAAAGCCTTTCAGATGAAGCACGCCAAGTGCTTCACGGGTATTGACCGGGATACCATACACCGGTATTGCAATCTCCGGGTTAGCACTTGCCATCTCACAATACCAGTCAGCATTGGTGACTCCCCTGGCTGCACCGATACGGCCGCGCTGGGCGCGATGCCAGTCGACATAAATCGCAATATCCAGCCGGGGATTTATCCGCCTGGCGGCATAAAGTGCATCCATCACGCTGCGTCCGGCTTCGTCATTTTCCAGATAAAGGGCGACAAGACAAATACGTGAGGTGGCCGTGGCAATTTTTTCCAGCAGGGTTCGGTGAAATTCGGCCGGCGAATAAAGGGTTGTAAAATCGGCGGCTGATTGTGAAAGGCCGGGCAGTTGCGCGAGGTATTGTTGGTGATTATTGAGTTTGAATTTTGACAACATCACTAGGCGCTTCTTCTCTGTTCAATGTATCGTCATAACCGACAACGGCATGGTCTCGATCGTGAAGTGTAACATTAACCATGTCTTGCCGTGATAATTTTACTTTTCTGTACGCTACTTTTCAGGAGAATGAAGTATCAATTGCAGAGTGACAATCCCATCCTCCGGTTGTCTTTCCACCCTGAAATTAAGCTTATGTGCCAGTGCAATCATCCCCTGATTATCAGGCATGGTAATTCCGTTTAGTTGCTGTAAGCCATGCTGACGGGTATAGAGGATCATTTTTTCCAGTAGCCGGCGGCCGAGCCCGATATTTTTCAGGTCTGAGCGGACCAGTATCGAAAATTCAGCATCAATATTATCAGGATCTGAAATTGCACGGGTTACCCCGATAATCTCTTCACCGTTAGCGGCGGGCTGAACGGCAACAATAGCCATTTCCCGATCATAATCGATTTGTGTCATATTGGCTAAATCTTCATGAGTAAACTCATTGATTTCACTAAAATACCGGTAATAAAGATCTTCTTTCGTCACCCGCGAGATAAAGGTTTTTAATCCCGGTTCATCTTCAGGAAGTATCGGTCTGAACAGGCACTGACGGCCATCTTTAAGTGTGACATTCTCTTCGAGCCTTTGGGGATAAGGGCGAATAGCGAGGCGAGCCTCACTCTCTCCGGAAAATGCCGTCAGTATCAGGGTTGCATCGAGTAAGGTCAGATTATTTCCGTCCGCCAGTAACGGGTGAATATCCAGCCGTTCAATTTCCGGGCAATCGATAATCAGATTGGAAATCTGCACCAGGCACTGACTGACAGCATTAATATCTAAGGCCTGCAGGGCATTTCTGCCCCGAATCGCACCCCGGGAGATTGCCTGAGTTACTAAAATTTTTGCCAGTGTCATATTCAGGGGCGGCAGGGCGACCACAGGGTGCTGAGCGTTTTGCCATTCACCGTGACCTTCCCCGAGAATAATCACCGGGCCGAACAGCGGGTCGGGCTGCACAGAAATACGCAGTTCTTCTGCCCCGGCGCGGCGAGCCATACTCTGGACGATTAATCCCTGAACCCTGGCTTCTGGCCAGGCGCTATGGGCTCGGGTCAGGATGGCATCGGCGGCATTCGCAACATCCGCCGCAGTCTGTAAATAGAGCATCACCCCCTGGATCCCGGACTTATGGGGAATGTCTGGCGCGCGCAGTTTCACGGCCACCGGGTAACCGATATTTTCGGCAATCGCAACGGCCTGCTGGCTATCGGCGGCGGCCCAGGTTGGCAGAGTTTGTATACCATACCCCTGAAAAATAGCCTGGACTTCATGGGTATCCAGCCGTGTATCACCTGCGGTCAGTCGCTGTTGTAACTGCTGGCGTACAGTGAGGCGATTTTCGGGTAAACGGGCAGGAAATGACGGCGTCTCACGCAGCTGTTGCTGATTCCTGCGGTATCCGACCATATGCATAAATGCCGTTACCGTGCCTTCTGGTGTTCTCCAGGTTGGAATGCCTGCCTGTGTAAAGGCTGCCCTGGCATCGCGGGAAGAGTATTCTCCGCACCAGTTGGTCAGTAAGGTGACTCGCCCGCCACGCGGGTGTTGTCTGACTAAACGGATAATTTTTTCAGCGCTCTCGCTGGCAGAAGACACGGCACTCGGGGCATGAATAATCATTAGTGCATCTATTTCATGGCTCTCCAGCAGCAGGCTGATTGCAGATAAATAGCGTTCTGTGGTCGCATCATCTTTCAGGTTCAGCGGATTAGCCACAGGTATCGACGCTGGTAACACCCGGCGAAGTGCCTGCAGGGTGTGGTGGTCCAATACTGACAGGGTGCCGTTTCTGTCGGCCAGTTCATCCAGCGCCAGCGCGGCAGGTGCCGCACCGTTACTGATAATGAATAAGCGTTCCCCGCGCAGAGGGCGCATATGACTCAGTGTTTCCACCGCTGAAAACAGCTCATGGGTATCTTTGACCCGCAGCATACCTGCCCGCTGAATGGCTGCATCCCAGGCAGCATCAAGACTGTCCGGGGTACCGAGTAATTGCCTTGCCTGCGGGCATCTGCCGCTTTTTATCACCAGGATAGGCTTGTTACGTGCAGCACTGCGCGCGGCAGAAACAAACCGCCTGGCATCGTCTGAATGTTCCAGAGAAAGCAGAATGGCACTGGTTTTACTGTCCCTGGCAAGAAAGTCGAGTAAATCGTCCGCATGTATATTGATACTGTCTCCGAGGGCGATAAACCACGAAAACCCGAGATTTCTTTGCTGCGCCCAGTCCAGCAGGGTATTAGAGACGGCGGCAGACTGTGAAATAAAGGCCAGCTTACCGCACCGGATAGGCACCGGAGAGAAACTGGCGTTCACCCCCTGCCAGGGCGATAACAGTCCCAGGCTGTTGGGGCCGAGGATCCGGATACTCCAGCGTCCGGCACAGGCTTTCAGCTCACGGAACTGGTCACGCGATGCGGAAAGAATAATACAGGCTTTACAGCCTTTTTCTGCCAGCTGTTGCAGTATGTCAATATTACGCTTTGAATGGGTACAAATAACGGCCAGATCCGGCACCAGCGGAAGTTGTGCGATATCAGGAAAGGCCAGTACGCCACACACAGCCTGCCAGCCAGGGGTTACCGGAAGTATCGGACCGCTGAATCCCCCTGCCAGTAAGTTACGCATCATCAGATGACCGGCACTGCCAGGTTTATCTGATGCGCCAATAACTGCAATGGATTTGGGTTTTAGTAATGCTTCCAGGCCTTTCTGGCTCATCGTTATCCTCCGGACATCAACTATTTGAGTTTAACCGGTTTGTGGCTGTTGTTTCGTGAGGGAGGCCTGATGTGAAGGTTTCCCTGCCAGATAACGCTGCCGGAAATTTTCAAAATGAGTAAGCAGTCCGCTGGCAGCGGCGCTGTCTCCCGATTGCTCCAGCAGTGCTATCGCAATTTCGGCGGTACAGTGCTGTCCGGCAGAGGGGGATTCACGCAGGCTGTAATCAGAGGGACGGGTAACATTTAATGACATTACCGGAAATTTATCCAGCCAGGGGCTTTTGCGAAACATTTTCGCCGCTTCAGTCCAGGTACCATCCAGCATAATAAATAGCGGCGGTTTTCCACTGCGAGGCGGAGTGGTCATCACCTCTCTGCCCGGAGCGGCATAATGACCGGGAAATACCACTAAAGGGCTGACCCGGGGATCGTTCACTGCATCCAGTAATGGCTGTGGCGGGGCGGTACGTGACCATTCAAAAGCAGTTGTACCGGGTAAAATATCTGCAATTAACCGGCCGGTATTGCTGGGTTTCATCGGCTCGGTATCAAACATCACCAGACAAAACTGGCTGCGGGCAGGTACCGGCGTAATAGTTTGGCACAGGCAGCGGGGAACCGGTAACAGGCAGCGCTGACAACGGACTACCCGGTTTCCGCGGGCCAGAAACGGACGTGTAGCTCTTGCCAGACGTTGTGCCCTGAGTGTCAGGACGGCATTTTCCAACATAACTTTTCACTAACAGGGAAAAAGCGCAGTGTAATAGAAAAGCGCATTCCTGCGTAGTCCGGCCCGGTTGTTTAATGACAAATCATAATGATTCGTCCAGCCATTGTTCAAACGACGCTTTCGGCAGTGCTCCGGCCAGGGTATCCAGATGCTGACCTTTACGGAATATCATCAGTGTCGGTATGCTGCGGATACGAAAACGGCTACTGAGCGCAGTTTCCTGTTCTGTGTTTACTTTAATAAAACGGATTTGTCGGGCGCGCTGTTCTGCAACCTCTTCAAAAACCGGGGCGAAACCGACACAGGGGCCACACCAGGGCGCCCAGAAATCGATCACTACCGGCAGGTCATCCTGTAACAGTTTGTCCAGCGTAGCGCTGGTGGCATTAATAACCTCGCCGTCAAACAGCTGAGCTTTACAGCGACCACATTTTGCAGCTTCGCTGATCTGTTCTTCTGCGAGTCTGTTGGTGGCAAGACAGTGGCTGCATACAGTATTCATCATCACCTCGGGTTGGGATTATCCGGTAAAACTACCTATTATTATCAGAGATCATGACAGACGGAGCCAGCAGGATCTGTCGATAGCTATAATAGATGACGGCATTAAAAACAAAGTTGATAGATTAGAAGCCTGACATCAGGTAATCTTCGCGCTCGAGGAACAGGAGGAAAGAATGAGCGACGATTTAAAAGGCAAAAGCAGTAAAGTAAAAGTGATGTATGTTCGCAACGAGGATAATACCCGTCAACGTACCGGTAACCCGCGGACAGGCAAAGGAGGTCACTCTCCGTCACGTCAGCAGGAGCCAGGTCGTCGTCAGGAAGAGAAATCCCGTTCCCCGTGGCGTACCGTATCCCGTGCTCCGTCGGAAGCGCCCCTGAAACCACAACCGGATACCGGCGTCAGAAATATTGTTGACCCGGAAGTTATCCGTAAACAGCGTCAGGAAGAAACCCGGGTTTACGGTGAGAATGCCTGCCAGGCATTGTTCCAGAGTCGTCCGGAATCCATTGTCCGCGCCTGGTTTATTCAGAGTGTGACACCGCGTTTTCGTGAAACGCTGCGCTGGCTGGCGGCTAACCGCAAAGCCTATCATGTGGTCGAAGATGCTGAACTGGTTAAAGCGTCAGGGACTGATCATCACGGCGGCGTCTGTTTTATCATTAAAAAGCACATGGGGCAGTCCGTCAGTGAATGGCTGGAACAGGCGGCGGAGAAAGAATGTGTGCTGGCGCTGGAAAACGTAGGTAATCCACATAACCTGGGTGCCATCATGCGTAGCTGTGCTCACTTCGGTGCCAAAGGTATTCTGGTCGATGATGCTTCTTTGCTGGAGTCCGGTGCTGCTGTTCGTACGGCAGAAGGCGGGGCAGAGCATGTGCAGGCCATTACCGCCGGCAGTTTCGCCGAAGGGCTGGATGCATTCCGTCAGGCAGGTTACACCATAGTGACCACCTCCAGTCATGCAGGAAAACCATTATCGGCCACTGAACTGCCGGAAAAAATGGTACTGGTGCTGGGCCAGGAAAGTGATGGTCTGAAAGAGTCGACCCTGAAACAGGGTGATATCAGTTTGTCGATTGATGGTACAGGCAGTGTTGAAAGCCTGAATGTTTCGGTGGCAACCGGCATTCTGCTGGCCGAATGGTGGCGGCAGAATCATTAATCAGTAAAAAAGCGCCTCGCGGCGCTTTTTTTTGGTCGGCGAATTGTACTGTTGCCCGTTACCTGCGGCGACTGACTAGCAGAATACCGTGATAACTCAGGGCATCAGTGAGCCCCTTCAGCCTCGCTTTTCCCGCCACCACCGCTGCCGAATGGCGGTCTGGCAAACCAGATGGTGACCAGCAGTAAAATAAAGATCCCTCCTGCGACCCAGAAAATTTCATTGGCTGAAATAATCAGTCCCTGGTTAGTGATTTGCTGTGCCAGATAACCGGAGGCTTGCTGGTGGCTCATCCCCAGAGATTCCAGCTGCTGATACATCTGCTGTGAATTAGGATTAAACGGATTCACCGACTCAGTCAGCTGACTGTGGTGCAGGGATTCCCTGTTACTCCACAGAGTTGTCGTGATCGAGGTTCCGATCGATCCGGCTAACGTCCTTAAAAAATTAGACAGACTGGATGCTGCAGCCATTCGCTCCGGAGGCAGTCCGGACAACGTGATGGTGGTTAATGGCATAAAGAAGCAGGCCACTGCAAACCCCTGTATAAACTGAGGCCAGGCTGAGGCTGCAAAATTCATCGCCGGCTCGAAAGTATAGGCCCGCCAGTAAAAACAGACGGCATACATAATAAAGCTGAACGTGACCAGCCAGCGCATATCTATTTTATGGGCGAAACGACCGATAACAGGTGAAAGGATCACCGGTAATATCCCTACAGGTGCCGAAGCCAGACCTGCCCAGGTGGCGGTATAACCAAAGACCTCCTGTAATAGTTGTGGCAGCAGGACAATGGTGCCGAAATAGAGCATGTAAGCAAGACTGATAGAGACGCAGCCGATGGTGAAGTTTCTCGATTTAAATAACGATAAATCGACGATCGGATGGTCATCTGTCAGTTCCCAAATCAGCAGGACCAATAGTGCCACTACCGCAAACACCGTCAGCGTGATAATTTCGTCTGAATTAAACCAGTCGAGTTCTTTGCCGCGATCCAGCATAACCTGCAGGCAGCCAATACCAATGATCAGGCTGATTAATCCGACCATATCGATGGGCTGACGGGTGATTTTGGTTTCTCTGCCGCGGATGGTTTGCAGACTTAAGAAAATAACCACAACACCAATAGGGACGTTAATAAAGAATATCCAGCCCCAGTGGTAGTTATCACTGATCCAGCCACCCAGTATCGGGCCACAAATCGGCGCAACAATCACCGTCATCGCCCATAATGACAGGGCGATACTGCGTTTGGCCGGCGGATAGTTATTCAGCAGTAAGCTTTGGGAAAGAGGGATCAGCGGGCCTGCGACTACCCCCTGAATAACACGGGAAAAGATCAGCATAGTCAGGCTGCTCGACATTCCGCATGCCCAGGAGGCAATAGCAAATGCGACGGTCGATAGCATAAACAGTTTCACTTCACCGAAGCGTTTTGCCAGCCAGCCAGTCAGTGGGATCGAGATAGCATTGGCTACCCCGAAGGAAGTGATCACCCAGGTGCCCTGGGAGTTTGAGGCTCCCAGGTTACCGGCAATGGTGGGGATCGCGACGTTGGCAATGGTGGAGTCCAGTACCTGCATAAAGGTTGCCAGAGATAAGGCAATCGTCATCAGAACCAGCTGAGCACCTTCAAGCGGTTTTTGCGCCATGACTTTCTCCCCGGCCATCAGCCGGCATTGGCCTTGATAATGGCAGAGATCATCTGATTAACCTTATCAAGCGGTAATTCCAGGGCATTACTTTCATAGGCCGGTGTTTTACGGACGACGCTGGCCAGTACTGCTCCGTTTTTATCGGAAGTATCGACGGTCACCAGTGTTGATAAACCAATTCGCAGCGGATGTCTGGCCAAATCCTGAGCATCGATATCGACCCTGACCGGCAGACGCTGGACAACCTTGATCCAGTTACCGGTAGCATTCTGGGCCGGTAACAGAGAAAAGGCACTGCCGGTTCCCATATCCAGGCCGACAACTTTGCCGTGGTATACCACATCGTCGCCATAGATATCGGAAACAATTGTCGCCGGCTGACCGATCCTGACATCTGCCAGCTGGGTTTCTTTAAAGTTGGCATCAACCCATAATTGTTTGTCAGGCACTACCGCCATCAGTGAGCTGGAAGGGGAAATTTGTGATCCGACCTGAACACTGCGTCTGGAAACATAACCGTCAACCGGGCTGCGGATATCGGTACGTTGTAAGGTCAGCCATGCATCACGCAATGCAGCGGCACTTTGTTGTACCGCTGGCTGGTTTTCCAGTGAGGTATTCAGCAGAATTGCCTGGTTAGCATTGTATTGCTGTGTCGCGACATCCAGAGCTGCCTGAGCACTGGTCACTGCATCACGGGCGTGTTGTAAATCTTCACGGCCAATTAACTCAGCCTTACCCAGCGGGATACGTCTTTGTAAATCAGCTTCAGCCTGAGACAGCGCGACTTTCTTCAGGGTTATATTGGCAAGATACTGTTTACTGTTAACCATCTGCTGGCGGGTCTGACGGACGCTGGACGCAAGCGCCGTCGTGGCTTTTTCAAATGCCTGCTGTGCATCGGTTTTATCCAGCGTCACCAGGGTATCGCCTTTTTTCACATAGTCTGTATCTTCAAACCATACTTTTGTCACGCTACCGGAAACCTGAGGCATAATAATGACCTGATTACCGGCCACATAAGCATCATCTGTATCCTGATAATGGCTAAGGACTAAAAACCAATAGGCCAGATAGCCGATAGCAACGATACAACAAACCACGGCTAACAGAATCAGCAGGGTTTTACGTTTTTTCTTTTTACTGTGGGGACGTGCTGCCCCGGATTGCAGAGTTTCTTCACCTGCACTCATAGAATTTCCCACCCGTCATAAATTTTCAACAGCCTAACATCCCGCGATACCAGCATTTTTTTGCTGGTAAAGGCGCGCAAGCATAACGAAAACGGAGCGCCTGTCTTTAGCACTTGGTGACTTATTACTATCAGGTTACTGAATAGTTATGCTTTACGATCCATCTGATCAAGACGGCCAAGTAACTTACGGGTAATACTCTCTAATTGTTGCTGTTCTTCATCCGACAGTACCGCCCAGAGATGCTTCAGGCTTTGGTGTTGGGGGGGCATGACTTCACACAGAAATTCATATCCCTGTTCCGTCAGGTGTAAATGCAGGCAGCGACGATCATCGCTGCTTTCCTGACGTTCAATCCAGCCACGTTTTTCCAGCTCATCGGCAATCCTGGTGGCGTTGGTTCTGGAAGAACCTAATGCTGAACTGAGTTCGGAAGGCTGGATACTCTGATTTTTACGTGCATCCAGTGTGACCAGTGCAGTGAACAGAGTGTCGTTAATTCCGCGTTCTTTCAGTATTTTGTTGCGGTTATCGAGCAGTTTTCCCTGAATATGCATACATAACCGGGTCAGCAGCATCTCTCTTAACGGATAATTGTTATGGCGCTGGACCAGAACATGCAGCATTTCTTCAATCGGAGTAAATGAACTTTCCACGCAAATACCTCATTGCAAAATTTTTCAGGATGTTATTTCAGACAGATCACTGTGACCGCTCTGCGTTGATAGCGACCGTCACTTAATTACCCCCGGGAAAACAGGGATATTATCATCATGTAATTATTACTGATGGGAAAGTCACCTGACTAAAACTATATGTCGCTAACGATATCAGACCCCCGGTCAGGTTAATAGACTATGAGGGCTTTTTTGTCGGGTCTGGTGGCAGGAATGTGCGATCCGGCGCGGACTGGTGAAGGCTGCGATAAAGGAAAACGGATAACAGCAACAGGAGAGGAGATATAAAAAGGACAGCCGAAGCTGCCCCTGGAAATGATGACCCGTGGATCAGGATTTAGCGGCGGCTAAAGCATCATTAATCCATTGGTTAAATACTGCCTGATGGGCGTGGATCCAGCCATCAACCTGACGATTAACATCAGCATCGCTGCTTTCGCCAGCATTCATTCGGGCATTCTGGGCATTAATATCCGCCAGCGGCAGCTTCATTTCAGCGAACAGTCTGGCTGCTGCCGGGTTTTTCTCTGCCCATGCTTTGTTGGCAACAATATGCATGGTATTTACAGGGAAACCGTAGTTGGCACCGTTAGGCAGTTTGGTATCGACATTTTTCTGGGCGCCAGGCAGTGAGGAGAATGGCACCTGCAGCCAGACCACATCACGGCCCGGTTTCAGAACGTCACTCACCCAGTAAGGTGTCCAGGTATAATAAAGGATAGGTTTACCCTGTTTATAACGGGCAATCGTATCCGCCATCATCGCCGAATAGTTACCCATATTTGCCTGGACCGTATTTTCCAGCTGGTATGCTTTTACCTGATGGTTAATGACTGCTTCACAACCCCAGCCCGGGGTACAACCCGTCAGATCAGCTTTACCGTCACCGTTGGCATCAAACAGTCTGGCGATTTTCGGATCTTTCAGTTGTTCAATATTCGTGATGTGATATTTCTCAGCGGTTTTTTTATCAATCAGATAACCCTGAGCCGCGCCGGTAACGTAGGTACCTTCCCGATAAAAGACCTTATCGCCGCCCGCAGCAAGATACATATCATCATGCAGTGGTTGCCAGTTGACGGCGGTAAAGGTCGCATCACCGGAGGCAATTGAGGTATAGCCGACGTTATAATCAACTTCATCGGGCGCATCAACTTTATAGCCCAGTTTTTCCAGCGCACGGCTGACCAGCAGCGTCTGAAAGGTTTCGCCGCTGATAGTGCTCTGTACCGGTTTAACGGTGATCCCTTCGCCCGGCAGGCTGGCGGCATAACTCTGACCAGCCATCAGCAGGGTCAGAGTGGTTGCTGTCATAATTAACTTACGCATAGTCATTCCTCATTGTGCGATGGATGCCCGCACTGCGCGGGCATCCGTCGGTTATTTAGCGGGTGAACTTTTTACAAAAGGACGCAGCAGCAGACCAACAGGGCCGGTCAGATACCAGTGGCGTTGGGGACGGGTACGTTTATCTTTACCGACAGACTGTGTCAGGCGGTCAAGAATAATCGCCAGGATAACAATACCGACACCGCCGACTGTTGCCAGTCCCATGTCCAGGCGACCAATGCCGCGCAGTACCATCTGGCCCAGGCCCCCGACGGCAATCATTGATGCAATAACAACCATCGACAAAGAAAGCATCAGTGTCTGGTTAACACCGGCCATAATGGTGGGCATCGCCAGCGGCAGCTGTACCTTGAATAGCATCTGTCGCGGGCTGGCACCAAAAGATTCACTCGCTTCAATCAGATCGGCAGGAACCTGTTTAATCCCCAGAATAGTCAGCCTGATAATTGGCGGCAGTGCAAAAATAATGGTGACAACCACTCCGGGAACATTACCGATACCAAACAGCATCACAATCGGGACCAGGTAAACGAAGGCCGGAGTTGTCTGCATCGCATCAAGGAACGGACGGATAATTTTTGCCGCCCGATCACTACGCGCCAGCCATATTCCCACCGGTAAACCGATAACCACACAGAACAGTAATGAGGTTAATACCAGTGACAAAGTCACCATCGCATCACTCCAGGCACCGATAGCACCGATAATCACCAGTGATGCCAGGGTGGCAATGCCCATACCGGGGTTGGTCATCTGCCAGGCGATAAGGGTAAAAATAAGTATCGCGACCGGAGATGGCATTGCTGTCAGCAAGTGCTGGAAGGTGCTGAGGATAAAGTCCACCGGCACACGAATGCCCTGGAATACAGGACGGAAATTACCGACCACCCAGTCAATCGCATGGGTAACCCAGCTATCCAGCGGGATTAACGTTTTATGGAAGGGATCCATAATATTAAAATGTTCATGGGTAACCGGTGGCGGCGTATTCAGCCAGTCATTAGCGGATGTTGCGGCATCATGACCGCCGCTGTTACCCGCAGAGCCCCAGGCATCTGCAGAACCAGTGCCGCCGGACCCGGAAGCCGGAGGAGAGGATGACCAGGGGTCACTGCTGCCGGTTGTCGCCGGTGCGGCAGAAGTGCTGCCGGATGATGCGCTGTCACCCCATGGATTATTATCTGGTTTACTCATTACTCATTTCCCTCGCGATCCAGAGCCCGTAACAGACTGCTTTTTGAAATTATGCCGATATATTGGTTATCTTCGTCGGTGACCGGAACAGCACAGGGTGCGGCGGCCACATGGGAGAATATTTCATTCAGCGGTGTTGCAGCAGGAATAGGATCCGGGGAATTAAGAAAAGCACTTTCCAGCGGAGATCCGGAATCCAGGGCTTGTTGTAACGAATCACCCGAGACAATACCGGCAAATTTTTGCTTATCCAGTACATAACCATATTCCCGATCCTGATCACGTAATAATTGTAATGCAGTACGCGGACCAAAACCGGGAGCTTTACGCATTAGCGTATTTGCTCCGCGGCGGGCGATATCTTTCGCACTGAATACCTGGCTAATATCGACACCACGGAAAAATGTTTTCACATAATCATTGGCCGGGTTATTCAGGATCTCATCCGGAGTACCTACCTGAACAACTTCACCATTTTGCATAATTGCAATCCGGTCACCGATACGCATTGCTTCATCAAGGTCATGAGAAATAAAAACAATGGTACGTTGCTGACGGGTTTGTAATTTGATTAATTCGTCCTGCATTTCGGTTCTGATTAACGGGTCGAGGGCTGAGAATGCCTCATCCATTAATAAGATATCCGGGTTTATTGCCAGTGCACGAGCCAGCCCGACGCGCTGACGCATACCTCCGGATAATTCGTCCGGCCAGGAGTGAGCGTATTTTTCCAGCCCGACCTGTTTCAGAGCTTCCAGTGCCTTTTCTTCGCGTTCCTGTAACGGAATACCCGCCAGTTCCATACCAAATGCGGAATTATTAAGTACCGTCATATGTGGCATTAATGCGAAAGACTGGAAGACCATACTGATTTTACTGCGACGAATATCTCTTAGCTGGGATTCCGGAATTTTAGCGATATCCAGTCCGTCGATAAGAACCTGACCGCGAGTGGGCTCGATCAGACGATTGAGAAGGCGAACCATAGTGGATTTACCCGAACCGGATAATCCCATGATCACAAATATCTCGCCTTCTTCAATGGCCAGACTGGCATTGTTGACGCCAACAGACAGCCCTGTTTTTTCCAGAATATGTTCTTTGTTGAGTCCCCGTTCAAGATATTTAAACGCTTTGCCCGGGTGGTCACCGAAAATTTTATAAAGATTTTTTACTTCGAGTTTAATTGCCATTCAGTCGTATTATCCTGAGTTATATTTATTTTTTCATGGGGTTATGGTGTCCGGAGGGTGATATACGTATTTAACCGTACCATACTGAGATTATCTGACAACCCTTGATTTAAATATTTTGACTCTGAAAGTGACTGATATTCCGGCTGATGCCAGTGATATCAAGGGATAAGAAGAAATACCATGAGTGATGATTATTTGACTGTTGTGGTTAATTCATTGTTAATAATAAAGTACGGTACTTCTTCTCTGGCGGAGGGGAAATAAAGTGCTGCGGGCACAGGATTTTCGCTATTATTATTTTTTCATTTCCCTGTTATTTCAGAGGGGCGGATACGTTTTTTCAGGAAATAACGGGGAAGATATCCCCGTTATTTTTGATCAGAAATTCCAGTCGTCATCTTCGGTAACTGTCATATTTCCTATGACGTAAGATGAACCAGATCCGGAGAAAAAATCATGATTTTCATCTGCATTTGGAGATAATGCGGTAAGAATCTCCGGACTGACATGGCTTTCGTTGGCAGAAAATAATGCCTCATAGCCAAGGTTCATTAGTGCTTTGTTAGCGTTATAGCGCAGGAACATCTTTACTTCATCACACCAGCAAGTTTCCCCATACAGCTGGTCTGTATATTCCAGTTCATTATGATATAACTGCTGTAATAATTCCCGTGCATACTGTTGTAATTCATCCTGTTGTTGTGTGGACAATTGTTGCAATTGTTGCTGATATTTATAACCAATATAATAGCCGTGGACCGCCTCATCGCGGATAATTAAACGGATAAGATCTGCTGTGTTGGTCAGCTGCCCGCGGCTGGACAGATGCATCGGTAACCAGAATCCAGAGTAGAATAAAAAAGACTCGAGGAAAACACTGGCAATTTTCTTTTTCAGCGGGTTATCTGCACAATAATTCTGCAGAATTATTGCTGCTTTGTCCTGCAACGCCGGGTTACTCTCACTCCAGAGATAAGCGTTATCGACATCCGCAGAGTGACAAAGTGTGGAAAATACAGAACTGTATGAGCGGGCATGGACGGCTTCCATAAAGCAGATGTTGGAAAAAACAGCTTCTTCGTGAGGCGTCACAGCATCAGCCATCATTGCCACGGCACCGATAGTATTTTGCAGCGTATCCAGTAGTGTCAGACCGGTAAAGACCCGCAGGGTCAGCGTCTGGATGGCAGGACTCAGGGTTTGCCAGCTGGTCTTATCATTGGACAGGGGAATTTTTTCCGGCAGCCAGAAATTACTGGTTAGCCGGTTCCAGACTTCCAGATCTTTGTCATCTTCAAGACGGTTCCAGTTAATTGCCTGAACCTGTGTCATATTTCGCATAATATATTCTCTTTTCTGGTTACAGTGCACAGGCGACACAACCTTGCAGTTCAGTCCCTTTTAGTGCTGTCTGACGGAGTCTGATGTAATACAGGGTCTTGATCCCTTTTTTCCAGGCGTAAATCTGCGCTTTGTTAATATCACGGGTCGTGACATCGGCATTGAAAAAGAGTGTCAGTGACAGCCCCTGGTCGACATGTTGTGTTGCTTCGGCATAAGTATCGATAATCGCCTGCGGGCCAATCTGATACGCATCGGCATAGTAAGCCTGATTTTCGTTTGTCAGATAAGGCGCCGGGTAGTACACCCGCCCGAGTTTTCCTTCTTTACGAATCTCTATCCTGGCGGCAATCGGGTGGATACTCGACGTTGCGTGGTTTATGTAAGAGATTGATCCGGTTGGCGGGACGGCCTGTAAATTACTGTGATACAGGCCGCAGGCCATCACTTGCTGTTTCAGACGCAGCCAGTCATCACAATCAGGCAGGGTTATACCTGCCTTACGAAACAGTGCCGCGGCTGTTTCGGTACGTGGCAGCCAGCGACGTTCGGTATATTTGTCAAAAAAATGGCCACTGGCATAGGCTGACTGTTCAAAACCACTGAAACGCTGCTGACGCTGGCAGGCAATTTCGCAGGAGGTTTTGATGGCATAATAGGCAATGCAATAAAAGTAGAGGTTAGTGAAATCGAGAGCCTCTGGTGAGCCGTAGAGGATCCCCTCACGTGCCAGATACCCATGCAGGTTCATTTGACCCAGACCGATCGCATGGGAAGCCCGGTTACCGGCTGCCACCGAAGGGACTGCATTGATCTCACTCATGTCCGAGACGGCAGTTAATGCCCTGACAGCCACGTTAACTGTTTGTTCTAACCTGCCGGCATCCATCACGTTGGCGATATTCAGGGATCCGAGATTACAGGAAATATCTTTCCCTGTTTCACGATAACTTCCATCTTCATGGTATTCACTGGCCTGATTCACCTGCAGGATTTCCGAGCACAGATTACTCATATTGATCCGTCCGGGCAGGGGATTGTGCCGGTTAACCGTATCTTCAAACATCAGGTACGGATAACCAGACTCACACTGGATAGCGGCCAGAGTCTGGAATAATCCACGGGCAGAAATATAGGTTTTACGGATCCGATGGTCGGCGACCAATTGATGATACTGTTCATTGATACTGATATCGGCGAAGGCTTTGCCATACACCCGCTGGATATCATAAGGCGAAAATAAAGCCATAGACTGGTTTTCTCTGGCGAGACGGAAGGTTATATCCGGTAATACAACGCCCAGAGACAGGCTTTTGATCCGCGTTTTTTCGTCTGCATTTTCCCGCTTAGTGTCGAGGAAAGGTAAAATATCCGGATGATGAGCATGCAGCCATACGGCCCCCGCGCCCTGGCGAGCACCCAGCTGATTAGCATATGAGAAGGCATCTTCCAGTATCTTCATCACCGGAATCACCCCGGAAGACTGACGGGCTATTTTTTTGATCGGCGCGCCCTGTTCTCTTAAATTACTCAGACAAAATGCGACACCGCCGCCGCGTCGTGAAAGTTGCAGTGCAGAGTTCACCGCCCGGCCAATCGATTCCATATTGTCTTCAATGCGTAACAGAAAACAGGAGACAAACTCTCCCCGTTGTTGTTTACCGCAATTCAGAAAGGTCGGTGTCGCCGGCTGAAAGCGCCCCTGCAAAATATCATGCAGTATATCGGTCGCCAGTTGCTGATTTCCGCGGGCAAGGGTTAATGCCACCATACAACAACGCTGGGGGAAGTTCTCAAGATACTGGCTGCCATCGAAGGTTTTCAGAGCATAGCTCTGATAAAATTTCAGTGCGCCGAGGAAGGTGGTAAACCGGTGGCCTGCCTGTTCCGCCTGCTGGTGGAGATCGGTAATGAAACGCAACGGATACTGATTAAAAACACCGGCATCGTAATAACCCTCATCCGCCAGATAACGCAGCCGTTCAGCAATACCTGAAAAATGGCGGGTCTGTGCAGCAATATGTTCACGGGTATAAAGATCAGCAGCCTGCTGATCTTTTTCAAAAGGGATATTTCCCTGTGCATCGTAGAGGTTCAGCATCGCATTCAGCGCGTGAAAATCTTCTGCCGGGGTTAGGGTTGGGTATATTGTTGCCATAATTTCTCGACTCCGCGACGAACGTTAATTAAATCTTCGGCTGTGCCCAGCAGCTCTGTATTGCTGATACAGGGAACAGCACATTTTCTTGCGATAATCTTTGCCGCCAGACAGTAACCGGCGCCAAAGTTACGATTTCCGGTCCCGATAACCCCGCACAGATATTTCCGGTAATCCGGATTATTTAAAAAGTGAATAACCTGTCGAGGCACACTGCCCCGTATCTCTCCACCCCCATAGCTTGGTACAACCAGCAGGAAAGGGCGTGTTACCGCAAAGCTGACGGGGTTGTCCAGCGGGATGCGGTATGCCTCGAGCCCCAGCCGCTGTACGAAACGATGGGTATTTTCAGAACGACTGGAAAAGTAAATCAACGGAAACACTGGTTATGATCTCCTTTATGCTGGCGCTATGGCCTGGTGCTCTTGGTTTTACTATCAATCAGTATTATTGTGATTCTCATTCTCATCTGTGGGTTAAAAAAAGCACCGGAGAGAACGCACCTGAGAGATAGCAGGGTTTGCATCACCATCCCTGCTGAAGATACTATATCTGGATTTTAAATATATCAACACACACAATATATGGTATTTCGAGGGGGGTTCCCGCACTTGCTCACAGGACGGACAGAAAAATAAAATGATCACAGGGGGCCTGGGTGGTCAGCATAGGGGGTGATGGCAGCCTGAATAACAGCAATGATGCAGGACGGCAGTCAGACCGTGCGGAGCCGATGACAGAGGGTCAGTATCGCAAATATACAGGCAAAGATTAGACGACAGGGCGCTAATATCATGCCCTGTCGTTTATCAGAGCAGGTGACGTGACCGGCAGAGTGACGGGCCGGTCAGGCTAAATCCTGAGCGCTCAGCGTTTTGCCAGCAGAAAGCCGAATACAACCCCCAGCGCAGCACCTATGCCGGTTGCCGGCAGCGGGTTCTCGCGTACCCAGCTATCAACGCTGCATCCGGACTGGCAAAACTTATCTTTTAACTTTTCCTGACCGTCATCCAGAGAGGTCCGGGCTTTTTTCAGTAATCGTTCAGCATTTTTACGGGCGTCCTCTAAACCGTCTTTTGCGTCATCGCTGTACGAATTCAGCAGTGCTTCAAGACTGTCCGCCAGTTCACCAATTTCCAGTTCACTTTTATTAATCTGTGATTTCTCTGCTTCAGTTGCCATTTTTATCTCCGTTATTTCCGGTTCCGGTTAATAATTATAGCCAGCTATTGGCATTTTGCAGGCAGACCGAGAAAATTCCGAATGGTCTGAGCTACAAGTTTTTCTTGCCGGGCTACAGTGAGCCGGTAAAAAAATATAAGGGGATTAACTATGTATTTACGTCCGGATGAAGTCGCCCGGGTATTGGAAAATGCCGGATTTGAAATGGATCTGGTCACACCTAAAGCTTACGGATATCGTCGCGGTGAAAACTATGTCTATGTTAACCGGGAAGCGCGGCTCGGCAGAACGGCACTGGTTATTCATCCGACCTTAAAAGAAAAAAGTCAGACGTTTGCTGAACCTGCTTCAGAGATGAAAACCTGCGAACACTATAAAGAATTTCCTTTATATCTGGCCGCCGAAAACCAGCAGCATTATGGCATTCCTCATGGGTTCAGCTCACGGATGGCGTTAGAGCGTTATCTCAGCGGAGTATTTGGCTGAGCACTGACAAGATCAACAGCAGAGTACGTCTGCTGTTGACGGTACAGGGATTACCGGGCGGCAGGCATAACCATCGGTTCCCGTCCGGCCTTATATTTTTCCAGAAACTGGTGCTGAAAAATACACATCCGGATAGTATTCCGGTATTCGCCGTTAATGAGAAACTCGTGTTTCAGCACCCCTTCGGTTTCAAAACCGAGTTTAGTGTAAATGTGGATAGCTTTTTCGTTTTCCTGATCAACAATCAGATAAAGCTTGTACAAATTCAGTACCGAAAATCCATACTCCATCGCCAGTTTAGCCGCCTGACTTGCCAGCCCTTTTCCCTGATGCAGCGGATCGATAATTATCTGAAATTCAGCCCTGCGGTGGACATGATTTATTTCCACCAGTTCGACTAATCCGGCATTCTCGCTGTTATGCTCGACGACAAAACGTCGTTCGGTCTGGTCATGGATATGTTTATTATACAGATCTGAGAGCTCGACAAAGGCTTCATAGGGCTCTTCAAACCAGTAACGCATTACACTGGCATTATTGTCCAGCTGGTGGACAAAATGCAGATCTTCCCGTTCCAGCGGACGAAGTTTAATTGTCATTATCTGTTCCTTATTTAATCTTCCTGAAGAGCTTCTGTCACGGGCTGTTTTCCGCAGACCTGTAACTGCCTGAATCTGCTCTGCCAGAGAAAGATCTCTCTGGCACAGAGCTTGCATTGTTCTGCTACATATTTCAGAGGAGGGTGGTTCTCTTCTGAGCCGGGAGAAAGCAGTAATGTCAAAAAACAGTCTACAGCAATTTGGTCTGACGGATGATTATCCGCGGGATTTAATCGGTTATGCGGGGCAGCCTCCGGCAGTGAAATGGCCGGGCGGGGCACGAGTAGCGGTACAGTTTGTCCTTAATTATGAAGAAGGTGCTGAAAATCATATCTGGCATGGTGATGCAGGTTCTGAACAATTTCTGTCCGATATTGTCGGTGCTGCCAGTTTTCCTGACCGGCATATGTCAATGGATTCAATGTATGAGTACGGTTCGCGGGCCGGGTTCTGGCGGATCCATGGCGAATTTGTAAAGCGCGGTTTACCCCTGACCGTCTTCGGGGTTGCGATGGCGCTGGCAAGACATCCGCAGATTGTTGCGGCGATTAAAGCGGCTGATTACGATGTGGTCAGTCATGGCTGGCGCTGGATCCATTATCAGGATATGCCGCCGGAGGCAGAACGCCAGCACATGCAACAGGCAGTTGAGGTACTGACGGCATTATTCGGTAAAGCACCCTCGGGCTGGTATACCGGGCGTGACAGTCCCAATACCCGCAGGCTGCTGGTCGAGGAAGGGGGCTTTTTGTATGACAGTGACAATTATGGCGATGACCTGCCTTTCTGGACACCGGTACAATGTACATCAGGTGAGACCCGTCAGCACCTGGTGATCCCTTATACTCTGGAATGTAATGATATGCGGTTTGCGACTCCGCAGGGATTTAATACGGCAGATCACTTCTTTACTTACCTGAGGGACAGTTTTGACGTGCTGTATGCCGAAGGTGAAAGTGCAGCGAAAATGATGTCCATTGGTATGCATTGCCGGATCCTCGGCCGTCCGGGTCGTTTTCGTGCATTGCAACGTTTCCTTGACCATATCAGTCAGTATCCCGATGTCTGGGTATGTACCCGCCAGCAAATAGCAGAGCATTGGACCAGACACCACCCTGCACCTTAGGGCTTCGCCCCCCCGTGGTGGCGGGGGGCGGCAGATTATGTCATCAGGCTGACCTGGGCGGCGACGATTCGCCAGCCTTCAGGAAAACGCACCCAGCTTTGTTGTTGCCGGCCGATTTTATCGCTGCCAATGCGGGTAAATTCGGTACTGCATACGGCAAAGTCGTCGCCGTAGGTAGTGATCACGGTATTATGCAGTGTACGGTCAAGATTCGCGGAGGGGCGTGAAGCACGGAATGCCTGAATTTGCTCAATACCGTACAGGTTTTCTCCGGCCCCCAGCCGAACGGTACAAGCGCTGTGCCAGAATAATTCATCAAGTACTTCAATATCATTACCGGTCAGGGCTGCTTCATAGCGATAAAACTGGGCGGTGACTTGCTGTAATACCCGCGGGGAATTAATGATGGGTGCTGTCATTCTGTTATATTCCTGAAGCTGAAAGGAGGCAGGGTGATCTTCTGCTGTTCAAGTGCTCTGGCGGCCTGTAATGCATGGGCTTCCTTAAAAGGAGCGGCGATGATCTGGACGCCGACGGACAGGCCATTGGCAGCCGGCAGGGGCACAGTGCAGACAGGTAACCCGATGAAAGAGACCGGCTGTGTCAGCATCCCCATACTGGCGCGCACCGGCAGGTCCTGCTGATTAATACGCATTGTCTGCTGATTAATCAGTGTCGCACTGCATGGCGTCGCCGGGGCCAGCAGAATATCGATATTATCGAACAATGGCAGGATCTGCTGGCAGAAATGACGCCGGAAACGCTGTGCCTGCACATACCAGCTGCCGGGTAGCATGGCTCCTGCCAGCAACCGTTCACGGGAATGAATTTCGAACAATTCAGGGAACTGGCGTAATGCCGGCAGATAATGATTCCCTCCTTCGCTGGCACTGATAATAAATGCCGCTGAACGGGCCAGCTCTGCATCAGCCCACTCAACGTCTTCTGAGGCATTCAGGGCGCGTGCTGCTGTTGCTACGGCCTTGCGGGATTCTTCATCACACCACTGGGAAAAGTACCCCCCCAGTACACCGACCCTCAGGCCGCTGGCGGGGTGATCAAGTTGTGTAAATGAAGGTTCCGCAGGACGCGGCGACTGAAAGGCATCATCAGGATCGTTGCCCTGCAGGCAATCATAAACCAGACTCAGGTCAGTGACGTTACGGGCAAAAGGGCCGATATGATCGAGGCTGGCGACAAACGGATGCGAACCCTGGCGGGATAATCGTCCGTAGGTCGGTTTAAGACCAAAAACACCACATAATGCGGCAGGAACGCGTATTGATCCATTGGTATCTGTCCCCAGAGAAAACGGTATCAGTCCTGCAGCCACTGCCGCCGCCGATCCGCCCGAAGAACCGCCGGCAATACGCTGTAAATCTCGCGGGTTATGGCTGGGGCCGTAGTGGCTGTTTTCGGTGGTGAAGCCGTAGGCATAAGCATCCATATTCAGCATGCCGGACAACAGAGCGCCTGACTGACGGAGGCGTGATACGGCACGGGCATCCTGGCGGGCGGCCGGACGGGCAGCAAATAACTTAGCCCCGGCGACAGTGGTATATCCCTGAACGTCGAACAGATTTTTGACCCCGTAAGGTATGCCACTCAGGGGGCTGCCGTGATCTCCCTGACGGAAGTTCCGGTCAACGACGGCGGCCTCCTGCAACATGCGCTGACGGGTCACTTCGGTCCAGGCATTGAGTTGCGGATTATGCTGCGCAATTGACTGCAGAGTGTGGCTGGCGATTTCACAGGCACTGATTTCACCGCGTAATCTGGCCTGTTGCAGTGCGCTAATAGTCATTTCGCTGAGATTCATAACCGGTATACCCCTGCGACTTCAATACGGTCATCCAGCGGGTAATCCATCAGAGGCTGAGCCATCCTGGCGATACGGGTAAGTTGTACCAGTACTTCTGCACGACGATCTTCTGTCAGTTCAATATCCGAGATATGTTCCATTTGGGTCAGATATGCTGACCATTCAATGGGATGTGTCATTGTCAGTTTCTCCTTAAAAACCGGCGGCACTGCCGTTACTGCGTGGATCGGATGCCCCTTCCAGCATGCCGTTACAGTGCCGGACAATGGCACCGGCATGTCCCACGGCTTCACTGAAGTCAGCAATTACTTCAATATCATGACCCATCTGTTTCAGGGTCTGCAGGGTCTCGCGACTAAAACGCCCCTCCATTTTCAGCGACTCCGATGTTTGCCCCCAGGTCCGGCCAAGCAGCCAGCGCGGGGCAGTAATCGCCTGTTGTAACGGAATTTTCTGCTGGACATAGCGGGTAAATACGGTGGCCTGAGTCTGGGGTTGCCCGTCGCCTCCCATCGATCCATAAACCATTACCCGGCCGTCACGCAGACGTGCAGCAGCCGGGTTTAAGGTATGAAAAGGACGTTTACCCGGGGCCAGTGTCAGTAGCTGTTCCGGTTGCAGGGTGAAAGAGGCACCGCGGTTCTGCCATAAAATGCCGGTCTCAGGGATCACCACACCACTGCCGAATTCATGGTAAATACTCTGAATAAACGAAACGGCCATTCCCCGGTTATCGATTATTCCCATCCAGACCGTATCGCCCGGCGCACGGCAGCCTGTATCTGGTGTTGCATGGCTGAGGTTAATCCCGCCGGCCAGCTGATCCAGATAACTGTCTTCCAGCAGCATTTGTGGATCAATACGCATTTCGCGGGGATCGGTCAGATAGCGATCCCGCAACCTGAATGCCTGTTTGGTTGCTTCGACGATCCGGTGAATACTGCCGGTTTCATCTGCTTCTGGCATATTCAGACGGTCAGTAATCCCGGCGATGGCCAGAGAAACAAGGCCCTGGGTTGGCGGAGTGAGGTTATACAGTGTGCCTTCACTGTGGGCCAGTTGCAGCGGTTTTTTACGCTGCGCCCGATGCTGTTGCAGATCCCTTAAGGTCACCGGCATGCCCAGATCAGCCATACCTGCGGCTATTTTTTCTGATAAGGGGCCGCGGTAAAAACTGTCCAGACCATCCTCTGCCAGTGCCTGCAGGGTGTCCGCCAGTGCTTCCTGTGTAAACCTGCTTCCGGGGGTGGGTACCCTGCCTTGTGGTAAATAGATATCAGCGAAGCCGGGCTGATGTTGCAGCTCACTTAACTTACCGGCGCTGGCAGCAGACTGTGATTCTGTTACCGGGATCCCGTGGCGGGCATAATGGATAGCATCTCTCAGTAACTCAGCGACCGGTGACGGGGAAAATCCGGACTCCTGAGAAAAAGCCAGTGCTTCCTGCCAGCCGCTAACGGTGCCAGCGACGGTCAGGGCGGCGTGCGGGCCGCGGTACGGAATCGCTGTCATCCCCGCATAAAAATCGGGAGTTGCCTGGCTGCCGGCAGCACCGCTGGCATCAATAGCGATCGGATCACCTTCAGGCGGAACAATCAGCCAGAAACTGTCACCTCCGAGGCCATTCATATGCGGGTACACAACGGCAATAGTTGCCGCTGCCGCGACCATGGCTTCTATCGCATTTCCTCCGGCACGTAATACGGCCAGGGCGCTTTCGCTGGCCAGATGATGGGGAGTCACTGCCATGCCATTAGGGGCAATATTGCTTTGGATCATTGGTTCCTCAGTTCAAATCTTGCAGAGAGAGTCAGTGGTAAGCAATTTTTGTTCCGTTTCCGGGCTTTTTGGTTCGCGGAGAATAACAATGGATCAAATTGTGCTAGTTTTGCGCTAACAAATGCAGCAGGAGTGATGATGAAACAACTGGATCAACGGCTGGAAAGCCATTACCCCCGGCTGTCGCCGCAAGAGAAGCGGGTGGCCGATTTTGTATTTGATCATTTTGATGATGTGATCAGTTACAACAGTGCAGAACTAGCCAGACTGAGCGGTGTATCCAAGGCGACCGTTAGCCGTTTATTTAAACGGCTGGGTTATGAAAAATACAAAGATATGCATGATGAAATGCGGACTCTGCGGCAGTCCGGGATGCCGTTAACGGATAACCGTGATGCAGTGCAGGGTAACACTCTGTTATCCCGTCATTATAAGCAGGAAATAGCCAATCTGACCCACTGGACAACCGCCATCGATCCCCTGCAATTTAGTGAGGTTATTCAGTCGCTGGCTGATTCCCGTCGGGTGGTTATTATCGGGTTACGTAATTCATATCCGGTAGCAATGCACCTGCGCCTGCAACTGATGCAGGTACGCAGCCAGGTCGTATTACTGCCTTTACCGGGCCAGACGTTATCTGAAGAGCTGGCCGACTTAAGCAGTCATGATGTTGCCGTTGTGGTGGCTTTTCGCCGCAGGCCGGCAATTATCCGTCCGTTGCTGGAACAGCTACAGCGCCAGTCAGTCCCGGTGGTACTGATCACTGAGCCACGGGGCGCGGGATTACAGGATCTTTCCCGCTGGCAGCTGGTTGCTCCGCTGGAAAGTGTATCTGCATTTGACAGTTACAGTGCCGCAATGAGTCTGGTGAATTTAGTTTCCAATGCGCTGCTTCATGAAATGCTGGCCGACGGAAGACAGCGTATCCATAAGATAGCCGGTCTCTATCAGCAACTGGATGAGCTTGAAAGACGATAACGGGGCGTCATTGTGGTGCATTGCATTGTTTTTGTGCGTCTTCACCGGGCGAAAAAAGGGGCGTACAGCAGGGATTACCGATAATTAACCGCCAGTCACCGGTTTTTTTGAGTAAAGACTTTGGCACATTAGTTGCAAACATGGATTTATAAGAATCTTTTGTTTCAATGATAGCCAGAGGAAAATATGCGCCGGTGAAATATTGCGTGTACTGGAGCAATTAGCCGCGGAGGGTATGACACTCATTCTGGTGACTCATGAAATGAATTTTGCCAGAAATGTCGGTAACCGTGTGGTGTTTATGCATCAGGGGAAAGTCCGGGAGCAGGGGGACAGTAAAACCCTGTTTGCTAATCCGGAAACCGCAGAATTAAAACAGTTTATTTCGTCGGTGCATATGTAACCTCAATCGTTAAGGAACCCGTTATGGATCTCAGCCCGTTTTCACAAATCAATCCGCCACAACGTTTACTGATGGGCCCTGGTCCGATCAATGCTTACCCGCGGGTATTACGTGCGATGTCCAGCCAGTTATTGGGACAGTATGACCCGGCAATGACCGGTTATATGAATGAAGTGATGGCCCTGTACCGGCAGGTGTTTTGTACCAAAAATCAGTGGACCATGTTGGTTAACGGAACTTCACGTGCCGGTATCGAAGCGATACTGGTGTCGGCAATAAAGCCGGGCGATAAAGTTCTGGTGCCGGTCTTTGGGCGCTTCGGCCATTTACTCTGTGAAATAGCCCATCGCTGTCGTGCCGAAGTCCATACGATAGAGGTGCCGTGGGGCGAGGTATTTTCTGCAGACCAAATCGAAGATGCTATTCGCCGTATAAAACCACGGTTATTACTCACAGTGCAGGGTGATACCTCGACCACTATGCTGCAGCCGCTGCATGAACTGGGTGATATTTGCCGCAGATACGGGGTGCTTTTTTATACGGATGCCACCGCATCTCTGGGCGGAAATCCTCTGGAAGTCGATGCATGGGGGCTGGATGCCGTCTCTGCGGGGATGCAAAAATGCCTGGGAGGTCCTTCCGGCACCTCGCCGGTCACCCTCAGTCCTGAAATGGAAGCCGTGATCCGCCGGCGCAAACGTGTCGAACAGGGGATCCGTACTGTCGATCATGCGGAAGGTGACGATGAGATGATCTACTCCAATTATTTTGATCTGGGGATGGTGATGGATTACTGGGGGCCGGAACGTCTGAATCACCATACAGAAGCCACCAGTGCCTTGTTTGGTGCACGTGAAAGTGCACAAATCATTCTGCAGGAAGGGCTGGAAGCCGGTATTGCCCGCCACCGGCTGCACGGTGATGCCATGCTGAAAGGTATTCAGGCCATGGGATTACAGGTATTCGGCGATATCAGACATAAAATGAATAATGTTCTGGGTGTGATGATCCCTGATCAGATCAACGGTGATCAAGTACGCGCTAGGATGCTGAATGATTTCGGGATCGAGATCGGTACATCCTTTGGTCCGTTACATGGCAAAGTCTGGCGTATCGGAACCATGGGCTATAATGCACGTAAACAATCTGTGTTGCAGACCCTGACCGCCCTCGAAGCGGTACTGAACAGTCTCAGGTTCAGCACCCCGCGGGGAGCTGCCATACAGACTGTCCTCGATCATTATCTGGCGGATGACAACCATGCATAACCGGATAGATCCTTCTCAGGCCAGGCAGGCCGCATTACGGGTGATGGCCCGCAGTGATGATTTGGCGGCTATCAGCGAGGATGACGGTCAGTTAACACGGGTATATCTTTCAGCCGAACATTTTCGGGCTAACCGGCAGGTGGCTGAATGGATGCGTCAAGCCGGAATGGAGACCTGGCAGGATGCGGTGGGGAATATTTGTGGCCGTTATGAAGGGCAGACGGCCAATGCCCCGGCTATTTTACTGGGATCGCATCTGGACAGTGTAAGAAATGCCGGTCGTTATGACGGCCCCCTGGGCGTACTGAGCGCAATAGAAACGGTCAGCTGGCTGAATGAACAGCAAATTCGCTTACCGGTCGCGATCGAGGTCATTGGTTTCGCTGATGAAGAAGGGACAAGGTTTGGGATCACTTTACTGGGAAGTAAAGGCATTACCGGTCGCTGGCCTGCGGCATGGGTGGATCACCCTGATCACCAGGGAGTGACTGTTGCACAGGCTATGCAGGCCTCAGGACTGGATGCCACGAAGATTGCCACTGCGGCCCGTCACCGGGACGCGATTATCGCTTATCTTGAGTTGCATATTGAACAGGGGCCTTGTCTGGAACAGGCGGGGCTGGCTCTGGGCGTTGTCACCGCGATTAATGGTGCGCGGCGTCTGAATTGCCAGTTCACTGGTCAGGCCGGCCATGCGGGCACGGTACCGATGACCCACCGCAAAGATGCTCTGGCAGCAGCGGCCGAATGGATGGTATTTGTCGAGAATTGTACACAGCAGCGGGGGGCACCGCTGGTGGCAACCGTCGGGACCATTGCCTGTGAGCCCGGCGCAGTCAATGTTATCGCCGGAGAAGCCCGGTTATCTCTGGATATCCGCGGACCTGAAGATGGCCCGCTGGCATCATTACAGGCGTGCTTACTTGAAGAGGGTCAGCGTATTGCTGAACGGCGGGGTCTGCGGTTTACCGCCGAAGAATACTATGGGATCCCGGCCACTGCCTGCGATCCCCGCCTGCGGGATGCATTCAGTGATGCGGTGGCCGAAGTACAGGGACAGTCCGTGTTACTGCCCAGCGGTGCCGGGCATGATGCGATTGCGATTGCCGAATGCTGGCCGGTGGCGATGCTGTTTGTACGCTGTGCGGGGGGGATTAGCCATCATCCGGACGAATCTGTCACTAGTGATGATGTGGCGCTGGCTATCCGTGCTTACCTGCAGGCGATTATGCAGGTGGCTGCCGGGCATTATCCGGGATAAGTTATTGTGATTGGGGAGGTTGTTTGCTGATGAACATTGAACAGTTTAATCAGCTTTCGCCATCAGAAGCTAAATCAGTGATTGAGGGCTGTGTTGCAATAGCCGGGTGGCAGCAGCAACTGGTGGCGGCGAGGCCGTTTCTTTCCCTGCAACAGGCGATGGCGACGGCCAGGCGGTTAACCGAAGGCTGGGGGGAGTCTGAATTATGTCTGGCGCTTAGTGCTCACCCGCGGATTGGTGAAACGGCGGCAGGCAGTATGTCCCATCACACTGCATCACGGGCTGAGCAGTCAGCGGTACTGTCGGCCGGCAGCCAGATAAAACAGTTGATGACGGCGGGGAACCGTGCTTATGAACAGCGGTTTGGTCGTATTTTTTTGATCCGGGCGAAAGGGCGCAGCCCGCAGGAGATCCTGACCCAGTTACAGCGCCGCTTAGGCAATAATGAAGTGGCAGAACGGCAGGAAAGTCTCCGGCAGTTGCGAGAGATTACGTTATTGCGTTTGCAGGAGATACTGTTATGAGCACTATTACGACACATATACTGGACACTGCGCTGGGTAAACCGGCCACGGATGTCAGTATCACCCTCGAACAGCAATCTCCGGAGGGGTGGTCGGTGATCGGACAGGGGAAAACAGACAGTGACGGGCGACTAAAAAATCTTACCTCAGAGCCAGTCACACCGGGCCATTATCGTCTGACGGCGGAGACCGGTGACTATTTTGCCGTCACTGGCCGCCAGTCGCTGTATCTGACCGCACAAATCGATTTCCTGATTCCGGAAGCCGGCAGCCATTACCATCTGCCGTTTCTGGTTACCCCCTGGTCATGGTCAACCTATCGTGGCAGCTGACCAGAAGCGGATTATTGATCACTGAGACTAAAATTATCCGCATCGCGCCAGGCCGGAAAGCGGTCGCGGAAGGCCCGCAGTTCATCCAGTGAGAGCACCTGTTGCAGCACTGCCGGCTGATGTGCCGGCGGGGCAGCCAGCAGTTCGCCGGTCGGGCTGATAATCCGGCTGTCACCGCTGTAGCTCTGCCGGTGGATATCTTCCCCGACACGATTACATCCCATCACATAGGCCTGATTCTCGATAGCTCTGGCCAGTAATAACGCCTGCCAGTGCTGGCTGCGTGGCGCCGGCCAGCTGGCGACATACAGGGCCAAATCATAGTCATTACGGTTACGGGAAAATACCGGGAAACGCAGGTCATAACAGATTTGCGGCAGAATACGCCATCCCCGCCACTCGACGGTTACCCGTTGCTGGCCAGCCTGATAATACTGGTGCTCATCTCCCATGCGGAACAGATGGCGTTTATCGTAGCGGTGTACCACGCCCTGCGGAGTGACCAGCAGAAAACGATTCACTGCACCGGTTTCGGTGTGTAATGCCACGCTACCGCCAATCATGGCATCAAACCGGATAGCCTGGCATTGTAACCACTGAATCACCACCGGCTCGGGAAGTGAACTGGCAGCGGCCTCCATTGCAAAGCCGGTGGTGAACATTTCCGGTAACAGGATCAGGTCGGCTGTCGCTATCTCAGCCAGTGCCTGTTCAAAATGACGGAAATTAGCTTCGCCATCCATCCACACCAGGGGCTGCTGTAATAATACGACCTTTAAATCTGACATAAGCGCTCCGCAGCGGCCTGAAGGGTCGGTTCCTGTTTGGCAAAACACAGACGGATCAGTTTATGCGGAAACTCTCCGGCACAAAATACTGATAACGGGATAGCGGCAACTCCGACTTCACTGGTCAGCCACTGACAGAAGCTGACATCATCCAGCCCGGAAATGGCGCTATAATCCAGCAGTAAAAAGTAGGTGCCTTCACAGGGCAGAACTTTAAAGCGACTCTCTTTTAAGGCATTGATCAGAAAATCACGACGGCTCTGATAAAACGCCGGTAATTCCAGATAATGCTCAGGTGTTTCACGCAGCATATCTGCCAGCGCCAGCTGTGCCGGTGTATTCACAGCGAAGGTCAGGTACTGGTGTACTTTACGTATTTCGGCAGAAATGGCAGCAGGCGCGATACAGTAACCCACTTTCCAGCCTGTCATATGGAAGGTTTTGCCGAATGACGACACGGCGATACCGCGTTCACGCAACTGAGGGTGTTGCAGCAGACTGCTGTGGCCTTCCGGGGCAAAACAGATATGCTCGTAGACTTCATCACTCAGGACATAGATTTCCTGTGACTGAATAGCCTGCCACAGGCTATGGAAGTCACTCTCCTGCCAGACTGTTGCCGTAGGGTTATGGGGCGTATTCAGGATCACTAACCGGGTTTTATCACTGAGTAACTGATGAAACGCCTGCCAGTCTGGGCGGAATCCCGGTGGTTGCAGGGCAATTCGTTTTAATATCCCCCCGCATAATTCGACTGCAGGGGCATAACTGTCGTAGCTTGGGTCGAAGCAAATGACCTCGTCCCCGGGTCTGACCAGCGCGGTTATTGAAGCAAACAGGGCCTCTGTCGCCCCGGAGGTGACGGTGATATCTGTCGTGATATCCGGCGTATAGCCGTAACAACACTGAGTCTTTTCGGCAATCGCTTCGCGTAACGGCTGCACGCCGGTCATCGGGGCGTACTGATTCGCCCCCTGGCTGACATGCCAGGCCAGACGTTGTTGCAAATATTCCGGACCGTCAAAGTCAGGGAATCCCTGAGACAGGTTGATCGCATTGTGTTGTTGTGCAAGAGCACTCATCTGGCTGAAGATGGTGGTTCCCAGTGCAGGGAGTTTACTTTCGGGGGTTAAAGTCTGCTGCGTCATGATTACTCTGCCTTATTTGCGGCTATCCGGGTCAACGGTGATTAGCATTTGTCTGTCATCGCTTTATTGAAGCCACTATAAACAGGATGCTAATATTTGGCAATCAAGACACTTAGATGGCTAAATGCCATTTTCCCGGGCGGAGCCCGAAAAAGACGGTCTGTTCAGCAGACCATATGCAGCCATGCTGCGGAGGGTAAATGATTCGAGCAATTGTGACGGATATTGAAGGGACAACCAGCGACATTCGTTTTGTCCATCAGGTGCTGTTTCCTTATGCACGTCAGCATCTGGACAGCTGGATCCTGCGTAATATTGAACAACCGGAAGTTGTTCAGGCACTTGATAACCTGAAATCGGAACGTGGTCAGCCGGAAGCAGATACCGCATCACTGATTAGCGTATTACACCGGTTTATGGATGAAGACCGGAAATCAACCGCCCTGAAAGCATTACAGGGAATGATCTGGCGCGAAGGCTATCTGAACGGCAGTTTTACCGGTCATCTGTATCCGGACGTTGTGCCGGCTCTGAAACGCTGGCAGCAACAGGGGCTGGCGTTATATGTCTATTCTTCGGGTTCGGTACCGGCACAAAAATTATTATTCGGCTACAGCGATGCAGGTGATATTACCGGATTATTTAGCGGGTATTTTGACACCCGGACAGGGGCAAAACGTGAGACAGGTTCTTATCAGCAGATAGCCAGCCAGCTCGGGCTGGAAGGGCAACAGTTACTGTTCTTATCCGATATTTATCAGGAACTGGATGCGGCTAAGCAGGCGGGCTGGCATACGCTGCAGTTAATCCGGGGAGAGGCTGACAGTGTCAGCGTGCATCCTCAGGTCAGCAGCTTTGAGCAAATTAACCCGGAGAAGGTCTGAGATGAGCGCGTTGACGATTTTTACTGACAGTGATGCCAGCCAGCCGGTCTGGTACAGCGAAGATGCGGCACAAATCCGCGATAAGCTGGCGGAGAAACAGATACGTTTTGAGCGCTGGGCTGCGGATAGGGAGTTGGGTGATAACCCTGCAGCGGAAACGGTTCTGCATGCCTATCAGCATGAGATAGAGAAGCTGGTGGCAGAAAAGGGCTACCAGAGCTGGGATGTCATCAGCATGCGGGCTGATCATCCTGACAAGCAGACCCTGCGGGCGAAGTTTTTGTCTGAGCATACCCATGCAGAAGATGAGGTGCGTTTTTTTGTGGAAGGGGCGGGGTTATTTTGTCTGCACCTCGACGGTCATGTATACCAGATCCTGTGTGTTAAGAATGATCTGATCTCGGTCCCGGCGGGGACAGCCCACTGGTTTGATATGGGGCCGGCACCTGATTTCACCGCTATCCGTATTTTTGATAATCCGGAAGGCTGGATTGCCCGGTTTACCGGTGACAGCATTGCTGACAATTATCCCCGGCTGGCGTAGCCGGGAGTAATTATTGGCGGATTAGTCTGCCACTGCCGGCCGGAAAATCCCCCCGGCCACTTGCTGAGGTGTGACCATACCTGTATCCAGTACCCAGCCGCTGATCAAGGCCGCCGGGGTCACATCAAAGGCCGGGTTATGCACTCGGATATTTTCCGGAGCCCAGCTGACGGTGCCGAAACTGCCGGATACCCCGGTCACTTCACTGGCCGCACGTTGCTCAATCGGAATATGGCTGCCGGAAGGGCACTGGCGGTCCAGAGTGGTATGCGGTGCGGCAACATAGAACGGAATCCGGTGATAGTGGGCCAGTACCGCCAGACTGTAAGTACCAATCTTATTGGCGACGTCACCATTTGCGGCAATCCGGTCGGCCCCGACCCACACCGCATCGACTTTTCCTTCGGCCATCAGTGCGGCCGCCATGCTGTCTGTAATCAGCTGGCAAGGGACACCGGCTTCTGATAACTCCCATGCCGTCAGCCGCCCTCCCTGTAGTAACGGGCGAGTTTCACCGACCCACACCTGAGCGACATTCCCCTGTTGCCAGGCCCTTAAGATCACCCCCAGTGCCGTTCCAATGCCTGCTGTTGCCAGTCCGCCCGTATTACAATGTGTCAGTATCCGGCTGCCGGCAGGGATTTGCGGCGTACCGGCGTCGGCAATATGCTCGCACAACTGGCGATCTTCCCCGGTCAGACGTAAGGCTTCAGTCACCATTGCCGTGACATAGTCTTCAGCAGACAAGGCCTGCAGCATCCGGTCCAGGTTATTCATCAGGTTGACTGCAGTCGGACGTGATGCTCGCAGTGTTTTCAGTGACTCTGTCAGCGCCTGGCGCGACATTCCCTGCCGGGCCTGAATGGCCAGTAACAGAGACGCTGACAGGCCAATAAGCGGAGCGCCTCTGACGCGTAAAGCATGGATGTGGTCCACCAGTTGTTCGGTGGTGGCAGCAATTAACCAGTTCTTTTGCTGAGGTAGCGCCTGCTGGTCAAGGATCCATAACTGGTTATCAATAATCTTCAGGCTGGTGGTTTGCAGAGTTTGCATCAATATCATTTCCGTGTTGCTTCACTGGCAGATAGTATGCCAATATGCGCTATAGATGTGTAGACGTCTGAACGTCTTAATATTATAAGCTACCCGTCAGAGAGGAACAGGCAATGTCGCAATACCGTACCTTCACCGCCACAGACGCCGTGGAATATGCCAGAAAATTTTCCGGGCTGGAGCATCCGGAAACACTGGCGGATGCGCTGGAGGTGGGAGACGGTAATCTGAATCTGGTATTCAAAATCCTTGATCAGCAAGGTATCAGCCGTGTGATTGTGAAGCAGGCATTACCCTATGTGCGCTGCGTGGGTGAATCCTGGCCACTGACCCTGGATCGTGCCAGACTGGAAGCTGAAACCCTGATTGAACACTACCAGTATTGCCCGGAACATACGGTAAAAGTGACGCACTACGATGCCGGACTGGCGGTCATGGTGATGGAAGATCTGTCTGATTACCGTATCTGGCGCAGCGAGCTGGTCAGTGGCCGCGCCTGTCCACAGGCGGCTGCCCGGCTGGGGCACTATCTGGCCAGTGTTCTGTTTGCCTCTTCTGATTTCGCACTGCATGCCCATAAAAAGAAAGCACAGGTGGCGCAATTTATTAATCCTGAAATGTGTGAAATTACCGAAGACCTGTTTTTTAACGATCCCTATATTAAGCATCCGCGTAATAACTACCCGGTCGCTCTGGAACCGCTGGTCGCTTCATTACGCGAAGATACAGAGTTACGGGTCAGGGTTGCGGCTCTGAAATATACCTTCCTGACCCACAGTGAAGCATTACTGCACGGTGATATTCATACCGGGTCTGTATTTATTTCTGATGACGGATTAAAAGCGATTGATGCTGAGTTTGGTTACTATGGCCCGATGGGCTTTGATATTGGTACCGCATTAGGTAATCTGCTGCTGAATTATTGCGGGCTACCGGGGCTACTGCCGCCACGGGAAGCAGCGGAAGCCCGTGAGCAGCGTCTGTCAGATGTGATTACCTTGTGGCAGACCTTCTCTGAAGAATTTTTAGCCCGCAGCCGGCAGCAAACCAGTGATCCGGCATTATCCGTAGCCGGATACGCGGAAGCATTTCTGCAAAAAGTATGGTGTGATGCGATTGGTTTTTGCGGAACCGAATTGATACGCCGTACCGTCGGTATGTCTCATGTGGCTGATATCAATAATATTACTGATGAAATGATGCGGACGGATTGTCTGCGCCATGGGATTACTTTGGGACAAACACTGATTCTGGCCGCCGATCATATTCATAATGCCGAAGCATTAGTGGCGCGTATTCGTCAGACTGCCTGATACAGATCCTTTATTCACCAGAGAATATCTTCTGCCGGATTCTCTGTGGATCACGACAGGGATAACAATCTGTGCAGGAATCCCCCTGCACAGGCTTGCACTGTCCGGTAGTTGGGCTACACTGGCGGCGTTAATTTTCCGATGAAGGACATTCCCTATGTACCAGGATATTATTCGTTCAGAACTGAATGAAGCCGCAGAAACGCTTAACAACTTCCTGAAAGATGAAAACAATATTCAGGCAATTCAGCAGGCTGCTATTTTGCTGGCCGACAGCTTTAAATCCGGCGGGAAAGTACTTTCTTGCGGAAATGGCGGTTCTCATTGTGACGCGATGCATTTTGCTGAAGAACTGACCGGCCGTTACCGTGAAAACCGTCGTGGCTACCCGGCAATTGCGATTTCGGATGTCAGTCATATATCCTGTGTCAGCAATGACTTTGGTTATGATCATGTTTTCTCCCGTTATACCGACGCAGTCGGCCGTAAAGGTGATGTGTTGTTAGGTATTTCGACATCCGGTAACTCAGCGAACATTATTAAAGCCATTGACGCTGCGCGTGCGCGTGGTATGAAAGTGATTACCCTGACCGGGAAAGACGGCGGTAAAATGGCTGGCAGTGCGGATATTGAAATTCGCGTCCCGCATTTTGGTTTTGCTGATCGTATTCAGGAAATTCATATTAAAGTTATCCATATTTTGATTCTGCTGATCGAAAAAGAGATGGCAAAATAATCAGGCTCGCGCCCTCACTAAAAATACGCAGGCTGACAGTTTGTGACGACTTGCCAGAGTGTGGCCCGCGTGTTATTCCTTTTATTCAGAGACCAAAATAAAATACCTGACTGCCTGAATGTAAGAGGTTTAACTGATGTGTGAATTGCTCGGGATGAGCGCTAATGTACCGACGGATATCTGTTTCAGTTTTACCGGGCTGGTACAGCGCGGCGGCGGTACCGGGCCGCATAAAGACGGCTGGGGAATTACTTTCTATGAAGGGAAGGGCTGCCGGACATTTAAAGATCCGTTGCCGAGTATTCATTCGCCGATAGCCTGCCTGGTTCGCGATTATCCGATTAAATCACATTCCGTCGTTGCCCATATTCGCCAGGCAAACCGGGGAAATGTCTCGCTGGAAAATACCCACCCTTTTACCCGTGAGTTATGGGGCAGACACTGGACTTATGCACATAATGGCCAGTTAACCGGTTATCAGGAACTGGACAGTGGCCATTTTCGGCCGGTGGGCGAAACGGACAGTGAGAAAGCATTTTGCTGGATACTGCATAAACTGGCGGGGCGCTTTCCCGATACTCCCGATGACTGGCCGGTTGTCTTTGATTATATTGCCAGTCTGGCTGACGAATTACGGGAAATGGGGGTGTTTAATATGTTGCTCTCGGACGGACGTTATCTGATGGCCTATTGTTCCACCCACCTGCATTGGATCACCCGCCGGGCACCTTTTGGCAAGGCGACCCTGATTGATCAGGATGTTGAAATTGATTTTCAGCAGCAAACCACCCCGCGGGATGTGGTCAGTGTAGTCGCGACACAGCCGCTGACAGGTAATGAAACCTGGCACAGAATTGCACCAGGCGAATGGCAGTTATTTTGTCTGGGTGAGCGCCAGGAAATGTTTTGAAGCGGCCTCAGGGGGCGCGCTGAACGGTGTCTGGCTGAGTACATACTGCCCGTTACTGACCGTCATTGTCGGCGGTCGTTTATATTTCAGGAAATAGTCATAACCGGGTTTGAGCTGTTTCCAGAAACTGATATACGCCGAGTCACGATGGCGCTGCATATTGTTTTCTGTCATACGGAACGGAAAAATATTCACTTCGACTTCTGACTGGCCATTGCGCAGAGCCGCATTTACGTAGGTATAAATCTGATCCATATAGGCATTAGTCATTGCATAGCAGCCGATCGATACGCAGTTTCCATGGATCATCAGGTAATTGCCGCTGTAGCCATTCTCACGGTCAAACTGATTCGGGAAACCGAGATTAATCGCACGGTAGAAATGGCTGTCGGGTTTTAACTGATTAAAATGTACTGAATAAAACCCTTCAGGACTTTTAAAATCACCTTCTGTCCGTTTGGGTCCCAGTCCGCCGGAAAAGTCACAGATACGGAAGCTATCCAGCAGCCGATATTCATTACCAATCTTACCGTATAAATCCAGAGTACGTTCTTCTTTAAATATCTGAATAAATACCTGAGTACCCAGTAATTGTTGTTTTAATTGTTTGCTGACGGGCAGCTGCGGGGTTACCGGATTTTCGCTTATTGCCAGGCAACAGGCCGGGATTAAAAACATCGCAAGAAGGAGTGCGATTTTACGCATGCTACTGCTACCTTGAACAAAGAGTGGGAGATATAGAGAGCTATTTTTCTTTTCGCCGTGTGGGCAGAGTCACCCGGCTTCAGGCCGGATAAGCGCCACATTAGCATTGTTCTCAGTTTTAGCAAGCAGCAGATGGATAAATTTATGTCAGTAGCTGCAGCGGGCGAAGGGATAAATGTTTAACCACCAAACCATCGCGCTGATGGTCAGTGGTTGATTTTTACACTGAATATTTATACAGTGCATTGGTTGATTTTCAGAGGGCTGCGGCGAATGCGTAAGATCATTCATGTTGATATGGACTGTTTTTATGCAGCCGTCGAAATGCGTGATAATCCTGAGTTGCGTGAGGTGCCGCTGGCGATAGGCGGCAGCCGGGAACGACGGGGGGTTATCAGTACAGCCAACTATCCGGCGAGAAAATATGGTGTGAGAAGCGCGATGCCGACAGCCACGGCCTTCAGGCTTTGTCCGCAGCTCACTCTGCTGCCCGGACGCTTTGCGGTGTATAAGCAGGTGTCAGAGCATATCCGCCAGATTTTTCTGCGTTATACCCCGCTGATTGAACCGCTTTCCCTGGATGAAGCCTATCTGGATGTCAGTAACTGCTTACATGCCCGCGGGTCCGCAACACTGATAGCTCAGGAGATTCGTCAGGCTATATGGCAGGAATTGCAACTGACGGCTTCCGCAGGTATTGCCCCGGTGAAATTCCTTGCCAAAATTGCCTCAGATTTAAATAAGCCGGATGGGCAGTATGTGATCACCCCTGCGGTTATGGACGACTTTATTTGCCGCTTACCGCTGGAGAAAATCCCCGGGGTGGGAAAAGTATCAGCCGCAAAACTGGCCGGTATGGGGCTGCAAACCTGTGCGGATGTACGGCAGGCGGATCTGTCGCTGTTACTGAAGCGTTTCGGGAAGTTCGGGCATATTCTGTGGGAACGCAGTCATGGTATTGATGAACGCAAAATTATTGCCGACCGCCAGCGCAAATCTGTAGGGGTGGAAACGACTCTGGAAAAGGATATTGATCAGTGGGAACAATGTGCTGCGGTTATGGAACAGTTGTATCCGGAACTGGAGCGGCGGCTGGAAAAAGTACGCCCTGATTTACGGATTTCACGGCAGGGGGTGAAATTTAAGTTTTCCGATTTTCAGCAAACGACCCGTGAGCATATCTGGCCGGTACTGAATAAGCAGGATCTGCTGACCATTGCTCGGGAAAGCTGGAATGAGCGACGGGCTGGCCGGGGCGTCAGACTGGTGGGATTACATATCACCCTGCCAGACCCCTGCTCAGAACAGCAGCTGCCGCTGGGATTATAAGCCGGCCCACTGAGCGGATACCCTGTGGGCCGGCAGGCAGTATTATGCCTGTCGTCCGCGGAAATAGGTCAGCGCCAGCGCCAGCGCCAGTACCAGCCCCTTAATGATATCCATTGCATAATAGGGGACCGACAGCATGACCAGTCCGTTTTGCAGTACCCCGAGAATAATGGCCCCAATCAGTGTGCCCAGCGCATTGGGTTTCCCTGAGCCTGCCAGGGACAACCCGATCCATGCCGCGGCAACAGCATCCATCAGATAACCACTGCCCGCGCTGACCTGAGATGAACCGATACGTGAGGCTAATAATATGCCACCCAGCCCGGCCAGCAGTGATGCCAGCAAATAAGCGATGACCCGGTAGCGGGTGGTTTTAATCCCCGAAAGACGGGCCGCCTCAGGATTTCCGCCTAACGCATACATCCGGCGTCCATGTTTGGTCAGGGAAAGTCCGATCTGAGTGACCACCGTCACCACCAGCATAATGATGACAATGCCGGGGATCTCTCCCAGCCAGCTGAAACCTGCCGGAATAACACTTTCCGCCATATCACCGTCAGGCATAACCATATTCTGGGTGATGGATCCCCCGTAGCTGTAGGTCATCGCCACACCCTGTACCACGAACAGGGTGGCAAGCGTGGCCAGCATATCCGGAATCCGCAGAATAACGATTAAAAAACTGTTAAACAGGCCGACCAGTAAACACAGGGCAAGGGTGATCAGAATGGCCGCGGTCATGCCGTAGCCGTGCCAGACGAACATCGAAATCACCAGCGCATTTGCCAGCGAGGCGGTGGAGCCTACCGACAGGTCAAAGCCACCGACGGTCAGCGAAATAGCAACGGCCATGGCAATAACCGTCACAATGGCAATCGATCTCAGAATATTGAGTAAATTGTCCGGTGCCAGAAAACCGTCAGCGGTCAGACCAAAACCGATCAACAGAATAGCGACAGTCAGTAACATGCCCCATTTATACAGGAAATCAAACAACCGGTGATGCCATACAGGGGATAACGGGGTAGATTCAGGGTTGCTGCTCACGCAGGGGTTCCTCCGGTTGAATAAAGCAAAAGAGTTTCTTCAGTGGCATGTTTTCCCTCCAGTTCGGCGACGATCCGCCCGTCCCAGAGGACACAAATACGATCACAGAGTCCGGTCAGCTCCGCAAATTCGCCGGAAGCATAGATAATGCCTTTACCTTCTCTGGCGAGCTGATCGATTAACAGGAACAGATCGGACTTTGCTTTAACATCGACACCTTTGGTCGGTTCGTCGAAAATCAGGATATCTGAGCGGGTGGCCAGCCATTTACCGATAGCCACCTTTTGCTGGTTACCGCCGGATAAGCGTCGCAGAGTCTGGTGTGGTCCGCGGCTTTTTACCGACAGTTTACGGATAATCTCCTGCGCCCATTGCACAGACTGACGGACGTTGAAAAATCCCTGTGAAGAAAAACGATTATCGGCGCTGACTGACAGATTCATCGCCACGGATTCATCAATAAAAATGCCCTCTTTGCGCCGTTCTTCCGGAACAAGGGCGATACCTGCCGCCACGGAATGTGACGGCGAGCGGGGGGACCAGTCATTACCCAGCAGGCGTCCGCGAGTTAACCGGCTTTTGCTGGCACCGAATAAGGCTTTACAAAGCTCCGTTTTTCCCGCGCCTGCCAGGCCGGCAATACCGAGAATCTCGCCTTTACGCAGGGTGAGATTAATCTCCCGCAACAGTTTATGGTCATGCAGACCCTCGACACTCAGCAGTTCGTCGGCGGAATGTGGCGGACGACGGGGAGGGTATAAGTCAGTCAGTGTATGACCAATCATTTTTTCGACGATCTGCTCGCCGCTCAGGGCATTCATGGCCGTAGTTTCGATTAATCTGCCGTCACGCAGTACTGTCAGCTGATCACAGACAGTCTTTAATTCGTGGATACGGTGAGAGATAAAGGCAATCCCGATCCCCTGCTGTTGCAGATGACGAACCACCTTAAACAGCTGTTCACTTTCGTGCTGATCCAGAGGCGCTGTCGGCTCATCAAGAATTAAAAACCGGCATTCATGAGACAATGCGCGGGCTAGCAGAATCTGCTGTTTTTCTGCCAGAGAGCAACGTTCGACCGGCTGACGGAGATCGAGGGTGACATTCAGCTGAGTTAACAGGGCACCCGCGCGGCGATAAATTTCACCCCAGTGATAAAACTGCCCGCCACCGGCCAGATTATCGAGCATAATATTTTCGGCCACACTGAGGGCGGGGATCAGGCCATTATCGACTTCCTGCTGCACCAGGTGAATACCGGCTTGTTTTGCCTGTAGCGGGGTACGAATAGACAGTGGTTTGCCATCCAGTAATATTTCGCCCTGATAATGATGATGAGCACCGGATAATACGGCCATCAGGGTTGATTTTCCGGCCCCGTTAGCCCCGGTAAGGGCATGAACAGAGTGACCTTCAAGAATAAAATCAACTTTATCCAGCGCGCTGAACCCGGCAAAATTGATCGAGATATTGCGCATCTCGAGGCGGTGAGTCTCAGCCATAATTAATTCGCTACCTGGTTAGTCATAGTTACGGAGATGATCGGTAACCGGTTTCTGCGTCCTCTGATGAGGGCTGACAGGAGGCATAAACTACCATAAAGACGTTTAGCCATCCAGAAGTCCGCAAATAAAAGCGATATCATCTGCAGTCAGTTATTATTCTGGTGTAATAATTCAGCTTCTATTAACTGAGTGGCGTAATCATCGGTTTATGATGGTGGGATAAGTATTTATTGTTAATTCGCTGACTGATGACAGAAAACGGGTTTATTCAGAACGCGGTGCAGCAAGGGATATGCGGGGGGAGGCAAAAATGTCCGGCGGATAAAAAGCCAGAGCGAACTCTGGCTTGATGTGTTGTTTCAGTGATCCGGACGGGGGGTTATTTTACCGGTATTGCTTTTAACAGCCCGGTCAGTAGCTGCCAGTATAAGCCGACACTGCCGATATGCACCTGTTCATCCGGTGAATGAGGACCGGTAATTGTCGGGCCGATAGACACCATATCTAAATGAGGATAAGGTTTTTTAAATAGGCCGCATTCCAGACCGGCATGGATAACCTGAATATCCGGCATTTTGCCAAACAGCGACTGATAGATTTCCCGTGTTTTAGCCATTATTGGTGATTTCTCATCCGGCTCCCAGCCCGGGTAGCTGCCTGACGCGATAGTCGTTGCCCCGGCCAGTTCACCCAGAGAGCTCAGAGTATCCACGACGTAATCTTTACCACTATCAATTAATGAACGGATCAGGCTGAATATTTCTGCTTTATCATCGCTCAGGGTAACGATGCCGACATTCAGGGACGTTTCCACCACACCTGGCGCAACATCGGAAAAGCGCACCACGCCATTCGGCGTCGCATTGAGTAAATTCAGGAAGCTATCGCGGCTGGCGGAAGTCAGAGCCTGCTGAGTACTGTCATCGGCTTCTGTCAGCAGTACCACATTCTGATCTTTAGGGCCGGCTTCAGTTCTCAGTAACTGCTGATATTCACTGATTGCCTGTTCAAACGCAGCACGGTCGCGGGGATGGAATGCCAGAGTTGCAAAGGCTTCTCGCGGTATAGCATTACGCAGTGTACCGCCGGAAAAACCGGTTAATTGCAGACTGATCGTTTTGCTCAGGCTGACCAGTAAACGGGCCAGTAATTTATTAGCATTCCCCAGCCCCATATGGATATTGGCCCCGGAATGTCCGCCTCGCAGGCCTTTTAAGGTCAGTCTGACCTGTTCAGCATCTGCAGCAATCGGTTCACGCTGTAGCGGAAGTTCGGTGACACAATCAATACCGCCGGCGCATCCCATATAGATTTCGCCTTCTTCTTCTGAATCCGTATTGATCAGAATATCGGCCTGTAACCAGCCGGGCTGTAAACCGAAAGCACCTTCCATGCCGGCTTCTTCGGTCATGGTCAGCAGTACTTCCAGAGGGCCATGTTCGACGCTGTCATCGGCCAGAACGGCCAGTGCAGAGGCCATACCAATACCATTATCCGCACCGAGCGTTGTCCCGCGGGCTTTCAGCCATTCACCATCGATATAAGGGCGGATAGGGTCAGTGGTAAAATCATGCACCGTGTCGTTATTTTTTTGCGGCACCATATCCAGATGTGCCTGCAATGCTACCGGCGTACGATTCTCCATGCCGGGGGTTGCCGGTTTACGGATCAGGATATTGCCTGCCTGATCACGTTCACACCATAAACCCTGCTGTCTGGCCACAGCCACAATATGTGTTGCCAGCGCTTCTTCATGGTAAGAAGGGTGGGGGATTGAACAGATGGTTGCAAAAATATCCCACAAAGGCTGTGGAGAAAGTTGAGAAAGTTCAGACACAATAACTCTCCTGTAACATTCCGGATCAGCGTGACCCGGCAGTATCAATAGGGGGACAGAGGAAGTAAACGACTCTCTGTCAGTATTTCCTGAGAATACCATTGATTAGCGGCTGGCGGGGGTGTTGTCGGGGAAAAAAAGCCCCTGACGGCAGCGGATGCTGGTTTTTAGTGCGGCATATCCTTATAATCCCGCGCAAACTTTTTTATTGCACTTAATTCAGGTCATCTGTATTGGCCGGGGACTCCTTTAAATGAGCGAAAAATACGTAGTTACCTGGGATATGTTACAAATCCATGCCCGTAACCTCGCCCGTCGTCTGCTGCCAGTTGAACAGTGGACAGGTATTATTGCTGTCAGCCGTGGTGGTCTGGTTCCTGCGGCACTGCTGGCCCGCGAATTAGGGATCCGCCACGTAGATACGGTCTGTATCTCCAGTTACGATCATGACCATCAGCGTGAGATGAAAGTGGTTAAACGTGCTGAAGGTGACGGCGAAGGGTTTATCGTGATTGATGATCTGGTGGATACCGGTGGCACCGCTAAAGCTATCCGTGATATGTATCCGAAAGCGCATTTTGTCACTATTTTCGCGAAACCGGCAGGGCGCCCGTTAGTCGATGATTATGTGATCGATATTCCACAGAACACCTGGATTGAACAACCCTGGGATATGGGTGTGTCTTATGTGGAACCTATCGTAAAAGATTAACTGTTTCTGTTGTAGCATTCTGAAAATTCAGGATGCTACTTTTTATTTCCTGCCATCGCCTCCGCGTCTTCCCTCAGGTACACTGCTTAATCATCATCCGGTAGCGGAGTTGTGATCATGCAGGAAAAGAATCTTAGTGAAGAATTATTTAAACCCAGATTTGAACACCCTGAAACCTCATCGTTAGTACGCCATCTTCAGTGCAGCACGGCAGGGGCCTCTTCTTCTATGGCCGCCAGATCGCCCCGGTGCTGGTATCGGACGCTGATGCCACTGGTCTGGCACTGGCGTGGATTACCTCTGGTCGAAATCAATGAAGTCTTATCACGAATTGCCGCCAGCCCGCTGGCCAGAACTAATGAGCAACAGCTGGACACGATAAAGGGATACCGTAACGGTAACTGGATTTATGAATGGTCTGTGCAGGCGGCACACTGGCAGCAACTGGCGCAGCAGCAACAGGACAGCGCTCTCGCTGGTCAGTATTGGCTGCATGCGGCTAATTTATTCAGTGTCGGTGCCTATCCACATCTGAGTGGTGATGAATTGGCGGATCAGGCCCAGTTACTCGGATACCGTGCCTATGAACAGGCCACCCGCTTCTTATCCGGAGAGCTGAAAGCACTCAGTTTCAGACTGGACGATGGTAAGACGATTAACGCCTTCCTGCATATGCCGGAGCAGGTAAAGCCCCCTTATCCGACGGTAATGTTATGTGGTGGTCTGGATACCCTGCAACTCGATCACTTCCGCCTGTTTCACGACTACCTTGCTCCCCGGGGGATGGCTATGTTAACCATCGATATGCCCTCGGTGGGGTACAGTTCCCGCTGGCGATTAACTCAGGATACCAGTATGCTGCATCAGCAGGTATTACGACAACTGGCTGATATTCCGTGGATTGATCATCACCGGGTCGGCGTCTGGGGACAACGCTTCGGGGCGAATGTCGCGGTCCGGCTGGCCTATCTTGAAATTCCGCGTATACGCGCTGTTGCCTGTCAGGCGCCGATCGTCCATAGTCTGCTGACCGACGAAGCACTGCAACAGGCTGTGCCAGATATGTTTCTGGATATTCTGGCCAGCAGGCTGGGAAAAACCACCCGCAGTGATACGACTCTGGCGGCAGAAATGAATGCTTATTCTCTGAAAGTTCAGGGATTACTCGGCCGAAGGACTCCGGTGCCTGTATTATCAGCCTACTGGAAAAATGATATTTACAGCCCGGTGGAAGACTCCTCCCTGATCTGTAATTCATCGGCGCAGGGTAAATTACTCTGTATTGCAGATTCTCCGGTGATGGCCTCTTTTGAAAACGGGATGGTTCAGATCAGTGACTGGATGGCTCAGCAGTTGAGCAGTAATTAAACGTAAGCGCTGATATTATTGACAGGCTTATTAAAAACTGACCAAACACATAATGGAGATGACGTGATGGCCTTACCTGGCGGACAACTGAGAGGGCGTCTTTTACGACGTTTTAATGAGCTTGGCCCTTATCTCAGAGAAGATAAATGCGGAGATAAGAGTTTCTTTTTCGATTGTCTGGCCGTCTGTGTCAACGTTAAACCGGCGCCGGAAAAACGCGAATTTCTCGGCTGGTGGCTGACACTGGAAGCAGAAGAAAATCATTTTACTTACCACTACCATTACGGATTGTTTGATAAAGAAGGCAACTGGCAAGTCCGGGATATTAAGGCCGGGGAAGATCAACAGAGTGTTGAACAGACATTGCAAAAGTTTTTTCCGCGGCTGGATGCGTTATTACAGAAAATGGATGTTGTATTAACGCCGGCTGCCGGGGCTGAGTCTCTGGTGGCGAAAAGCGAATAACTCTCGGGGGCAGATAATTATCTGCCCCCGAGAAACTGGCTGATTAATATCAGAACTGATAGGTCAGACCGACGGCAACAACGTTATCGGTATTCAGTGACAGACGGTTATCATTTTTCAGCTGGTTAATTTTGTAGTCAACGAAAGTAGACATATTTTTGTTGAAGTAATATGTAGCGCCGACATCGATATATTTCACCAGGTCAGCATCGCCAATACCATTTTCAATATCTTTGCCTTTCGTCTGTACATAGCCCAGTGACGGACGCAGACCATTGTCAAACTGATACTGTGCCACCAATTCGACGTCCTGCGCTTTATTGGCTGCGCCGGTCACAGAGGTTCCGGTAATACGGTTAGTACCACTGATAGGCGTCATATTGGTTGTCTGGGTAAAGATAGCGGCCAGGTAAATCTGGTTCGCATCATATTTTATGCCTGCGCCCCAAGAGTTAGCCTTATCACCGTGACCATAGGTTGCAGCCTGCTGGCTTTTGGTACGGTTAGAACTGGTAATGGCACTCATCAGGCTGACACCGCTGTCACCCAGGGTATAACCTAAAGACGCACCAAAACCGTCGCCGTTCTGACGGGTAATATCTGTACGGGCATTAGTGGTGTTATCATCATTTTTGCCCTGATACTGTACGGCAAAACGTAAACCATCAACCAGGCCGAAGAAATCATTGTTACGCCAGGTCAGTAAGCCTGTTGCACGCTGGGTCATAAAGTTATCTGCGCGCGCAGTACCGTCTCCGCCAAACTCAGGGAACATATCGGTCCAGGCTTCAACGTCATACAGAACACCGTAATTACGGCCGTAGTCGATAGAACCTAAGGTCGGGTTACGCAAACCGGCAAAGCCAAGGCGGGTTTTATTACCGGAGTTGGCATCGGAGCCTTCAGAGTTATTCAGGTTATACTGATATTCCCACTGGCCGTAGCCGGACAACTGGTCATTGATTCGGGTGACACCTTTAAAGCCGATACGGGCGTATGAAGTATCGCCGTTAGCTTTTTTATTATCGCTCATGTAGTGCTCGGCTTTTACTTTACCGTAAAAATCGAGGGTATTGCCGTCTTTATTATATACCTGAGCAGCATGAGCAGCAGAGGTCAGGCTGCATAATAAAAGTGCCACAGTGGTCTTTTTCATAAGGTGGTATCCCGGTTATTTAAATGTTTGTTATCGAAAAATTCTGAAAGCGCAGCAACTTTTTACTTAACAACCATTAAAGATTTATGACACACCGGTATTTTTGGTAAAAAAAATAAAAATCCCCCCTGTGGCGGGCAGGAAAATTTTTTATCTGCTGATCCCTATGGATAAAAGGTTGGATTCCTGTGCGACACCTGCTAAAAGGAAGGTTTGTTTATTGGTTAGGTGGCAGGACTTATGAGTGGCAGTCAGACCCTGGTGGTCAAGTTGGGGACCAGTGTACTAACCGGCGGTTCACGCCGGTTAGATCGTGCACATATCTTGGAGCTGGTACGGCAATGCGCGCAGGCTATTGATGCCGGACACCGGATAGTGATTGTGACGTCCGGCGCTATTGCGGCAGGACGTGAGCATCTGGATTACCCCGAACTGCCCCCCACTATCGCCTCTAAACAGCTGCTGGCTTCCGTCGGACAGAGTCAGCTGATTCAGGTATGGGAACAGTTATTTGCTATTTACGGCTTACATGTCGGTCAGATGCTGCTTACCCGTGCCGATATGGAAGACCGGGAGCGTTTCCTGAATGCCAGAGATATGCTGCATGCATTACTGGATAACCGCATTATTCCGGTGATCAACGAAAATGATGCCGTTGCAACGGCAGAAATTAAAGTCGGTGATAATGATAATTTATCGGCGCTGGCGGCCATACTCTCCGGCGCAGATAAATTACTGTTGCTGACAGACCAGCAGGGATTGTTCACCGCTGATCCAAGAAATAACCCTGAGGCACAGCTGATTAGCGATGTGCATGTTATTGATGATGAATTAAGAATGATCGCCGGCGGAAGTGTTTCCGGCCTGGGGACCGGAGGAATGGCAACCAAGCTGCAGGCGGCTGATGTAGCCTGTCGCGCCGGGATTGATGTGATTATTGCCAGTGGCAGCCAGCCGGTATTAATCAACAATATTCTTAACGGTCAGCCTGCCGGTACCCTGTTCCACGCTCAGAAAAACCGGCTTGAAAACCGTAAGCACTGGATCTTCGGCGCACCTCCTGCAGGTACTATTACCATTGATGACGGTGCACTGAATGCATTACTGGAGCGCGGCAGTTCACTGTTGCCCAAAGGTATTTGCCAGATTCAGGGCGATTTTTCCCGGGGGGAAGTTATTTCTATCCGCAGCCTGCAGGGGCGGGATATCGCTCACGGTGTTTCACGCTATAACAGTGATGCGTTGCGGATGATTGCTGGTCATCATAGTCAGCAAATCAGTGAAATACTGGGGTATGAATACGGTCCGGTTGCGGTTCACCGCGACGATATGATTGTCAGTTAAGGAGTTGTTATGCTGGAAACTATGGGTAAAGCCGCGCGGGCAGCCTCTTATCAGCTATCTGTTTTAACAACAGAACAAAAAAATCAGGTACTGCTGACAATAGCCAGTATGCTGGAACATGAGTCTTCTGCTATTTTGGCGGCGAATGGCGAAGATGTTGCGCGGGCAAGAGAAAATGGTATGGGGGAAGCCTTACTGGATCGTCTGACCCTTACCTCTGAACGGCTAAAAGGGATTGCTGATGATGTCCGCCAGGTATGTCATTTGAAGGATCCGGTGGGTCAGTTAATCGATGGTGGTTTACTGGACAGTGGTCTGCGCATTGAGCGCCGGCGGGTACCTTTAGGGGTGATCGGAGTAATTTATGAGGCCCGGCCGAATGTAACGGTAGACGTTGCTTCTCTGTGTCTGAAAACGGGGAATGCGGTTATTTTACGCGGAGGAAAAGAAACCTTCCGGACCAATGCCATGACCGTAAAAGTGATTCAGAAAGCACTGGCGGCCCATGATATCCCTGAAGCTGCTATCCAGGCGATCGAGAATCCGGATCGTCAGTTGGTCAGCGAAATGCTGAAGATGGATCGTTATATTGATATGCTGATCCCGCGGGGCGGTGCCGGGTTACATAAACTCTGTCGTGAACAGTCGACGATCCCGGTGATCACCGGCGGCATCGGGGTTTGTCATCTGTATGTTGATGAAACAATGGAGACTGACGCAGCGCTGGAGATTATTGTTAATGCTAAAAAACAGCGACCAAGTGCCTGTAACTCACTGGAAACCCTGCTTATCCACCAGGATATTGTTACCGAATTTTTACCGCGTTTCTGCCAGCGTATGGCTGCTGAGCAGATCACTCTGCATGCTGACGAAAATATTTTGCCGGAAATCCGCAAGTTTCAGCCGGACGTACAGCGGGTCAGAGCTGCAGAATATGATGATGAATGGTTGTCCCTGGATCTGAATGTCAAACAGGTTTCTTCACTCGACCAGGCCGTCAGCCATATCCGTGAGCACGGGACCCAGCATTCAGACGGTATTCTCAGCCGCAGCCTGAAAAATGCCAATCAGTTTGTCAATAAGGTCGATTCTTCAGCGGTATATGTCAATGCCAGTACAAGGTTTACTGACGGAGGTCAGTTTGGTCTGGGGGCCGAAGTGGCGGTAAGTACCCAGAAACTCCATGCCCGTGGCCCGATGGGCCTGGAAGCCCTGACAACCTATAAATGGGTTGCCTGGGGAGAGGATACATTGCGTAAATAATCTGCACAGCTCTCCCTGTCCTCAGGGGCAGGGAGAGGGCTGCCGGCGATTTCTGGCAGAAATTACTATCCCCGGTTATTCACCACTTCTTCTTACGATGTTGTTTTATTCTTACGCTGTCGTCTGTGGCTGGTCAGTTAATGGCGGCAGAGTAAAGATTACGTTAAGAAAACTCATCGATGTAATGCCTGTTCACACTCCTGAAAATTAAACCAGGAATAATCCCCATAACATGCTCACAGGGCTTCAGCATAATTACCGGCATATTTCCTGTGAGGAACATAACAATGAAACGTATCACTATTGCTTTATTAACCACAGTACTGCTCACCGATGGGGTTATGATTTCATCCGCAATGGCAGCTCCCGGCGATCAGCAGGGAGGTCAGTTTGTCCCCCGACAGCAGGAGAACGGGCCACAGCATCAGGGCAATATGTCTCAACAGCGTCCGGATAACAGACAACAGCAGGGGAACGGGCCGGGACAGCGTCCGGATAATGGTCAGTACCGGTCTCAGCAGGCAGGGGAACACGGCGGCGGATCGCCCCGTCACCGGCAGGCTGAGCGTTTTGCTTTTCATGGTAACGATTTCCGCAGAGGCCATGAGATGCCGCAAAATTACCGCGGACCGCAATACCGTGTGAATGACTGGCGTGCCCGCGGATTAAATCAGCCGCCACAGGGTCATTACTGGGCCAATATCAACGGTAATTATGTATTGATGGCCGCAGCGACCGGAATAATTACTTCAATCATTCTCAATGGTGCTTTGTCGCACTGACGGATGAGCACAGGCAATATCAATTTCCGGAGGAAAAGATGGCTAAATCACGGAAGGTCTTAGTGACCTCAGCACTGCTACTTTTTGCGGCAATATCTTCTGTATCTGCCAGTGCGGATGACTATGATCACCGCGGACCACCCGGCGACGGATATCATGATCATGATGGCCGCGGATGGAGAGGCGGTGACTACGGGCCAGCGGGCCCTCATGGCGGACCACACCGGCATGGACCAGGCCCTGATGAAAGAGACTCTTTTGCCTGGCAGGGACATCATTTTGAGCGGGGAGGCTATGTTCCCCATGATTTCCGCGGGCCAGACTACCGTGTAGATGACTGGCAACGGCGCGGGTTACCGGAACCACCCCATGGTCACCGCTGGTCCTATATTGATGGTAATTATGTGCTGGTGGCGGTCGCGACCGGGGTGATTACCTCAATTATTTTAAATAATGCTTTTCATCCTTAGAACACAGGGTACGCAGGCAGGTCTCCGGCGCTAAAGTTGCCAGAGACCTGCCCGCGCATACTTTGATCGTTGCAGAACAAGAACAGGTTCAGTACTGCTCAGCCAGCTGTCCGGTGTCTGCAACGCCCTTTGTTCCTGTCATCAGTACGTTTAATCTTCGCTAACCTGTCCCGTTTTTGCTGCGCGGGGAAAGGTGCTGTCTGTCATCCTTCGGTAATTCCCGCTACGATCAGAGAGACATCAGCCACGCGGAACCTGTACTAAAAAGGCCGGGTTCGGCCATCAGCAAGGTTCAGAAATAGAGACATAACAAAAAGTTCGCAGCCATTCATTTCCCGATATCCCCGTCAGGAAAGTCTGCGGATAGCCTGGGGCTGTTTATTTCTATGTATAGTTTTCTTGCGCCCGGAACCCCGGCCTATTGTCATTCCCGTTAGCAGAAAACAACACCGCCAGGCTTTTTACTCTTATTTATCGAACACTAATAACTTCAGTAGTTTATCCAGGATTGGTGTAATCAAATGTTTACATTAAGAGTGAGATTAAGGCTTTAAATTGATTTTTGTAAACATAAGTGTACACCATATGGATTGAATACTTTACTTATTGTGATAGTCTGTCGAGCAGTAAATATAATCAGACTGTCAGCGGCCATATCAACAGGATCCTAACCATGCACAAAGATGCACTGAATAACGTACATATTACTGATGAACAGATAATGATTACCCCGCAACAGCTGAAAGCCCGCTTTCCGCTCACAGAACAGCAGGCATTACAGGTTGCTGAATCCCGCCGGGTTATCTCTGACATTATTTCGGGAAAAGATCGTCGTTTGCTGGTGGTGTGCGGACCATGCTCGATTCATGATCCTGAGGCAGCTCTCGAATATGCCCGTCGTTATAAAGTGCTGGCGGATAAATACAGCGACAGTCTTTGCCTGGTGATGCGTGTTTATTTTGAAAAACCACGTACGACAGTCGGCTGGAAGGGTCTGATTAATGATCCGCATATGGACGGATCTTTTGATGTTGAACAGGGGTTACATATTGCCCGCGAACTGCTGGTGAAATTAGTAGCGATGGGGCTGCCTCTGGCCACTGAAGCGCTGGATCCTAATTCGCCACAATATCTGGGGGATCTTTTCAGCTGGGCAGCTATCGGAGCCCGCACCACAGAATCCCAGACTCACCGTGAAATGGCATCCGGCTTATCCTTACCCGTTGGCTTTAAAAACGGTACCGATGGCAGCCTGAGTACTGCGATTAATGCATTACGTGCCGCAGCTATGCCCCATCGCTTTATGGGGATCAATCAGGCGGGGCAGGTCAGTTTACTACAGACCCGTGGTAACCCGGATGGTCATGTGATTTTGCGTGGCGGAAAAACCCCGAATTACAGCCCGACAGACGTTGCTGCCTGTGAAAAAGAAATGCAGAAGGCAGGATTGAAACCTTCATTGATGATAGATTGCAGTCATGGCAATTCCAGTAAAGATTTCCGCCGTCAGGCAGCGGTAGCAGAGTCAGCGATGGCACAAATCAAAGACGGCAACCGTTCTGTTATTGGATTAATGCTGGAAAGTAATATTTATGAAGGGAATCAGTCATCCGAACAGCCACGTTCTGAAATGCGTTACGGCGTCTCGGTGACCGATGCCTGTATTAGCTGGGAAACGACAGAGAATCTGCTACGCGATATCCATCAGGATATGTGCTTTGCGCGGCAGACCTCAACAGAGGTGTTATAAGTCATGGTGGCAGAGCTGACCGCGCTACGCGATAAAATTGATGAAACAGATAAAGCACTGCTGGAATTACTGGCGAAGCGTCTTGAACTGGTTGCAGAAGTTGGTGAAGTAAAAAGTCGTTACGGGCTACCCATTTATGTCCCTGAACGTGAAGCCAGTATGCTGGCTTCGCGGCGTAAGGAAGCTGAACAGCTTGGGGTTCCTGCCGATCTGATTGAAGACGTTTTGCGCCGGGTGATGCGTGAATCCTACTCCAGTGAAAATGATAAAGGATTTAAAACACTGAAGCCTGATTTGGGGCCGGTAGTGATTGTCGGAGGAAATGGCCAGATGGGGCAGCTATTCAGCAAAATGCTGACCTTGTCAGGGTATCAGGTTCGCTCACTGGACAAAGATGACTGGGGACAGGCTGAACAGCTGCTTGCCGGTGCAGGGATGGTGATCATCAGTGTACCTATCCATCTGACTGAGCAGGTGATTAATCAGCTGCCACCGTTACCGGAAAACTGTATTCTGCTGGATCTCTCGTCGATCAAAAATAAACCATTACAGGCGATGCTGGCTGCGCATCCGGGACCGGTACTCGGACTTCATCCGATGTTTGGCCCGGACAGCGGAAGCCTGGCAAAACAGGTGGTGGTATGGTGTGACGGACGGCAGCCGGAAGCTTACCAGTGGCTGCTTGAACAAATTCAGGTATGGGGGGCACGTTTACATCGCACCAGTGCCGTGGAACATGACCAGAATATGGCCTTTATTCAGGCGTTACGTCATTTTGCGACCTTTGCCTATGGGTTGCACTTAGCGGAAGAAAATATCGATCTTGCTCAGTTACTGGCCTTGTCATCACCTATCTATCGTCTCGAACTGGCAATGGTGGGGCGCTTATTTGCTCAGGATCCCCAGTTATATGCGGATATTATTATGTCTTCGGAATCAAATCTGGCATTAATCAAACGTTATTATATGCGGTTTGGTGAGGCGATAAGTCTGCTGGAAAGCGGGGATAAAGCTGCATTTATTGAAAGCTTCCGGGGGATTAAACACTGGTTTGGTGACTACGCTGATTCGTTTCTTGCCGAAAGTCGCGGACTGTTACGTTCGGCGAATGATAATCGCCAATAATATTTGCGGATGATCTTTCACGGGCACCTTTCCGGTGCCCGTAATTGCTGTCAGCCTGCGGAGACGGGAATAACATCCTCTCCCGGGTAACAGCCCAGAACCTTAATAAAACGGGTCAGTGCCGTCAGCTCTTCAATCGCCTGTTTCATTGCTGCCGAATGAACGTTGGCCTGAATATCGAGGTAAAACATCTCTTCCCACGGATTCCCGTGAATAGGACGGGACTCCAGTTTTGTCATAATCAGCCCCTGTTTTCTCAGTACCAGCAGCGCATCGACCAGAGCTCCCGACTGTTGCCCCGTAGCCATCAGTAAGGTCGTTTTTGCAGGGACCTGCTCGGATACGCGAACCGGTTTACGTGCCAGGATAATAAAGCGGGTGATATTTTGCTGCTGATTGGCCAGATTACGTTCCAGTACCTGCAGATTATAGAGTTTACCGCCGGCCTCACTGCCCAGAGCCACAGCACCTTTATCCTGCATGGCCGCGACTTTTTCCATTGCAGCCGCGGTACTTTCTGTGTACTCAATTTTCCAATGAGGGTAGCGGTTCAGAAACTGACTGCATTGCTGGAAAGGCTGTGGATGGCTGTACACTGTAGTGATGTCGTCCAGTGATGTTTCTGCAGGGACTAATACGCAGTGATCAATCGGCTGGGTCATTTCTCCGACAATATGTAACCGGGTATGTTGTAGCAGGTCATAGACATCATTAATCGACCCTGAACTGGTGTTCTCCAGTGGCAGCACGGCATAATCCGCCAGACCGGAATCCACCTGTTGTAAAATATCCTGAAATTTACTGCAACCAATCTCGGTCAGGTGGGCGAAGTGCCGTGATGCATACTGGCGGGCAGCGAGGTGTGAATACGAACCTTTAGGTCCGAGGAAAGCGATCCTGGCACTGTTTTCCTGAGGCTGATTGAGCGCTTTTTGCAATAATGCCTGCTGAGTCAGGACCGACTCTTCAATAATCAGCTGAAATACACGGGTGACAAAATGGCTGTCTAACGATAGCTTTTTACCTTTATTAATCAATAATTCAAGCAGCTGTTTTTCTCTTTCTGCATCGCGGACCGGCCGGTGGGTTGCCAGTTTAAAGTTACCGACTGCGACTGCAACATCCCGTCGTTCGGCCAGTAATGCCAGCAGCTGATTATCCAGCTGGCTGATTTTGTCCCGCAAATGCTCTAAAGAGTGGTCGGCACTCATCATTGTCACCTGTATCCTGTTATTTTAGTCCCAATAAAAAAGCCTCCCTGGGGGAGGCTTTTCTGTTCGTCTTCTCATTCATTCTTACAGGACGAATCATCTCCCGGGAGCGATTAGGCTAAAAAAGAATGAGAAGAAAAACAGGGTAGTCTGCATGTGATATTCCTTAACTGACAGAGTCCGAGAGTAGCTTTTGCTGCGGGATGCGTCAACTAAAAACGCGCCCGAAGGCGCGTCATCAATCACAAGGATTATTCGGCAGGAATAATATCTTTTACACTGGCTGAAGCTCTTCGTGCTTCACCTTTATGCTGAACTTTATTCAACTGGCGTTCCAGTTTATTAATAAGTTCATTGATAGCCGCGTACATATCCTGGTGACGGCCGGTCGCGACCAGTGGACCATTAGGGGTATTAATGGTCGCATCTGCGACAAATTCTTTAGGTTCTTTCGAGAGTACGATATGCGGGTTGATCAACGGTGTCTGCCATTTCTCAAGTTTGGTAATACGCTCTTCAACATGGTTGCGGATAGCGTCGGTAATTTCCATTTGTTTGCTGGTGATATTAATGATCATCGCACTTACCTCTCTCGTTACCATAGGTTGACTACCAGAATAACGGCTTGTGCTAACAATAATGTGATCTGCATCACAAAATAAAGTCACTTTTTGTCAAAGCGGTGGTTTTGAGAAAATGGCAGAGAAATTCAGCTGACCTGTTGTCTGCCGTAAAAATGCTACCTCAGAGCGATGGCTGAAAATTTCGTGTTACCCGGACATCGGCAGAGCGATTATCTGCAGGCGGAAAAAAAGAAGCCGCCGCGTTATCCGCAGCGGCGTTCTTAAAGGCTTAACTGACAAGCATTAGTCTGATGACGGCCTGTGCTGAATCAGATTCAGACAGTCGTTATTTACTGCGGTTATCGGCGATCAGTTTAGCCACTTTAGCGGCTTCAGTATTCATCTGCATTTGACGGTAAGCATTTTCCATCAGAGGCAGTGCCTGATGAGTAGCCCGGGTATCAGGATAATTACTGAGCATACCCTCTACACGGTTAACAACCGCGACATAGGCACCACGTTTGGTATAGAATTGCGCCACAGAGAGTTCATATTTTGCCAGGCGGTCTTTCAAAGCCACCATCCGTTGCCTTGCATCGGCCGCATACTGACTTTGCGGGTAGTTTTGTAATAACTGAGAAAAATCAGTAAACGCCTGGCGTGCATTACTCGGGTCTCTGTCAGAACGATCGATTCCGAAGAAATGCTGCAACGCTGATTCATCCAGTGACATGTCCGTCAGGCCTTTCATATACAGGACATAGTCAATATTCGGGCTGGTCGGATTCAGACGCATATAGCGGATAATGGTTGCCTGTGCCATTGGCATATCACCATTTTTATAATAAGCGTAGATCAGATCAAGCTGTACCTGCTGGGAGTAAGGCCCGAACGGATAACGATTATCCAGAGCTTCCAACTGGGTAATCGCTGCTTTAAAGTTCCCGTCCTGCAATTTTTGCTGGGCAGTTGCATAGATAACTGACGGTGGGTTGTCCGGGACGATGTCTTTAGAGCCGGAACATCCCACCAATGCCAGGCCCAGAGTGGCAACGGCCACCAGATGTTTCATACGCGTCATGACGAAATGATTATCCTCAAAGTTTTAGCAGAAGCTTTCTGTGAAGCTTCCGGTGATGATCAGCTAAGATAGCACATTATAGTAAACGGCTTTGCCGTGAAAACCCAACGTTAACGAAAGAAGCTTATATGGCACAACAAGTACAACTCACCGCGACAGTCTCCGAAGCGCAACTTGGACAACGCTTAGATCAGTCTTTGGCGGAATTGTTCCCTGATTATTCACGTTCTCGCATAAAAGACTGGATTTTGCAGGGACGGGTAACCCTTAACGGGGTGACAGCAACGATCCCGAAAGAAAAAGTTTTTGGTGGCGAGCAGGTAAACATTGATGCCGAAATTGAAGAAGAGGCCCGCTGGGAACCTCAGGATATCGCACTCGATATTGTTTACGAGGATGATGATATTTTAGTTATCAATAAGCCGCGAGGTCTAGTGGTACACCCGGGAGCGGGCAATCCGGATGGCACGGTACTTAATGCCTTACTGTATCATTATCCGGCGATTGCCGACGTACCGCGTGCCGGAATTGTCCATCGACTGGATAAAGACACCACCGGGCTGATGGTCGTGGCAAAAACGGTACAGGCACAGAAACATCTGGTTGACTGCCTGCAACGTCGTGAAATCACCCGTGAATATGAAGCGGTGGCGATTGGTACAATGACGGCTGGTGGTTTGGTCGATGAACCGATTTCCCGCCACCCGACTAAGCGTACTCATATGAGTGTGCATCCGATGGGTAAGCCAGCGGTGACCCATTACCGCATTATGGAGCATTTTCGTGCTTATACTCGCTTACGCCTGCGGCTTGAAACGGGACGAACTCACCAGATCCGTGTCCATATGGCACATCTGAGCCACCCGCTGGTTGGTGATCAATTATATGGCGGACGCCCGCGGCCACCCAAAGGAGCATCTGACGACTTTATTTCCGTATTACGGAAATTTGACCGGCAGGCCCTGCATGCCACCATGCTGCGTTTATACCATCCGATAACCGGTATTCAGATGGAGTGGCATGCGGCATTGCCTGAGGATATGGTGGAACTGATTGAAGCAATGAAAGCCGACACCGAATTACATAAAGATGAAATGGACTGGTTATGAGTTCATTGATTATCCCGGACTGGCCGGCCCCGGCCAATGTCAGAGCTTGCTCCACAACCCGTACTGGCGGATTCAGCCAGGGCCCCTGGAGCAGCTTTAATCTGGGAGCGCATGTTGCGGATGATCCGCAACATGTTGAAAGCAACCGCCGACAGTTGTGCCAGATTGCCGGGTTACCCGCGATGCCTGTCTGGCTGACACAGGTGCATGGCAGCAGGGTAGTCTCGCTACCCGCAGGCCCGGAAGAATCGATGACTGCTGATGCCTGCCGGACAACAGTCGCCGGTCAGGTGTGTGCGGTAATGACCGCTGACTGTCTGCCGGTGATCTTCTGTTCGAGGGATGGCCGCCAGGTCGCCGCGGCCCATGCCGGATGGCGTGGCTTGTGCGATGGTGTGCTGGAAAAAACAGTGGACGGGTTTGACTGCCCGCCGTCTGAGATTCTTGCCTGGATGGGCCCGGCGATCAGTCAGCAGGCTTTTGAAGTAGGGCCTGAAGTTCGCGATGCTTTTGTGACGGTGGATAAAGCCGCCGGACAGGCTTTCCGTCCGCGTAATCATAAATTTATGGCTGACCTCTGGTTACTTGCTACTCAGCGATTAAACCGCGCCGGAGTGACTGCTGTTTCGGGCGGCGGGCGTTGTACCTATCAGCAAAGTGAAGATTTTTTCTCTTATCGCAGAGAGAGTATCACCGGACGTATGGCAACTTTGGTGTGGCTGATATAGTCTTAGCCGCTGGACGATCCAGCCCGTATTAATTTTTCTTTGTTTTCCGGGTCATTAAACTTGAATATCTGAGGGATTGGCCTCATTTAATCTCCTGTAGCATTTTGACCTTTAACAGGAGGAATTATGCGTCTGGATCGTCTGACCAATAAATTTCAATTAGCACTGGCTGATGCTCAGTCATTAGCGCTCGGTAACGACAACCAATTTATCGAACCTCTCCACCTTATGAGTGCATTACTGTCTCAGGAAGGCGGATCGGTGCGTCCTTTACTCTCCTCTGCCGGGCTGGATGTTGCGGCAATGCAGGAGAAGATCACCGGGGCGATTAAACAGCTCCCACAGGTGGAAGGCAGCGATGGTGATGTTCAGCCTTCTGCGGATTTAATTCGCGTCCTGAATGTGTGCGACAAACTGGCGCAGAAACGCGGTGACAGTTTTATTTCATCTGAACTCTTTGTACTTGCTGCTTTGGAATCACGCGGATCTCTGGCTGATATACTAAAATCAACAGGGGCGACCGGTGAAAAACTTACCAGTGCGATAGATCAGTTGCGTGGGGGCGAAAAAGTGAATGAACAAGGTGCCGAGGATCAACGGCAGGCATTACAAAAGTATACTATCGATCTGACCGAACGGGCAGAGCAGGGCAAACTGGATCCGGTGATAGGCCGTGATGAAGAAATTCGTCGAACCATTCAGGTACTGCAACGGCGTACTAAAAACAACCCGGTATTAATCGGTGAACCCGGGGTCGGTAAAACAGCGATTGTTGAAGGACTGGCCCAGCGAATTATTAATGGCGAAGTTCCTGAGGGCCTGAAAGGGCGCCGGGTACTGGCTCTGGATATGGGGGCGCTGGTGGCCGGGGCAAAATTCCGCGGGGAATTTGAAGAACGGCTGAAAGGTGTCCTCAATGATCTGTCAAAACAGGAAGGTAACGTCATCCTGTTTATTGATGAACTGCATACTATGGTTGGGGCCGGTAAAGCCGATGGTGCGATGGATGCCGGTAATATGCTTAAACCAGCCCTGGCAAGAGGTGAGCTGCATTGTGTTGGCGCGACTACCCTGGATGAGTATCGTCAATATATAGAAAAGGATGCCGCACTGGAGCGTCGTTTCCAGAAAGTACTGGTCGCTGAGCCGACAGTTGAAGACACCATTGCGATTCTGCGTGGCCTGAAAGAACGTTATGAATTACATCACCACGTACAAATTACCGATCCGGCAATTGTTGCAGCGGCGAATCTGTCGCACCGCTATATCGCTGATCGTCAGCTGCCAGATAAAGCCATTGACCTTATTGATGAAGCCGCGTCAAGCATTCGTATGCAGATTGATTCTAAACCTGAATCACTCGATCGGCTGGAACGTCGTATTATCCAGCTAAAACTGGAACAGCAGGCACTGAAGAAAGAATCAGATGATGCCAGTGTAAAACGGCTGGAAATGCTGGAGACGGAACTCAGCCAGAAAGAACGTGAATATGCTGAGCTTGATGAAGAATGGAAAGCAGAAAAAGCCTCATTAAGCGGTACTCAGAATATTAAAGCTGAACTGGAGCAGGCACGTATCACTCTGGAACAGGCTCGTCGTACGGGTGACCTGGCGGAAATGTCAGAATTACAGTACGGCAAAATACCTGATCTGGAAAAACAGCTGGCAGCAGCCACTCAGGCCGAAGGCAAATCAATGAAAATGTTACGTAACCGCGTAACTGACGTTGAAATTGCAGATGTACTGGCCCGCTGGACCGGTATCCCGGTGGCAAGGATGATGGAAGGAGAAAGGGATAAACTGTTGCGGATGGAAGAGTCGTTACACAGTCGTGTCATCGGACAAAATGAAGCCGTCGAAGCTGTGTCTAATGCTATCCGTCGTAGCCGTGCCGGACTGGCAGATCCGAACCGGCCGGTAGGTTCTTTCCTGTTTCTCGGCCCGACAGGGGTAGGTAAAACAGAATTGTGTAAAGCACTGGCTGATTTTCTGTTTGACAGTGATGAAGCCATGGTGCGTATCGATATGTCCGAGTTTATGGAAAAACACTCGGTCTCCAGGCTGGTGGGGGCACCTCCGGGTTATGTCGGTTACGAAGAAGGCGGCTACCTGACCGAAGCCGTCAGACGTCGTCCGTATTCAGTTATCTTACTCGACGAAGTTGAGAAGGCGCATCCGGATGTATTCAACATTCTGTTACAGGTGCTGGATGACGGACGCCTGACTGACGGACAAGGGCGCACTGTTGATTTCCGTAATGCGGTTATCATCATGACCTCTAATCTGGGCTCTGATTTAATTCAGGAACGGTTTGGTGAACTGGACTACGGCGAGATGAAAGCACTGGTAATGAGTGTTGTCGGACACCATTTCCGTCCGGAGTTTATCAACCGTATAGATGAACTGGTGGTCTTCCATCCGCTGGGGGCAGAACATATCGCTTCAATTGCCCGGATTCAGTTGCAACGTTTGTACCATCGTCTTGAGGAGCGTGGCTATCAGTTGCATATCTCGGATGATGCTCTGAAACTGCTGGGACAGACCGGGTTCGATCCGGTATATGGTGCGCGTCCACTGAAAAGGGCAATACAGCAGGAAATAGAAAACCCGCTGGCACAACAGATATTGTCCGGAGATTTAGTGCCGGGAAAAATCATCGAAATGGATGTCAGTGACGGAAAAATAGTCGCACATCAGTAATCAGGATGTTGTTTACCAGCAAAAGCGGACATTTAATGTCCGCTTTTGCTGCCTCAGGGGCCTGGTTTGTGGGTTTTTACGGCGATAAGCATAAAAACCCGCCAGTCAGTAATTAATTTAAAATAAACCCTTGCCAGAAAAAATTAACTCCCTATAATGCGCATCCAC
>NZ_JAERJP010000001.1 GCF_018257575.1 Tatumella sp. JGM91 | reverse complement strand
TTAGTGTTTTGGCGAATACAAAACTAACCACTTTTACCGCCGTTTTCTATTAATTCACGCTAAGGTGCGATGAACCTAAAAAAAGCCTCCGTCAGGAGGCTTTCAGGGGATAATATTATATTACTGGTTGATTTGTCTGGCTATTTGCACTGCTTCCTGTTGCCAGCCTTCTGCCAGGGTTCGGACTAATGCCGCATAGCCATCCTGTGACTGTTTCAATACCAGTGAAAACGGCCGGCGCAGGGTTTGCTGGCCACGTTGCAGGATCCATGAACCGGTAATAATAACTTTACCATCATAACGGCCATGAAAACCGGTGACCGAAACCGATAAGGTGTCATAGTTATTACCGGCCAGTGATCCGGTCACCAGCCAGCCAGGCATAAGCTGGCTCAGATTACTGACCAGCGTCTGTTGTAATTGCTGATCCAGCGGGCTGGCCCACAGGTTACTAGTGGCAATCACATACTGTACATCACTGGTCTGATAGGCCAGACCCGTTCCTGACAGAAAATCGGAGACACTGACCGGTTCTACCCATAATACTTTCGGGGAGTCAGCAGAGGACAGCCCCGGCGAAGAGACAGCAGATACAGGTACCGGCTGTGCCGGCAGCTGATAATAATGCTTATCTGCCTCACTGCTGCAGGCACTGAGCAACAGTACACAAGCCGCGATGAATGTTCTTTTCATTATTTCGCCCTCTTCGGCTGGGGATCTTTGCCAGGCTGTGCTTCAAATACCAGCGCATTACTCTTATTGTTCAGAGTCTTCAGCACCGGTTGCAGCTCCTGCAATACCTGGTCAAGTCGTTGCATATCACCCACCAGCTTGTTATATGCCGGCGATCCCGGTTGTAACCCTTTCAGACTGCGATTTAAATCACGCAGGGTTTGCTGCATATCGGCAGGCAATGTTTTCATCGCCGGGCTGGAAGTGATCTTATTCAGATTATCCAGAGCCGTTTGCATATTTTTCAGGGTCTTCTGACTTTGTTTCAGGGTACCGGTAGCTTCAGTCAGCATTGGTGCCAGAGGTAACTTCTCAACCTTGTCGAGAATAGTCATCACCTTCTGTTGCATCTGATTCAGCCCGCTGGCAATTGTCGGTATCACTTCAACATCACCCACCTTATCCGGGCCAGTGAATGGCGGTACGTTATTGTAAAAATCTAAATCAACATACAGTGCACCGGTAATCAGGTTTGCCGTCTTGAGGCTGCCTCTCAGGCCATGCTGACGGGCATCCTGCAAGTGCTGTTGCAGATCAAACTTATCTCCCACACTGGCCGCCAGTCGTCCGGGCTCGATACGGATCAGTACCGGAATCCGGTAATCATTTTTCAGAGTATTCAGGCTGCCCGGCATTATATAAGGTACTTTAGCGACGGTACCTAAACGAATCCCCCGGAATTCCACCGGCGCGCCAGGCTGCAGCCCGCGAATCGATTCATTAAAAAACATCACGAAGTTGGTGTGCTGGGTATAAATCGATTCCTGTAAAGAATGTTGATCATCAAACAGATGATAATCAGCATTGTTTTTTGCCGGTTCACCAAGAGGAGCACCATCAGGGACTTCAAAACTGACCCCGCCGCTGAACAGGGTCGTCAGTGATCCCATTTCGATACGCATTCCTGAGGCTGACATGTCGAAGGAGACACCACTGTCTTTCCAGAAACGGACATTGGTGGTTACCAGCCGGTCATAAGGTGCCTGAATAAATAACTGATAACTCATCAGACGTTTTTCCGTATCGAACTTACTGGTTTCCACCGAGCCGACCCGGTAGCCACGGAATAATACCGGGTCCCCGGGATTCAGCTGTCCGGCTTTAGAACTGTCAAGAGTCACGCGGATCCCTTTAGCATCCGGCGGAGCTAACGGAGGCGAGTCAAGTAACGCATAATGGTCCGGTTTATCACCTGTTGTTCCCGGTTGTAATTCAATGTAAGAACCGGACAGCAGCGTCCCCAGTCCGGTAATACCTTCCCTGCCGATTTGCGGCTTAACGGTCCAGAATACCGAATCCTGATGCAGGGTTTTTTCCATTCCTGCATTCAGCCGCGCTTTAATTTCCACATGCCGCAGGTCATCACTCAGTTCAGCACTTTGCACAAGACCAATATCGACACTGCGGCTTTTGATGGTCGTTTTGCCGGGGACAATACCTTCAGCATTACTGGTTATCAGGGTAACTTCCGGTCCCTGATGTGAAAAGTGATAAAAAAGTATCCATGCCCCAATCAGAATCGTCACAATCGGCACAATCCATACCGGTGACCACCTTTTGATGTTCTCTATACGGGCTGTTTCATGATTATTCTGTTTCAACACCAGATTCCTCAATACGGTTCTTTGTTTCACGGTCCCACAACAAACGAGGATCAAATGTCAGTGCGGCAAACATGGTTAAAATAACAACGCTGGCAAACAACAGTGCTCCGGGAGCCGGATAAATATTCATTAACCCCCCCATTCGCACCAGGGATGACAAAATAGCGATCACGAATACATCAATCATAGACCAGCGTCCGACGCATTCGACGGCTTCATAAATCAGATGCATTTTTTGATTGTCTCTCCGCCCCTTACCGCTGGCGTTCCAGCTTAACCAGCCAATAGCCAGCATTTTGAGCGACGGTACCATAATGCTGGCGATAAAAATAACCATCGCGACCGGGTAAGATCCATCACTCCATAACAACACGACCCCTGCCATAATATTCGACGTGATCTTCGACCCCAGGGCATCGGTCACCATAATCGGCATAATATTGGCGGGTATATAAAGCATTACAGAAGTCAGCAATAATGACAGTGTCCATTGCAAACTTTGTTTTTTTCGTGCCGTTCCGGCCGTTGAGCAACGCGGGCAGATACGCGTCTCTGCGGGAAGAATAGCAGTACAACAGGGACATGACCTCATCCCCTGAGCTAAACCACTGATACCTGCCTGTGGCGTTTTAAACAACGGTTGTTGCGGCTGAATATGACGCCATAAACTGCGTTTATCCACACTCTGGAAAGCGCGTAATTGCAGTATGCAAAACAGACACCACGGCCAGAAGCTGATCCCCAGTCCGATATCTCCGTAAGCCATCAGTTTTACAAAACTGACCAGTACCCCGGCCATAAAAATTTCAGCCATGCCCCAGCTGCGCAGCTGGAAAAACAGCCGGGCCAGCAGGATCCGCAAAGAACGGGGTATTTTTACGTGATTAACCAGTAAAATAATCATCACCAGACAACTGGCCGGAATAATTTGTACCAGCAATAAAAACAGAAATGCCAGCGATCGAAAATTATCAGACACCATAATATCCGGAATACGGGTAAGGGTGATTTCGCTGCTTAAGCCGGCAACATGCATACTGATAAACGGGAACATATTTGCCAGAATCAGCATAATCAGAGCCGACACCGCATAAGCGATAGGCCGTCTGCCGGGATCCGGCCAGTGCATATTCAGAGTTGTGTGACAGCGCGGGCAAACCGCTTTCGTCCCGATGCTGAGGGGCGGTAAGCGGCATGCCATATCACACTGAGGACACAAAACCCATGTGTCTGCATCATTACGTTGCTCACACCGGGTTATGTTCATGGGAATTACTCTCCGTTCCTGAGATTTTCAAGATATTCCCAGCGGGAAAAAGCCTCTTCCAGAGCCTGTTCGGCTGCGGAGAGCTGATCGATTACCGGCTGAGTTTTGTCATGGGGCTGGCTGAAAAAATCAGCATGCCCCATTTTTGCCTGCAACTCACCTATCTCTGTTTCCAGAGTTTCCAGTTTCTGTGGTAACAGATCCAGTTCCCGTGCCAGGTTATAACTAAGCTTAGCGGGTTTAGTGGTTTTTGCTCTGGTCTCAGTGGGTGATTTCGCCTGTGCATCTGGCTTGACACTCTGCGGTTTTTTGGTCTGTTTGTAGGCGGCACGTTGTTGCTGTGCATCATGGTACCCCCCGACAAACCGGCCGACTTCGCCGTTACCTTCAAAAATCCAGCAGTCAGTGACAGTATTATCGACAAACTGACGATCGTGGCTGACCAGTAATACTGTCCCCTGGTAGCCATCAATCAGTTCTTCCAGCAGTTCCAGTGTTTCCACGTCCAGGTCATTGGTAGGTTCATCGAGGATCAGCAGGTTGCTTGGTTTCAGGAATAATCTGGCCAGCAATAACCGGTTGCGTTCTCCGCCTGACAGAGCCCTGACCGGGGTCATCGCCCGTTTAGGATGGAACAAAAAGTCCTGCAGGTAACCGAGGACATGGCGCGGTTTACCGTTAACCAGCACTTCCTGCTTGCCTTCTGCCAGGTTATCCATAACTGTGCGATCAGGATCCAGTTCAGCACGGTGCTGATCAAAATAGGCTACTTCCAGCTTGGTACCGCTATGTACCCGTCCGCTGTCCGCGGCTAAATCACCCAGCATCAGACGTAACATTGTGGTTTTACCACAACCATTAGCCCCAATCAGTGCAATTTTGTCACCACGCTGAACCTGTGCCGAAAAATTATCGACCAGTGTTTTACCGTCCACCTGGTAATTAACATTTTCCAGTTCAAAGACAATTTTCCCTGAACGAGATGCTTCCTCAACCTGCATATTTGCTTTGCCCATGACTTCGCGACGCTCAGAGCGTTCGCGACGTAATGCTTTCAGAGCGCGGACACGGCCTTCATTACGGGTACGGCGAGCCTTAATCCCCTGGCGGATCCAGACTTCTTCCTGGGCCAGCTTACGGTCAAACTCCGCGTTTTGCTGTTCTTCTACCCGCAGAGCTTCTTCTTTACCCAGCACAAAATTGTCATAGTCACCCGGCCATGACACCAGTTTCCCGCGATCCAGGTCAACAATACGCGTTGCCATATTGCGAATAAACGAACGGTCATGGGAAATGAAAATAATACTGCCGGTAAAGGTCTTGAGGAATGTTTCCAGCCAGTCAATGGTTTCAATATCCAGGTGGTTGGTCGGTTCATCAAGTAGCAGTACTTTCGGGTTACTGACCAGTGCACGCCCCAGTGCCGCCTTACGTAACCATCCGCCCGACAGAGAAGAGAGTTCAGTTTCCGCATCCAGACCAATCTTTTCCAGCACGTCATTAATACGGCTTTCCAGCTGCCACAGGTTATGATGATCCAGTAATGTCTGTAATCTCGCCATTTCGTTAAGATTCTTGTCACTCGGATCCTGCATGACCTGATGCGAAATCGCATGGTATTCCTTCAGGTATTTTGCCTGTTCCGCGACCCCTTCGGCGACAAAGTCATACACCGAGCCGGTGATATTTCGTGGCGGATCCTGCTGCAGCCGGGCAACGACCAGGTCCTGCTCATAGACAATGCGACCATCGTCCAGGGCAATTTCCTGGTTAATGATTTTCATCAATGTCGACTTACCGGCCCCGTTACGTCCGACCAGACATACCCGCTCATTCTCTTCAATGTGCAGTTCGGTGTTATCCAGTAATGGCGCGTCACTGAATGACAGCCAGGCATTGTGTATACTGATTAATGACATAAAAAATTATTCCTTACCCGCGGCAGTAATCAGCCAGCAATTATGAATGTGTTTATTTCTGGCAAAGTCCTGAGAAAGGGTTTTTTGCGTAATTTCATTGGCCTGTAGTCCGAGAGCCGCCAGCCCGTCAAAGTCCATTTTAAACCCGCGCTTATTGTTCGAGAACATAATCGTTCCGCCACGACGCAGTAATCGCTGCAGATCACGCAGCAGATCAAGATGGTCACGCTGAACATCAAAGCTGTCTTCCATCCGTTTTGAGTTTGAGAATGTCGGCGGATCGATAAAGATCAGGTCGAAAGATTCTGTCGCTTCTTTCAGCCAGCTCAGACAGTCAGCCTGGATCAGACGGTGTGCCCGGCCGGCCAGCCCATTCAGTTGTAAATTCCGCTCTGCCCATTCCAGGTAGGTGCGTGACATATCAACCGTCGTGGTTGAGCGGGCTCCGCCCAGTCCGGCATGAACACTGGCACTGCCGGTGTATGCGAACAGGTTAAGAAAGTCTTTCCCTTCACTCATCTGGCCCAGCATCTTACGGGCAATACGGTGGTCAATAAATAATCCGGTATCCAGGTAGTCGGTCAGATTGACCAGCAATCGGGCGTTATATTCTTTTACCGGGAAAAATTCGCCTTTATCGCCTAATTTCTGATACTGGTTTTTACCTTTCTGGCGCTCACGGGTTTTCAGCACCAACCGGTTTGCCGGAAGATCCAATACGGTCAGGGTGGCACTGATCACATCAAACAGGCGCTGTCGTGCTTTCTGTGCATCCACTGTTTTTGGTGGTGCATATTCCTGAATTATCACCCAGTCGGCATAACGGTCTACAGCAATATTGTATTCCGGTAAGTCGGCATCATAGATCCGGTAACCGTCAATACCTTCCTGTTTCGCCCATTTATCCAGCTTTTTCACATTTTTCCGCAGACGGTTAGCATAATCCCCGGCGATTTCCCGCCCTGCTTCACCGGATCCGGCCATCAGCTGGTAATTTTTCTGCACACAATCCAGCGGACCATTTTTCGCTTTAAACTGACGCTCAGCACGCAGTTGCAGACAGCTCAGCAGTTCCGGGGAGCCACTGAACAGCGATAATGTCCAGCCGGGAAATTCACGTTTCACAATCCTGCCCAGCTGGCTGTGCAGTGCAATCAGCGCCGGTTCACTTTCCAAACGTTCGCCATAAGGCGGGTTACTGAGCAGGGTCCCCTGATCTTCGGCAGCCAGCGGATTCGTCAGCTGTGAGACATCCTGGCGTTTAAAACTGATAAACGCACTCATGCCCGCTTTGCGTGCATTGGCCTGTGCCCGCTGAATAACAATCGGATCGCTGTCGTAGCCATAAAAACGCACTTTTTTACCCTGCATTGCCTGCCCGGCACGGCGATTAGCATCAGCTGTCACTTCCTGCCACAGGGTGGCATTGTGTCCTTTCCAGGCCGTGAATCCCCAATGCTGACGAGCCAGCCCCGGGGCACGATCGGCGGCGATCATGGCAGCCTCAATCAGCAGAGTACCTGAGCCACACATCGGGTCGATCATCGGCGTCCCCGGACGCCAGCCTGATCGTAGTACCACGGCTGCCGCCAGATTTTCTTTTAATGGTGCCTGTCCGGTCTGCTGACGGTAATTACGCTGATGTAACGCATCTCCGCTCAGGTCAAGAGAAATGCTGACTTTGTCTTTGTTCAGCCATGCATTGATGCGGATATCAGGAGCGTCACGGTTAACGTCCGGCCTTGGCAGATTCTTACGGGTGAAACTGTCGACAATGGCATCTTTTACCCGCATAGCACCGAACTGGCTGTTACGGATAATGTCATTGGTGCCGCTGAAGTGCACCGCAAAACTATGCTGGCTGTCGAATAATTCGGTCCAGGGAATCGACTGTGCGCCGACATATAAATCAAGATCACTCCACAGACCAAACTCTCCTAATGGCAGCAGGATCCGCGAAGCAAGCCGGCTCCACATCAGGCTTTGGTACAGCATTTTATCATCGCCCTGATAATGAACACCGCCCGGCACCAGCTGTATATCCTGAGCGCCTAACGCTTCAAGCTCAGTTTTTAAAAGTTCTTCCAGCCCACGGCCTGTACTGGCAAACAGAGAATTCATATTTTTGGTCTACTTAATTGGAAATTGCTGCGCATTATAGCGAATCACAGCGCTATGTCATAAAGTTAGCGTCTTTATTAGCAAGAAGCCCGGAACGGAGAAATTATGATCAGTCTGTCGCGGTTATTTATTCACCCGGTAAAATCGATGCGCGGTACCGCTGTTTCCCAGTCACTGGTACAACCACAGGGACTTTCCTGGGACCGGATGTTTATGGTAACCACTACTGAAGGTAAGTTTATTACTGCCCGCCAGTATCCGGAAATGGTGCTATTTACTCCGCTGGTTCAGCCAGAAGGACTGTTTATCCAGGCGCCGGATAATAGTCAGGTGCTGGTAAGATTTGACGATTTCAGCCCGCAGGTGGAACCCGCCGAGGTCTGGGGCAGCAACTTTGCCTCCTGTATCGCCCCCGAAGTGATTAACCAATGGCTGAGCCGGTTTTTTCCTCATCCGGTACAACTGCGCTGGACCGGTATTAAACCTGCACGCCGGGTCAGGCGTTTTCCGGAGATCCCGGTCGGCTTTGCTGATGGTTACCCGTTTCTGTTGATCAACCAGTCTTCTTTTTATGATTTACAGAATCGCTGTCCGGCGGGGATCCGTCTCGAACAATTTCGTCCGAATCTGGTAGTGGCGGGGGCAAGCGCCTGGGATGAAGATCAGTGGTCTGTGATCCGGGTCGGCGATATTACGTTCGATGTGGCAAAACCCTGCAGCCGTTGTATTTTCACCACGGTCAGTACCGAACGCGGAGTTAAGCACCCATCCGGTGAACCCATGACAACCCTGAAAATGTTCCGTCTGGCCGCAGACAGCAGTGGTGATATCGATTTCGGCCTGAATTTGATCGCCCGTAACAGCGGCGTCATCCGCTGTGGCGATGATGTTACTGTACTGGCCAGAAAACCCGCCCGTCCCTACACAGTGACACAACGTCAGCAAACCGTGGCCCGGCCAGAGACGGATAATGCCATTATCGATATCCGCTATCAGGGAAAAAGCTTCCGTGGTAATAACCAGCAGATCCTTCTGGAGCAACTGGAAGCGGCGGGATTCAGTATCCCCTATTCATGTCGTGCGGGTGCCTGCGGATGTTGCCGGCTGACTCTGGTCAGCGGAGAGGTCACCGCACTGAATGCTTCAGGAGTTAACGGTGACAAAGTACTGAGTTGTAGCTGTATACCGCGCAGTGCCGTCGTTCTGGAAAGTGACTGAGATTAACCGGCCTGTTCCAGGGAGAATTCGCCGGCGGTGTCCGCGGGACGCAGCCGATCGTACATAATTTTAATGGCATCACCCAGTAACAGCCTTTTTCCTGATAATTCCAGCGAACTCTGGGCAACAACACACAGTGCAGCATTGCTGCCCGTTTCAACCACCAGCAAACGTGCCGGCTGACCGGTATCAGAGAGGATTGCTTCCGCCAGTTGCCCTGCTTCCGGTTGCCAGCCGGAATGACAGGCAACAAAATGCCAGCTTTTTGGCATCAGTGGTTTCAGAAAACGGCTGGCTACCAGCGCATTTAACACCAATTCAGCCCGTTGCTGATGACTAAAGTTAACAGCACGACATTTTTCATCGAAATTGAAAAAACCGGCAGCATCATCAACACAAAAACGCTGCGGTTCAAATGCATCGGGCGTCAGCATTTTTTTAGGAAAACGGGAACAGAAGTGCAGCCCTTCGGTTAAATCAAGCATCATACGATCCCGGACATCATCGTAATACCATTGCCAGCGATCATCGGGCTTTAATGTCATCTCTAGCCGCCTCTCTCATTACGGTGGAAATCTCTTTCCTGAATATAAATCACAGCCTGTTCTGAATAACTAAACCGATCCTGCTGAGTATAATCCGGATAAAATATAAACGAGCCAGAGGAATAAAGAAACCCCTCTGGCTAAATAATAAACTTATTGTGCTTAAATATCCCTCAGGATATCCCGGATAAGTCCGGGACCTTTATAAATAAATCCTGAATATAGTTGAACCAGCGTAGCTCCTGCCGCGAGTTTTTCCTTCGCTGCCATTAAAGAATCAATCCCGCCCACCCCGATAACAGGTAACCGCCCGTTTAATTCTTTACTCAGCCGACGAATAATTTCGGTACTGCGTAGCTGAACAGGACGGCCACTAAGCCCGCCTGCTTCTCCTGCATATTTCAATCCTTCAACCAGCGACCGATCCAGGGTGGTATTCGTCGCAATCACACCATCAATATTATGACGGACTAAACTGTCGGCAACCTGGATCAATTCTTCTTCTGAAAGATCCGGCGCGATCTTTACCGCGACAGGCACATATTTTAAATGTCTGCGTTGTAATTCCTGTTGTTTCTCTTTTATTGCTGACAGCAAATCATCTAACGCTTCGCCGTATTGTAATGTCCGTAAGCCCGGAGTATTCGGTGAAGATATATTAATGGCAATATAACCGGCATGGGCATAAGTTTTTTCCATACATGTCAGGTAATCATCTTTACCCTGCTCAACAGGTGTATCTTTATTTTTTCCGATATTGATCCCGATAATACCGCGAAATTTTGCTTTTTTTACATTTTCGACCAGATGATCAACCCCGTGGTTATTAAACCCCATCCGGTTAATAATTCCTTCGGCCTCCACCAGCCGGAATAAACGAGGCTTATCATTGCCTGGCTGGGGACGTGGCGTGACGGTACCGACTTCAACAAATCCGAAACCCATTGCACCAAATGCATCAATACATTCGGCATTTTTATCTAATCCGGCCGCCAGGCCGAGCGGGTTATCAAACTGCAGACCCATGCAAGTTACCGGCTTTGAAGGCACAGACTGATGGATCAGACGCTCAAATGCGGTTCCCTGAAGTAATTTCAGCTGTTTTATTGACAGCTCATGAGCATGCTCGGGGTCAAGTTTAAATAATGCAGGGCGGATGATTGGATATAACATGCACTCTCCTGGAAACACTGGTCGCGGTTAGGGGTCAGGCTGAAACGTTTTCTGCGCCGGAATGGTAAAGAGCTTTCGGACAAAAGTAAATTTAACCCGCAAACTGCCCGCAGATCCTGAGGGGTATCAAATAAACTTATTATTTAAGATGCAAAAAAAACCACCGGTCATTGCCGGTGGTTTCGTCACTGTGCTGTCTTTAACCAGTAATCAGGCCGCTAATGCGCGGGTGATTTTTTCGTATAAATCACCCGACAAATCGTCCAGAGATTTCAGCTGTTCTAATGCTTCACGCATCAGTTGCTGACGCTGACTGTCATAACGTTTCAGGCGAATTAACGGTTCAATCAGACGGGACGCGATCTGCGGATTGCGTTTATTCAGGTCAGTTAGCATACGGGTCAGAAAACGATAACCACTGCCATCGGCAGCATGGAACGCAGACGGGTTTGCCGAAGCAAAGGCACCGATCAGTGAGCGGACCCGGTTAGGGTTACTCATGGTAAAGGAACGGTGTGTCAGCAACTGTTCAACCCGTGATAACACATCTGCCGCCGGGCTGGTCGCTTGCAGCATAAACCATTTATCCATGACCAGCCCGTCCTGATGCCAGCGTTCATCCCATTGCTGCAACAGTTCATCGACACAAGGCAATTGTGCAGATACCGCTGCGCTTAAGGCTGCCAGCGCATCCGTCATATTGTTTGCCTGCAGGTATTGCTGGCGAACCAGAGCATCGGCGGCCAGTGGATCACCAAACACCAGATAACTCAGACAGACATTTTTCAGGGCCCGTTTTCCAATATCCTGCTGCACCACACGATACTCACCACACTGGTTCTGCTGCCAGGCTTCCAGCAGCTCATTGTGCAGCTCTTTTGCCAGGGTACGGATCATTGAGGTTCTGACAGCAGAAATCGCCAGAGGATCGATAACGCTGAACCATTCTGCCATTTCATTTTCTGATGGCAGGCTGAGGATCAAGGCTCTCAGCGCCGGGTCACTGGTGTTATCCTGCAACAGAGTACGGAAGGCTTCAGCAACGTGTTTCGGCAGCGATAATGGCTGTTTCTGGCTGAAACGTAATACGTTCAGCTTCACATAGGTGGTCAGCAGACTTTGTGCCGCATCCCAGCGAGAAAAATCATTACGTGCATGCTGCATCAGGAAAGTCAGCTGAGCATCGCTCCACTGATAGTCGAGTTTGACCGGTGCCGAAAACTCCCGCAGCAGAGACGGCACTGGCTGGAAGTATACTTTATCAAACACGAAAGTTTGCTCAGCCTGAGTCACATTGAGTACCGAAGCTATCGGTTGCCCCTGGTACTGTAGCGGGATAACCTCGCCTTGTCCGTCGTAAAGTTCGATATCCAGCGGGATATGTAATGGCAGTTTTTCAGTCTGATCCGCAGTGGCCGGTGTATGCTGTTTCACATGCAGTTTATAAGTCTCAGTATGCGGATCATATTCATCCTGCACCGTCAGTACCGGAGTCCCCGACTGGCTGTACCAGCGGCGGAACTGGGTAAGATCAACCCCGGACGCATCTTCCATCGCCTGTACAAAATCATCACAGGTTGCAGCACTGCCGTCATGGCGACGGAAATAGAGTTTCATACCCTGCTGGAATTTATCTTCGCCCAATAAGGTATGCATCATACGGATAACTTCTGAGCCTTTTTCATAGACGGTCAGGGTGTAGAAATTATTCATTTCCATGACCTGCTCGGGCCGGATCGGGTGTGCCATCGGACTGGCATCTTCAGCAAACTGTGCCCCGCGCATAACCCGTACGTTATCAATGCGGTTGACCGGCCGGGAACCTAAATCAGAACTGAATTCCTGGTCACGGAACACGGTCAGGCCTTCCTTAAGGCTTAACTGGAACCAGTCACGGCAAGTGACACGGTTACCGGTCCAGTTATGGAAATATTCATGTCCGATAACGGCTTCAATACCCAGATAATCTTTGTCGGTCGCGGTTTCTGCTTTGGCGAGCACATATTTAGAGTTAAAAACATTCAGCCCTTTGTTTTCCATTGCCCCCATATTGAAGAAATCAACCGCGACAATCATGAAGATATCCAGATCGTATTCCAGGTCGAAACGTTCTTCATCCCACTTCATACTCTGTTTCAGTGAGGTCATTGCCCAGTCAGCACGGTCAAGATTTCCCTGGTCGACAAAAATTTCCAGTGCAACCTCACGGCCTGAACGGGTGGTAAAACTGTCACGCAGGACATCAAATTCACCGGCCACCAGCGCAAACAGGTAACAGGGCTTCGGGAACGGATCCTGCCATTTTACCCAGTGACGGCCATTTTCAGCCTCTCCCGAGTCAACCCGGTTACCGTTGGACAGTAAATAAGGGTATTTTTTCTTGTCGGCAGTAATCGTTGTCGTAAAACGCGCCAGTACATCCGGGCGGTCGGTGTACCAGGTAATATGGTGGAACCCTTCAGCTTCACACTGAGTACAGAGTGCATCCCCGGATTTGTACAAGCCTTCAAGGGCGGTATTCTGGTCCGGATGAATGGTATTAATTATTTGCAGACTGAACTGTGCAGGTACGTTGTTTATGGTCAGCAGATTGCCCTCAATAAGGTAGTCTTCCCATGTAACACCGTCGATAGCAATAGAATGTAAGGTTAATGATTCCCCCTGCAAAACCAGTGCCGCAGCCTGATCATTCAGACGTTTAACCTGGCTCACTGCAGCCACTCTGGTCTGTTGTTCATCAAGATCAAAACTCAGATCAATATCAGTGATAGTGAAGTCCGGTGCCTGATAATCGTGACGATACTTAATTTGCGGTTGATCTGTCATCATTCCTTCTCAGCCTTAGAAAAATAGTCTTAAATCCCGAGTTTATGCTTCTTACGCATGGGTTTCCAGACGAAAGTATAAGCGAACTTATTATGTACATTTTTTTAACATCTGGCACAATTTAATCTCGACCTGACCGCATAAAGTGTGTTGTGATCTGATTCACTTTTCCCGGGATCAGGTTATACTGCAACTGTTGTTTAATATTCTTAACTTTCACCAGGCCAGCCCCGGGCGCCGCGGAACAGGATGCAGATACGCACCATGAAACGACATGCTTCCCCGATACTTACTTCATTGCTGGACACTGATGCTTATAAGCTTCATATGCAGCAAGCGGTTTATCATCGTTATCGTGATGTCTCAGTGACCGCAGAATTCCGCTGCCGGGGTGAACAGCTCCCGGGCCGGTATGCCGCGGAAATTCGTCAGCAAATTCAGCTGATGCAATCGCTGGCATTAACTCCCGAAGAGTATAACTACCTGAGCACCCTTCCGTTTTTCAGCACTGATTATCTGCGATGGCTCAGAAACTTCCGTTTTAATTCACAACAGGTGTCAGTTACCGATCAACAGGGCAAGCTGGTGATCACTATCAGCGGCCTGTGGGTCGATGTGATTTTGTGGGAAGTCCCGTTACTGGCGATGATTAGCGAACTGGTTCATCGTGATCGCTCTCCTGACCACGGTGTGACTCAGGCAGTCGATTATTTGCAGCAAAAGCTGGCGGAATTTAACCACGCCTCTGCCGGTCTCGATTTGAGCCGTTTTCGTCTGATGGATTTCGGCACCCGTCGCCGCTTCTCGCGTCCGGTACAGCAGGCAGTCGTGGAAACCCTGAAACAGGATGTCAGCTGGCTGGCTGGCACCAGTAATTATGATCTTGCACGACGCCTTGATATTAGCCCCGTCGGCACCCAGGCCCACGAATGGTTTCAGGCCCACCAGCAAATCAGTCCTGATTTGGCTAACAGTCAGCGGGTTGCCTTACAGGTATGGCTGGACGAATATCAGGACCAGCTGGGGATTGCGCTGACAGATTGTATCAGCACCGATGTTTTCCTGCGTGATTTTGATAGTCACTTTGCCAGCCACTATCAGGGACTGCGCCACGATTCAGGAGACCCGCGGGAATGGGGTGAAAAAGTTATTGCTCACTACCGCAAACTGGGTATCGACCCGCAGACCAAAACCCTGGTATTTTCCGATAGCCTGACACTGAACAAAGCACTGGATCTGTATCGTCACTTTGACAGCCAGATCCGGGTTGTTTTCGGTGTCGGAACCCGCCTGACCTGTGATATTCCGGAAACCGAACCTCTGAATATTGTGATTAAGCTGGTCAGCTGTAATGGTAAACCTGTCGCCAAGCTTTCAGACAGCCCCGGAAAAACCATTTGTCACGACCAGTCATTTGTCCGGGCCCTGCAAAAAGCTTTTGACCTGCCTGCGGTCAGGCGCGCCAGTTGAATAGCTGCGGAGAGCAGCTATTCTCTCTCTTTTACCGTGAAATCATCCTGCTTCGCGTAATTTTTCTTGTTTCCTGAAAACTCGCAAGTAACATATCTGCTACCCCCTGTCGGGGCATTTATAAACATTATTGAATAGAGAGATAATTATGAGCGTAGTGCCTGTAGTGGACGTACTGCAAGGCCGTGTTGCTGTTGATAGTGAAGTCACAGTTCGCGGCTGGGTTCGTACCCGTAGAGATTCCAAAGCCGGTCTTTCTTTTATCGCCATTTATGACGGTTCCTGCTTTAATCCTGTTCAGGCTGTTGTTAATAATTCGCTTAATAATTATCAGGATGAAGTCTTACACCTTACCACCGGTTGCTCTGTGATTGTCACCGGTAAAGTGGTGGAGTCGCCGGGCCAGGGCCAGGCTTTTGAAATTGCAGCCACCGCCATTGAAGTGGCTGGCTGGGTTGATGACCCGGACAGTTACCCGATGGCAGCAAAACGTCACAGTATTGAATATCTGCGCGAAGTTGCTCACCTGCGCCCGCGTACTAACCTGATTGGTGCTGTTGCCCGTGTCCGTCACACCCTTGCTCAGGCTATTCATCGGTTTTTCCACGAAAACGGCTATTTCTGGGTGTCGACACCGCTAATTACTGCATCAGACACCGAAGGTGCCGGTGAATTATTCCGCGTTTCGACGCTGGATTTAGAAAACCTGCCGCGTACCGAACAGGGTAAAGTTGATTTCAGTGAAGATTTCTTCGGTAAGGAATCATTCCTGACAGTTTCCGGACAGCTGAATGGCGAAACCTACGCCAGTGCACTGTCCAAAATATATACCTTTGGCCCGACTTTCCGTGCCGAGAACTCTAACACCAGCCGTCATCTGGCTGAGTTCTGGATGATAGAGCCGGAAATTGCCTTTGCAGAACTGGATGATGCGGCAGCACTGGCCGAAGCAATGCTGAAATACGCATTTAAAGCGGTACTGGCCGAGCGTGCTGACGATATGGCGTTCTTCGCTGAACGTGTTGATAAAGAAGCTATCCAGCGCCTGGAGACCTTTATCAGTACCGATTTCGCCCAGGTCGACTATACGGATGCGATAGATATTTTGTTACAGAGTGGTCACAAATTCGAAAACCCCGTCTCCTGGGGAATTGACCTGTCCTCAGAACATGAACGCTTCCTGGCAGAAAAACACTTCTGTGCCCCGGTGGTGGTGAAAAACTATCCGAAAGATATTAAAGCATTCTATATGCGACTGAATGACGACGGAAAAACTGTCGCAGCCATGGACGTGCTGGCCCCGGGTATTGGTGAAATCATCGGCGGTTCACAGCGTGAAGAGCGTCTGGATGTGTTTGACCAGCGCCTGGCTGAAATGGGCCTGAACAAAGAGGATTACTGGTGGTACCGTGACCTTCGTCGCTATGGCACCGTACCACATTCAGGTTTCGGATTAGGTTTTGAACGATTGATCGCTTATGTCACCGGCGTACAAAATGTAAGAGATGTTATCCCGTTCCCCCGCACCCCGAGAAATGCAAATTTCTAAATGCTAATTAAAGCATAATAAATTCATATAGATAATAAAGCCGGTAATTACCGGCTTTATTATTTTGTACCGAACTTATTCCTCTCACAAAGTTCCATGTTATTTACATCTTGAAATACACTTTTTCAGCTTGAAACTCAAATTTTAGTTTTGTAGCATATTCGGGCTAGAAATGGCATCGTATGAATGGAAAGATGCCTCAGACACAGAAAGACACGAAACATCGCAAATAGTTCTTGTAAAGAATTGTTGACGATAGTGACAGTTGTCTACAATAAACTCCGATGAGGGTAATAAATGATGAAGCGCAACATTTTGGCAGTCGTGATCCCGGCATTGTTAGTTGCAGGCGCAGCTAACGCCGCTGAAATTTATAATAAAGACGGTAATAAACTGGATCTGTACGGTAAAGTCGACGGCCTGCACTATTTTTCTAAAGACAAATCAAATGATGGTGACCAGTCTTATGCCCGTTTCGGTTTTAAAGGCGAAACTCAGATTAACGACTGGCTGACCGGTTACGGCCAGTGGGAATACAACTTCAACGCGAATAACTCCGAAGGCTCTGATGCACAAGACGGTAACAAGACCCGTCTGGGCTTCGCCGGCCTGAAAGCCGGTCAGTACGGTACCTTTGATTACGGCCGTAACTACGCCGTTGCTTATGACGTACTGGGCTGGACCGATATGCTGCCAGAGTTCGGTGGCGACTTTGGTATCACTGATACCATGACTGGCCGTACTACCGGTGTTGCTACCTACCGTAACACTGACTTCTTTGGTCTGGTGAATGGCTGGGACTTCGCTGTTCAGTACCAGGGCAAAAATGACCGTACCGACAGTGATAAACCTAATAATAACCCACAGGCACAGCGTGCTAACGGAGATGGTTGGGGTATTTCAACATCTTATACCTCACCAATTGGTGTCGCTGTTACCGGTGCTTTCTCTTCAGAAAACCGCACTACAGATCAGAACCTGCAAACCTACGGTCATGGAAAACATGCGCAGGTATGGGCTACCGGTCTGAAATATGACGCAAATGACATCTACCTGGCAGCGACCTATGCTGAAGGCCAGAATGCAACACCAATAACCAAGACTGCCAGCAATGGCGATAAAACTTATGGTTTTGCTAACAAGACTCAGGATATTGAACTGGTTGCACAGTATCAGTTTGACTTCGGCCTGCGTCCTTCTCTGGCCTATATCCAGACTAAAGCCAAAGATGTTGAAAATATCGGTGATGTAGATATCAATAAATATATTGATGTCGGTTCGACTTACTACTTCAACAAGAATATGTCTACCTACGTTGATTACAAAATCAACCTGCTGAAAGACGATAACAAGCTGGGTCTGGCTACCGATAACATCGTGGCCGTCGGTCTGGTTTACCAGTTCTGATTGTCAGATAACTCAGTACTGCACACGGGGCCGGATGGCCCCGTATGTTTTGGTTTTTTCCGCTATTTTCACTTCACACACTTTTCCTGTTCTGCATCCTTTCTCCGCTCTGCTCAGTCCTCTGTCATAATAAAAATATGATATTTAGCGCATAAATTTGCCTTGTAGCTGTTGGCAATCTGCAGCCATCGGGATAACCTTGAGCTCTCGCACAATGTGTTTATCTCTAATCGGGTCTCACTCATGTTTGAATTAATTTCTGCTGCACCTGCCGATCCTATACTGGGCCTGGCTGATCTTTTCCGCGCCGATGACCGTCCGAATAAAATTAACCTCGGTATTGGTGTATATAAAGATGAAACAGGAAAAACCGCGGTATTGACCAGCGTGAAGAAAGCAGAACAGTTCCTGCTGGAAAATGAAACCACCAAAAGTTATCTCAGTATCGACGGATACCCTGAGTTCGCCCGTCTTACTCAGGAGTTACTGTTTGGTAAAGATAACCCGTTACTGGCTGCACAACGCGCCCGTACCGCTCAGACCCCGGGGGGGACCGGTGCACTGAGGGTTGCCGCCGATTTTCTGGTGCAGCAGACTGGCGTTAAACGTGTCTGGATAAGCAATCCGAGCTGGCCGAATCATAAAAATATCTTTGCCGCCAGTGGCCTGGAAGTATGCACTTATCATTATTACGATGCACAAAACCACCAGCTGGACTTTACTGCACTGACAGATTCATTACAGCAGGCTGCCGCCGGTGATGTCGTAGTGTTCCATGGTTGCTGCCACAACCCTACCGGTATCGACCCGACTGCCGAACAATGGCAGCAACTGGCTGAACTGTCAGTTGCACGCGGCTGGCTGCCGTTATTCGATTTCGCATATCAGGGATTCGGTAAAGGCCTGGAAGAAGATGCTACCGGACTGCGTATCTTTGCAGAGAAGCATAAAGAATTACTGGTGTGCAGCTCTTATTCGAAGAATTTCGGACTGTACAACGAACGTGTCGGTGCCGTAACCCTGGTCGCTGAAGACAGCAGTGCAGCCACTGCAGCTTTCAGCCAGGTGAAATTTGCCATCCGTTCAAACTATTCAAATCCTCCGTCACACGGTGCAGCGATTGTCGCGACGATCCTCGGTAACGACGCATTACGGACTATCTGGGAACAGGAACTGTCAGATATGCGACAGCGTATCCAGCGGATGCGTCAGCTGTTTGTTAATACTCTGGCGGATAAAGGCGCAGCACAGGATTTCAGCTTTATCAATAATCAGAACGGTATGTTCTCTTTCAGTGGTCTGACAACGGCGCAGGTACACCGGTTACGCCATGAATCCGGTATTTATGCCGTAGATTCCGGACGGATCAATATTGCCGGAATGACGCCGGATAATATGTCCGCGTTATGTGAAGCGATTATCGCCGTATTGTAATCAGGAAACCCGCGAAATAAGCCATCGCAATTATTTGCTGATGGCTTTTTTTATATCTGTTCAGCGGAGAAACGGATTGGTCTGACGCTCATCTCCGAGGGTGGAGAGAGGACCATGCCCGGGGATAAAGGTCACGTCATCCCCTAATGGCAGTAAAGTCGATACTATCGAATGGATTAACTGCTGATGGTCGCCCTGAGGGAAATCTGAACGCCCGACACCACCTTTAAAGATCACATCACCGGAAATCAGTAACCGGCTGCTGCGCTCAAAAAAGACAATATGCCCCGGCGTGTGTCCCGGGCAATGAAATACTTCCAGAGATAATTCACCGAGAGGCACCTCCTGGCCCTGCTCCAGCCATTTATCAGGCTGTAACGGCGCACAATAAGGGAACCCGAACATCTGGCTTTGCTGTGGCAGAGCATCCAGTAAGAATTTGTCACGGATCTGGGGGCCAGTCAGCGGTATCTGATAACGGGCGGCTAGTTCCGCTGCCGCTCCGACATGGTCCAGGTGCCCGTGGGTAAGCAGGATCTTCGACGGCGTACGTCCAAGGGAGTTCAGGGTCTGAACGATAATTTCAGCATCACCGCCCGGATCGACTATCGCCGTCTCTCCGCTCGCTTCGCACCAGATAACAGAGCAGTTCTGGGAAAAAGCCGTCACCGGAATAAGATGGTAGCGCAGTTGACTCAATGAAATAACCTCAATAAAACAAAAAACTAAGACCAGTGCCTGACGGGCCCGGTATCAATATGGACAAAATTACTCTTCGGATAATACCCGACCCCTCCGGCACGGATTTTCAGGGCCGCGGCACGGATGTTTGCTAATTGTACCCCTTCAATATGGAAATCCATGGCTTGTCCAAGGGTATGGTAACTGTGCTTCGCCACTCCGCTGCTGCTGGCACGTAAGCGGTTGTTTGTCGCCAGGGACCGGTAACCGGAAATCAGCTGCACGGGTTTGCGGGTGCCAAGCATGACCTGCAGCCGGTAAAGCTGGTCAAACAGATGTGGATCGATTGGCTTAATCTGGTTTACGCGGTAATCACGAAAAAAGTGATTCAGCCGGACCAGTTCACTTTTATTGTAACTTTTACCGTTAAAAAATTCTGTTTTCAGGGTTTCGCCGGTATGCATATTACTCAGAGTAAGTATACGCGGACGTGATGCAGATACGGAGGCCTCAGCCATCCCCGGGAGTACCAGTAAGCCGGCGGTAGCTCCGCCTAACAACAACAGTTTTCGACGCTGGGAATCAAATTTATCCATGAACACATATAACCTGAATAACGGAGGGACAAAAAACAGACAAAAAGCACGATAACCAGATGATCCGGCTGCGTCAAGCCGGTTATCTGCAATAAATGCGCAGTTTCCGCGATAAAAAAATAAAACAGCAATCAGCCATATAGCAAGGTTCGGTAAAAGCTGTTTTCGTTCAGAGACTAAAGAATAAATTTACCGGCATTACTGAGACTGCTTTGTCCATTACGGGCCAGATTATCGTAACTGTAAATATCGGTACGAAATGCCGGCTGACCGTTCCCCCCCACCCAGGCAGTCAGATAATAGAGATTGACAGGAATGCGGTGGCGGATAGCAACAAACCGCGTATCGCCCTGCTGTATCGCCCCGGCAATCCGGCGACTGTCCCAGCCAACGTTTTGCAGCAGTAAACCTGCCAGTTCAGACGCTTTATTTACCCTGACACACCCGGAGCTCAGGGCACGAATATCACTCCGGAACAGAGTATGGTTCGGGGTATCATGCAGGTAAATGGCATCAGAGCTGGGCATATTGAATTTGTAACGCCCCAGGGCACTTTGCGGCCCCGCAGACTGACGAACCCTGTACGGGAACGTGGCCGGATTAACCGCAGCCCAGTTGATAGTATCCGGATTGATGACACTGGCATCTGCCGTCCAGCCGGAGAACAGTGTAAATCCGTGTTTTGAAAGGTACGAAGGGTCACTTTTCGCTTTCGGGACAATATCGTCTCTTACCAGACTGGTCGGCACGTTCCAGGGCGGATTCAGGACGACATTATTCAGCGCACTCCTCATCAGTGGTGTCTTTCTGTCCGGTCGTCCGACAATCACCCTCGAGTGCAGAATCGTTTTACCGTCCTGATAAAAATTCATCGAGAAGTCAGGGATATTCACCATAATGCCATTATGCATATCGTCCGGCAGTAAACGCAGACGCTGCATATTCAGTGCCAGTAATCCGGCACGCATCCCCGGACTGACATTCAGCCATTCACGGGTACGGGCACCAATCACACCATCGGCGGCCAGCCCCTGCCACTGCTGAAAGCGTTTCACAGCGTCGACCAGCTCAGGACTATACAGAGTCTGCGGATCCACTGGCATGACGGCCGGGGAAGACTCTGTCAGGTTACTGTTGGCCGGTAACCCTTGTCCGCCCGCGGCGGAAGGTTGGGTGGCTGCCGTCGGTGTTCCGCTGTCCGTCGCTGCCGGAGAGACACTGACCACCGGAACCGGAGTATTTTCGTTCAGCATTCCGCTGCGGATCAAAATCGCACGCAGTTCCGGTATCTCCGGACGACTTTCCCCCGGCCTTATCGACCCGCGTCCGGACATATGTGGCCACGGCCTGTTGTCAGCCAGCAGCTTTTTCAGTGCTGCCTGCATAGGCAGATACTGCGGATGTTGCGGTGCCAGGCCGTTAATAAAGGCAACTTCACGGTGACTGTTCAAAGATGCCTGCCAGAGGGCAATCTGTCCGGCGGAAGGCGCGGTCATTGCATAGGGCGTATTACCGTATAGCCAGCTTTCGCCTTTTAAAGGCGCCTGCGCCGCAAACTGCAAATAACCCAGCATGGCATCGGATAATATAATATCCCGTTTCATTCCGGTGATGTCGCTGCGTGATAGTACGCGGATCCATTCCCCGAATTGTGGCTGGACCCCGGACAACGCAACCTCAGCTAATTGCTGTTCAAATTTGTCAGTGGCCAGAGTATCCTGCCACACAGGTTGCATATGGCGGGCCTGGTAAAGGGCCGACAGTTCGGATAAGTATCTGGGATGCACTCCGGCAGGTAATGAACTGATCACCGTACGAAAATTGACAGTCTCAGGATGAACACGGACCTGCTGTTCCGCGGCGTCTCCGCGATTGTTAATCTGTGCCGCAAGCAATGATGATACGGGCATCAGTGCCAGTGGCAGCCCGCACAATATTATTACCGGCCTGAACATACGACCTTTTTTTAACATCCCTGCCCCCTTATATCTTACCGTAAGCAACAGCACTCGTTCAGACATTACGTTTTCGGATTAATACATCCAGTGTAAACAATAAAACGGCATTTGCTGAAAAACAAATGCCGTTTTATGTTATTTAATTTGTACCCTGAAACAGGTCAGAAAGATAAAGTTATTCTTCTGCTGCTGCTTCTGACGGCGGTGTTGTTAGCGACGGCTCCGGACTAAATCCACGTAAACCAACCACATGCACATGCTCCGTATTATTAATCACCTTACGGACCAGTTTATAGGTGGTGCCTTTCTCCGGACTGATATTTTCCGGTGCCGCAATCACCAGTTGCATATCCAGTCGCTCGCACAATTCAAATAATGTCGCGATCGAACGGCCATCAAGCCGTGCTGCTTCATCAAGGAACAGTAACCGGCAAGGAGAGATATCTTTGCCCCGCAGGCGGCGTGATTCCTCTTCCCAGCTTTGTACCACCATCACCAGAATAGACATCCCGGTACCAATCGCTTCCCCGGTAGACAGGGCACCACTTTCCGCACGCAGCCAGCCTTCAGAACCACGGTTTACTTCAACTTCCATTTCCAGATAGTTACGGTAATCCAGCAGTTCTTCACCAATCACCTGCGGCGTGCGCTGTCCGAGATCGATATGCGGATTCAGACGCTGGTACAATTTCGCCATCGCTTCCGAGAAGGTCAGACGCTGGCTGTTAAACAGATCCTGATGCTGATCGTGATCACGGGCAAGGGTTTCAAGTAGCACAGAATGTGCTTCACGGACGTTCACGTTAAGACGTACGCTGTTGACCTGTCCGAAACTGACCGCCTGCAACCCCTGGTTAAGCTGACGAATACGGTTCTGCTCACGCTGTATTGTTTTACGGATAATATTTGCCGCACTGCGGGAGCTGATTGCCAGATTTTGTTCACGGGCAGTCAGTTCTTCGGTCAGCCGGTTGAGTTCAATTTCCATCTGTTCGATAGCTTCAACCGGATCATCAGTACGGATAATGTCCTGACGGATACGTTCACGCAGGTGCTGATAGACCGCGATAAAGAAACGAATCTTACGTTCCGGATACTTTGGATCTTCCGATAACCGCAGTACATCCCGCAGATGTTCATTATCAGCAACCGCAAGACGCAGCGCACCGAGAGCTTTATCCGACATGGAACGCAGTTCATCTCCGCCCAGATAGGCCAGTTCACGGCGATGCAAACGACGCTCAATGCCGTTATCTTTCACCAGCCGCATCACTGTACACCAGCCCGCTTTGGCTCTGACCACCTGACTACGGCTTTGGGCATACTCCCGTTCCAGTTTACGCAGCCGTTTTTGCAGGCTATCCATTTCCGCTTCACAGAATGTAATCTGTTTTTCAAGCTGATTACGTCGCGCACGGTTGTGGCTGAGCTGATTATGCAGTTCATCACGGCGTAACCGGGCCCGTTCTTCCGCACTGGTATCCGCAGCCACGCCGATATCCTGCATTTCCTGATGCAATTCCCGGAGCATATCTTTCCTGGCATCATAAGAACTTTTCAGGGATGCCAGTACCCGCGAATACTGCGTCAGCATTGACTGATGTTCCCGTAACCGCTCTCTGGCCTGCGAGCGTTCACCCTCTGCCTGTTCGAGCTGTTTGCGCAGTTTATTACTCAGGTCACTGTTACCGTTCAGCATACTGCCTGAATCTGTATAGCTGAAATGGGCGCGGCGCTGTAAGACCTCGGTCAGTGCAAAGGACTGCTGACGGTATTCGCGCTGCTTCTGCTGTGCCGTCAGGTAGTCAGTCTGCAGCTGAGCATGCTGCTGCGGATCGCTTTGCAGTACTGATAACATGCTTTCCAGCTTGCTGATTTTACTGCCATGCTGGTGCAGATAGCGGGAAGCTTCCTGAGCTTCTTCGACCTGCTCGCGGATCTCTTCACAACGATCGGCCAGGGTATCATCCTGCAACAGGCTTACCCGTGGTAACAGACGGTTGAGCCGGGCTACGCCCTCTTTCGCCAATTCATACTGCTGGCGCTGCTGCTGTGTTTCATTCTCGTGCTGGCTGAGTGCGCGTTCTATCTCCACCCGCTGATTATTCAGTTCACGAATTTGCGCTTCAGGATCCTGTTCGAATGCAATCGCCAGATGACTGCCGATAAAACGACTGAATGACTGGTGCAGACGCTGGGTTTTCTGTACATCAAATGACAAGGTCGCGTAAGTTTCAGCCAGTTTATCACGCTGATTATGCAGTAATTCCAGCTGGTTCTCCCGCGCAGCACGGCCGAATAACGGGACTTTCGGAAAACGTGAATAACGCCACTGGCGATCCGCCACTTTAACAATAACTGCGCCTTCCAGCTCATCGGCACTGAATACACTGTCATCAAATGACTGAGGATCCCCTTCGATCAGGTAGAGATCTTCCGGACAATCTTCCAGCCCGGAGAGCTGCTGCTGGATCAGGCTTAAATCCGGGACCACGATCGCATGACGTGAAGGGCCATACAATGCAGAGAAATACGGAGCATCATCCAGGGTGACATCATCATATATTTCAGACAGCAATACCCCGCCAAAGCGCTCTGCCAGCTGGTTCAGACGGCTGTCTTCAGAGCCGCCGGGCTGGCTGAGACGTTCAATCTGCTGTTCTGCTTCGCGTTTTTGCGCTGCAACCGCATCACGTTCGACGGTGGTTTCACGCTCCAGCTCCAGCAACTGCTGCATATAACCCGTCACCTGCTGGCTGTTGGTTAATGCCTGCCCGGTCTGCTCGCTCAGCTGAGTCAGGATCTCCTGGGCAGCCAGCCAATGGGGGGCTTTGCTGGTCAGACCGGTGATTTTTTCACGGATCTGTGCCAGGGTCTGACGCAGGGTTAAACGCTGCTCTCCGGCATTTGCCACCACATCAGCCAGCAACTCAATCTGTGCTTCCAGCTCGCGGTGCAGTTCTTCCAGGCTATCAGCAGCATAGTGCTGCCCCTGCGTTTTACAGAATTCGGCCAGCAGACGTTCAGCCTCGTGTTGTTCACGTAAACGCTGCTCCAGCTCAGCCAGACGTAAACGCAAAGACGATAACTGATCAGCATAATGCCGCTGGTTTGCGGCGTCACGTACGATTTCCCGGCCGGTCTGCCAGGCATCATGACGGCTGACAGGGCCGGAAATGCGGGTGACCAGTTCCAGGGCCTGTTCAAACTGGCTGTGTGCTGCTTCGGCGACACTGAGTTTCTGCTCTAATGCCAGTAACTGGCCGGTTGCTTCTTCTTCTCTGGCACTAAAACGTTCCTGCCATTGTTCGGCACTGTCCAGGGATAAATCGGGGATCTGGCACAGTTCCCGCGCCCGTTGCAGGGCCTGTATCGCCTGCTGATACTGGATAGCACGGGTTTGCTGAACATCCAGCGCCTGCTGGAAATCAGCCAGCTGATTTTTCAGTTCATCAACTTCAAGCTCCGCAGCTTCAGCACGTTGCTGATTGTCTTCATTAATTTCTTCGGCTTCAGCAACCACTTCCTGCTGTTCTTCCAGCCGGTAAGTCAGCTCATCAAGCTCACCTTCATAACGCTCAATTTTTTCCTGCTGCCGGACGGCCGTCTGCACCAGGTTAAGGTGATCACTGGCAGCCTGATAGTCAGACTCCAGAGAACCTTCAGCGGCAGAATGCTCTGCCAGTTCGCGGGCCATTTCGACATGACGATACTGGTCAGCTGCCAGTGTTTTACGACCGGTAAACAGTTCATTACGCAGTAACAAAGCACCGTCCAGATGCGTCCGGCGCTCATTCGCATGTCGCATATAATCCGCAGCCACATAATCTGTGGCTTCGGTGATCAGGTGCTTAAACAGGTTTCGGTCTGACTGGGTCACCCGGATAGCTTCCAGCGTCATCCGGTTTTCACGCAGTGCGGCTTCCATATCCTGGAATGCTTTACGTACCCCGCCATTTTCCGGCAACAGATAATCACGTAATGATCGGGTAATCGCGCTGGAGATCCCGCCATATAACGACGCTTCAATCAGCCGGTAATATTTGCTGCGGTCACCCTGAGTACGCAGCCGGCGCGCAACAATACCCTGTTCAAACATCATACTGTGATAGTCAGTCACAGAGCTATACTGGCGGAAGGTCACACCCTCAACGCCTTCCAGCCGCTCTTTTACTTCATTTAATGGCAGGACTTTAGCCTGACGGCTGTTCACAATTTCTGTCAGCAGTTCGGTCGGGCTGGTTGCCTCCGGCAGTTCATGAATACTGAACGGCTTGATATCAACTTTCTTATCACGTCCGGAAATTTGTTGTAAACGCACGCCAGCCACAGAGCGCTGGCCACGGGAGTTCACAACATCAAGTACCGCATAACACACACCGGCGCGCAGTTTTCCGTGTAGCCCTTTATCCCGTGAACCACTGGTGGCTCCGGCTTCGGTTGTATTTCTGAAATGGAGTAATGTCAGGTCAGGAATCAGTGCTGTGATAAATGCCGCCATCGTGGTCGACTTACCGGCACCATTGCCTCCGGACAGGGTGGTCACCATATCATCGAGATCAAAGGTACGGGCAAAGAAGCCATTCCAGTTGATTAATGTCAGGGATCGAAACTTTCCGCGTTCAATCATTCTTCGTCATCCTCCCCGTTTGCTGCAACGTCATCACTGCGCTGATCATTTTCTGCTGCTGCACGATTCTCTGTCTCCCCGGACGCCAGTGCCACGCCTTCACCGTCACGGATTAAACGCAACTGGGCTTCACGTGGTTCATCACCACTGCGGACTTCAGCACCGAAACGGAATACGGATTCCATAATGCGGAATTTGCTGCTGTCATTACTGATAAACCATACCATGCCCAGCCGGCGCAGCCGGTTCAGTGAAGCCCGTACTTTTTCCTGCAATTTTGTACGGTCAAAGTCGGAGCCGGTTGAACGCTGATTCACAAAACGCAGTAGTTTATTTTCATCTGCCAGAGACATCAGTTCGTCATACAATTCCTGCTGGGTGAAGATACCTTCATTCGCCAGCCGTTCCGGACTGAGATAGAGGTAACAGAGAATTTTTCCTACCATCATATCCAGCTCTGACATTACCGACCGGGCGATCAGCGTTGTGGAGCGCGGACGCAGATAGAAAAAACCTTCCGGCGCGCGGATTAATTCAACGTGATAACGGGAATAAAACTCTTCCAGTTCGGTCTGAAAATCCATTAAAAAGGCATGATTGTCTAATTCTTCAAAACCGATATGCCGGCCGGCCCTTAACTGACTGTCCAGCGCCGGAAAAATCGGATTAGCCAGTGCCTGTGCCAGCTTAACCGGCATCACTTGTTCAATATTTGTCAATGACATGTGCCTGCACCTTGGCTCCGTAATCATTTATAGTTTGCCACTCAGCAGGCAGCCCTGCTAAATCAGCTTCAGAAACACCCAGACGTACTGCCTGATCGATAACAATCCGTGCTAAATCGAAATGCCGTGCACGCGGATACTGTGCCAGATATTCACGCATGACATCGGCCAGGTTCAGTGGTATTGCCTGTTGTTTATAAACCCGTAACGCTTCTTCAATCATGGCGGCCAGTTGCTCACGGATTTCGTTAAATTCCTCAAACTCCAGTTCTGCCGGTAATTCCCCGGTCACTTCTTCATTACGCAGAGTCAGTTCATCTTCGCGGGTATCAAACAGACGTTCGGCATTGGCGTAAGTCAGCGCCCAGGGGTTTTCGAAGTAATTCTGTACCGACTGACGTAACCGCTGAGCAAATACACGGTTTTTGTCCATATCAATCGCGGTACGGATAAATTTATGTACATGGCGATCGTAGCCAATCCACAGGTCAATTGCCTGCTGACCCCAGCTGGTGATCCTGTCCAGTTTGCTTTGCAGATCAAACACCAGCTTATCCACAAAACCCAAATCAGGGCTGTTAAGCGTGGCATCCTGAATCCGCATCAGGTTAGCCTGTAATTTATCCCCCGCCGCTTCCAGGGTATCCTGTAATTCACGCAGAATACCGGAAGTCTCAGACAGTAATAACTCACAACTTGAAATGGCTGCGCGCCAGTCTTTATTTAACAATGCAGCGATATCATCTTTGACACCCTGCTGTTGTTCATCCATTGAGCGCTGTGTGAGATCGATACTGTCGAAAATTTCTGCTACCGAATATTTTAATGGCGCAAACACGTTACGATGCCAGTGGAATTCATCGCCGTCTTCTTCTGCCGCCTCTGCCGCCCGCTTCAGCTCACTGGCTACAATAGATAACTGCATGGATAAGCGCAGGGTAGAAAATTCACGCTGACGAATATAATAATCCGTAATACCAATTCCCAGCGGGGTCAGCCGGTAAATCGCATGTCCGTCAGCCTGTTCACTGGTAAAGCGGTTAAGTAATCGCTGTCTTACCATATCATTGATGGCGTTGTTCGCCCTGGCCTGGACGGTTTCACTGGTTTGTTCAAAGGCTTTGCTGACATGACGAAACCCGTCAGTCAGTTCTCCTTCACTCAGCTCACCGTCCATTCTTTCGCCATTCAGCGTCGCAATAGCCAGCAGGAAAGCCAGACGCTCCGTGGGCAGCGAAATAGAAAAATCGCTGGTACGGGCCCAGGAAACCAGCTCCGGGATCGTCTGGGAGAAATCACTCATAATTGATCCTTCTGCAGAGGTTTACGCGCAGTCACATGAATATAACGGCCCAGACTTAAGAAAGGTTCCTGACGACTGAATCGCCGCTCCATTTCCAGAATACCGTCAAAGCCATTGGCACTCGGGGGCATATCACGGATAAAATCACTGAACACACGGATCCCTGCCCGTTGCTCGATGGTAAACCCGCATTCGGTTAACCAGCCATAGACCTGCTGAGGGTCGCGGGGATAGTCCGGTGACAGGGTTTTCTTCTTCCGTTTTTTCATATCCGCCCGCAGGTAACCAAAATTACCCAGTGTCAGGTTCTGCATCGTCAGTCCGTGAAGATTATAAAACATTAGCGATAATACCCCGCCGGGGGTTAACGCTTCAAATAATGCCTTCAGCGCCAGTTCAGGTTCAGCGATCCATTCCAGCACGGCATGGAACAATACCAGATCCGCAGGCTGATCCAAATGGTCTGTAATATCCTGCACCCGCATTTGCTTAAAAACCATATTCCCGCTGGCAGCGGTCGCCAGGGCATGTTCTTCAGCACGCCGCAGCATTTCTGCTGAGACATCCCCGAGTAATACCTGATGGCCACACAACGCCAGTCCGCTGGATATCTGACCGATACCGCCACCGGCATCAATTATTGATAAGGGCCGTTGTGGCAGTGCAGATAATATATCTTCAAGTTCATCCCGGAGAATTGCCTGACGAATTTGACCTTTCGCGGTACCGTAAATATTCTGAGCAAATTTTTCTGCAAGATCATCAAAATTACGATCCTTCATGGCAAAGCTCCGGTTAGGTGATGGCGCAAATATGCTATTTTGTCACAGCTCTTGCAAGAATGTAGCTTTCATCCCTGAGATTACGATCGGCTGCTGTTTTTTCAGACAAAACTGGTGAGATTTATGCTTTTTATGGTTAAAAAAATGATAGGCGCAGTGCTGTCTCCGCTGCCGTTAATCATTATTTTTATGGCATCGGGACTTATTTTGCTCTGGTTCAGCCGCTGGCAGAAATCCGGCAAAATTATGCTTTCGGTCAGCTGGCTGGTTTTACTGCTGTTAAGCCTGCAACCGGTGGCCGATCGTTTACTGGCCCCTCTGGAAAATCACTATCCCACCTGGCAAGGTGAGCGTCCGGTCGATTATATCGTGGTGCTGGGGGGCGGCTATACCTATGACCCTCACTGGGCGCCGGGGTCTAATCTGGTGGGTAACAGTCTGCCAAGGGTGGCAGAAGGTGTCAGACAATGGCGATTAAGCCCCGCGGCTAAGATGATTTTTACCGGTGCAAGAGCCGGCGATAACCCGCGCAGTAACGCCAGTGTTGCCGCAGAAGTTGCTGTCTCACTTGGCGTCCCCGCCACTGATATTATTCAGCTCGATACTCCCAGAGATACGGCCGAAGAAGCCGCCGCCGTAAAAAATATCGTCGGCCGGCACTCTCTGCTGCTGGTGACATCTGCCAATCATCTGCCCAGAGCGATGATCTTCTTCCAGCGTCAGGGGCTGCACCCCTGGCCGGCACCGGCAAACCAGCTGGCGATCTCCGGCCCGTTAACTTTCCTGGAAAGGATAACGCCTGCTGCCATCTGGTTATCTCACAGCGAACGGGCCTGGTATGAAACACTGGGGCAACTGTGGCAAAAAATCAGCAGCTGAAGCTTATTCAGCAAGCCACGGAAGCAGTTGCCTCCTGGCTTCAGCAAAGTCCTGTGCTGAAAATGGCTGGTTACAGACAACCTGCTCTGCCTGATACCATAGGCGGTATAACGGGCAACGCCAGATAAAGCCTTCGTCCAGCAGGTGTCTGTGCCGGTATTTAAGAATAATCGCTTGTCCGACAGGTTCATTCCATAAACGGAACAGTTCAAATTCCGCCGGTGCCCAGAGTATACGGCCGGGCTGAACCATCGCCAGCAGACTTTCCGTATGAGGGTCTTTGATAATATTGCTGAGCTCAAGGTTACCGTGCAGCATAACATTCGGCTGACTCAGATCAGCAAACAGCTGCTGATAGTTACGCTGGGTCAGTGACAGAAATTGCAGGTCTGCAGCAGAGAGGGCTGTTTGTTTTTTTTGCCTGAGCAGAGACCACAGAACCGTGGTGTACTGCCTGTACCAGTCCGGCCAGCTGAGTGACTGACAGCTGTCAATATAACCACTCATATTATCTGCTGACTGACTGTGCCAGCTGCCCAGCCCGTCTGCAATCTGTTGTGCCAGCCGTTCCTGAGCACCAGGAGAACGGACCGGCGCTGCGGCAGAAATTCCTCCCAGCCTTTCCACCAGCAATAATTCATGAAAGGGTAACCGGTCACTGAATACAACACCGTAGACGGCAGGTACAGGGACCGACCCGTGCTGTCGTAATAACATCAGTTTTCTGGCCTGTTGTTCCGCGAGGCCGGGTTGCGAAAAATCACGCACCACCATCGGCATCGCCTGACCGGACCGGTCATAAAGTGCATACAGGCAGGAGTGAGGCTGACAGTTAAGGGGTTCTATCCGGCCGACAGACTCCCCGAGGATAAGACTGAGCTCTGATTTTAATCGTTCCATCTTCCCTCCTGATACCTCGCTGTATCAGCTGCCGGGCGGTCATCAGCTCAGGATGTCGCGCACACGTTGCAGATCCGCAAGTGTATCAACCCCGACACTCGGCGTTTCCAGGGCCACATCGACATGAATTTTTTCGCCGTACCACAGAACCCGTAACTGCTCCAGCAGCTCTGTCTGTTCCAGGGCGCAGGGCTCCCAGCGGATATAACGGCGGATAAATCCTGCCCGATACGCATAAATGCCGATATGTCTGAGTAACGTATCTCCGGCCTGTTCGCGGGATTCGGCATAACGCTGACGATCCCACGGAATAGTTGCCCTGGAGAAATATAGGGCGTATCCCTGATGATCAGTGACAACTTTAACCGCATTAGGATTAAACGCCTCTTCTGCATCAGTGATCGGTACCGCCAGCGTTGCCATTCCGGAGGTTGCGTTCGCCAGATTACCGGCAACCTGACGGATGATCGCCGGCGGAATCAGTGGTTCATCACCCTGAACATTTACAATAATCGTGTCGTCAGGGAAGTTATATTTCTCAATAACTTCAGCCAGTCGTTCAGTACCGGAATGGTGGTCTTCGCGTGTCATACAGACCTCCCCGCCGGCAGCCGTGACTGCGGCTGCCACTTCAGAATGATCCGTAGCAACGATAACCCGTGATGCTCCTGAGGCCGCGGCTTGCTGCAACACACGAACAACCATCGGTAATCCGTTAATATCCATTAATGGCTTACCGGGCAGACGGGTAGATGCAAAACGCGCAGGGATGATGACCACAAAACTCATGACAGTTTCTCTTCCGCGGTCAGCGTCCTGGCTTCATTTTCCAGTAAAACCGGAATGCCATCACGCACAGGGTAAGCTAATCCGTCGGCTTTACAGGTCAGTTCCTGAAGTTTCTGATTATAATGCAACTTACCATTACAGACAGGGCATGCCACTATTTCAAGTAAACGATGATCCATATTTCCTCCATCAGGGTGCAGAGCGTTAGCATATCACAGCAGCCCGGAGAGGAGACATTGTTTGTCACCCGCAGAAAGCATCAGAGGCCATAAAATGGCCTCTGACAGAAGAAAGACAAAACAGAAAAAGTGCAGCCGTCAGCGCGGCGACACCCGGCTGAGGATATTGTCCAGCAAAGGGCCGACAGCTGTCCCGCAGAGCCGGGCACTTACGGGTAAATACCACCAGTTTTCTCTGGCAAAAGTACGACATTTTACGGCGTCTTTTTCGGTCATCAGTAATTGCTGATCACCGGTCAGCAACTGTTCCACTTCATCAGCACTGTAAGCATGATGGTCAGAAAAAGCGATTTCGGCCTGCGGGACTAGTCCCTGTTCCCTGAGGGTGTTAAAGAAACGGGGCGGATGGCCGATACCTGCCATAGCGATAACATTTCTTAGCTCAGACAACTTACGGGTTTCACCGCTCAGTAAATTAACCGCATCTCCGGCCGCAAGGTGCATACTGATTTCACTTTCCCCGGCAGTCCCCCCATTAATCACTACCGCATCAACGTCACTTAATCTTGAGCTTCGTTCACGCATCGGACCGGCAGGCAGCCACCAGCCATTGCCAAACCGGCGGACTCCGTCAACCACCACAATTTCAATATCCCGTTGCAGTGCGTAATGCTGTAACCCGTCATCCGTCACGATAACATCAATAGTATACGACTGCAGGACGGCTGAAACCGCGTCTGCACGTACCGGTGCAACCGCGACCGGCACTCCGGTACGCTGATAGATCAGTACCGGTTCGTCGCCGGCTTCCCCGGTGGTGGTTTTATCATTAAGCAGCAGTGGATAACGGTCGGCTTTTCCGCCATAACCCCGTGATACCACTGCCGGACGTAACCCCCTGGCCAGCAACTGTTCCACCAGCCAGATCACCACCGGGGTTTTACCGTTTCCGCCGGCAGTCAGGTTACCGACCACCACCACAGGCACCGGTGCCCGCCAGCTTTTGCGCCAGCCTTTACGGTAACTTAACCGTAACAGCGTAGTGACTGCGCCGTACAGCAGAGAAAAGGGCAGCAGTAAGCGCCACCACCCTGACTGACCACTCCACAGCCGCTCAATCATTTGCCAAACTGCATTTTATGAAGTTGCGCGTAAACACCCCGCTGCTCCAGCAGGTCGGTGTGTGAACCACGTTCAATAATTCTGCCGTCTTCCACCACCACGATTTCATCGGCTTTTTCGATGGTCGACAGACGGTGAGCAATCACCAGCGAGGTACGGTTTTTTTGCAATTCATCCAGCGCTGACTGGATTGCCCGTTCAGATTCGGTATCCAGTGCTGAGGTAGCTTCGTCCAGAATCAGTACCGGACAATCACGTAACAATGCCCGCGCGATGGCAATACGCTGACGCTGACCACCGGATAACAGTACACCATTCTCACCAATCACCGTATCAAGACCATTATCCATTTTTCCGATAAAGTCCATGGCGTGGGCCATAGTGGCAGCCCGTTCTATTTCTTCACGGCTGAATTCTGATTCCCGGGCATAGGCGATATTATTCGCGATAGTATCATTGAATAAATGCACATTCTGAGAAACCAGCCCGACCTGATTACGTAAGGAATGCAGGGTGTATTCCCGCAGGTCATGACCATCCAGCGTAATCTGGCCGGACTGAATATCGTAAAAACGGGTCAGTAAACTGGCGATTGTTGACTTACCTGACCCCGAACGTCCGACTAAAGCAACGGTTTTTCCTTCCGGCAGGGTCATGGAAATATCGTGTAAAGCCGGGGTGTCACGGCCGGGATAGCTGAATGTGACATTACGGAACTCAATATCACCACGGGCACGCTCCAGTACTTTAGTCCCCGTATCCACTTCCTGTTCGGAGTCAAGGATAGTGAACAGGGTCTGACAGGCCGCCATACCACGCTGGAACTGTGCGTTAACGTTGGTCAGTGATTTCAACGGACGCATTAAGGCAATCATCGAGGAAAAAACTACGGTAATTGTACCTGCAGTCAGGGTATCCATCACCTCCGGGAAGCTGGCAGCATAGAGCACAAAAGCCAGTGCCAGTGAAGCAATCAACTGAATAATAGGGTCAGAGATTGACGATGCTGACACCAGCTTCATCCCCTGCTGACGCATACGGTTACTGACCACATCAAAACGTTTGGTTTCCACCTGCTGTCCGCCAAAAATAAGGACTTCTTTATGGCCTTTCAGCATTTGCTCTGCGCTGGTAGTCACTTGTCCCATGGTGTTCTGCATGGATTTACTGATACCACGGAAACGCTTAGATACCATACGGATAGCGACAGAGACGATCGGGGCTAACACAATCAGAATTAACGATAACTGCCAGCTGTAGTAAAACATCATAATAAACAGGCCAATGATGGATGCACCTTCTCTGACCACTGTTACCAGGGCACTGGATGACGAAGAGGCTACCTGCTCAGAATCATAAGTAATACGCGACAATAATGTGCCGGTCGACTGTTGATCAAAGAAGGCAACCGGCATGCCCATCATATGGGAAAATAAACGACGGCGCATGGTCATAACAACATGACCGGACACCCACGAAATACAGTAACTTGAGACATAACTGGTCACACCACGGATCAGCATCAGACCCATTACCGCTAATGGCATCCATATCAGCACTGATTTATCGGCTTTTCCGAAACCATCATCAAGTAAGGGTTTTAGTAACGATAACATCAGGGTATCGCCTGCGGCATTCAGTACCAGAGCAACCGCCGCCACCACTAATCCCGCCTTGTGCGGAGTAATCATTGGCCATAGTCGACGGAATGTCTGCCACGTTGAGAGATCTTTATCTGGATGCATTATTTCTTCACGTTGTTTGGGATTACGGCTTATTCTACCTGGATTCGGCTTTTACGCCAAACCACTGATGATACCAGCGCCGGGAAATTTGTTCGCGCATTTCTAAAACCTGATAACTGTCCTTATAAATACGCAGGGAAATTTGTCCCGAGACAGCAGTATCAAGCCAGCGAAACCCCGCATCACGATAGCGTTTGATCACCGCTGGGGATGGCATCTTCCAGTTGTTATAACGGGCCAGCGAGGCCATTGCCAGCTGACCATTGACCCGCCGTAATAATACCGGGGCAGACGAAGTATTACTGCCGTGATGAGGCACCTGGATAAATGTAGAGCGTAACTGTTCCTTTTCCAGCCTGACAAGTTCGCGCTCCGCGCGCCGTTCGAGGTCACCCGTCAGCAATAAACTAAACTTACCATCACTGACTCTGATCACACAGGAGTCGTCATTCTGACCGCTGACACTGCTCTGCGGGGGCCACAGCACACTAAACGTCAGCTTTTTCCACTGCCATTGCTCACCACGAAAACAGGATAAATCTGCGGGCCGGGCCAGCGCAGTGCGCAGCGGTATAGCGGGCCAGCGGTTGCTGATACTCCCCTGACCGCCATAATGATCGAGATGGCGGTGGCTGATAATCACCTCCTGCGGCATTAACTGTCGCTGCTGTAACCAGGGGATAATAATTCTCTGTCCGGTATCCCCTTGCTGCCAGCGATTGCCGGTGTCATAAATAACTGCCTCTTTCCCCTGACTGATCACTATCGCCAGACCATGTCCGACATCCAGCATATCTGCACGCCATTGCTCCCCCGCGGAAGAATAACGCCATAATAAACAACTCAGTAATACAGCGCCGCCTGAGCCGGAAAAATACCGGCCAAAGCCGGCACGAAAAAATAGCAGCCCTCCCCAGGCAATGGTCGCCCACAAAAAGAAATCGCTGACCGGAAACCAGCTGGCAGGTTGCGCTTCAAGTACCGTGACCATCAGCACCACGGATTTGTCTGCCAGCATCCAGAATACAGGAGAGAGCCCTGTGGGTGTCAGCAGAAGCGCTATGCCTGCCAGGGGTAATGTCAGTAATGACACGACAGGAATAGCAATCATATTGGCCGGTAACGCAGCCAGACTGACTCCGTTGAATAACAGTGCCTGCAAGGGCAGCATTAATAGCATCATTCCCAGTTGTAAATGCAATAACCGTAACCAGAACCAGCGGACTGGACGCGAAAGATAGCGGGGTAAAGAAAACCACCGATACCAGATCAGCAGCATCAATACCGCCAGCATAGATAGCCAGAAACTGTCGGAAAGGATCAGTACAGGATCGCTGATCAGTAAGCCTGCCGCACAACTGATCCACACCTGCCAGCTATTCAGATTGAAACGGTAATTCCGGATAAACATCCACAGTGTAAGGGCCAGCATCGCCCGTAATGCCGGTGCCAGACCTCCGGAGATCCAGGTATAGAGTGCCGCTAATAGCCACCCTGCCACCTGTGGAAATTGCGGGCTGATATAACGCTCCGATAGCCATTTCTGCATACTGCGGGCCAGCCACCAGCCAAAGCTACCCGCCAGACCAATATGCATGCCGGAAATCGCCATCAGATGCGCCACCCCTGTTTCGCGGAACAACTGATTAGTTCGCTGAGGGATATTGTCACGCAGGCCAAATAAAAGCGCCTGAAGTACCCCCTGACTGGCTACTGATGACATATCTTCTCTGGCCTGGTTAATCACCCGGGATCTCAGGCTGCAACTCAGATTCTGCGGTTTTTTAGCCAGTACTTTTCCCTGTAACGGCCAGTAATTTGCCAGCGCATAACGTTGCTGATCATATCCCCCTTCATTTAACTGACTATGCACTGGCCGCAGCCTGAGACGCATCTCCCAGCGTTGTCCCGGGCAAAACTCAGTCACTGTATCACCTGCGGTCAGCCAGGCAGAGAGTGCCGGGAAACGCAGTCGCCCTTCCGCCTGATGTATCTGTACCCGGATCCGTTTGCGGCCGATTTCGGTTGCTGCGACTGTGACCACCGCATTCAGCGGACGGCGAGTCAGTTGTTCCACTTCACGTAATTGCTGAGACGCCACCAGCACGCCCCAGCTGAATATCAGGCCAGACCAGGCGATAGCCCATAACCAGGCGTTATCAGCCTGTAGTATGATCAGAGCAATGACGGCAATAAGGACCAGTACTGGCGGTGCCGGTAATACGGGCAAAAACAGCAGCGGTATCAGGCTGACGGTGGTTATCCAGGCAAAAATAATCAGGTTCACAAGTGTCTCCCGTTTATCAGGAGAAAATAATCATCGTTTGATTTTGTTACTGATACACGGGGGATGAATAATTGCGACAAAAGACGCAAGGTGAAAACAAGTAGGTGATGAGAGGGAGGAGATTCAGCGGCGCGGGTCGTACACTGTTACGGGCAAAAAAAACGGTACCCTGAGGTACCGTTTTTAGCATCCAATGAGTTCAGGCTCAGACATTATTCACTAATGTTTGCACGATCTCGTAGCTCTTTTCCTGGTTTAAAGTGGGGAACGTATTTACCTTCCAGTTCCACTTTGTCACCCGTTTTCGGGTTACGGCCAGTACGGGGAGCACGATAGTGCAGAGAGAAACTGCCGAATCCCCGGATTTCGATACGCTCACCCTGTGCCAGGGTCGATGCCATATGTTCAAGCATCTCTTTTACAGCATCTTCAACAGCCTTAGCCGGAATATGTGTTTGCTGGCTGGCAAGGCGTTCGATCAACTCTGACTTAGTCATGAATCCTCCGGTTAATTCCTTTATGGAACATTTGACAGCTGACCTGAGCGGACAACAACCGCGGGTTGTTGTCCGTCATTTCAGGCAGATTACTCGCCTTTAGATGCTGCTTTGAAAGCTTCAGCCATTGCGTTAGAGAAGTTGCTTTCGTCAGACTGTTTGTTGTTAACAGTTGCGATTGCATCTTTCTCGTCAGCTTCGTCTTTTGCACGAACAGACAGGCTTACAACACGGTTTTTACGATCAACACCGGTGAATTTAGCTTCAACTTCGTCGCCGACATTCAGAACCAGAGTTGCATCTTCAACGCGGTCACGTGAAGCTTCAGAAGCGCGCAGGTAACCTTCAACGCCGTCAGCTAACTCAACTGTAGCACCTTTCGCATCAACTGCCGTAACTTTACCAGTCACGATCACGCCTTTCTTGTTCAGGGTGATGTAGTTGTTGAAAGGATCTTCAGCCAGTTGCTTAACGCCTAAAGAGATACGCTCACGTTCTGCATCGACCTGCAGTACAACAGCGGCGATTTCGTCGCCTTTCTTGTACTCACGCACGGCTTCTTCGCCGGTCGCGTTCCAGGAGATGTCTGACAGGTGAACCAGACCGTCGATACCACCGTCCAGGCCGATGAAGATACCAAAGTCAGTGATTGACTTGATTTTACCTTCAACGCGATCGCCTTTGTTGTGAGTTTCTGCGAACTGCTGCCATGGGTTAGATTTACACTGCTTCAGACCCAGGGAGATACGACGACGTTCTTCGTCGATGTCCAGAACCATAACTTCAACAACATCACCCACGTTAACAACTTTAGATGGGTGAATGTTTTTGTTAGTCCAGTCCATTTCAGAAACGTGTACCAGACCTTCAACGCCTTCTTCGATTTCTACGAAGCAGCCGTAATCAGTCAGGTTGGTCACGCGCCCCGTCAGACGGGTACTCTCAGGGTAACGCTTAGCGATAGCAACCCAAGGATCTTCGCCCAGCTGTTTCAGGCCCAGAGATACACGGGTACGCTCGCGGTCGAACTTCAGCACTTTAACAGTGATTTCGTCGCCAACGTTGACAATTTCGCTTGGATGTTTAACACGTTTCCACGCCATATCAGTGATATGCAGCAGGCCGTCAACACCACCCAGATCAACGAATGCACCGTAGTCAGTCAGGTTCTTAACGATACCTTTAACTTCCATGCCTTCCTGCAGGTTTTCCAGCAGTTGATCACGTTCAGCACTGTTCTCAGATTCGATAACCGCACGGCGGGAAACCACCACGTTGTTACGTTTCTGATCAAGCTTGATTACTTTGAATTCAAGCTCTTTGCCTTCCAGGTGCAGAGTATCACGAACCGGACGCACATCTACCAGTGAACCTGGCAGGAACGCACGAATACCGTTCAGCTCAACAGTGAAGCCGCCCTTGACTTTGCCGTTGATAATACCGGTAACAGTTTCAGCTTCTTCATACGCTTTTTCCAGCGTGATCCAAGCTTCGTGACGTTTAGCTTTTTCACGGGACAGCAGCGTTTCACCGAAGCCGTCTTCTACAGCATCCAGGGCTACGTCAACTTCGTCGCCTACCTGGATTTCCAGTTCGCCAGCTGCGTTTTTGAACTGCTCTGCAGGAATTGCAGATTCAGATTTCAGACCCGCATCAACCAGAACGATGTCTTTGTCGATAGCAACAACAACACCACGAACAATGGAACCCGGACGGGTTTCGATTTCTTTCAGGGACTCTTCAAAGAGTTGAGCAAAAGATTCAGTCATATTGATAATCTTCAGGATTCTTCAATTTAACGTCCATCTGACATCATTGTCGGATGGGGTTGTTTCACATACCCCGCACCATCCGTGGTACGGGGGTAAAGCATTCTGTCGGCGCGCTGGCCAGAACTCAAACGAGATCTTTCAACCGTGACCTGGCATATTCAAGTGTTTTTTCAATCACTTGCTCAATAGTCATGCCAGTAGAATCAATAACCAATGCATCCGCCGCAGGCACCAGCGGAGCCACGGCACGGTTACGATCACGGTCGTCCCGTTCTTTTATCTCAGATAAAAGGCGCTCAAAGTTAACACTAAAGCCCTTTTCCTGCAACTGTAGCATACGCCGTTCTGCTCTTTCTTCGGCGCTGGCATCGAGGAAAATCTTCACTGCGGCTTCAGGAAACACGACCGTTCCCATGTCACGGCCATCAGCAATCAGCCCCGGCGCTTCTTTAAAAGCCCGCTGCCGCCGTAAAAGAGCTTCCCGCACCCGCGGGAACGCTGCGACTTTAGACGCCGTATTACTGACATCCTGGGTACGGATTTCGCTGGTCACCTCTTCACCTTCCAGAATAACCTGCAGCTCACCGTCAACGGAGAGAAAACGCACATCAAGATGCGCTGCAATCGGAACCAGCGCTTCTTCCGAGCTGATATCCACGCGATGATGTAACGCCGCCAGGGCCAGCACCCGATAAATCGCGCCGGAGTCCAGTAAATGCCATTGCAGTTTCTCAGCAATCGCTTTACACAGCGTGCCTTTCCCGGCCCCACTCGGGCCATCAATCGTCATCACCGGGACCGTTGTCATTATAATCTCCTTTATCGCTGATCTGGATTTCTCAGCATATAAATACACCGTTTGCCTTAAGTATACCTGTGGCGAACGGAAGTCGCAGTGACTTATTCCGCCACAGGGGCAAAAAAACAGAGTTTTCAGCTAAGACGGCAACCACCGGGTGAGATAAACCCGGCGCAACCGGACTAAATACAGACCAGAACAGAGAAAGTCCACTGATAATTAATGACTGACAGCAGCCAGCTGGTGGAAATAATCAGGGAAAGTTTTTGCTGTACATCCGGGGTCGAGAATAGTGACCGGGGTATCCGACAATGCAACCAGAGAGAAACACATCGCAATACGATGATCATTATAGGTTTCAATGTCTGCATGTTTCAGGGTAGCAGGCGGCGTAATACGAATAAAATCATACCCCTCTTCAACTGTTGCCCCGACCTTACGTAATTCAGCTGCCATGGCCGCAAGCCGGTCGGTTTCTTTTACCCGCCAGTTGTAGATATTCGTCATCAGGGTAGTACCTTCCGCAAACAAGGCAGTGGTGGCAATAGTCATCGCCGCATCAGGGATGTGGTTCATATCCATCTCTATCGCCTTCAGTGCGCCACGGGTACAGGAAATATAATTATCCCCCCATTCAATCACTGCCCCCATTTTTTCCAGCACATCAGCAAAGCGAATATCGCCCTGTATACTGTTGCGGCCAATACCGGTGACACGGACAGTACCGCCTTTAATTGCCGCAGCAGCCAGAAAATAAGAAGCCGATGAGGCATCCCCTTCAACCAGATATTCGCCGGGAGACTGATACTGCTGCCCGCCCTGAATAACAAAACGCTGGTATTGCTGGTTTTCAACCCTGACACCAAAACATTTCATCAGATTCAGCGTGATATCAATATATGGCTTTGAAACCAGTTCACCGGTAATGGTAATGGTTGTCTGTTCACTGGCTAAAGGCGCAGTCATCAGCAACGCAGTCAGAAACTGGCTTGACACACTGCCATCGACACTGATTTCGCCTCCATTGAACCCGCCGTTCAGGCGTAATGGCGGGTAGTTTTCATTTTCCAGATAGCTGATATCAGCCCCCCCCTGACGCAGAGCATCAACCAGGTGACCGATGGGACGTTCTTTCATTCGTGGTTCGCCGGTCAGGATAATATCTTTACCCGCCAGGCTTAAGGCCGCCGCCAGCGGACGCATCGCCGTTCCCGCATTCCCGAGGAATAACTCAACAGGAGCTGCGGCATGTAACGGGCCACCGATCCCGGTGACAACACATTCGGTACGATCTGCAGATAATGTATATTCAATCCCCAGCAAGCTCAGTCCATTAAGCATGTGCTTAATGTCATCACTGTCCAGCAGATTCGTCAGGCGGGTCGTTCCTTTGGAAATTGCAGCTAACAATAGCGCGCGGTTTGACACACTTTTCGAGCCGGGTAAATTTACCGTACCGTCAATACGGGCTACAGGTTGTAAGGTCAGAGAATCCGGCATGTCAAAAGTCACTCTTTATAAAAGATCAAAACCCCGCCACTGGCGGGGTAAACAAAAAGGCCAGTAAATCACCACTGGCTTAGCCATGGCGGCGTTCAAAATCGAGCATAAACTCAGTCAGTGCTTTCACACCCGCCAGCGGCATGGCATTGTAAATAGAAGCCCGCATTCCGCCAACCACCCGGTGCCCTTTGAGAGCATGCAGTCCGTGGCTGACAGACTCGTCCAGAAACAGCTTATCCAGCGCGGAATCTGCCAGCTGGAAAGGGATATTCATCCGCGAGCGGTTGCTGTCTGCAACATTATTACGATAGAAATCACTGTGATCAATGGTGCTGTAAAGAAGATCGCCCTTCGCCTGGTTGACTTTATCCATTGCCGCGACGCCGCCCTGCTCTTTCAGCCACTGGAATACCAGTCCGGACAGATACCAGGCAAAAGTTGGCGGGGTGTTAAACATTGAGTTATTTTCTGCCAGCACCGAGTAATCGAAGACAGAAGGCAGATCCTTACGGGCTTTACCCAGCAGGTCTTCACGGACAATAACCAGTGTCAGCCCGGCAGGACCGATATTTTTCTGGGCGCCGGCATAAATCACCCCGTAGCGGCTGACATCGATCTCACGGGATAAAATGGTGGAGGAGAAATCAGCGACCACTATTTTATCGCCGAAATCCGGCTGCTCATCAATCGCGGTACCATCGATGGTTTCATTCGGGCAGTAATGCACATAAGCAGCGTTATCATTCAGCTGCCATTGGCTCATGGGTAATAACGCAGTTTTACCTTCTTCAGTGACTTTAATATCAATAATATTCGGGGTACAAAATTTAGCGGCTTCTTTAACCGCACTGTGCCCCCAGTAACCACCATCAATATAGTCAGCCTGGCTGGCACCATTCAGTAAATTACCGGGTACTGCCGCAAACTGACCACGGCCACCACCGTGGCAGAACAATACTTTATAATTGGACGGGATTTTTAATAAATCCCGGAAGTCCTGCTCTGCCGTTTCAGCAACGCTGATAAATTCTTTGCTGCGATGGCTGATTTCCATTACTGAAGTGCCCAGACCCTGCCAGTTAACCAGATCCTGCTGTGCACGACGAAGTACTTCTGCTGGCAACATTGCCGGGCCAGAACTAAAATTATACACCTGCGTCATTTATACTCACCATGGTTACATCGAAACGATTATCAGATACCTGTCGGTTGTATCACTGCCTGAAAAACGCTGCAATAATTAATCGGTCTGCAGGACGATTTTTATGACTCTCCGGTTAATCCCCTGACCCTGATGTTTATTTTTTTCCGGACAACGGCTTATTTCGGCTCCGGGTAACGGAGTTATAACGGGGAGATTTTACTGTCGGCTGATAGCGGTCATCGTATAAATTCCGTATCATTACCCCAACACATCTGTTTATCACTCCCCGGGAGAACGCGGCACTATGACGCAAACATTTATACCAGGCAAAGATGCCGCTTTAGAAGACTCTATTTCACGGTTTCAGCATAAGCTACAGTCTTTAGGGTTTACTATTGAAGAAGCTTCATGGCTGAATCCGGTTCCGAATGTCTGGTCAGTCCATATCCGCGATCGTGACTGTCCTCTGTGTTTTACCAATGGCAAAGGTGCCAGCAAAAAAGCCGCCCTGGCTTCTGCGTTAGGTGAATATTTTGAACGGTTATCAACGAACTATTTCTTTGCCGATTTCTGGCTGGGTGAAACGGTCGCTGGCGGTGACTTTGTCCATTATCCGAATGAGAAATGGTTCCCGCTGACTGAAGACGACGATTTACCGGAAGGACTGCTGGACCCTGCACTGCGTAAGTTCTATGACCCGGACAATGTCCTCGGTGCCAGCCTGCTGGTTGATCTGCAGTCAGGTAACGATGACCGGGGAATCTGCGCACTGCCGTTTATCCGTCAGTCAGACAAGCAGACCGTCTATATTCCGATGAATATTATCGGTAATTTATATGTATCCAATGGTATGTCAGCCGGTAATACCGCCAGTGAGGCACGGGTTCAGGGTCTTTCGGAAGTCTTTGAGCGTTACATTAAAAACCGTATTATCGCTGAATCAATCAGCCTGCCGGAAATTCCACAGACAGTCATGGCCCGTTATCCGGCGGTTATCGAAGCTATTGCACAACTGGAAGCCGAAGGTTTCCCGATTTTTGCCTACGACGCCTCGCTGGGCGGCCAGTATCCGGTGATCTGTGTGGTGTTATTTAATCCGGAAAATGGTACCTGTTTTGCTTCTTTCGGCGCCCATCCTGATTTCGGCGTCGCGCTGGAACGCACCGTTACGGAACTATTACAGGGCCGCAGCCTGAAAGATCTGGATGTGTTTACTCCGCCAACCTTTGATGATGAAGAAGTCGCAGAACACACTAACCTGGAAACACATTTTATCGATTCCAGCGGCCTGATCTCCTGGGATATGTTCAAAGATACTCCTGATTATCCGTTCGCTGACTGGTCCTTTTCCGGTACCACCGAACAGGAATTTTCGACACTGATGAATATTTTCCGTGCCGAAAATAAAGAAGTGTATATTGCCGACTATGAACATCTGGGCGTATATGCCTGCCGGATTATTGTTCCCGGCATGTCTGATATTTATCCGGCCGAAGATTTATTGCTGGCTAACAACAATATGGGATCCGGTTTCCGTGAAACTTTCCTTAGTTTACCGGGCAGCGAATGGCAACCTCAGGACTACCTTGAACTGATTACGCAGATGGATGACGAAGGCCTGGACGATTTTACCCGGGTACGCGAACTGCTGGGTCTGGCGACGGGCAAAGATAATGGCTGGTCAACCCTGCGCGTCGGTGAACTTAAAGCTATGCTGGCACTTGCCGGAGGCGATCTCGACCAGGCATTGATCTGGACCGAGTGGACCATTGAATTTAACAATTCAGTCTTCAGTGCCGAACAGGCTAATTACTACCGCTGCCTGCAGACATTACTGTTGCTGTCACTGGAAGATGAGCGGACCCCCGGCGAATATCTGACCGCCTTTAACCGTATGTACGGCAGCGATGCGGTAGAAGCTGCGTCTGCGGCAATCAGTGGCGAAGAACCTTTTTATGGGCTGCAGAAAGTTGACTTGTCTCTGACTGCTTTCCCTGCCCATCAGTCTTTACTGGCGGCTTATGAGAAACTTCAGGCCGCAAAACGTCAGTACTGGTCAGAAAATTAAGTCTCCGCCGATTCTTTGTTAAAAAAATATTTACAGCGCCTTCGACCGGCGCTGTTTTTTTGCCCCGTCTGTTTATATTTAGCTGTAGCTCCCTCTCCCGGCGCATAATCATGCCATTTTTAGTCTTTATTGTTTAATCATCTGGCGACAACACCCGGTTAATCAAAAAATAAAATAGTTATTAAAATAAATTTTAACCTTTATTTTCAATGCATTATGATATATCACTGACCGAAAAAGACAGTTTTAGCAGACCAGCAACGGTTAAAAGTGATCCAGGTCAATTCTCACAAACAGGCCATTTGATACTCTGGGCACAGCGAAAACTCTGAGGGGATTTGTGTGAAAACGGACAATCCTTTTGATCTGTTAATGCCGGCAGCAATGGCAAAAGTTGCCGAAGAAGCAGGTGTCTATAAGGCATCAAAACCACCATTAACCACCTTTTTCCTGGCAATTAATGCAGGTGTTTTTATCTCCATCGCCTTCACTTTTTATATTACCGTCACTACCGGTAGCAGCGAATTACCTTATGGTATTTCGCGACTGATTGGCGGACTCTGTTTCTCTCTCGGGTTGATTCTGGTGGTCGTCTGTGGTGCTGATTTATTCACTTCAACCGTTCTTATTGTGGTTGCCAAAGCCAGTGGGCGTATCAGCTGGGCTCAGCTCACGCGCCACTGGATTATCGTCTATTTCGGAAACCTGTTTGGCGCGTTACTGTTTGTGGCGCTGATTTGGTTATCTGGTGAACATCTGGTGGCTAATGGATTATGGGGCCTCAATGTACTGCAGACAGCCGATCATAAAATGCACCATACATTTGTCGAAGCCGTTGCCCTGGGAATTCTGGCCAACTTACTGGTTTGTCTGGCCGTATGGATGAGCTATTCCGGTCGTTCACTGACAGATAAAACCCTTGCCATGATCCTGCCGGTGACTATGTTTGTTTCCAGCGGGTTTGAACACAGTATTGCCAATATGTTTATGATTCCGATGGCTATTGTCATTAAAGATTTTGCTTCTGCTGATTTCTGGCAACTGACCAGTACCACAGCCGGACAATTTTCCACACTGACTCCCTGGCAATTTATTACCGATAATCTTATTCCCGTTACTCTGGGGAATATTATTGGTGGCGGTTTATTAGTAGGGCTCACGTACTGGATTATTTACTTGCGTAAAGATAATAGTGAAAACTAATTTATCAATACTACACTGAACATAGATTTTGTACCGGCAGGTCACGTACCGCTGCCCGTACGCTGAATTCAACTTAACAAGGCAGGTATCTCATGACTGAACTTAATGAAAAAATGAACCAGGCGTGGCAGGGGTTTGCAGCCGGTGAATGGCAAACCAGCGTTAACGTCCGCGATTTTATTCAGAAAAACTATACACCTTATGAAGGCGATGAAGCCTTCCTCAGCAACGCAACAGATGCCACAACCACATTGTGGGATAAGGTTATGGAAGGTATTAAAATCGAAAACCGGACCCATGCACCGGTCGATTTTGATACGGATCTGGCTTCAACAATTACTTCCCACGACGCAGGCTATATCAACAAGTCACTGGAAAAAATTGTCGGTCTGCAAACGGAAGCGCCCCTGAAACGTGCCATTATTCCCTACGGTGGTATCCGTATGGTTGAAGGCTCCTGTCAGGTATATGGCCGTGAACTCGATCCGACACTGAAAAAAATATTTACTGAATACCGTAAAACACATAACCAGGGTGTGTTCGATGTCTACACACCGGATATTATGCGTTGCCGTAAGTCCGGAATTCTGACCGGCCTGCCGGATGCCTATGGTCGCGGCCGTATTATCGGTGATTATCGCCGTGTTGCACTCTACGGTATTGATGCACTGATGAAAGATAAACTGGCCCAGTTTGGCTCACTGCAAAGTGACCTCGAACAGGGTAATGCTCTCGAAGAAACTATTCGTCTGCGCGAAGAAATTTCAGACCAGTATCAGGCTCTGAAAGATATGAAAGAAATGGCCAGCCGTTATGGTCTGGATATCGCCTCTCCGGCGACGAATGCCCGTGAAGCTGTGCAATGGACTTATTTCGGTTATCTGGCTGCCGTAAAATCACAGAATGGTGCGGCTATGTCATTCGGCCGTGTTTCAACCTTCCTGGATATCTATATTGAACGAGACCTGCAGGCGGGCATTCTGAGCGAAGATGAAGCACAAGAGCTGATTGACCACCTGGTGATGAAACTGCGGATGGTTCGGTTCCTGCGTACCCCGGAATACGATGAACTGTTCTCCGGCGACCCGATCTGGGCAACCGAGTCACTGGCAGGTATGGGACTGGATGGCCGGACGCTGGTCACTAAAAGTACATTCCGCTTCCTCAATACCCTCTATACCATGGGGCCTTCACCTGAACCGAATATGACTATTCTGTGGTCAGAACAATTACCACTGAATTTCAAAAAATATGCGGCTAAAGTGTCCATCGATACGTCATCTATCCAGTATGAAAATGATGACCTGATGCGGCCTGACTTTAACAGTGATGACTATGCCATTGCCTGTTGTGTCAGCCCGATGATCGTCGGCAAACAGATGCAGTTCTTTGGTGCCCGCGCTAACCTGGCGAAAACCATGCTGTACGCGATTAACGGCGGGATGGATGAAAAACTGAAAATTCAGGTCGGCCCCAAAGAGGCCCCGATTACCGATGAGATCCTCGACTTCGATACTGTGATGGCCCGTATGGATCATTTTATGGACTGGCTGGCAACCCAGTACGTCACAGCGCTGAACGTCATTCACTATATGCACGATAAATACAGCTATGAAGCTGCTTTAATGGCTCTGCATGACCGTGATGTTTACCGCACTATGGCATGTGGTATCGCAGGACTGTCAGTCGCGGCTGACTCCCTTTCTGCAATTAAATATGCCAAAGTTAAACCGGTTCGTGACGAAAATGGCCTGGCTATTGATTTCGAAATCGAAGGTGAGTATCCGCAATTCGGGAATAATGATGCACGGGTCGATGAACTGGCCTGCGATTTAGTTGAACGTTTTATGAAAAAAATTCAGAAACTGAAAACTTACCGTAACGCGGTTCCGACCCAGTCAGTACTGACCATCACCTCAAATGTGGTTTACGGTAAAAAAACAGGTAATACTCCTGATGGCCGCCGTGCCGGAGCACCATTCGGTCCCGGCGCGAACCCGATGCATGGACGTGACCAGAAAGGTGCTGTCGCTTCCCTGACATCAGTGGCAAAACTGCCCTTTGCCTACGCTAAAGATGGTATTTCTTATACCTTCTCTATTGTCCCTAACGCGCTGGGTAAAGATGATGATATCCGTAAAGCTAACCTTGCAGGACTGATGGATGGATATTTCCATCATGAAGCCGCTATCGAGGGCGGACAGCACCTGAATGTCAATGTAATGAACCGTGAGATGTTGCTGGAAGCGATGGATAATCCGGAAAAATATCCACAGCTGACCATCAGGGTTTCGGGGTATGCTGTTCGCTTTAATTCACTGACCAAAGAACAACAGCAGGACGTTATTACCCGTACGTTCACTCAATCAATTTAATACTGGTTAACCAGGTTAAAAAGGCTCCCGGCCGGGAGCCTTTTTACTCTTCCTGTTTTATGCTGAATATAACAGCAACTTATAAACACCTGTCAATGCCGGCCTGCGAGATTACCGCAGCTCACCCCGGAGGAACCATCGCATGTCAGTCACTGGTCATATTCACTCTGTCGAATCCTGTGGTACCGTCGACGGACCAGGTATTCGCTTTATCGTTTTTTTTCAGGGTTGCCTGCTACGCTGCCTGTATTGCCATAACCGTGATACCTGGGATACTCATGGCGGCCAGGAAGTTACCGTACAAGAACTTATGGATGACCTGCTTTCCTATAAACACTATATTGCCGCCTCCGGTGGCGGGGTTACCGCGTCAGGCGGTGAGGCTATTTTGCAGGCTGAGTTTGTCCGCGACTGGTTCAGAGCCTGTAAACAGGCGGGTATCGATACCTGTCTGGACACCAATGGGTTTGTCCGCCGCTATGATCATGTAATCACTGAACTGATGGAGGTCACCGATCTTGTCATGCTGGATCTGAAGCAAATGGATGATCAGATACATCAGAAACTGACCGGTGTTTCAAACCACAGGATGCTGGAGTTCGCAGAATATCTGCATAAAACCGGTAAACGCACCTGGATACGTTATGTGGTCGTGCCCGGGTACACAGATGATGATCAGTCTGCGCACCGGCTGGGGCAGTTTACTGCTGCAATGGACAATATCGAAAAAATAGAATTACTGCCCTATCATGAACTGGGTAAACATAAATGGACAGCAATGGGCGAAAAATATCCGCTGGAAGGAGTAAGTCCTCCGCCGAAAGAAACCATGGAACGGGTAAAATCAATTATTGCCAGTTACGGCCATAACGTTATTTACTGAATATGCAGGGGCCGCTGGCCCCTTCTTCAGACACAAGCGTATCCGCCTTACGCATGAGCGACCGGTGTTGTCTGATGATCCGCTTTACGCAGTAACATCAGCAGATAGACAAACGAGACTGCCGCAATCATGGTAAACAACACATTATCCGTGAAATGCTCCATCAGTAATGATGTCATTCCCGGCCCGACCAGACTGCCGACTGTATAGCTGAGTAACAGGGTCTGATTCATTGCAATCAGCTCATGATGCGCAACTTTTTCACATGCCCAGGACATAGCCACCGGATACAACGTAAAACAGGAGCATCCCAGAATAAACAAAGCAGGCACCATTGCCAGCTGAGTTAACATTCCTAATGCACCCAGTATCACCATAAAGACCTGCACACGCAGTACCATCAGACGACCAAAACGGTCGGCCAGTCGGCCTACAGGCCATTGTCCGAGAATAGCCGCACTGACCAGTAATGCCATCCAGTAACCCACGTTCGCATCGCTCATACCTTTGTGAGACAGGTATAATGGTAACAGTCCATACAGCGAGCCCAGTACAACGCCTGAAAGAATACAGCCGTTAATACCCAAACGTGATGAATGGCGGGAAAACATTTCACGGATATTCGGCGAGGCTGAATTTTCTGCGACTTCAGGCGGGTTAATCCGCGCAAAAAATAACGGCAGTACAGCGACCATAATGCACACCACCAGCAGAGGTATCATAAATCCGGCGGCATCAGAAACCAGACTGACCAGTAACTGCCCCAGCACTGTGGCGATATAATAAACAATCATATACGCAGCCAGCAGCCGGCCACGATTGCGTAAGGTCCCTGAACAGAGCAAAGCGCTTTCAACAACCACCCAGATAAGGGCACATCCGGTACCTGCCAGAAAACGCCATACTGTCCAGCCAGTAAAACCACCGGCGATTAATAAAGCGCAGGTCGCCACAGCAAAAATTGCGGTCGCTATATAATAGCTGCGGTTAAAACCGAGGGTTGTGATAACTTTCCCTGCAATCACCGTCCCGAGTAAATTGCCGGTAAAAAAAGCAGAACTCACCACACCCACCTGCCAGGTAGCAAATTGGTCATGGGTCAGCCAGAGAGGCACCAGTGTATTTAACACCGCAATTGCGATGGTCAATAACAGCAGACCGGAGAGCAGAAGCAATACAGGACGGGACCATGCAGACATAGCCATAACCACAAAGAAAGTAATAATTGTGGCGAATAATGGCACTACTATTTTTAAAGTCAATTAGCAAAAAACAGCAGAGCATTTTTTGCTGAAAAAAGAAATTTAAACCGCGGGGAAAGATTATTCAGGAGTTATAAATTTATTGTTTAATCCTTTTTTATATATAGAGCAGCAAACCCTGTATCCCGTATTTTAAAGCCACAGGGAATGATCTTCAGCAGGTCAGGAGAGCACATATCCGTAATCAGTAACTGACCTCCACCCGGCGGTATTGTGGCTGATGATCGTAAGTTTCAGCTTGCTGATGCACCCGCACCAGATAGGTGACGGAACGGGGACATTGCACGTTTACCTGCGGACTATCAGCAGATGAAGCTACAGACATCGCGCAACGGTTAACCACTTGCAAACGAATATTTATACCAGCGTCAGTGAGTGCCGCCGTTACAGGGAAAACGAGACCAGCCAACACCAAGGCTAAAAATAACCGCACGCCTGCCAATAACCGATTACTGCACAGATTTCGCATACCCCTTCTCCTTTGCAATCACTGCGTAAGGCTTATGCTTTCCCGAAATGAAAATAAAACCACAACTGGCAATCTTTTCTATCTGTAACAACAGGTATACAAGGGTTCTGTATCCGTATCAAATGAAAGTAAGAGACTAAATGACCGGAATCATATTAACCGGGGGAGATGATGACTGAGTGACTAAAAATCCATCAGAAAAATAAAGAATGGTGATAAATAATACCGAAGAAGTAAGCGCACAACAGAGAAATGTTGTGCACTCAGAAAACAGTTAATAGCGGAGGGTGACTGTCACTGTATCTGTATAGTTGCCCGCTGTCGGCCAGTTCTGGTCAGGCAGCACCCCGTAAACGATAAGGTTCTGACTGTTCCCGGTCGCGGAACGGACTGTCTGAGTATTAGTATCATTCCAGACCACACTGTGAGCCGCATCCTGGTAAAGCTGATAAGACACACACTGGTTATCTGCGGTATTACATAACTGACGGACCGATTGCTGGCTATGCAGCCCGTTGCCTAATGCTACCGAGAAAGAAGTGTTCACCGGGCAGGTCACTGACAGGGTCGAGATAGCCGTTGCCGATAATTGCGGTGATAACGCCGGGCTATGCTGGCCAAAATCAAGATCGCTGACCTGATCAAGCGTACAGCCTTGTTTTACTGAGGCAGTCGCTGAAACAGAAATTCTGTTCTGAGAGTAGGTATTGGGCATCGCTGCACAGGAAGGCAGCTGATTTCTGCTGCTAGCAAAGGCATATTTGTAATAGGCGAAAAAATTATATTTATAATAATCCATTGCGGTCAGTTTAGTCTGCCCCGCCAGAATACGGCCAGTCAGTATAAAGCTGCCGGATGCACTTTGCCCTGAGGGTACAGCCATATCAAACTGTGCAAATACGGAACTATTAGCACTCAGGGCCGTCTCCGGACTGTCTGACGGATAAACATTAAAATACAAAGGGTAACCACTGATACCATTCGGGTTCATGGCGACCGGTGCATTTTCATCTATAAAATTCAGGCACAGCCGGATGTAATCTGTTGACGGATCATAGCTGTTACAAGTAATACCGATCTGTGCTGTTGATGACACTGCCTGGCCGGGAGTTACGGTGCCAAAGTTGTACCCTGCCCCGTCACCGGTCCAGCAATGGGGATCTGCGGAGGCGCTGGCCGAAAAAAACAATCCGCCAGACAGCACCAGTAAAAAAATGAATATCCTGGTTACTGGCATACTGCCTCCATAGTAGTTATCGCTTTTCCTGCCGGCAGCTGCGCGGGCAACCTGATCCGGCATGTGCTGTCGGGTAAATGAACAATGGCAAAACCTTCCGCCGGCGGATTCTCAAGATAAATATTGCCTTCATAACCCACCACCGTTGTGCGGGTTCCCGTTTCGGGTTGCTGTCCGGCGGCGGTAACCACGCTGACAGGTGCAGCAAACGGCAGTGCTTTACCCTGTGTCTGTTTAACCGTCATCAGTAATGCACGGGCACGATAGATTCGGAAGTGCACCATTGCACCACCACCGCTTTCAGGAATAGCATTATCCTCCGTGTAAAGCGCACGAAAATCATCAGGCAGTGATAATACATCGATACTGATATTGTTACGGTAATAAGGCAGCAGGTTATTAAGAAACAGTTTTCCATCGCGGTCGGTTTTGCCGACTGGCTGATGCTCCAGATAAACCGGGATTCCCGCAATACCGTCGGTATCCACAAGGGCGAAACCATCCCCCAATTGTCGCGTGGCATAAAATGCATTAGCGAACAGACCCGCGGTTCCGGACAGGGAAGCATAATAATTATTCTGCTGACTGTAGCGGTTATAGCCCAATTCCAGGTCACTCCACTCGGTACGCTGGCGATAATCCAGATGCGTTGTGGCATTACTTCCGTTTTGTAGTGATACATCGCCCCCCCAGCCCGGTTTATTCGAAATCACCGATTTCGACCATGTCAGCTGATTGTTTGCAGACTGACTATCCTGCGAATGCTGTACGCTGACATACTGAGTATCTGAAAGGGGAACGCTTACACTGAGATACAGTGTTTTATCATGATCCATTTCCAGCGCCCGGGTGAGGCTGGCGGAAATATTGATATTATGACGGAAGGTTCCTGACCAGGAAAAACCGGCATAACTGCGGGTCTCCCCTGCATATTGACGGTTAATCCAGCTGGCACCTACTGTACCCGCCGCTCCCATGGACCAGCTGATAAAAGCATTGTCTGAACGTGTTGCCAGCTCACCTTCCGTTAATACCGACATGTCACGGTAATGGCTGTCACGGCGGGTATCTGTCAGCGAGAAACTGAGATGGCGGTTGGACCACTGCCAGCCAACTCCCCATTGTTTACCGTTCAGACGGTTATGTCTGCTGGCAGAAATATCTCCGTGGACAATGCCCAGCCACGGGGACAACAGATAATTAGCACCAATACCCCCATTCTGCAACGGTTCACCCTGCTCCGTATGCGCTTCCAGCGTCAGATCATCCCTGAGTCCATAACGTCCGTTACCGGTGACCATTAAGCCCGGGTTATAGCTGAAAGAACGATAACTGTAGTCTTTCCGTAACCAGCCGGCATTAATACTCCAGCTATTCAGCCCGCGAGATAACAGCAAATCGGATCCATAAATATTCAGGTTTACGACACGCTGTTGCCCGTTTATGTCAGTGATAACAACCTGTGCCGAGCTATTACCGGTAAACACCGGAGCCGTATTCAGGGTGAACTGTCCCGGTTCGACATGTTGTGTTGTCTGTCTTATTCCCTGAACATACAAATCGACGGTCGAAGGTAAAGCAACAGTATCGGAAAGAATATCCTGCGTTGAAGTATTAAAGTCCGGTTGCAGTGCGTAATTATGTGCCAGACTGACCCCGGCAAAACGCACACTGTTTGTCCATGACTGGCTGCCCGTATAACTGTCTCCGAGGGTTAAGCTCAGCAGTTTGTCGGTATTATTATAACTCCACGCACTCATCAGCCGCCGGGTTCCGTTATCGGTACCCGTGTCAGAATGATTAAAACGACTGTTAAAGGAAGTACTAAAGTTTCCCGGCCCTATTCCGAAAGAACGCAAGTCTGTATAAGCGCTCAGGCTCTGACTGTAAGGCTGCTCTGCACTATAAAGATTATAATCAAAGGCAATACCTTTGACCCGCGGGGAAAAGTCCTGACGAGTGATCAGTCCGTTAGATTGTGATGTTAACTTCTGATGCCCTGCCAGCCAGTCAACGGTTGCCCGGATATTTAACTGCTGTTGTAAATCATCATAAACCAGAGACAACCCGCCCCCGGAAACCATATCAACGGTATTATCTGCCGTTGCTAATTTATCAGTGCGGATATTCAGCTGCTTAAAATCTTGTGCAGAAATAAAAAAATGATCGCCACTTTTTCGAATCTGAAACAATCCGGGTACCGCAGCATCATTAACACTGACAGTTAAATAAAGAACTTCATCTGATACTGCACAGAAAGACACCGGCAGTAAAAACACTGCACTTAGCAGAGATAATTTACGGGCTGACAACTGGTACGGTCTGAGTCTCTGCATTATCATTTACATTGAAAGTAAGTGTTGAACCGGAATAATGTCCTTTGGGCAATGTCCACGAACGAGTGCTCTTTGCTAACACATACCCCAGCAACCCTTTATTTACAGGATAATGATGACCAGCCGATGATAATACGACATTACTTAATTTCAGGTGCTGTGAACTGTTATTTTCTATCCACAGGCGTTCAGGCACTGCCGATGTATCCAGATGAAATACAACCTGGCTGAGATTTATTACAGATGCGGGCGTATTAATAAACACCGGCAGATCATAACGGAGCAAAAACCTGACGGTCTGATTGCCATTCTGTGACGTTCCCGGCAACTCATCAACAACCAGCCGGTATGCCTGTTCTGCACCGCCAGCCGGAGGCACCGGCAATATCACCCTTAACAACTGCTGTTTTCCCGGCGGAATAGCCGTGATCGGCGGACTCACCAGTAACGAATGAGTCTCGCTCAGGACATCACTGCCGTTTTTCTGAGTCCACTGATAAACCCTGACCTGGGCACTGATAGGATCAACGCCGGTATTATTTACATAAATAGCTTTAACGTTCTCGCCGACAGAGAAATTAATATTTACCGGGTATACCTGTAAACTGGCAGCATAAGTCAGCGGAGAAATTAAAAAATAAATAATCAGTGCGCTATAAAAATATATTTTCCCGGTCATAGGTCCGCCGAGCCTTAGTAATTAACTGTCAGCGTAACTTTATCGGTATAATCACCAACCGGGGCAGTCTGCAATGACGTTCCGTTGATGACACCGTAGATATTAACAGGCTGTGCTATCCCGGTCCCCGTTCCGGAAGTCGATGCCACACTGGCACTCAGATTTGTCTGGTGATTGGCATCTGCATAAATAGCATAAGATACTTTATCGCCTTTAGTATCAGACAAATTATACCCACTATTACTGGCAGCAGTTATATTGTAAGCCGTATCTTTAGTACAGGTCACGCTCCCGGTTGCTGTTCTGGATACATCACCGGCATTACTGTTCTGGGTACCAAAATCAAGATCACCCATACTAATAGTACAGGCCTTCTGCACCGTTAATTTCACATTCATATTTGCTGTAGCCGAACTGGTATCAGCATGAGCCATAACAGAAAAAAGTAATGCTGAACTTAAAGACGAAAGTACTAATGATTTCTTTAACATATCTATCTCTTTTTATTATTGATATTAAAAGCAGAGTTTTTATCCGGCTGATATAAAGCAACGCTATATAAGCGCGGCTGCATTATACGCCGCGCAATTAAAAATCCAATGTTGTAAAAGACAGACATTACACATTAATAGATTAAATACAAACATCTGCAAATAAAACAACTCACAGCATAAAAACCCACAAACGTTAAGATTAAAGGTTTTATGTTTCTATACTTCGGAGAATTCCGATATAAAACACCAAAAATCAGGGAATGGTAATTGATAGGTTAAAACATTCAGATATGGAGGACAGTCTTTTTACCCTCACTTAATATATTATAATTATTAATTATCTCGCTAAGGTATCACGACTATAGGTAACTATAAACCGGTCACTTAATCGCATATCCATATGATAAATAAAAATTAAATATTTCCCACGGCAGGCCGGACACCCTGTCAGGGTCAGGCAGCTAATAATATCACATTGTTATTAGTTCCCGGTGTTTTTATCAACATGAATAAGACAACAGCGCCTGCTAACTAATAATCCGGCCCGACAGGTTGGTCTTCATCAGCCAGGCAGTCTTTGTCCTGTTCAGGCTAAGAGGAGAGATAAAAAAAAACCTGCCACTAAATACCGGCAGGTTTTTTTCAGAGAATACGGCATTAGCCGATAAATTCCAGATTGTTCATATAAGGGCGCAGTACCCCGGGTACCTGAATTCGTCCATCAGCCTGCTGATAATTTTCCAGCACCGCGACCAGAGTACGGCCCACAGCCAGCCCGGACCCATTCAGGGTATGTAATAAACGGGTCTTTTTATCATTTTTGCTCCGGCAGCGTGCCTGCATACGGCGGGCCTGGAAGTCCATCATGTTGGAACAGGAAGAAATTTCACGATAGGTATTCTGTGCCGGTAACCAGACTTCAAGGTCATAAGTTTTGCTGGCCCCGAAGCCCATATCACCGGTACAGAGCAGCATTTTCCGGTAAGGGAGGTTCAGTAATTGCAATACTTTTTCTGCGTGCCCAGTCAGTTCTTCCAGTGCCTGCATTGAATTTTCAGGAGCCACTATCTGCACCATTTCAACTTTATCGAACTGGTGCATACGGATTAACCCACGGGTGTCGCGGCCATAAGATCCGGCTTCAGCACGGAAACACGGAGTATGCGCAGTCATTTTAATCGGCAGCGCATCTTCATCGATGATTTCATTACGCACCAGATTAGTTAACGGAACTTCTGCCGTCGGAATCAATGCATAACTGCTGCTGTCAGCTTCTTCTTCAAGCGGACGGGTATGAAACAAGTCATTACCGAATTTGGGCAACTGACCGGTACCATATAATGAGTCATGGTTAACCAGATAAGGCACATACATTTCTGTATATCCATGCTGGCTGGTATGCAAATCCAGCATAAACTGACTTAATGCGCGGTGCATACGGGCAATCTGCCCTTGCATCACCACAAACCGGGATCCGGTAAGTTTAACTGCAGAGGCGAAATCCATCCCGCCAGCCAGTTCACCCAGGTCTACATGATCCCGGACGGTGAAATCAAAGGTCGCCGGTGTTCCCCAGCGGCTGACTTCCTGGTTATCACTGTCATCTTTCCCCTGAGGTACAGCTTCGGCAGGCAGGTTCGGTAATACCAGACAGAAATCACGAATTTCGGTCTGAAGCGCCTCCAGCTCAGCTTTCGCTGTATCCAGACGCTCACCCAGTTCATTCACTTCCTTACGCAATGGCTCGATATCTTCCCCACGCGCCTTGGCCTGACCGATGGATTTGGATCGTGAATTGCGTTCAGCCTGAAGGTTCTCTGTTTCTACCTGCAGTACTTTACGACGTTCCTCCAGAGAACGTAACATTTCAACATCCAGAGTAAATCCCCGGCGTGCCAGTTTTTCTGCAACTGCGTCTGGCTCATTACGCAGCAGATTGGGATCGAGCATGCTAATCCTGTGTATGAGTTAATGGATTGAATATTCGTTGGATGTTTCCAACAAAACGACATAATGTTGCTACTCACCTTACCGCAATGTTTTTGTCAGCGGTAGCGTTTTGTCGGGCTATTTTGGTCCTGTTCGGCCAGCCATGCCAGCTTTTCTGCGATTTTAGTCTCAAATCCGCGCTCAACTGGTGAATAATAGTGCGAACCTGCCATTTCAGGAGGAAAGTAATTTTCTCCGGCGGCATAGGCATTAGGTTCATTATGTGCGTAGCGATACTCTTTGCCCAGCCCCATCTCTTTCATCAGCCTGGTCGGCGCATTACGTAAATGTTCGGGAACATCATAATCAGGATGTTCTCTGGCAGCACGCATGGCGGCATTAAACGCACTATAGACGGCATTACTTTTCGGAGCACAGGCCAGATAAACAATCGCCTGCGCTATTGCCCGTTCACCTTCTGCCGGCCCTACCCTGGTAAAGCAATCCCATGCCGCTAACGCCACCTGCATCCCTCTGGGATCAGCATTACCGACATCTTCTGACGCTATTGCCAGCAAGCGCCTGGCAACGTAGAGGGGGTCGCCCCCTGCAGTAATAATCCGCGCATACCAGTACAAAGCTGCATCCGGAGCCGAACCCCGTACCGATTTATGCAGAGCAGAAATAAGATCATAAAAACGATCGCCCTTATTATCGAAGCGGGCCGATCGCTCACCGGCAACTTCAGTCAGTAACTCAGCCGTCAGCAGACGTTGCCCCTGTGCATCCGGTTCAGCCATATCAGACATCATTTCTATGGTATTCAGGGCTCTGCGGGCATCCCCGTTAACCAGTTCCGCAATCATCCGTCGAGTTTCCCGCGGCAGTACAATGTTCTGTCCCCCCAGCCCGCGGCGGCTATCTTCCATGGCATGGCTGATAACCTGTTCAATATCTTCTGCGGTCAGAGACTTCAGTAAATATACCCGTGCCCGTGACAACAGTGCTGAATTAAGCTCAAAGGAAGGGTTTTCGGTCGTTGCCCCGATAAAAGTAATGGTGCCGTCTTCAATATGGGGCAGAAAGGCATCCTGCTGACTTTTATTGAAACGGTGAACTTCATCAACAAATAAAATCGTCCTGCGACCTGTTTGCCGGCTCTGTCTGGCCCTTTCAATCGCTTCGCGAATCTCTTTTACCCCGGAGGTTACCGCCGATATCCGTTCCACACTGGCATCCGCGTAACGGGCGATAATTTCGGCCAGGGTCGTCTTGCCGGTCCCTGGTGGCCCCCACAGGATCATCGAATGCAGATGGCCAGCTTCGATGGCGCGGGGTAAAGGCTTCCCCGCCGCCAGCAAATGCTGCTGACCGCTATACTCTGCCAGTGTCTGTGGCCGCATCCGCGCGGCCAGAGGTTGAAATTCACTGGCAGAAAAATCCAGGGAAAGAGTATCCACTGTCACCTCACTGACGCTGGTCATCCAGCGTAACGCCTTTTGGCGGAGTAAATGTAAATTTGTCAGGGCTTATTGCACCATTTTGCTGGTTTTTCAGCTGATAGCTGGTGCGCTGCCCGTCCTGTTCAACGGCGCTGAATTGCCGGATAGTCCCGTCAGGCGCGACATTTATGGTGAACTGCTTCAGATTACTGTTGTTGTTTTTCGGTGTCAGTTCAAAATTATCCCCCTGCTGGCTGACATTGTAATTTTTCCAGTCCGATGACTGATTACGGGCAATCAGCATAAACGGGGTATTACTGGTGGCGTTTTTCAGCCAGCTGGCCGTCACCTGTTCAACAAACGGGTTATAAAACCATAACGTTTTACCGTCGGAGATAATGGTACTTTCATCAGGGGCTGTCATATGCCAGTTAAACAGGCTGGGACGCTTAACCCACAATTCACCGGCACCATCCTGGACATTATTACCGGAACCATCCGTGACCTTCTGGCTAAACGCGGCATGAAAACTGCTGACTTTATTCAGCCGGGCCTGTAATCCGGCAGCATCATCTGCCAGCACACTGGCTGACATCAGCAAGGTTACGGCACCTGTAGCAAGCAGATATTTTATCATTTCATCTTCTTCCTTATTCTGTTATTCCGATCAGGCATTATTACCCTAGCCACTGTCATATGATTCCGACAGGAGAAAAAACTGAAAGCTGTTAGCCACACTATGGAGATGGTACAGCAGATAAGCAATGGGCCAGAAAACTCTGGCCCATTGCTGGTTAGCTAATATCCCGGTGAATTACATTTCATGGGGCGGAGGTGCCAGAACCTCACGGTTACCGTTATGACCAGGCTCAGAGACAATTCCCTGAGCCTCCATCTGCTCAATAATACGGGCAGCACGGTTATAACCAATACGGAACTGACGCTGGACCCCGGAAATAGAGGCCCGGCGTTTTTCCACTACAAATCCGACCGCCTGGTCAAATAACGGGTCAAGTTCTTCACCATTATTATCACCGCCGCCGGAGCCACTCTCACTCTCATCACCCGCCGTAATACTGTCAATATACTGAGGGCGACCACGGGCTTTCCAGTCCTGCACCACTGCATGAACTTCCTGATCACGAACAAAGGCACCGTGGACACGCACCGGCATCGATGAGTTCGGTGGCATATACAACATATCGCCCATCCCGAGCAGAGATTCAGCGCCAGCCTGATCAAGAATGGTTCTTGAATCTATTTTACTGGATACGGTAAACGCAATACGGGTTGGAATATTAGCTTTAATCAGACCGGTAATAACATCCACCGACGGTCGCTGGGTTGCCAGCACCAGATGTATTCCTGCGGCACGTGCTTTCTGAGCCAGGCGGGCAATCAGTTCTTCAACTTTTTTACCTACGGCCATCATCAGGTCGGCAAACTCATCCACCAGAACCACAATGTAAGGCAGTTTTTCCAGGACCGGTGGCGTCGTGTCCATACTGTCTCCCGGTTTCCAGAACGGATCAGGAATCGGACGCCCCATGGCTTCAGCCTGCTCTACTTTCTCGTTATAACCTGCCAGGTTACGTACTCCCAGCGCGGACATCAGTTTATAACGGCGTTCCATTTCTCCGACACTCCAGCGCAACGCATTGGCTGCATCTTTCATATCGGTAACCACTTCTGTCAGCAAATGAGGTATACCTTCATACACTGAGAGTTCCAGCATTTTAGGGTCGATCATAATAAAACGAACTTCATCAGGTGTTGCTTTGTATAGCATACTGATGATCATCGCATTTACACCAACTGACTTACCTGACCCTGTAGTACCGGCCACCAGCAAATGAGGCATTTTCGCCAGATCAGCCACCACCGGCTGCCCGGCAATATCTTTACCCAGTACGACCGCTAACGGTGACGGATTATCCCGGAATTTTGCACAGTCCAGCACTTCACGCAAATAAACGGTTTGACGATGTTTGTTCGGTAACTCCAGACCGACATAAGGTTTGCCGGGGATAACTTCAACAATACGCACCGCTACCGCCGATAAAGAACGCGCAAGATCCCGCGACAAATTAGAAATTCTGGCAGCTTTCACCCCCGGCGCCAGGTCCAGCTCAAAGCGGGTGATCACCGGTCCGGGAGAAATGCCAACCACTTCCGCTTTCACACGAAAATCGCCCAGCCGTGCTTCGACCAGTTTACCTGTCTGCTCAAGGGCGAACATATCGACCGGTTCTTCCTCCGACGGAGGAGGCGTCAGTAAATCCAGCGTTGGCAGCGGTGTGGATGGTTTTTCCAGCGGCTGTTCATGACGAACCAGGAACGGATGGAACAGGCTTTGCTGCTGGCTGCTGGCTGCCGGTTGTGCTCCCTGAACAGCAGTGGTTTCTGCTGGCTGCGGGGTCACCGCCGGACGGGCAGCAGACAAATTCGGACTGTGCGAATCCACAGGTGCTGACACGGGCATTTCAGGTGCAGCTGCGGGGACTTCCGGTTCTGGTTCAGTCGCAGGGGCGATAGTGAACAAAGGTTCACCGGGCCCCTCATCGACCAGGTCTTTCATCGGCGAAAAGTCGAATGCAGATAATGTTTCAGCGGATACTGATGCTACCGACGGCTCCGGCCCGGCAGGCGTTGGTGCGGGAACATCCCGGTAACGCTGCTGCTGATGCTCGGCAAACTGACGGGCCAGTGCTGCCTGTTGCAACATATCTTCATCCTGAGTCGCATCATCGTCATCTGTATGGCCATAACGCTCAGTTTGTTGTTTTGCGAATGCCTGACCTAATTCTGCCTGTTCAAATGCAGCAGCTTCCTCATCCGTACAGGAGGCATCAAAGCCGCCTGTATGCGCTTTTTCCGCTTCGCGTGCTTTTTCTTCTGCCATCCGCTGTGAGGGCAGTTTAATTCCATAAGACGCCATTTCACGGCGGGTGGGTAAACGCACCGGATTTGGTCGTGGCAACTCAGGCCCGCCAATCCCTTTTTTTACCTGCGGATTGTTGTCACGGGTTTTATCTGCAACCGCTGTCTGAGAGGATAATTTTCCCATACTGGCAGCGACTGCAAACGGTGACTGTCCCGCAGGTTTGACCACTGTCGCAGCAGTTGCAGCAGCAACGGGTTGTTCATGCACAGCAGCTGTTACTGACTCAGCCCGCGCGGCGGTCACAGCCACAGCATCAGGAACGACGACAGATTCAGGGACGTCAAAGTGATAACGCGGTGGCAGTGGTGCTGTTGTTATACTGTCTGTCGGCGCAGTATACGCCTGACGTGCAACAGCAGGCTCCGGCCGGGACGGGGATGGATGTTTCTGTGTAGCAGCACCCTCGTTTGTTTCAGGAACCAGCGGTTCAGCAGGCATAACAGCGTCTCTGTGCTCTGCAGATTCAGACGGTGAAGACCAGCGTGACGGACTAAACAGCGGATCATTGTCATCCTCACTGCCCAGTGTCACAGGCATACTAAACAAAGGATCATCGTTTTTTGTATGGCTGTTTGTTGCCAGTGAACTGAATAACGGATCATTATCTTCATCCGTAGCTTCAGCAGCAGGATGAACTTCCGAAAATGATGCTGCTGACGCAGGCTGCTTGTTACGCAGTAACGGGTCTGCAACAACGTCCCCTGGCGGCACTGTTGCCGGTTTTTTTATTGCCGCCGGCCCCTGCTCAAACACCTCAGCATCATCTTCATCATCCCCGTATTCATCACCGCGGGAACGGTTGCTGGCAAAGGTCAGTACTGACATTACCGCGCCACCAATTTTTTCCGCAATCGTCAGCCATGACCAGCCGGTATACAGGGTGATACCTGCCGCCCAGACACACAACAGCACCAGGGTACCTGTGGCCTGATTTAAATATGGCGCCATCGCACTGCTGACCAGGCTGCCAATAACCCCCCCGGAAGCAAAATACCAGATATCATCTGCATTTATCGCCGCCAGACCACAGGTAGTGACCACTAAAGCCAGCACCCCTATCAGGCGTAAACCGATAGCAAAATAATCAATGTAGTCTTCATAGTTGCGGTGGCGAAAGGTTATCCAGCACAGGCCAAGGATCACCAGCGGAATAGCATACGCCATTACCCCGAAAACAAATAACAGGGTATCCGCAAGCCATGCGCCGGGGCTGCCGCCAAGGTTATGAATTGGTTCGTGCCAGGCAGTCTGAGACCAGCTGGGGTCAGAGGGATTGAAACTGACCAGCGACACCATCAGATAAACAGCAAAAAGAGCTACCAGAATAAGTAAAGCTTCCAGCAGCCGCCGCCCGCTACTCAGCGGGGTAAGAGATACTTCTTTGTCTTCTGTATATTCCTGGCTCAAGTGAACTCTCCAGGTGCCTGTCAACTAAAGAGAGGAACAGCACCGGTATTAGCACTGTCCCTGTATGAATTCACAGGAGTGTACCTAATTGCTAACGCTTTTGCACCTGCCTGATTTAGCGAGTTTTAATCACCAGACGGTTGCTCTGTTTTACTTCTTCCATCACCACATAGGTACGGGTATCGTTCACACCCGGCAAGCGTAGCAAGGTTTCACCGAGTAATTTACGGTATGCCGACATATCGGGAACACGGGTTTTCAGCAGATAATCAAAATCGCCGGATACCAGGTGACACTCCTGAGTTTCCTCAAGTTTTTGTACCGCAGCATTAAACTGCTCAAAAACATCAGGCGCCCCGCGATTCAGAGTTATCTCAACAAAAACCAGTAACGAAGCATCCAGATAATGTGGATTGAGTAACGCCGTATAACCCAGAATAAAACCCTGGCGTTCGAGGCGGCGAACCCGCTCAAGGCATGGCGTAGGTGATAACCCGACACGTTTTGAAAGCTCAACATTCGAAATACGGCCATCTTTTTGCAGCTCGTTCAGAATGTTTCTGTCAATGCGATCCAAATCTTTGCCAGGGCGTTTCTTGTTGTCTGTCATTATTATTGTCTCTCTTTTTCCTTCCCTAAGACTACCTGCCCGTTAATCGTTTCATGATTCAGGGCATGAATTATGGTAAAGCAACTACCTGCTGTATTCGTGTTTTCAGCACCTTTCACTGTCTGTCCACGCTGAAAGGCGCTAAATTCTATTCAGGTGTATATATTCAGTGTTTCGGACCAACACTCGCGCGGTCTGTATTCACTGAACATGATTTGCTTCCCCCCATGTTTTCGCAAAACAGCAGGCGATTGTCAAAGTAAAACATACAATTTCAGTACATCATTCCGTAACCTGCCGTTTGTCATGTTTTGAAGAGGCTGTTTTGGGCTATTTTATCTGTCAGAACACGGCAAAATTACCTCATAACCCTGCTTTTGCTGATTAACGATTACTTTTAACGTTTGCAATAATAAGTAATCTCATCCGCGGAACTCTTTTTTTCAATCGTCACTTTGCCTACAATCACAGAATTATTTGCCTGCGGGCTATTTATTGAGGAAATAAAGCATGGCCAAACACAGTAAATTACTTATCCTGGGTTCCGGGCCTGCGGGTTACACCGCAGCGGTTTATGCTGCGCGCGCTAACCTGAAACCTGTACTGATCACCGGTGTGGAAAAAGGCGGACAGCTGACCACCACGACTGACGTCGAAAACTGGCCTGGTGACCCTGAGGGGCTGACGGGTCCGGCGCTGATGGAACGTATGCACGAGCATGCTGTCAAGTTCGATACAGAAATCGTGTTTGATCATATTCATACTGTCGATCTGAAAAACCGTCCCTTCCGTCTGATCGGCGATAGCGGTGAATATACTGCCGATGCACTGATTATTGCGACAGGAGCGTCGGCCCGTTATATCGGCTTGCCTTCCGAAGAAGAGTTCAAAGGTAAGGGTGTATCAGCCTGTGCAACCTGTGACGGATTTTTCTATCGTCAGCAAAAAGTCGCCGTGGTCGGTGGCGGGAACACCGCTGTAGAAGAAGCCCTGTACCTGTCGAATATCGCTTCAGAAGTACACCTGATTCACCGCCGCGACACTTTCCGCGCAGAAAAGATCCTGATTAACCGGTTGATGGAAAAAGTCGCCAGCGGCAATATCGTTTTACATACAAACCGCACTCTGGATGCCGTAACCGGTGATGATATGGGTGTTACCGGAGCTCGCCTGATGCCTACCGATGGCAGTACTGACGCTGAACAGATCGACGTCGCCGGGGTATTTATCGCTATCGGACACAGCCCGAACACCGCTATTTTTGCCGATCAACTTGAACTGAATAATGGATATATTGTTGTGCAGTCCGGTCTGAACGGCAATGCCACTCAGACCAGCATTCCCGGTGTATTCGCCGCCGGAGACGTTATGGACCATACCTACCGTCAGGCCATTACCTCTGCCGGAACCGGATGTATGGCAGCCCTGGATGCAGAGCGGTATCTGGATGGTCTGGCAGAATAACCATTCATTATAGTTACGCTATTCTTATGACAAAGGCGACGGTGAAACTGTCGCCTTTTTGCTGTCTGCCATGCTAGAGTACCGGTACTTTTCAAGGGGATATTAATTATCACCGCCGGTAGCTGACTCTCACTTAGCAGAATCCAATGAATAAATCCCGACAACAGTTTTTACTTCGCTGGCTAAAACAACAAAGACATTACGGTGGCCGCTGGCTGCGTCTTTCGGTTATCAGCGGGGTCTTCAGTGCCGTACTGATTATTGTCCAGGCCGGTTTACTGGCACTCCTGCTGGAAAACTTCATCCTGAAACAGCAGATTCCCGTAAACACACTGCCGTTGCTGCTGGTCCTTGCCGGCTGTTTTGTGTTGCGCGCTCTGTTACATTACTTTCGCGAACTTTTTGGATTCCGGGCAGGTATGGCAATCCGGCAGGCTATTCGCCAGCAAATTATCGACCGGCTGGAAAGCTGCGGGCCGGTATGGGTTAAAACGCGCCCCACGGGCAGCTGGACGACCCTGCTGCAGGAACAGATCGAAAATATGCAGGATTACTACGCCCGTTATCTGCCACAGATGTCCCTGGCTGCCTTAATTCCGCTGATGATTCTGATCGTGCTGGCCCCGGTTAACTGGGCCGCCGCCTTAATTCTGTTTTGTACTGCGCCGCTGATCCCCCTGTTTATGGCGATGGTCGGAATGGGCGCGGCAGAAGCTAACCGCAGAAATTTTCATGCCCTTGCCCGTCTCAGCGGTGATTTTCTGGACCGTCTGCGTGGTCTGGATACACTGCGCCTTTTTCACCGGGGGCAGGCAGAACAACAAGCCATCGCCGACAGCTCTGAGCAATTCCGCCAGCGGACGATGGAAGTCCTGCGGATGGCATTTTTATCTTCTGCTGTACTGGAATTTTTCGCGGCCATTTCTATCGCGGTGGTGGCGGTTTATTTCGGGTTTTCCTATCTTGGTGTGCTGCATTTCGGCGATTATCATCGCGGTGTCACCCTGTTTGCCGGATTCCTGGTATTAATACTGGCTCCTGAGTTTTTCCAGCCATTACGCGATCTTGGCAACTTTTATCATGCTAAAGCACAGGCAGTTGGCGCTGCTGATGTGCTTGAAGCATTTCTCCGGCAAAGCCCGCAGAAAAGCACCGCGACTGAATCACTGCGCCCGCAATGGCAAGGCGCGGTGGCACTGGTGGCCACCAATATGGTCGTCACCACTGCCAGCGGCCAGCCCCTGACGGAGCCCCTGAATTTTACCCTCGCCGCAGGGAAAAGAGTTGCTCTGCTCGGGACCAGTGGTGCCGGTAAAACATCCCTGATGAATGCCTTGCTTGGTTTTTTACCTTATACCGGATCACTGACGATTAATGGCAGCGAATTACGCGATACGGACACGGAGTACTGGCAGAAAAATATCGCCTGGGTTGGACAAAATCCGGTTCTGCCGGAAACAACCCTCCGCGAAAACATTACTTTCGGCCGGGCCTGTGACGATAAACAATTTCAGCAGGCACTGCATTCTGCAGGTATCCATGACTTTATCCGTCAGTTACCGCAGGGGGCTGAAACGGCTATCGGTGATAATGCCAGTGGTTTATCCGTCGGACAGGCGCAACGTATCGCCGTCGCGAGGGCATTACTGTTACCCGCCAGCCTGATGCTGTTGGATGAACCCGCAGCCAGCCTGGACAGCCGCAGTGAACAGCAAGTTATGCGGGCGTTACAACAAGCCTCTTTACAGCAAACAACCCTGATGATCACCCATCAGCCTCAGGGCTTGCAGGACTGGGATGAGATCTGGGTAATGGGCCGCGGTCAGATAATCCAGCGTGGTCGCTGGCAGGAACTGGCCGCCACACCGGGTGCTTTTCGCGACATGTTGCAGCATCGCAGCAAGGAGTTACAGTCATGAAAACGTTACTGCCTTTTCTGCGTTTATGGCAACGCCACTGGTTACAGCTGACTCTCGGGGTGATACTGGCGATCCTTACCCTGCTGGCCAGTATCAGTCTGCTGACACTGTCGGGCTGGTTCCTTGCGGCCTCAGCGGTGGCAGGTACTGCCGGTCTGTACAGTTTCAACTATATGCTGCCGGCCGCAGGGGTACGTGGTGCGGCGATTATCCGTACCGCAGCCCGTTATTTTGAGCGGTTAGTCAGCCATGACGGTACATTCCGCGTACTGCAACACCTGCGGGTCTACACTTTCAGTAAACTTTTCCCCCTCTCCCCTGCCGGCCTGGCAACGTTTCGCCAGGGAGACTTACTGAACCGCTTTGTCGCTGATGTCGATAATCTGGACCATCTTTATCTGCGTGTTCTGTCACCGCTGATCGGGGCTCTGTGCGTCATCGTTGCGGTGACCACCGGTCTCAGCTTTCTCAGCCTGTCACTGGCACTGGTGACAGGAGGGATTATGCTGCTTACCCTGCTGATCCTGCCGCCGCTGTTTTACCGGCTGGGGAAATCTTCAGGCCACGATCTGACCGCCCTGAATGCAGAATACCGGCTACAGCTGACCCGCTGGCTGAGCAGCATGGCTGAACTTAAAATTTACCAGCATCAGAAAAGCTGGCAACAGCAATTGTCTGCAACCGGCCAGCAATTAATCGCGGCCCAGCAACGCCAGCATGCATTAACCGCCGCGTCTCAGAGTGTGCTGATGATCATTACCGGGATCAGTGTCTGTATTGTGCTCTGGCTGGGGGGCGAATGGCTGAGCGGACCTGACAATAACCCGACACTACTGGCTTTGTTTGTCTTTTGTGTCCTGGCTGCTTTTGAATCTCTCGGCCCGGTCGCCTCGTCTTTTCTGCATATTTCGCGGGTAATACTTTCCGCCAGCCGTTTAAGCGAATTGTTACAACAAGCTCCGGCAGTGGTCTTTCCTGAAGCGTCACCGGCCACGCCAGGCCAGATATCCATACAGGTCACTGACCTGGGTTTCCGCTATCCGGGTCAGGGGCAATGGGTACTTAACGATCTGAGCCTGAAAGTGGATTCCGGTGAGAAAATAGCCTTACTCGGATTGACTGGATGTGGGAAGTCTACGCTGTTGCAATTGCTCACCCGTGCAGCTGACCCGGATAAAGGCGGGATCAGTTTCAATAATCTGCCACTGACAGAATGGGATGAAGCCACTCTTCGCCAGCGTACCAGCGTAGTTACACAGCGTGTGGCTTTATTTAATCAGACCTTACGGGATAATTTGCTGCTGGCGTCCCCGCACAGCAGTGACAGTGATCTGACAGAGGTATTACAACAGACCGGGCTGCATAGCCTGCTGGAGGGTGAAGGCCTGAACGGCTGGATGGGCGAAGGCGGCAGAACCCTCTCCGGGGGCGAATTGCGCCGTTTAGCTATTGCCCGGGCGATGCTGCATCAGGGGGAACTCTGGTTACTGGATGAGCCAACCGAGGGGCTTGATGCCACAACTGAGCAACAAATTCTGCACTTACTCCGACAGGTTACCCGCGATAAAACGCTGATTATGGTCACACACCGCCTGAGCGGGCTGACAGAAATGGACCGCATCTGCGTACTGGAGGACGGCAGAATCATTGAACAGGGTCATCACCGGCAATTACTGGAGCACCGGGGGCGTTACTGGCAATTCAGCCAGCGTCTGAGGGATCAGTGAGCAGAGAATCATGACATTTCATTTACCACAATTGCAGCAGAATTCCTTGTTATTCCCTGCCCCGTCGACCGCACTCAGAGAACCGGAGGGGCTGCTGGCTTTTGGCGGAGATCTCAGCCCGCAGAGAATGCAGAGTGCTTACCGGCAGGGTATTTTTCCGTGGTTCTCCGAACATGACCCCATTTTATGGTGGTCGCCGGATCCGCGGGCAGTTTTATATCCGGAAGAGTTTCACCTCAGCCGCAGTATGAGACGCTTTCACCGGCACTCACCCTATCGGGTGACAGTAGATCAGGATTTTGAAGGGGTGATCCGCGGCTGTGCGACTGGCCGGACTGATGGCTGCTGGATCACTGATGATGTGATCAGTGCCTGGTTAACACTGTTCAGTCTCGGGGTGGCTCACTCTGTCGAGGTCTGGTCCGGGCAACAACTGGCCGGCGGATTATATGGGCTGGCATCAGGCCAGTTATTTTGTGCCGAATCCATGTTCAGTCGCGCAGAAAATGCATCTAAAACCGCCTTAATGTTGTTCTGCCGGCACTTCCTGGCCCATGGCGGCAGACTGATTGATTGCCAAATCCTTAACCCGCATACTGCTTCGCTGGGTGCCCGGCAAATTCCGCGCCGCGACTATCTGCAAATGATTGAACAGCTGCAGAAATGCAGTCTTTCTGCCGGTTGCTGGTATCCGGATGAGCTGATTTGACCGGGGTGTAATGTTTTGCATACATTCCGCAGGAAAAGTGATAGACTGCGTGTGCTTGTTATGTCGTTAGCTTTTTCGAAACTACTCTCTCAAAAGCGGCTGGAAATTAAGCCTGCCGGGTACAAAAGAACAACAAGGAAGGTTTTCCCCGACTTGCTATTCCGCTGCCTGTGGCTGTTTCCATAATTGACGTCACAACACCCTAATTTCCGGACAATGTGCATGTTTTTACATGACGCATAACGAACTGTTGGTAAAAGCACCAACAATTCTTTACTTAGATACCATAATTCGGCATTATCTTGCCGATTTAAATTTAGCTAGTCCATTCAGAGGATTCGATGGCCAAAGAAGACAATATTGAAATGCAGGGTACCGTACTGGATACGTTGCCTAACACCATGTTCCGCGTTGAGCTTGAAAACGGTCACGTGGTTACCGCTCATATCTCTGGCAAAATGCGTAAAAACTATATCCGCATTCTGACCGGCGATAAAGTCACTGTTGAACTGACTCCTTATGATCTGAGCAAGGGTCGCATTGTCTTCCGTAGTCGCTAATATTCAGTAAATTTTTTGCCTGAAATAGCGGCATAAAAAAAGGCCGGAAACTCCGGCCTTCTGTTTTACTGTCAGTCACTACGGCATCAATGTACTGTTCCTGCTGCCTTACGCTTTTCCGCACTTTCGAAGTGATAGGTTAATGTGTTGCTGGTTTTATCCAGCGCCACTGTCACCGCCCCGCCCTCTGTTAATGATCCGAACAGTAATTCATTCGCCAGCGGTTTTTTCAGGTTTTCCTGCACCGTACGGGCCATTGGTCGGGCACCCATTGCTTTGTCATAGCCTTTTTCTGCCAGCCAGTCCCGGGCTTCATCGCTCACTTCCAGCGAAACTCCTTTCTGATCCAGCTGAGCCTGTAATTCGACAATAAATTTATCCACCACCTGATGAATCACCTCACTGGATAAATGATCAAACCAGATAATATTATCCAGACGGTTGCGGAATTCCGGCGTAAAGGTCTTTTTAATCTCTTCCATAGCATCGGTGCTATTGTCCTGATGAATAAGCCCTATAGATTTACGCTCAGTTTCGCGGACCCCGGCATTGGTCGTCATCACCAGCACTACATTACGGAAGTCTGCTTTACGGCCATTGTTATCCGTCAGCGTCCCGTTATCCATGACCTGTAATAACAGGTTAAACACATCCGGATGTGCCTTTTCGATTTCATCCAGCAATACCACCGAATGAGGATGCTTGATCACGGCATCGGTCAGTAATCCGCCCTGGTCATAACCGACATATCCCGGAGGCGCGCCGATCAACCGGCTGACCGTATGACGTTCCATATATTCAGACATATCAAAACGCAACAGTTCAATTCCCAGCGCTTTTGCCAGTTGTACAGTCACCTCGGTTTTACCAACCCCGGTCGGCCCGGCAAACAGGAAAGACCCCACAGGCTTATGATCATGCCCCAGTCCGGCGCGACTCATTTTGATGGCTTCGGACAAGGCATCAATTGCGTTATTCTGACCAAACACCAGCATTTTCAGCCGGGATTCCAGCTGACGCAGCGTATCTTTGTCTGTCGCCGAGACGCTTTGTTCCGGGATTCGGGCAATACGTGCGACAACAGATTCGATATCCTGCACATTGATCGTTTTTTTACGTTTACTCTGGGGAACTAAACGCGCACGGGCCCCGGCTTCATCAATCACATCAATGGCTTTATCCGGCAGATGGCGATCATTAATATATTTCACCGCCAGCTCAACGGCGGCCCGTACCGCTTTAGCCGTATAGCGGACATCGTGGTGTGCTTCATATTTTGCTTTCAGGCCGTTAATAATCTGAACAGTTTCTTCGGCCGAAGGTTCTGTGATATCAATTTTCTGGAAACGACGAGCCAGAGCACGGTCTTTTTCAAAAATTGAGCTGAACTCCTGATAAGTTGTCGAACCCATCACCCGGATTTTGCCACTGGATAATAGCGGTTTAATCAGGTTTGCTGCATCGACCTGCCCTCCGGAAGCAGCTCCCGCACCGATGATGGTATGGATTTCATCAATAAACAGAATACTGTGCTCATCCTGCTCTAATTGTTTCAGCAGCGCTTTAAAACGTTTTTCGAAATCACCACGATACTTGGTTCCGGCCAGCAAAGAACCGATATCCAGCGAATACAGGGTACAGTCTTTCATGACTTCCGGCACATCACCCTGTTCAATTCGCCAGGCCAGTCCTTCAGCAATAGCCGTTTTACCCACCCCGGATTCGCCCACCAGCAGCGGATTATTTTTACGGCGACGACACAGGACCTGAATTGCCCGCTCCAGTTCTTTATCGCGGCCGATCAGCGGATCGATGCCGCCCACCCGGGCCAGCTGATTCAGATTGGTGGTGAAGTTTTCCATACGTTCCTCCCCGCCTGCACTCTGTTCTTCGTTTGTGGCCTGGTGTTCCGTATCCGGCGAACTGTCAGTTTCGTCTTTACGGGTGCCATGAGAAATAAAATTCACAACATCCAGTCGGCTGACTTCATGCTTACGTAACAGATAAGCCGCCTGAGACTCCTGTTCGCTAAAAATAGCCACCAGTACGTTGGCACCATTCACTTCGCTGCGGCCGGATGACTGCACATGGAAGACGGCGCGCTGTAAAACACGCTGGAAACTCAGGGTTGGCTGGGTATCCCGTTCATCCCCGGTCTCCGGTAATACCGGTGTGGTTTTCTCAATAAAGGTTTCAAGTTCCTGACGAAGCACCAGCAAGTCCACCGAACAGGCTTCAAGGGCCTCGCGTGCCGACGGGTTACTGATAAGCGCCAGTAACAGATGCTCCACGGTCATAAACTCATGGTGGTGCTCCCGCGCTCTGGCGAAAGCCATATTTAAACTGAGTTCCAGTTCCTGGTTGAGCATAAGGCACCTCCCCCTCAATTAACGCTCTGATATATACCTGCAGATATGGAGGCTTAATCAGCTTTTTCCAGAGTGCATAGCAAAGGATGTTCATTTTCTCTTGCGTATTGGTTCACTCTGACGACTTTTGTTTCTGCTACTTCGGCAGTAAACACTCCGCAAACGGCTTTTCCTTCATAATGCACCGCCAGCATCAACTGCGTTGCGCGTTCAGTATCATAAGAAAAGAACTTTTGCAGTACGTCAATAACAAATTCCATAGGTGTATAATCGTCATTGTTCAAAATAACCTTATACAGTGACGGTGGCTTCAGTTCTTCACGGGTCTTATCGTCAGCAAGTTGTTCAAAATTAAGCCAGTCATTAGTGTTCGCCATAATATTCCACTGAATTATTCATTACTCTGCGTAAGATCTATCAGTTAAGTCTACCATGCCCTAAAAACGATGCGCAGCCCGCAACCATACTGATGAATATAAACCGCGGGCCGGATCAGGATGCTATAGCGTTAACTGCTTCAAAGTTTGAGTAATTATCACTGCTGTTGCGGCTGAATTTCTTGACGATATTTCGCGGTAAAGGGATAGTCACAGTTAACGTATTGTCTGTTTTTTCATCAGGTGGCTATCCTGCCCACAGCCATCTTCATTTAATTTTGCACTTCAGGTAAGAGGCATCGTCACATGGAAACAGGTTTTGTAAAGTGGTTTAACAATGCCAAAGGATTTGGTTTTATTTGCCCGGATGCAGGGGGCGAAGATATTTTTGCACACTACTCCACCATTCAGATGGAAGGATATAAGACACTGAAAGCAGGACAGAAAGTGAATTTTAATGCCAGCACAGGCGCGAAAGGTAACCAGGCAAGCCTGATTATCCCTATCAGTGAATCTGAGGCTAATCTGTCATAATCCTATGGGCTGTGCAAACTGTCCCGCACAGTGCGTTAAATTCAGGCAGTGTCTGTGTTGCAAAGCATTCCATTCATCCCCGTACCCTGTCCGGTTTTTTTCGTACTCATAACGGTATTGATTGCACAGCTTTTTTCGCCAACATTCCCCCCCGCCGGCGCCGGTATCCGGTATTCGACGGTAAGCTCCTGACAGCCCCGTGACCGGATAAATACGTGCTGTCGGCCACTGATGTGCATGATATGCGCTACACTTTTGTTCATTATTTCTGCTGAAAAATTGTCTCTGCTGTTACTGCACACACCATTTCGGGGGTTGAAATGAAAAGTACTGTTGCCTCATTTATTGTTAAAAGTCTGGAGCTTGCCGGTGTAAAACGTATCTGGGGAGTCACTGGAGACTCACTGAACGGTATCAATGACAGCCTGAACAACCTGAAAACCATTGAATGGATGTCCACCCGTCATGAAGAAGCCGCCGCTTTTGCGGCCGGCGCCGAAGCGATGATCACCGGTCAGCTTGCCGTATGTGCCGGTTCCTGTGGCCCCGGAAATTTACATCTGATTAATGGTCTGTTTGATTGTCACCGTAATAATACTCCGGTGCTGGCTATCGCAGCCCATATTCCCTCGAGTGAAATTGGCAGTAACTATTTCCAGGAGACTCATCCCGGGGAATTATTTAAAGAATGCAGCCATTATTGTGAAATGATCTCTAACCCTGAACAACTGCCGCTGGTACTGGCAATAGCAATGCGTAAGGCGATTCTGGATCGCGGAGTTTCGGTCATTGTGCTCCCCGGAGATATCGCCTTGTCCGCCGCCCCGGAAAATGCGGTTGCTGAGTGGTATCCTCCGGCACTGCCTGTGACTGTACCTTCCCTGCTGCAACTCAATACCCTGGCAGAAATACTTAACCGGTCAAAAAACATCACTCTGTTATGTGGCAGCGGCTGTGCCGGTGCCCGTCATGAGGTGATTGAACTCGCCGGGCGACTTAAAGCGCCGATCGTTCATGCCTTACGGGGCAAAGAATACCTCGAATACGATAATCCTTATGATGTCGGTATGACCGGATTTATCGGATTTTCCTCCGGTTATCACGCAATGAAAAATGCCGATACCTTACTGATGCTGGGTACCCGCTTCCCGTACCGGGCATTTTATCCGTCCGCGGCCAACGTGATTCAGCTGGATATTTCAGCCGGCAGTCTGGGAGCCCATTGCCATGTTGATTTACCTCTGGTCGGTGAAGTAAAAGCAACCTTGCAGTTACTGTTGCCACGTCTGGATGAGAAGCGAAACCGTAAGCACCTCGACAATGCGGTAGTCAACTACCAGGACTCACGCAAAGCCCTTGATGAACTGGCCATTCCTAATGATAAACAGGCCATCCATCCCCAGTATCTGGCAGAGCAGATCAGTGAACTGGCCAGTGACGATGCCATCTTTACCTGTGATGTCGGCACGCCGACTGTCTGGGCGGCCAGGTATCTGAAAATGAACGGTAAACGCCGTTTACTGGGATCCTTTAATCATGGCTCAATGGCAAATGCCATGCCACAGGCTATCGGGGCACAGGCCGCTGACTCCGGGCGACAGGTCGTTGCGCTCTGCGGTGACGGTGGTTTTGCTATGCTGATGGGCGATTTATTATCTATTGCTCAGCATAACCTGCCGGTAAAACTGATTATTTTCAACAACAGTGTCCTCGGATTTGTCGCCATGGAAATGAAGGCTGGCGGCTTTCTGACAGAAGGTACTGAACTGGAGAACCCTGATTTTGCTGCCATAGCTGCAGCCTGTAATATTAAAGGGATCCATGTTGAAAAAGCCTCAGAACTGAGTGATGCATTACGCCGGGCTTTTGATCATCCCGGCCCCGTGTTGGTAGATGTCACTACAGCGCGGGAAGAGCTGGTTATGCCGCCGAAAGTAAAACTGGAACAGGCGAAAGGATTCAGTCTGTATATGTTGCGGGCTATTATTAACGGCCGCGGCGATGAAATTATAGATCTGGCAAAAACCAACTGGTTACGATAAAAGTGAACAGCAGCCGCTGACAGTGGCTGCTGTTTCTGCCCGCTGCCGGGCACCTTTTCAGCAACTGCGGAGTAGCCAGTGATTGATTTACGAAGTGATACCGTTACCCGGCCGGGTACGGAGATGTTACGTAAAATGATGTCTGCACCCACCGGGGACGATGTGTATGGTGATGATCCTAGCGTCAATGCACTACAGGAAAAAGCAGCAGCATTAAGCGGTAAACAGGCCGCATTATTTTTTCCTTCCGGTACCCAGGCCAACCTGGCTGCCTTGCTCAGCCATTGCCAGCGTGGTGATGAATATATTGCCGGACAACAGGCCCACAATTATAAATATGAAGCCGGCGGTGCTGCTGTTCTGGGCAGCATACAACCCCAGCCAGTGACCGCCTGCGAGGATGGTACACTGCCACTTGACGAGATACGTCAAGCCATCAAACCCCGTGATATCCATTTTGCCCGCACACGGCTGATCAGTATCGAAAATACACATCAGGGCAAAGCATTACCCTTGCCCTGGCTGAAAGAAGTGTATGATTTTTCCCGGCAACAGCAGCTGGCATTGCATATTGATGGTGCCCGTATATTTAATGCGGCAGTCGCCACGGGTCAGCCTCTGGAGGGCCTGAGCCGATATTGTGACAGCCTGTCCATATGCTTATCAAAGGGGCTGGCCGCACCTGTCGGGTCTTTATTGTGTGGCAGCCATGAGTTTATCGAAGAAGCCTGCCGCTGGCGAAAAATGACCGGGGGCGGCATGCGTCAGGCCGGAATACTGGCAGCTGCGGGGATTTACGCACTGGACCATAATATCGACAGGCTGGCTGAAGACCATGATAACGCCTGCTGGCTGGCACAGCAGCTGACTGAGCTGGGGGTTGAAGTAGAAAGCCAGCACACGAATATGCTGTTTATCCGGCTGCCAGAGAGCATGGTCCTTCCGTTACAACAGTGGATGGATCAGCACGCCATCCGCATCAGTTTTTCACCACGTACCCGGCTGGTCACCCATATCGAAACCCGCCGCGAAGCGTTACAACAGGTAATCTCGGCCTGGAAAGCGTTTCTCCGCCAGTTACCAGACGGTTCAGCCGGATAATTATTCGCCATATTTTTGTAACAAAGCCCGTGCGATAGCCTCAGTTTGTGCATCCGCCAGGCCTGAGATCAGCGATGGCCTGAAGTGCATCTGGAAAGCCTTAATCAGCATCTGACGCTGAGAGGCAGAGAGCGTATCTCCGCTCTGGTAACCATAACGGTTTAACAACCCCAGCAGAACACGCTGGTCGGCAGGCTGTCTCGGCTGCCGGCCTGCCAGCCAGAAACGGACACTCTGGCTGTCAGGCCATGCCCCCACCCCGGCTTTTGCCAGTTTCTCCCACGGAAAGCAGGGACCGGGGTCTTGTTTACGCAGCGGTGCAATATCACTATGGCCGACAATATTCTGCGGTCGCAGGGCATAGCGGGCGATAATATCCTGCAGCAATGCTGTCAGCACCGCAATCTGCCGGGGTGAATAAGCATCACAGCGGTAACCTGCCGGGGTTCGGTAATACCCCTGGTTAACCAGTTCAATACCGATTGAAATATTATTCAGATGAGACAGGCCCCGCCAGCGGCTGTTGCCCGCGTGCCATGCAACCTGTGTTTCCGGTACCAGCTGATAACTGTCGGCGTTTATCTGCTGCCGTGCGGCCATCTCCGGGATCAGATAATGTGCACTGACCTTACCCCGGGAGAGAATATCTAAAGAACGGGCATTATCTTCTGCCGTATAATGAATAACAGCCATCTGTACCCGTGGCTGTTGTCCTGCCGCCGTTATCTGGTGGTCAACACTGTAGCCCTGACGTTGTTCAATAGGCGGCGAGTGGCATCCGCTAAGCAATATCGCCAGCCATAAGAGATAGCTTCGCGGGCGAATATCTGTTACACATTTCATAAGTTACCCCGCAAAAATATTCAACACCGGCACCGTACTTTCTGCTGTATTTCAATCCACACAAGGCATTTAAATAATTTTCAACCGCTATAATTGCATAACTATGCCGTCAACGTTACTATCAGAGCACTTTACCACTATTCAATTTTTGCGCATGAGTATTCAACTTCACGGGATTAACTGCTTTTATGGCGATCACCAGGCGCTGTTCGATATCGAACTGAATTGCCCGCAGGGCGAAACGATGGTTCTGCTCGGTCCCAGTGGTGCAGGTAAAAGCTCACTCCTCCGGGTACTCAATTTACTGGAGATGCCACGTTCCGGCGAACTTTCTATTGCCGGTAACCGGTTTAATTTTCGTAATAAACCCGCAGAAAATGAGATTCGGGAACTTCGCCGCAATGTCGGGATTGTATTTCAGCAATACAATCTGTGGCCACACCTGACGGTAATGCAGAATCTGACCGAAGCCCCCTGCCGGGTTCTCGGATTAAATAAGGCCGTTGCCAGCCAGCGTGCCAGCACCTTGCTGGAACGGCTGAAACTGACCCCCTTTGCCGGACGCTTTCCGCTGCATCTTTCAGGCGGACAGCAGCAACGTGTTGCCATTGCCAGGGCTCTGATGATGGAACCACAGGTATTATTGTTTGACGAGCCTACGGCTGCTCTTGATCCGGAAATTACCGGCCAGGTTGTCGACATTATTCGTGAGTTATCACGGACCAATATTACTCAGGTCATCGTAACTCATGAAGTGGAAGTTGCCAGAAAAACCGCCAGCCGCGTAGTTTACATGGAAAACGGGCATATTATTGAACAGGGGGATGCCAGCCATTTCAGTCAGCCACAGACCCCTGAATTCGCCAACTATCTTTCTCATTAACCGGGTAATAACTATGAAAAAAATTATTTTAGCTGCCCTGCTCGCCGGCGTAAGTTTAAGCGCATCTGCAGCAACAACTCTGCACTTTGCCACCGAAGCATCTTATCCTCCGTTTGAGTTTATCGGGGCCGATAACAAAATCCAGGGCTTTGATGTGGATCTGGCTAATGCGATTTGTAAAAAAATTGACGCTACCTGCGAGTTCAGTAATCAGTCGTTTGACAGCCTGATCCCGGGCCTGAAATTCCGCCGTTATGATGTAGTCATGGCCGGAATGGATATCACCCCTGATCGTGAAAAACAGGTACTCTTTACTCAGCCATACTACGATAACTCAGCATTATTTATCGCTCAGAAAGGAAAAGTCGCGGATATCGCGGCCCTGAAAGGAATGCGGGTCGGGGTACAGAATGGGACAACTCACCAGAAGTTCCTGACCGATAAACACCCTGAAATCACCATGGTACCTTATGACAGTTACCAGAACGCTATGCTGGACCTTGAGAATGGCCGGGTGAGCGCAGTATTCGGAGACACCGCGGTGGTTAACGAATGGCTGAAAAAAGATCCTAAATTAGCCGCCGTTGGTGCCAAAGTTACCGATAAAGACTATTTCGGTACCGGTCTGGGTATTGCCGTCCGTCAGGGCAACACGCCTTTGCAGCAGTCCCTGAATAAAGGCCTGTCAGAAGTGAAAGCTGACGGTACTTATCAGACGATCTACCACAAATGGTTCCAGCAGTAATTTCTGATGAACGAGTTACTTCCTCTCGCAAGCGCCGCCGGGATGACCGTCGGCCTTGCCGTTTGCGCATTACTGATTGGCCTGCTGCTGGCTATGCTGTTTGCTGGCTGGGAATCACTGCGGATTAAAATCCTGGCATGGCCGGGCACGCTGCTGGTTACCGTGCTGCGCGGCTTGCCGGAGATTCTGGTCGTTCTGGGGATCTATTTCGGGTCTTCCCAGCTGTTGCTGACCTTATCCGACGGATTTACCCTCCCGCTGGGCTTTACCCGGCTCCATATTCAGATGACCATTAATGACTTTAATGTCAGCCCCTTTCTTTGCGGGGTGATTGCATTATCGCTGTTGTATTCTGCTTATGCATCACAGACGTTACGTGGTGCCCTGAAAGCGATACCTGCTGGTCAGTGGGAATCAGGCCAGGCACTGGGTATGAAAAAGCTGACCATCTTCCGTCGGCTGATTTTGCCCCAGATGTGGCGGCATGCACTGCCGGGACTGGGAAATCAGTGGATGGTGCTGTTAAAGGATACGGCCCTGGTTTCGCTCATCAGTGTTAATGATCTAATGTTACAGACCAAAAGTATCGCCACCCGCACCCAGCAGCCTTTTACCTGGTATTTAATCGCTGCTGCAATTTACCTGGTTGTTACCCTGGTCAGCCAGTTTATCTTACGGCGAATAGAACAGCACACGACCCGGTTTGAACAGGAGAACGCTTAATGGCTGAGTATTTTCCTCAACTGCTGAAAGGCCTGCATATCAGCCTGTTCCTTACCCTGACGTCGATGGTGATTGCCCTGATACTGGCGGTTATTTTTACCCTGATTTTGGCACTGAAAAAACCTTTTGCCAGCCGTCTGGTCAGGATTTATATAACCCTGTTTACCGGTACGCCTTTACTGGTACAGATTTTCCTGATCTATTACGGCCCGGGTCAGTTCCCGCAATTACAACACTATCCGACACTCTGGGCATTATTATCACAGCCCTGGCTATGCGCCATCCTTGCCCTGTCCCTGAACAGTGCCGCCTATACCACCCAGTTGTTTTACGGTGCTGTCAAAGCCATTCCCTCCGGACAGTGGCAGTCCTGTGCCGCCCTCGGTATGAGTAAAGGCCAGACATTGCGTATTTTGCTGCCGTATGCTTTTAAACGCGCACTTTCGGCGTACTCAAATGAAGTGGTACTGATTTTTAAAAGTACCTCACTGGCCTATACCATCACACTGATGGATGTCATGGGTGAAGGGCAATTATTATATGGCAGAACCTACGATGTATCGGTATTTGTCGCCGCCGGTATTATTTATCTGTGTGTTAATGGATTACTGACCTTACTCATGCGCGGTGTCGAATACTATGCCCTGCGGTTTGAACGACGTAATTAGTCTGTCTGGCGGGTGGGTTCCGGCTCACCCGCACACTTCTGTCTGCCCCCTCAGTCTGTTCTTCCGGCAAGGTTGTGCCCTTTAAAGAAACCATGGCTGCTGGCAGGTATATAAAGCATCAGCAAAATAAGTACATCAGGGATTTTTTGCAGTAACAGATGACGGCCTAACTGTTGTGCGTCCTCCATATCGATACCGGGCAGTGCCCCGTCCCCCGGCCAGCAGATCACGATGACCAGCAATAACAGCAATCCCTGGCAACCGATAAACATTTTTCTTCCGCCGGGTTTGCCCGCCAGTAATGCAACCGCAGTGGCAATTTCCGATAAATATACCACCAGCACCAGGCTGAACAGCAACAGATAACCGGGTAGCAGACTTAACTGAGGTAATAGCTCACCGTGCTGAGCTCCGTCAGGCTGAAAAACAAACATCAGCAGATTAAAAAGACGCGTCAGAAGAATAGCAATCGCGGCGGCAAGCACCGGAGCCGGTAAACGTCCGGCAGAAAAAAAAGGCATTGCTGACATAGTCGCTCCTCCTGTTAATCACAACCCGCGGGTTGTGAACCGCAATCTGTCGGCGAAATCAGTGCAGCATGGCGTGATGAAGCACAGGAGGTTGTCCGTCAGGATCATCAGGGTAAATCAGCATCCGGTTAGCAAACGCTTCCATAATAATCATAGAAATCTGAGCTTCACTTTGCTGCATAAAATAAGTGAACTGGGACAGGGTAATACCACATTCGATATTCAGGGACTGACAAACAATCAGTTTTGGCAGGGTATCATCCTGAATATCCAGAAAGGCTTTTGCCGTCAGAGAGCTGGCATTGACCTGAGACAGTTCACCCGCCAGTAATAATAAGGCCGAAGGCCTGACCTCAGCTCTGGCGGTAAACAGGATGACATTGTCCGCAATATCCAGTTTAGCATCAAAGACCCCGTCGAAATTCTGCATCGCAGGCAAATGCAAAGCCCGGCAACTATCGCATTCGAACCACTCGATATGTTGCTTATCCATCCAGTCACACAGTGTCTCAAGTTCGGGTCTGACAAGGGTATCCATATTCATATCCGGCTGAAGTGGCAGCGCAATAGATTACGCAAAAACCACCGTGAACTCCATGATATCAGGCAAAAAGCGCTATCTTAGCCACAGAACCCGGCAGTACCATCACTGCCGGTGGCGATAATCATCCGGTCTCAGCGGTTGGCCCAGCCTTGCTGGTGGAGGAAATCAAGCATAAACGGACGGTTTTCTTTGATAAGCATTCGCTGAATCATTCCGCTCCAGCTTTCCTGACGGGCATTACTGTTGCGCTGCTGATAATAGGCGAGAATATGCTGATCATATGCCTGCAGCTCTTGCGCATCCATGGGCTGGTATTGGTTGTCGTGTACCAGTAAAGATAAGGGCAGCCGGGGCTTTATCTCCGGACGATCATCAGGCCAGCCAATACATAAACCGAACAATGGTAGTACAAAACGTGGTAAATCAAGTAATTCGCTCACCTCATAAGGATGATTACGCAGGCCACCGATAAAAACCCCGCCCATCCCCAGAGATTCTGCGGCAACCATTGCATTTTGAGCCATCAGCGCCGTGTCCACACAGCCCAGCAATAATTGTTCAGCCAGACCCAGTTCGGCATCAGGACAGATTTGCTGATGGCGATTAAAGTCTGCGCAGAACACCCAGAACTCGGCAGCCTCACTTACCCAGGGCTGATGTCCTGCCAGTTCAGCCAGCGTATTCCGTTTTTCACGATCGCTGATACGAATAATTGATGAACATTGCAGAAAGCTGGAGGTTGAAGCCGACTGCGCTGCACGAAAAATTGCCTCACGTTGCTGTTCACTGACCGGTTGCGGTTTATAAGCACGGACTGAGCGATGATCGCAAATCAGGTCGATGGTGGGGGTCATTACTCTCTCCTTGATACTGTCATTGATACTGTTACTTTTTCTGAGCCGTGTCGCGCACTAACATTGCTACAACGGTACGCCAGATCAGTACACACACTGCAGGTAATATCAGGATTACGCCGCAAAACAGACTGGCTTTTGCCAGAAAGTGATTTTCTGTCCCGGTGCCGAACGCAAAATTGCTGTTAAGTAGTACCAGGGCCATCAGGATAAAAAAAACGCCGATGAGCTCCGTGATGATCAGGCTGCGGGGTAAACGATTACTATCGGGCATTAGTTATTGCTCTCTTTTACTGATTGTGCGGCAGATACCCGCCTGTCGGGCTGATTGATAGTAACATTCAGAGTAACAGGTATTTCCTGCTTTAATTCATCTCTTCCGACAGGCATGATACACAGTCTTGACCCTATTTAAATGTGATATTACTTATTTCAGGAGATCACCATGTTTGCAGTTATTTTTGGTCGTCCGGGCTGCCCTTATTGTGTTCGTGCGAAAGAACTGGCGGAAAAACTGACCGAACAACGTGAAGATTTTAGCTATCGCTATGTCGACATTCAGGCAGAAGGGATCACTAAAGCTGACCTGGAAAAAACCGTCGGTAAACCGGTAGAAACCGTACCACAAATCTTCCTTGACCAGCTGCATGTCGGTGGGTTCACTGAATTTCAGGCCTATGCGAAAGAAAATCTGGGATTATTCCAGTAAATGCTGACCAGGGGGCAGGGATTATCCTGCACCCTGCGCTTTTTTACCGCCTGTTTTACCGGTATTTTTCATCTTTTTTCCCTGAGCCACTGATAGCCTGCCTGCAGAAATCCGTTTAGAATAACGCCTTTCCGTCAACGGTATCCCTCGTCCCTGATCGGCCGCTGACTTTATTGTTCCTTCCTTTTTGCGGATAAGAAGTTAATTTGTGAACATCAACGTCGTCAACCTGCTGAGTGCCAATGACGTCCTGCTGTTATTCGTTGTGCTTTCTCTGGGGCTTTGTCTGGGGAAACTCCGTATCGGCAGTATTCAGCTCGGCAGTTCTATCGGGGTATTGGTCATGTCACTGTTACTTGGACAGCAACATTTTTCGATCAATACCAATGCGTTAAGCCTTGGATTTATGTTGTTTATCTTTTGTGTCGGGGTGGAAGCCGGGCCTAACTTTTTTTCTATCTTTTTCCGCGACGGGAAAAACTATTTTATGCTGGCATCAGTGATGGTGATCAGCGCACTGCTGCTGGCCCTGGGGTTAGGTAAAGCTTTCCACTGGGATATCGGCCTGACTGCCGGGATGCTGGCCGGTTCAATGACATCAACGCCGGTATTAGTCGGTGCCGGAGATACACTCCGTCAGAGTGTCAGTGACGGTAAACAACTGACACTTATGCAGGATCACCTCAGTCTCGGTTACGCTCTGACCTACCTGATAGGGCTGGTCAGTCTAATCCTCGGTGCCCGTTACCTGCCAAGGTTACAACACCAGGATTTACCGACCAGTGCCCAGCAGATTGCCCGTGAACGCGGGCTGGATGCAGATAGTCAGCGCAAAGTATTTTTACCGGTAATCCGGGCTTACCGTGTCGGTCTGGAACTGGTCGAATGGAGTGACGGGAAAAACCTGCGTGAGCTGGGTATCTACCGGCAAACCGGTTGTTATATCGAGCGGATCAGACGTAATGGTATTCTGGCCAGTCCGGACGGTGATGCGGTACTGCAACAAGGGGATGATATTTCTCTGGTTGGCTATCCTGATGCCCATGCACGGCTGGATCCGAGTTTTCGTCATGGTAAAGAAGTTTTTGATCGTGAACTGCTGGATATGCGTATTGTCACCGAAGAAATTGTGGTGAAAAACCATAATGCGGTGAATAAAAGACTGGGTAAACTGCGTTTAACGGATCATGGTTGTTTCCTTAACCGCGTGATCCGTAACCAGATCGAAATGCCTATTGATGACGATATTATCCTCAATAAAGGCGATATTCTCCAGGTGAGCGGGGAAGCGAAACGGGTAAAGAGTATTGCTGACCGGATTGGCTTTATTGCCATTCATAGTCAGGTCACCGATCTGCTGGCTTTCTGTGCATTTTTTGTGGTTGGCCTGATGATCGGTATGATCACTTTCCAGTTCAGTAATTTTAACGTTGGTATCGGTAATGCGGCCGGGTTACTGTTCGCCGGTATTATGCTGGGATTTTTACGTGCGAACCATCCTACTTTTGGCTATATCCCGCAGGGCGCATTAACGATGGTCAAAGAGTTTGGTCTGATGGTATTTATGGCCGGGGTCGGCCTGAGTGCAGGCAGTGGTATTAATCATGGTCTTGGTAACGCGGGCCTGGCTATGTTGCTGTGTGGTTTACTGGTCAGCCTGATTCCGGTGGTCATCGCTTATTTATTTGGTGCTTATGTACTGCGTATGAACCGCGCCATGCTGTTCGGGGCGCTGATGGGTGCCAGAACCTGTGCCCCGGCGATGGAAATCATTACCGATACAGCACGCAGCAGTATCCCTGCCCTTGGTTATGCGGGTACCTATGCCATAGCCAACGTGTTACTGACGCTGGCCGGCACACTTATCGTGCTACTCTGGCCTCTGACCGGCTGAATTTAAAAAGGGACAGCGAACTTTCTCTGTCCCGGACCGTCATAACCTGTGCCACTGCTTTTCTTTAAAACCCCGTCACTTCAGGGTCCCGCCAGTTCACTGGCGGGTTTTTCTTTTTGTGTCGGAGCAACAATGCCTCCCCGGACCTCGCATTTTGTGTGGTTGTGTAACAAAAGCACAGATAAACAAGAATTAAGACCAGGATTATTTACTTTCTGTCGCGTTGTTTTATGCTGTTAAGCTAGTCTTAATCACCCGATGGTAATATGACGCTCTGATTTATATAAATCACTGACGCCAAGCACTGTTGTATCACGCTGAATGATGAAAGGACCGCCTGAACACCATGGAAAACCTTAACCACATCCTGTTCCTGTGGATTAACGCCACACCGGACTCCCCCCGGGCAATCATCGAACTGGCTCTTTTCTTCGCCAAAGACCTGATTGCAATAGTCCCGTTACTGATCGTTGCTCTGTGGTTATGGGGGCCAGACAGGAAAGTCACCAGCCAGCGGGTACTGGTATTAAAAACAGCGACAGCGCTGGTGTATGCCCTGGGGATTGCCACTGTGGTTGCCTTTATTTATCCGCATCCGCGCCCGTTCGCTATCGGCCTCGGGTATCAGTTTCTCAGTCACAGCGCTGATGGTTCCTACCCGAGCGATCACGGCACTGTTATTTTCACAGTTGCCCTGGCATTTATCTGCTGGCACAGATTATGGTCGGGTGTGATCCTGATGGTGGCAGGTATCGCCATTGCCTGGTCAAGGGTCTACCTCGGAGTTCACTGGCCACTGGATATGCTGGGTGGTTTTCTGGTGGGAATGCTTGGCTGCATCGCTTCTCAATGCGGATGGTCCCTGTACGGCGAGCGGCTGTTATCTTTAGCAGGCACCCTCTATAGCCGGTTATTTGGCCCATTGATCCGCAAAGGATGGGTTCACCCTTAAACCTCTGTTACGGGCAAAGCGATCAGGCTTTGCCCGTTCTCATAATCAGCCAAACCATTTCTGATATAGCGTGCTGATTTTCATACTTATAAAGTCCAGGATACGACTAAAAAAGCTCCCCTGTTTCACTTCTTCCATAACCACCAGCGGCTTCTGATCAATTACCTTGCCCCCGAGCTGGAAGTTGACAGTCCCGACAACCTGCCCTTTATTCAGCGGCGCTTCCAGGACCGGTGTGTTCAGGGTGTAACCCGCTTTCAGATTATTGACCTGGCCTCTCGGCAAGGTGACCGCTGTATTCGCCATCACTCCTAAATCTGCATATTTGCTGTCACCATACCAGACTCGCTGCTGAACAAAGGGTTTGTCGGCTTTTATCGGAAATACTGTTTCATAATAGCGGAAACCCCAGTTGAGTAATTTCTCACTTTCCCTGAACCGGATAGCATCCGTTTTAGCACCCAGAACTACGGAGATCAGCCGCATATTCCCCGACGTCGCGGATGCCACCAGGTTATTACCGGCGCCCGAGGTATAACCTGTTTTAATACCATCAACCTGTAAGTCAGTACTCCACAGCAGCCGGTTACGGTTAGGCTGACGTATATTATTAAAGGAAAATTCTTTTTCCTTGTTTAATGCATACTCGTCGGGAACATCACGGATTAAAGCCTGGCCAATCAGTGCCATATCACGAGCTGTACTGTATTGTCCCGGTTCATCCAGTCCATGAACTGTTGAAAAATGCGTATTCTGCAATCCCAGTTGTTTTACATAGTTATTCATCAGGTCGATAAACGCACTCTGACTTCCGGCAACATAATCAGCTAATGCAATGCAGGCATCATTGCCGGACTGAATCACGATGCCTTTATTTAAATCAGAGACCGATACCTGATCTCCGGGTTTTAAAAACATCAGCGAAGAACCACGCAGTTTAGGATTACCGGTTGCCCAGGCATCCTGCCCGATGGAGACCATATCCGTAGATTTTATTTTCCCGGATTTTAAAGCCTGACCCACCACATAACTGGTCATCATTTTGGTCAGACTGGCAGGGTCAAGCCGGTCATCGGCATGGGATTCTGCCAGTACTTTACCGCTGTTGTAGTCCATCAGGATCCATGCTTTGGCATCGATCTGCGGGGCATCAGCGGGTTGATCTGCATGCGCCAGCACCGGGGAGACCAGTAACAGAGCTATCATCACGGCGCGATATCGGGGGGAGTGACATGTCTTTTGCATGATTAACAGTCCGTCCTTGTTAAAAGAGATAAGTTTCGAAAATGTGGTTCATCCGCAGGATTTTATCAACCAGAACTTAACTGTTGTTGAGCCGGTAAATACATTTCCTGAATGACCTCAGGAATCGCTGAGCACACCGGAAGGATATTCAGCACCGGTATAAACTCTGCTGAGTTGTTCACTGGACTATCAATAACATAAGCCCGCAGGGATTGTATACTTTGCCGCCTCTCTTTACCAAAAGCATACATACGAAAATTTCCGACCAGAGACAGGCTGTTAGCTGATTTTTCCACAGAGACTTTTTCTCCGGGCCGGATAACTTCACTGACCACGGCTGATGCTCACTCTGCCGACTGAAACCGACATGACGTCACTATAACCATACATTAATCACGCTGAAACATAACGAGGAAATACTCAAAGTAGCATAAATGATATTACAGATACTTATTCAGCAATACTTTTTGGCAGCGGATCCTGCCGGCTATTGTTACCCTCTCCGGTGGCTAAAATGCTATTCTTAGTGTGTGATCTGTATTACCGGACAAGGTAAATATACACTTGCCCTCCGCGCATCGTTAACCTGGCAGGAGCCACTATGGAACCTTATACTTCCGGACTTATCTCTTTGGAAGATGCACAGCATTTAATCCAGCTACAAATCTCTCCCATCCGTGACAAGCTTCAACTGGCACTGAATGATGCGGCCGGAAGAATCACCGCCGATCCGGTGATTTCACCCATGGCTGTACCCGGATTTGATAATTCAGCGATGGATGGTTATGCCGTCCGCCTGGATGACCTGGCTCTGTCACGGCCATTACCGGTTGCCGGTAAAGCGCTGGCAGGAAATCCGTTTAACGGCGAATGGCCACGGGGTACCGTCATCCGCATTATGACCGGAGCACCGGTGCCTGCCGGTACCGATGCGGTTGTTATGCAGGAACAGGCCAATAGCAGTGAACAGGGAATAACGTTTACCGCTGAGGTGGTTGCCGGACAAAATATCCGTCGTACCGGAGAGGATATCCGTGCCGGTGACCAGATTCTGGAAGCGGGTGTCCGGCTGGGCGCTTCACAACTGCCATTACTCGCATCTTTAGGGATCAGCGAGGTCAGCGTATTACGTAAACTGCGGGTCGCTATATTTTCGACCGGTGATGAACTGGTGCCGGTAGGGCAGCCACTGCAGGCAGGGCAATTGTACGATACTAACCGGTTTGCTATCCGTCTGATGCTGGAAAAACTGGGTTGTGAGGTGGTCGATTTAGGCATCATCGCCGATGATCAGCAGTTACTGAAACAGGCCTTTGAGGAAGCCAACCGTCAGGCCGATGTAGTCATCAGTACCGGCGGGGTTTCGGTCGGGGAAGCCGATTTCACCCGCGATATGCTTGAAGCGCTGGGCACCGTCACTTTCTGGAAACTGGCAATCAAGCCCGGTAAGCCTTTTGCTTTTGGTCGTCTGTCAGAAAGCTGGTTTTGTGGCTTGCCCGGCAATCCTGTTTCCGCGGTAGTCACGTTCTATCAGCTGGTACAGCCAATGCTGGCGCGTTTACTCGGCCAGCAGCACAGCGGACTCGCCGCCCGTTTAACCGCCAGAACCAGTACATCACTGCGGAAAATGCCTGGCAGGATTGATTTTCAGCGTGGATATTTTTCTGCCACAGCAGATGGCACCCTGCAGGTTACCCCTGCCCCGCACCAGGGGTCGCATATATTCAGTTCATTTTCTAAAGCCAACTGTTTTATTGTGCTGGAACGTGAACGGGGAGCCGTTCAGAGCGGTGAAAATGTCACGATTGAGCCTTTTAATGATCTGCTGAGTGACTGAGCCATGATGCCACTGAATGATGCAGAAATTATGCGTTACAACCGTCAGCTGGTATTACAGGGGTTTGACTTTGACCGCCAGGAACAGTTGAAGGCATCAAAAGTGTTAGTTGCAGGCCTGGGTGGGCTCGGCTCTGCCGCAGCCCCCTGGCTGGTGTCTGCGGGGGTCGGACAGTTAACGTTACTGGATTTTGACACCGTATCTTTGTCCAACCTGCAACGGCAGATTTTACATAACGATGATACTCTCGGGATGGCAAAAACCGACTCTGCCGTGTTGTCATTACAGAAGCTGAACCCCTGGGTCACTCTCACACCCCTCTGTCAGCAATTAACCAATGATAATGCGGATGCCCTGGTACAGCATCACCATGCGGTTCTTGACTGCAGTGATAATGTTACCACCCGTGAATACCTGAACGCGGCATGCTATCGCCATAAAATCCCCTTAATCTCCGGGGCAGCTATCCGTATGGAAGGACAGCTAACCGTCTTTCGCTGGCAGAAAGGTGAACCCTGCTACCGTTGCATGAGCCGGTTGTTTGGCGATCAGACACTAAGCTGTGTCGAAGCAGGTGTAATGGCTCCGCTGGTCGGTGTTATTGGTGCGATGCAGGCCATGGAAACCTTGAAAGTGCTTACGGGTTATGGTGACAGCCGGGGCGGAAAAATCCTGCTGTATGACGCAATGACGGCCCGGTTTCGTGAAATGCGCCTGCAGCCCGATCCTGATTGCGAAATTTGTGGTCAGCCTGCTCAGTAATTCCCCTCTGCTACAGGCTAAGGCTTGCCTGAGGCCTTAGCCTGGTGTTCGGGAGCTACCCGGAGGCTTATCGCCGCCGGGTATTCTCCTGTTGCGGGAAATCAGGCAATCCCCTGACTACGCAGATAATCATCATAGCTGCCAGTGAAGTCGGTAATACCCTCAGCTTTTATCTCAATCACACGTGTGGCCAGTGAGCTGACGAATTCACGGTCATGAGAAACGAAGATCAGCGTTCCTTCATACATCTCCAGTGCCATATTCAGGGATTCGATAGATTCCATATCCAGGTGGTTGGTAGGTTCATCCATTACCAGCACATTTGGCCGGGCCATCATCAGCTTACCGAACAGCATGCGGCCTTTCTCACCACCTGACAGCACTTTTGCCGGTTTCTTAATATCATCCTGAGAAAATAACAGCCTGCCAAGAATACCACGCACTGCCTGCTCGTCGTCACCTTCCTGTTTCCACTGGCTCATCCAGTCGAAGACGGTCAGATCATTAGCAAAGTCAGCCGCATGGTCCTGGGCATAATATCCCTGCAAGACATTTTCCGACCATTTCACGGTGCCGTTATCCGGCGCAACTTCCCCCATCAGGGTTTTCAGCAGTGTGGTTTTACCAATACCATTGGCACCGATAATTGCGACCTTTTCCCCGACTTCCAGTAATAAATTAAGACGGTTAAATAATGGTCCCTTATCAAAACCTTTACTTAATTCTTCCGTTTGCAATGCATTACGGAATAATTTTTTATCCTGTTCGAAACGGATAAAAGGGTTCTGACGGCTGGATGCTTTAACTTCATCCAGTTTAATTTTATCTATTTGTTTGGCTCGTGATGTTGCCTGGCGGGATTTAGAGGCATTGGCACTAAAGCGGCTCACGAAGGACTGTAATTCAGCGATCTGTGCTTTCTTTTTCGCATTATCTGATAATAAACGATCACGGGCCTGAGTTGCCGCAGTCATATACTCATCATAATTTCCGGCATAGACCCGCAGTTCACCGTAATCCAGATCCGCCATATGCGTACATACCATATTCAGAAAGTGGCGATCGTGGGAAATGATCACCATGGTACTGTTACGCTCGTTTAATACCTGCTCAAGCCAGCGGATAGTATCTATATCCAGGTTGTTGGTTGGCTCATCCAGCAACAATATATCAGGGTTAGAAAACAGCGCCTGTGCCAGTAACACACGTAATTTCCATCCTGGTGCAACTTCGCTCATGGGGCCGTAATGCTGTTCCTGAGGGATGCCCACACCTGATAATAGTTCTCCTGCCCGGGCTTCTGCAGTGTATCCATCCATTTCACCATACTGAACTTCCAGTTCAGCCACTTTATAACCTTCATCTTCACTCATTTCAGGTAAAGAATAAATACGGTCACGTTCCTGTTTTACTTCCCAGAGTTCATTATGCCCCATAATGACCGTATCAAGGACCGTAAAGTTTTCGAACGCAAACTGATCCTGGCGTAATTTACCAATCCGCTCATTAGGATCGTAAGAGACATTTCCGGCACTTGGCTGTAAATCACCGCCCAGGATCTTCATAAACGTTGACTTACCGCTGCCGTTGGCACCAATTAAACCATAACGATTCCCTCCGCCGAACTTTACAGAGATATTTTCAAACAATGGCTTACTGCCAAACTGCATCGTCACATTACTGGTTACTAACACGGGATAGCCTTATAGATAAATCGGATTCAGGAAAAATTGTGGTTCAGAAAGCCAGACGGTTGCTGTACTTTCTGACACAGCGAGATTCAGTGATCTTATATAACAGCAGACAGTACCATTTGCTAAAAGTAACTGAAACAATAACCGACGGATTTTATGTCAGTTGTCTGCTCTGGCCTGTACTGCGTCTTAATCACGTGACTGATAAAAGCAAAAAAGCCAGTAACAGAATGTCACTGGCTCTCCCACTAACAAGGAGTTTGCACCTGATTAGATCAGGAAATCGTCCAGGCTTTTACCTTCGTCCAGCGCTTTTTTGATCGCGGCTGGTGTACGGCCCTGGCCGGTCCATGATTTAGTTTCACCGTTTTCATCGGTGTATTTATATTTAGCAGGACGCGGGGCGCGTTTTACACGTTTTTTGCTCACCTCAATTGAACCCAGTAATTCGTTAGGGTCAATACCGTCGGCCAGCAACATTTCACGGTACTTAGTCAGTTTTTCTTCTTTCTCACGATTCTGAGCTTGTTCAGCTTCAATTTCTTCGCGACGTTCATTAACAACAACAGTCAGTTTTTCCAGAACTTCTTCCAGATCACTTAATGCCAGGTCACGGGCCTGCGCACGCAGAGTACGAATGTTATTGAGAACTTTAAATGCATCACTCATCATATTTTCCTTGCTTATCCGGGTACAAATAACTGTGGAGCTGAGGTTACCTAATTTAAATAAAAAAATAAATAGCCGAATACTGATTATAAAATTTAAATTTTAAATTTAGCATTATCGGTTACAGGCTGAATAAAAATTAACGCTCATTTAACAGTGCTGCAGATAACCAGCTCTCCGGTACTCCCTCTTAGCATAACCCCGTAAGCAAGATAACTCTTATAGAAAATGATAACGGCGGACATTACATTCCGCAGACATTAATTACTTAAATCTTCTTTTCTAATCATAACATGACAATTGAAGCTGAATTTTGTACCTGATATTGCAACGCATTACCAATACAACTAATCAAAATTCAGACAGATAACCTTCCGGGCTGTAAGCTTATTATGCCACATACAGACTCTCGCTGAGTGGTTAATGGTTTTGTTGAATCGTTTGCGTCACTACAGGCAAAGGAATAGTGCCGTTTCTTCCTGAGATTAAATATCACAGAATATATACAGAAAAATATTATGTTTTCAGCCGGATATAAAAATAATCCGAACTGACAGCAGGCTTCTCAGGAAGTTTATAGCAACAACTGAAAAAGTAATCTGTTGGCTGTTATCTGAGGACAAAAAAAACAACCACACGTCACCGCGGGTTGTCTTAAGTGATTGCTATCGGAGATCCTGCACACTGCCAGATAATTTATTTTTCTGACTGATATTGCTGGTTAAACGCTTTAAATATCGCCAGTGTTTCTTCACTGACATGATGTTCAATACCTTCAGCATCACGGTGGGCAGTATCCGGGCTGACGCCTAATGTCAGTAAAAAAGCTTCGACAATATGGTGCCGTTCCCTGCTTTGTTCTGCCAGAGTTTCCCCTTCTGCTGTCAGAAATACCCCGCGATAAGGTACCTGCTCTACCAGTCCGCTAGCCGCCAGTTTCTTCAGCATCTTAGCAACCGTCGGCTGAGAGACACCCAGCCTCGCTGCCATATCAACCTGCCTTGCTTCACCAAATTCATGAATCAGGTCGGATATCAGCTCAACATAATCATCAATTAATTCCCTGCGATGTGCTTCCCTGACCTGCCGAAACCCTTCGGCATGATCCTCGACATCTTTAATTGCCCCCGGCAGGGAACTGACATTATTTGCTCGACGGTTCATTAAACTTCCTCATTATAATCTTGCCAGTTCCGTGGGCAGAAACCGGCAATCTGTCCGGTATTGTAAACCAGCTGCACAGAAGCTCAAATTTTTCATCAATAGCCATGGCTAAATGATATAGCAAATGCTATATCTTACTGCAGACACAGAAGGTATGGTTATTGTTCGCCAGCCAGTGTGTCGTGCTGTACCAACCGGCAGTCTTAGGCAGAGGAGAAGCAGCCATGAAAAAATCAGTAACCTGCGGCATCTGTAAGCACCAGCTATCTTTGGCCTCTGTTAATCGTCACAGTTATCAGTGGCTGAAATGCATATATTTACGTTCGCCCTTCAGCCTGCGGTTATTGTTACTGAATATGTTGTTTCAGCAGTTTAAAAAAACCAGACAACAGACATTGCTGCCATTACCTGCCAGCCGTTTCCGTCACCTGCATCCTATTCCGGTAAAAATCCTGTAAATTTACGCTCAGAGAATGCTCTGCCGGTAAAGTTCAGACTGCCGATGCATACAATGGAACCGTTGCTGTTGTTTGCCCGTTAAGGTGCATGGTTCAGTAACCCGTTTGACTGCCAACGCAGGGAGGTTCCGGACAGAAGGTGCAACGGAAGATCTGTGCCTGGCACCATCATTTTTCAGAGCGGAGAGATACAGACTAACAGAATGTGCAGCAAGGCCATCACTGAAACAAAGGCATAAAAAAACGGCCGCGGGGGCCGTTTTTTCTACAGGACAGTCTAAGTAAACTTAGAAGCTGTAGCCGATACCAGTGATCCAGGTACCAACGTCGACGCTGCGGATACGGCTCTGCTCGTAACCAACGTCAACTGCAACGTTTTCGATTGGGTTAAACTGCAGGCCTGCACCATAAGAGAAACCAACATCGCTGCTATCTTTCTTGTTGTAAGCAGTCTGGTCGTTCAGCTGGTATTTACCGAAACCGATACCGACAACACCGTAGATGCTGACCCAGTCGTTCAGACGGTAAGCAGGACCACCAGTGAAGCCGTAGTACTGACCTTTCTGGTAATAACCATCAATAGTACGGTCTTTTTCAGTGTAGGTGAAAGATCCGATCCAACCCAGCGGGTTAGAACCATCTTCGTAGCGATATTTCAGGTTGAAACCATTAGCTTTGTTCAGTACGCCCTGGTAGTCACTCTGTGCGTAACCTGCGCTAACGGTGCTCTGTGCCATTGCAGAACCGGCAGATACTGCCAGTACGCAAGCTAATGCTGAAAGACATGCAATTTTTTTCATAATCACCTCAAATGTGAAACGACTTTTTCCTGACAACGGGGAAAATATAACAAAAACCAGCAAGAAACTCTGCCGATATTTTATTGTCTAACAGATTGTTTGGTGTAACAGAAAGTTACCAGTCAACTGTAATGCACTGATTTTATTTTAGATTACTCCTGTAATCTCTGCGTAATTTTTTTGTGCTCAGGACAAATCTTTAAGGATATTCTTAAAATAACAGGACATTTCTTTACATTTAAAAAGATTCACCGCTTAAAAAACAACCATCGATCGTATTAATTTTACCCGCCTGATGAGTTAATTTATACAATCAGCTAAACTCCGCCACAAATTAATCTTTCTGATGCCGGAATAGCACGAAATGTTCATTGCCGATAAAAAAAACGCCAGCCTGTGGTTTCCTGTGATGCTGTTACTGGTTGCCATGATCTCGTTACAGGGTGCGGCCTCACTGGCTAAGCACCTGTTTCCTATGGCCGGTGCCACCGGAGTTGCCGCTTTACGACTTGGCCTGTCCACCCTCATGTTATGGTGTATTTTCAAACCCTGGCGTTTGACCTTTACAAAAGAACAACGCAGACCGCTTATTTTCTACGGGCTGGCGCTGGGGGGAATGAATATGCTGTTCTATCTTGCCCTGCGAACCATCCCGCTTGGCATTGGTGTCGCCCTGGAATTCTTAGGGCCTCTGACTCTGGCACTGGCAAACTCACGCCGTATCCCTGACTTTATCTGGATTATTGTCACAGTTACCGGCCTGGGGCTACTGATGCCTCTGGGAGACAGCCTGTCAGATATCGATCCTCTTGGCGCAGTACTCGCCCTCTGTGCAGGTGCCTGCTGGGCAATCTATATTATATTTGGCAGAAAAGCCGGTGCAGAGCATGGCCCGGCAACCGTGGCTGTCGGTTCTCTGATCGCCTCAGTAGTATATGTACCGATTGGCGTAACATTTGCTGACAGTGGTATCTGGCATTGGGAAATCATCCCGCTGGCCCTGCTGGTGGCATTATTATCAAATGCCATCCCCTACTCTCTGGAAATGATGGCCCTGACGCGCCTGCCCGCGCGTTTATTCGGTACCCTGATGAGTATGGAACCCGTAGTCGCGGCAATATCAGGAATGATATTCCTTAGTGAAATGCTGACCCTGCCTCAGTGGCTGGGATTAACAGCCATTATTGTTGCTTCAGCAGGCTCCACCCTGACAATGCAACCGCCAAAAAATAAGATCCGCCGTATTAAAGTTAAATCCTCCTGAGCCTGTTTCCTTGCTGCATTATCCCCTCGCCACCCCCTGAGATATCAGGGGATTGGTAATCTCAATCACACCGATTGGTGTATCTGCCGTGCAAAATATGACACCGTTGCTATACTTATTTCCGTGTTAAAGAGATCTGTAATACAAGATCAACTGACAGAGGAAATCACTAAATGAGTACCGCAAAACTGGTAAAAACTAAGGCTTCTGATCTGATCTATACCCGCAATGATGTAGCCGAAAAAGATAAAAAGGCTGCCATTAAAGTTCTGAGCCGCGTGGTCGTTGAGTTAATTGATCTCTCGCTAATCACCAAACAGGCCCACTGGAATATGCGTGGCGCCAACTTTATCGCAGTCCACGAAATGCTGGATGGCTTCCGGACGGCAATTACTGACCATCAGGATACGGTTGCCGAACGTATCGTTCAGCTGGGCGGTGTGGCATTAGGAACCACTCAGGTGGTTAACGATGCATCTCCGCTGAAAGCCTATCCGTTGAATATTCATACAGTGCAGGAACACCTGGTCGCGCTGGCGGAACGTTACGGGCTGGTCGCTAACGATGTTCGTAAAGCCATCGATGAAGTTCCGGATGAAGACAGTGCAGATATCTTCACCGCCGCGTCGCGGGATCTGGATAAATTCCTGTGGTTTATTGAAGCGAATATTGAATAATCCGGCCACCGGTGATAACCGGCAGATATCCCTGCTTACGGCGGAGATATCTGCGTCTTCGGCTAACGGCGGCGTAATAATTTACGTCGCTGATCTTCCTGATGAAAACTCCACGCCAGTATCCGGCTTTGTTTCTGCCCCTGTCCCATTTCCAGGATTCTGATCTGTGCAGCACCACAACTCCGCAGTAAACTGGTCAGTGGCAACAGATTCTCTTTCTTCGATACCAGGCTAGTGAACCAGCCAGCCTGCCCGGCAAATATCACACTTTCATGGATCATCCGGGTAATAAAACCGCGTTCCCCCCCCGAGCACCATAATTCATTATGCTGTCCGGCAAAGTTGAGCGGGCTGCGTTTGTCGATACCCAGGTTACGGATTTTTCGCGCGCTGCCCTGCTGCGCATCTTCTGCTGAACTGTGGAACGGCGGATTACAAATGGTCAGATGGTAAAAATCAGTTTTACGCAAAATACCGTTAAATATCGCCGCCGGATTTTTCTGTAACCTGATACGTATTGCCTGCTGTAATCCGGGGTTTGCGGCCACAATCGCATTGGCTGCAGTGACGGAAGCCGGATGAATATCCGTACCGGTAAAACGCCAGCCATATTCCGCATAACCAATTAACGGATAAATACAATTGGCACCACAGCCAATGTCCAGAACATCAGCGGCCCCCTGCACCGGACCCTGTATATCCTCAGACAATAAGTCAGCAATATAATGCAGATAATCGGCCCGTCCGGGGACTGGCGGGCAAAGAAATCCGTCAGATAATTGCCAGTTCAGATCATAATACTGTTTCAGCAAGGCCTGATTTAATGCTCTGACCGCTTTTGGCTCGGAAAAATTAACTGACCGCCGGCCGTCAGGTGTGGTGATTAACCAGTCACTCAGATGCGGGTTGATGGCAGACAGGCGTTCAAGGTCATAACTACCCTGATAGCGATTCCGCGGATGCAATGATTGTTTGAGTATTGTTTTTTTCATAAATAGTCACAGGAAAAACCAGCGTGTAACTTACCCACCCTGGCATAAAAAATAAAGCCGCAATCTCTGATTAATATAAACAGTCAGGGAATATTCAGTATCCCAACGCCTGCAATTGTCTCAGTCCCTGATCGACCGTTGCACAACGGCCGCTGGCAACCAGACAACAGGCAACCTGCAGCCGTAACGGCTGAGGCACCGGAATCGACTGTTCCAGCACGTCCTGCGTCCAGCGGGCTGTATCCGCTGCAGATTTTGAATCAGGCAGCCTGGCGGCCGCTTCAGGCTGCCGTTCAGTCAGTAGCAGTGGCTCACCGTCCCCGCCGGTGACCTGATAAATGGCCGGCCCGCGCTGCGGATTGGCGTAGACCTCCCCTTCACAGCCATTTAATAATAATGCAGGCGCGCCGGTCTGGCGGAAAAAGGTCGCGACTTTAGGAACATATTCCGGGTGAGATACTGCAGATAAGCGTAGTGCAGCATCATCGGCAAACGGACTGGCCAGTTTCGCCAGGGAATGGGCACTGTTACGTAAACCCAGCTGCCAGCGCAGGGCCAGTTGCCTGGCTAACGCCGGACACCATTGGTCGATGGTAATAAACGCCAGATGCCCCTGATTAAGCTGTTGTTGTGCCTGCGCAATACTCACCGGGAAAATACCCAGTGCGGCAAAAACGGCTTCACTGGTGATGCGGGTAGGATCATGATCAATCCCATGAACAAATACCGGGAAACCGATTTTCTGCAGTAATAATGCCAGCAGTGGTGTCAGGTTTCCCTGGCGACGAGCACCATTATAGCTGGGGATTACCACCGGTAACGGCAGACCCGCGGGAACCTGCAACTGTGGTAGTTTCTGCTGGAGTGCACGATAAAAGCCCAGCATTTCAGTGTCACTTTCCCCTTTAATACGTAGCGCGATTAATACCGCGCCCAGTGTCAGCGGATCAAGCTGGTCATCAAGCATCGCCTGGTACAACTGATAAGCTGTCTGCTGGTCCAGATCGCGCGCATGATTTTTTCCGCGCCCGATCTCTTTTACTATCCGGATAATATCCATGCTGATTTCCTGTCTGCAGGCCGTCGGCCCTGTCATTAATAGTCAGCCAGTGTATTAACGCCGGGTCCGGCGCTTTACGGTTTTCTTACCGGTGCTGGCGGTGGCTTTTTTACTGTTATCCGGCGGCGGAATCACCGGCTGTTCGATAGCAAATACCGGTAACGCTGAGAGTAAACGACTGCCATACGCTTTACTTAGCAGCCGGCGATCATAAATAATGACTTCGCCTGAACACTGATGGCTGCGTATTAGTCTTCCTACCTGCTGAATAAGGGTAAAGGATGCACTGGGCAGACTCTGAATTTCAAACGGATAACGTTTCTGGCTTTTCAGCCATTCACCTTCGGTGACTATGACCGGACTGTCGACAGGCGGAAATGAGATTTTGTGAATATGCACCTGAGTTAATAGTTCGCCTTTCAGATCCAGCCCCTCAGAAAATGATTGCAGCCCCACCAGCACACTCTGCTGTCCTGCTTTTACCCGCTGACGATGGATCGCAATTAACCTTGAGCGCGGCTGATCGCCCTGTACCAATAGCATCAGACGTAAATCGGCCACTTCAGCCAGAAAAAGCTGCAACGCCCGGCCACTGGAAAATAAAACCAGGCTCCCCGTATGTTTTTTTTCGGTTACCTGCTGACGAAAATAACGGGCCATCTCAGCAATATGCAACGCCTCCTGTGCAAGCTGCGGTTCATATTGCATTTCAGGGATCACCAGTTTCCCCTGCCGCACATGGTCAAAAGGTGAGTCCAGTGCGACAAAACGGTCCTCTGCTGCGTTATTCAGCCCGGACATCTCACTGAGACGCCGGAAGCTGTTCAGGGAACGTAACGTTGCGGATGTCAGGATCACGTGGGGGACTTTCCGCCATAACAATTTTTCCAGCTGATCGCTGACCCGGATCCCTGCACAATGAAACCATAAATGACGCTTACCTTCCTGCCAGTCAGTGGTCAGCCATTTGGAGACCGGTGCGCCCGAGAGCTGTTGCATACCCGCCAGCCACCATAGCTTACTCAGCGATTCGAACCAGCCGAGAAAGCGGTTAAGCTGTAACAGCCCGCGATGAATACGTACCATATTCTCTTTTCCGGTCATTTCTCCCAGCAGAGTGATCAGACCCTCACACAGCCCGCGTAATGCGTCACACAGTTTAAACAATCGCTGGCAGCATTGTTCGGTGTCTGCCGGTAACTTTCCCATCACAAAACGGTATTCACAGGCTGTCTGGCCCTGTTCCGGCAGCAGTGGCGATATACCCGCCACCAGTTCCACGATCAGTTGCTGCACCGTGGCACAATGCTCACCCAGCCGTTGCGGATTAGCCAGCGGCGGCGGCGACTTAAAGGTAAACCAGCTGCGGAGCGTTTCTATCAGTTTAGTAAACAAATCCAGTTGCAGGCCGGTACCGGCCGGGGAGATATCACTGCTCATCTCCAGGGCATCCCGCGCAACATCCGGCAAATGATGTCCTTCATCAATCACCAGCAGCATCTCTTTGGCCGGGGGCAACACCGTGTCAGTCTCGAGTGCAGCCATCACCAGTGCATGATTAGCCACAATGACTTCTGAATGTTCGATTTCCCGGCGGGCAAGAAAAAACGGACATTCCCGGTACCACTGACAGTGGTGCGCAAGACAACTGGTTTTATCCGTCGAAATTTTCTGCCACAGCTGATCATCAATTTGCTCACTGCAATGATCACGCAATCCATCCCATGCGCCACTGGCCAGGGACTTCTCCAGCCCGGACGCTATTTTCTCTTCCCGCTGTTGCTGTTCTCCTGAGACTTTTGCTATCTGACCGGCGGATTCATCCAGCCAGTACAGCAGATCTCCCTGAGTATCCTGCTGGTCACTTATAAAATAAAGATTACGCGGACACACATAACGACGGCGACCGAAAGCCGCGGTAAACGCCAGGTCAGGAATGAATTTTTTGAGTAATGGTAAATCTTTATCAAAAATCTGATCCTGCAGTGCCACATTCGCGGTACTGATCACCAGTTTCTTTTCTGACGAACGGGCGATGGCAATACCGGGGATCAGATACGACAACGTTTTCCCCACCCCGGTCGGGGCTTCAATCGCCAGATGACGTCCGGCCTCACCCGACAAGGTTTTGGCGACCTCGGCAATCATCTGCCGCTGAGGCGGACGCGGGACAAAGTCCTCCACCTGCGCCTGCAGTTGCTTATACCATTCACCAATTTGTAATTTTATTGCGGGTGTCAGAACCATAACGACCGTCTGCTGGAAGAATCAGCCTGTATTTTTACACAGTATGCTGGCTGACGGCAGCCCTGAAAGAAAAATTGCGATAAAAAACGGATGACGGACAGAGAAAATCCTGTGATAGCGGGAAATACCCGCCGGATAAATACCGGCGGGACCGGTTCCCGATAAGGATAACGTTTATCACTGAACAGTTAACAGGTATTATCGGCCATCTGAATTAAGGAGCGGTATATAAATGAACTGGCAAAAAATCGGTATTACTTTCCTTTTTTTCCTGCTTGCCCTCGGCGGCGTGGGGGGCCTAATGCTGGTCGGGTATAGCATTATTATCGGTGCCTGACAGGCAGACATTACCGGAGAATATCGCAGCGGTATCAGGATATTAGCCGGTAGTGCCGGGCAGACTACTGTGTTGCCCTTGTTTCGAGAACCTGCTGCAGAGTGTGCCTGAACCAGGGCGTGAAGCGTTCAGCACTGGCGGCCATCTCCTGCTGCAACCTGCCGGGGCTGACGTAACGCCAGGCATCGGCTTCCTGAAGATTTAACTGTGGTAACTGCCGGGTGACTCCGAAAAATATATGCCCGTATTCATGCTCAGTAAGTCCGTTCTCCAGCAGAAGGTTATAACAGGTTTCAAAAACCGGCGTCAGCGCCATCCTGATCCCCATCTCTTCCTGTAAACGGCGTTCTGCCGCATGCTGCGTCGTTTCTCCGGGAAACGGGTGCCCGCAGCAGGTGTTACTCCACAGCCCGCCACAATGGTATTTATGTGCGGCACGGCGTTGTAACAACAGATCGCCCTCAGGCGTAAACAGATAGACGGTCACTGCCCTGTGCAATAAGCCTTTTTCATGCACTTCCAGTTTTTCCATCGTTCCGGTCGGTTTATCATCTTTATCAACAAGAATAACTTCGATCACTGACATAAAATTCCTTTATAGACTTGCCGGAATGATACACCGCCCGCGACTGCTGGGAAATTGTTTGCCTCAGGGCAGTCTGCCCACCCGTTGCATCGCCCGGTGCCATGCCCCCTGCTGTATGGACCAGCGCAATAGCCGTGCAATAGTCTCCATACTGTAACGTGTCATTGTCCGTTGCAAGCCTGAGCGTGGCGGACGTCCCGGCACACCGGTCCATGAAGGCAGTAAATCACCACCGGCGCGCAGCATAATACTCATTACCGGCCTGGCGGCGGCTGATGGCGGCGGGGCTGAAAATAAGAGTCTACTCACTTCCAGGGTCCGTTGATCAATACGCAGCTGCGGACGCATAGCCTGCAGATATTCTTCAACCTGATTCACGGAGACGGGAATATCAGTCGCCCCGAGTGCGGTGCCGGTTAAAGCGGCTTCAGCATAATAACGGTTCTGATCTGCCAGGCTGAGGCGCGGATTTTTATAACGTAAATGGGCCGCCAGAAAACTGGACATTTCGGCAACATGTACCCAGGTCAGTAACGCCGGATCACTGGCCTGATAAACCAGGCCGTCCGGTGTTCTTCCTTTTACCCGCAGGTGGATATTCTTCACTTTTTCGATTAAAAAACGGGCATCCTGCATGTTACCAAAACTGGTAACAGCAATAAACTGGCTGGTTCTCCGTAAACGGCCGAACATATCCTGACGAAAATCTGAGTGATCCCAGACACCTGCCAGGGCTGCGGGATGCTGCATTTGTAACAGCAAGGCGGCGATACCGCCACAGAGCATCGATGCAAAGTCACCATGTACCGCCCACACCATACTGTCGGGGCCAAATAACCCGGCATCTCCGGGCGGCTGGTTTAAATCAAATTCATTCAGGGACAGACCGTTCAGCCGGTAGACCTGGCGGGCAATTCTGTTACGTAACATATTAATCATTTACCGGGCAGCGCCGGCGGTCGGTGTACCGGCGCTGCCTGATTTTCCGGATTATTGATAAGTAAATTGTGTTTTCTGTGTCCGGACCGAGTCCAGACCGATCATCAGGTTAAACACTCCCGGTTCTGCCACATATTTCATCTGCGGGTCCAGGAATTTCAAATCATCTTCATTCACCCTGAAGGTAACCTTCTGTGATTCTCCGGCGTTAAGATCGATTCTCCGGAACCCTTTCAGCTCTTCCACCGGACGGCTGATACTGGCAACAGGATCATTCAGATACATCTGCACCACTGTCGCCCCTTGCCGTTTACCGGTGTTGGTGACTGTCACACTGGCCTGTAGTTCACCACCCTGCGAAAAGTGGCTGGCAGATAACGTCACCGGCGACAGCGTAAACCGGGTATAACTGAGTCCGTAGCCGAACGGATATAAAGGCCCGTTTATCGCATCATAATAATGGGAAGTATATTTATCCGGATGCAGGTAGTCATAAGGCCGTCCGGTGGGCAGATGATTATAATATAAAGGAAGTTGTCCGACCGAACGCGGGAAAGTGACCGGGAGTTTACCGGACGGATTTTTGTCGCCAAACAGAATATCGGCAATCGCATTCCCGCCTTCGGTGCCACTGAACCAGGTTTCCAGGATAGCATCGGCCTGCTCAGCCTGCTGGCTGATATCCAGCGGACGTCCGTTCATCAGTACTATCACCAGAGGTTTGCCGGTGGCTTTCAGAGCATCAAGTAAACGGCGCTGGGCTTCAGGAATACGGATATCGCTGCGGCTGGAAGCCTCATGGGCCATTCCCTGTGATTCACCAACTGCGGCAACAATCACATCCGCTTTACGGGCAATAGCCACGGCCTGATCACGCAGTTGTTGCGGCGATTGCCTGTCTACCGTTACCGACGGTTGATAACTGTTCAGAAACTTTTGTACTAACGGATTATCGGTAATGTTTGCGCCTTTGGCATACAGCAGTGTCCCCTGTCCCTGTAACGCATTACGCATTCCCTGTAACAGGGTCACCGACTGTCCGGCAACCCCGGCGGCAGACCAGCTGCCCATAATATCGCGCTGACTGTCAGCCAGCGGCCCTACCAGTGCAATGGTCTCCTGTTTTTTCAGGGGCAAAACATCGAGCCGGTTTTTCAGCAGTACCATGGTTTTATCAGCCACTTCCCGCGCCTGCCGGCGGTGTAAACGGTTTTCAGCATTGGTATCCGCCGGGTCACTGCCGGCAGGCCCCAGGTGGCTGTAGGGATCACGGAACAGTCCCATCGCGTATTTCACATTCAGTACATGACGGGTGGCATCATTAATTTCGTCCATCGTCACCGCACCGCTTTTCACCAGTTCGGGCAAATACTGGCTGTAATACTGGTCACTCATACTCATATCAATGCCGGATTTCAGGGCAATACGCACCGCATCACGGGGATCGGCAGCCACCCCATGTTTAATGAGCTCTTTTATCGCACCATGGTCACTGATAGTAATCCCTTTAAATTTCCATTGGTCACGTAAAATATCTTTCAGTAACCATGCATTGGCGGTCGCAGGTACACCATTGATCGAATTAAGGGCAACCATCACCCCGCCACTGCCTGCATCTAAGGCCGCTTTATAGGGTGGCATATACTCGCCGAACATACGTTGCGGGCTCATATCCACTGAGTTGTATTCCCGCCCCCCTTCCACTGCGCCATAGAGTGCAAAATGTTTTACGCTGGTCATCAGGGAGTATCGGTCAGCAGGACTTTTCCCCTGCATCGATTCTACCATTGCACGCCCCATCATGGCGCTCAGCAATGTATCTTCTCCAAACCCCTCTGACATACGTCCCCAGCGTGGTTCATGGCTGACATCCACCATCGGTGCCCAGGTCATATTCAGGCCATCATCAGCCGCTTCATATGCCGAAATACGGCCGACGGTTTTCACCGCATCAATATCCCAGCTGGCTGCCAGGCCTAACGGAATCGGGAAAATTGTCCGCTGGCCATGTACTACATCATAGGCAAAAAATAACGGAATTTTCAGCCGGCTCAACTGCATCACCTGGTCCTGCATTGCCCGGATATCCTGACGGGTCACCGTATTAAAAATAGCCCCGACCTGTCCGTGACGGATCATTTCACGGATGGCCGGTTTGGGATTATCCGGACCGACACTGATTAAACGCAACTGACCAATTTTTTCATCCAGGGTCATTTTATCCAGTAACTGTGTGACATAGGCATCCCGGGCCTGTTCACCACCAAACGCCGGGGCTTGCGGCTCTGCCCCGAAGGCAGCAGGCACAGCAATCGTTATTGCCAGTAACGGGTATATCCATTTCATCAGCATATTCTCAGAGGCAAGGAGATAAAGACCGGTACAACCCGCGGCACAGGCCGCGGGTTATGTCAGAAAAGCATAGCATGCACATTACCGCCCGGGCCCCGTGCCCGGCCGGGGTAAGGATTAGTGTTGCCGGGCCGCAGCGGTATTTTCTGCCGGTATCGCGGGCTTCTGTTCAATCACCATGGTCTGGGGTGAAGATAACGCCACCCCCTGATCCCGGAGTCGTACCAGAATTTCAAACAGTAATTCGCTCTTAACCGAAGAAATCTGCCGCTGTGTGGCAACATTACCGGTGACACTGAGCAAAATCCCTTGCGCTGAAAGATCTTTAAAACTCACCGAAGGGGCCGGAGTTTCCAGAATACGTTCATTGTCACGGTAAACACCCAGTAAAATTTCTTTTACCTGTACCGGATCAATATCCAGCGGAAATGTCACAGGTATGGTAACCACCCCCTGAGCATTGCCCATAGTTGCGTTACGGACGTTCTGGGAGATCAACTGAGAGTTAGGGACAATCACCGTCGATTTATCCGTCAGCTGAATTTCGGTAGCCCTGACATTAATCCGCCGGATATCCCCTTCATAACCGCCTATACCCACTAAATCACCGACTTTTACCGGCCGTTCAGTCAGCAGAATCAGTCCGGAGATAAAGTTTTTCACAATTTCCTGCAAGCCAAAACCGATCCCGACTGACAGAGCACTGACAATCCATGCCAGTTTATTCCACTGTACCCCCATCACCGATAACGCCAGCAGGATCACCAGCACATAACCCACATTACTGAACAGGGTAATAATTGATACCCGCATCCCTTTATCCATGGCGGTTTTGGGTAAAAACTCCTCATCCAGCCAGCGTCTTATGGTCCGTAAAAGATAAATACCAACCAGTAACGGGATTAATGCTGTCACTAACTGCGACGGCACAATATTCAGTTTTTCCAGTCCCTTGCCGCCCCAGAACCCGATGGCTTTTTGCAGCATTTCTGCCGGAGATGACGAGGTAATAGTGCCATTAAATAAAGCGAGGATCAGGATAAGTACCAGGCAGGATTTTAATAATGCCGCCAGCAGCGTGGAAATCTGATACAGGTAACGCTCATCAATATTCAGGGCACGCTGTACCCGCCTGCCACAGGCATTACTGGTTGAAAAAATCGCTTCGCAGCTGTCACTTGCCAGTCGGCTCAGCAGGTAAAATGCACTGAACAGGATACCGACCCATACCACTTCATAACTGACGAAGCGGCCAAAGGTGACATAACCAATAGCCAGTGACAGCAGAATAGTCATCCCGGTAATAAGTAACGCCAGCTCAATCAGGCTGAAAACGACAGAGCGCTCCTGTTCAGATGAATCATCCTGATGTACACGGCGACGTACTTGACTGATGCGCATAACGATAATGACTGCGAATACACCAATCAGTAATGCTGTCAGACCGTTGCCGAACACGGTGGTATTGACACTGGTCCCGATAATGTAGTTAAAAGACTCCAGTGCCTGAAAAACAAATACCAGTGAAGCGATAATGGTCGGAAAAGGTTTCATCGCCAGCGCGATCCGGTTACTGATATTCGCCAGCCGCCAGGAAGGCCGTCGCGTGGATAAAAACGCTCTGCCCAGCCCGGCAATCAGCCCGCTGGTAATACTTAACTGTACCAGCCGTGCGACATACTCCTGTACATCGCTGTCAACCGCTTCACTACGGGTGAAGGCCAGCGCCAGGAAATTGAAGGATAATACCACTGATACTAAGGTGGTAAGTGCAATGGCTGTTGCCAGAAAACTGCGTCTTAAACGCCCTTCGGGAAGTTTATGAATGCTGACCCATGCCACAAACTCTTCCATATAGCGCCGGCCGGCAACCATCACCAGAACAGCCGCCAGTAACCAGCAGACAGTGCCGACTCGCCATGCCGGTTGCCAGGAAATGGCTATCGTACTCACCAGTTCTTCACCGAAACCACCGATTTTCTCACGATCAAAATGGTTACTGTTGTACAGGGGCTGCCAGAAACCGGCGGAAAAGATACTGCCTGAATTCAGGGCCAGCTGAGTTTTAAGCTGATCACGGCGCAGATTAAGGATCTGAGCCGACAGTGTTATCCCCCCGTTTTTTAAACCGTCGGCCTGGGAGATCTGAGCATCCAGCTCTGCTTTCTGTGCTTCCAGCATCCGGCGTTTATTGGCGACATCGGCTGTTTCTTTGACACCGCTGTCCGGTGCCGGTGCTGTACCCAGCACCGCGAGCTGAGCAACTGTTTTCTGTCGCAGGGGTAACAGACTCTGCCCCAGAGTATCGGCATTCTGTGATAATTCCTGAGCCATGTCATTCAGCTGACTCAGGGTAACATCGGTACTGTTAGCGGATACCTGCCCCTTAATTTTATCCAGAATCGCCTGCATATTTGCCAGTTCTTTACTGGCATTTACCCGGGGTGCAGGGGCGGCAGTACTCTCGGAATTGCTGTCGGCAGCCTCTGCCTGCACGGCAAACGAAACCTGAAAACTCAACAGCAATAAAAACAGTCTGAGGGTGATCGATAAAATACGCATGATGACGTTGTATCCAGAGTATCAGAACAGGGTAGTCACAAAGTCTGTGGTTAGTCTCTGTGTTGTAGAGTGTTATTCATCTGGCGGCTATAAGAATGACACTAAAAATAATTCCCGGGAAATCCGCTAAACGGTTTCCCCGGAAATCTGCAGCTGCAGCCTACTACAGACCCTTTTCTTTTTTATAGGCCAGCGCTGCTGCGGGTACCGGTGCGGCTTTGCCGGTTTCCAGCCAGCTACGAATACGGGTCGCATCGGCAAAGTGTGTATACTTACCAAAGGCATCCAGCACCACAAGCGCAACCGGACGCCCGTTAATGGTGGTTCTCATCGCTAGGCAATGTCCGGCCTGATCCGTATATCCGGTTTTGGTCAGGCGGATATTCCACTTATCATTGTAGACCAGGTGATTGGTATTACGGAAAGGCAGGGCATAGGACGGATGGCTGAAAATAGCAGTTTCCTGCCTGGTTTTACTTAGTTCACCGATTAACGGATACTTTTCGGTGGCTTTAAGTAACTTCACCAGGTCACTGGCAGTAGAGACATTTTGTAATGACAATCCGGTCGGTTCGATGTAACGGGTATTCAGCATTCCCAGTGAACGCGCTTTAGTGTTCATGGCACGGATAAATGCCTGATACCCCCCGGGGTAATGCGCTGCCAGGCTGGCTGCCGCCCGGTTCTCAGAAGACATTAAAGCCAGCAATATCATATTACGCCGGCTAATTTCACTGTTAAGTTTTACCCGGGAAAATACACCGCGCATCTCCGGCGTATGGCTGATATCCACATTAATGACTTCATTCAGTGACTGATGCGCATCTAACACCACCATCACTGTCATTAATTTAGTCAGGGACGCGATTGGCCGGACCCGGTCAGGATGACTGGAAAACAGGACGTTATTGGTATTCAGGTCAACAACTAAAGCGCTGCCCGAGGCTATTTGTGGCTGAACTACCGTACGGACATCCGGAGCACTTCGTTCTGCATAAGCCGGCAGTACCACGGCGCTCAGAGGGGAACAAAGTGCAAAAAACAGTAAAGAATGGCGAAATTTTAGGGACATTTTATCAAAGATACCTGGATGTATTTTATTGCTGTGCAGACACAGGCCGCGGGACAACTGCTGATGATACCCCGCTGGCGGCAGCATCATACGCTGTTCACCGGGAAAATACCCAAATCCCTCCCGGCCGGGATAACGCAGATTTTGTAAGAAAGTCTGACAGAACCACTGGTCTCTGCGGATTAACTCTCAGAGTTACGGCATCGCACCAAAGCCGAATGACGTGTAAACTAAAACGCAATTGACCAGGAGGATCCCCGACGTTGCATATTGATATTAACTCACTGATTTCCCATTACGGCTATCTTGCCCTGTTAATTGGATGTATGGCCGAAGGTGAGACATTTGTATTACTTGGCGGCATTGCTGCCAACAAAGGTCTGTTACATTTTGCCGGGGTGGTGGCGGCAGCCATGGCAGGCGGTATTATTGGTGATCAGTTATTATACTGGCTGGGGCGTCGCTACGGTAGCCGATTACTGGCAAAGTTCAGTAATCATCAGGATAAAGTAACCCGCGCCAGCCAGCTGATCCACCGTTATCCGAGTCTGTTTGTGATTGGTGTACGCTTTATGTATGGTTTTCGCATTATCGGACCCATTATCATCGGTTCCAGCCAGTTATCGCCGCGGCGGTTCCTGATTTTTAATATTATCGGTGCGTTTATCTGGGCGTTGTTGTTTGTCAGCCTCGGTTATTTTGCCGGTAAACTGATTACGCCATGGTTTGATAAGCTGGATGAATATCTGAAACCGCTGTTCTGGGTTGCAGGCATTGGGGTGGTGTTGTACATCATCTGGAAAGGAATACGCTTTTTGCAACAGCGACGGCATCAGCAATAACCGGTACCTGTCCGGGAAATATTTTCCGGCGCAACATGTCAGTATCCGGTTTTCCTGTTAGCCACTATAATGTGCAACCGGTCGCTGTCTGACCCGGCACAATAAGATTAACAAGCCCATATTCAGGCACTCACATATTGTATAATTATGAAAAATAGCATCCGCGCGTTCGCTTCACTGGCACTGGCTTTGGTGGCATATAGCCACTCAGCATTCGCTGTGCTTTATCCATTACCACCGGCCAACAGCAGTCTGATCGGTGAAAATATTCAGATAACCCTCCCGCAGGATAATCGCTTACCTTTAGAAGCCTTTGCCTCCCAGTATCAGATGGGACTGAGTAATATGCTGGAAGCAAACCCCGGGGTGGATGTTTACTTGCCTAAAGGCGGTTCTGATCTGGTGATCCCTCAGCAGCTTCTGCTGCCGGACGCACCCCGTGAAGGTATCGTGATTAACAGCGCAGAAATGCGACTCTACTATTACCCGAAAGGGACTCACAGTGTAGTGGTACTGCCAATCGGTATTGGCCAGCTGGGCAAAGATACTCCGCTGAACTGGGTAACCAGTGTCCAGCATAAACGCCCTAATCCGACCTGGACTCCGACCAAAGCAATGCATGCTGAATACCTGGCAAATGGTCAGAACATTCCGGATGTGTTCCCTTCGGGTCCCGATAATCCGATGGGTCTTTATGCTTTATATATCGGGCGTCTGTACGCGATCCATGGTACTAATGCCGACTTTGGTATTGGTTTACGTGTCAGCCATGGCTGTGTCCGCCTGCGTGCTGATGATATTAAATGGTTGTTTGAAAATGTACCGGTCGGTACCCGCGTACAGTTTATTGACCAGCCAGTGAAAGCGGCGATCGAACCTGATGGTTCACGCTATATCGAGGTTCATAACCCGCTGTCCACCACTGAACAGCAGTTTACCTCTAACCAGGAAGTCCCTTTAACGATTACTCCTCAGGTCAGTAAGATTCTGAGTGATGCCAGCGTAAATCAGAATGTATTAAACGCTGCACTGAAAGCGCGTAGTGGTATGCCGGTAAAAATTAACGGGGTTGAAAATAATATCGATACCACGCCTCATCCGGTGTCCGAAAACCCGTCAGCACTGCCGCAGGAACAACCTATGACGCCGATGTCGTCAGAAGGTGCCAATATCATTCAGACGGACGCCTCGCCACAGGCTGCGGCGCAATAAATTTCCATATTTTCCTGCCAATAACCGCCCTCCGGGGCGGTTTTTATATCGGTGAGGGGCGAAAATTACCTATCAGTCCCACACATCATCCGGTCTGCTGAGAAGTCGCGGGCTGCATCAGTAAACGAACCATCATTAATCCCCCGCCGATGACAACGAATGCCGCCGCCAGATACACCGAACGTACCCCAGCATGGTTCATCAGTAATCCGGCCACCGGTCCGGTGATCCCCAGCCCGAAATCAAGAAAAGCCGAATAGGTTCCCAGAGCAGAGCCCTGGCTTTGCTGTTCTACCTGTTTTACGGCCTCTACCCCCAACGCAGGGAAAATTAAAGAAAAACCACAGCCCGTAAGGAAAGCACCTATCTCTGCCGCCAGCACGGAGTCAGCATGCCACAACAGAAACAGGCCAGCGGCTTCTGCAATAAATGACACCAGAGAAACTTTAATTCCGCCAAAACGGGTAATTACATTTCCCGGGACCAGCCGAATCCCGGCAAAACCAAGGCTGTACAGAGTCAGGGTCATAGCCGCTCCGGCCCAGCCACGGCTGCTGAAATAAAGAGTAATAAAGGTCGCAATAACACCGAAACCAACAGTGCCGAGCGCCAGCGCCAGTCCGAACACCCACACGCGGCGAAAAACCTGACAGAATGCAACCCGCTGCCCCGGGGTAACCACCACCGCCGGTTTGCTGAACGCCAGAAAAAATCCCGCCCCGCCCATCAATGCCACCAGCCCTGCAAAACCACTGATCCCCGCCATCTGATTCAGAAAAACGCCCAGCGGTGCACCAATCGCCATTGCCATATAGGTTGCCACCCCGTTCCATGAAATCACTCTGGCCGTATGCAGCGGTCCGGCCAGATTCATTCCCCATAAGGTCGAACCGGTACTGCTGAAGCTTTCACCAAATCCGAGGCAAACACGCCCTGCAGCCAGTAGTGACAGACTCAGGAACGGATAAGAACTCAGGCATCCGGCAATCATTGTCAGCACACCACTCATACCGCACAGCACCAGCCCGAGCATGACCACTTTTTTGGGTCCCAGGCTATCGGCCAGCCGGCCACTCTGCGGACGGCTGATCAGGGTCGAGAAATATTGCAGGCTGATGATCACCCCGGCAATAAAGGAACTAAAGCCCAGTTGGTGGTGAACGAAACCGGGCAGTACTGCCAGCGGCAAACCAACAGACAGATAGCAGAAGAAGGTGAAAATAATGACCGACAGGATGCGTTTATTTAACTGAGCACGACTCAGGACTGCAGATTCAGACATGATTAACAGAAAACCCGGAGACAATGATTGAGTGCACATTATCATAGCTGACAATGTACACAACACCGATTTATTACAAGGTGTTAACAGCTATTCGTTCAATAGCAGCAGCAATCTCTGGCGATGTTTTCAAAGCACGGACTTCCGTAAAAACACCGGTCGCCTGCGGATACGCTTTGCGTAAATATCCCAGCCATTGTTTGATACGTGCAACATGGTATAACCCGGTATCACCTTGTTTTTCCAGCCCGCAATAGTTATTCAGTAGCCGGACAACCTGTGGCCAGGGCATCGGTGGTTCATTATATTTAATCACCCGGCTAAGGTTCGGCACATTCAGCGCCCCCCGTCCGACCATCACCGCATCACATCCGGTGACGGCACAGCAAGCCATAGCACTCTGATGATCCCAGATTTCTCCGTTCGCAATCACTGGTACGGATAAGCGCTGCCTTATTTCTCCGATAGCCGGCCAGTTAATCGCATCCGCGCGGTAACCGTCTTCCTTCGTCCGGCCATGTATCACTATTTCTGAAGCTCCGGCGCTGGCAACAGCATCGGCAATTTCGTGACTCCGGGTGACGGAATCCCAGCCAAGCCGGACTTTAACTGTCACCGGCAGGTGCCGGGGAACGGCTTCGCGCATCGCTTTAGTCGCCTGGTAAATCAGAGCAGGATCTTTCAGCAGCGTAGCTCCGCCGCCACTGCCATTCACCAGCTTCGACGGACAACCACAATTAAGATCAACCCCGTAAGAGCCCAGTTCAACCGCACGGGCTGCGTTCTCCGCCAGCCAGCCGGGGTGCTGACCCAGTAACTGGACCCTCACCCGGGTACCTGATGATGTACGGCTGGCATTGTGCAGTTCAGGACACAGACGATAAAAAGATTTTGCAGGCAATAGCTGGTCTGTCACACGAAGAAACTCTGTGATACAGAGATCATAGTCGTTAACGTCAGAGAGCAAATGCCTGACCAGTGAGTCAAGCACTCCTTCCATCGGTGCCAGTAATACCCGCATTTTCTCAGGTTCGCTCTGTTTTCTTCGGTCCGGAGGAGCGGCGCGGGCGTGGATTACCGTTACCGTTACTATTGCCATTACCGGTACGGGGCGAGCGGGCCCCCTGACCACGGCCGGCACCCTGGCCGCCCTGACGACGGTCACCACGACCGCCCTGCCGGCCATTCTGGATTGGCTCAGCTTTAATCGACGGATCCGGCTCATAGCCCGGAATAGCCAGACGAGGAATTTCACGTTTCAGCAACCGTTCAATATCGCGCAGCAGTTTATGCTCATCGACACAGACCAGTGATAATGCCGCACCGGTTGATGCCGCTCGGCCGGTACGGCCGATACGGTGAACATAATCTTCCGCGACATTCGGTAACTCGTAGTTAACCACGTGTGGCAGTTCTTCGATATCAATACCACGGGCCGCAATGTCGGTCGCAACCAGTACACGAATATCTCCGGTTTTAAAATCTGCCAGAGCACGGGTACGTGCGCCCTGGCTTTTGTTTCCGTGGATTGCCGCAGCAGTAATACCGTCTTTATTCAGCTGTTCTGCCAGGTGGTTAGCACCGTGTTTGGTGCGGGTGAAAACCAGCACCTGTTGCCAGTTATCACGACCAATCAGGTAAGACAGCAGTTCCCGCTTCCGCTTTTTGTCGACAAAATGCACTTGCTGACTGACCTGCTCTGAAGCCGTATTCCGGCGAACCACTTCGATCAGTGACGGACGATCGAGCAGCTTTTCGGCCAGTGCTTTAATCTCATCAGAGAAAGTGGCAGAGAATAATAAATTCTGACGACGCGCCGGTAATTTCGCCAGCACCTTACGGATATCATGAATAAAGCCCATATCCAGCATACGGTCAGCTTCATCCAGGACCAGAATTTCTACTGACGAAAGGTCAACAGCATTCTGGTGCGCCAGATCCAGTAAACGGCCAGGGGTTGCCACCAGAACATCAACTCCGCCCCGCAGTTTCATCATTTGCGGGTTGATACTGACACCACCAAATACCACCAGCGAACGCAGGTTAAGGTAACGGCTGTACTCACGGACATTTTCCCCGACCTGGGCCGCCAGCTCACGGGTCGGTGTCAGGATCAGTGCACGGACAGGACGACGGCCTTTAATCACCGCCGGCTGACTGGCAGATAAACGCTGAAGTAACGGCAAGGTAAATCCGGCGGTCTTACCGGTACCGGTCTGGGCGCTGGCCAGCAGGTCACCACCCGCCAGTACCACAGGGATTGCCTGTTTCTGAATAGGGGTAGGTTCGCTGTAGCCTTGTTCGCTGACAGCACGCAAAATATCGGCACTAAGACCGAGAGATTCAAAAGACATGGAAAATTTACTCCGGGACGCCCTGACCGTAAGACAACGGTGCAGTTTTCAGGGGGTTATGTCATGTGACTCAGAGATAAGTCAGGGGCAAAAACTACGATGCATGATGGCGACAGTTTAACAGAGTTAATAGCTCTGTGCGAGTGCCCCGGCTTATCAATAGTGGCTGATTTGTCACGGATCATATGCTTAACGCATTACTGACCCTGATAACAATGACGTGTAAGACTAACTACTTTTTTTTTCAACCCGGCGTACCGGTTCTTTTGCCAGCAGGGAAATCAATGCCGGGCCGATCAGCATCACCACCCCCAGTGCACCGACCAGTAACGGGTTAGAAATAACACGGGAAAGCAGGAACAGTGACAGCATTGCCGCACCAAAATAGTAAGTCGTGCTGGCTTCCTCAAGATAATCACCAACCACCCGCAGACGTGTCACTCTCTGAGTGATAATCATCGCCGCGAGTAATACCACATAGGCTGCGACCAGGCTGCCGCTGACGGACACTAATAACTGATGTTTCCAGCCCCAGACCAGCAAGGCAATAACACTCAGATGCATCGCAATATGGAAGCAGGTTTGTCCGGTTATAATCTGAACACGGTTAGACCATTTCATTTTTTTCTCCTGGCAGACTGTGATGTCGCCCATACAAACCGACATAGCGGCAGGATTAATCAGACTAATCCAGTTTAAAAAAAAGCACCTGTTATTTTTCATTTCCTGATGTCCAATTGTGATCAGAACAGCAGTTTCTTGTTTGGGTCAGGTAACTCAGCGCCGGTATTATGCCATAAAAATCACTTTTATTTCATTTTTTGCAATTCAGGCAGCCTGTCAGCAGTCAGTTATGCGCCTCAGACGCCCGATTTTAGTGAGATAATGCAGAATATAATTATTGCCGTCTGACAGTAAATTCGGTCCATCAGCGGGACTGATAACGGACTGTAGCAAAAGGTTAATACGCGGGGTCGGGCAGCAGGATACAGGGACGCATATGACAAAAAAACAGAGGCCGGATCGGCCTCTGTGTATTGATCGCGGGTGAGATGATTAACGGCGGTTACCGAAAATACGCAACAGCATCAGGAACAGGTTAATAAAATCAAGATACAGGGTCAGTGCACCGACGATACTGTAACGGCGCAGGTTTTCTTTATCATTGATATCAATAGTTTCACCGATATTTTTTAGCTTCTGGGTGTCATACGCCGTCAGCCCGACGAATACCACCACACCGATATAGGTGATTGCCCACATCAGCGCCGGACTTTTCAGCCAGAAGTTAACCAGAGACGCTATCAGAATACCGATCAACGCCATAAACATCAGGCTGCCAAGACGACTTAAATCACGTTTAGTGGTATAGCCATACAACGTCATTGCCCCGAACATCCCGGCAGTCACAAAGAATGTACTGGCGATAGATGAATAGGTATAAACCAGAAAAATACTGGCCATTGTCAGTCCGGTCAGCGCCGAATACAGCATAAACAATGAAGTCGCCAGCGCGCTGCTCATTTTATGTACCATCCCGGACAGTACAAACACGACTGCCAGCTGGACAATAATCAGACCAAAAAAAGTTAACTGGCTGGAAAAGACAAATTCCATAACCCGCGGGGTTCTGGCCGCAAACCAGCTGATAAATGCCGTCAGTAATAATCCACAGGTCATCCAGCCATAAACCTGCGCCATGTAGGTTTGTAAACCGGAACCCGCCCGTTGTAATGCTGAGTGGTCCTGCCTTTGGTATCGCTCCATGCTCCGCCTCCTGAAACGGTTAAACGTATAGAGTAAGTGTGGCACACATTGGTAGTCCTGTGCCAGTCAGCTATTTTTGCCGCGCCAGACATTGCTGATAACGGGTGTTCACCCGTTCGGCAAACCATGCGGTGGTCAGATTACGGGTGATCTTCGGGCTGTGTAATGCAATACCCGGCAACCGTTGCCGGGGCAAAGCTGAACCATGCTGCTTATCCGCCAGCAGGAAGACCTGCTTCCAGACCTGACTCTGCTCAAATGCTTCTGTTTTACTAAGGGCTAACTGCCGGCGGATATCTCCGGCACTGATCCCCAGTCGTGACTGCAAACTGAGCACTGCCTGCTCTGTTGCCCCGGCAGCATCACTGTTATAGCGAATCAGGTCACCGTCTGTGGCCAGCTTACGTCCGCTAAGCTGCATTACAGCTGGCATACCAGCCTGCATTAAAATCAGCAAACCGGTAAATCATCGCCGGATAACTGGCCGGGTAACCCAGTAAATGCAGGGTACCGAAGTACACTCCGCCACGCCGGGTGAACACTTCCTGTCGTACGGAATGCTCTGTCGGCCACGGATAACCGTCGTTATGCGCTTCAGCAAAAGCGATACTGACCTGCATAGGCCCCCCCGTATGCACCGGATTAAAATGCCCGAATAACCGTTGTCCCAGTGGCACTCTGTCTGCCAGATCATCAAAAATAGCACTGAGTTGTTTTTCGCTGCGCACCGTACTCAGGCGTGCTGCATAACTGCGGCCATCCGATGACGGAATTTTTAACGCGGTATCCACAACAAACCGGGGAATATATAACGCCCCCGCGCGGCGATAAATTTCGTTAAGGGCGATCCCGGGCAGGTCTGCTACCGGGGCATCTGCATTAAATCCCGACTCCTGGCCGGTTATCCCTATTACAGCACAGATATTTTGTCGTGAGACAGGCAGTGACTGATGGCGGAGGGCCTGATAAATATCCTCTGACCAGCCTTGTTTATCGCTGACTGATGCCGGCAGTAATCGCCGGATATCTGCCTGCTGTGCCGCCGCTTGTTGTGGCGTCACCTTCGTCAGTGGCTGGCTGCAGCCAGCCAGTAACATCAGCAGAACTAACAGTCCTCTGCGAGAGCATCCGCGGATAACGTCAGAGAAAGCGTTAATATAGCACTGCCGCTGATCACGGGCAGTGTGATTCACTGTCAGCACGAGTCTGACCAGCGCCCTGCCGCCTGGTGATCACTCTGTTTTGCCTCCAGCCAGCGCTCTCCCTGTGGTGTGGTTTCCCGCTTCCAGAACGGCGCTGTAGTTTTCAGAAGATCCATAATGTATTCCGCCGCAGCAAAAGCACTGCTGCGGTGTGCCGAGCTGACACCGACCAGCACAATATGCTGCCCCGGGGCCAGACTACCAACACGATGAATAATCACAATGCGCTGTAATGACCAGCGTTCGCGGGCTTGCTCCGCGATCGTCGCCAGCACTTTTTCGGTCATCGACGGATAATGCTCCAGCGTCAGTGTTGCGACGCTGTCCCCTGAGTTATGGTTACGCACTTTACCGGTAAAAGTGACCACTGCGCCGTCCTGATCATCACCAGACAGCCATTCATGGGCTTCTGCCAGAGAAAATGGTGCTTCGCCCACCCTGATGTGTGTATGAATCATGGTCCGTTAACCTCCGGTGACCGGCGGAAAGAAAGCAACTTCGTCGCCATCCTGTAACGGGTGGCTGAACGGCACCAGGGTCTGATTAACGGCCACCAGCAGCTTCCCCTGCTCCAGCGCCATGGCCCAGCGGCTGTCCTTAAGGCTCAGAGCCAGACGCAGTGACTCAGCATCTGAGTATTCAGCAGCGACAGTCACGCCGTCAGTGCCTGCCAGTTCCCGGACCCGGGCAAATAACAATACGTTAATCATGATTATCCGCCCTGAAATTACCCGACTTACCGCCGGATTTACTGACCAGCCTCAGCCTGTCAATAACAATGTCTTTCTGCACTGCCTTGCACATATCATAGATGGTCAGTGCGGCCACCGAGGCGGCAGTCAGCGCTTCCATTTCCACACCTGTTTTTCCCGTCAGCCGGCACAGTGTTTCAATATGTACCTGCTGATGCTGCTCGCACAGGGTCAGTGAAACTTCAACTTTACTCAGCATTAGCGGATGACAAAGGGGGATAAGCTCCCAGGTGCGTTTGGCCGCCTGAATACCTGCAATCCGCGCAGTTGCGAATACATCCCCTTTGTGGTGACTGCCATCAGCAATCATTTGTAATGTCTGCTGATTTATACTGACAAATACCTCAGCACGGGCTTCCCGGACGGTCTCCTGCTTGGCAGAAACATCGACCATATGTGCCTCTCCGGCACTGTTTATATGTGTGAGTCGCGACATATCACTGGTTCTTCAATTGTGAGACAAAATTACAGGGCGCCGTAGTGGCATCAATTTGTGACGCGATAATACGCTCCCACGCCTGACGGCAGGCTGCCGTTGAGCCGGGCACAGCAAAAATCAGCGTCCGGTTGGCCATACCCGCCACTGCGCGCGATTGCAGGGTCGCTGAACCAATGTCTTCATAGGAGATCATCCGGAACAATTCGCCGAATCCATCAATAGTCCGGTCAAACAGGGGCAGTAATGCCTGCGGGGTGCTGTTTTTAGCATGGAAACCGGTACCTCCATTAACAATGACCACCTGCACCTGTTCACCGGCAATCCAGCGTGAAACCACAGCCCGGAGGTGATAGCAGTTATCCTGACAGATCACCTGTTCCGTGACCCGGTGGCCGGCTGCGGTAACCGCTTCACGAAAGTAATCACCGGAGCTATCGCTGTGTTGATCTCTGTTGTCTGACACTGTAAGCAGTGCCACGCTAAGCGGAATAAATTCCCGCGGGGATTTGCTCATGCTGGTCTCTCCTGACTATCCGCCAATAAACGAAAGGTTTTGGGTATGGCCGGTATTTCCCTGTTGCAGAAAGTGGGTTTGCTTCTTCTGCCCGAGGCTTTGTGTAATCCGTGCCAGCAGCTCATCCTGTTGCTGGTCACTGACCAGTAAATCCCGCAGTGGTATCCCGTTTTCACCAAACAGACATAAGTGCAGGTTACCTGTCGCCGACACCCGCAGCCGGTTACAGCTCAGGCAAAAATCTTTTTCATAGGGCATAATCAAACCGACCCCTCCCTGGTAATCCGGGTGTGAAAATACCTGCGCCGGGCCATCATCTTTTGCTCTTTGCTGCAGTTGCCAGCCACGTTCAATTAATTGCTGGCGAATGACCTGACCCGAAATGTGATGTTTCCTGAACAGGTCACTGCCGTCACCGGTTTCCATCAATTCGATAAAGCGTAACTGCACAGGGCGGTCACGGATCCAGTCAAGAAATGTCTGCAAATGCTGGCTGTTAACGTCCCGCATTAATACTGTATTGACCTTAACCATCTCAAACCCGGCCTCAAAAGCCGCATCAATCCCCGCCATGACCTGGCGAAATTTATCCTGGCCGGTAATGGCATAAAACTGGCGGGCATCAAGGCTGTCAATACTGACATTGACGGCGGTCAGGCCCGCATCACGCCAATGGCGGATATCACGTTGCAGACGGTAGCCATTAGTTGTGGTGGCAATCTTACGCAGGTGCGGGTTTTCTCTGACGGCGGCAATAATATCCGTGAAGTCACGCCGTAAGGAAGGCTCGCCGCCCGTAAGCCGAATTTTTTCGGTGCCGGCTGCGGCAAAGGCGCGGGTCACCCGGCGGATTTCATCCGTGGATAAAAAGCCTTTATTGCGGACACTGTGTGGACGGTAACCATCCGGCAGGCAGTATGTGCAGCGAAAATTACACACATCCGTCACTGACAGACGCAGATAGTAAAACCGCCGATCAAACGTATCAATCAACTGAGACACAGAAACACCTTTCCGAAGTCGGGAGATGCGGTCATTTCTTCCCGCACCCTGGCAGTAATAACTGCGGCCCGGACACCTTATTACCCGTGATAACGTAGGTGATACGGGCTTAGAGTGTAGATTATCAGTACAGATAATCGCCCGAACGAATTTTAGCGCGAAACCTCTCCATAAGTCACGCTATTGGCCTCCGCTGTGGCGGTTAATGTTCATTTACCGCTACAGATTAATCCTCTGTTAAACAGGCTTTTATTAAGAGAGAATAACTGTTTCTCTGCTGGTTGTTTGGCAGATATTTGTCACCCCGGGCTAACAGCTAACCAAAGGATAATTATGAATCGCACGCTGGCAGATTTAGATCGCGTTGTGGCCATTGGCGGGGGGCATGGTTTAGGCCGCGTGATGTCATCCCTCTCCTCTCTCGGGTCACGGCTAACCGGAATTGTCACCACCACGGATAACGGGGGTTCCACCGGCAGGATCCGTCGCTCGGAAGGCGGAATTGCCTGGGGTGATATGCGCAATTGTCTGAATCAGTTAATTACTGAACCCGGCATCGCCTCTGCCATGTTCGAATACCGCTTTAGTGGTAACGGTGAACTGGCCGGACATAATCTGGGGAACCTGATGCTGAAAGCGCTGGATAATCTGAGTGTCAGACCGCTGGAGGCGATTAATCTTATCCGTAATGTCCTGAAAGTGGATGCTTTTCTGATCCCGATGTCAGAGCAACCGGTTGACCTGGTCGCTACCGATAGTCGGGGAAATGCTGTATATGGTGAAACTGCCATTGATGCAATGGATGAACTGCCCTGTTCCCTGACGCTCTTTCCGCAGGTAACCGCGACACGTGAAGCGACAGAGGCTATCGCTGAAGCTGATTTGATCTTAATCGGCCCCGGCAGTTTTTATACCAGCCTGATGCCGGTACTGCTGATGGAACAGATGGCGACCGCCCTGCGACGTACCCCGGCCAAAATGATTTTTATTGGTAATCTGGGGAAAGAACACAGTCCTGCGGGTTCTCTGACGGTCAGCGATAAACTACAGAAAATGGAGCAGGTGATTGGCCGCAGGGTGATTGATGCCGTTATTGTCAGTCCTGCCGCTGATATCAGCCAGCTGGGGGGGCGCAGAATTATTCAGCATCCCCTTGAAGCCGGTGATATCAGATACCGTCATGACCGGCATTTGCTGCATATTGCCCTGGAAAAGGCCGTACAGAGTCTGGGATAGTCCGCCGCCCCACGGATACTCAGGAGGCGGCGATAAACAGTGCCCGGACCTCATGTAATTCATCACGTAGCCGCGCAGCTTCTTCAAACTCAAGATCCATGGCATGCTTCTGCATTCTGGCCTCCAATTCGGCAATTTTTTTCTGCATTGCCTGCGGGGTTAATGCTGCATACTGGCCAGCCGCTTCTGCGGCCCGTTGCCTGGTCTGATTTTTGTCCTGAGACTTCCCTTTCGTACGGCCAATTCCCTGCCCCAGTTCAAGGATGTCAGTCACTTTCTTATTTAACCGGGTCGGTACAATCCCGTGTTGCTGGTTCCAGGCTTGTTGTTTCTCCCTGCGGCGCTCAGTTTCTTCAATAGCACGTGCCATGGAAGGCGTAATACGATCGCCGTACAGAATAGCCTTACCACTGATATTACGAGCCGCACGGCCAATCGTCTGAATCAGAGAACGTTCAGAACGCAGGAAACCTTCTTTATCTGCATCCAGAATAGCCACCAGCGAAACTTCCGGCATATCCAGCCCTTCCCGTAACAGGTTTATGCCCACCAGTACGTCAAATTCGCCTAACCGTAAATCGCGGATAATCTCCATCCTCTCGACCGTATCAATGTCGGAATGCAGATAACGTACCCGCTCACCATGCTCCTCAAGATATTCGGTCAGATCTTCCGCCATCCGTTTGGTCAGAGTGGTCACCAGTACCCGCTCATTAATTTCGACCCGCTGACGAATTTCAGATAATAAATCATCTACCTGTGTCGCCACCGGACGCACTTCAATCAGCGGATCCAGCAGCCCCGTTGGCCGGACGACCTGGTCAATCACTTCATCGCCGGATTTGTCCAGTTCATATGCCCCCGGGGTCGCAGAAACATAAATCGTCTGGGGTGCCAGAGCTTCAAATTCTTCAAATTTCAGCGGGCGGTTATCCAGCGCCGAAGGTAAACGGAAACCATACTCGACCAGGTTTTCTTTACGCGCCCGATCCCCCCGGTACATTCCGCCTATTTGCGGAATAGTGACGTGTGATTCATCGACCACCAGCAGGCCGTCGGCGGGCAGATAATCGAACAGGGTTGGCGGTGGCTCTCCCGGCCCGCGGCCCGAGAGATAACGTGAATAGTTTTCGATACCCGAGCAGTAACCCAGCTCATTCATCATTTCTAAATCGAACTGAGTACGCTGCGTAATCCTTTGTTCTTCGAGTAATTTATTATTTTCCAGCAATACACGGCGGCGATCGGCCAGTTCCAGTTTTATCTCTTCCATCGACTGCACAATACGTTCACGTGGCGTGACATAGTGAGTTTTAGGGTAAACCGTATAGCGGGGAACCGTCTGTGCCACCTGACCGGTTAAAGGATCAAAGATCGACAGTCGTTCGACTTCATCATCAAACAGTTCGACCCGCAGAGCAATTTCATCAGATTCGGCAGGGAAAATATCAATCACCTCGCCACGCACGCGGAATGTTCCGCGCTGAAAAGCCTGGTCATTACGGGTATATTGCAGCTCAGCCAGTCGGCGCAGAATACTGCGCTGGTCAATGATCATTCCCCGGCTAAGGTGCAGCATCATTTTCAGATATAAATCCGGATCACCCAGACCATAGATCGCCGAAACGGAAGCGACCACAATGACATCGCGGCGTTCCAGTAAAGCTTTGGTTGCCGACAGACGCATTTGCTCAATATGCTCGTTGACCGAGGCATCTTTCTCGATAAAGGTATCCGAGCTCGGCACATAGGCTTCGGGCTGGTAATAATCATAGTAAGACACAAAGTATTCGACAGCATTATCAGGGAAAAAGGCTTTCATCTCACCGTATAACTGGGCCGCCAGGGTTTTATTGGGGGCCAGTACCATCGTTGGCCGGTTCAGGTCAGCAATCACATTAGCCACCGTAAAGGTTTTTCCGGAGCCGGTCACCCCGAGCAATGTCTGGTGTGCTAATCCGTCTTCCAGCCCTTCCTCCAGACGGCGGATGGCCTCAGGCTGATCACCTGACGGTTTGAATTCCGAATGGAGTGTGAAAACTTTGCTCATCGTAGGGTCACCTGTCGCATCTGTTCTGGCGGGGGATCTATTCTAACCACTGAACGAAAATTTGCCAGTGTCATACTGGGTATACAGCCAGTACGGATACATATCACAATGTGACTTAAGGAATTTTAACGAGAAATAATTTTTATTTCTCCGCGCGATTGTCTCCGTGGCCAGTGTTATCCACCGACTGCCTGCCGACTTTATCGTTTGTCAAGTTAATGTAATAAACCACTGCCATAATCGGCCGTCTGACTGTCCGCAGGCTTGCTTTTAATTAACTAATTGAATATATACAGTTAATATCAAAAGTCCGATTTACAGCCAGTCTGTTGCCAGACCGCATATTTCCTTGCTTCAGCCCTGTTTTAAGATGCTAATGCACATAGTTATCCACAGGAATAGTGGATAACTGTTTTTAGCCCTGATAGCATCGGCTGTGTATAAATTATTAATCCCTTTTCAGCCAGATTAAAAAAAATTTTTTTTGGCTTTTTTTACCCCTTATGTCAGTTTTCAAATCATTGCCGCAGCACGGCTTTACGTTATTTTTCACTACGGTCAAGTACCTCTCCTCAGATTTTCTGCCTTTTTAGCGGTCAGGATGCACCCTAAAGCATTCCGCCCGGCACCGGTAAAGTGCAACAGCGCCTGCCGATAGCCACTGGCTGTGCATAACTGGCCCTGACAGACCCGATATAACCGGTTTTTCTCAGGCTACATCATTGTGGCCTGATAATTGCTTTATTCAGAGGGTGCTGTCGTCCGGGGAGAGACGGCATAAGCGTCGCCGGGCAGTCTGCGGGCCGCCAGGCGTAACCTATACAGAGGAGTGCAACAGATGCTGAGTTTACGTGCAATCAATCAGTTTTATGGTCCGAATCATATTCTCCGGGATGTCGACATGGACCTGATGCCCGGCTCATGCACTGCTGTGCTGGGCCAGCCGGGGATGGGAAAAACGACGCTGGTCAATTGTATTATGGGATATTTGCCGATCAATAGCGGTACCATTACCTGGCAGGAACGTAATGCTCCGCCACGCGACCTTCAGCAACAACCGTCAGAACAACGGGCAGGTATGGGGATCGGTTACGTTCCCCAGGGGCGGCATATCTTTTCTCAGATGAGTGTTGAAGATAACCTGATGATCGCCTTAAAGGCCGCAAAAAGCAGCCCGCCTTACGCAATCCCGCAAATAATCTTTGATCTTTTCCCGCATCTGTATGACCTGCGTCATCAGCGCAGTGGTGATTTAACTATCGATCAGCAGCAACAACTGGCACTGGCCCGGGCGCTGGTACTGGAACCCAAATTACTGATTCTGGATGAACCGACCGGAGGCATGTCCTGCTGGCTGGAAGAAGATATGGGTAACCTGCTACGCTGCCTGAATCATGAGTTCGGGATGACCATCCTGTTGCTGGAACAGCGGGTTTCCTTTATCCGCAGTGTGGCCGACTATTTTCTACTGCTGCATTGCGGCCGCAGCGTCGCTAACGGCCGTGTTACTCAGCTGGATGAAGGCATGATCAATAAATGGCTCAGCGTGAACTGACGGCAGCGGGTAAATCAACATATTGTCCGCAGCAGGACAGTTGCTGTCTGCTGGTCAGTTGCGGGATTTCGCCGAGCAGTGGTGCCGGCAGTCGCTGAATCAGGGTTTCCATATATGGCTGATGACGCTCCTGAGGTGGCTGTACACAGTTAGCTATCCAGCCGGAAAGCGTCAGGCCGGCAGCCCGGATTGCGGCAGCACTCAGAAGCGCATGATTAATACAGCCCAGTTTCATTCCTACCACCAGCACTACCGGCAATTGTTCTGCAACCACCCAGTCAGAAAACAAAAAATCGTCTGCCAGTGGTGTAAACCATCCGCCAGCCCCTTCTACGCCAATCCAGTCGGCTTTCGTTTCCAGATGACGCAGCCCTGCTGACATCGCCTGCGCGCTAATCGGCTGTCGTTGTGCCGCACTGACAATATGCGGCGATGTGGCCTCAGCAAAGACCAGCGGATTAACTTCATGATAATCCAGACCAGGTAAACTGTTTTGTTGCAGTAACAGCCCATCGCTGTTACGTAATCCCTGCGGTGTCATTTCCGAGCCGGAGGCTACTGGCTTATAACCCGCCGCGCGCCAGCCCTGCGTTGCCGCCGCCTGCAACAATGCGGTTGTCGCCACCGTTTTTCCGGCTTCTGTATCTGTTCCGGTGATAAACCAGCGATGATTCATTCTGTCACTCCATACACTATCTGATAACTTAATCGGTAGCCTTCTGTCTCTTTAGGCCAGCCCGCATCAAGCAGCGCCAGCCGCTGACGGGTAAGGGGCAGACTCTTCGTCCGCTGGTGCAGATGACCGGCCCCCACCCCTTTCAGTGACCAGAGCGCCGCACGAGCAGACGGAAAGTGCAGGGTTACGGGCTCATGGATCAGCCTGATACCATACCCGCAGACGGCCTGCGTAATCTGCTGCACAGTGAGGAACGAGTTAGTATGTGCAGTACCGTCTACGGACTGCCACGCCTGATCCACTTCCGGTAATGACCCTGCCGCAACTGTGGAAAATCGCAGCTGACCTGCCGGTCTCAGAGCAGAACGCAGCTGATATACTGCCTGCCGCAGCTGGTTGCTCCATTGCAGGGCCAGATTGCTCCAGATAACATCAAAGCTACCGGCGCGAAAAGGTAACGCGTCCAGATCAGCCTGTAGATAATCTGCGGCACTCTGTTGCTGACGGGCATAACGAAGCATCTCTGTCGAAATATCCAGTGCCGTGACCCGATACCCCGCGGCGCTGAAACAACGGCTATACCAGCCACTGCCGCAGCCCGCATCCAGTAAGTCGCCTGCTGCCGGCATGCCGGCTATTTCCCGTAAACGGTCACCGGTAATACGCTGCAGCGCTGCATAATCATCATAAGTTGCTGCCGCACGGCCAAAAGCTTTACCTATTGCTGATTTATCAACACCCGGCCCTGCGGTCTGTTCAGGATTGCAATGCATATAAGTGCTCCGCCAGTTGTTCAATCTGCTGCGGATCATGGGCTGCCGAAAGGGTGATACGCAGCCTTGCTGCGCCGGCAGGTACCGTTGGCGGACGGATCGCATTGATCCAAAACCCACGCTGACGCAGTGCTGCGGCCAGATCGACGGCTGACTGATTTTCTCCGATCATCAATGGCTGGATCGCTGTCTCTGAGGGGAGCAGTGACCAGCGCAGACCTGTCATCTGTTGACGGAATAAACGGATGTTGTGCTGTAATTTTTCTCTGCGTTGATCAGCAACGTCGATCAGGTGTAATGACGCATGAATAGCCACCGCCTGTGCCGGAGGCATCGCCGTGCTGTAAATCAGGTGTTTTGCCGACTGACACAAATAGTCGGCCACGTCTGCAGAGCAGAGTATGGCGGCTCCGGCAACACCGAATGCCTTACCGAAGGTGACCACCAGAATATCAGGCGTAATCCCCTGTTGCTGGCAACTGCCCCTGCCCTGTGGCCCGCAGACCCCGATACCGTGCGCATCATCGACCACCAGCCAGCTGCCTGAGGCATCTGCCTGCTGACGGAGCTCCCTCAATGGCGCACGGTCACCGTCCATACTGAACACCCCTTCGGTAATAATCAGGGTTTCGCCGTCACAGGTACGGGAAAGTAACCGTTGCAGGCTCTGCGGGCTGTTATGCTGAAAACGGCATAACGTCGCCGGACTCAGGGCCGCTGCTTCGAGTAATGATGCGTGCATCAGTTTATCGGCCAGCAACCGATCCTGTTTACCGGCCAGAGCAAAAACTAAGGCCTGGTTGGCCGCGAATCCGGAACCGAACAGCAATGCCCGGGAAAACCCCAGCCGCTGCGCCAGGGCCTCTTCCAGCTCCCGGTGTGCCGGGGTATAGCCCGTCACATGGCCGGAGGCACCGGCACCGGCTCCCCAGCGGTTAAGCCCCTGCTGCCAGGCATCAATAATCCGCGGGTGCCGGCTCAGTCCCAGATAATCATTGGAAGAGAAATGGTGATACTGCCGGCCTTCTGCCGACAGTGTTGCATTTGCCGCGGGAGTAACCGGCTGCATCTGACGCCACAACCCGGACTCACGCTGTAACCGCAGTGCTCCGGTGATTTTTTGCTGCCAGCTCATTGTACCGCCGCGTTATAGAACAACGCCGTATCACTCTCCTGTAATACCTGATGTAATTGCTGCTCACGGCCACGATCGCCCTGTTCCGTATAAGTCTGTTCGGGGTTAAGCCCCAGTTTACGGAACAGACGCAGGTCATTATCTTCTTCAGGGTTTGGTGTGGTCAGCAGCTTGCAGCCATAGAAAATAGAGTTAGCTCCGGCCATAAAACACATCGCCTGGGTCTGTTCATTCATCTGTTCACGCCCGGCGGACAGACGGACGTAAGAGGCAGGCATCATTATCCTGGCCACAGCTATCGTCCGGATAAAATCAAACGGACAGACATCTTCGTTATCTGCCAGTGGCGTACCTTTGACCTTCACCAGCATATTGATCGGAACACTCTCCGGAGGAACCGGCAGATTGGCCAGCTGAACCAGCAGTCCGGCACGATCGGTAACCGTTTCGCCCAGACCGACAATTCCTCCGGAACAGACTTTCATGCCCGCATCCCTGACCGCACCAAGAGTATCCAGCCGTTCCTGATAAGTACGGGTTGTCACGATACTGCCGTAAAATTCGGGGGAAGTGTCGAGATTATGGTTATAAAAATCCAGTCCGGCACTGGCCAGTCGTTCAGCCTGTTGCGCTGACAGGGTGCCGAGCGTCATACAGGTTTCCATCCCCATTTCTTTAACACCGGCAATCATTTTCTCCAGGTAAGGCATATCCCTGTCATGGGGATTTTTCCATGCCGCGCCCATGCAAAAACGGCCTGATCCGGCCTGGCGGGCCTTGCGTGCTGAAGCCAGAACTTCTTCAACTTCCATTAAGCGCTCTGACTCGAGGCCGGTTTTATAACGGGCACTTTGCGGACAATACTTACAATCTTCCGGGCAGGCGCCGGTTTTAATCGATAATAAGGTACTGACCTGGACTTTTTGCGGATCGAAATGACGGCGATGCACTTGCTGTGCTTCAAAAAGCAGTTCCAGTAACGGTTTCTCAAACAAAGCTTCGGCCTGAGAAAGGGTCCAGCGTTGTGACATGACATGCTCCGGGTAATTAACAAAGACAGTTTTTATACGTATACTTGTAAACTAAATCTTTTTAATTTGGTTTACAAGTTTATGTTAACTGCCGACGACCTTGCGTTCGACCGCCAGCATATCTGGCATCCCTACACCTCAATGATCGATCCTTTGCCCTGTTATCCGGTGGTCACCGCCGACCGCTGTACCCTGACTCTGGCTGACGGAACACAACTGACAGAGGGCATGTCTTCCTGGTGGGCTGCTATTCATGGCTATAACCACCCGCGGCTTAACCAGGCAATGGTCAGACAAATCAGCCATATGTCACATGTGATGTTTGGCGGTATTACCCACCCTGCAGCAGTCAGCTTATGCCGCAAACTGGTGGATATGAGCCCGGAAGGATTAGATAAGGTCTTTCTCGCCGATTCAGGATCTGTGGCGGTTGAAGTTGCGATGAAAATGGCCATTCAGTATTACAGCGGCGATACCCGCCCGCGCCGGAAATTCCTTACCATCCGTCAGGGTTATCACGGGGACACTTTTGCAGCGATGTCAGTCTGCGATCCTGAAAACTCGATGCATGCTTTATGGAAAGGCTATCTGCCCGAACATATGTTTGTCGCCGCCCCGGCCACCGGTTTCGATCACCCCTGGCAGGAAGAGGACATTGCCGAAATGCAGCAAATGCTGGCTGCACATCATCAGCAACTGGCAGCGGTGATCCTCGAGCCCATTGTTCAGGGAGCCGGAGGTATGCGCTTCTATCACCCGAACTATCTGCGGCGTGTCAGACAGTTATGCGATCAATTTGGCGTACTGCTGATCGCCGATGAAATCGCTACCGGTTTCGGCCGGACAGGACGGTTATTTGCCTGTCAGCACGCAGAAATTTCCCCGGATATCATGTGCCTTGGAAAAGGATTAACCGGGGGAACGATGACCCTGTCGGCCACCCTCGCAACCAGTGCGGTTGCGGAAAAAATCAGCAACAGCCCTGCCGGTTGTTTTATGCATGGCCCCACCTTTATGGGGAATCCGTTAGCCTGTGCGGTGGCCTGTGAAAGCCTCAGCATACTGGCAGAAGGACACTGGCAACGGCAGGTGAAAGAGATTGAACAGCTGTTAACTGAGCAGCTTCAGCCCCTCAAAGACTGCCCCCGGGTCGCGGATGTGCGGGTATTAGGCGCTATCGGGGTGATCGAGTGTCATCACCCGGTCAGGATGGCCGAAATACAGCAATTTTTTGTCAGTCAGGGCGTCTGGATCCGCCCGTTCGGCCGGCTGATTTATCTGATGCCGCCTTATATTATCCGCCCCGAAGAGTTATCCCGGTTAACCACGGCCATCAGTCTTGCGGTCAGACAGGACAATTTATTCGCCATGCCGGACTGACAGAACAGCGCCGGACCCGATGACTGTATGGTAGTCTGGTCCGGCAGGCTACTTTACAGAACGGAGAGATAAGATGCGTTTATTCAGTAAGGATTTAACTGACGGGCAGACCATGCCGCAACGCCATGTGTTTAATGGTATGGGCTATCAGGGCGGGAATCTGTCACCCCAGTTATACTGGGAAGATGCCCCTGCAGCGACCCGGAGTTTTGTGATTACCTGCTTTGACCCTGATGCACCGACCGGCAGTGGCTGGTGGCACTGGGTGGTGGTCAATATTCCCGCCGGGAATTCAGAAATAGAACAGGGCGCAGGTTCAGGCATCGCCCCATTACCTGCCGGAGCGTTACAGACCCGGACCGATTTTGGTTCTTCTGTCTATGGCGGCGCTGCACCTCCGCAGGGTGAGAAACATCGCTATGTGTTTACCGTGCATGCTCTGGATAGTGATCTGATTGAGGTCGACAGTCATGCCAGCGGGGCAATGGTTGGTTTTAATGTGCACTTCCATTCACTGGCCAGTGCCAGCCTGACGGTCACTTTTAACTGACCGCTGCCGGCAGAGCCCCTCAGACAGAGTCTCTGCCGGTGCCCGTTTATTTCTGCGGGCTAAGCTGGTGGACTGTTACCCACATAGGCCCCTGGCCTACCGCATAACGTCCTGTTTCTGTCAATAAGCCGTCCTGTGCACCGATAGTATAGACCCCGATATGGTGAGACTTCTGTCCGGCAGCGATCAGGAATTTCCCCTGTTTATCAATATTGAATCCGCGCGGCTGTGTCTCTGTCGGGCAGATATCGCGTACTGTCAGATGATCACCACTGTCACTGACCGAGAAGACTGTGATAGTGCTGCTGGTACGATCACAGGCATACAGGAAACGCCCTTCCGGAGTCAGATGAATATCCGCCGCCCAGCGGGTACCGGTAAAATCATCGGCCATCATATCCAGTGTCTGAATCGTCTCAGCACCGTGGGTGTTCAGTTGTAACACACTCACCGTACTGTCCAGCTCATTGACCAGATAGGCATACTGTCCGGCGGGATGAAACACCATATGACGTGGTCCGGCACCCGGCCGGGTATCCACCTGACCACAGGCCGGTTCGCTTAAGGTGCCGTTACTGTTCCAGCGAAAAGCACATACCCGGTCCTGTTTCAGTGCCGGAGTAAACAGCAGATCATCACTGCTGAGATTGGTGGAATGGCAGCCATCCAGCCCTTCAATGACCTGACTGACAGGCTGCGGCAGACCCTGAGCATCCAGCGGTGTGACCGTAACCAGCCCGTCATGATAGAAACCACTGAACAGAGCCGTCCCCTGATGGTCAGTCGATAAATGTGTCGGACTGCCCGGCAATGCAGCTTCCCCTGCGCGGGTTAAGCTGCCATCGGCAGCAATAGAAAATGCAATCACACGAAAATCAGGGCGCACACCGGCGTACAACACCGGTTTATGCGGATTGACGACCATCGGCTGTACCTGTCCATCAACATCAATCACCTGTAATAACGTCAGCGCCCCGGTCTCAGAGAGCTGCCAGACATGAATTTGCTGACTTTCGGGACTGGCGATATAAACAACTTGTTGCATGTATTCTCCTTACCTGGAATCGGTGATTTTTCGGGATTTGCTCCACTGTATCGCAATATACCGCCGCAAAAAATGATTTATTCATGCGGGGTTTTTTGGTGGCTGCCAGGGAATCAGGATAGACTGCAGGCACCACTCCACCTTCAGGTAAAAGATCTTATGCGTTATCGTGTTATTGCTCTTGATCTGGACGGCACCCTGCTGACGTCTGAAAAAACGATATTACCCGAGTCGATTGATGCTCTGTCACAAGCCCGCCAGGCGGGGGCCGAAGTGGTGATTGTCACCGGACGACACCACAGTGCGATCCATCCGTTTTATCAGGCTCTGCAGTTAACTGCACCTGCAATCTGTTGTAATGGTACCTATCTGTATGATTATCAACAGAAACGTGTACTGGATAATGACCCGATGTCTGTCGCCCAGGCTGAACTGGTCATTCAGCGGCTGGAGGAAGAAGGTATTAAAGGCCTGTTATATGCTGACGATGCGATGCTATACCAGCACCCTACTCCGCATGTTATCCGTACCAGCGCCTGGGGCGAAAGCCTGCCGGCAGCACAGCGTCCGCTCTTCACCCGGGTTGATGACCTGACCAGCGCAGCCCGACGGTCAGATAAATTGTGGAAATTTGCCCTGTCTCACGACAATCTCCCTCAGTTACGGGATTTCGCGTTACGTATCGCCGATGAAGCACAGGTTACCTGCGAGTGGTCCTGGGCAGATCAGGTGGATATTTCACGTCAGGGGAACAGTAAAGGTAAGCGGCTGGCAGAATGGCTGGCAACCCGCAACTTATCTATGCAGGATGTCATTGCTTTCGGTGACAATTACAACGATTTAAGTATGCTGGAACACGCCGGACTGGGGGTTGCGATGGGGAATGCCGATCAGCAAATTAAAGACCGTGCAGGCTGGGTGACAGGCGATAATAACCGGCCATCGATTGCTGAGACTATTTATCAGAAAGTTCTCTGAATAAAAAATGACCTGCCTCGCCGGGCAGGTCACAGAAGCCGTTACGGATGGGTACTCTGGCCGGATGTCTGATCATCCTTACCCCGGGTCCCGGAAATAAGATTGAATAGTTCTCCCAGTCCGTAAATCAAACCCAGCATAATTGCCATTACCAAAGGTACCATTATAATGGCCATCAACAGGCTTTCGAGCAGTTCGAGCATATCAACCTCAGTCTGTTCACAAAAAGGATATTTTACGGGGAGTACTGCGTAAAGCCCATTGCTTTTTGTGCTTTTACGTTTTCTTACCTGAAGTCCGGTATGCGCCGGTACCTGCTTCTGCCTGGCGGCTGCCGATCCCCCCCTGAACAGAGGAACGATTATGCAGGCTGATATTTCTTTAACTCTCCACCTCAGTAATACGCTGTTTGCTGACCCGCGCCGGATAACATTACTGGACGCTGTCCGGCAAACGGGTTCTATCAGCCACGGGGCTAAACTGACCGGAATCAGCTACAAAACGGCCTGGGATGCCATTAATGAAATGAATGCTCTGGCTGACGTTCCGGTGGTAATAAGTAATGCCGGGGGGAAAGGCGGCGGTGGCGCCCGGCTGACCGCCCACGGCCTGCGATTACTCCAGTTGTATCAGTTGCTGGAGCAAATACAGCAGAAGATATTTAATAATTTACAGAAAGAAACCTTACCGCTGAACAGCCTGCTGGCTGCTATTGCCCGTTCTTCATTACAGACCAGCGCCCGTAACCAGTTATTTGGTACCGTTAGCGCAATCCGCCATGCAGGGCCGATTGATATTGTCAGTGTCTTACTCAGTGACCGGCAAACCTGCATCGAAGTATCTGTTACCCGTGACAGCAGTCATCGTCTGCAACTGGTGATAGATAAAGAAGTACTGGTTCTGATTAAAGCCTCATGGCTACAGATACATACCGGCCCGGTCACCGAAGGAAACCGGTTCTCAGCCACAGTCAGTAATATTACTTCCGGTACCGAAGGTGATGAGGTCTTAATGCAGCTGGATAACGGTGAAGCACTTTGCGCTACATTACCCTCATCTGCCCATGATTTTTATACCGGTCAGCAGGTGCAGGTCAGTTTCAGGCCGGAAAATGCATTGCTGGCCTGCCTCAGTTAATTATCACCGGCCATCACTGTCATTCCGCTTATGTTTGACAAGTTTTTACCCGGAAGTTACAACAAGGTAAAACAATGCATAAAACGGAATAAAACATGACATCATTGCAAATATCGCAAGGCACGTTCCGCCAGGGGAAACACCGGGCGCTGTATATTGAACAGTTAATGCTGCAGGCCGGTGAGAGCTGGGCATTTGTCGGCACGAATGGCAGCGGGAAATCGTCACTTGCTAAAGCAGTCACCGGAGAACTGCCTGTTGCTGAAGGTCAGTTTTGTCAGCAATTTGAACGTGCTGTACGTCTGTCACTGGAACAGCTGTCGCAGCTGACCGCCAAAGAGTGGCAACGCAGTAATACGGACCTGTACAGCGAAGATGAGTGTGAAAACGGACGCTTAACCCGCGATATTATTATGGATGAGGTGGATGATGAAGCACGTTGCCGACAACTGAGTCAGCAGTTTGCTATCCGCCACCTGCTGGACAGACCGTTTAAATTTCTTTCCACCGGTGAAACACGTAAAGCATTACTCTGCAAAACGCTGATGTCAGCGCCGGATTTATTAGTACTCGACGAGCCTTTTGATGGCCTGGATGTGGAATCCAGGCAAATCCTCACCCGCCAGTTACAAGCGCTGCATCAGCAAGGCACCTCACTGGTACTGGTACTGAATCGCTTTGAAGATATTCCTGAGTTTATCGATCATGTCGGGGTACTGGCCGAAGGCACACTCAGCCATAGCGGGCCACGCAAGGACATTCTGCAACAGGCACTGATCATGCAACTGGCCCACAGCGAGAAAATCACCACCCTGGAATTACCCGCTGCAGATGATCCGGCCACACAGCGACGCTGTCCGGCAGATCAGTCACCGGTGATTTTACGTAATGGTAAAGTCTCATGGGACGATAAACTGATTATTAACGGGCTGAACTGGCAAGTAGAACCGGGCCAGCACTGGCAAATCACCGGGCCTAATGGTGCCGGAAAATCCACTCTGCTCAGTCTGATTACCGGAGACCATCCTCAGGGATACAGTAATGACCTGACCCTGTTTGGTATCCGCCGTGGCAGTGGTGAAACAATCTGGGATATTAAGCAACATATTGGTTATGTCAGCAGTAGTCTGCACCTTGAATACCGTGTCAGCGCAACGGTGCGTACCGTCATTTTATCCGGATTTTTCGATTCAGTCGGCCTGTATCAGTCCGTATCTGATCGTCAGAATCAGCTGGCCAGCGAGTGGCTGGCGCTACTGGGGATGGATAATACACTGGCCAATGCGCCGTTCCATAGCCTGTCCTGGGGACAACAGCGGCTGGTGCTGATTGTCCGTGCACTGGTGAAACACCCGCGAATACTCATCCTGGATGAGCCGTTACAGGGGCTGGATGCCATCAACCGGCAACTGATCCGCCAGTTTGTGACCATTCTGATCCGCGAGGGGCATACCCAGTTATTATTTGTCTCCCACCATGCCGAAGATGCACCTGAATGTATTACCCACCGTCTGAGTTTTGTCCCTGATGGATCCGGGGGTTACACTTATCAGCAATCCCCCCTTCCTCCGCACTGATCTTATACCACACAGGGCGGGACAGCTCCTCTCTGCCCTGTTTTACAGGGCTACTGGCTGGCTGAATCGCCACATATAAATCTGCTGCTTTCCGCTATTTCCCTATTGTGTAAACGTTTCCATTCATCCACACTGATCACAATATTGATAGTTTCTCTATGTTAACGTCAGGGCATTTCGCCTTACCTGACTCATGATACTCAGGATAATATTATGTCCGTATTTAATCCGGTCGATCATCCGCATCGACGTTATAATCCGCTCACTGACCAATGGGTTTTAGTCTCTCCGCACCGCGCCAAACGTCCCTGGCAGGGTGCGCAGGAAACCCCGGCATTACCTGCACTGCCCGCGCATGATCCGGACTGTTTTCTTTGTGCCGGTAACCTGCGCATTACCGGGGATAAAAACCCCGATTACACCGGTTGCTGGGTATTTACCAACGACTTTGCCGCGCTGATGACCGATACACCGCCGGCACCCGAAAACGACGACCCGTTAATGCGTTATGAAGCGGCCCGCGGTACCAGCCGGGTGATCTGTTTTTCTCCGGATCACAGTAAAACCCTGCCGGAGTTATCCGTCAGTGCCTTGCTGCAGATTGTGACTGTCTGGCAGGAACAAACTGAAGTCCTGGGTAAAGAATATCCCTGGGTTCAGGTCTTCGAAAACAAAGGGGCAGCTATGGGCTGTTCTAATCCTCATCCCCACGGACAAATCTGGGCTAACAATTTTTTACCTAATGAGGCCCTGCGTGAAGACAAAAATCAGCAGCAGTATTATCAGCAGCACGGAACCCCGATGCTGCTTGATTATGCCAACAGAGAAATGGCCGACGGTCAGCGGACCGTTGCCGAGACCAGCCACTGGATTGCGGTCATCCCCTGGTGGGCGGCCTGGCCGTTTGAAACCCTGCTGTTGCCTAAATCCCCGGTGTTACGCCTCAGCGAACTGAACAGTGAACAAAGTCAGGATCTGGCGGTGATACTGAAGAAACTGACCAGCCGTTATGACAACCTGTTCCATTGTTCTTTCCCCTACTCAATGGGCTGGCACGGTGCACCTTTTAACGGGGAATCGAATCTGCACTGGCAGCTGCATGCGCATTTTTACCCGCCATTATTACGTTCGGCTACTGTGCGTAAATTTATGGTGGGCTATGAAATGCTGGCAGAAACACAACGTGATTTAACCCCCGAACAGGCCGCAGAGAAAATGCGCGCCGTAAGTGATATCCACTTCAATGAGGCGCGCTGACATGCTACTACAGCAACAGAACCGGACCCTGTTTAATGACCTTTTCGGTTATCCCGCCACCCATAGTTTTCAGGCCCCGGGACGGGTCAACCTTATCGGCGAACATACTGATTATAACCAGGGCTTTGTTTTACCTTGTGCGATTGATTACCAGACGGTCATCAGTTGTGCGAAACGCGATGATAATCTGATCAGGGTAATTGCCGCTGACTATGACAATGCCAGTGACCAGTTTTCCCTGGATGAGCCGGTACTCAGTGTCCGATCCCCGTTGTGGGCCAACTATGTTCGTGGTGTCGTTAAACACTTACATCAGCGTAATCCTGCTTTTGGCGGCATGGATTTAGTGATTAGCGGTAATGTGCCGCAGGGTGCCGGTCTGAGTTCTTCTGCTTCTCTGGAGGTCGCTGTCGGGACGATGATCCAGCAACTTTGGCAGCTGGACCTTGACCCGGCTACGCTGGCACTGATCGGCCAGCAGGCAGAGAACCAGTTTGTCGGTTGTAACTGCGGTATTATGGATCAGATGATCTCAGCACTGGGTGAAAAAGACCATGCGCTGCTGCTGGATTGCCGGTCACTGGAAACCCGGCCAGTGCCGATGCCACACAATGCCGCGGTGGTGATTATTAACTCCAATTTTAAACGTTCACTGGTCGGCAGTGAATACAATACCCGCAGAGAGCAGTGTGATACTGGCGCCCGGCTGTTTAATAAGCCCTCTTTGCGGGATGTCTCACTGTCAGAGTTCAGTGCGATGGTCACTGATATTGATCCGCTGGTGGCCAGACGCGTCCGCCATATTCTGACCGAGAATCAGCGAACGACTGATGCTGCCGATGCCCTGAGTCGTGGCGATTTAGTGGCTATCGGACATCTGATGGCTGAATCCCATGCTTCCATGCGCGATGACTTTGACATTACGGTACCGCAGATTGATCTGCTGGTAGATATTGTGAAATCAGTCATTGGTGAGCGGGGAGGCGTCCGCATGACCGGGGGCGGATTTGGTGGCTGCATTGTGGCACTTATCCCTGTAGGATTGGTTGAAGATGTCCGTCAGGCCGTTTCTGAACAATACCAGCCGCAGACGGGTATTAAAGAAACCTTTTATGTTTGCCATGCATCACAGGGGGCAGGAATATGTCACACAGCAACCAGTCAATAGCACCGGATGGTCAGCCCTGGCGGATGACCGTGTTACGTAATGCCAACGGTATGGATGTCACTTTTATGGACTGGGGAGCGACCTGGCTCTCCGCCAGAGTACCGCTGGAAGATGGCTCAGTGCGGGAAGCGGTGCTGGGGTGTGCCACCCCGGCCGACTATCTGAACCAGTCTGCCTATCTCGGTGCCTGTATCGGCCGTTATGCTAACCGGATTAGTCAGGCGTTGCTGACACGCAGCGGATGTCAGCTGCAGGCTAACCAGCCCCCGCATCAACTGCATGGCGGGCCGCAGGGCTTTAGCTGCCGCCGCTGGCTGATCGTCAGCCAGACACCCGATGAAGTTATCTATCGCCTGAATTCCCCGGATGGGGATCAGGGTTTTCCCGGTAACCTGACGGCGGAAGTCCGCTATCAGCTTAAAGAGGATAATAGTCTGGTCATCAGTTACCAGGCTGAAACGGATCAGCCCTGTCCGGTAGCATTAACTAATCATGCTTATTTTAACCTTGATGCGAATCAAGGTGATGCACGTCAGCATCGGTTACAAATAAACGCTGATCGTTATTTACCGGTAACTGCTGAGGGTATTCCTGACGGAGATTTACAGCCAGTCGCCGGTAGCGGATTTGATTTCCGCCAGGCAAAATCAGTTGCCGATGATTTTCTGACCGATGCTGACCAGAAAAAAACGTCCGGTTATGATCATGCATTTTTGCTGAACACCCTGAGCGGTAACTCTCAGCCAGCCGCCCGTTTATGGTCAGCCGATGGCAAACTCCGGATGTCCGTGTTTACCGATGCACCGGCGTTACAACTTTATACAGGGAATTTTTTAGCCGGTACTCCGGCGCGACAGGGAGTCTATGAAAATTATCAGGGGATTGCTTTAGAAACCGGTTTTCTGCCGGACTCACCCAATCATCCGGAATGGCCTCAGCCAGATTGCTGGCTGGCAGCAGGTGAAAAAATGCACACACAAACCTGTTACCGGTTTAATGCTGTCTGATTTGCGGTGAAATATCCTGCAGAGAGTCTTCGCCGGACTTACGCAGGCTGCAGTTTTCAGCTATGTTAACCTGTATCCTGCCCGGATGAAGACTCCGGCATTGGCATAGTTTCCATTATCATAGAACTTTTCGAGCATTAAGGAGTTAAGCGATGGCAGTAACCAAGCTTGTTCTGGTACGTCACGGCGAAAGCCAGTGGAATCAGGAAAACCGCTTTACCGGCTGGTACGATGTTGACTTGTCCGAGAAAGGCCGCGGAGAAGCAAAAGCCGCAGGAAAGTTACTGAAAGATGAAGGCTTTAATTTTGACTTTGCCTACACGTCGGTACTGAAACGTGCCATCCATACCCTGTGGAGCGTGCTGGATGAACTGGACCAGGCATGGCTGCCTGTTGAGAAGTCCTGGCGTCTGAATGAACGTCATTACGGTGCTCTGCAGGGCCTGAACAAAGCAGAAACGGCTGAAAAATACGGTGACGAACAGGTTAAACAATGGCGTCGTGGTTTTGCGGTCACTCCGCCGGAACTGGATCGCAGTGATGAGCGTTTCCCCGGTCATGACCCTCGTTATGCATCATTAACTGCAGAGCAATTACCAACCACCGAAAGTCTGGCCCTGACTATTGAGCGTGTTATCCCGTTCTGGCAGCAGTCTATCCTGCCACGTATTAAGACCGGTGAAAAAGTTATTATCGCTGCACACGGTAATTCCTTGCGTGCACTGATCAAATACCTGGATGACCTGTCCGAAGATGAAATTCTCGAACTGAATATCCCTACCGGCGTGCCACTGGTTTACGAGTTTGATGAAAACTTTAAACCACTGAAACGTTACTATCTGGGAAATGCTGATGAAGTCGCGGCTAAAGCTGCTGCGGTAGCTAACCAGGGTAAAGCCAAATAATCCGTTACGGGGATATCTGCCTGTAATCCGCGGCCGGTGAAGACTTTCACCGGCCGTTTTTTTATCCGTGCATCACAGCGCTCGTCTGGCACGTACCGCTGTGGCCAGCTGATGTAATACCTGTTCCGTTGCTTCCCAGCCGATGCAGGCATCGGTGACACTTTTACCATAAACCAGTGGCTGTCCTGCTTCCGGGTTCTGATTACCCTCTTCCAGATTACTTTCTATCATCGCTCCGATAATGTCCCGGTCCCCGCCAGCAATCTGCCCGGCAACATCCGCAGCCACGTCAAGCTGACGGCGGAATTGTTTAAGGCTATTGGCATGGCTGAAATCAATCATAATCTGTGGCTTAAGCCCGGCACCGGTCAGTCCCTGACGAACGGATTCAACATCTTCAGCACTGTAGTTAGGGACTTTTCCGCCGCGCAGAATGATATGACAATCCTGATTCCCGCGGGTTTCGACAATCGCGGAATGGCCATATTTAGTCACCGACAGGAAACAGTGTCCTGCTGCTGCGGCATTAATCGCATCAATTGCCACTTTAATGGTGCCATCAGTGCCATTTTTAAAACCTACCGGACAGGAAAGGCCTGAAGCCAGCTCACGGTGCACCTGAGATTCGGTGGTACGGGCCCCGATAGCGCCCCAACTCATCAAGTCAGCCAGATACTGGGGGGTGATCATATCCAGGAACTCTCCGGCTGCCGGCAGCCCGCTGTGGTTAATATCCCGTAATAGTTGCCGGGCAATTTTCAGCCCGTCATTGATCCGGAAACTGCCATCCATACCGGGATCATTAATCAGACCTTTCCAGCCGACGGTGGTGCGGGGCTTTTCGAAATAAACCCGCATCACAATTTCCAGATCATCGCCCAGTTGCTGACGAAGCTTAAGCAGTCGCCCGGCATAGTCCAGCGCGGCCTGTGGATCATGGATAGAGCATGGACCAATCACTACTAACAGACGATCGTCCTGTCCCTGTAAAATTTTTTGGATCGCCTCACGGCAACGAAATACTGTTGCAGCCGCTTCCTCGCTGGCCGGGAACGCCTCCAACAGTGCCACCGGAGGTAACAGTTCTTTGATATCCCTGATCCTTACGTCGTCGTTCTGATAGTTCATAGTGGTTCCATTAGAAGTGAGTCGAAATCATGGCCTTTACTCTAGCCTGCCGCGCCATCGGAGTAAATCGGCTTTATCCGTGCGGCAGAGAGAAATAAGTGTGGCTGCTGTGAATATCCGGTGGCAGCTGTGAATTTTTACCTGCTGAAATATATACAATATATTCTCCCCTGTTCCGGGCTTATGCCATACTGAACAGGCACGATTTAACAGTTTTTTATACAATGCTGTTCAGTATTACCGGAACAGCCTTTCAGGATTAACATCACTTTATGACTCACTCGCACAACCACAACACTGCCAGTGTCAATCGCTCACGTTTACTGGCAGCTTTTATTGTGACGGTTATTTTTATGCTGGCTGAAGTTATCGGCGGCTGGATGTCGGGTTCGCTGGCGCTGCTTGCAGATGCCGGCCATATGCTGACAGATGCCGCTGCATTACTTCTGGCATTACTGGCAACACATTTTTCAGGCCGTCAAACCGACCGTAACTACAGTTTCGGAATGCTGCGGCTCACCACGTTATCCGCGTTCGTCAATGCACTGGCTTTACTGCTGATTATTGTTTTTATCGTCGCTGAGGCAATAGCCCGCGTCTTTTCGCCGCAACCGGTAGCTGGCGGCCTGATGCTGGGGATCGCTATCGCCGGGCTACTGGCGAATATTCTGTGCTTCTTTTTGCTGCGGCAGGGGAACGGCGAGCAGAATATGAATGTGCGGGCTGCGGCACTGCATGTGCTGGGAGATTTGCTGGGATCCGCGGGGGCGATTATTGCTGCCTTGCTGATCATCCGGACCGGCTGGACACCTTTTGACCCGATTCTGTCAGTAGTGGTGTGTTTACCGGTTCTGAACAGTGCCTGCAGGCTGTTACGCGAAAGTGTACGTGAATTGCTGGAACGTACTCCCGCAGACGTTGATACGGATAAACTGGCCCGTCAGCTTACCTTACAGATTGCCGGAGTACGCAATGTGCACCATATCCATTGCTGGCAGGTTGGTGAAAAGAAAGTGCTGACCCTGCATGTGCAGATAATTTCTGACTATCAGCAGGATCAGTTACTGCAACGTATTCATCTCTGGCTGAATGAGCATTATTCCATATCCCATGCCACAGTACAGCTTGAATACCAGCTGTGCCCGCAGACTGAATGCAGGCTCAGCCACGAAGAACATCCCCATGACAACCCTGCGGCGGCTGGTAATCGTCACCAGCGGCATTCACACCACCATTAATCGGTTACCGGCGGCCGGGGAAGCAGCCCCGTAGCGCCGGATTTTCAGGACAATTACCGTAAACCGCTGGCTTCCAGTTGCAGTAATTGTTGTTTTACCGTTGTTCCGCCGGCAAAACCGGTCAGGCTGCCATCAGCACCAATCACCCGGTGGCAGGGGATAATGATTGATAACGGATTTCTGCCATTCGCCCCGCCTACCGCCCGAACGGCTTTTGGCCTGCCGATACGGGCAGCGATATCCCGATAACTGCGGGTTTCACCGTAGGGAATTTCTGCCAGTGCCTGCCAGACCTGCCGCTGGAACAAGGTCCCTTCTGGCTGTAAAGGTAAATCAAAGCATTTCCTGTCACCGGCAAAATATTCCGTTAACTGTTCTGCCGCCTGTAACAGCACCGGATGTTCCTCAGATAACAGCTCCGGTCTGGCCCTGATACGCGCCGGGGGCTCATTTTCCCAGGCAACCGCAGCCAGTCCCTGCTCACCGGCGATTAATGTCAGCTCCCCGACCTGCGTCGGTAATAATTTATAGAAGTACATGCTTATCATTTCCGGAGATACAGAGGGTGCATCGATTATGCCACGGAACAGCAAACTTATTGCCGTTTTTCGGACATAGGGGTATTTTTTATTGATCGCCGAAAACCGCCAGTAAGTACAGCGGGCGGCCAGGCAAAGGGCTCAGAGGATAACCTGACCCTGCGGCAGGCTTTCATCCGCGGCGGGATAATCAGAGAGCTGAAACGAAAAAAGCCCCCTTACGGATGCTTTTCTCTGGAAACTGGTGGGTCGTGCAGGATTCGAACCTGCGACCAATTGATTAAAAGTCAACTGCTCTACCAACTGAGCTAACGACCCTGACGGGAATTTTTTGCGATAGCATTCTTAATGAATGGTGGGTCGTGCAGGATTCGAACCTGCGACCAATTGATTAAAAGTCAACTGCTCTACCAACTGAGCTAACGACCCCTCTTTTACCATTGCCGAATGCAATTTGTTTATCACCCGGCAACGGCGGCATATATTACTGATTTAACTGGGTAGCGCAACTCTTATTTAAAAAAAACTAACTGACTGCTTACCTTTCAGCCTGTAAGACCAGAAATGAAACGATTTCTGGTCAAATCATCGGTAATTAGCCTTCCGCCAGCTTTTTTTGTGCAGCTTTGGCAGATGCTGTTGCGGGATAAAGTTTTACCACTTGCTGGAAAACAGCCCTGGCTTTATCAGTATCTTTTTTATCCTGCATAACCACACCCACTTTAAATAATGCCTCAGGTGCTTTTGGTGATTTAGGATAATTTTTTACTACGGTCGCAAAATAATAGGCAGAATCATCAAGCTGACCTTTATTGTAGTAAAGCTGGCCCAGCCAGTAATTTGCATTAGGCTGATAAGTAGAATCCGGATATTTTTTCACCCACGCCTGCATTGCAGTGATCGCCTGATCAAACTTTTTCTGCTTCAGGATCAAATCAACAGCTGCATTATACTCGCTGTTTGCATCACCTGACTGGGTACCTGACGCGGCTTCTGTCGCCGGTGTGTTAGCGGTACTGGCAGCCCCATTGGTTGCCGCGGCAGCCGTTGCAGACGCAGAATTATTACTACTCAGCGCATCAATTTGCTGATAAAGCTGCTTTTGCTGCTCAGTAACCTGGCTAAGCTGATAGGTGTTTTGCTGAATCTGACCACGCAATGAGTCAATATCATTCTGGGTGTCACTGAGTTGCTGTTGCAGTTGTTGCAGTAACTGTGCCTGTGCATTCGAAATACGTTCAAGGGTGGTGACCCGGTCATCTACCGAGCCAGAGCCAACGCTACTGATTGACGCCTGAGCATGAGCGGCCGGAACGGCCGCTACAGCAATCAGTAACGACAGACTCAGGGTATGAAGTCTGAAGTTACTAATCATATTCTTCTCTTAGTAAACCAGTACGGCACGACGGTTTTTAGCCCAGGCGGCTTCGTCATGACCCAGTACTGCAGGTTTTTCTTTACCGTAAGATACGATAGACATTTGATCTTCGGCGACGCCTTTACCTTGCAGATACATTTTCACTGCATTAGCACGACGTTCACCCAGTGCAATATTGTATTCCGGTGTACCACGTTCATCCGCATGACCTTCGATAGTCACTTTGTATGAAGGGTTGCTGCGCAGGAAGTTAGCATGCTGATCCAGCATCTGAGCGTAGTCAGGCAGGATGTCATACTTATCCAGACCGAAGTAAACAATATTGTTCTGCTGCAGCTGCTGCATTTGCAGACGTGCCTGCTCATCAGAAGACATATTGCCGCTATTAGCGCCATTACCGTATGCACTGTCTGCACCGGTAGTTGCACCGCTATCATTATCATTTTTATGTGAGCTACAAGCTGCTACAGCCAGAACAGGCAGAGCAAGCATTAACCCTTTCAGCAGTTTATTCAGTTGCATTTCAAAATCCTATTATAGTTTGCCATACATATTTACACATGCATCACAGATACGGAGACCAGGCAGGTGATGACACCTGTCCGTCAGTCGCCGGAAGACGCGCTTTGAAACGCCCGTCGGTCGAAACCAACTGCAAGACGGACCCGTAACCCTGAGTAGAGCTATAGATAACCATTGTGCCGTTAGGTGCAAGACTTGGCGTCTCATCCAGGTACGTGTCCGTTAATGTTTGAACGGCTCCCGTTTCCAGATCCTGTTTAGTGACGTGCTGAGCACCGTTTGCGGTACTGATCATCACCATAAATTTCCCATTCGGGGCCACATCCGCATCCTGGTTCTGGTTGCCTTGCCAGGTAATACGTTGTGGTGTACCACCATTAATACCGATTTTATAAATTTGCGGACGTCCCGCCTGATCCGAAGTATACGCCAGAGACTGGCTGTCCGGGAACCATGTCGGTTCTGTACTGTTATATCGCGCATTTGTCAGCTGGCGAATCTGCCCCGACGCCAGATCCATCAGATAAAGATTCAGGCTGCCGGTCTTGGATAAAGCAAATGCCAGTTTGGTCCCGTCCGGAGAAAAGGCCGGTGCACCATTGTGTCGTGGGAAATCAGCGATAGTACGTATCGCACTGTTCGCCAGGGTCTGGACCACCAGTGCAGAACGGCCGGTTTCAAACGTAACATAGGCCAGTTTACTGCCATCCGGTGACCATGCCGGGGACATTAATGGTTGCGGTGAACGATGCACGACAAACTGGTTGTAGCCATCATAATCGGCAACACGCAGTTCCCATGGATACTGGCCACCATTGGTCTGAACGATATAAGCGATACGGGTACGGAATGCTCCTTTGATACCTGTCAGTTTCTGAAATACTTCGTCACTGGCAGTATGGGCCGCATAACGCAACCATTGTTTGGTCACTTTGTACGAGTTCTGAGAAAGTACGGTGCCCGGAGCCCCGGCGGTATCCACCAGCTGATACGATACCTGATAGCTGCCATCTGCATTCCCCTGAACCTGACCGACCACAACAGCATCAATCCCCAACGCAGACCATGCTGCAGGCTGAACCTCTTGTGCAGTTGTCGGTTGCTGAGGCAGGCGACTACGATCTAATGGATTGAATTTTCCACTGTTGCGTAAATCAGCTGCCACGATACCACCGATGTCCTCTGGCGCTGCACCTGTTCCCACCCACTGAAAAGGAACTACGCCTATCGGACGAGCCGTATTGACCCCCTGGGTGATTTCGATGCGTACTTCAGCCTGTGAGACTACGGTCCATAACAATAAAAAAAGACCCAAGGTTATACGAAATGCATGCTTCATCTTTTCTCCCTTATCTGAACTCAGTGTTCATGATAATTCGTATAAATTCCGATAAATTGTCTGATAAAAGAACGACTATCTTTGACAGCATAGTCGTTCTTTTATTCCGCGACACAGTTAAGGCTTAAATACCAGTGTTGCATCTTTTACCGCCTGCCAGACATCCTGACTTGGTGGTTTCGGAATACGTGCCAGTTTAGCCGCCGTAATCGCCGCCTGGCATAACGCCGTATCGCCTCCCGCCGACACCGCAGAAATCAGCGTCCCGTCTGGCATCAGTTTTATCCGGACATTACAGGTTTGCCCTGTATAGTTATCAGAGTCATAGAACTTGCTCTGAATAGCACCCTGTACCTGACCGATATAACTTTCAATCGCCGCACCTGATGCTCCGGATTTCTTCTGTGTTCCCTGACCAGCTGCAGAGGTCCCTGCATTTTTTCCTGCTTTGGGCGCATTTTTCCCTGACGCCAGCCCCCCCAGTAAATTATCAACTTCACTGCTTTGTCTGGCTGCCGCGGCGGCTTTGGCTTTCGCTTCTGCCGCTGCTTTCTGTTTCGCTTCCGCTGCTGCCTTCGCTTTCGCTTCTGCTTCAGCCTTCTGCTTCGCTTCCGCTACTGCCTTCGCTTTCGCTTCTGCCTCAGCCTTCTGCTTCGCTTCCGCTTCTGCCTTCGCTTTCGCTTCTGCCTCAGCCTTCTGCTTCGCTTCCGCTGCTGCCTTCGCTTTCGCTTCTGCCTCAGCTTTCTGCTTCGCTTCCGCTACTGCCTTCGCTTTGGCTTCTGCCGCAGCAGCTTTCGCCTGCTGATCTGCCTGTGCTTTAGCTTCTGCCGCAGCGGCTTTCGCCTGCTGTTCTGCCTGTGCTTTGGCCTCTGCCGCAGCGGCTTTCGCCTGCTGTTCTGCCTGTGCTTTGGCCTCTGCCGCAGCGGCTTTCGCCTGCTGTTCTGCCTGTGCTTTGGCTTCTGCTGCAGCGGCTTTCGCCTGCTGTTCTGCCTGTGCTTTGGCTTCTGCTGCAGCGGCTTTCGCCTGCTGGTCTGCCTGTGCTTTGGCTTCTGCATCAGTATCGGCTTGCTTATCAGACTGTTGCTGTGCCTGTTTTGCGGCAGCCTGCTGCTGAGACTGCTGGGCATTATCGCGGTTGTATTGTTCAACGACAGCGCCAGGATCTACCATGACCGCATCAATGTCGCTTCCCCCGCCACCACCGCTGGGTTCAATATTTTCGTCAAACGAGCTAAGGATAAGCACCCCGACCACCAGAACATGCAAGGCGACGGATATCATCATTGAGCGCTTTAACTTATCGTTTTGTTCGGTTGCCTTCGACACTATTGGTTCCCAAAAACAGATGATAATTAAATCGGTTTGGTCATCAGACCGACAGACTTAACACCTGCCTGATGAAGTAAATTCAGTGCTTTAATTATTTCATCGTAAGGCACATCTTTTGCCCCGCCGATCAAAAATATACTTTTCGGATTCGCTTCCAGACGGTGCTGCGCCTCACTGATAATCTGTTCCGGCGGCAGTTGTTCTAACCGTTGATGATCTTCAACAATAGTATATTGTCCGACACCTGAGACTTCTAAAATCACCGGTGGGTTATCATCAGCAGACACTGTTTTAGAATCGGTAGCATCCGGCAGATCCACATTGACACTCTGGGTAATAATCGGTGCTGTTGCCATAAAAATCAGTAACAACACCAGCAATACATCCAGCAGCGGTACAATATTTATCTCTGACTTCAGGTCACGACGAGCGCGACCACGCGTTCTGGCCATGAGTCAACCTCTGCTTACTTAGGGCTTTCGCTGGTAAATGCCTGGCGATGCAGGATTGCGGTAAACTCTTCGGTGAAGTTATCGTAACCCTGTTCCAGCTTATTCACCCGCTGGTTCAGACGGTTATAAGCCATAACCGCAGGTATTGCCGCAAATAAACCAATTGCTGTCGCAATCAGTGCTTCCGCAATGCCGGGCGCAACCATTTGTAAAGTCGCCTGCTTCACTGCACCCAGAGCGATAAAGGCGTGCATAATCCCCCACACGGTACCAAACAGACCGATATACGGGCTGATAGATCCCACCGTACCGAGGAAAGGAATATGGTTTTCAAGATTTTCCAGTTCACGGTTCATCGAAATACGCATCGCACGGCTGGCACCTTCAACAACAGCTTCCGGCGCATGTACATTGGCACGGTGCAGCCGGGCAAACTCTTTAAATCCTGCGTAGAAAATCTGCTCTGAACCATTCAGTTCCTCACGGCGCCCCTGACTTTCCTGGTATAAACGGGATAAGTCGACACCTGACCAGAACTTATCTTCGAAGGCTTCGGCTTCACGGTTTGCCGCATTTAAAATACGGGTACGCTGAATAATGATGGCCCAGGATACGATGGAAAAACCAATCAAAATCAACATAATGAATTTGACCAGAAGGCTTGCCTTCAGGAACAAATCAAGGATGTTCATATCAGTCACTGCTTGAACTCCGCGACAATGGACTTAGGAAGCGCAATCGGCTTCATACGATGAGTGTTGATACAGGCAATAAGAACTTCAGCTTCATTAATCAGCCTGCCCTCTGAATTTAGCATGCGTTGACGAAAAGTCATGGTTGCCCGCCCCATATCGCTGACTTCACTCTCAATGTGCAGTAAGTCATCAAGCCGGGCTGCCGCAATGTAATCGACCGTCATACGCCGTACCACAAAAGCGGTCTGCTGCTCTAACAGCGTTTGCTGCGTAAAGCCGCACTGACGCAACATTTCGGTTCGTGCCCGTTCATAAAAAGCAATGTAGCTGGCGTGGTACACCACACCTCCGGCATCAGTGTCTTCGTAATAGACCCTGACCGGCCAACGAAACAGTAAGTTACTCACCCTGTATCCCGGTATTAAGTTAAACCAGCATACTATACGCAACTGAAATCGGCTTTGGAATGGGACAATACTGACCTGTGAAAATAATTATTTCCGCGGAAACACCCCTCGCCTCTGAGGGGGATAAATATGACAAACTCTTAAGATTTTTTACTCTCTGCGTACAGTCACAGCAGAAAAATTTGCATATACGGTAATAATTTCATCTCCTCTCGCAGGATAACCTGCGGGAGAAAATGATTTATTGGGATTGATCGTCAGAAAAAAGGAGGGAAATACGGATTCAGGCGCTGTAGAAGCAAATGATCGCAGACAATAAAATAATCCAGGCAAAAAGAGGATTAAACACTATCTGCCAGAGCATTGTACGGAGACGAAAACCACTGCCGTGTATCACACTGCTACACACCGCCCAGATGAGTAATATCCCCCACCACAGACTCAGCGTTTTTGAGGACAGTGAAAAACGGGTGGGATCCCAGAGAACACAACCTGCAACCAGCAAACCGGCGATCAGTGAAAGGCCCCGTAAAGGGGCCTTACCGGTCAGGTCATAAATCCTGCTGACCATCCGCTGCATCAGGCCTGTTCATCCTGATTATCTTTACTGCCATTCTCTAATGCCAGTGCAGTCATGATCCCGAAGGAACAAGCCAACAGCGTGCCAAGAATCCAGGCAAAATACCACATGGTTGACCTCTCTTTTAATACAGTGAATGGGTATTACGGTCGATATCATCTTTAGTGATCCGTCCGTACATTTTGTAATAACACCAGGCGGTATATGCCAGGATCAAAGGCACAAAGATAATCGCCGCAAACGTCATAGTGGTCAGAGTCAGCTTGCTGGAGGTCGCATCCCACATGGTCAGACTCATACCAGGATTAGTGTCCGATGGCATGATGAACGGGAACATAGCAATACCGGCAGTCATAATAACGCAGGCAATGGTCAGGGAAGAGAATACAAATGCCCAGGCGCCTTTGTTGAGACGGGTAGTGAGTATTGTCAGCAACGGCAGTACTGCCCCCAGCACCGGGAACAACCATAACACCGGCGACTGTTTAAAGTTTACCAGCCATGCACCACTTTCACGGATAACATCTTTACCAAGAGGATCCGAGGCGGCGTGACGATCGATTACACTTTTCACTACATAGCCATCAATACCATAAGCAATCCAGATGCCCGCCACAACAAAGCATACCAGCATCACCAGTGCTGTAACCTGCGTCATACTGCGGCTGCGCAGATACAATTCACCGGCAGTACGCATCTGCAGATAGGCCGCTCCCTGAGTCAGGATCATCGTCAGACTGACAATGCCGGCTAACAGGGCAAACGGATTCAGCAGCATAAAGAAATTACCCGTATAAAACAGGCGCAGATACTCATCCATGTGGAAAGGAACACCCTGCAGCAGGTTACCAAATGCCACACCTATTACCAGCGGCGGAACAAAGCTGCCGATGAAAATCCCCCAGTCCCACATTCCTCTCCAGCGGCTGTCAGCCAGTTTTGAACGATAATCAAAACCGATCGGCCGGAAGAACAATGAGGCCAGCACCAGAATCATCGCAATATAAAATCCGGAAAAGGCGGCCGCATAAACGGTCGGCCAGGCGGCAAACAGCGCACCACCGGCAGTAATCAGCCAGACCTGGTTACCGTCCCAATGGGGGGCAATACTGTTAATCATTATCCGGCGTTCAGTATCTGTTTTTCCGATAATCCGGCAGAGCATCCCTACCCCCATATCGAAACCATCGGTCACTGCAAACCCGATAAACAGAACCCCGATCAGCAGCCACCAGACAAAGCGCAATACTTCATAATCAAACATGTGTGCTCTCCTGAATTATCGTGCCGACTGAGTGGTTGCTGGCAATTGTTCATGATGATAGCGACCTGTTTTCAGACTGCTGGGTCCGAGACGAGCAAATTTGAACATCAGGTACATCTCTGCAATCAGGAACAACGTGTATAAACCACAAATCAGGCCCATGGAAAACAGCAGGTCGCCTGCTGTCAGGGAAGAGTTTGCCACAGCAGTCGGTAATACCTCACCGATAGCCCATGGCTGACGACCATATTCGGCCACAAACCAGCCTGACTCAACCGCGATCCAGGGTAACGGAATACCGAGTAATGCAGCTTTGAGTAACCAGCGGCATTTGCCAATCCGGTTGCGCAGCACACTCCAGAAAGAAAGCGCAATAATCGCCAGCAGCAGCACTCCGCAAAGCACCATGATGCGGAAGGCAAAATAGAGCGGTGCTACTTCAGGGATAGAGTCTTTGGTCGCCTTCGCAATCTGAGCTTCTGTCGCATTGGTCACATCCGGTGTGTAACGTTTCAGCAGCAATCCATAACCCAGATCTTTTTTGGTTTGGTCGAATGCGGTACGTACCGCCGGATCCTGGTTGCCGTTGCGCAACTCATTCAGCAATCCATAGGCTTTCATCCCGTTACGAATACGAATTTCATGCTGCGCCAGTAAGTCTTTTAACCCGAGAACCGGGGTATCAAGAGAGCGCGTGGCAATTAATCCGAGCAGATAAGGGATTTGAATCGAGTAGTTATTTTTTTCAGTCTTCTGGTCCGGAATAGCAAACAGAGTGAATGAAGCGGGTGCCGGCTGAGTTTCCCATTCAGCTTCTATCGCAGCCAGCTTGGTTTTCTGTACATCCCCCATCTCGTAGCCTGATTCATCGCCAAGCAGAATAACGGACAACACGGCAGCCATACCAAAACTGGCAGCGATAGCAAACGAGCGTTTGGCAAATGCAGTATCCCGGCCTTTCAGTAAGTAGTACGCGCTGATACCCAGAATAAACATCGCCCCGGTGGTATAACCTGCGGCAACCGTATGAACAAATTTAACCTGCGCTACCGGATTAAGGACTAATTCGGAGAAACTGACCATCTCCATACGCATGGTTTCATAGTTAAATTCAGAGGCTACCGGATTTTGCATCCAGCCATTGGCCACCAGGATCCATAAGGCGGACATATTGGAACCCAGGGCAACCAGCCAGGTGACCGAAAGATGCTGAACCTTGCCCAGACGATCCCAGCCGAAAAAGAACAGACCGACAAAGGTGGACTCAAGGAAAAATGCCATCAGACCTTCGATGGCCAGCGGCGCTCCGAAAATATCTCCGACATAGTGGGAATAGTATGACCAGTTAGTCCCGAACTGAAACTCCATTGTCAGGCCGGTAGCGACCCCGAGGGCAAAGTTAATACCAAATAATTTCCCCCAGAACTTAGTCATATCTTTATAAATTTGTTTACCGCTCAGCACATATACGGTTTCCATAATTGCCAGCAGAAACGCCATACCGAGCGTCAGTGGCACAAACAGAAAGTGGTACATTGCAGTCAAGGCAAACTGTAGACGAGACAGTTCGACGATATCTAACATCCTGACTCCTTGCTCTTTTTAATAAAAATTCTCTTCAGATAACATTGGGTTGCTTCCGGACTTCAGAGAATAAGCCGTTAACGGTACCGGTAAATTGTACTTCGTTGTGTTGACAGAAAATTGACCGATTATTGATAATCAAACGTTTGTATCCGCTAATCAGGGTCTGATACCTGTCATTCCTCTGACTATCACTGTACTGTCAGGACTCACACCAGTGATCTTTATCAACTTTTTAATAACAGGAAAAACAACAGAAAAAACCCAAATTGACGTAAGACAATTTAATCTAAAATCCTTATTTATATCCAGCAGATAAAATAGATATAAGCCATGATTTATTGATCTAAGTCGTTATTTGTCGATAAACTTTTTGATATGTAAATGACCCTGTAACGATATCAATAGATATCCGTGATTACAGGCAGAGACAGAACGATGAACAATACAAGATTATTGAAAACCAGACTTCATGTCAGTTAACCTATGCATTTATAACATGCATTAAAGTAAGCGTAGTACATGATAGTGAATCAGGATATGTATTATTTACAGTTTAATGATATTTAAATAACAAAATAAATCATAATAAAAAGAATAATTGTATTTATCCCATTATTACAGCGTGTTAGTCGTTGAAGATTGTTTGTCATTCACTGACCTCTGCTATAGGGGAAAAAAAACCACCGCCGGCTGGCAGTGGTTTAATCAGAGCCGAAGGAGATCAGCGGGCAGGTAATACCGATTTCACAGCCTCACCGATCTCTGCGAGGCTGTGAACCGTTTTAACTCCGGCAGCTTCAAGAGCTGCAAATTTCTCATCTGCAGTCCCTTTCCCCCCGGCAATAATCGCGCCGGCATGCCCCATACGTTTACCTTTTGGTGCAGTCACACCGGCAATGTAGCTGACGACCGGTTTGGTCACATGCTGACTGATATAAGCGGCTGCTTCCTCTTCTGCACTCCCGCCAATTTCACCAATCATCACAATCGCCTCGGTCTGCGGATCCTGTTCAAACAATGCCAGAATATCAATAAAGTTTGAGCCTGGAATCGGGTCTCCGCCAATACCCACGCAGGTTGACTGTCCATAGCCAATATCTGTGGTTTGCTTAACAGCTTCATAAGTCAGTGTCCCTGAACGAGAGACAATCCCGATGCGACCCGGCAGATGGATATGACCTGGCATAATACCGATTTTACATTCTCCCGGAGTAATCACCCCCGGGCAGTTCGGGCCAATCATCCGCACACCGGCTTCATCTAGTTTGACTTTAACCGTCAGCATATCCAGCGTCGGGATACCTTCAGTGATAGTAATAATCAGTTTAATCCCGGCATCGATAGCTTCAAGGATACTGTCTTTGCAGAACGGTGCCGGCACATAAATAACCGAGGCTGTCGCTCCGGTATGCTCTACCGCTTCACGTACGGTATTGAATACCGGCAGGCCAAGGTGCGTGGTCCCGCCTTTACCCGGCGTGACTCCGCCCACCATTTGCGTACCATAAGCAATCGCCTGTTCAGAGTGAAATGTCCCCTGCCCGCCAGTAAATCCCTGGCAAATAACTTTGGTATTTTTGTCGATCAGAATTGACATTATTTGCCCTCCGCTGCAGCCACTACACGCTGAGCCGCGTCAGTGAGACTGGTTGCTGCAATAATATTTAAACCACTTTCGGCCAGTTTTTTCGCCCCTTTCTCCGCATTATTGCCTTCCAGACGGACCACTACCGGGACATTAACGCCGACTTCTTCAACCGCACCGATAATACCGTCGGCGATCAAATCGCAGCGGACAATACCACCGAAAATATTCACAAAAACCGCACTGACCGCATCATCCGACAAAATAATTTTAAATGCTTCGGTAACGCGTTCTTTAGTCGCACCACCGCCCACATCAAGGAAGTTCGCCGGCTGACCGCCGTGGTGCTTAACAATATCCATGGTTCCCATCGCCAGGCCGGCACCATTGACCATGCAACCAATATTGCCTTCCAGAGCTACGTAATTCAGCTCCCATTGTGCAGCACTGGCTTCACGGGCATCTTCCTGGCTTGGGTCATGCATTTCCCGCAGTTCAGGCTGACGGAATAACGCATTACTATCAATACTCAGTTTACCGTCCAGACACACCAGTTCCCCCGCGGTAGTTATCACCAGCGGGTTGATTTCCACCAGCGCCAGGTCCCGCTCAAGGAAGAGAGTTGCCAGTCCCATAAAAATTTTCGCAAACTGGCTCACCTGCCGGCCTTGCAGGCCAAGTTTAAATGCCAGTTCACGGCCCTGGTACGGCATCGGTCCGGTCAATGGATCAATGGCCATTTTGTGGATCAGATGAGGCGTTTCTTCCGCGACTTTCTCTATTTCCACACCACCTTCCGTCGAAGCCATAAAGACCACACGGCGGCTGCTGCGATCAACGACCGCACCCAGATATAATTCTTTATCAATATCAGTCGCCGCTTCGACCAGAATCTGATTGACTGGCTGACCATCAGCATCTGTCTGATAGGTAACCAGTTTGTTACCCAGCCACTGTTCAGCAAACGCACCAATGTCTTCTTTATTGTGCACAACCTTCACACCACCGGCTTTACCGCGACCACCGGCATGGACCTGACATTTCACGACCCAGGGCCCGGCTCCGATCTTCGATGCGGCTTCTTCCGCTTCACGCGGGGTTGTACAGGCATACCCTGTAGGGGCAGGTAAGCCGTACCGGGCAAACAGTTGTTTTGCCTGATATTCATGTAGATTCATGATGTTCTATCCATTCAGTTCTGAAAAGAATAAAAAACAGGCGCCCCTCAGGAACGCCCGGCTAAAAATCAGACATCCAGTAACAAGCGGGCCGGATCTTCCAGCAGCTCTTTAATCGCGACCAGATAACCCACGGATTCACGGCCATCGATCAAACGATGATCATAAGACAATGCCAGGTACATCATCGGCAGGATTACTACCTGACCATTGACGGCCATTGGTCGATCTTTTATCGCATGCATACCGAGGATCGCGCTCTGTGGCGGGTTAATGATCGGCGTCGACATCAGAGAGCCAAAGACTCCGCCATTGGTAATCGTGAAATTACCGCCCGTCAGTTCTTCAACCGTCAGTTTTCCGTCACGGCCTTTAATCGCCAGCTCTTTAATTTTCTTCTCGATCGCGGCCATGCTCAGGGCATCGACATCACGCAGCACCGGGGTGACCAGACCGCGCGGGGTAGACACGGCAATGCTGACATCAAAGTAGTTATGGTAGACCACATCATCACCATCGATGGAAGCATTGACTTCCGGATAGCGTTTCAGTGCCTCCACAACCGCTTTAAGGTAAAAAGACATAAACCCGAGCCGTACGCCGTGACGTTTTTCGAACGCTTCACCATACTGTTTACGGAGATCCATAATCGGTTGCATGTTCACTTCGTTAAACGTTGTCAGCATGGCAGTGCTGTTTTTCGCTTCCAGCAAACGTTCGGCCACCCGCTTACGTAACCGGGTCATCGGTACCCGTTTTTCACTGCGGTTGCTCAGTGCCGGTTGCTCTGCTGTTACTGTTGCTGCGGCAGCAGGCAGAGGGGCGGTCTTCTGTCCGGCCAGATATTTTTCAACATCTTCACGGGTCAGACGCCCGCCTACCCCGCTGCCTTTAATCTGAGAAGCATCCAGTGAATGTTCAGCAATTAAACGGCGGATAGCCGGGCTAAGAGCATCACTGGATTCTTCTTCCAGCGAAGCCGTCTGTCGTTGTGCCGGGGTCGATTCTTTGGCTTCGGTTTTCACCGCCGATTCTTTGCCGCTGCTGTTACCTTCTTTCAGACGGCCTAATAACTGGCGCGAAGTTACCGTCGCCCCTTCATCTTCCAGTACCGCCTCAAGCACCCCGTCAGCAAACGCCGGCACTTCCAGGATCACTTTATCGGTTTCAATTTCGACCAGCACTTCATCGCGCCGGACGCTGTCACCCGGTTTTTTATGCCAGGTAGCCACAGTGGCGTCGGCAACAGACTCCGGCAAATCGGGAACGAGAATATCTAAGCTACTCATTATCTTTCCTTATAATCAATCAACGTTCAGCGCATCATTTACCAGCGCTTGCTGCTGCTGCTGGTGAACAGACATATACCCGACAGCAGGCGAGGCGGATGCCGGACGCCCTGCATAGCGCAATGACGCTCCCTGCGGTACAACTTCACGGAAATTATGCTGACTGGAATACCATGCACCCTGATTCAGTGGCTCTTCCTGACACCAGATAAAATCGGTCACATGTGAATAAGACTGCAGGATCTCCTGCACAGCCTGATGCGGGAAAGGATACAGCTGTTCAATACGGATGAGAGCCACATCCTGCTGCTCATTTTTACGGCGCTGCTCAAGTAAATCGTAATAGACTTTGCCGGCACACATCACTACGCGGCGAATATTTGCCGGATTCAGCGGATCAATTTCACCGATCGCCGGCATAAACTGTCCGTCTGCCAGCTCCCCGAGCCCGGAAACGGCCAGCGGATGACGTAACAGGGATTTAGGGGACATCACAATCAGTGGCCGGCGCATACCGCGCAGGGCCTGGCGACGTAACATATGATAGACCTGCGCCGGCGTGGAAGGGACACAGACCTGCATATTCTGCTCTGCACAGAGTTGCAGATAACGTTCCAGCCGGGCGGATGAGTGTTCCGGCCCCTGCCCTTCATAGCCATGCGGTAATAACATGACCAGGCCACACATCCGTCCCCACTTTTGCTCACCGGAGCTGATAAACTGGTCAATAACCACCTGAGCACCATTGGCGAAGTCACCAAACTGGGCTTCCCAGATAGTCAGGGTACGTGGCTCTGCGGTTGCATAGCCATATTCAAAAGCCAGTACCGCTTCTTCAGACAATACGGAATCCCAGACTTTGAATTTTCCCTGCCCGTGGTGGATATGCTGTAACGGCGTGTAGGTTGACCCGTTAATCTGATTATGGATCACCGCATGCCGATGGAAAAACGTTCCCCGTCCGGTATCTTCTCCCGACAGACGAATAGGCACACCTTCATCCACCAGCGTGGCATAGGCCAGGTTTTCCGCCCCGCCCCAGTCGAATGGCCGGGTGCCTTCGGCCATTTCCTGACGGTCACGATAAATTTTCAGTACCCGTGACTGTGCTTCAATACCTTCAGGTATCTGGCTGATACGCCGGGCCAGCTCCTGCAACCGTTTCATCTCAACGGTTGCAGGGTAGCTTTCGTCCCAGTCATGGTTCAGGTACGGAGACCAGGTGTAAGAATTGAGAGTCATCGGACGCCATTCGTCTACCACACATTCACCTGAATCCAGGGCATCCCGGTACAGGTTCATCATTTCTGTGGCATCCGCGCTGCTGATCACCCCTTCATTCTGCAATCGATCTGCATAAATTTTACGGGGCGTCGGATGTTTTTTGATTTTTTTATACATAAGCGGCTGGGTTGCACTTGGCTCATCCGCTTCGTTATGACCATGGCGGCGATAGCATACCAGGTCAATAAAGACGTCACGTTTAAAGGTATTACGATAATCCAGCGCCAGCCGTGTCACAAATGCCACGGCTTCCGCATCGTCCGCATTCACGTGAAAAATGGGTGCCAGCACCATTTTTCCGATATCAGTACAATAAGGTGTTGAACGTGCATCCTGAGGATTAGAGGTGGTGAAGCCCACCTGATTGTTGATAACAATACGAACCGTTCCGCCCACTTCATAACCACGGGCCTGGGACATATTCAGGGTTTCCTGCACGACCCCCTGACCGGTAACCGCAGCGTCACCGTGAATTGTAATTGGCAAAACCTGGTCAATCGACGGCTGTGACAGACGATCTAAACGGGCGCGCACCGACCCCATCACTACCGGACTGACAATTTCCAGATGAGACGGGTTAAAGGCCAGTGCCAGATGCACCAGCCCGCCTTCGGTTTCAATATCTGAAGAAAACCCCATGTGGTATTTCACATCACCGGTGCCCAGCAATTCTTTGTGTTTACCGGCAAACTCATCAAACAGATGCTGGGTTTTCTTACCCAGTACATTGATCAGTACATTCAGACGCCCGCGGTGTGCCATACCCAGTACCACTTCACGGGTACCATGTTTTCCCGAATGTCGGATCATTTCACGCAACATCGGGATTAATGCATCTCCGCCTTCCAGAGAAAAACGTTTCGCCCCCGGGAATTTTGCCCCGAGATATTTCTCAATTCCCTCGGCTGCAGTCAGTTCCTGCAGAAATTTTTTCCGCTCGCCGCTCGTAAAGCTGGCACGTCCGGCCACCGATTCAATACGCTGCTGAATCCAGCGCTTTTCTTCGGTGTTATTAATATGCATATATTCCGCACCAATCGAGCCGCAGTATGTCTGCTTCAGTGCTTCATAAAGATCCGCCAGCTTCATGGTGTCTTTGCCAATGGCAAATGACCCCACATTAAAAGTTTCCCCGAAATCTTCGGCCGTCAGACCATGAAATGCCGGGTCAAGATCCGGTACCGGATCCTGTTTCCAGAGCCCTAACGGGTCAAGGCTGGCTTGCTGATGGCCCCGAAAACGAAAAGCATTGATCAGCTGCAATACTTTTACCTGCCGGGAATTCGCTTCAGGATCCGTGACCGATGAGGTATACCGGGTGGAATCTTTAGCCAGACGGCGAAAGTAATCACGGGTCGTTGAATGAAATTGTTCCGGACGAAGGTTATCAGCAGGGAATTGTTCAAACAGTTCCCGCCAGACAGGTTCTACAGAATCAGGACTTGTAAGGTAATCCTCGTATAACTGTTCTATATAAGACTGGTTCGCTCCGGCCAGCCAGGAAGAATCCAGCCAGGGTTTCATTGCATTGTTCTGCATGGTGATCCCTTGTGCATTATCATGCTTTTCGTAGTTATTGTTGCCGTTTTCACGGGTGTTCCGGGACAATGCGTCGGCCGATGAGTACTATTCCACAGTAAATTCTGCCTGCCTGATACTGCCATCCTGCAGGCGTTAAACGGGGAATGATTTTTCACCCTGCATCACTACTGTCCGCAATCATCATCACCTTGTTTTATATCATTAAACAGGGTGTTGTGGACATGCAAGATTGCCTTCAGCAGTCACACTGTCTCCCAGGTTCAACGGAGCGAACATCATGGTGCTGTCTTTGCCCGCAAGGGAACCTTTGTAAACCCTTTCGTCTGTCGCACCGGGAAAAGGTTTACCAGGGTTTCCGTCAATTGCCGGGAAGCAATGCTTCCCGGCGTATCTATATCAGGCCCCTCGTTGCAGCAGCATAGATTTAATGTGACCAATCGCGCGGGTAGGATTCAGCCCCTTCGGACAAACATTCACACAATTCATAATACTGTGGCAGCGGAAAACACTGAATGCGTCATCAAGTGCATCCAGACGTGCATCTGTTTCTGTATCACGACTATCAATCAGGAAACGATAAGCCGCCAGCAAACCCGCCGGGCCGACAAATTTATCCGGGTTCCACCAGAAAGACGGACAGGACGTTGAACAGCAGGCACACAGAATACATTCATACAGGCCATCAAGATGGGCACGCTGATCAGGAGACTGCAGATTTTCCCTGGCTGGCGGGTTACGGTCATTATTTTGCAGGAAAGGTTTAATCTTTTCGTACTGGGCATAAAACTGCCCCATGTCCACGACCAGATCACGGATCACCGGCAGCCCGGGTAACGGACGGATGACAATTTTACCTTTGCCTCTCAGGGCTGAGAGCGGGGTAATACAGGCCAGACCGTTTTTCCCGTTCATATTCAGACCGTCAGAACCACATACCCCTTCACGACAGGAACGGCGAAATGACAAGCTGGGGTCCTGTTCTTTAAGCAGAATTAATGCATCCAGCAGCATCATATCACTGCCTTCTTCTGCATTAAGGGTGTAATCCTGCATCCGCGGGGCATCATCAACCTCAGGATTATACCGGTACAGCGAAAATTCCAGTTTCATTTATCTTTCTCCACCGGTTAATAAGTACGCACTTTCGGCGGGAACGCCGGACGTAACTTAGGCTGCATATTGACTTCACGCCGCGTCATACTTTCAGTCTGAGGTAAATACAGACTGTGGCATAACCAGTTCGCATCATCCCTGTCAGGGAAATCGAAACGGCTGTGCGCGCCGCGGCTTTCGGTACGGTAATTTGCGGCAACTGCGGTGGCATAAGCCGTTTCCATCAGATTATCCAGCTCCAGACATTCAACACGCTGGGTGTTGAAGTCCGGGGAGCGGTCATCAAGCCGCGCATCCTGCAGCCGGGCACGGATATGCTTTAATTCTTCCAGCCCTTTGGCCATTGCATCCCCCTCGCGGAATACGGAGAAGTTATGCTGCATACAGGTCTGGAGTGCTTTCCGGATTTCCGCCGGGTCTTCACCCGTAGTGTTATTATCCCAGCGCTGATAGCGGGCCAGCGCAGCATTAATATCGTCTTCTGTCGCATCAGCCAGTGGCCCCTGCTGCTGAATAGATTCCAGCAGGTGCAAGCCCGCAGCACGACCAAACACCACCAGGTCAAGCAGCGAGTTGCCTCCCAGCCGGTTAGCGCCATGCACTGATACGCAGGCGATTTCACCGACAGCAAACAAGCCCGGAACGACCTGATCATTACCATGTTCATCAACCGTCAGCGCCTGACCCGTCACTTTGGTCGGGATCCCGCCCATCATATAATGGCAGGTCGGGATCACCGGGATCGGCTCTTTCACCGGATCCGCATGGGCAAATGTCCGGGAGAGTTCAAGGATCCCCGGTAAACGTGATTCCAGGACGTCTTTACCTAAATGGTCAAGTTTGAGTTTAAGGTGAGGTCCCCACGGACCATCACAACCACGGCCTTCACGGATTTCGATCATCATAGAACGGGCCACCACATCACGTCCGGCAAGATCTTTGGCGTTCGGTGCATAGCGTTCCATAAAGCGTTCACCGTGTTTATTCAGCAAATATCCGCCTTCACCACGACAGCCTTCCGTGACTAACACCCCGGCACCGGCAATACCTGTCGGGTGAAACTGCCACATTTCCATATCCTGTACCGGCACTCCGGCCCGCAGGGCCATTCCCACACCATCACCGGTATTAATATGCGCGTTGGTTGTTGACTGATAAATACGCCCCGCCCCGCCGGTCGCCAGAATGGTCGCTTTGGCTTTGAAATAAACCACTTCTCCGGTTTCGATACAGAGCGCAGTACAACCGACAATTGCACCCTGCTGATTTTTCACCAGGTCCAGGGCATACCATTCAGAAAAGATGGTGGTTTTATTTTTCAGGTTCTGCTGATAAAGGGTATGTAACAACGCATGGCCGGTACGGTCAGCCGCTGCGGCAGTACGCGCAGCCTGCTCCCCGCCGAAATTTTTCGACTGCCCGCCAAAAGGACGCTGATAGACCCTGCCATCATCCAGACGGGAGAACGGTAATCCCATATGTTCCAGTTCCAGAATCGCTTCCGGTCCGGTTTTACACATATATTCGATAGCATCCTGATCACCGATATAATCTGACCCTTTAACAGTGTCATACATATGCCATTCCCAGTTATCTTCATGGGTATTACCCAGGGCAACGGTAATCCCCCCCTGTGCAGAAACCGTATGGGAACGGGTTGGAAATACTTTTGATAACAGAGCACAACTTTGCCCTGACTGTGAAATCTGTAGTGCTGCACGCATACCTGCGCCACCTGCACCAATGACCACTGCATCAAATTCTCTGACCGGCAAACTCATTTACACACCCCACACGATAATCGTTCCGTAAATCGCATACGTAAGTAACGCCAGGATCACCAGCCCCTGCACTACCAGCCGTAATGCTACATTTTTGACATAATCGGTCAGTACCTGCCACATACCGATCCAGCCATGAATCAGAAGCGAAAATAACGCCAGCAGAGTAAATACACGGGTAAATGTTGCGGCAAAAAAACCGCGCCAGACATCAAAAGTGACATGACCGGTAAAAACAAAGAAACCGAGTATATAGAGGACATACAGGGCGATGACAATCGCAGCACCACGCAACAATAACCAGTCATGGATACCATTACGGCCGAGTGCAGAAACGTTAGTTACCATACAAGAACCCCCGCCAGAACCGACAGCACAACAGTGATTGTAAAAGTAATCTGTGCAGAACGTTTACCGGCTGCCAGAGTTTCTTCGAGGAAGCCAAAATCCATCAGCATATGACGAATACCACCCGCGATATGATAAGCCAGCGCCGTCAGAATGCCCCACAGAATGAATCTGACGACCAGGCCATTGAGCATGGCTGATGCGTGTTGAAAGCCTTCGGGGGAAGAGAGAGACAATCCAAGTAACCACAGCAGAATTCCGATAGCGACAAAGGTAATCACGCCGGAGATACGGTGGAGAATTGATGCTATTGCAGTCAAGGGAAACTTGATTGTCGAGAGATCCAGGTTGACAGGTCTTTGTTTTTTCAAGGTTTTGCCCACACAGCTTTTATTATTTTAGCTTCCTCCGGTCCTGCTGGAACGTGAAAATCGTTATCATGCTGATTTTCCCGCCACTCTGACAGTAACATCCAGTGTTAAATGACGCGTAAAAACGCTGGGTGACTCCTGACGACAGGGTATTCCGGAGACCTTTACAAAGTATAAGATGATCACAATCTGATTACAATTACCCTACATATTGTTTGGATAAAATTGGGCAGAACAGTGATCACTATCACGATACAGACAATTTTTCCGACACCTCCGCTACTGTTCACATTAAATAAACATTTATTTCACATCCTGAGTGTAAAGCCGTTATCATAGCCGCGCATGGTTCGGGATAGACATTCCGATATACCTGCGATATATAACTGACAGGAAGCAAATCGCTTAGATAATCATTACCGAACTATTTCAACGCCGGTAGCAGGCGAAAAATTATATCCGGACGTGTTTGCTGCCACAGGTTGTTTTAGCAAAATACCTGAGCAGTAAACAACAAGCGGTGCGTTTTTTTAAGCAAATATTGCGCATAATTTGGCGTTCCTGATGGTTGCAGTGAGACGCTAAAGGAGACCAGAATGACAGACAAGAAAGTGACGTTAACTTTTGAGGGTGAAACGTCTTTAGAGCTCAATGTCCTTAAAGCCAGTTTGGGTCAGGATGTCGTAGATGTCCGGGCACTGGGCAACCGCGGCCTGTACACTTTTGACCCGGGGTTTACCTCCACCGCGTCCTGCGAATCGAAAATCACGTATATTGATGGTGAGGAAGGTATCCTGTTACATCGCGGTTACCCAATCTCACAATTAGCGACACATTCCACCTATCTGGAAGTCTGTTATATTTTGCTGTACGGCGAGGCCCCGACACCGGAGCAGTACCAACAGTTTAAAACCACCGTCACCCGTCATACGATGATCCATGAACAAATTACCCGTCTGTTCCATGGCTTTCGCCGCGACTCCCATCCGATGGCAGTGATGTGCGGTGTGACCGGTGCCCTGGCTGCGTTTTATCATGACTCTCTGGATGTGAATAATCAGCGCCACCGGGATATCGCCGCTTATCGTCTGCTGTCGAAAATGCCGACGGTTGCCGCCATGTGCTATAAGTATTCCCTCGGACAGCCCTTTATTTATCCGCGTAACGACCTCTCCTATGCCGGGAATTTCCTGCATATGATGTTTGCCACCCCTTGTGAAGAGTATGTGGTCAACCCGGTACTTGAAAAGGCTATGGACAGGATCCTGATCCTGCATGCGGATCACGAACAGAATGCTTCAACATCGACGGTACGCACCGCCGGCTCTTCGGGTGCTAACCCATTCGCCTGTATCGCGGCGGGTATTGCTTCTCTGTGGGGACCTGCTCACGGGGGAGCCAACGAAGCAACGTTACGGATGCTGGAGGAAATACAGACGGTCGAGCATATTCCGGAGTTTATCCGCCGCGCGAAAGATAAAAACGATTCTTTCCGCTTAATGGGCTTCGGTCACCGGGTGTATAAAAACTATGATCCCCGTGCCACGGTAATGCGCGAAACCTGCCATGAAGTATTGAAAGAGCTGGACATGAAAGACGACCTGCTGGAAGTCGCTATGGAACTGGAACATATTGCACTCAACGACCCGTATTTTATTGAGCGTAAATTGTATCCGAACGTCGATTTCTATTCCGGTCTGATCCTGAAAGCCATGGGGATACCGACTTCCATGTTTACGGTTATTTTCGCAATGGCAAGAACCGTCGGCTGGATATCCCACTGGATAGAAATGCATGAAGAAGGTATGAAAATTGCCCGTCCGCGCCAGCTGTATACCGGGTACAGTGAACGGGAATTTCATTCCCGCCTGCAGAAATAATCTGCTGAAGGTGCCTGCGGCACCTTCTTTTATCTCCCCCGTGACAACACAGACTTAGCCGGTGAAGAGTTGCTGTAATACTTTTTTCATCGGCGCTTTATCCGCCCGGCGATCAAACCAGTAAGCCAGATTAAGCGCTCCCTGATTTACCAGCATATTCAGCCCGTTAAGTGTCTGACAGCCTTGATCTGCGGCCTTACGTAATAAAGCTGTCTGCGGCGGGTTAGGGATAACATCAGCGACAAACTGGGTGGGTTTCAGGCTCTCAATATCAATATCCGGTAATGCTTCAGCATCATCCAGACCGACTGACGTCGCATTCACCACAATATCCTGTCCGGCATCAATGGCGATACCCGCTGTCCAGTGTACAAATCTGGCCCTGGCCGGGGTATGCTGCGTAATCAGTTCAGCCAGCGCCTGTCCTTTCTGCTGGTCACGGTTAATAATCGTAATCTCACTGGCGCCTGCCAGCGCTGATTCAACCGCAATCGCCCGGGCTGCGCCACCGGCTCCCAGTAATGTCAGCTTTTTTCCACGCGGGTCAATGTGTTCTTTCAATGCCTCGACAAATCCCTTGCCATCCGTATTCTCGCCGGTCAGTTTACCGTCACGGATAATCACACAATTGACTGCACCAATAACCCTGGCTGAGGTTCCCAGCTCATCAATATAATCAATAATGGTTTGTTTGTTGGGTATTGAACAATTAAACCCGCGCCAGCCCATCGCTTTAGCACCCGCCACTGCCATTGCCAGCTGTTGCTGTCCGACATCACAGTTAATATAACGCGCATTAATGCCCTGGTGGCGATAAACCGCTTCCATCATAGCCACCGTCGGGTTTTCACTACAGGGAGAGGAGAAAGAGCCGGTAAGATCACTCAGGAAATTTTGTTGTTCTGCCATGATATGCTCCTTTACAGGGTAGGTCTTTTAAGGGTCAGACAGAATTCTCTGCGGGTCAACCTGGTCAGGTTAATATTATGAATCATAATATTACATAACTCTCCGCCGCTGCCGCAGACATCCTTGTCCGCATCGGGCATCCCTGCCGACAGGCACTATTCTGCGGAAACAGTGATATCCTGTTGCCGGAAAGCGTCTTTGAGTTCGCGGGCGAATACCAACGCGTGTTCACCATCACCATGCAGGCAGACCGTCTCAGCGCTGACGTTAACATATTCGCCACTGACAGCCTGTACACGCCCTTGCTGAATCATCATCAGGGTCTGCCCGATAGCCTGAGAAGCATCGGCCAGCAAATCCCCCGGCTGCCCGCGGGGCACCAGTCGTCCGGATGCGGTATAACCACGATCAGCAAACACTTCTTCACGGGTTGTCAGCCCGTAATGCCGGCCGGCGGCAATCAGCTCACTGTTTGCCAGTCCGACCAGTACCAGCGCAGGATCGGCCGCCACCACGGCGCGGGCAATGGCATCCGCCAGTTGCCGATCATTCGCAGCCTGGTTATACAACATGCCATGAGGTTTCACATGAAATAACCCGACACCTTCGCTGGCGGCTATCGCCTGCAGCGCACCGATCTGATACAACTGCTGGGCATAAATCTCTGCCGGAGGTAAAGACATGGCTGTCCGGCCAAAGTTTTGGCGATCAGGAAAAGACGGGTGCGCACCAATCTTTACCTGATACTGTTTTGCCCAGCGTACCGACTGCAACATCATCGGTGCATCTCCGGCATGAAAACCGCAAGCAATATTGGCGGAACTCACCAGTTGCAGTAATTGCTGGTCATAATCACCGCCTTCCCCCAGGTCTGCATTTAAATCAATTTTCATGACGCCAGAAGCCCCCATTTAATCATATCCAGTGCATGCTGCTGCTGTTGCTTCGCCTGCCTGGCTTGCTCTAATGTACAGTGAATAAAGTGAACAGGTTCACCGGGCCTCAGCTGCGCAAGATGGTACAAATCTGCAGATATAACAACCCCGATACGCGGATATCCTCCGGTCGTCTGGGCATCAGCCATCAGTACCACCGGTTGTCCGCCATTGGTGACCTGCACCGTCCCCGGGACCACTGCATGAGACAACAACTCACGTGATGTATCCCGCGATAACGTCCGGCCCTGCAGACGGTATCCCATGCGGTTACTTTGGGGAGATAATACCCAGCCGGTACGCCAGAATGCCTGCTGAGCCTCGCGGCTGAACTCATGATATTCCGGCCCCGGCAACACCCGGATACGGTTACCCCACAATAATTGTCTGACACCGACACTTCGGGAAAAGTGATGTGTCGGCAGATTCAGCGGTAACATATCGCCGTCACGCAGATACCTGCCCTGCCAGCCGCCAAAACCCGCTTTCAAATCGGTACTGCACGACGCCATCACCTGCGGAATATCGAACCCGCCATCCACGGCCAGATAGCTGCGCACACCCCGGGTTGCCCTGCTTAACGTCAGTATTTGCCCCCGTTTCGCCGGGATCCGCCAGCCAGTCCAGACCGTTTTACCGTCCAGATCAGCGTCACATCCTGCCCCCGTAAGAGCGAACCAGCTGTCACGTTCAAAACGAAACTGGCACTGACCGAGTGTTATTTCTAAAACAGCACAGTCAGGGCTGTTACCCGCCAGCAGATTGGCAGTTTCCATTGCCGGATGATCCATAACCCCGGCAAGGCTGATCCCTGACTGCCGATAACCGGGCCGGCCGGCATCCTGAAGAGAGGTCGCCATACCGGCACGAAGAATAGTTAACATTGCCCCTCCTTTTGCGGAACAAAACGTACTCTGTCGCCCGGCGCCAGCAGTGCCGGAGGGGTTCGTTGTGCTAAAAACAACGGCGTCAGGGTACGGCCAATAAGCTGCCAGCCACCCGGGGCAGCTAACGGATAAATACCGGTCTGGCTGCCACCAATGCCGACACTGCCCGCAGGTACAGAGACCCGCGGCTCAGCACGGCGCGGACAATGGATCGCCGGGTCCAGCCCGCCAAGATAAGGAAACCCCGGCTGAAAACCAATACAATAAACGGTGTATAGCACCGCGCTGTGCCGTTCCACGACCTGCGACGCCGTCAGCTGACATTGCCTGGCAACCGCTGCAAGATCCGGCCCGGCATCTCCCCCATACACCACCGGAATCTCGATGGTGCGGGAAACCGACTCATCGGCATCACTTTCATCCCACCAACTGCGCAGCTGTCGCAGGGCGGCCAGCGGATCAGCAGGAATCTCACGGAGCATAACCGTCAGGTTATTCATGCCAGGCACCACTTCCTGAACCTGTTCCAGCGCAGATAACCGCCGGGTTAACCCGCGGATTTTTTGCTGTGAGTCCAGCAATAATGGTGCCGACAACTCCAGAACTAACGCCTGTTCACCCAGCATGTAACATCTTAGTTGCTGCACAACCTGCCTCCACTTATCCCCTGTCAACAACTCCCGCGTTATATTACCGGCTGCCGGATAAACGGGGAGTCATTCCGTTAATAACCTTATCCGCAACCGGAGGATTTATGTCAATAATTTTAATATCCGGGATGCTTTTAAGGTTGTTTATCTCTGACAAAACACACCTTTTTTACGGAGGTTATGCAGAAAAAAGCAGTGAAAAACGGGGATAAGATGAGATATGGCGGAAACCTTTAGCCGTTTCCGCCGCATAGCCGGGCGGGTGTGATACCTCAGGCAGGGTTATCAATATCAACAAATGTGACGTCCAGCCCGTGGGTTTCAGTCAGCCACTCGCCCAGGGCTTTAACCCCGCCACGCTCGGTGGCATGATGGCCGGCAGCAAAGAAATGCAGACCGCACTCACGGGCCACATGGATAGTCTTTTCGGAAACTTCACCGCTGATAAAGGCATCAACCCCATACTCTGCCGCGTCATCAATAAAGCCCTGTCCGCCACCTGTACACCAGGCCAGAGTACGGATCGTCTGAGGAGCATTATCAGCACAATGCAGCGGCGCACGGCCCAGTTTTTGGCCGATCAGTTCAGCAAATGCTTCCCCTTCCATCGGAACAGCCAGACGCCCGCAAGGGACTAAAGGGGCAATTTCACCTTCAGGGATAATGCCCAGCAGTTTTGCCAGTTGTGCGTTATTACCCAGTTCAGGGTGGGCATCTAATGGCAGATGCCAGCCATACAGATTAATGTCATTCAGTAATAACGTCCGTAGTCGCTGACGCTTCATCCCTTTAATCAGCGGCGATTCGTTTTTCCAGAAATAGCCATGGTGCACAATTAATGCGTCCGCTTGTAAACGCACAGCTTCATCGAGCAGCGCCTGGCAGGCAGTTACTCCGGTCACCACCTTACGGACCTGCTGACGGCCTTCAACCTGCATCCCATTCGGCGCATAATCGCTGAAGCTCTGGCTGTTAAGCTGCTGATTAATTAATTCTTCAAGCATGGTGTTTTTCATGGATAACCTTATTCCTGTACTGAATTTCCGCCTTTACGGGCAGTTTCGAATGCCTGCAGCGTAGTCTGCCGTGCCTGCTTATGATCGACAATCGGTAACGGATAAGCCAGCGTTACACGGTTCTTTTTTGCCCACTCATGGGGGTCATGGATAGCTTTTCCCGGTATTCCCGCCAGTTCAGGCAGCCAGCGGCGGATAAAATCGCCCTGCGGGTCAAAACGTTCTCCCTGTAAACGCGGATTAAAAATACGGAAATAAGGCGCAGCATCGGTACCCGTCGACGCTGCCCACTGCCAGCCACCATTATTCGCCGCCAGATCGCCATCAAGTAGTTGTGACATAAAATAGCGTTCACCTTGCCGCCAGTCGATAAGCAAATCTTTTACCAGAAAACTGGCAACGATCATTCTCAGGCGATTATGCATCCAGCCCGTTTCCTGTAATTGCCGCATCGCGGCATCCACTATCGGAAACCCGGTGCTGCCCTGTTGCCAGGCAGTAAACTGCACATCATTCTGCTGCCAGCGGATATTTCGCGTCCAGTCCGTAAACGGCTGATGCCGGCATAATTGCGGATACGCGACCAGTAAATGGCGATAAAATTCACGCCAGAAAATTTCATTCAGCCAGCTGCCTTCATCGCCGCCGGACAGCGCCCGGGGATGATCATGGACAATACGTCGCAGACACTGACGGGCGGAAATTTGTCCGGTCGCCAGATAAGGGGACAACCCGCTGGTTGCCGGTTGCTCAGGAAAATCACGCAGCCGGTGGTAATCACGGATTTTATCCTGACTGAAACTGCGTAAACGTTGTAATGCAGCCCGGTGGCCCGGCGGGAATAATTTCCGGTCATATTGCTGGCTGTCCGGGCTGAGGCACGGAATCTCATCTCCGGCCAGATCAGCCGGGTATTCTCTGACTGCCGGTGACGGATAGCATTCGGGAAGCTCTGTATTAAGCACCTTCAGCAAGGCTTTACTGAACGGGGTATAAACATTGTACATTGTCCCTTTACCGGTCAGCACACTGCCCGGCGGCAACAGGGTTCCGTCATGAAATCCTTCACAGATAATACCGCTGGCGGAGAGCTGCTGTTCTGCCAGCCGGTCCCGTCGTTGTTCATTGAGTTCATACTGGTAATTATAAAACAGCTGAGTTGCCTGATGCTTTATACAGAGCGTTGTCAGACAGGAGACACTGTCGGTAAAACTGTCAGCAGAGGCATATAATAACGGGATACGGAGTGCCGATAATTCTTCACTCAGCAGTTTCAGCCCGTCGCGGATAAATTCCAGCTGACGACCAGAAACATCATGCTGCTGCCATTGCCCCGGGGTGGCAATATACAGAGCAATGACCCTTGCCTGAGGATCCTGGCAGGCGGCATAAAGTGCAGGATTATCATGCAGTCGTAAATCTGCACGCAGCCAGACAATATGTGTTTTCACTTATCCTCCTGTAATTCAGTACATTTCCGCGCCGAAGGCAGATAAGGAAACAGATAGCGTTGCGATTCAAGCCAGGGATGAGGGTATTCCGCCAGTAACTGACGTAATTCCGTGACCGGTACGGAAAGAGGGAGTAACCCGCAACGATAGTGTTCAATAGTTTCCGTCAGGTGCTGGCGCCGGGCGCTACTCAGGTAAGGCCTGAAATATCCCTGAATATGCATCAGGACATTGGTATGGTTGGCACGGCTGTCAGGTAATAACATGATTGCCATCATCCTGCTGCGATATTCTGCGGCAAAATCTTTCAGGGACGACCATTCAGATATCCCTGCCACCAGCGGCCCCAGCTGACGATATAACGGCTGTGAGTGTGCCAGTAACAACGATTTATACCGGCTATGGAACTGAATCAGCTGATGCGCACTGAGCCGCGACTCACACAATGCATCGAACTCGGCACGGGCGCTGACTGCCTGAATAAACAGCCGCCGTTGTTCAGGATCCTGAAGTCCGTCCTCACTGCAGACCGGCATATCGACCAGCTGCCGTTGCAAATGTTGCGGAGAAAATAGCGCATCACCGGACTCAGTAACATTGCGGCTGACAATGATGCCGCTGACCGGTAATTCAGGGTAATAAGCCTTTGGCTGCGTATTGCTCCGGGCCACATCACAGTCCTGAAGCATACCGGACAACTCAGTCAGCGGCAGCTGTAGCAGTTGCCATTCGGCGGGCAATGCCATCAGCAGGTGCTCAGTCACCGGGGCATAATCAGAACCGGCCAGCAGGCCAGCGACGACTAAAGGAGGCATAAACTTGTACCTTGTTAGAATTTTGTACAAGTTTACAATATCGTCCCGCGCCACGTAAAGGTCCTCTTGCCTGGCGGGGATGCGCGGGGGATGGCACTGTTATTGCTTCTGCCTGGCTCAAAACTCCGGGCCGCCAGGATAAAAAAAGGCGCTGATATCAGCGCCTTTGTTACTATGGATAGCCGTCAGGCATTTTTCAGCACTTCGCTGACAATCTGTACGGCTTCTTTTTCAATTTTCTCGCGATGTTCTGCGCCGAGGAAACTCTCACAATAGATTTTGTAAGCATCTTCGGTCCCTGACGGACGTGCAGCAAACCAGCCGTTCGCGGTCATCACTTTCAGACCACCGATAGAGGCACCATTACCCGGAGCGTCAGTCAGACGGGCAATGATCGGATCGCCCGCCAGTGTCTCTGCGCTGACCATTTCAGGAGACAGCTTAGATAACGCCGCCTTCTGTGATGTACTGGCCGCAGCCTGCAGACGGTTATAACTCGGCGACCCAAATTTCTCCGCCAGGTTATCATAGTGCTGTTGCGGATTAAGTCCTGTCACAGCGGTAATTTCTGCCGCCAGCAGGCACATAATAATACCGTCTTTATCCGTGGACCATGGCGTGCCATCAAAACGCAGGAATGAAGCACCGGCGCTCTCTTCTCCACCGAACCCAAGGCTGCCATCAAACAGACCATCCACGAACCATTTGAAACCCACCGGGACTTCGACCAGTTTACGACCGAGATCCTGCACTACCCGGTCAATCATGGCACTGGACACCAGGGTTTTACCCACAGCAACTTCCGGTGACCATTGTTTACGGTGACGGAACAGATAATTAATTGCGACCGCCAGATAGTGGTTAGGATTCATTAATCCGGCTGGCGTCACGATACCATGCCGGTCATAGTCCGGATCGTTGGCAAAAGCTAAATCAAACTTATCACGCAGCGCCAGTAAGCCCGCCATTGCACATTCGGATGAACAATCCATACGGATTGCGCCATCTTTATCGAGATGCATAAAACGGAAGGTCTGATCGATAGCATCATTTACCAGCGTAATATTCAGCTGATAATGTTCTGCAATACGTGGCCAGTAGGCAATGCCTGAACCGCCCAGCGGATCAACACCGATGGTCAGATTAGCGTTTCTGATGGCATCAAAATCAATAATCTCTGCCAGCCCTTCAATATACGGCTGTACCAGATCCTGCTCATGAATCAGACCGCTGGCGGCAGCCTGTGCCGGGGTGTAACGTTTTATATCCCGTAATTCATCTTTTATCAGCTGGTTAGCACGTGCTTCAACCACTTTCGTGACATTGGTATCCGCAGGTCCGCCATTGGGCGGATTATATTTTATCCCCCCGTCTTCAGGCGGATTATGAGAAGGCGTTATGACAATACCGTCAGCCAGCGAAGCGCCACGTTTATTATGTTCGAGGATTGCGTTAGAGATAGCCGGTGTCGGTGTATAGCCATTATCCTGCTGGACAATCACTTCAACGCCATTCGCCGTCAGCACTTCCAGTACTGAAAGAATTGCTGGCTCTGAAAGTGCATGAGTATCTTTACCTACATAACATGGCCCGGTAATTCCATTTTTTTTGCGTTCCTCGGCAATAGCCTGGGCGATAGCAAGGATATGTGTTTCATTGAAGCTGTTACGTGCTGCACTACCACGGTGGCCGGAGGTGCCGAATTTAACGGCATGTTCACTGTCAGAAACATCCGGTTTCAGTACATAATATTGTGATGTCAGTTGTGCAACATTAATCAGATCACTCTGCTGAGCAGGTTGCCCTGCCCGTGGGTGATTGGCCATCGGCATTTCTCCCTAACGCTTAAGTTCGGATTAAATAGTACCGCAAACTTTGTCAGCAAGCTCCTGAGGGAACTTCATCGACTGCATAATATGTTCAATCATGCTGCATTTGCGGCCGGTATTCGTATTAGTAATCACCCAATACGGGGTTCCGGGAATATGTTTTGGTTTGGTATGCGTACCATTCTGTAACAATGTTTGTTCATCACCGGCAAAATACACCCGGGTGCGGCCCTGCATGGTGGTGGTAGCTACCTGAAATTCCCGCGGGTCCAGCCGGTAGAGGGTGGATAACACCATCATAAACCGGTTAACAGCACGTTTTTGTTCCGCATATTCGTCAGATAACAGCAATTCACGTACGGTACGGACCCGATCCTGCGGGCGAGAGCCAGCTCGGGTTTCTGCCAGTAGCGGCGTATCACGTTTCTCAGACGGTATTTCCTGAGCCGCGGATTCCGCCAGCCCGGATACATTCAGCATTCTGCGTAATATATCAGAGGCACTTTCACCAATATGGTGTGTATGGCTGGCAATATAACGATAAAGATCATCGTCTATTTCAATCGTTTTCATCTTATTCCGTACTGTTATGACTGGGGTAAAATGTCTTCCTGCGCAGTTGTGCCGCTAAATATCCGGTATTCTGCGCCCGATATTTTACCAGGTGATTATAAAATTAAACTCAGCGAAGCCGGAAGCGCTGAATAGCAATTCCGCTAAAAGTCAGATAATACCCTAAACATTTTCTGCTGAATTCATGAAAGATTAAACCATGATACCCTAAGCCAGGCTTTCAACCGTAAGAACTTTGCCATGATTTTAAACAGCCGTCTGCAAACTGAACAATTTGATGAAGAATTATCCCCGATCTTATTGATCCATGGGTTGTTTGGCAGCCTGGATAACCTGGGGGTATTGGCCCGTCATCTGAAATCCCGCGCGCCGGTGGTTCAGGTCGATGTGCGAAACCACGGACATTCTCCGCGGGCAGCAGAGATGTCCTATGCCGCCATGGCCCGGGATATGCTCGATACTCTCGACCATCTGCAACTCGGAACGGTGAATGTTATCGGCCATTCGATGGGCGGAAAAATTGCCATGGCCATGTCCGCACTGGCACCGGCACGGATCAAACGACTGGTGATGATTGATATTGCCCCGGTCGATTATCAGATTCGTCGCCATGACGATATTTTCGCAGCACTGCGGGCGGTCAGTCAGGCAGCGGTCACCCGAAGAGATGCGGCGGCGGAACTGATGAGACCCATACTCAGGGATGAGATGGTGATTAATTTTCTGCTTAAATCTTTTCATCAGGGAGAATGGTTGTTTAATGTGCCGGCTTTATGGGAAAACTACACCACCATTGCTGGCTGGGAAACCTGCCCTTGCTGGCCTCATCCGGCATTATTTATCGGCGGAGGTGCATCACCTTACCTTGACCCGCTGTACCGTACCCCGTTACTGGCACAATTTCCCTGTGCGAAAGCACATATCATTGCCGGTGCCGGTCACTGGGTCCATGCGGAAAAACCTGTGGCAGTGCTCAACGCAGTTCAGCGTTTTTTATACGGCCCGCAGAAAACTCAGGGCTGAGATGGTTTAAACATTGGCGTCCTTCATCGCACTGGAGTATGATTGCGCGCTAAATTTTTATCGTGTGCTTTTAACATGATAACGGTATTCATTCATCATAAGCTGCGTGTATCTGATACATAGCAGGTGTTCAGTTTCAAAAATCATGGCAAAAGAAAATACGGATCGTACCACGCTCGATTTGTTCGCCAACGAACGCCGGCCCGGTCGTCCCAAAACCAGTCTGCTTTCCCGGGATGAGCAATTGCGGATAAATAAGCGCAATCAACTGAAACGAGATAAAGTCCGAGGTTTACAACGGGTTGAACTCAAAATGAACACTGAAGTCGTCGATGCTCTGAACGCGCTGGCTGCGGAACGTAACCTGAGCCGCAGTGAACTTATTGAACAAATTATTCTGGCACAGCTAAAGCAGGACTGAGTTCAGGGAAACGCACTCAGGGACAAATCTGACCGGTTTACAAGTTCCGCACACATCGCAGGTCTGTTATCATCTGCGCATCTGTAGTGACATTACAATTATCTGATTCGAAGATTCAAGAGGTTATCCCCACATGGCAATCGTAGGCATCTTTTTTGGCAGCGATACCGGCAACACAGAAAACATCGCGAAAATGATCCAGAAACAATTGGGTAAAGACGTTGCTGAAGTGCACGATATCGCTAAGAGTACCAAAGAAGATTTGGAAGCTTTCGATATTCTGCTGCTGGGCATCCCGACCTGGTACTATGGCGAAGCACAATGCGACTGGGATGACTTCTTCCCGACCCTCGAAGAAATTGATTTTAACGGTAAGCTGGTTGCGCTATTTGGTTGCGGTGATCAGGAAGACTACGCCGAATATTTCTGTGATGCACTGGGTACCCTGCGTGACATTATCGAGCCAAAAGGCGCGGTGATTGTCGGCCACTGGCCGACTGCCGGTTACCATTTTGAAGCATCCAAAGGCCTTGCCGATGACAACCACTTCCTCGGACTGGCGATTGACGAAGATCGTCAGCCAGAGCTGACTGCTGAGCGTGTCAGCCAGTGGGTAAACCAGATTTCGGACGAACTGCAGCTGAAAGAAATCCTCGAGGCTTAATAGGGGTTTTAGTATCAGTTGTGATACTGTTTACTTCAGACACTTGCGGGAACGACTAACATGACCAGAAGAACCCGCACTCTTCTTTTCGGCAGCGCCCGGCTTATAAGAGATGTCAGGGTCAGACCCTGACAGAGTTGATGCACCGGACCTGAGCACAGTAAAACACTTTATTGAAGTGTTATTGGTGCGTTGTTTTCAGGTCTGTAGTTTCAATTTTGGTGTATCAGTCCTATAATGGACTAACAATTATAAGGTCATTATCTAACAAACTTCAGGGCTTCTTGCCAAAGTCATTTTTCAAAAGTAACAGGACATAAACTGCATGACTGACAACAACTCCGCATTGAAGAAGGCTGGCCTGAAAGTTACCCTTCCAAGACTGAAAATTCTGGAAGTGCTTCAGGAACCAGAATGCCACCATGTCAGTGCGGAAGACTTGTATAAACGCCTGATCGATATGGGTGAAGAAATTGGTCTGGCCACCGTTTACCGTGTGCTTAACCAGTTTGATGATGCGGGCATCGTTACCCGTCACAACTTCGAAGGCGGTAAGTCAGTTTTTGAATTGACTCAGCAGCAACATCATGACCACCTGATCTGCCTGGATTGCGGCAGAGTGATTGAGTTCAGTGATGAGTCAATTGAACAACGCCAGCGTGAAATCGCAACCCGGTTTGGTATTAAGCTAACTAACCATAGTCTTTATCTGTATGGTCACTGTACAGAAGGTGACTGCCGCGAAGATGATTCATTACATAACGATAAATAACCCGGCCCTGTTCAGGTTGTAACTGTTATCTGATGACGGATGTTTACCGTCATAGTCTTACAGATAAAAAACCCGCAAATTGCGGGTTTTTTTATCTGCCCTTCCCTCTGTTATCCGGCCACCGCAGGAGCTTTCAGACTGTTATACGGTAGCCATTGCTGACCACCATCGACGGAATATTCAATAGCGACCCCGGGTAAAGCAGTGTTAGCCTGCAGAGTGCCGTTGATGATCACCGCGCCGGGCACAGGTATACGGTAATTTATACCGGCCGTATCCAGCCGTATCAGGGCTGACTGCCCCAAAAGATTAGCAAAGCGCTGCCAGTCATTATCTAGCCGTTGCTGATCGACATGCTGTGTTTTCCCTTTTTCAAAATACTGGTCCTGTTTATACGGTAATTCCCAGTCAGCTTTATGCCAGGCCCGCTCTGCCACGGAAAATAACCGTGGATATAACCGGTACTCCATCTGCTGATCGGTACGCACTATTTCACTCCAGACCTGTGCTGACATACCATAAGCCCCCGGCCAGTGACCGGCAGAATTGGCCGCAAAGCTGTTACCATCACGGTCCGTAGATGTTTCTGCATTTTGTGGCAGGTTATCCGGCGCGAAACTGAAGATCTTCCGCTCATCAGTGAAACGGGTTGCCCAGTAATAGCCGGGTTCCTGAGGATTCACTTCATAGGGCATATCCAGATAAAGATAATCAGGATTAGATACAATCACCCGATAACCTTTATTCGCCCAGTCATTGACTGAACTGACGCCCCCCCAATAGAGGGTATCCCAGAAATTCACCAGATTATCTCTGGTACTAAACTGACGGTTATCACTGATTTCTTTCAGTCCGTCCTGCCAGGCCTGAATACCCTTCAGCCCGTGAGATTTGGCCAGCTGGCTGACCTGCAATGCAAACCAGCCAGGTAAATGGGTGAGATCCGCAACGGCACCGGATTGCAGTAATTTATTGCAACTTGCTGATTTCTGCCACGGATGATCCTGCAACCGCATATCCCGCTGACCTTTACCCGGTTCAGGATTAGTCTTATCCGTATATCCGGCCCCGAGATAGATATTTTTGGCTTCATCCCCCCCGAAATGCCAGCGCTGTAACGGTTGCCCGGCGTCTTTATGCATACTGATAATTTCCGACATGACTTTATCAGTAAAACGCCGCGAAGAAGGCAGGCAGGGATTAACAAAACTGGTACGATCATAAAACTGTACTGTGGTCACCTGCGAGTTATCCCCGGCATCCTGAAGACGATATTCATTCGCCTCTCTGGTTTTACCTTCCGCCATCAGTTTTTTATAACGGGCTTCCATCGAAATCACTGCCGCCCGGGCATGGGCTGGCATATCGATTTCAGGGATCACCGTTATTTGTCTGGCTTTCGCATATCTCAGTATTTCCAGGTAATCTTCACGGCTGAAGAATCCGCTGCCATTGGTACCGGTATCCGGGCCGGAGCCGAGTTGCGGTAGCAAACAGCGGGTTTCACTGAGGTCATGGCAACGGCTGGCCCCGACCTGCGTCAGCTCAGGTAAACCGGGGATTTCCAGTCGCCAGCCTTCATCGTCACTCAGATGCAGATGCAGAGTATTGAGTTTATAGGCAGACATTTGAGCCAGAGTCCGCAGGATCGCGGCTTTAGAATGAAAGTTCCTGGCGACATCAATAAATATTCCACGATAAGCAAAGCGCGGCGCATCCTGTATGCGAATTTCCGGTATCAGCGGGTCACCCTGCGGCGGGATTAATTGCAATAATGACTGAAGGCCATAAAATACGCCTTGCGGATCGTAACCGGTAATCACGGTTTTATCTGCCGAAACATCCAGCCGGTATGCCCCTTGTTTTATTGCCTCACCGGTAAAATCAGCGGGGACAATGCGGGTGCTCACCGGATACCCTTCACCGGTCCGGACCCCCGCCGCTTCAAATGCCCGGTGAATCACCTGCGCACTGTCTGTCGGTAATGCCCCGAGACTAAGTACAACCCCTTGTTTCAGGCTGACATTTCCCTGCCGTATATCCACTTGTTGCGGGGTGGGGATAATCTGACCACGCAGTTGCTGGCGGCTGATTAACCGGACAGACTTATTTTTCAGGTAACGATTTTCTGCAGTCATCAGGATATTGGCATCGGTCGGGCTGCGACGCCACTGGCCCGACGGGATGTCGGTGATCTGCTGCAGATCTTCAGTATCCGTGACACGGATCACCTTCGGGGTTGCTCCGCCAGAAGTGACATACCAGCGCGGCAATACATCACTGACAGAAACCTGCCAGTATTCATTGATCAATGGCAAAACCACTGACTGCCTGGCCGGAAAGCCACGAAATTTATCCGTGGGTTCTATCTTGTGTAAATCCCCCACCAGATGCGTGATTTTAAACTGATCATTCCCGACGGACAGAATCTGTCGAATACTGGAGAAATAAATGGCCCAGTCTTTGTCATTCAGCGCTTCTCCGGGATTAGTCAGTGTGATAGAGGCACGGTAACAGGATCCCCAGTCGCCGCCCAGGGCGGCACAGTCAATACCATTGGTCGCGGCCAGATTATCCTGTACTGAAAACTTCACACCAAACTGACTTATTTTATCGATAGTCATCTGACTGGCGGTAGCCGTACTGCATAACAGCAAAGCACTGACTATACCGGCTAACACATGTTTTCGGGTATATTTCATGAGTCGTCCTTAATTCATTATGTTAATTTAATTAATTTTTTCTTATTTCATTAGTAATACGCTGGCAACGAATAACAGAGTCTTCATCATCACCGCTTTTCAGGGTATTAATACAGGCCTGATAATCACGCGGACTGACAGTTTCCATATTATTATTAAGTGGTTTTTTTATTGATGCCTGACACCCGGCCAGGCCAGATACGATAAAAAAGTACAGTAAATACTTCATAATCCGTCCTTTTACGGAAATCAAATAATATTAAAAGGTACCATCATGATAAATTTCACATCACGCTCATCCTGAAACATATTTCCGTAACCCCCGGAATAACTGGGTATATCAGAGTGATTGCTGTATTGTGTAAAGTGCAATTTAAATAATGTTCCTTTAGCACGCCCCTGCTGTACGGTATAAATCCCATCCAGACTCCAGGAGGATTCCTTTATTTTATTCCCGGAGAAATACCAGCTATCTGCAGCCTCATTGACAGAGGACGGCTTCGCATTCCAGCCATAAGCAACCGATGCGCCTACCGCCCAGCCCGGAAGTTGCCAGCGGCTGAGGTCATACATCGCACTAAGGAATACTGCTTTTTCACCGTTGGCGTTAAAGTCAGAACGGTTATCCCACCACACATCCAGCCGGCCATTAGACGAGGAATAGGTCTGGGTCATGCGTTGCAGAAAATATCCCTGCCTGCCTGCGGCTTTTACACTGGTGGCTTCCAGACGTAAATCGACCTGACCGACACGATAACCAAAGGTTACAGCCTGTAGCCACGCCATTCCGTCATACACCTGGTTCGCCCCTTGTTGCTGAGATTTATTCCGGGAACCATAAAACTGATAACTGCTGTGTAACGGCGAACCGGCAAGGTCAACGCTATAGCTGGTTTTCAAAAAATACTGACTGATATAATTTCTGGCTTCACCATAAGCGGCTTCCAGTAACAAACCATTTTTGAAATCATACTTAGCCCCCAGTGAGTGCAGGTATGCGACTCTGGAACGGCGATCATTTTTGTAAAAACGGTCCATTTCGATATGCCACGGTGACTTATAGCGGTTGGTCCACATATAAGAAAATTTGAGAGCTCCGTAGTCTGCATAATCGAAAGCAGCTTCAGCCTCTGCGCCCTGATAGGTACCCGGTAACAGACTCCAGTGTGGTGCCAGTAATGTCTGGCCTTCTGGCTGAATATATCCGGCACGTAATTTAAAGGGACCGTATTTCATTTTTAATGCGGCTTTATATAAACTAATCCCGCTTTTATCACCGCTCCAGTCTTCAGAATAGGCTTTATTACTCGATGAAAAAGCAATTTCGTTCGGATGGCTGCTGTCACCGGACTCTGTCATTTCTATCGCAGTGAAGGCTGCAACATCAATACCGATGATATCCGCCGCATAACCCGAAGAGAAGTCCAGATTACCGTTCCATGTACCATGCGCAAGATTTGTTTTATATTTTCCAGAAGCAATATCCTTACGGTCTCTCTCCCGCTGCCAATAATAAACATTACCATTCAGCTGACTGTCATCAATAAAACCTGCCCCATTCACCTCCGGTGATAAAACGAAATAACTGCCTGTCATCAGTAACGACAGAGTTAATACTTTATAGTTACGGGTATACTCAGACATATCGCGGATCCTTCCCGATAGTAATATTCAACAGTAAAATGATTAAATAATTACAGTGATAACAGCATATCTTCCCTGCACAACGTTATTCATCGGCTTCAGAATATTTTTCGTGACGCGAATTATCAAGCTATTTCCGCGTGAAATATCAAATGCATGATAAAGTTCACAAAAAGAATAAATGTTAAAAATAATAAAAATCAGGAAGATATAATTATCGGAAATAAGCAATAATGGTAAGAGCGTTAAAATAATAATAGGTTATTTCAATCCAAAAAAAAACGCCACAAACGTGGCGTTTTTCCCGTTATTTCAGTCAGCCGATTCAGGAACCGGCTTTAGCCCAGGTATCCCGAAGTCCGACGGTGCGGTTAAAAACCAGCTTTTCAGGACAGGAATACACAGTATCAGCACAGAAATAACCTTCCCGCTCAAACTGATACGAGAAAGAAGCGACTGCATTTTGCAGGCTCTGTTCCGCATAGCCATGGCGAATTTCCAGCGATTCAGGGTTAATCGTTGACAGGAAATCGTCTTCTGCTCCGGGATTAGCGACACTGAACAGGCGATCATACAAACGGAATTCAGCAGGCACACCGGCGGTTACCGATACCCAGTGGATCACACCTTTAACTTTACGTCCGTCGGCAGGATCTTTGCTCAGCGTCTCCGTATCGCACTGGCAATAAATAGTCGTGATATTACCCGCCTCGTCTTTTTCCACCCGCTCAGCTTTTATCACATAGGCATTGCGCAGACGAACCTCTTTACCTGTCACCAGACGTTTATAATGTTTGTTGGCTTCTTCACGGAAATCAGCACGGTCAATCCAGACCTCACGGCTAAACACCACTTCACGGCTTCCCATCTCCGGGCGGTTCGGATGATTAGGCATCGATAACACTTCCGTGTGACCTTCCGCCAGGTTTTCCAACACGACACGAACCGGGTCAAGGACCGCCATCGCCCGCGGTGCATTTTCATTTAAATCATCACGAATACAGGACTCCAGCGAGGCCATTTCAACAATATTGTCCTGTTTGGTTACCCCGATACGACGGCAAAACTCACGTACAGAAGCCGCGGTGTAACCCCGACGACGCAGGCCTGAAACAGTCAGCATGCGCGGGTCGTCCCAGCCTTCCACAATATTTTCGGCCACCAGCTGTGTCAGTTTACGTTTCGACATCACCGCATATTCGAGATTCAGGCGGGAAAATTCGTACTGACGCGGGTGACTTTCAATCGAAATATTGTCCAGTACCCAGTCATACAACCGGCGGTTATCCTGGAACTCCAGAGTACAGAGTGAATGGGTAATCCCTTCCAGCGCATCGGAAATACAGTGAGTAAAGTCATACATCGGATAAATGCACCATGCATTACCGGTCTGGTGATGCTCAGCAAATTTAATCCGGTACAGCACCGGGTCACGCATGACCATAAAACTGGATGCCATATCGATTTTAGCGCGCAGGCAGGCCGTCCCCTCAGCAAACTCACCGTTGCGCATTTTCTCAAATAATGCCTGGTTTTCTGCCGGGCTACGGTCACGGTAAGGACTGTTTTTACCCGCTGATGTCAGTGAACCACGGTATTCACGGATTTGTTCCGGAGAAAGCTCATCCACGTAAGCCAGGCCTTTCTGAATCAGTTCCATCGCGTACTGATACAACTGTTCAAAATAGTCTGAAGAATAGTGGATCTGACCATCCCACTGATATCCCAGCCATTGCACATCACGTTTAATCGACTCGACAAACTCCACGTCTTCTTTGACCGGGTTGGTGTCATCAAAGCGTAAATTACATTGCCCCTGATAGTCCTGTGCAATACCAAAGTTCAGGCAGATAGATTTCGCATGCCCAATGTGCAGGTAGCCGTTAGGTTCGGGTGGAAAACGGGTATGCACCGTGTTGTGCTTACCGCTCGCCAGATCTTCATCAATAATCTGGCGAATAAAGTTAGTTGGGCGGGCTTCAGCCTCACTCATCTCAATTTCCTCAGTACGTAGATCAGGGTGATTACCCATAAAGTTACCGGATATGATCCACAAAGCGACACCGGGAAACAACCGTTAGTTGATAAACAAAGATAAAAAAGGCAGGAATGACTTCCTGCCTGATGATCGTCCGGGAAAAATCAGCCTTTTATCTGATAAATCTCCGTTTCTCCTGCTACTACTGTCTCACCGGCCAGCAGGGTCAGCCCGCTGTAATCATCAATATTACTGATAACCACAGGGCTTATCATCGACCGCGCATGGCTATTCAGGTAATCGAGATCCATTTCCAGTATCGGCTGCCCGGCAACCACGCTGTCACCTTCCGTGATCAGACAACGGAAGCCGTTTCCTTCCAGTGCCACCGTATCCAGCCCCATATGTACCACAACTTCCGCACCGCACTCTGACTCCAGACAGAAGGCATGGTGCGTGGCAAATATTTTGACGACTGTGCCACTGAGCGGAGAGACCACCGTACTGCCTGATGGCAGGATTGCCAGACCATCGCCGACCGCCTTAGAAGCAAATGCCTCATCGGGAACGTCTTCAATCGCCACAACTTTACCGCTGACCGGTGCCACCAGAGTCGCAACAACTGGCTGAGTGCTGTTACGGGTGGCCTGTTGCGGTGTGTTTTCTGCTGCTTTGCGGGCTGCAGGCTCCGGAGTACCTGCCGCCGGTACCAGCCCTTTTTCCAGTACCGTTTTCATTGCCCTGGCGATGCTTTCGGCCTGGGTTCCGACCACAATCTGGACACTTTGTTTATTCAGACGGATCACCCCGGCCGCACCCAGTTTTTTGGCCAGCGAATCATTCACCCGCTCAGCGTCGGCCACATTAAGACGCAGGCGTGTAATGCAGGCATCAATAGCCGTCAGGTTATCTGAACCTCCGACAGCACCAATATAACGCCTTGCCAGAGTCTCCGTGGCTGATTCTTTACTGTCAGCAGGCTCAATATCTTCATCATAACCATCTGATTCATCACCACTGACCGCCAGTTCACGGCCCGGTGTTTTCAGATTAAATTTCAGAATAGTGAACCGGAAAACAACGTAGTAGATAACAAAGAACACCAGTCCCTGAGGGATCAACATATACCAGTGTGTCGCCAGCGGATTACGGGTCGACAAGACCAGGTCCACCAGTCCGGCACTGAAACCGAATCCGGCAATCCAGTGCATAGATGCAGCAATAAAGACCGAAATACCGGTCAGCACGGCATGTATCAGATACAGCACCGGGGCAACAAACATAAATGAAAATTCAAGAGGTTCGGTAATACCGGTGAAAAATGCAGCGAAAGCCGCGGCCAGCATAATACTGCCGACTTTGGCACGGTTTTCCGGGCGAGCACACTGCCAGATAGCCAGCGCAGCACCGGGTAAACCAAACATCATCACCGGAAAGAAACCCGCCTGATAACGCCCGGTAATACCGACAATGCCGGTTCCGTTGGCAATAGATTCAGCGCCGCCGAGAAATTTAGGGATATCGTTAATACCGGCCACATCAAACCAGAACACAGAATTCAGCGCATGGTGCAAACCGACCGGAATCAGTAAACGGTTAAAAAAGGCATAGATCCCTGCGCCTGCCGCCCCCAGTTTCTGGATATGTTCGCCAAAAGAGACCAGCACACCAAAGATCACCGGCCAGATATACATCAGTAAAAAGGCCACCACAATCATCAGAAACGATACCAGGATCGGCACCAGCCGTCGGCCACTGAAAAAAGACAGCGCTTTGGGTAATTCCACATGGCTGAAACGGTTATAGACTTCTGCTGAAAGGATCCCGACCAGTATACCGACAAACTGATTATTAATTTTTCCGAAAGCCGCAGGAACCTGGTCAACAGGGATCTTTTGTATCATTGAGACGGCGGCCGGTGAACACAGCGTCGTCACCACCAGGAAGCCGACAAACCCGGTTAATGCGGCAGAGCCATCTTTGTCTTTCGATAAACCATAGGCTACCCCGATAGCAAATAACACTGACATATTATCAATAATTGCCGACCCGGATTTAATCAGCAGGGCAGCTAACGCATTTCCTGCCCCCCAGGCATCCGGATCCAGCCAGTAACCTACCCCCATCAGAATGGCGGCAGCGGGCAAGGTTGCAACCGGCACCATCAGTGCACGCCCGACTTTCTGTAAATAACCGATTATATTCACTAATCTCCCCTCTGAAACAGGCTGTTCAACGCCTATGCCTGCCGAACCTTACATCGTAAGTCATTCAGACAGTGCCAGCACCAAAACTCTCTGCGATTGAGTGTATGTAGTTTTTAATTCGCTTCGCAAATTAATTCCCGTTTTATCGTGATTAAAATCAACAAAAATTACATTGCAAGATAGATGCCACTGGTAATAACTCACTACTTATTTTATGATTTTAATTATCGATACAGCATCCCTGCCAGAGTGTTATTGTGTCGGCCCTTAATCCGCAACAACCGGCACTCTCTCACCGTTAACTGATTTGTTTACTGAATTGAGGTAATGTATGAGACTCATCCCGCTGGAAACCTCAGCCGAAGTTGCATGCTGGGCAGCCAGGCATATCACCCAACGCATTAATGCCTTCGCTCCGAATGCCGACCGTCCTTTTATTCTCGGCTTACCCACCGGAAGCACGCCCCGGCAAACCTACCAGCATTTGATCCGGATGCACCAAAATGGTGAGGTCAGCTTTAAGCACGTTGTGACCTTTAATATGGACGAATATGTCGGTTTACCCAGACAGCATCCGGAAAGCTATCATACGTTTATGCACCGGAATTTCTTTGACCATATTGATATTCCGGCCGACAACATTAATCTGCTGGACGGTAATGCCAGTGATGTTGATGCCGAATGTCAGCGCTATGAAAATAAAATCCGCCAGTACGGTAAAGTTCACCTGTTTATGGGCGGTGTGGGTAATGACGGCCATATCGCTTTTAATGAACCGGCATCCTCACTGGCATCCCGGACACGTATTAAAACCCTTACTCAGGAAACCCGTCTTGCTAATTCACGTTTTTTTGGCGGTGATGTCAGTCAGGTGCCAAAACATGCGCTGACCGTTGGTGTCGGAACACTGCTGGATGCTGAAGAAATCATGATTCTGGTGAACGGACAGGTAAAGTCACTGGCACTGCAGGCTGCAGTGGAAGGCAATGTTAATCACCTCTGGACCATCAGTTGCCTGCAATTACACGCTAAATCCATTATCGTCTGTGACGAACCTGCCACCGGTGAACTGAAAGTAAAAACCGTAAAGTACTTCCGTGAAATGGAAGCTGATAATATAAAAGATATTTAACTCAGCAAGTAATGCAGATAACGGATCCCCGCCCGGTGTGACGGGCCGCTTTATTATCTGACGGAGAACCTCAAATGTACGCTTTAGTGAATGGCCGGATTTATACGGGATATCAGGTACTTGATGATCATGCGGTTCTGATCAAAGACGGACGGATTGCACAACTCTGCCCTGCCCGTCAGTTACCGGAAAATACCCCCCGCCATGACGTGTCAGGGGCAATCATCTCTCCCGGCTTTATTGACCTGCAATTGAATGGCTGTGGCGGTGTACAGTTTAACGATGAGTTATCCGCTCTGAGTATCGACACACTGGCGATCATGCAACGGGCCAACGAAAAATCCGGCTGCACCAGTTTTCTGCCGACTCTGATAACCAGTACCGACGAGATGATCATTAAAGCTGTTAAGACCATGCAGCAATGGCTGACGCAACATAAACACCAGGCGCTGGGGCTGCATATTGAAGGCCCCTGGTTGAATAAAATTAAAAAAGGGACCCACAACCCGGACTTAATCCGCCCCGTAACTGCAGAATTATTAAAATTTCTTTGTGATAATGCTGATGCCGTTAGTCAGATCACTCTGGCACCGGAAAATGTGAGCGCAGAAGACATCCGCGCCTTACGTAAAGCAGGTATTATCGTTTCAGCGGGCCATTCTAATGCCACTTATGCCAGGGCCATCGAGGGCTTCGATGCCGGCATTACCAGCGCGACTCACCTGTATAATGCGATGACCGCAGCCGCCGGCCGTGAACCGGGATTAACAGGGGCGATCTTTGACTCCCCGCAGGTCTACTGTGGTGTTATCGCGGATGGCCTGCATGTTCATTATGCCAATATTCGTAATGCCAAAGCCATCAAAGGTGACAAGCTGATGCTGGTCACCGATGCCACTGCCCCGGCCGGGGCCGATATTGAACAGTTCATTTTTGCCGGTAAAACAATATACTATCGCAACGGCTTGTGTGTGGATGAGCAGGGTACGCTAAGTGGTTCTTCACTGACCATGATTGAAGCCGTGCGTAATTGTGTTGAACATGCAGGATTCTCTCTGGAGGAAACCCTGCGCATGGCAACTCTCTATCCGGCCAGGGCTATGGGCGCAGAGGAACAGCTGGGGTCGATTCAGCAAGGCAAAGTAGCCAACCTGACTGTTTTTTCTCGTGACTTTACAATATTAAAAACTATCGTTAATGGTGACGTGGTTTTCAGCAGGTAAGTATTTAATGGGCACTGGCAGACAGACGCAAATTGGTAATATTGATCTTGTTAAGCAATTAAACAGCGCAGCAGTATATCGCCTGATTGATCAGGAGGGACCTATATCCCGGATACAGATTGCAGAAATCAGCCAGCTTGCCCCCGCCAGCGTTACCAAAATTACCCGCCAGCTGATTGAGCGCGGACTGATTAAAGAAGTCGAGCAGCAGGCATCCACCGGCGGACGACGGGCAATTTCTATTGTGACCGAAAACCACGGTTTCCATACCATTGCAGTACGTCTGGGCCGCCAGGATGCTACCCTGGCACTGTTTGACTTAGGTGGCGAATTACTGGCCGAACAACACTACCCTGTTCCATACAGCGAACAGGATGCCGTCGAAGCTGCATTATTTTCAGCTATCGATAGCTTTATGCAGCAACAGCACAGGGTACTGAAAGAAATCATTGCCATCGCCGTTATTTTGCCGGGCCTGGTCGATCCGGAACGCGGTGTAGTGCGCTTTATGCCACATATTGGTAAAACTCACTGGCCACTGGTGAAAAATCTGACCGCCCGTTTTAATATTGCCAGCTTCGTCGGCCACGATATTCGCAGCCTGGCCCTGGCCGAACACTATTTTGGCGCTACCCGTGATTGCGCAGATTCCTTACTGGTGCGTATTCACCGTGGAACCGGTGCCGGAATTATTGTGAACGGTAATATTTTTCTCGGCAGTAATGGAAACGTCGGGGAAATTGGCCATATACAGGTTGATCCTTTAGGTGAGCGTTGTTACTGCGGTAACTTTGGCTGTCTGGAAACGATTGCCTCGAACAATGCAATTACAGAAAAAGCACAGAAACTAATAGCAGAAGGCTATCCCGGTACGCTGCACCCGTCAGCCACCGGCATCGCCGATATCTGCCGGGCCGCCTGTGAGGGTGATACCATGGCCCGGGCGCTGATCACCGACGTGGGCATCCATCTGGGTAAAGCGCTGGCGATGGCCATTAATCTGTTTAACCCACAAAAAGTTGTACTGGCAGGAGAGATCACCGCCGCAGAAGAGATACTCTTCCCGGTGATCCGCAGCTGTATTGATAATCAGGCACTGAATGATTTTCGTCAGAACCTGCCGGTGGTACGTTCACAACTGGATAACCGCTCTGCTATTGGTGCTTTCGCGCTGGCCAAACGTGCGATGCTGAACGGCATCCTGCTGCAGCATTTACTGGAAGAATAATAACGTAATTTTGCAACTCTACTTGCGGATGGTAATGAATGACGATTAAGAATGTGATTTGCGATATTGACGGCGTTTTAATGCATGATAATACGGCCGTTGAGGGTGCTAAAGAATTTCTGCACGGTTTACTGGAAAAAGAAATTCCGCTGGTGGTACTGACCAATTATCCGTCACAGACAGAGCAGGATCTTGCTAACCGTTTCTCTTCTGCTGGTATTACCCTGCCCGAATCTGCTTTCTATACCTCGGCCATGGCCACCGCAGATTTTTTACGCCGCCAGGAAGGGAAAAAAGCCTATGTCATTGGCGAAGGCGCACTTATTCATGAATTGTACAAAGCCGGATTTACGATTACTGATATCAACCCCGACTTTGTGATTGTCGGAGAGACCCGGTCTTTTAACTGGGAAATGATGCATAAAGCGGCATTCTTTATCGTCAACGGTGCACGCTTTATTGCGACCAACCCTGACTCTCACGGGCGTGGTTTTGTCCCGGCGTGCGGTGCGTTATGTGCCGGTATTGAGCGAATTTCAGGGCGTAGTCCGTTCGTGGTCGGTAAACCCAGCCCCTATATTATGCGGGCAGCTCTTAACAAAATGCATGCCCATTCCGAAGACACGGTGATTATCGGCGATAATCTGCGAACCGATATTCTGGCCGGATTCCAGGCCGGTTTAAAAACGGTTCTGGTGTTATCGGGTGTATCACAGGCGGAAGATGTCAGTCAGTTACCCTTCAGGCCGGACTGGATTTATCCATCAGTCGCTGATATAGACCTGTTCTGAACCAGAGTATTTTCTGATAACACACCCGGTGCCGGTTAAAGATATCTTCAGGGTATCCGCTTCCGGCACGATTAATATACCCGAACCCGCTCATTCCTTGTCGGGCGAGCAGAGTATAAAAAACAGACGGAAAGGCAGTTTCTTTAAATTAAATTCAAAAAACACCCACAAAAACTGAATATTTTTTAATATTACAGCCCTGCAAACCACTATTTCCAATTTCAGAATTAAATGACTTGCCAACCTCCGGTGTAATAGCGCATTTTCTTATATATCGCGCCCGGACAGGCAGCTGTTAATCACTATTATTTATTCTGACAATATTACCGTCTATGCACTCAGGAGTAGCTTATGTGTTCGATTTTTGGGGTTCTGGATCTGAAAACGGATCCCGTTGAATTGCGTAAAAAAGCGCTGGAACTTTCGCGTCTGATGCGTCACCGTGGCCCGGACTGGTCAGGTATTTATGCTGATGATAATGCGATTCTGGCCCATGAACGCTTATCAATTGTTGACGTCAATAACGGAGCACAACCACTGTACAACGCAGCCGGTACCCACGTTCTGGCGGTCAACGGCGAAATCTATAACCATCGCGCACTGCGTGCAGAACTGAGTGACCGCTATCAGTTCCAGACAGACTCAGACTGTGAAGTTATTCTGGCCCTGTATCAGGAAAAAGGTATCGATTTCCTCGACGATTTACAGGGGATGTTTGCCTTCATTCTTTACGATAAAGAAAAAAACAGCTGGCTGATCGGCCGCGATCATATCGGGATTATCCCGCTGTATATTGGTTATGATGAGCACGGTAACCTGTTTGCTGCCTCTGAGATGAAAGCACTGGTACCGGTGTGTCGTACTATCAGCGAATTCCCGCCGGGAAGCTATATGTCCAGCACCGACGGAGAAATTCGTCAGTACTACCAGCGTGACTGGATGGAATATGACAATGTTGCTAATAACAAGACTGATGCGGCTGCACTGAAAGAAGCGCTGGAAGAGTCAGTGAAAAGCCATCTGATGTCAGATGTACCTTACGGAGTCTTATTATCAGGCGGCCTGGATTCGTCGATTATTTCGGCTGTTACCAAGCGTTTTGCGGCCAGACGTATTGAAGATCAGGATAAAAGTGATGCCTGGTGGCCTCAGCTGCACTCTTTCGCCGTTGGCCTGAAAGGCGCACCGGACCTGAAAGCAGCCAAAGAAGTGGCTGATTCGCTGGGGACTGTACACCATGAAATTCACTTCACCGAGCAGGAAGGGCTGGATGCTATCCGTGATGTGATTTATCACATCGAAACTTACGATGTTACCACCATCAGGGCATCCACCCCGATGTACCTGATGTCGCGTAAGATCAAAGCGATGGGCATTAAAATGGTGCTGTCAGGTGAAGGTGCGGACGAAGTGTTTGGTGGTTATCTGTATTTCCACAAAGCGCCTGATGCCCGAGAATTCCACGAGGAAAACGTCCGTAAACTGGCAGCACTGCATATGTACGATTGCGCCAGAGCGAACAAAGCCATGTCCGCATGGGGAGTAGAAGCCCGTGTGCCTTTTCTGGATAAAAAATTCCTCGATGTGGCCATGCGTATTAACCCGGCAGATAAAATGTGTGGCAGTAACGGAAAAATGGAAAAACACATTCTGCGTGAATGCTTCTCTTCCTATCTGCCGGAAAGCGTGGCATGGCGTCAGAAAGAGCAGTTTTCTGATGGTGTCGGCTATAGCTGGATCGATACACTGAAAGCAGTCGCGGCCAGCCAGATCACTGATCAGCAACTTGAGATGGCGCACTTCCGTTTCCCGTACAATACACCCGCGTCGAAAGAAGCCTTTTTGTACCGTGAGATATTTGAAGAGTTGTTCCCTGTTGCGACGGCCGCAGAATGTGTGCCTGGCGGTCCTTCGGTCGCCTGCTCCTCGGCGAAAGCCATTGAATGGGACGACGCTTTCAAAACCATGGATGACCCGTCAGGACGTGCCGTAGGCGTCCACCAGTCAGCCTACTGATTTATTATTCCCCTGTTTATCGGGCCGCGTTTTCGCGGCCTTTTTTATGGGCACCGTCCGGTGATTTACTGCAGTCCCGTCAGCGGACCGGAGCGCAGCTTAGCCATGATGGCACGGTCAGTTTCTCCTTATATCCCCCGCAGTTCGGTCTGATCCGCAGGATCGGGTAAAGCAACAGCACAAAACGACCAACAATTCACCATTATGGTTATTCACCATTCAAACAAACCCTTTCAGGTAAAAAACGGCAAAAAACTTGTTGACGATCATGGGTCAACTCCGCATAATGCGCCCCGCAACGCCGATGAAGGTAACGCAAAAACATACGTATGGCTACGTAGCTCAGTTGGTTAGAGCACATCACTCATAATGATGGGGTCACAGGTTCGAATCCCGTCGTAGCCACCATGTTTTGCGGGAGTGGCGAAATTGGTAGACGCACCAGATTTAGGTTCTGGCGCCGCAAGGTGTGCGAGTTCAAGTCTCGCCTCCCGCACCATTATCTTCAGAGTTTAGCAGGTGGGATATCGCCAAGCGGTAAGGCACCGGTTTTTGATACCGGCATTCCCTGGTTCGAATCCAGGTATCCCAGCCACATTGAAAAGCAGTAAACGGCTACGTAGCTCAGTTGGTTAGAGCACATCACTCATAATGATGGGGTCACAGGTTCGAATCCCGTCGTAGCCACCATGTTTTGCGGGAGTGGCGAAATTGGTAGACGCACCAGATTTAGGTTCTGGCGCCGCAAGGTGTGCGAGTTCAAGTCTCGCCTCCCGCACCATTATCTTCAGAGTTTAGCAGTTGGGATATCGCCAAGCGGTAAGGCACCGGTTTTTGATACCGGCATTCCCTGGTTCGAATCCAGGTATCCCAGCCACATTGAAAAGCAGTAAACGGCTACGTAGCTCAGTTGGTTAGAGCACATCACTCATAATGATGGGGTCACAGGTTCGAATCCCGTCGTAGCCACCAAATAAAATTGGGGTGTCGCCAAGCGGTAAGGCACTGGTTTCTGATACCAGCATTCCGGGGTTCGAATCCCTGCACCCCAGCCAATTTTGAAAGCTCACTCCGGTGAGCTTTTTTCTTTTGTGTTTTTTACTTACTGTCAGCCCATAAAAAACGGTCCGCAGACCGCTTTATCTCTCGACAGAACACTCTCTGAATTGATCCGGGGCTATAACCCCAGCGCATAGCTGAGGGCTTTCTTTTTCAGCCAGCCACCACGCTGGGCAGCCATCAGGGCAAGGTTTCTCGCCAGCATTAACGGATGGCTCCGGTTACTGAATGCCAGATAGAAAAGATCCATTCCGCTTTGCATCAGTAAATTATCTTTGTAGCGTTTACGCTGATAACGGTTCAGCACCTCTGACTGCCACCAGTCACACCCCGCTTTTCGTGCTTCCGCCAGAACATCAATTAATCCGTCAACATCACGATACCCGAGATTAACCCCCTGCCCTGCCAGCGGATTAATCGTATGAGCTGCATCACCGACCAGTGCCAGCCCGGGACGCACATAACCGGTGGCATGTCGACGAGTCAGAGGGAATGCACCGCAGCCCAGTACTGTGACTTTACCGAGGCGGTCAGGAAAATGGCTGGCGACCTGCTGATTAAGCTGACTGAGCGGCAGCCTGGATAATTGCCGGATGCGGGCCGGGCTGTCATACCAGACCAGTGAAGCATAATTGTCATGTAATGGCAGGAATGCCCGTGGTCCCTGCGGCGTAAATTGTTGCCAGGTACTGTCACCGGGCGGATTTTCACATTCTGCCGAAATCAGCATACAGGATTGTGAATAATCCCAGCCATTAACCCCGATGCCTGCCAGCTGGCGAACCTTTGAGTTAGCGCCGTCGGCCCCCACCCATAACCGGGTGGTAAGCTGCTGACCGCTCTGCAGAGTCAGCTGCCAGTATTGGCCGTTGTAGCTGGCGGATGTCACGCTGGCCGGACACAGCAGGGTTATGTCCTGCGACTGCATTTTATGCCACAAGGCTGATTGCAGGACACTGTTCTCCACCATATAACCCAGCTCAGGCAAACCGAGTGACGCCGCATCAAACACCGCGTGGGCATTCTGCCATTCCCAGGTTTCCAGACGACGGTACGGAGTACAGCGCATCGCCTGCACGGCGTCCCAGACTTCAAGCTCTTTAAGTAACCCTACCGAAGCCGCCCCTATTGCCGAAATACGGACATCCGGCAGGCTTGCGGGATCAAAGGGACGCGGTAACTGGTGGTCTATCACCGCCACCCTGAACTGATGCCGTGCTAAACCACAGGCCAGAGCCGCACCGACCATACCCCCGCCGGTGATCACTACATCAAATTGATCTTCCTGCATGTGACTATCCTTCCCATGACTGATTACCCGCCATCATCCGGGCTACGTTAATCGCCACAGTGTACCGGAAAATCAAGTCACGATCAGAAAAGCCTCCGCACTGGTCACAACAGCAGCAAAGCATTACAATATGCCGCCTGCACATCCTTGCACTGAATTAATGGCCAGTTTGATGACAAAAAAATTGCACATAAAGACCTGGGGCTGCCAGATGAACGAGTACGATTCATCTAAAATGTCAGACCTCCTGAATACAACCCACGGCTTTACTCTGACCGAGAATGCGGAAGAGGCGGACGTATTATTGCTTAATACCTGCTCTATCCGTGAAAAGGCCCAGGAAAAAGTATTCCACCAGCTGGGACGCTGGAGAATTTTAAAAGAAAAAAATCCGGAACTGATTATCGGTGTCGGCGGTTGTGTTGCATCACAGGAAGGCGACCATATCCGCCAGCGCGCACATTATGTGGATATCGTGTTCGGTCCGCAGACACTGCATCGTCTGCCGGAAATGATCAACAGTGTCCGGGGTAACAAAAGCCCGGTAGTTGATATCAGCTTCCCGGAAATCGAGAAATTTGACCGTTTGCCGGAACCTCGTGCCGATGGCCCTACCGCCTTTGTTTCCATAATGGAAGGCTGTAATAAATACTGTACTTTCTGCGTGGTCCCTTATACACGTGGTGAAGAAGTCAGCCGTCCCAGCGATGATATTCTGTTCGAAATCGCCCAGCTGGCTGCTCAGGGGGTGCGTGAAGTTAACCTGCTGGGTCAGAACGTCAATGCTTACCGGGGCGAAAATTTCGATGGCTCGGTCTGTAGTTTTGCCGACCTGTTACGTCTGGTCGCTGCGATTGACGGCATTGACCGTATCCGCTTTACCACCAGTCATCCGATTGAGTTTACCGATGATATTATCGATGTCTATCGCGATACTCCGGAGCTGGTCAGCTTCCTGCATTTACCAGTGCAAAGCGGTGCCGATCGGATCCTGACGCTAATGAAGCGCGCACACACCGCGCTGGAATTCAAAGCGATTATCCGTAAACTGCGTGAAGCACGGCCGGATATCCAAATCAGTTCTGACTTTATCATCGGTTTCCCGGGTGAAACTCAGGAAGACTTCGAAAAGACCATGAAACTGATTGCTGATGTTAATTTTGATATGAGCTTCAGTTTTATCTATTCTGCCAGGCCCGGTACTCCGGCGGCGGATTTGCCTGACGACGTCAGCGAAGAAGAGAAAAAACAGCGTTTATGGATCCTTCAGGAACGGATTAACCAGCAGGCAATGGCCTGGAGCCGGCGTATGCTGGGGACAGTACAGCGGGTACTGGTGGAAGGCACTTCACGTAAAAATCTGATGGAACTTTCCGGTCGTACCGAAAATAACCGCGTGGTCAATTTCGAAGGCACCCCGGATATGATTGGTAAATTCGTCGATGTTGAAATAGTCGATGTCTATCCTAACTCATTGCGTGGTGTCGCCGTCCGTACGGAAAAAGAGATGGAACTGCGCGTCACTGAGTCTCCGGCTTCGGTCATTGCCCGCACCCGTAAAGAAAACGAGACCGGTGTCGGTATCTGGCAGCCCTGATCCCGTTATCCGCTGCGGCAGCCTTCCGCTGCCGCAAAAAGCCTGCCTCCGGGGGCTGGATTTTTCTGATTCCGCCCCGATATCCTGATATACCATTTAATTTCTGACAAACAGCATCACTAGCGGCTATCCCCCTGTAAAACAGGCAGCATAGTGTGTTGTTGATTAACCGGCCCTCAGCGACCCATAGGATTACTTTGAATATCGAAACCCGCGAAATAGCCCTCGAACCAGCAGATAATCAGCGTCTGCTCAGTCTGACCGGCCCTGTTGACGATAATCTGAAACATCTGGAACGTCGCCTCGGGATAGAGATTAATCGCCGCGATAACCGTTTTACTCTGTCCGGCAAACCCCTGTGCGTGGATGCTGCGGAACATATACTGAAAAATCTGTATGTGGAGACAGCACCGGTACGCGGTAAAAGCAAAGAGATTGATCCGGAAGCTATTCATCTGGCAATCAAAGAAAGTCGTGTATTGGAACAGACCGCCGACAGTGTGCCGGATTACGGTAAGGCGGTTAATATTCAGACTAAGCGCGGGGTGATCAAACCACGCACCCCGAACCAGGCGAGCTATATTGCCCATATTCTCGACCATGATATTACCTTTGGTATTGGCCCTGCCGGTACCGGCAAAACCTATCTGGCAGTGGCTGCGGCAGTCGATGCTCTGGAACGCCAGGAAGTCCGGCGCATCCTGCTGACCCGTCCGGCGGTTGAAGCCGGAGAGAAGCTGGGGTTTTTGCCGGGTGACCTGAGTCAGAAAGTTGACCCTTATTTACGGCCATTGTATGACGCGCTGTTTGAAATGCTGGGCTTTGAGCGTGTTGAGAAACTGATTGAACGTAATGTAATTGAAGTGGCTCCGCTGGCGTATATGCGTGGTCGTACATTAAATGATGCGTTTATCATTCTGGATGAAAGTCAGAACACCACTATTGAACAGATGAAAATGTTTCTGACCCGTATTGGTTTTAACTCCAAAGCGGTGATCACCGGGGATGTCACACAGATCGATCTCCCCCGTAATGCACGCTCTGGCCTGAAACACGCCATTGAAGTCTTATCCGGCGTGAAAGAGCTCAGTTTTAATTTCTTCCACAGTGAAGATGTGGTGCGCCATCCCGTGGTAGCACGGATAGTGGTCGCCTATGAAGCCTGGGAAGAAGCTGACCAGAAACGCCGTGAGCGGCAGGCTGAAGAGCGTAAAAAAGAAGCGCTTTCCCCCCCGCAGGAGAATGTATGAGCAGTAACGTAACACTTGATTTGCAGAATGCCTGTGAAAATACCCGCGGACTCCCGGATGAAGCTTCCTTTCTCCGCTGGCTGACGGCAACCGTCAGCCTGTTTCAGCCCGAGAGTGAGGTGACTATCCGGCTGGTAGATGAAGCAGAAAGCCACGAACTGAATCTGACCTACCGCGGTATGGACAAACCGACTAACGTGCTGTCCTTTCCGTTTGAGGCACCGCCGGGCATCGAGGATTTACCCCTGCTTGGGGACCTGATTATCTGCCGGCAGGTCGTCGAACGTGAAGCTGCGGATCAGCAGAAACTGGCCGAAGCTCACTGGGCACATATGGTAGTGCATGGTACCCTGCATTTGTTAGGCTACGACCACATCATTGATGATGAAGCCGAAGAGATGGAAGGCATTGAAACAGAGATAATGCTTGCTATGGGCTATCCTGACCCGTACATTTCCGAGAAAGATATGGATTAATCACCGGTTTCTGCCGGTCACCCTGCTGTCAGTGACGCCCCCTGACAGCATTTATTCCCCCACAGAGAGAACTAAATAAATACGCCATGAGCGATGACCATTCACAAAACAGCGATACCCCCGCCAGTAAAAAGGGATTTTTTTCTTTACTGATCAACCAACTGTTTCACGGTGAACCCCAGAACCGTGACGAGTTGCTGGAGCTGATCCGCGACTCAGAGCAGAAAGACCTGATTGATCAGGACACCCGCGATATGATGGAAGGCGTGATGGAAATTGCCGAGCAGCGGGTAAGAGATATTATGATCCCACGCTCTCAGATGATCACCCTCAAACAGGACCAGAGTCTCGAAGAATGTCTCGATGTTATCATTGAGTCTGCCCACTCACGGTTTCCGGTGATCAGTGAAGATAAAGATCATGTGGAAGGTATCCTGATGGCGAAGGACCTGTTGCCGTTTATGCGCAGCAGTTCGGCACCATTCAGTATCGCTGAGGTATTACGTCCGGTGGTTGTCGTCCCGGAAAGTAAACGTGTCGACCGTATGCTCAAAGAGTTTCGCTCCCAGCGTTACCATATGGCGATAGTGATTGATGAATTTGGCGGCGTTTCCGGACTGGTCACCATTGAAGATATTCTTGAACTGATTGTCGGCGAAATCGAGGATGAATATGACGAAGAGGATGCCAGCGATATCCGGCAGCTGAGTCGCCATACTTATTCCCTGCGGGCCCTGACAACTATTGAAGACTTTAATGAGTTGTTTGGTACCGGGTTTAGTGATGAAGAAGTCGATACTATCGGTGGCCTGGTGATGCAAAGTTTCGGGCATCTGCCGGCCAGGGGCGAAAATATTACGATTGACGGTTATCAGTTCAAAGTGGCAATGGCCGACAGACGTCGCATCCTCCAGGTACACGTTAAAATCCCGGATGATGCCACTCCTCCTCAACTTGAAGACGAATAACAGCCTATGACGGCCCTGAATCAGTTATTCCGGCAGCAGAAAATACGTCTGTTGCTGGCTTTACTTACGGGTGCCGTCGGCACCCTGGCATTCTCTCCTTTTGATTTCTGGCCTGCCGCCCTGATCTCCCTGACAGGTTTACAGGCGTTAACTCTGAAACGCTCCACCCCGCAGGCGATAGCGATTGGTTTTTTCTGGGGAATGGGGCTATTCGGCTCAGGCGTCAACTGGGTATACGTCAGTATTGCCACTTTCGGTGGTATGCCTGGCCCGGTAAATGTATTTCTGGTGGTCTTGCTGGCGGGCTGGTTGTCCCTTTTCCCGATGTTATTCAGTGGATTACTCAACCGGTTCTGGCCGGCCGCCACCCCGTGGCGACTGTTTCTAGCCGCCCCGGCACTATGGCAGTTCACCGAGTTCTTACGCGGCTGGGTACTGACGGGGTTTCCGTGGCTGCAATTTGGCTACAGCCAGATCAACGGACCACTGAAAGGTCTGGCTCCCCTTGCCGGGGTCGAAAGTATTACCTTTGTCCTGATGCTGATTGCGGGCCTGATCACCTACAGTCTGCTACAGCGTCATTTACGTGCAGTGATAGCCGCGGTTTTGATTATGCTGGTCAGCTGGCCATTACGTTATCTGCACTGGTATCAGCCGGTCACTGAGCGCAAAGTATCAGTGGCGCTGGTTCAGGGGAACATTCCCCAGTCAATGAAATGGGACTCACGGCAGCTACAGACCACCCTGGATACCTATCTGCGCCTTACCCGCCCGGTATTAGGCAACGCCAGAATCATTATCTGGCCGGAATCGGCGATTACTGATCTTGAAAGCAACGAGCAGCCTTTTCTGACACAGCTGGATGACATTCTGCGCAATAATGGCAGTACCCTCGCAACCGGTATTGTCGATTCCAGATTGCAGGGTAATCGCTACCATGATTACAACACTGTCGTGGTTCTGGGTAATCCGCAGCAGCCCTACAGTTACCAAAGCCTGAATCGTTACCAGAAAAATCACCTGGTTCCTTTTGGTGAATTTGTGCCAATGGAAGATCTGCTGCGGCCGCTGGCTCCGTTTTTTGATTTACCTATGTCATCTTTCAGCCGTGGCCAGTATCGTCAGCCACCGTTAAACCTCGACGGTTATCATCTGACGACGGCTATCTGCTATGAGATTGTGCTGGGCGAGCACGTTCGCGATAATTTCCGGCCGGATACTGACTTTCTGCTGACTGTGTCTAACGATGCCTGGTTTGGCCACTCGATTGGCCCCTGGCAGCACCTGCAGATGGCGCGGATGCGGGCTCTGGAACTTGGCCGGCCGCTGCTGCGAGATACTAATAACGGGGTAACCGCTATTGTGAATCCGCAGGGTGATATTGTGCAGCAGCTTCCGCAGTTCAGTGAGGGTGTATTACAGGCTGAGGTCACGCCTGCGCGCGGGCTCACACCTTATGCCCGCAGTGGTAACCTGACGGTCTGGTTACTCTCTGCCGTAGCGATAGTTGCCTCACTGATAGCCCGCCGTCGCCGCTAATCTGTTTTGCCGGTGCTATGCACCGGCGTCTCCTTTGTTTTCCGGGCAGTCTGGAGGGCAGCTTTGCGGCCCGGCGGCGCCGGAAATATCGCCGGCCACACGGGCTGAAACGACGATTTCTGTCACTCACCGCTGCCTGTTTCGATGATAAATACCGCCAGGGTGTAATGCGGGTGTTGTTGCGCGCTGACCTTATGGGTATGCTATGGGGATCGTATAAAAAACACTGCAGTAAGCTTCGCGCAATTCAACAAGGACCACAGGCTGCCATGCAAGAGCAATACCGCCCGGAAGAGATAGAATCTAAAGTCCAGCAATACTGGCACGATCAGGAAACCTTTAAAGTCACTGAACAGGAAGGGAAAGAAAAGTACTACTGCCTGTCAATGCTCCCCTATCCTTCTGGCCGTCTACATATGGGCCATGTGCGTAACTACACCATTGGTGATGTTATTGCCCGCTATCAGCGTCTGCTGGGTAAAAATGTTCTGCAGCCTATTGGCTGGGATGCATTTGGTCTGCCTGCCGAAGGTGCCGCTGTCAAAAATAATACCGCGCCTGCACCCTGGACCTACGAAAACATCGAGTATATGAAAAACCAGCTGAAACTGCTGGGTTTTGGCTACGACTGGAGCCGTGAGCTGGCCACCTGTCAGCCGGAATACTATCGCTGGGAGCAATGGTTCTTTACGCAACTGTTCGAAAAAGGCCTGGTCTACAAAAAGACTTCCGCCGTCAACTGGTGTCCTAACGATCAGACCGTACTGGCCAACGAACAGGTTATCGAAGGCTGCTGCTGGCGTTGTGATACCAAAGTTGAGCGTAAAGAGATCCCCCAGTGGTTTATCAAAATTACTGACTATGCGGAAGAGTTACTGAATGACCTGGATACGCTGGAAGGCTGGCCTGAGCAGGTTAAAACCATGCAGCGTAACTGGATTGGCCGCTCGGAAGGGGTGGAAATCACCTTTAATGTGGCCGACAGCGACCAGAAACTGACGGTCTACACCACCCGCCCGGACACTTTTATGGGGGCGACCTATGTCGCTGTTGCCGCCGGACATCCGCTGGCACGCCAGGCGGCCATCGGTAACCCGCAACTGAGCGCGTTTATCGACGAATGCAGTAATACCAAAGTTGCTGAAGCTGATATGGCAACCATGGAGAAAAAAGGTCAGCCAACGGGCATGTTTGTTATCCATCCCCTGACCGGTGATAAATTACCCCTGTGGGTGGCTAACTTTGTCCTGATGGAATACGGCACAGGTGCGGTTATGGCCGTTCCCGGCCATGACCAGCGTGACTGGGAGTTCGCCAGCAAATATGGTCTGGCCATAAAACCCGTGATCCTCAATGAGGATGGCAGCGAACCGGATATCAGTGACGCGGCAATGACCGGTAAGGGAACGCTGTTTAATTCCGGACCGTTCGATGGACTGTCTCATCAGGACGGTTTCAACGCTATTGCTGATGCGCTGGCGGCCAAAGGTGTCGGTGAGCGTAAAGTAAACTACCGTCTGCGCGACTGGGGCGTGTCCCGTCAGCGTTACTGGGGTGCCCCGATCCCAATGGTAACTCTGGAAGACGGTACTGTCGTCCCGACGCCGGAAGATCAGTTACCTGTCATTCTTCCGGAAGATGTGGCAATGAACGGCATCACCAGTCCGATCAAAGCCGACCCTGAATGGGCCAAAACCACGGTGAATGGTCAGCCGGCACTGCGCGAAACCGATACTTTCGATACCTTTATGGAGTCATCCTGGTATTACGCGCGCTATACCTGTACGCATTATGACCAGGGAATGCTTGACCCGGCCGCCGCCAACTACTGGCTGCCGGTCGATCAGTATGTGGGTGGTATCGAACATGCCATTATGCACCTGATGTATTTCCGCTTCTTCCATAAACTGTTACGTGACGCCGGACTGGTAAACTCAAACGAGCCTGCCAAACGCCTGTTATGTCAGGGTATGGTACTGGCCGATGCCTTCTACTACACAGGCAGCAACGGTGAGCGTAACTGGGTTTCTCCGGTCGATGTTTCTGTCGTACGTGACGAGAAAGGCCGGATTACCAGTGCCACCGACAAAGATGGCCGTGAAGTGATTTATGCCGGTATGAGTAAGATGTCAAAATCTAAAAATAACGGTATTGACCCGCAGTTAATGGTAGAACGTTACGGCGCAGATACCGTCCGTCTGTTTATGATGTTCGCCTCTCCGGCAGAAATGACTCTGGAATGGCAGGAATCCGGCGTTGAAGGTGCTAACCGTTTCCTGAAACGTGTCTGGAAACTGGTCTATGACCATAGCAGCAAGGGCCCCGCTCCGGTGTTAGACGCCGGGCAGCTGAATGACGACCAGAAAGCACTGCGCCGTGATGTTCATAAAACGGTGGCAAAAGTCTCTGATGATATTGGCCGTCGTCAGACCTTCAACACGGCCATCGCCGCTGTGATGGAACTGATGAACAAACTGCTGAAAGCACCACAGGACACCGATCAGGATCGTGCTCTGATGCAGGAAGCGTTAGATGCCGTGGTTCGTTTACTGTATCCGTTCACCCCGCACGCCTGTTTTGAACTGTGGCAGACCCTGGGGCACAAACAGACTATCGACACCGCGCAATGGCCGGTGGCAGACGAAAGTGCCATGGTCGAAGACTCAGTACTGATTGTGGTTCAGGTGAATGGCAAGGTCCGCGGAAAAATTACGGTTCCGGTTAACTCCACTCAGGAGCAGGTGCAGGCTCTGGCCGCTCAGGAACACCTTGTGGCAAAATACCTGGAAGGCGTTACTGTACGTAAAGTTATTTACGTTCCGGGTAAACTGCTTAACCTGGTCGCAGGTTAAGTTCAGGAGGCGATGTGCGCAAACTTTTCTCAGCACTGATGATTGCGGTGGCCGTACTGGCCACCGCAGGTTGTGGTTTTCATACCAGCGGAACGACCCGGATCCCGAAGGAAATGCAAACCATGATATTAACCAGCAATGACCCATACGGGCCGCTGGCCAGGACCGTACGTCAGCAATTACGGCTTAATGATATTACGCTGGTGGATGACAGTGCAGACCGCCGTAATACCACTCCGTCATTACGCCTGGAAGCCGAAAGCTCCGGTCGTAATACGGCGTCCGTATTCCTCGACGGCACTGCAGCCGAATATCAGCTGTATATGACTGTCACTGCGCAGGTTCTGCTGCCGGGTAAAGGTATTTATCCGCTCAGTACTACGGTATACCGTACATTCTTTGATAACCCTGGCGTACCGCTGGCCAAAGATGCTGAGCAGGATATTATTTATCAGGAAATGCGGGTACGGGCTTCCCAGCAACTGGTTCGTCAGTTACTGGCAGTACATGCCGCACAGTTAAACACCGCAGACACTTTACCGGCCCCGGAGACGATTACCTCGCATTCGGGCCAGCAAAGTGACACTGCAGGCGTGACGACATCCCGCTGATGGTCAGGCTTTACCCTGAACAACTGGCCGCGCAACTCGCTGAAGGGTTGCGCGGCAGTTATTTCCTGAGTGGTAACGACCCGCTGTTACGCCAGGAAAGTCATGATGCCATTATTGCTGCCGCCCGCCAGCAACAATTCCTCGAGCATTTAACTTTTACCATTGATAACCACACCGACTGGGATGCCCTGTTTACCGTCTGTCAATCCCTCAGCCTGTTCACCCGGCGTCAGACCCTGACATTGCTGATGCCGGAAAACGGTCCCTCAGCCCAGATAACCCCGCGGCTGATCCGTCTTGCGGAACTGTTACACAGTGATCTGTTACTGATTGTGCATCTGCACAAACTGACTAAAGCCCAGGAAAACAGCGGCTGGTTTAAAGGGTTATCCCTGAATGCTGTGATGGTACCCTGCACCACTCCGGAACAGGCACAATTACCCCGCTGGGTAAGTCAGCGCTGTAAGAGCCTGGGTATTGCCATTGACCAGCAGGCTATCGGCTTACTCTGTTACTGCTATGAAGGTAACCTGCTGGCCTTATCTCAGGCACTGGAACGCTTATCTTTATTGTGGCCGGAAGGCCAGCTGACGTTACCGAGAGTAGAACAAGCGGTCAACGACGCTGCACATTTTTCACCCTACCACTGGGCAGATGCGATTCTGGCCGGTAAAAGTAAACGGGCATTGCATATTCTGCAGCAGCTGCAACAAGAGGCTGCCGAACCGGTTATTTTAGTGCGTACCCTGCAGCGGGAACTGATGACCCTGCTGCAACTGCAACGTCAACAGGGGTCGCACAACGTCCGTCAGTTAATGGACAAACTGCGTGTCTGGCAAAACCGCAGGCCATTATTTACCGCGGCATTGGAACGACTGGATAACCAGGCGGTGCACCTGGCAATAAAGCAGCTGGCATCGATTGAACTGACCATAAAACAGGATTACGGCAGCGATGTATGGTCACCGCTGGCCTCTCTTACACTGCAACTGACCTTCGGGAAGTCACCGGTGGTGGTGAGCGATGTCTGAGTTACATGCGGTCTTTGGCGGCACATTTGATCCGGTTCATTTCGGTCACCTGCGTTCTGCTGAAGCTCTGGCACGTCTGACCGGGTTGCATAAAGTTACCCTGTTACCGAATAATCTGCCGCCTCATCGTCCTCAGCCGGTCGCCAGTCCGGCACAGCGTCTGGCGATGCTGCGTTGTGCTATTGCCGATCTACCCTTATTCGATATCGATGATCGGGAATTACACCGCGACACCCCTTCCTGGACAGTGACAACCCTGCAGACTATCCGTGCCGAACGCGGCAGCCAGCAACCCCTGGCGTTTATTATTGGTCAGGACTCTCTCCTCAGCCTGAATAAATGGCACCGCTGGCAGGAACTGATGTCCCTTTGTCATCTGCTGGTCTGCCGTCGCCCCGGCTACTGTCGGCAGCCGGAGTCTGCAGAGCTGCAACACTGGATCAGTAAACATCTGACCGATGACCCGCGGCGGCTGCAACAGTATCCTGCCGGGCTTATCTGTCTGGCTGATACACCGTATTACCCGGTGTCGGCCACGGTTATCCGTCAGCGCCTGCATACCGGCCAGTCATGCAGCGACCTGCTGCCTCTATCAGTGATTAACTACATCCGGCAGGCTGGCTTATATCGCGATTGATTAGGGCGTGATATACTCCGCCGCTTCAAATTCGACCGGCCGGGATATTATGACGGTCACTCTGTTATTTCCAGCACATCACGAGGGGAACCTTTTGCAAGGCCAGACACTCCAATCTTTCGTTATCGATAAAGTCGATGACCTCAAAGCACAAAATATTATCGCTATCGATGTCCGTGGTAAATCCAGTATCACTGACTGTATGGTCATTTGTACCGGTACATCTAACCGTCATGTCGTCTCAATTGCAGACCACCTGGCACAGGAATCACGCGCCGCAGGCGTCAGCCCGCTGGGTACCGACGGTAAAGACGACGGTGAATGGGTAGTAGTAGATCTCGGCGAAGTTATCGTTCATATAATGCAGGAAGAAAGCCGTCAGCTGTATGAGCTGGAAAAACTCTGGGGCTGACACGTGAAACTGCAACTTGTCGCAGTCGGCACCAAAATGCCCGACTGGGTGCAGACGGGGTTTATGGACTACCTGCGCCGTTTTCCGAAAGATATGCCGTTTGAGTTGATCGAAGTCCCTGCCGGTAAACGGGGAAAAAATGCCGATATCAAACGTATTCTGGAAAAGGAAGGCGAAGCTATGCTGGCAGCTGTCGGCAAAGGTAACCGCATCGTCACTCTGGATATTCCGGGTAAGCCCTGGGAAACACCTCAGCTGGCACAACAGCTTGAACGCTGGAAGCTGGATGGCCGTGATGTCAGCCTGTTAATCGGCGGACCTGAAGGGCTGGCCCCCGCCTGTAAAGCTGCGGCTGAACAAAGCTGGTCATTATCTGCTCTGACGCTCCCCCACCCGCTGGTTCGTGTGCTGGTTGCCGAAAGCCTTTACCGGGCATGGAGTATTACCACTAACCACCCTTATCATCGCGAATAGCAGATAAGGCAACTTCCGGACTGACAGGCCGCGGATGAACTTAACCAGTAGTGCGTTCAGAGATTATACAGCCGAGCAAAAACTGTTCGCCAGACGAGCGTTAGTCGCTTTTTTCGGCATTCTGCTGCTGAGCAGCATTCTGGTGTTTAATCTCTGGCATCTGCAGATCCTTCACTTCGACGACTACAGCACCCGTTCAAACCAGAACCGGATTAAACTGGTGCCAGTCGCACCGAGCCGCGGGATTATTTATGATCGTAATAAAATCCCGCTGGCAATTAACCGTACGATTTATCAGGCCGAGCTGGTGCCGGAAAAAGTTGCCAGTCTGTCAACAACCCTGCAGGAATTGCAGTCAATACTGGATCTGAGCCAGGAAGATCTGGACGCCTTCGAAAAAGAACGTAAACGATCACGCCGGTTCACTTCTGTTCCGCTGAAAAGTAATTTAAATGAATTGCAGATCGCCCGTTTTTCGGTAAATCAGTACCGTTATCCGGGGGTTGAAGTTAAAGGTTATCAGCGCCGTTATTATCCTTACGGTGCAACCCTGACGCACATTGTCGGCTATGTTTCGAAAATTAATGACCGTGACGTGGCAAGACTTGAGCAGGAAGGAAAAACCGGCAACTACGCGGCGACCCATGATATCGGCAAGCTCGGTATAGAAAGCTATTACGAAGATACTCTGCATGGTAAAGCCGGCTACCAGGAAGTCGAAGTGAATAACCGCGGCAGAGTTATTCGGCAGTTGCACCAGGAGGCGCCGCGTGCCGGACGTGATATTTACCTGACCATCGACCTGAAACTGCAACAATATATTGAGAGCCTGCTGCAGGGCAGCCGGGCCGCGGTGGTAGTCACTGACCCGCGTAACGGAGATATTCTGGCAATGGTCTCAACGCCGGGCTACGATGCGAATCTGTTTGTTAACGGCATCTCGTCAACGGATTATAAAGGTTTGCTGACCGACCCCGATCGGCCATTATATAATCGGGCCATTCAGGCCGCTTACCCGCCCGCGTCGACGGTAAAACCGTATGTTGCTGTTTCAGCATTAAGTGCAGGTGTGATTAATCGTAATACTTCATTAGTCGATCCGGGCTGGTGGCAATTGCCCGGCACAGAGAAACGCTACCGTGACTGGAAGAAATGGGGGCACGGGCGGCTTAACGTCACGAAATCTCTTGAAGAATCTGCAGATACTTTTTTCTATCAGGTCGCTTATGATATGGGGATCGACCGGTTAGCCGAATGGATGCAGAAGTTCGGCTATGGCTCGCGTACCGGTGTTGACCTGCCTCAGGAAAGTGCCGGTAATATGCCGACACGAGAGTGGAAACTGCGGCGGTTTAAAAAGCCCTGGTATCAGGGCGATACCATTCCGGTCGGTATTGGCCAGGGATACTGGACAGCCACACCGTTGCAAATGAATAAAGCCCTGATGACCCTGATTAATGACGGTGTGGTTAAGGTACCTCATTTTCTGCTGGCCGAAAGCCAGGGCGCGGATATTGTGTCCTACCAGCCACCCGCGGCCACCACTATCGGAGAAGTCAATTCCGGATACTGGGAAATCGCCAAAGACGGCATGTACGGTGTGGCAAACCGGCCAAATGGTACGGCCCGTAAAAGCTTTGAAGGTACGCCTTATAAAGTTGCCGCCAAATCCGGAACCGCCCAGGTGTTTGGCCTGAAAGAGAATGAAACTTATAACGCGCACCGGATAACCGAACGTCTGCGGGACCATAAGCTGATGACCGCGTTTGCTCCGTATGATAATCCGCGGGTTGCAGTCACAATGATTTTAGAAAATGGCGGTGCAGGTGCCGCAGTCGGCACCATTATGCGGCAGATCCTTGATCACATTATGCTGGGAGACAACAATACTGAGCTCCCTCAGGCCGCACCGCTTCCTCCTGGTTATGAAGGTGAGTAAATATGTCCCTGAGTCGTAGTCCTCAGAAACGGTCAATATGGACCCGCATCCATATTGACCCTCTGTTTGTACTGATAATTTTTGCCCTGCTCACCTATAGCGGATTTGTTATCTGGAGTGCCAGCGGTCAGGATCCGGGCATGATGGAACGTAAGCTGGGCCAGATTGCGATGGGTGTCACCCTGATGCTGGTACTGGCCCAGGTACCGCCACGGGTTTATGAAAGCTGGGCACCCTATCTGTATATACTCAGTATTGTACTGCTGGTGGCCGTGGATGCTTTCGGTCATATCAGTAAAGGTGCCCAGCGCTGGCTGGATCTCGGCTTTGTGCGTTTTCAGCCCTCTGAAATTGCGAAAATAGCAGTACCGTTAATGGTCGCGCGGTTTATTAACCGTGATGTCTGCCCGCCGACCCTGAAAAATACCGCTATTGCATTAATATTAATCTTCCTGCCTACCCTGCTGGTGGCCGCACAGCCTGACCTGGGGACCGCTATCCTGATTGCTGCTTCAGGACTATTTGTCCTGTTCTTATCCGGTATGAGCTGGAAACTTATCGGTATTGCCGTGGTGCTGGTGGCCGCTTTTATTCCGATCCTGTGGTTTTTCCTGATGCATGGATACCAGCGTGACCGTGTAATGATGTTGCTTAACCCGGAAAGTGATCCCCTCGGTGCCGGTTATCATATTATTCAGTCTAAAATTGCTATCGGATCCGGCGGATTTGAAGGTAAAGGCTGGCTGCATGGTACCCAGTCACAGCTGGAGTTTTTGCCGGAACGCCATACTGACTTTATCTTTGCGGTACTGGCAGAAGAACTGGGTCTGGTTGGCGTACTGGCGTTACTGGCGCTGTATCTGCTATTAATTATGCGCGGACTGGTAATTGCGGCCAAAGCCCAGACAACCTTTGGCCGTGTGCTGGCCGGCGGTATTATGCTGATATTATTTGTCTATGTATTTGTTAATATTGGTATGGTAAGCGGTATTTTACCGGTGGTAGGAGTTCCGCTACCGTTGATCAGTTATGGTGGCTCAGCACTGATCGTATTAATGGCTGGATTCGGCATTGTGATGTCGATCCATACTCATCGAAAAATGTTATCAAAAAGCGTTTAAGAGGCGATACATGCGTAAGGAATGGCTGATCTGTATTGGACTGACATCGTTAGTATTGGCGGGATGTTCCGTCGACCAGCAACAGCAATATACCGCCCCTGCTCAGCCCGCCTGGACCGGGCCGGTGGTGGAAATTCCCGGTATCCCGCCTAAATATGAGCCGCTGATCGCTTCAGCGAATCAGAATTATACAGTCAACGGTGTCAGCTACCGTGTCGTCACGGATACGTCAAACTTCAGCCAGATCGGATTGGCAAGTTCTTATGGTCAGGAGTCTGCAGGCAATACCACGGCTTCCGGTGAGAAATTCGACCCGAATGCCTATACCGCAGCGTCCCCTTACCTGCCCATTCCGAGCTATGCACGTGTCACCAATCTGGCGGATGGTCGTCAGCTGGTGGTACGGATTAATGACCGCGGTCCTTTTGTTGCAGGAAGAATCATCGATTTGTCTTCTGCATCCGCAGGGCGACTGAATATTTCCAATAATACACAGGTTCGTGTAGATGCTATTACTGTCGCTCCCGATGGTACCTTATCCGGACCGGGAACCAACGGGACCAGAGTGGCTATACAAAGTTATGACTTACCGGCCAGACCAAACCTGGACAGCACTGATATGGCCCCGACACCGGCTATACAAAGCAGTAACAGTACCGCTTTACCAGCCACGGCCCCGTCAGTTACTGGTACCTCTCATGTTATGCCGATAGCCAATAGCAGCTTGCAAAGTAGTAACAGTATGGGTGCCCCGCTACACAGTAACGGTTTTCTTGGTGCGCCACAGCCGTTAGCCAGCGGCGTACTGGAGCCTGCAACCCCGGCGGCAACCCCACCCGCGCCGGCAGCAGCAGCTATTGCAGCCCCGGCCGCAAAAACACCGGCGTCCTCCGCGAGTAAAAGTCACGGCTTTGTCGTCCAGGTCGCGGCACTCAATGATGCACAGCGTGCCAGACAGTTAGAGCAGAAGCTGAGCCAGCGTTTTGGCGTTAACGCACATACTGAAGTCGTTAACGGGAACACCTACCGTGTACAACTGGGAGGTTATGCCGATCGCAAGGAAGCCGCCGCGTTACAGCAGCGATTATCAGGTGAAAAAATAAACTCATTTATTACTACTGCGCCGTAATTTTCCCTTCTGTTTTGCGCTAAAGCATAAACTTAAGTAAAGCAGGATGCCTGTTACAAGGGCATCCTGTTATAGTTTGTGACAAATAATACCTGTCCCATGGATGAAGTTACTCTAAAGATGAAGAGAAATTCCCCTTTGCACTTCCTGACCAAATTCAGTTCTGCCTCTCTGGTTGCATTGATTATCAGTCATTCTGCAATGGCTGATGATGTCAATCTGCAAACCATGATCCCCGGCGTCCCTGATATTGATGCCGAAGCCTACATCCTGATTGATTATAATTCAGGCACAGTACTGGCAGAAAAAAATGCAGATAACCGCCGCGACCCGGCAAGCCTCACCAAAATGATGACCAGTTATGTGATTGGCCAGGCGCTCAAAGCCGGTAAAATCCATCAGGATGATATGGTGACTGTCGGCCAGGATGCCTGGGCAACCGGCAATCCGGTATTCAAAGGGTCTTCATTAATGTTTCTTAAACCCGGAGATCGGGTCCCGGTGTCTAAACTGACACGGGGGATTGTACTGCAATCCGGGAATGATGCCTGCGTTGCAATGGCCGATTATGTCGCCGGTAGTCAGGACGCCTTTGTCGGTCTGATGAATAACTATGTCAGCGCTCTGGGATTAAAAAACACTCACTTCAAAACCGTCCATGGGCTGGATGCTGATGGCCAGTATAGTTCAGCACGGGATATGGCACTGATCGGTCAGGCCTTAATCCGCGACGTGCCTGACGAATACGCAATCTACAAAGAAAAAGAGTTCACCTTTAATAATATTCGCCAGACTAACCGTAACGGTCTGTTGTGGGATACCAGCCTGAACGTTGATGGCATTAAAACCGGCCATACTAATGCCGCCGGTTATAATCTGGTAGCCTCTGCGACCGAAGGAAAAATGCGGCTGATTTCTGCAGTGCTCGGTGGGCATACTTATAAAGGCCGCGAAACGGAAAGTAAGAAATTACTGACCTGGGGCTTCCGCTTTTTTGAAACCGTTTCTCCTCTGAAAGCCGGTAAAGACTTTGCCTCTGAGCCCGTATGGTTTGGTGACACGGACAATGTGCAGCTGGGGGTGGATAAAGACGTGTATCTGACGGTTCCCCGCGGCAGGGCAAAAGATTTGAAAGCCAGTTATATTCTGAGCAATACCGAACTGCATGCACCGCTGCAGAAAAACCAGCAGATTGGGACTATCAACTTCCAGCTGGACGGAAAAATCATTGCCCGGCAGCCACTGGTGGTGCTGAATGATGTTAAAGAAGGTGGTTTCTTTAGCCGGATTATCGATTATATTAAACTGAAATTTCATCACTGGATGGGATAGCTGTCAGGGTTGAAATATTCTTAATCATCCCCACATAGTAAAGCATTACTCTGCCCCTGAATCTTCGGGGGCATCTTTTTTACGGAGTCACTATGAAAACCAAACTGAATGAATTGCTCGAATTTCCAACCCCGTTTACCTATAAAGTGATGGGTCTGGCACAGCCCGGGCTGGTTGATCAGGTGATTGAAGTGGTACAACGCCATGCACCGGGAGATTACTCACCCGATGTAAAACCGAGCAGCAAAGGCAATTATCACTCAGTTTCTATTACCATTAATGCCACCCATATCGAACAGGTTGAGGCTCTTTATGAAGAGCTGGGCAACATCGAAATTGTTCGTATGGTGCTGTAACTCTGGCTGCCGGGTACCGGCAGGTATTCAGCCTGCCCGCCCGGCGCTATACTGCGTTTTTCAGCGGCTACCGGATATTCCCCTTGTCTGATCAATCTCTTATTATCCGTCAGTTAGGATTACGTGACTGGCATACGGTTTCTCAGGCGATGCATCAGTTTACTGATCAGCGTACTGCCGATACTGCCGACGAACTCTGGCTGGTACAACACCCTGCGGTATTTACTCAGGGCCAGGCCGGTAAACCCGAACACCTGCTCGACCCCGGCGATATTCCGGTCATGCAAAGTGACCGCGGAGGACAAGTGACTTTCCATGGTCCCGGGCAACAGATCCTCTATGTACTGGTTGATATCCGCCGTCGTAAGCTGGGTGTACGTCAGCTGGTCACGGCAATTGAGCAAACAGTGATCGCGACCCTGGCCGACTTCTCTGTCTCAGGCAGGGCCCGCGATGATGCACCGGGCGTCTATGTCGATGCTAAAAAAATCTGTTCTCTGGGACTACGGATCCGTAAAGGCTGTTCATTCCACGGGCTGGCTTTAAACGTGGATATGGACCTCTCTCCTTTTCTGCGGATCAACCCCTGCGGGTATCCGGGGATGGAAATGACCAGGCTGGCAGACCTGACAGACAGCCGCCTGATGCCGGAAACCCCTCAGCGACTGATTAAACATTTTACGGAACAACTCCCGTACACAGATATTCGTTATCAACACCAGCAGACACTGCCTGACTGATTTTTAATTTACAAATATGTAACTTTTACAGAACCGGAAAGCTGCCCGTCAGCAGGTAAAATGATATACTTTTTTCATTGTTACAAAATTAGTTGAATACAGGCTGCCTGTAGACAATCAGCAAACGGAACCCGCAGAAATGAGTAAACCTGTCCAGATAGAACGCGGTGTCAAATATCGTGATGCCGATAAAATGGCATTGATCCCGGTAAAAACAGTCGTCAGTGAACGCCAGGAGTTGCTGCGTAAACCTGAATGGATGAGAATCAAGCTTCCTGCAGACTCCAGCCGGATTCAGGGAATTAAAGCCGCTATGCGCAAAAATGGCCTGCATTCTGTCTGTGAAGAAGCCTCCTGCCCGAACCTGGCCGAATGTTTTAATCACGGCACGGCAACCTTTATGATCCTCGGTGCTATCTGTACCCGCCGCTGCCCGTTTTGTGATGTCGCCCACGGGCGTCCGCTGGCCCCGGACGCCGCAGAACCGGGCAAGCTGGCACAGGCCATTGCTGATATGGGACTACGCTACGTCGTTATCACCTCCGTTGACCGGGATGATCTGCGTGATGGCGGAGCACAACACTTTGCTGACTGTATCACGGCTATCCGTGAAAAAAGTCCGGCGATCAAAATAGAAACACTGGTACCGGATTTCCGAGGTCGTATGGATCGTGCACTGGATATTCTGACCCGCACGCCGCCGGATGTTTTCAACCATAACCTGGAGAACGTACCACGAATCTACCGCCAGGTAAGACCGGGAGCGGATTACCAATGGTCCCTGACCCTGCTGGAAAAATTTAAGCAATCGCACCCTGATATTCCGACCAAGTCGGGGCTGATGGTGGGTCTGGGTGAAACTAACGCTGAAATTATCGAGGTGATGCGCGATTTACGCCGTCACGGTGTCACCATGCTGACCCTGGGACAGTATTTGCAGCCAAGCCGCCATCACCTGCCGGTTCAGCGCTATGTCAGCCCGGCGGAGTTTGATGAAATGAAACAGGAAGCGATGGCAATGGGGTTCACCCATGCGGCCTGTGGCCCGTTCGTACGTTCCTCGTATCATGCCGATATGCAGGCCAAAGGTATCGAAGTTAAATAACCGGAAATCGTCAGAGACGGTCTGCAGGACTGTCTCTTTCAGGCCGGGTTTATCTCCTGCCCTGCGGCTGGCTTTCACCAAAAAACAAAAAACCAGACAGTCTGACTATCTGGTTTTTACTGACAATAAATACGTATATTTATTGCAGGGGCACATCATTACTCTTTATGAGTAACACGTTCAGCAGGAATCTCTTCCGCTTCACTCTTAGTTGCAGCTGGTTTAGCCGCGGCTGAATCATCATCTTTCATGGCTTTTTTAAAGCCCTTAATTGCGCTACCCAGGTCACCGCCTAATGAGCGTAATTTATTGGTGCCAAAAAGCAATACGATAAGAGCACCAATGATCAGCAGTTTTGCAATACTGATACCTTCCATAATATACCTTTAAACCTCAGCGAAGATCGTTACATCTACATTAATACGCAAAGCCGAGTATAACACAAAACAATTCTGTAACAGACTACGAATAGCACTAATCAGCCGGAAATACGCCATCCCGGAGCTGGCCAGCGATAACGGGCAGCAGGCACTTTCAGCAGGTGAAAAAAAATACGGATATTGGTTAACAAAAAAATAACAGGCAATAAAAAACCCGCCATAAGGCGGGTTTTAGAGATTCTGACTGAAAATTACAGGCTGATAACGTTAGCAGCAGATGGGCCTTTAGCACCGTCAGTAATTTCAAACTCTACACGCTGACCTTCAGCCAGAGTTTTGAAGCCATTGCTCACGATAGCAGAGAAGTGTACGAATACATCTTTGCTGCCATCTTCAGGAGTAATGAAACCGAATCCTTTAGATTCATTAAACCACTTAACGTTACCTTTAATCTTGGACATCTTATTACCTTTACATGAAAAATGGACACTAAACTGTGTCGGCACCTAGTACATCAATTGCGGTGCAATTTGTCCAGCACCATTTTAAGAAAAAGTGATAAATATCTAAATTTCATCACAACAGGGCATTTTTTGCACAAGGATTATGCTTAAAACTGGATACGTAACCATGCGAAGTAAACGTTTCCGTTGTTATGGGTTCCCGGGATATAGGTCATCTGAAAATTTGCCGGACCGTAGCCGATGGAAGCCAGTGGCAGGACCAGAGGGATAGGCAGATAATTCCAGTTATCACGCAAAGTGACTCCGGCGGTATACCCTGCTCCCACATGAAAACGCTGATCACTGAACGGCCGCCAGGTTGCTTCCCAGCCATAACCACCGATGGGTTCCCATTTATTAAAGGAATCTTTAAATGCCATCAGATAAATGCCCTGCCAGTTGCCTTTTTCATCGTAACGGGAGATCCCTCCCCCTGCCCCCCACGGCCTTTCGTTATAACGGTCAATATGCTCGCGGTCATAGGCCAGGCGGTTGTGCCAGGTAATTGCCGGCACATACAAATCCACCGTCTGTGGTGAGTTCCATGTTTCGGCCACATTACCGGTGAAAGTATCCCAGGTTTGGGATATTTGCTGTCCGATATCTGCAGCCTGAGTGACAGGGGCGCTCAGTACTCCGGCCAGCATGATGGCCCATTGTTTAGATTTCATCGTATACACTACATTAACCTGCCAGTTAAAAATTGCTAAATACCGGTAAACCGGCCTGACTCCGCCAGTTTCCGGGCAGTCAGGGTATAACGTCCTGCCAGAAATACCCTGAATAACCAGCATCCTCACTCTGCTGACTGTATCTTCGCCGGAAAGTAAAACATCGCTGCTGTGATTAATAACAGGCGACATTTCTTAAATAACCTTCGCTGACAAAGACATAAGTATTATTTTAGATAAATTTCAAAAAAAATCCTGCTCTCAGAGAAAAAACCCCGGGAGTTAACTGGCCCGCGCTCATACAGCCGGTCACCGGCCGGTTATTTCAGGACGGCTGACAGACAATAATAACCATACCTGCCAGTGCCACTATACCTCCGGTAATATCCCAGCGCGTCAGTGCAACACCATCCACCAGCGCCAGCCACGCCAGTGCCACACAAATATACACGCCACCATAAGCGGCATAAGTCCGCCCTGCCGCAGCCGGATGGAATGTCAGTAACCAGGCAAAAATCACCAGACTTGCTACCCCGGGCACTAACAGCCAGTGACTTCGCTGTTCACGCAGCACCAGATAAGGCAGATAACATCCGGCAATTTCGGCCAGGGCTGTCAATATAAACAACAACCCGGTTTTGACTATTAACATACTTGCTTCCTGTCTGTGAGGTTACGGGACCCCGTGAATTACCGGCACAAATGCTGCACCGGCTGTCCGACGGTTTTTGCTATGCTTAAAAAGATTATCTGTATTCGCGGCACAACCCGCGGGCACCGCGCAGGGATAATTCTACCCTGACAGTCCGCTGAGGTATATTCCGCTGTACACAGACGCCCTTTGCCGCTGTGAGTATCACAGTTTCACCCGATGGCAGGCTGCACAGGGCTTCCCTGTCTTTATTTTACTCTCAGGAGAGCATCAGAAATGACTAAACGGCTTCTTGGTCAGACAGATTTATCCATCACCCCGCTGGTGTTTGGCGGTAATGTCTTTGGCTGGACGATTGATGAGCCTGCCAGTTTCAGAATACTGGATGCTTTTGTTGATCACGGTTTTGACAGTATTGACACTGCTGATGTTTACTCTCTCTGGGCAGAGGGTAACCAGGGCGGGGAATCTGAAACCATAATCGGACGCTGGCTGAAGTCCCGCCCGGGGCGTCGCGAACAGATAAAATTATTCACTAAGGTTGGTGCCGATTTAGGTATTGAAGGCCACAAAGGCCTCTCCCGTAAATGGATTATCCGGGCTGTTGAGGACTCACTGCGCCGCTTAAATACAGATTATATTGACCTTTATTTCTCCCACTGGCCGGATCCCGCCACACCTTATGAAGAAACGCTGGAAGCATATAAAACACTGCTGGCCGAAGGTAAAATCCGTGCTATCGGTGCCTCAAATCTCGATGCAACACAGCTGACAGACGCCCTGAACGTGGCAGCACAGCATGCGCTTCCTGCTTATCAGGTGCTGCAGCCGGAATATAACTTATATGACCGTAACAGCTTTGACGGTCCGCTGCGTGACCTTTGTATTAAAAAGAATATCGGCGTAGTCACCTATTACAGTCTGGCTTCCGGGTTTCTTACCGGAAAATACCGTAAAGAGAGCGATTTACAGCAAAGCAAACGCGGAGCCGGCATCAGCAAATATCTTAATCCGCGCGGATTCAGAATTGTCGGGGCATTGGCAGAAGTTGCAGAAGCACAGCAGGCGACCTCTGCGGAAGTTGCCCTGGCATGGTTAATTGCCCGTGAAGGTGTCACCGCCCCGATTGCCAGTGCAACCAGCGTCCCCCAGGTTGAAAGTTTTGCCAGAGCACTTCAGCTTTCCCTGACCCCGCAGCAACTGACGTTACTGGATACCGTCAGTCAGTAATAAGCGACTCTCCCGTCAGGGGTCTGAGGGCCCCTGATACGCTGCCAGCACACACCTTCGTTACTCCGGCCCCCCCCTTCAGGCCCGCAATGGTCCTTACCCGATTATGACAGGATAATTTTCATACTAAGTGCTAATTTTATAACTATCGCTCTAATTTTTTGATGTTTTTATTCAAAAAATACCGGTGATGTTTTGCGTCTTTTTCACGTACTTTACGTTTTTTCAAAGGGGATTTTTTTATGAATAAGCTGATTGCTGGTTTTGATCGTGTAGTTGATCATCCTGACTTCGCAAAATTATTGTTACGCCTGGTGTTTGGTTTCCTGATGCTGTTCCACGGCAGCTTTAAACTGATGAACGGTGTTGAATGGATCAAACCGATGCTGTCTGCCCATGGCCTGCCTGGCTTTGTGGCTTACGGTGCCTATATCGGGGAAGTTATTGCACCGGTATTGATTATTCTGGGGGTCTGGACCCGGCTGGCCGGCCTGGTTTATGCCATCAACCTGGTCTTCGCCGTGGCACTGGTTGCCGGTGGCAACTTCTTCAAAACCACTGATGTCGGCGCATGGGCGCTGGAAACCGAAGCACTCTATTTCTTCGGTGGCATATTTATCATGTTACTGGGTGCGGGTAAATACAGCCTTTCCCGTCAATAAGTCCGGTCTGTAGTCTCACAGCTGCCCGCCGGACTGTCAGCGCGGGCAGTATTACTGCCTGAAACACTTGTTATATTTCGCTGCCTGCATCCGTCAGGCAGCCTTTTAACTTCACCGGCTATTGGCCGACAGTATTGTCATGGTGACGTTGCAGGTTTTCCGACATTTCATCCAGCGCCTGCTGATTCTCAAGACCCCACAGATAAAGCTGTTCTATAGGCTCAGCCAGAGTTCTGCCCAGCGGCGTTAATGAATACTCGACTTTAGGAGGTATCACCTCAAAAACCTGGCGGTGAATCAACCCGCGAACTTCAAGCTCTTTCAGCGTCTGAAATAACATTTTTTTAGAAATCCCCTGCAGACTGCGCTGTAGCTCTCCGGTCCTCGCCGCTGGCTGTGGCCAGTGCCACAGGGCATGTAACACCATACTGCTCCATTTTACAGAAAACAGATCCATCAGCCGCCTCGGGCCTGAGTCTGCATAGAAAAATACTTTATCACCTGCCCATTGAGGCATACGCTTCACTCCGTCACTGCGCCTGGTCACCAAATGGTAACTACTACCATTAAAAGAACCCTTTATCTATAGTGTGCAGCTTATTTCCTCTGCCAAAGGGCTCCCGGTTGCTGCCCCGAAAAAAAGGTATTATATGCAAGTTAAAGGTCTTATTGCCCGTCACCCTGATACTCCGCTGACCAGCGGCCAGTTCTCCCTTCGTCCGTTGCAGGCTGGCGATGTCAGTATCGATATTCTTTATTGCGGGGTCTGTCATTCGGATCTGCATATGGCGCGTAACGAATGGGGGGTTAGTCACTATCCGCTGGTGCCGGGCCACGAAATTGTCGGTCGTGTCCGGGAAACCGGGGCTGCCGTCAGCCGTTATCAGCCCGGAGATATTGTCGGTGTCGGGGTGATGGTGGATTCCTGTGGTGACTGTCAGTTCTGCCAGCAGCATGAAGAGCAGTATTGTGAACAAGGATTTACCCCGACATATAACGGTACCGATCGTTATACGGGGAAAACCACTCTGGGTGGCTATGCACAACAAATTATCGTTGACCAGAATTTTGTGGTGTCAGTACCGGATAATCTGCCACTACATGGGGTAGCCCCCTTGCTCTGTGCCGGTGTTACGGTCTGGTCACCACTGATGCATTACAACCTGCAACCCGGCCAGAAAGTCGGGATTATCGGGCTGGGGGGACTGGGCCATATGGCGGTAAAACTCGCCAGTGCCCTGGGGGCAGAAGTGACATTATTCACCACATCTCCGGCGAAAGGTGAAGATGCTCTGCGGCTGGGGGCCCGCCGTGTGGTCATCTCAGGCGATGCGCAGCAGATGGCAGATTGTGCACAGCAGTTGGATTTGATTCTGGATTGTGTCGCGGCTCCTCATTCACTGGACCCGTACCTGAGCACCCTGAAGACCAATGGCCGGCTGGTACTGGTTGGCATTCCGGATAATCCTCACCCGGGCCCGGAGGTAACGCCGATGGTTTTCCGCCGGCTGAGTGTCAGCGGAACATCGATTGGCAGCATTGCCGAAACCCAGCAAATGCTTGATTTTTGTGGAAAACATAACATTATTGCCGATGTGGAAGTGATTGGCGGCGAAGGGATAGAAGAAGCTTTCAGCCGCATGCTGGCGGGGCAAATCAAATATCGCTTTGTGATTGATATGCAGCGCACTCACTGGGATTTCTCTGCCTGATAAGCGATCCGCTCAGCCATTATTCTGGCTGAGCGGACCGCCCTTTACTCCGGAGGCTGCGCATTCAGAATACGTTCAGCCTGAGCAGCAGTCAGCGGATAGTCAAAGAAGCGCTGATAAAAGTCACGCGTTTGCCTTACCATATTGATACCGGGGAACAAATCCGGATGCAGCAGTTGCGCTGCCCACTGGATCTGCAACGCGGTTTCGGTACCATAGCGATCCCAGGGAAAGACACCTGACGGATTACGGACAACATGCTGCTGTTTAACCGCCCGTAGCTGGCTGAACAGGGACTGATACGGTGACTGTTGCAGGGTACCCGCGGCGGCATCAAGGATAATATAATCCGGTTGCCATGCCAGTACCTGTTCGGGCGTAATCTGTTTCATATTACCCTCAATATTCCCGGCGACATTCCGGCCTCCCGCCAGGGTAATCCAGGTATCAATCAGAGTATTCCGGCCATCAACCTTCAGCGGATGCAATGACTGAATATGTAATACGGTCGGACGTTGCTGCAGCGTCAGCCGGTCCGTTTTACTGCGGATAACAGCAATTTGCTGCTCCAGATACCGGTTATACGCTTCGGCACGCTGACGGGCTTGTCTGGTGCCCACCACCTGTGCTGTCGTCAGTAATGAACGCTCCATGGAAGGAAAATCGTCAAAATTCATCATTAAAACCGGAATCCCCGCCTGACGGTAACCCGCCGCCGCCGGATCATTCTTTGGTACAAAAACCACATCTGCATGGCGTAATACTAATGCCTCACTGGAAAACTCATGACCCGGCGTCTGTAATGCCTGAAACAGTGAAGGCTGGATTTTAAACATCCACGGACGATCCTGTGGATGATTAACGGTTGCCACAATACGACCTCCGGCACCTAAGGTCATCAGTAATGAATGATGAGCAAACCAGCCATCTGCAATACGTGTCGCATGATCAGCAACAGTCACCTGCCGGCCCGTATCATCAGTCACCGTCTGTGTGGCTCCGTAAGGGCTGACAGCCAACAGACTAAGCAACAGGGTTGCCAAAGCCGGGCGTTTTCCCGGCGCTCTGAGCGTTATCAAAATACCACCTGCATTGATACTTCGGCCATCCGCGGTTCACCAGGCTGCGCACTGGCATACCCCACGCCCGTATAACCATTCAGCCCGCCGGGCACAATATTCGTCCAGTAATGGCGGTTGGTCAGGTTAGTCACATCCAGCCGGAAAGTTGTTGACTGAGCAAATAACCGGGTTTTCCACGAAGCACCTGCATCAGCGGTGGTATAACTGCCGGTCCATGTAGCATTGGTATTATCGGTACTTCGTCTTCCCATATAACGCAGGCCCGTATGTACTTCTGTGCCCGCCAGGGCCGGCAAATCATAAGACGCGAATAAGCTGGCCGTGTAACGTGACAGTCCGACAACCTGCTTATTATCAGTGGCGGTACTGGCGGTATTTCTCAGGCGAGGATCCAGCCAGCTCATACCACCGTAAATATGCAGATTGTCCGTCGCATCGCCTGTCGCCATCAGTTCAAGGCCACGGTTGCGCTGCTCGCCGTCCAGTGCATAAACACCGCTGCTATTGGTATATGCAAAGGGCCGCTTAATCTGAAATACCGCCGCCGTAAGTAACATTCTTCCGACAGCCAGTTTACTGCCAGCCTCGGCCTGCTTGCTTCGATAAGGCGCCAGAATATTTCCGGCATTGGATGCCCCGGCCGGGGCCGTATCACCCTGTTGCAGACTGTCCGCATAAGTCAGATACAGTGTCAGGAGATCAACGGGTTTATACAGCACACTGGCTGAACCACTGAAACCATGGTCAGAAGAGTCACTGGTCCGGAGACCACTTTTATTATAATTAGAGGTTGCCAGCTGGCTTTCACTGCCTGCCAGAACAGTGCTCCACTGTGGCGAAAAAATCAGCGTATCACTAAGTAATAACGCTGTCTGAGTGGTACTGGCAGAGTGATAGCGTTTGGTAAAATCCGGGTAGTCAGGTTCGGTGAAGGACTGAGGATCAGACAGGGAAGCGCTTCCCAGTGTCTGAGTGCTGCCGTTAACCGGATTATAATTTTTCCACGAGAACCCACGGATACCGGCAGAAACCTTATGTCTCAGCACGCCGGTATCAATTTCGCCGCTCAGGTTTGCCAGATAACTGTTAATTGTAAAACGGCTGGCCGTATTACTGGACGTGGTGGTGGTATAATGCCCGGCATTATCTGTCAGAGTATTAGTGACCGCTGTAGACTCACGATCGGCTATCTGACGCAGCACACCAATTTCTCCCAGCCAGTTACCGTCAAAATCATGTTTCAGATGCATGCCAGCGGTCAGGGTATGGTTGTTATCCCCGGCATATGACTGACCAAGATGCGCCGTACGCGGATTCAGGGGCGAAGGAAATGACACACCTTTTGTCAGCGCAAATTTACCTGCTAATCCTTTATCGTAATAATGGTAGTCACTGAAATTACTTTCCAGCAGAGTATGATCCGTCAGATTTGCATCCAGAGCCAGGCTGAACAGCTGGCGACGAATTTTGCTGCCTTTCACATAACCATTACCTTCATCATCAAGAAGATTAGCCCGGTAGCGAACTCTGTCAGAGCTGCCCAGCGGGCCACTAAAATCTCCGGCCAGTTTGTGCGTCAGGCCGCTGCCACCGCCTGCGGTTAATGAGTGATAAGGCGTGTCGGTTCCGCGTTTTGAAACAAAGTTAAATAATCCTGCCGGGTTTGCGGGACCGTATAAAGACCCGGCCAGACCGTTAAGGACTTCAATATGATCAAACTGTTCTGCTGAGTAATCGGTCGTCGAGACGACATTTAACCCGTCAATCATGCTGTTCTGTACCACACTGCCCTGCATACCACGGGTCTGGGGTCTGGCACCCTCTCCCTGCACCGAAGGCATATAACGATATAACTGAGATACACTTTTTAACTGCTGCGCATTCATCATCGACGCTGACAAGGCCTGCACCGACCATGGGGTATATTTAATACTGGTGTTTCCCGGGTTACCAAGAGTTGCCTGCTGCTGAGTGGCATCGGTATTCGCTGATTTTGCCTGTACCACCAGCGTTTGCGGAGACACCGGTACTGCCACAGATGAAAAACTCGCCAGCAGAGATAAATATAACAAGCTGTTGCGCCCTTTACATTCCTGAACCATCGGCATTATCCATTGAAAGATTGTTATTTTTTTTAATTGATTCCGGGCTGGCCGGAGGCTGCCGGTCCGCGGGGGAAGAAGAAAAATATAACGTTATGTAGTTTTTTATATAACGAATAAATAAAAAAAAACGTTTCAGAATGTTTATCAGACGGCAGTCACAATTGTCGGGATATCGAAAAACAGGTAAGGGATACGCAAAAAGGATTGAAGCTAAAGACCCGTGTCACGGATGCTGTAACGGATCTTACATTCAGGAGAAATATGATGAAAAAGCTGACGATTTACCTTTCTGTCCCCCTGTTACTGGTATCAGCATTGTCTGCGGCAGCCACGGCATCCCCGCCTGATGACCATGGGCCCTTCCCTGCGCCGGGCATGCACAGCGAGCGACCACCTCTGCCCATGCCCGTATATGCAGTCACCGAAACTACATCAGCGCCGGTCGACACGCTGAAAAATCTCGTCGCGCAGCTGCCGCAGGCTGACGCCGGTAAGTATCAGGTGCGTATTGAAATATTACCACTGCCTGCCAAACCGCTGATACAAGGCCCTGAGCATTAATCTGTCGCTCCCGCAGATAGTTACCGCAATTCAGCCACGGCTACAACATCAGGATACTGCTTCAGCAATCACCCGCCCGGCACAGGGCGGGTCAGTCACAAGACTTCCCGCCTGCCCGCTCAGAATAAGACAACAGCCATCGCAGATTACCCTGACATAATGGCGGCCTTCAGAGAAAACGACTTTTTTAATTCTGCTGACCAGGGCGACACGATGTACAGGATTACCGGGGGGCTGACGGACAGAGATATAATGCTGACAATCACACACTCAGGAATCAGGTAAAACAAGCCTGTGCTGGCTATAACCAGACTCCGGCCGGAGATGCTGAACTCAGCACAGAAAACTATAAAAAAACTGTCCGGCTTATGTGGCCGGATGGTTACTGTCGAGAACAGCGATTAACGAACGAAAAGCCGCTCTGGCAACCTGCTGCGGATCCTGAGATTTCAGATGATCATTAAAGACTTCTAATCCTATCGGTCCCTGATAATCCTGTGCGGAAAGATAGTCGATCAGCGTTTTCAGGGGGAACACACCCTCACCCGGTAACAATCGTTCATGACGGGCAATACTGGTCAGATGTTGCCGTTCCGGTATATTTTCGGCATCGGATAGCTGGACCAGAAATATTTTATCCATCGGGATACCCTGCAGATCAGCAGATGTTCTTTGTAACGCGAAAATATGGAATGCATCAATCACCAGCCCCAGGGCTGGTGAATCAATTTCCCGCAAAATAGCCATTGCCCGGGGAAGCGTATTAATAAAAGTACTCCAGCTCATTGCTTCATACGCAATACGCAGACCCCGTTGCTCTGCCTGTGCCACCAGCCAGCATAAATCCGGCAGGATCTGCTGCTGCTGACATGCAGCATCGGTATTCGCTGGCACCAGTACAGTACCAGCACCAAGACGTACCGCAGTATCCAGGATGTCCAGTGCCTCCCTGCGCTTATTATCACGCTGCGACTCCGCGGCCCCGTCAAAATCCAGCAGTACCTGATAGTCGGTCAGTGACAGGTTAAGTTCTGTCAGTTTCTGTTTTACCTGATCGGCATCCCCCTCCGCTTTCCGGATATCCTGTTGCCATAATTCGACTTGCATAAAACCAGCATCTGCCGCCGCCTGCAATTTCTGTCCGGTCGACCCGCCAAGTAAAATAGTGTTAATAAACAATGTATTTTCAGAAAACACCGTATCTCCTCCGCAGGATATCGTTTTACTCATACAATATTGCCGATAAAATACAAACCACCGACAGTACTTCATCCATAACTATAGCAGGCTTATTAACTGGCACTGGAAGGGAATATACCGCTCCGGAACGGACGGTGGGCGAAAAGTCATTTTATTGCCGGGTCAGGTGCTCACCTGAATGAGCACCTTTAATATGGTAGCCGTTACACAGAATGACTGACAGGCACTCTGACAGAATATTCCGTTTATTTCAGTGTAGACATATCCACAACAAAACGATATTTCACATCCCCTTTTTTAAGACGTGAAAAAGCGTCATTAATCCGGGCCACATTCACCAGTTCAATATCAGCAGTGATATTATGCTTCGCACAAAAATCCAGCATCTCCTGTGTTTCATGGATACCGCCAATATTAGATCCTGCAAAGCTGCGGCGTCCTTTGACAACATTAAAGGCTGCTATCTCTATAGGTTCAGCGGGTAAACCTACCAGTACCACACTACCATCAATCGCGAGTAGTTTAAGATATTGGTTAACATCATGACTTGCTGAAACAGTATCAATAATTAAATCAATTTTACCCGCATATCGCTTCATCTGCTCAGTATCAGTCGTAAGCACGGCATCATCAGCACCAAGCCGTTTCGCATCAGCAACCTTTTGCTCTGAGGTTGTTAAAACAACGACTTCTGCAGCTAATGCTTTAGCGATACGAATCGCCACATGCCCCAGCCCGCCAATCCCCAGTATACCCACGACTTTTCCGGGACCTGCCTGCCAGTGCTTAAGTGGCGAATATACTGTAATACCAGCACATAACAGTGGTGCTGCTGCAGCCATATCCTCAAAATGGGGCATTTTCAGGGTATAGCTTTCTTTACAGACATAGGTCTGAGCAAAACCACCATATGTCATCCCTCCCAGATATTTATCGGGTGTATTAAAGGACAAAACAGTACCGTGTTCACAAAACTGCTGCAGATCACGTTCACAAGCAGGGCAACTACCGCAGGAATCCACGATACAACCCACAGCAGCATAATCTCCGGGTTTAAAGTGAGTTACGCTGGCACCAACAGAAATCACCCGGCCTACAATTTCATGTCCGGGAACCATCGGAAAAACTGATGCACCAAAATCATTATCAATCTGATGAAGATCAGAATGGCAGATACCACAATACATGATTTCAATTTCTACATCATCAGCGAGTAAACCACGACGCCTGATTGAAAACTCTCTAAGCGGACTTTTTTCAGCTTTAGCACCAACGGCTTTCACAGACTTAATCATAATATCTCCGGCATCATCAGGTTATTACTTTTTAAATTAGCAACCCCTGTTTCTGTTGGGTATACCTGCAAATAGATTAGCCTTATTAGCTTCACTCATAAATATATTATGTATTTATTGTTTACCCCTGACGCTGATGGCTGATATTGTATTTATTCATCGCCCAGAAAAGCTGATGCAGTGAGCGATAGACTGGTATCTAACACCGCAGTTTTACACGTAAAATTTCTCACCCTGAATTCCGAAAAATATAATTAGCCATATAACCCAAAAGGCGAAAATTAATTTTTTAAATATACCTGTAAAACAATACTGCCCCTGTCCCTTTTACAGATCGCGGAGGATTATAAAACCAGGGAATGAAAGACCGGCTATCAAACATTGTTTACGGTATCGCGCAGTATCATCGGCAAAATACAGCGATTCACTCTCCATATAAGTAAAAACGAAAGAGGTAACTTATGGCTGAAGTTATTGTGGTAATTGGCAGTGGTTCAATTGCACAGGCTATCGCAAGACGAGTCAGTAGCGGAAAAAAAATCCTGCTCGCAGATATCAATCGGGAAAATGCACAGTCAGTCTCAGCGCAGCTGAAAAGAGCGGGTTTTGATGCCAGTGCAATACATACTGATGTGCGTTCCAGAGAGTCTATACAACAGTTAGTCGCTGCATCGGTCGCTGCCGGCGAAATTAAAGGGGTAATTCTGACCGCCGGACTTTCTCCTTCACAGGCAAAAGCTCAGGATCTGCTACATGTTGATTTATACGGCAGTGCCGTGGTGTTTGAAGAATTTGGAAAAGTGATTGCCACAGGCGGATCATGTGTCGTTCTGGGTTCACAATCCAGCCATCGTTTGGATTGTGATGCACTGTCACAACAGACTGCCGATCAGCTGGCAACCCTGTCGCCGGAAGAACTGACAGAACTGCCGTGGATAAAAGCAATTGATGACAGCCTGTACGCCTATCAGATCGCAAAACGGGGGAATGCTTTACGTGTAATGGCTGAAGCAGCAAAGTGGGGTAAACGCGGCGCACGGATAAACTGCATCAGTGCAGGAATTATTTTTACTCCACTGGCTTATGACGAACTGAATAGCGCCGAACGGGGCGAGTACTACCGAAATATGTTAGAGAAGTCACCCGCCGGTCGCGGAGGTACTCCTGATGAAATTGCTGCTCTGGCAGAATTTATGTTTGGCCCTAATGGGAGTTATATCAGCGGCAGCGATATCCTGATTGACGGTGGTGTAACTGCCTCAGTACGTTATGGTGACCTGAAGACCGGCTAATCTTCCCTTCACCTGCAGTCCTCCGTTGCTCCCGTGACGGTACTCTGCGAGTATGCCGGCCGGCTGCCAGCCCGAAATGAGCCTTTTTTCGGGCCATTTACCCCGGCGCCTGCCCCGTAACAGGACGATCCGGAGTAAATTCTGTCATCAATTGGCATTATTGAAGATGAACCTGCGAGTCTGCCCAAGAGCCGATCAAAACCGACGGATTTATCATCACAAGTGGCAGGCAGCTTCAACACAGGTTAAACAACAGTGAAATAACTGATGTAAATTATTGTCCTTACTCATTTTTCCCTCGATATGTTTAAAAAAATTATCACTTATCATTAAACTATTTCCACACTAAACATAATGACTTCAGGTATTAATTTTGGGAAATGACTTGCTTCTTCTGCTGGCCATTATTCTGGCCGGCGTTGCCGTTTACTTTGGTTTCTCCGCATGGAGAGAACGGGGCAGACAGCGCCGGACCTTTCGGCGATAGTACTTTCACAGCCGCAGCAATGCGGCTGCTAGCAAAAGATTCACCTGCCGGGTCTCTGCCCCTGTTCAGTGGCTTCTGATTCCCCCCTTCCGCCTGCTTGCCGGGTCATCGTCGCTGTATCCGGCGTCCTGCCATTATCCGAGGAAAGATTAACTGCAGAGGTAATCGTGCAGTTTTATTTTATAGTACTAAACTTAAGTAATTGCTTAAGTGGCTTCTGTTACTTTTATTACATAAGCATATATATCAAAACGTTAACTAATATATTGCTAATATAAGGTGACCTTAATGTTAAATTTATTTTACGTAAGACCCCGACAGGAACGCCGTGTTTTTTCATCTGTGCTGATTGGTATCGTTGCGGGGGTTATTTCCGCACTGGTTAAGTCTGGTTTTGAAACAATGATCCCGCCAAGAACGGCAGCTACCCTCCCACCGCCGCTGGTATTACTGGAAAAACTGGGTGTCCATATTGATACCCTGACCTATCAATGGATGGGATACAGCATTAACTGGGGCGGCAATGGCGTGCATATTTTATTTTCTGTGGTTATCGCCATTGTCTACTCGGTACTGGTCGAATATCTCCCGAAAGCCCGGCTGTTTCACGGGGTCGCTTTTGGTGTGGGCGTGTCTGTATTCGCCCATGGTCTGATAGTACCGCTGCTCGGCTTATCTGGCTGGTTGTGGATAGCCGGAAGTCAGGCGCTGATTTCTGAATTTGTCGGCACTGCATTTTGGATCTGGACTATCGAAGCCGTCCGCAAAGATCTGCGCGGTAAATTATAATCCCCGCCACCGACTGGCCGGGCTTCTGACAAACAGGCGGCGGGATAATTTGATGACAATCACGGAACCACCATTGCGGGTTTATTCTGTGCTTTGTTTATCCCGCCACGTTATCCGCAGACAACAGAAGCTGGCGGTTTTTCAGGACGTTCTGCTATTCATTAAAAACATTGATTATTTTATGTGAAGCATAAGAGACCCGAACAATACCGGATAAAAACAATAATTACCGGATGACTCTTCCGGCAATAGAGTCACTGTCGAATAAATTAATCACTGCTGCCACAGCATAGCTGTTATCCGCGAATACAGCACCGGTGTTATTTCTTATAATCAAAAAATTAAATTTAATTGTTAATGATAAATTGTTAAACAATAAAATCAATTACACCCTGATAATTATTAACAGATTAAATAAATCAAATAAAACCTGAGGTGGTGATCACTGCCAGACCGCTGCTCACCCTTCCCCTCCCCCGGTTCAACCTTTAATTAATAAAATAATATTACCTGACACTGTTTCAAATCACTGCCCCAGAAAATCGTCCGCCACAACCGGAATAATGATTATTAAGTATTATTTAAGTAACCTGGAAAATACCTGTTGGCGGCATCCGTTAAAAATAACCAGGATAATAAAAGGCATCAATTAGCCAACAAAAAAATGGTTATTTCATTACAAAGTAACGCGTGATTAATAACAACATCCCGTAACATTGCAAGGGCTAATATATATATGCTTTCCCGTAGAAATCTGCTTAAAACCGGATTGTACCTCACCGGTTTCGCCGCCTTTACCCCGGCCCTTTCCCGGGCACTGCTCCCGTCACAAAACAGTGATAACACTGTTTTTTATAAACTTTCCCTGCTGTTAACCGGACGAACTCAGCTGAGTCAGTTACTGAGCCAGCGGGCCTTAACCTGTCTGGCAAAAGAAGACTCTGATTTCCCCGTAAAACTTACCCGCCTGATACAGGCGATGAATGCCGCGAACATTACCCGGGCTGATCAATTAAATGGTCACCGGATTATGTCGGTGACGGAAACCGGGGATACGGTAAAAAAAATCATCTCTGCATGGTACCTGGGTTTTACCGGCACTCCGCTGCCATTAAGAGCCACAGATAATACCCGGTTTGTGACATATACCGATGCAATGATGTATGCCCCGACCTCAGACGCAACGGTTATTCCGACTTATTCAAGAGGACAGACCAACTACTGGGTCAGACCGCCAGTCACGATTTTAACTGACTAATAAATATATTGATTTTAATGTGAGATAAAAATGAATACCCAATATGATGCCGATGTTATTGTTATCGGTTCCGGTGCCCTGGGCAGTAATGCTGCTTATATCCTCGCGCAGAAAGGTCATTCTGTGATTATTCTCGAAGCCGGAGAACGGATCCCGCGCTGGAAAATCGTAGAAAACTTCAGAAATTCATCAAAAAAAGGAAATTATAACTCACCCTACCCTGATATGCCCTGGGCGCATCACTCTTATAATGAACAATATATCGAAAATACAGGGTCATTTGATTTCCGTCCGGGTATGCTCAAACTCGTAGGCGGAACCACCTGGCACTGGGCCTCAGCATGCTGGCGATATTTGCCCAATGATATGAAACTTAACTCTCTTTATGGTGTAGGCCGGGACTGGCCCATCGAATACAGTGAACTTGAACCTTATTATCAGAAAGCAGAGCAAGCGCTGGGAGTCTGTGGCAGTGACTCCGATGACCAGAGTGGCCAGGGCGGTAACCCCTTTCCTCCGCGATCTAAACCTTACCCGATGGAACCCGAAGCTGAAACCTACCTGTTCCAGCGTCTGAAAGCCCGCCTGAGTCCTGCCGGCTACCACTTTATTCATGAGCCAAACGGTCGCGCTACCAGACCCTATGACGGCCGTCCTGCCTGCAGCGGCAATAATAATTGTATGCCTGTCTGTCCAATCGGCTCGATGTATAGCGGGGAGCTGCACGCACTGCATGCTGAACAGGCTGGCGCGCAACTTCATACAGATGCTACCGCCTGGAAACTAGAAAAAGGCCAGGAAGGTAAAATAGTGGCTGTCCATGTGCGCAGTTCAACCGGTCAGGATAAAAGACTCACCGCCAAATATTTTATCGTCGCGGCACATGGCCTTGAAACACCAAAGCTGTTGCTTATTTCTGACGTCGCTAATAGTTCTGATCAGGTCGGTCGTAATCTGATGGATCACACGGGGATGGGACTGCAGTTCCTGGCTGATGAACCTGTATGGCCTGGCCGCGGAGCCGTTCAGCAAGGCGGTATTTTTAATTATCGTGACGGTGAATTCCGTAAAACACACTCTGCAATCAAGCATGCTATCTCGAATAATGTTCCGAATATGGCTGTCGCTCAGCGTTTAATCTCTCAGGGGATTGTCGGTCATAAACTGGATGAGCAAATCAGACACCAGGCGGCCCGCTGGGTAGATATTTCAACAGTATTCGAGATCCTGCCACACGCGACTAACACAGTCAGACCCAGTAAAACGCGTAAGGATGCCCTTGGGATCCCTATGCTTACCGTTCACTATGAAGTTGATAACTATGTAAAGGCCGGCCGTGAGGTCGTGGTTAAGGATTATCAAAAGTTTGTCAGCCTGATGGGGGGTGAAGTGGTGGAAGATAATACCGGATGGCAAAACCGTGACCACCTGATGGGCTCAGTTATTATGGGCGACCATCCTGAAAACTCAGTAGTAAATCATGAATGCAGAACCTGGGATCACAGTAATCTTTTCCTGGCAACAACCGGGGTTATTCCGGCTTCAGGCGTGATTAACCCCACCCTGACTGGTGTTGCTCTCAGTATCCGCGCAGCCGAAATTATTGACCGTGAAATCTGAGTACAAAATATGATAAACATAAAAAAGACTATTTTAACGGCAGGCGTTCTGTCTTTCAGTTTACTGATACCTTTATCCGTCTGTTCTGCAAATAATACGACTGAGCAATTAATCACAAAAGGTAAATATATCGCGGTCGCTGCTGACTGTGGCGCATGTCACCGTCAGGCAACTGCTCACGGAAAACCTTACGCTGGCGGTAACGCTATTGATTCGCCAATGGGGCGGATTATCGCCAGTAACATTACGCCTTCTGAAAGCTTTGGGATCGGTAACTATACTGAAAAAGAATTCGCCAATGCGGTTCGCCGGGGGATCGCGGCTGACGGCAGTCATCTTTATCCGGCAATGCCATATACCGCATACCATGCAATGACCGATACCGACCTGCATGCGCTCTATAGTTATTTTATGTATGGTGTGAATCCTGTTGATAGTGCTCCGGAAGAAAAAACCAGCCTCAGTTTCCCTTTTAATATCCGTCAGTTAATGTGGGGATGGAACCTTTTATTCAGCAGTAACCAACCGTTCCGGGAAATCACTAATTCGCCGCCTCAGGTTAACCGCGGGAAATACCTTGTGGAAGTACTCGGGCATTGCAGTACATGCCACACGCCACGTAATCTGATGATGGCTGAAGATAAAAGTAAAAACTTGTCCGGCAGCCCTCTCGGCGGGTGGTATGCACCAAATATTACCCCCGATAAGGACAGCGGTATCGGTAGCTGGAGTCAGCAGGAAATAGTGGTTTATCTCAAAACCGGACATATCGCAGGTAAGGCCAGTGCTGCAGGGCCGATGGCCGAAACTGTTGAGAATAGTTTCCGATACCTTAGTGACAGTGATCTGAACGCCATTGCCACCTGGATTAAGCAAGTCCCTGTCATTAGTACTGCACCTGCATATCATTCCGCAATACGTCCCCCGCTCACGGATATAAATAAGGTTATAAGCGGACAGGGGGACCAGGCATCCCTCGCAGACAACACAACAACAGATGGGTCAGAACTTTATAACGCCGCGTGTGCCAGCTGTCATGGCATAAATGGCCAGGGGACTGCCGATCATTTTTACCCTTCGTTGACCAGTAATTCTGCAGTATCTTCGCCGACAGCACAAAACCTGGTGATGACCATCGTCGAAGGACTTAACCGTAAAAGCAGCGACGGTGATGTCTCTATGCCGGCTTTTGGTAAACAACTCACAGATTCACAAATAGCCTCTGTTACCCGCTTTGTCCGTTATCAGTTCTCCGCAATTGATGACAAAATCACTGCACAACAAGTCACCGGCTGGCGCAATGGCGGTGATACCCCTTTCATCGTTAGCTATATAAACTATTTTATCGGCCTCGGAGGACTGGCGGTAGTGGCCGTATTTTCACTGATCATCTTCTCTGTAAAAAAACGCAGACAATAACCCTCAGCAACTGCATATTTATAATATGCAGTTGCCCTCAGCCTTTATTTCAGAATAGTTGTTAACGCCTCTGAAAATACATTGGGTGGCATGGAGTGATATCCAAAACGTATTTTCCCGGAGCGTAAAGTGCAACACTGGCGAAACTGTTACTGCCTTACAATATGACTGTGGCAGCCGTTGCGCAGATGGAAGCCATATCGGAAGCGACCCTGTATAACGGGCGTAATCAGGAAAAATCAGAGCCCTATAGGATTCAATAAAAACACCCAAACCAATGTATTAATTGTTTTTTTTATTATTTATAAATCACAAACACCCCCAAATGTACCCCCAAATAATTTTCTGTGCCTTTTCTGTGGTGGATATTTGACCGATAGTAGGCTGGTTAAGCGCCCTGCTCACTCCTTGTCCATGCTCATATCATCAGCACTCTTATTGTATGATACTTGTCACCTACAATAAGGGGTCCCCGCAATGCGAATGGCTGCTCTTTTGTATTTTATTCGGTCATCACCATAAAATGCTACTGTATAGATAAGAAGACGTAAGGCCGTACATTTGTGCGGGGCAGCTATGTGCCAGAAGCGGACAACACTAAACACTCTTTACATTAATTTCAGGGTGATAAGTCCCCACCGGTTATCTTTTGGTTGTCACGTGCCTGGTTAGTTTTGACTATCCGCATTTCATGTGACCATGATCCACATGATGAATATTTTCAACGAAAAGGAGTGTGATAATGGGAGGGGTTGGTATCGAGTTACGTATGGGGATTTTGCATAATGCCGCCAAGCAACAAATGCTAGGCCCCCTCTTGTCTCATGGGTGGATTGCTTCTGTCGTAGAAGAGTCCGAAGCTGGCGAGTACTTAGTGATAGAAGCCACAAAAGGTACGAAAAATCACTCAGTCGCACTAATGTATACGTCAGCAACAGATAATCGATATTATAAGCAGTTGGAAAGAAGGGTTAGTCATATTTTCACAAATGGGCAGCTTTACCATGTTGAAAACTACGCTAAAGGAGTTACAACTCCCGTTTCTTCACTGGATGATTTTTTCCCTCTGCTGGTCGAGTGGAATACTGAATTAGCACCTCCTAAACTGAGTAAAAAAATCTCAAGTTCTCCTGACTCGGTAATCAGAATTGTTTCAGAAAATCCTTTGGCTGGCATTTGGGCTCGTCTGAATCAGTTCTCCAGCTCTGAGATAGCTAAAAAGCTGGTTTTAAGGCGAGCCGAGAGACAAGGAGTTCAGCTAGCAGATGAAGATGTCCTTTCTAAAGCGTCCGGCATCGCGTTTGCATTGGGTAATGCTGCTGATTATTACAAAGGGGCACCGTACGAAAGCTTGAATAAGCGAGTTCTTAGCTTGTACTACGGAACCTTGAGCCTTGCATTTGCGGAGATGTTAGCCGCACCTAATGGGCCCTCCGATCTTGACCAGTTGGAAGGCATGACAAAACAGGGGCATGGGCTGTTCACCCTGTCGTCAGTAACTGGTCATTTTGGAGACCTGAAGGTTGGTGTTCTAGCCACTGGATTTTACCCTAATTGGGTTAGTTTTCTGGGGTATGACACTGGTTTTTATCCTAAGGCTAAAGCAAGGTCTGTGGGTGATTTAGATAATTCGGTTAAGTATCCTCTACAGTCATTTGCCGGCATGTCTGCCTTACTATCTGCGATTCCCGAATTGGGGGATCTCTTCACGCAGGTGTACGACGATGAGCCTGCTTGGCTTATTCCGTATATTGATGTCACCTCCCGACACGCAAAAAGGGCTACTAATACTTCAACCAGTTACATTTTTCTTAAAGATCTATCTAATAAAATATCCGAGGCACGAATTGCTTTGCAGGATTGGCCGCTTGCTGAGTTAACAAAGGTTGAAACTTCCCGCGATGGTGAAGTGTTTCGGGCGCGCATCGATCATCAGGGGCTGAAGTCTTGGCGCGATGCATTATTGATGCATCACAGCCCTTATCTAAGTAGCCCCACATTAATCTTGCCAGTATTGGGGGGCGTGTCCGAGTATAGAGTCACCTCTCTTGCAATATTGTATTCATTATCAATATTAGTGAGGTACATGCCAAGTGCTTGGAGGCGTGTGGAAGGGGGTGATTGGGACCAGCATTTAAGTGTCATGCGTACCGTACTGGATGTATTTGAGAGGATTCTTCCACAGCAATTCCTTGAAAGTATCTCAGGAGAGAGTGTTCATACTAGCTTACCTGGGTCTCTATTTTAACAAGTACCTATCCTCGCAGACGCGTTTAGGGCTTCGCTATCACCGTATGCATGCTTCTCGCCTATTGCTGCCTGTATGTTGGGAGCAGTAGGCGACTTTTCGACACTGAGAACGGCTGTTCAATTTACACCAATACCCATTTATCGTATACCGACTGAAAACACGCAGCCATATGCGGATTCACTTGGTTGTGATAGGTGCCTTCATTTCGAAGCCACCAGCTTTGTGCGCTAACCAAATTGACTCCCTAAGCTATGGAAATAGCCCGCTGTCTTACGCTGTCTTACGCTGGTAAAATATTGCTCAATCTCCCTAATGTTGGTGATCATAATGAGCAAATCCCTATCTGTTACCTTTCGCGTCCCCGCTTACCTAGTTGAGTCCTTCACCTCTGCCGTGAGTGAGTCCGGCAATGACAAAACAGCATGGCTGATTGACGCTGTACGTCAGAAGTTGGGCCAGCCAGAAAGTAATCCCGATCACCGGTTTTTGGCTCTGGTTGAACGCATGGAAACGGCGGCGGCTGCGCTGGCTGGTGGTAAACAGGGCATACCCCCGCAGCAATACAATGAGGCGGCAGTGCTTCAAGTGGTGGCAAATACCATCAGGCAGGGATTCGACAACGGCCGCATTATCGCGGAACGGCTTAATGAGGCCGGCTATCAGACCAGGGCAGGTAAGGCGTGGAATAAGGATATTTACAGCGCATGGAAGCGACAGAAAGGAACCGCTACGAAAATAGCGGAGGCAGCCTCAATGTGACACTAACTTCATACCAGTATCGATAAAGCATCGTAATAATGTTCGTTCCGAGCCACATTATGGATTTGTTACCTTTACTGGCTCCCCCATAGATAAGGAGCGGATTTTACACCTTAAGGTTAAAATACTGCCAGATCTATTGGATTTACTTTCGTAACGGGTATAGGGAAAATGGGAAGATTAATAAATAATTATTAACGAAATTTCATCAATCCTTTAAAATTAGGATTAAAGGATTGACAAGTACCTTGACAGTTAAAATGGCTTATGGCTTTCCCTTTCAGCCATCATGTCTACTAACGCATCCAACCGTGCTAAGGCTGGTTCATCCCATAATGTTACTGATTGGTGACCCAATGGTGCTCCAATAGCTGCTACATTAGCGGCTAGGGAATCTCGCATTTTACCAAATGCTTGGTCAGTTATGGGAATCGGGTTCTTTAAGCTTTTAATGTCCATGACATACCCCCTATTGACTAACTCATTCTGAACATCTTTTATGGTGTGGAATGAATCTTCTAAATCCTGAAGCTGTGAATGATAGTCTATGAATCTAACACTACCACCGCTACAGAAATCGTTAGATATAGCCTCAATTATAGATTGTTTTACGTCAAGTGTTCTGCGCCAAGCTGTAAATGCTAGCGCGCCACCTGATCCAGAGAAGAGCGCCCGAACCTCTTTGCTGTTTGAATCCACATAAGTGGCATCAATCTGATTTGATAAAAGCCACAACTTATTGGTTAATAAATCAACAGCATACAGAGCAACACTATCACCATTATTACTGGTAAACGGCGGATAGTTTTTAACTAGAGTTGATGCTCGCCACCAAGTCTTCCACTGCTCAATTAACTCACCATTTCCAGCTAAGCACAGGACTACATCTTCGCGCAACAGGATTTTCCGAAACCAGTATCGTCTACGTAAACGATATGCGAAGCCTCGGGATAAGAGCACGTTTCAAACTCACCATTAGCTACGTGCGCAAAGCATGACCACCGTGAATCACTACCCACTACACGTTTTAGACCGTCATAAATAGTTGTAGTCACAATAATATCTCAAATTCTTTTGAAAAAAACATCTTTGTATGTTTTCTGAGCATTTCATTGAAGGCGCGTTAACTTATCATTTTGATAAATATTTTTATACACAAAATTTGTAATTATTGTTAATTTGCAATAGCAAGTGTAAGAGTGCATAGGTCTACTTAGCTTTTAATAATACTCCTAAGAAATATTTGTATAGAAATTTTTCCAGGGTTGGTTTCAGATTTAACTGTCTCGATTACCTTGGCGGACGTGGTTTCTTCCACTGGTAGGGTGGTGCCTCCAGCGTCCGGCGGTATCGTTCTTTTGCTGCCAGGGCGTTTCTAATCTCATTCCTGACGGTGTACAGCGTGTGCCTGTCCAGCTTTTCGCCCTGTATGCGGGCCATCTGTAGTACGGTCATTTCCAGTGATTCACGGTCTAACATTGGTCGCTCCTTGTTCCGTTTATTGTGATTTTGGCGGCCTCTAACGTGCCCGAAAATTATCAGGATACGCACTCAAAATGCGTACTTATGGTGCGTACCACACTGCGTACCTACTGCGAACCAGAGATGCGAACTTTGCTGCGAACCGTTAGATAACGTCAACTTTTATCAACCATTCATGGGGTAGGAAGCTACCAGCTATCCTGCTGAAAACTAACAATTAATGACAGGCTTAATTTCATGCCTCGCCATACATCATGGGGTAAGGCAATTTCTGCGCAATTTCACTATTCGTTGTGCGCATTTTTCTGCGCAATTTTATCCTTGCGCATTCCCTGTTTTTCCTGCCAGTGGCGATACCCAGCTAACTGCCGCGCTTTACCCTCTGCTGTCTTGGCGCCACTACTTAGGCCCCCGTGAAACTTGCACCGTCCATTCTGGTATATGTCTTTACGCTTACAGGGTGTGCCTGCCCTGGTCTTTGCTTCGCACCGTAAGTCTGCCAGGTCGTCAGGCATTGGATCATGTGCCGGTGTATCGTGGTATCTGTATCCATTGGCGGCCCATTTTTTAAGGGCATCATCTCTGCGCTGGTAGTGCTGCTGTAGTCTTTTAACCTTCTCGGCTCTGCTGTCCATCTATTCGGCCTCTGTGGTAACTACTGTGTGGTTACGTTTGGTGGTTACTGGTTACTATCCCGCACCAGCTTCTCGGCTATGGCTTGCCTGACGAACTCAGCACGGTTCCGGCGGCATGGGTGAGAGATATCACCATAACGGTGAGTGCCTATCAGGTCATCAACCTGCGCCACCAGCGAACTCTCTACCGTCACGATTAAACGTGTAGTTTCTACACCATTAAAATACCGGTTCGTGTTCTTCTTCTCACTGGCTGACATGGTTCCCCTTTTGTGGGCTCTGTAAATCATCATAGGCAGGATCCTGCCTCTAGCCTATGCGGATAACCCTCTGATTTTGTACCAGAGGACTTTTTTGTCCTCTGCTGCCTCGCGCGCGTACTGGTGGCTAAATCATCAGGCTGTCATTGGGTTAAGTTCCTTCTCTACTCTTTCCTGCTATCAGGCATTATTCACCTGTAACTGCTTCAGCGCGTTATCCATCAACTGACGGGCAATAACGTGGATTGTTGGCGCGATGTTCAGCGGGGATTTGCTGCGCTCCTGTTCCTGGATTTTTCGAAGTACGGCGATTTGTTCTCGACTGAGTAGTACCGGCTTCAGGCTTGCTGTACTCATGGTTATTTGTCCACATTGGCTATTTATACAGCTATTATAGTTTCAATATTTGCAACAGTTAATATATTTGTACCGATTCATGAAACGATTATGTGATCGGTCAGATCAACGTTATTTATCGTCAGGCACAAAAAAACGGAAATAACCGGCTTCTGTTTACTGTGGTCGATGAAGCTATGAAATCGAGTCTGGACGTTTTCGCAGGGCAAGGTATGGCGGAGTGTGGTACTGGCCTCAAAATCGCTATGAGGCCGTTTAAGCAGTACGCATAAGAGGGGCTGATGTTAAATTTTTCTCTTGTATCGAGTTAGGCTACGCCTTCATTAATCGGTTTTAATGGTGATCGTTACATTCGCTGGAGGGGTTATAAGTTGATGTTGGGACTCTGCCTGAACATTCTTGTTTGTATGTGCTAGTGAATTATATGAGAAGCAAGCAAGAGCTATGAATGTGACAACGAGGAATACGAGCGCTGCATTCCGTGTATACCTATAGACTCTCTCTCCCTTCTTAACGATTTCCCAGTTATCTTTAAGTAATGGTCCAGCAGCATCTCTTATTGCGTCTGAAGCTCTGATTATTTCCTCATCCTGAGCCCAACAGCCCTTATCTTTCGCCCTAACCCTAAAACCTCTCGCTACCTTTACTGCTCTTGCGTCTTTTATTACTCGCATTAACTCAAATTCTTGGGTTCCTTCTTTTTTTATATCTTCATGATTTAACATGAGTGTGAGCTTCGTTAAGGACTGAACCGTCTTCTCCCTACTTTCATTTAGGGTTTCTACTGCTTTATCAATATTTTTCCCTCTACACTCACTCAAGTCATAAGACATCCTTTGTGCCGATGCCGTAAAAATTGAAATTTCCTCTCTTAATGTATTTATCCATTCCTGCCTAAACTCAGATACTTTGTTTTCCTTTGTCACAATCATGTTTAGGAATGAAAATAATCCTGTAACTAATGCTGCTGCGAGCGCACCCATAGCGATGTAGATACTTGGCGGTAATTGTTCAAACATGGTTATTTCCATTTTCTTGTATTATAAAGAACTCAAGGCCCCCGTGGTGGGTATATCAAAAACCACGGGGAGAGTAGCGACCATCGTTTGGTCAGACCCAGAATGCTCACCTTATACAACGTCTGATTATACAAAAGCAGTACCTGACGTTTATATCACAATGTTCTACTCGCTAGTGAGGTCAGTTCACTTTAAAGGCTTAGGATGGCGATTTTCTGCTTGCTCATGATTAAAACCTTTCTTCATCATCAAAAGGTGGTTGCTGATAGTGTTCCCATCCTGGCACGGCGCTGTGTGGTTGGCCTGACTGCTGCGGATTGCTGGTGGTCTTTCTGCTGCCTGGTCGTGACGTTCTGGCACTGATAATGCTGTCAGCGATAACCTGTGGCTGTTCCTTCTGTACGCAATCCTGTCCTGACCACTGGTTAAGCTGCATATTCCCAGCAATGCTTATCATGTCACCCTTATGGTGTTTCGCCAGTGTGTCAGCCTGAGCGCCAAAAGCGACTACGCCCAGCCAGTAGGTAGCTTCGTTGTTCTGTGCGGTATGGCAGGGTAGCGTCACCGCCAGTCGTGCCATTGCCATGCTTTTACTGTTTGCCGTGGTGCGGGTCTGTGGATCTGCCACCAGCCGCCCGTACGCTGAAATCTGTGCGGTCATAATTTACTCACCTCAATTTTTTCTATAAACAACTGAAAGTATGTTGGTTCAGTTGGTTCAGTTGGTTCACGGGCTTGCAGGCCGCGCCAGTACTGGGTTTTAGTGAACCAACATTTTTAATTTTGTGTTGGTTCAGTGGGGGTGATTGTTGGTTCAGTACCTGCCAACGAAAAATCATCCTGTCGTCTGTGTTGGTTCAAAATAGCCAATTGTTGGTTCAGTGTTGGTTCAAAATATGATTTAAAATCCTTATAAATCAATACACTTTACAAATTGAACCGACTGAACCAACTGAACCAACACTAAAACCTCGTATGTGAAAAAAAGTATTTACTCTGGCTGGTCGTTTTCCTCCGGCATGAAGCTCAGGACAAATACGTTAATCTGCCGCCCCTCAATCCTCGGTGATTTCCGCTGATAACCTCGGCCACTGGCTGGCGGTGTCAGCATTCCGCTTTGCTTCAGCACATCAGCAAACAGTTTCGGGTTAAAACCAGTGGCGATCTCCTTTTCAAACGTAGCCGGGAACGTGTAAAACACTACCGGGTCGCTTTCGTGGCTTCCGTTCTGCCGGTAGCCTGCCAGGTTGTTGATCGGCAAGTCTCGCGGCTCATACGGCAGCGGAGCGAACCGGCTCAGTCCGTAAGCATTAAGAAAAGCCTCCGTCTGCTGGATTATCTGCTGGTGTTCTTTATTACCCGTCCCGAATTCCTTCACCCAGGCGTTATAGCTGTGCTGTATCGCATCACGGCATATCTGCGCGTTCCATCCGGTGATCACCCGGCCTGCCAGTAGTGCGGCTTCCAGAATGGCGAATCGGGACGCTACCCTGTGAACCTGTTCGCCGTAGTCAGCTGGGATTATGCCACGCCAGCGTTCTTCACACTCCCGGACGATTTCAACGGCTTCCCCCTGATTATCTGCAAGCCATTTTATCCAGGCCCGGCCCGCCGCTCCGTGGTTACTCTGCCAGGCATCCTTCAGGGCGTCAGCGTGGTGCTTACCGTTACCGTTGCCGTGAAAGTTAACAGCCTTAGTCAGCGGGATATTCAACAGGCGCACAAGCTGCCCGGCTTTGGTCTTTCTGCCACTGGTAGCGATGAAGGTTTCCATGTCCATCTCACCGGTACTGATCGCCACGGTGCGCCAGCGTTTCAGATCCCGGTTTCCTCCTTCCTTCGCACCTTGCAGTTTCCCCACGCCGTTAAACAGGGCATAGGCAGACTGTGAGACGCTCACCGGGTCGGCTCCTTGTCCGACTTCATCCAGCGGCATTAATCCGTCATTATGCGCGGCAGCTTCATTGGCTAACCCCAGCGCGGTGCCGTACCAGGTCAGTTTCAGTAAATCAGGATCACCGTATAAACTCGCGGCGGCGTTTGCCGTTGTTGTCTTACCGGCGCTGGATTGCTGGTAAAAATGGATGCCGAACCCGTCAGCCCCGGATAGCCCGATAAGTGGTGCCGCCAGTGCTGCGGCGATCCCGGTCATCATGGAATAGTTACCCTCAGCAAGTCTGGCCACGGAACCCCGCCAGCTATAGGCTGTGCCTGTCACTTTGTAGCCGGATGCGGCGCTACTGCGGCCGCTGAATAATACGGGGCGATCTGGTGATCCAATGATGTCGCCATCAGGCATGATATAGGCCCCACACTGCCAGCCAGTCGCATGACTCACCCGCCATATTTCGCGGTTGCCGCTCATTTGCAGCCAATCGGCCAGAATTGCCCGTAACCCGCTTTTGGTAGTGATATTCACGCCACCTGCTTTTAACGTGCGCCATCCTTCACGCTCCCCCACATCAGCCAGTGGTAGCGGCGCTGTTACCGGTGACGTTTCACCATAGGGAACCCAGCGTAATATCAGGTACTGGTCTTTATCATCGCGGCCAGTGCCGATCACATCTAACGGGGAGGATAGCCAGCTTTCCTTGCTGATAATCTCGCCGGTATCTTTGTCAGTCTTTGGCTCAATCCAATAAATGCCATCCTTCCGGCTTTTAACCTGCGGTTTAAGCGGGTCGTTTTGCTGGCTCTCTTTGCCGCCGTGAGTCACCTGTAGCGTTGCGTTCATCGCTTCCCCCTGTGGTTGGTACAATCCTTCGTTAAATGCTGCTGTAGACGCCTCTAGCCCGTATTGCTGCCGGTAGTCGTCCCAGTCAGCCTTGTGGTCAGTCGGTGGGCTTGTGACAAGGCCAGCCACGGCAATGGCGGCAGACTCTGCGGCGGTGATCCCCGTGTTCGCGCTCCCGTCCTGCTGGTGGTCGTTATCGGCGGCAATGATGATTTGTGCCTGTGGGTATTTCCCGCGCATTACCTTAGCCACCGGTAACAGGTTGCCTGCGTCAATGGCTGCCACTGCCAGCGCTTCTGGGCGCATCAGGGAGACGCTCAACGCTGTGGCGTAACCTTCGGCAAGGATAACGGCCTGTGGCTGCTGTGGTGCGTTTATGGTGTGATATGCGCCTTTCTTCGCGGAGCCGGCCACCAGCTTTTTACTGCCTATCTGTGAGATAGTCTGTGCTGCGGTGATATTCCCGATAGCGTCCGTTAATGGCAGGAGGATTGAGCCATCAGGCAGGCATCGGGTGATCACTCCATCCAGATACTTAGCGATCAGATACTGGCTCTCGCCGTCCGTTGCTGCCGCCTCCAATTGCTGATACCTGGCATCGAATTGTGCCCGCCGTTCTGCCTCTGCTTCATCCTGGCGCTGCCGGTATTCCTCAGCCTGGCTTTGGCGCCGCTGCTCCAGTTGGTCACGTCTCTGGTCGGCTGATTTTTGGTCTGTTTCGGCTGTCCGGTAATCAATACCCAGCACATCAGCCACCAGCTTTGCCGCCTCTGTGGTGTCGCACTGGTGAACTTTGCGGATCAGGTCGAGGCCATCACCCGCACCGCACTGGTTACAGATAAAGCTGCCGCGCCCGTTGTCATCGAACCGGAATCGGTCATTACCCCCGCAGTTGGGGCAAGGCGCATGTTTTCGCGGGTTATCCGGCACGGCGATATTGAGGCTCTGCATAATGTAAGGCCAGTTATTCGCTGCTTCGGTAGTCACTTCCCGGATAAGGTCAATGTTACGCATCGTTATCCCTCCTTAGTGCCATACCGGGGCAGCAGGTAGCCCCTCGGTGTTGATCTGCTCAATAAAGCTGTCGTGAAGTATTGCCATACACTCACGGCCCCAGGCAGATAGGGCATAGGCTCCGCTGTCTGTAGTCAGCATTTGCTGGTATATGAGGACTGCCTTTTGCTCCGAGCCTTCGTGGGCGTGTAACTCACAGGCCAGTGATTCAATGTTATTAGCCAGGGCCACGCGCTCAGTGACAGGGTAAACAGATATGCCGCCGTGTTTGCCAAAGTACCGAGCAAACGTCTGTGTCGTGCCGTCCTCTAGTTCAACTTCGCCAGCGCCGTTCTGTTCCAGCTGCTCGATGATAAACAGGGCCGCCACAATCCAACGCCACAGCATCACCTGTTGCCCGCCAGTCGGGGTGAAATAGCCCATTACCTCAGCCTCAAATACTGTCGCTACCAGGCGTAGGCCATTTGGCAGATCATCGTCATAAGCGCCATCATCCAGCGTCCTGATAGCGGCCTTATAGCCGATCAACTTCTGGTGCTGGTGGCTACCATCGGCGCGGCGAGTCATGAAAATAACGCCATCTGCGGTTGCTTCTATCACTTCCAATTTACTCACTGTTCACACTCCCGGCGGATTTCTTTGGCTAAATCAATTTGTGTCATTTCCAGTAAATGAAGCAGTGCTGAAAGCCAGTGATATTCTTTTTGAGTATCATGCTCCGGTAAAATTTCGGTGATGATATGAACTAAACCGGTACGGAACCTCTCAAGCCGTTCAGAGATTCGTTCATTAGTCGTAAAACTTTCGGAATACGCTTCCTCTCTGGATAGCATGGCAATCGCATTGCTGTATTCGGGGTGCTGCTCCATCATTTCGCGATCTCCCGCGTGAAGTTAATGCGGATATGAGTAAATCCTTCCTGCTGCGCCCGGCTCATTGCGTGGGCCGTAGCGTGTTTAACGTCAGAGGAAACGATTTGGTAGGTAATCCCCACGGTCAGTCCGCGCTTATTGACGGCATAGCCGCGCACATCAAAGTGACTACGCATTGCTAACCCCCTGGCGAATACGGCCGGCAAAGAAGCAAACGTGATCTTTTGCCAGCATCCGGCGGGCTTCACACTCTGTAGCAGCGGCGATATGGTGGATTGTGGCCTTAACTGTCGGGCAGTCACGGCGAACTGCGGCGATAATCCAGACGAATGACGCCGGTTCATTGCCTGAATTTTGGGTGAGTGAATGCCGCCCTTGCGGGTGTGTGGTATTCTGCATTACAGCTTCCTCGATACTTTCGCTATCGGTGGTTGTTAGCCCTCGTTCGGTACTGGTAATACCGTTCGTGGGCGTTTCTTTATTACGCCTTACCGTGATAAGGTATAGACCTAATGGGATCGATAATATTGCAATAGGTCTATACATGTCAATCATCGAAAGGGATAAAGTCCCTAAAGGAGCTGGCCGCTCACCGATGTTCAATGTACGTTTATCACCTGAACTCAAGGCACAATTTGAGGCAGCAGCAACGGCAGAGAACATGAGTCTCGGGAACTGGCTGAAAACGCTTGGTCGCAAAGAACTTGAGCGGTTAGGCATTGAACCAAAGGGCTGATACTCATTGGCTGTAGTCGAAAGGATGGCATTCGCAGTGCTGTCCTTTTTTTCGTTCAGCTTTTGGTGATCGGGAGTTTTAAGGTCGGCTTTACATCCCTGTGATTTGAGGTATGTCAGTTGGCTGAACATCGGGCAAATATTTGTCTGATGAACACTAAGTTTTACTAAGTGCTCAAGGTTAAGATTTGTTAAGAATCCAGCCAGTGAAATGTGAGGTTTTGTTAGGTTTTCGACACTAACATTTACTAACAGGCCAGCCAGTGAAGGGGCATTACTCTGGGCGGCGATCATCTGTCACCTCCACATACTCAGCTTTGAACTTCTCCAGTGGCTTCTGGCATGGGTGCGGGTAGTCATCGCGCATAAACACGACACAGCCGGCACTCATTCCCAGCACTGTGACGGTGCGCCCGTGCGGGCTTTTAAAGCGGCGCTTTGGCTTCTGTGGGGGCATCAGTGAACCTCCGGCAATTGCGGCTGGTACTTGCGCCATAATTCAGCTTCTTCGGCGATTAAGCGGGCTTTCTCACCTTTGCAGGCTTGCAGATCTTTACCGCGTTTACTGGCCTTTTTGTCATAGGCTACCTGGCGTTTGCTGTGGTCATTCAGGAACGCGAACGGGACACCATAGGAGCCAGTCTTGCGGATAGAAGGGATCACTTCACGAAATACCCAGTTGGTGAACCCGTGGGCGAATGTGCCGGGAATCGTTGCTTTGCGGCTGCGAGAAATCAGTTTGTAGAAACCTGACTCCTGAACTGTCCGCATGTGTTGGTTGCCGCCAGGGGTAGGTATTAAATACCCCCCCTTTTCATCGTCATCCAGGCGGCGTAAGGAAACTAAGTGATCTGCAATTTCCAGCGCGTCACAAATATCTTTAGCAATAAACCACGGCTCACCGCTGATATTCACAATACGGATGGTTTTACCTTCAAACCTGATAACTGAAATATGGTCTTCACTTGCACAGTTAATATTGCTAAATCCATGCTCAGGCTGAGGGGCGGCCTCGGAACTGAATCCGCTTTTTTCGATTTTCATCTGTCAGGCTCCGTTATTCGGTAGGGTTGGTGTCCGGGAACTGGTTAATAAGCTGCTGTGCATATTCTGGCGGCAAGTGACTTTCACCGCGATCTGTACGCCAGCGATTGACCAACACAACGGCACGGGCTGCGGCCTTACGGTCAGCAATTCGGTAGCTGGTGAAAGTGGTTCTGTACCCGTGGCGGGAAACGTATTTAACCGGCTCGCCGGACACATCAACGCCATATTGATTACGGAGTTTGGCAACATCAGTGTGTAGGCAGGTGGTATAAAACTGCTTACCAGTGCCGTTCTTATCAAAATCAGCAAACGTGCGGGCGTTAGTATTAAGTGCGGTGATCCCGTTAGGATGTGTCAGCATATAGAGGCCGAATGTTTCGGCTTTATATGGCGGCTTGATATTCAGTGGTGCGGGTGTAGAATCAATCCCGCGAATATCTGAATCAGCCACCTGTGCCGGGTGGTTTTTTTTCGCCATTAGTTAGCCCCCACGCCATCACGTTCTGCGATACGCTCGTTAATCCACGCATCGATTTCACTTTCCACAAAAGCAATAGAACGTGCGCCAATTTTGATAGGCTTTGGGAAGCGGTTCTGCTTGATAAGCTCGTAAGCCCATGATTTTTTGGTACGAGTGCGGTTAAGAGCTTCTTTAAAGTCGATTAAACGTTCTTTCTTGTCTTGCATGGATTCACCTGTTCATTTTGTGTATCAGTGGATGATTACGGAACAAGTGAAATACTATTTTTTTATTTATCAAATAAATACATTCAAAAGCGGCTTATGAAAGTCATAACCGGCTTATGGCATTCAAAAGCGGCTTATGACCGACTTTTAGAGGCTTTTAACCTAGATTTAGATATGCTTTGGCTTGTATTTATCGCCCTTTTCACGGTAGAAAGTGACGGAACCTCTTTCGGGTTTGCCTCTTTAAGCTTACCTACAACATAAATTGCTATTTGTTCATTGCTCTCATATGGAACTTCTTTATGCCTCTTTTCCGCTAGCTCGATAGCCTCGCCTGTTCTCGGATGTTGGTTTCTTCCCCCTTGCCTTCCGTTTGCTGAACATTTATCAGAAATGACTACAGCCCCGATATTGGCAGTGTTGAATGTATCAAGAATAGCCCGAGCAACATCTAGTTCGCCCTTAATAAATGACAAGGTTGCCAATATAGCGGCTCTTTGGAATACATTTTTAGAGACATTCAGGTAATCACAAATTCTGACTGAGAAGTTATGAAGCCTGATCAAACAATCACTGTGTATATGACCAGTGTTATATGAGAGTATGTCATTCATAGTTACAGAATTATAAAAGCTGATATTGGCGGGGTTTTTTAATTTCAGCTCTTGCTCAGCATAATTTGATTTGAACAAATTAATCACGTCATTATCGCTAAGTAATGGCGATATTTCTTGCCTTAACTTTACCTGTAGCGTTGAAGACCCGCCCTTGCTTCTAATGGGCACAGGTGATGCAAAATAATCAAAAGCAGTGCTTTCTTTCATTTATTAAAATCCATTTAAAGTTATGGGCTAATCTTAGAATTAATATCGTTCCATAATAGCACGCCAAAGCCCAATCGGGCGCAAATTAACTTAACGCAAACTACCCATGTACCACATTTGCCCCGCTCTCCAGTGCGTCCAGATAATCAGCATATGCCTGGAGCATTTCTCTGCGTCCTTCCAGATATTGAGCGTGGTTGTAAGTGCCCCGGATAGAGTTTTTATCGACATGCGCCAATTGGGTTTCTATCCAGGCAGAGTTATAGCCCTGTTCGTGAAGTATGGTACTCAATGTATGCCGGAATCCGTGGCCTGTGGCTTTACCATCATAGCCAATACGCTTGATCACCTGATTAATACTGGCCTCACTCATTGGCTTGCCAGCGTCATTCCGTCCATGAAAGACATATCTGCCCCGTCCGGTTAGCTGGTGGATTTCTTCCAGCAATTCCCTTGCCTGGCGGGAGATAGGGACAATATGCGGGCGGCGCATTTTCATACGCTCGGCGGGTATCTGCCAGATGCCTTTTTCAAAGTCGATGTCTGACCATTCGGACGTTCTCAGCTCAATGGTTCTGAGGCCGGTGATCATCAATAACTTTGTGGCAGTGCGGGTAATCATGCTTCCGGAGTAATCATTCAGAGCATTCAGGAAGCCAGGTATCTGTTCAACGCTCAGGTGCGGGAAGTGTTTTTGCTTCGGTGCTTTCAGTGCCCCGGCCAAATCTGTGACTGGGTTACTCTCTGCCCTGCCGGTAATCACTGCGTGGGTAAAAATCTGGCGGCAAGCCTGCCGGGTCTTTTTCAGTTTATCCAGAACGCCGCGCTGTTCCATCTTCCGCAACACGGACAGCATCTCAGCAGGCTTAATCTCGTTAATCGCCCTCTTACCGATAAACGGGAAAATATCTTTTGTCAGATACTCCAGAATGTCCTCAGCATAGCCCTGTGACCAGTTAGGCGCTTTGTGTTCATGCCACTCGATAGCTACCGACTCAAAGTTATTTTTGACCGCCAGCGCCTTTGCCTGCTTCTCTGCCTGTTTTTCCTGTCCCGGATCACCACCAGCAGCCAGAACCCTTTTGGCATCCTCGCGCCTGCTGCGGGCATCGGATAACGTCACATCAGGATATACCCCCACGGACAGCAGTTTTTCTTTACCGGTTACACGATACTTTAACCGCCAGTAACGTGAACCATTGGGATTAACCAATAGATACAGGCCACCGCCGTCAGATAGCTTATACGGCTTTTCTTTAGGCTTTGCAGTCTCTACCTGGCGGGCATTGAGTTTCATTTTGGGGGTATCTTTTCCATTGAACCTGATAATACCCCCAAATATACCCCCACTTGATCGTGGATTACAATGGATTTAGATGGACGTTAGTAGACGTAATAATGGCTTTGAAGTGCGTATTTACTGGGGTTAGTGGACGTTACAGGACTGTAGTGGAAGGGGAAATGGTACGCCCTATAGGATTCGAACCTATGACCTACGGCTTAGAAGGCCGGTGCTCTATCCAACTGAGCTAAGGGCGCCCTGATTTCCGACGAATTATACGGTCACCGGCAGATGAGTCAATGTTTTTACGCGACTTTCTGTTTTACTGCTGAAGCTTTAAACAACAATCAGCGATTCTTTGCCTGACAGCACGCGTTGCTTCTGACAGAATAGATACCTCACCCTATGACTCTAACTCCGTGGATTTTTTCTCTGATGTCAGCACAGATTATTGATGGTAAAACGATTGCGCAGCAGGTCCGGCTTGAAGTTGCAGAAAAAGTGAAACAGCGCCTGGCGGCGGGTAAACGTGCCCCCGGCCTGGCCGTAATTCTGGTCGGCGACAACCCGGCGTCACAAATATATGTTGGCAGTAAACGTAAAGCCTGTGAGGAAGTCGGTTTTGTCTCCCGTTCTTATGACCTTCCGGCCACCACGACTGAACAGGAAGTGCTGACATTAATCGATCAGCTGAATAACGATCATCAAATCGACGGCATACTGGTGCAGTTGCCGCTGCCGGAAGGTATCGATAATATTAAAGTGCTGGAGCGGATTGCTGCCGATAAAGACGTCGATGGCTTTCATCCTTATAACGTAGGACGTTTATGTCAGCGGGCGCCGCTGCTGCGTCCCTGCACCCCGCGCGGAATTATCACCCTGCTGGAACGGTATTCCATTGACACTTTCGGTTTAAACGCCGTGGTCATCGGGGCCTCGAATATTGTTGGCCGTCCGATGAGTCTCGAATTGTTACTGGCCGGATGTACCACCACTGTCACTCACCGGTTTACCCGTAATCTCCGCCAGCATGTTGAAAATGCTGATCTGCTGGTGGTCGCCGTAGGTAAACCCGGGTTTATTCCCGGCGACTGGATTAAGCCAGGTGCGATTGTGATTGATGTCGGTATTAATCGTCTGGAAGATGGTCGTGTGGTGGGTGATGTCGAGTTTGAAACCGCTGCCGGACGTGCCTCATGGATCACCCCGGTACCGGGTGGGGTTGGCCCGATGACAGTAGCAACCTTAATACAGAATACTTTGCAGGCTTGCGAAGAATATCACGACGGAGAAACAGAATAATGGCAACCTTCTCACTGGGTAAATTTCCCCATGTTGAACTTTGCGACTTACTGAAACTGGAAGGCTGGGCCGAAAGCGGTGCCCAGGCAAAAGCATGTATTGCGGATGGTCTGGTAGCCGTGGATGGTCAGATCGAAACCCGTAAACGCTGTAAAATTGTCAGCGGACAGACCGTCGTTTTTGCCGGTCAGTCGATCAGCGTTATCCCGTAATTATACCACCCAAAAAAACGGGCGACCGGTTACCCCTGTCGCCCGTTTTTTGCTGATTAGGCCTGCAGATTATTTACGGCGCCAGCTGGTTCCCTGCGGGCCGTCTTCCAGAATAATCCCCAGCGCATTCAGCTTGTCACGGGCAACGTCTGCCTGCGCCCAGTTTTTGCTTTCGCGGGCATCTTTACGCATTTTGATCAGGGCTTCAATTTCAGCAACCTCATCATCGCTGCTGCCGGCAGCACTTTGCAGAAAGGTTTCCGGATCCTGCTGCAGAATACCTAATACGCTGGCCAGCTGGCGTAATTTTGCTGCCAGAGCATCCGCAACCGCGCTGTCCTCAGCTTTGAGGCGATTAACCTCACGTCCCATATCAAACAGCACCGAATAAGCTTCCGGTGTATTAAAGTCATCATCCATCGCATCACGGAAACGCTGTTCAAACTCTGCACCGTCGGCAGCCACGGCCTGAGGATCTGTATTGCGCAGTGCGGTATACAAACGTTCCAGGGCAGCACGGGCTTGTTTCAGGTTATCTTCGCTGTAATTCAGCTGACTGCGGTAATGTCCGGACATCAGGAAGTAACGTACAGTTTCTGCATCGTAATGCTTCAGTACATCACGGACCGTGAAGAAGTTACCCAGTGATTTTGACATTTTCTCACGGTCAATCATCACCATCCCTGAGTGCATCCAGTAATTCACATACTCACCGCCGTGGGCACAGGTTGACTGGGCAATTTCGTTTTCATGGTGCGGGAACATTAAATCCGAACCGCCACCGTGAATATCAAAGTGTTCACCCAGCTGTTTGCAGTTCATGGCTGAACATTCAATATGCCAGCCGGGACGTCCGTTGCCCCACGGCGACGGCCAGCCCGGTTCGTCAGCTTTCGACATTTTCCACAGCACAAAGTCCATCGGATTTTTCTTTACATCGGTAACTTCCACCCGCGCACCGGCCTGCAGTTGCTCCAGGTCCTGTCGCGAAAGCTCACCATAATGGCGGTCACTTTGTACATCGAACATCACATCCCCGTTGCTGGCCACATAGGCATGGCCACGCTGCAACAGTTTTTCCACCAGTGTAATGATTTCGCCGATATGCTGAGTTGCCCGCGGTTCAGCGTCCGGCGGTAAAATGCCCAGCGCGGCAAAATCAGCATGCATTTCCGCAATCATCCGCTGAGTCAGCGCGCCAATGGTTTCACCGTTTTCATTGGCCCGCTTAATGATTTTGTCATCGATATCGGTAATGTTTCTTACATATTTCAGCTGATAGCCCAGGTAGCGTAAATAACGGGAAACGACATCAAAAGCGACAAACGTCCGGCCATGTCCGATATGGCACAGGTCATAAACGGTAATACCGCACACGTACATGCCTGCTTTACCTGCATGTATAGGTTTGAATTCCTCTTTTTGTCTGCTCTGCGTGTTATAAATTTTTAGCATTTAACTGTATCCGTTTAAACGTGTGCGATAACTGTGGTTATTGTGCCGTATTTTTCACGTGACTGCGACGTAAAGCAAGTCATCAGCCGTGATCAACCTCCGCCATACTGCCGTAAGCCTGAAATTTATGATATAAGGAGCCTCTGCGATTACCCTTCCCCGTTAGGCAGGAAGAGTTAAAATACTGACAATAACCATGACAGGATGAAATTATGGTCACTTTCCAGACGAATTTTGGTGATATCGTTATTAAAACTTTTGACGATAAAGCACCGGCTACCGTGAAAAACTTCCTGGAGTACTGCCGTGAAGGTTTCTACGATAATACTATTTTCCATCGCGTGATTAACGGCTTTATGGTTCAGGGCGGCGGTTTTGAACCGGGAATGAAACAGAAATCCACGAAAGAAGAAATCCGTAACGAAGCAAACAACGGCCTGAAAAACACCCGTGGTACGCTGGCAATGGCCCGTACCTCTGCGCCGCACTCTGCTACTGCACAGTTCTTTATTAACGTTGCTGATAACGATTTTCTGAACTTCCGTGACGAAAGCCTGCAAGGCTGGGGCTACTGTGTGTTCGCAGAAGTCGTTGAAGGGATGGATGTGGTTGAAAAGATTAAAGCCGTTTCCACCGGACGCAGTGGTATGCACCAGGACGTACCAAAAGATGACGTCGTCATTAATAAAGTGATCGTCAGCGAGTAATGCCGCGAACGCTTTTTATTGCAGATTTGCATCTGTGTCAGGAAGAACCGGCAATCACTGCCGGTTTTATGCGTTTTTTACAACGCGAAGCGACAGACTGCGACGCTCTGTATATTCTCGGTGACCTGTTTGAAAGCTGGATCGGTGATGATGACCCGGCCCCGTTACACCGGCAGGTTGCTGAGGCGCTGTCTGCCCTGCCGGTTCCGGTCTTCTTTATTCACGGTAACCGTGACTTTCTTCTGGGTAAGGCATACGCCAGCCGCAGTGGCATGACGTTGCTTGCGGAAGAAACACTGCTGGAATGCTACGGCCAGCGGGTATTGATTATGCACGGCGATACACTCTGTACTGATGATCAGGGGTATCAGCGTTTTCGCCAAAAAGTGCATCAACCCTGGCTGCAACGGGTTTTCCTGATGCTGCCGTTATGCCTGAGGCAGAACATTGCGGCGCGGTTACGCAATGACAGCCAGCAGGCCAACCAGTCAAAAAGTCTGCAAATTATGGATGTTAATCAGCAGGCGGTTGAACAGGTGATGGAACGTTACCGGGCCTCTGTGTTGATCCACGGCCATACCCATCGTCCGGAAATACACTTTCTGCAGATAAACCACCAGCCCGCCGAACGCGCCGTACTGGGTGCCTGGCACCATCAGGGGTCAATGATCCAGCTGGATGCCAGCGGTGTGAGTTTAATTGCCTTCCGCTGGTAAATTTCGCGCTGATTGTCCGGTTGTGTCGTGACGCAACCGTTTTCCTTCCGGCCGTCTCATGCTATTCTCACGCCCTTCTCAATGTGTATAGCCTGTACCTCTGTCCAGGTTTTCTATCTGCTCACAGGAGTTGACCGCATGTCGTCGAATACTGCCCCGGCCCGTATCGCTATTATTATGGGTTCTAAAAGTGACTGGGCTACGATGCAGTATGCTGCAGAAATCCTTAATGAACTGAATGTTGATCACCACGTGGAAGTGGTTTCCGCGCACCGTACGCCGGACAAATTATTCAGTTTTGCTGAGAATGCCCGTCAACAGGGTTTTCATGTGATCATCGCCGGAGCCGGTGGCGCGGCCCATTTACCGGGCATGCTGGCGGCAAAAACCCTGCTGCCGGTGCTGGGTGTCCCTGTTCAGAGTGCCGCTCTGAGCGGTGTTGACAGCCTGTACTCTATTGTCCAGATGCCACGCGGTATTCCGGTCGGCACCCTGGCGATTGGGAAAGCCGGTGCAGCAAACGCCGCCCTGCTGGCCGCCCAGATTCTGGCGGTTAACGATCCGTCGCTGGCACAACGTCTGTCAGACTGGCGCACGGCACAAAGTGAAGCTGTACTGAACAATCCGGACCCGCGGGAGGATGCATGAAGTCAGTTTGCGTACTGGGTAACGGTCAACTGGGACGCATGCTGCGTCAGGCCGGCGAACCGCTGGGGATCGCGGTTTATCCGGTCGGCACCGATGCCGAGCCGGAAGCACTGCCCATCCGTCAGAGTGTGATCACCGCAGAGATAGAACGCTGGCCGGAAACGGCCCTGACCCGTGAACTGGCGAACCACCCGGCCTTTGTTAACCGGGATATTTTTCCGCGCCTTGCTGATCGCCTGACCCAGAAGCAATTACTCGACCAGTTGGGACTGGCAACCGCTCCCTGGCAGTTACTGAGCAATGCGCAACAGTGGCCGGAAATTTATAACCGGGTGGGTGAGCTGGCTATCGTTAAACGCCGTACCGGCGGTTATGATGGCCGCGGACAATGGCGTTTGCGTCAGCCCGAATGCCTGAGCTTACCCGCAGACTGCTATGGCGAATGTATCGTTGAGCAGGGCATTAATTTTTCCGGCGAAGTCTCACTGGTCGGAGCCCGTGGCCGCGATGGCAGTACCGTATTTTATCCCCTGACGCACAACCTGCACCACAACGGTATTCTGCTGACCAGCGTCGCTTTACCAGTACCGGACGCCGCACAGCAGCGTCAGGCAGAAGCTATGCTTACGGCGATTATGCAGGAACTGGAGTATGTCGGTGTTATCGCGATGGAGTGTTTCGTGACGCCGGAAGGCTTGCTGATCAATGAACTGGCACCTCGCGTACACAACAGTGGTCACTGGACACAAAACGGAGCATCGGTCAGCCAGTTTGAGCTGCATCTGCGAGCCATCCTCGGATTACCTCTGCCTTCACCGGTGGTCTTTGCCCCTTCAGTGATGGTGAATATCATCGGTTGTGCACTGAATCAGCAATGGCTGGAGCATGCGCTGGTACATCTGCACTGGTACGAAAAAGAGGTGCGTCCGGGACGGAAACTGGGCCACCTGAATCTTACGGACAGTGACCGGACGCGCCTTATATCAGCGCTGCGGGCTCTGGTTCCTCAGTTACCCGATGAATATGCGGCCGCCATCGACTGGGCGACCGAAAAATTGTAACTGCCTGCCGGTACGGGAAATTCATGTTTCCCGTATCTCCTGCCGGACACGCGTTTTCCCGCCCGTGATTGGTGCCGTAGCCACCTTATATGCAATACTGCAGCTATTCCGGCTGGTATCTGATACCAGCTATCTGCCATTAACGTGTGAGCCTATGCAAAAAAATATCTTAATTACCGGCTGTTCAAGCGGCATCGGGGCTGTGGCTGCCGGGGATTTGCTGAGTCGTGGTTATCGGGTGCTTGCTGCCTGCCGTAAACCGGAAGATGTCAGCCGTATGAACCAGCTGGGATACACCGGGATACTGCTTGATCTCGATGATCCGCAAAGTGTCGGGGCCGCGGCCAGTGAGATCACGGAACTGTGCAACGGAACATTACACGGACTGTTCAATAATGCCGGGTTCGGGGTCTATGGCCCGCTGAGCACCCTCTCCCGCCGCCAGCTGGAACAACAGTTCGCGACCAATTTCTTTGGCGTCCATCAGCTGACCATGCTACTGCTGCCCGCCTTACAGGCCAGCGGCCAGGGACGGATCATTAATACCAGTTCCGTGATGGGGCTGATTTCCACCCCGGGCCGTGGTGCATATGCCGCCAGCAAATATGCGCTGGAAGCCTGGTCTGATGCCCTGCGAATGGAAATGAAGCACAGCGGTATCCGTGTCAGTCTGATCGAGCCGGGCCCGATCTCCACCCGCTTTACCGGCAATGTATTGCAGGGAGAAGCAGACCGTCCGGTAACAAATCCCGGTATTGCCGCCCGTTTTACCCTCCCGCCCCGGGCGATACTGCCTAAATTACGTCATGCGCTGGAGAGCCGTTATCCGCGCCAGCGTTATCCGGTCACCGTAGTAACCCATGTAATGTCACTGGCACGGCGTTTATTACCGGGGGTTATCCTGGACCGAATTTTAAGCACTCATTCAGCACCGGACAAATAGCCGCTTGAACCCGCGCCGTCTGTCCCCATATCTGACGGATAACGGTTATACTTTTTCAGACGAAGGAACATAGCTTATGTCACCCCAGCCCCCGATTATTGATGTTAATGAATCCAATCTGCAGCAGGTACTTGAGCAGTCAATGCAGGTACCGGTACTGTTTTATTTCTGGTCACCCCGCAGCCAGCAGTGTCAGGAGCTGACACCGGTACTGGAGAAACTGGCTGCTGAGCACCATGGGCAATTTCTGCTGGCGAAACTGGATTGTGATGAACAGCAAATGGTCGCCTCACAGTTCGGATTACGGGCCATTCCGACCGTCTATCTGTTTAAAGATGGTCAGCCGCTGGATGGTTTCCAGGGGCCGCAGCCGGAAGACGCGGTACGGGCGTTGCTGGAAAAAGTGCTGCCACGGGAAGACGAAATAAAAGTACAGCAGGCGCAGGCATTACTGGAAGAAGATAAACCACTGGACGCACTACCGCTGTTAAAAGATGCCTGGCAACTCAGCCAGTACGCCAGTGAAACCGGCTTTTTACTGGCCGAAACGCTGATCCGTCTCAACCGGGGTGATGAAGCTGAAGAAGTTTTAAAACACGTCCCACTGCAGGATCAGGACACCCGTTATCAGGGACTGATGGCACAGATCGATCTGCTGCGTCAGGCCGCTGATACCCCGGAAATTCAGCAACTGCAGACAGATCTTGAGGCTGACCGGACCAATACCGCTATTGCCGCTAAACTGGCAATCCAGTTTCATCAGGTCGGACGTAATGAAGAAGCACTGGAATTATTGTTTGGTTTTCTGAAAACCGACCTCGCTGCCGGACAAGGCGAGTTGCGTAAAACGTTCCAGGAGATTCTTGCAGCGCTGGGAACCGGTGATGCGCTGGCCGGTAAATACCGCCGTCAGTTATATTCCCTGCTGTACTAACCGCCTCAGGGCGCGGAGTGACCTCTGCCGGTACAGCCGGACAGGCTGTCGATAATCGGGCACTCCGCGCCATCATCTCCCGGACAACGTTCTGCCAGTGCGAGTAACCGCTGGCGCATTCCCTCAAGCTCCGCCATTTGCCGGTCAATATCACTGACTTTACGTAACGTCCTGGCTTTAATATCTGCACTGTGCCGGTGCGGATCGTTAAACAACCCCACCAGCTCACGACACTCCTGCAGGCTGAATCCGACCAGACGAGCCTGGCGCAATAATGTCAGTTCTTCAACATGGTGATCCGTATAGCTGCGGTAACCGTTCGCGCTGCGCCGGGGCGGCGTCATAATCCCCTTTTCCTCATAGAACCGAATCGCCTTACTGGATAAGCCGGTTTTTCTGGCGACATCACTGATGTTCATATTATTTCTCCGTTGCTTTACAGGCTCGGCTGCGACAGGTTCTGACAGAGATCCGGTTAAACATATCGTTTTTATTGACCTTTACCTTACAGGAAGGTTTACACTTTTAGCACTGAGACTGACTTATGATGACCTGATAAAGGAGATTTACTTATGTCTGAGACTCTGACTTTTCAGCTGGATGGCCTGTCCTGTGGCCACTGTGTTAAACGTGTCAAAGAAGTACTGGAACAGCGCAGTGATGTTACCACTGCCGAGGTGACCCTGGAACAGGTGGTCGTCACAGGAACAGCCTCTGCCAGCGAGTTAATCCGCGACATTGAACAGGCCGGTTACCATGCCAGTCAGCAACCGGGTAACCGCGACCCAAAGCCTGAACCGCTGACAGCAACTGACCCCGTGCCGGACGGGCTGGCAGCGGAAAAAAAACGTCCGGCCTCCCCGGATGAAGATAACCCACAGACGGTTCAGCTACTGATTGACGGAATGAGTTGTGCCAGCTGTGTCAGCCGGGTGGAGAAAGCACTGAACCAGGTCGCTCATGTCCGTCAGGCACGGGTTAATCTGGCCGACCGCAGTGCGCTGGTCAGCGGGCCTGCCGATCCGCAGGCACTGCTGAAGGCAGTGAGTGACGCCGGTTACCAGGGGATAGTGATCAGCGATGACAACCAGCGTCGCGAACAACAACAACAAATTTCACGTCAGCATTTTATTCGCTATAGCTGGCAGTCTGCTGTTGCGCTACTGACGGGGATCCCGGTGATGATTTGGGGCATGAGCAGCGGAAATATGATGCTCACCGCAGATAACCGGCTGACATGGCAGCTTATCGGTCTGCTGACCCTGCTGGTAATGATTATCGCCGGCGGCCATTTTTATCGCAGTGCATGGAAAAGCCTGAGTAACCGCAGCGCCACTATGGATACTCTGGTAGCCCTGGGAACGGCTGTGGCATGGGCCTATTCAGCCACAGTCGTACTGTTCCCTGATAGTTTCCCGGAACCTGCCCGTCATCTTTATTTTGAAGCCAGCACCATGATTATTGGCCTGATTAACCTCGGTCATGCCCTGGAACAACGCGCCAGACAGCACTCTTCACAGGCGCTGGAGAAACTGCTTGACCTGACCCCGCCGCAAGCCACGGTCCTGAAAGATGACGGGGATGTGTCGTTGCCGGTCAGCCAGATTCAGCCGGGTATGCGACTGCGGTTACGGGCCGGGGATCGTGTTCCGGTGGATGGAATTATTGATGCCGGTCAGGGACTGATTGATGAATCGATGCTGACGGGTGAAGCCTGGCCACAGCAAAAAACCACCGATGATAAGGTCAGTGCCGGAACCCTGGTCTGCGATGGCACCCTGAGTTTTCGGGCTACTGCCACCGGACAAAATACCGCCCTGGCGCGGATTATCTCGCTGGTCAGAAATGCCCAAAGCAGTAAACCGAAGATCGGTCAGCTGGCCGACAGAATTTCATCCGTCTTTGTACCTGTAGTGATCCTTATCGCCCTGTTTAGCGGACTGGTATGGTATCTGGCCGGCCCGGCACCACAATTTGCCTACAGTATGGTGGTCATCACCACGGTGCTGATTATCGCCTGTCCCTGTGCTCTGGGGCTGGCCACCCCGATGTCGATCATTGCCGGAGTCGGCCGGGCCGCAGAGGCAGGGATCCTGGTCAAAGATGCCGATGCCCTGCAACAAGCCAGCAGTGCAGATACGGTGGTATTTGATAAAACAGGTACACTGACCACCGGTCAGCCTGCAGTGACTTTGATCACCACATTTAACGGGTTTTCTGAACAACAGATCCTCGGTTATGCCGCAGGTCTGGAAGAACACTCAGCACATCCGCTGGCGACAGCCATAAAAAACCGGGCAGCCGGCACTGAATTTCAGCCAGTCAGCCAGTTAACCACCCTTGCCGGGAAAGGACTGTCAGCAGCCAGTGGCAGCCACCCGTTGTTGCTGGGTAATCAGCGTCTGCTGACCGAAGCAGCCGTGGATATTACTGCGGCCGAAAACAGCCTGAAGAACGCCGGACAGCAGGGAGAAACGCCGGTATTACTGGCTATAGACGGACAACTGGCGGCGGTGATCGCGGTAAGTGATCCGCTGCGCCCGGAAGCAGCTGGCGTGATCAGTCTGCTGAAAAAACGTGGCTATAAGGTTGTGATGCTGACCGGTGACCGGCAAAAAACCGCACAGGTGATTGCCGATCGGGCGGGCATCAGCGAGGTGATTGCCGAGGTACTGCCGGAAGAAAAAGCATTAGCTATAAAAACCTTACAGCAGGCTGGCCACCGTGTTGCCATGGTCGGTGACGGGATTAATGATGCCCCGGCCCTGGCCTGTGCCGATACCAGTATTGCTATCGGAGGCGGCAGCGACATTGCCATCGAAACAGCGAGCATGGCACTGATGCGTAAGGATTTACAGGCGGTGGCTGACGGGCTGATGATTTCTGTCGCCACCCTGAGAAATATGAAACAGAACCTGGCTGGTGCTTTCGTCTACAACTGCCTGGGGATCCCTGTCGCCGCCGGAGTGCTCTACCCACTGACCGGTACCTTACTGAACCCGGTAATCGCCGGGGCCGCGATGGCATTATCCTCTGTCACTGTGGTGACAAATGCTAACCGCTTGTTACGTTACCGTTTACCTCAGCAGAATAAGCTGTCCCTGAACGGAGGAAATGACTAGCATAGTATTATCGAATGTAATTACAGGATCTCCGGTCATGGTGACACTGTGGAAAGCGCTGCAAAAACTACGGCAGATACTTATGCCGGTCAGTTACTCCTGGCCGGCCACAGATCTGCAGGTCAATCACTGCCGGATCCATCTGGTGGGCAGCATTCATATGGGAACCCGTAATATGTCCCCGCTACCCGCGCCACTGCTAAACCAGTTGCGTACCGCTGATGCGCTGATCGTTGAAGCGGATATACTGTCCGCGCCTTCTCCCCTGAATCCCCCCGGAGAGCGGGCGGGACTCACTGAACGCTTTACTGCTGCACTGACCGCTGAACTGGAGAAACGCTGTGCAGAATATAATATTCCGCGAGCGACTATCGAACATTTACCGGCCTGGCAGATTGCCCTGATCCTGCAAAGTCGTCAGGCTGAACGGCTGGGATTGCGACCAGAATACGGTATTGATTACCAGCTGCTACAGGCGGCTAAGACCATAAATAAACCGGTGATCGAGCTGGAAGGGGCTGAAACCCAGTTAGCCTTGCTGACCCGTTTACCCGATGATGGCCTTGCCTTACTCAGTGATTCATTACAACACTGGCATACCAATGCCCGACTGTTACAGACCATGATCAGCTGGTGGGTCGAAGGGCCGCCCCGCAAAAAAACCGCAGCCACACTGCTGCCTTCCACCTTCAGTAATCCGTTAAATGACACGCTGATCAGGCAACGTAATCTGGCATGGAAACAGCAGCTCAGTCAGCTGGATGCCGGTCGCTATCTGGTGGCGGTAGGTGCTCTGCATCTTTATGGTGATGATAACCTCCCCGCCATGTTGGTACAGTAAGCTCCGCCGGCCCCTGTTTTCGGCTTTACCTGGTAAAAAAGGACTCGTTATGACCCCCGCTATCAATCTGCTGGAAAAGCAGAAGATTAAATTTCTTATCCACCACTATGACCATGACAGTAATGAAACCAGTTTTGGGGATGAAGTGGTGCGTAAACTGCAACTCAATCCTTCGCAGGTCTATAAAACACTGCTGGTGAGCCTGAACGGTGAGAGTAAAAATCTCGCGGTAGCGGTTACTCCGGTGTCGGGACAACTGGATTTGAAAAAAGTCGCCAAAGCTCTGTCAGCAAAAAAAGCGGATATGGCCGATCCACAACTCGCACAGCGGGTAACCGGTTATCTGGTCGGGGGGATCAGCCCGCTGGGTCAGAAAAAACGGCTGCCGACCGTGATTGATCAGAGTGCCTCACAACAGGCGGAAATATATATTTCCGGCGGTAAGCGCGGTCTGGACATTTCACTGGCACCGGCGGATCTGGCCGCGTTACTGACCGCATCCTTTGCAGATATTGCCCGTCACGATTAATCTTTCTGTTGACATAACTGGTCAATCATCCAGTAGCCGGCAGGTCCCGGCGGATGGCGGGTTGACCAGATCACATCCATACGGCTTTCCTGCTGCCAGCCTGCCAGGTGCAGCTCCTGCAATACACCACGTCCGAACTGCCGAACCATCCAGCAGGGCAAAGTACTCCAGCCAAAGCCCTGTTCTGCCATATCCAGTAGTAACAGATAAGAAGATGCAGACCATGACTGCCCCTCCGCTTTATTTTCCGCAGGACGGATCCAGGTATTCAGCCGTAACTGGCGTACCTGTTTCAGCCTCGGGCCGGTTAATGACGTCTCCGCCGCGAGCGGGTGTTGATGGTGTATATAAATGCCCATTTTTACCAGTACCTGCAAGCGTCGTGCCTCCAGTTCCGGGGACAGCGCAGGTTGCTCACGGACAACACCAAGATGCGCACGACCGATCTGTAATAAATCCAGCACATCGTCGTCTTCCGCGACCATACATTCGAACTCAATATCCTGAAAACGGTCCGCAAAACGGTGCAGTAATACCTCATGGTGATCTGCCGGCCAGACATCTGAAATAGCCAGGGTCAGCCGCGGTTCTATACCCCGTGACAGCCGGATAGCCAGGTCATCCAGTCTGCGGCTGGCAGCCAAAATATCTTTTACCCGGGCAAGGGCCCGTAAGCCTTCTTCCGTCAGTACCGGTTGCCGCCCGCTACGCTCGAATAATAAGAACCCCATATCATCTTCCAGCCGGGCCACTGCTGCGCTGATGGTTGACTGGCTTTTTCCTAAGTAGCGGGCCGCCGCAGAGAACGACCCGCTGGATACCGTCTGGACAAAGGCTTCGAGTGACTCCGGTGAATAACGCATATTCTGACCTATCGGTTTTTACGATACTTAGTCATTTTACCCTTTTTGTACATCCTGTGAAAATATGCGTTACATCTTTGCGGAGTGAATAAAAATGCGTACCCGTTCAGCGACTGAGCGTTTATTACATACCATTAATTATGAATTTTTTGCCTTACTGATTACCATCCCCGGCGCAGCATGGATTATGAATAAACCTGTTACCGGGATCGGCATGACGGCTATCGTTTTGTCCCTGTCAGCGATGGTCTGGAACCTGATTTTTAATATCTTTTTTGACCGGTTTTATCCGCCACAGAATCCGCGCAGCCCCGCGGTACGTATAGTACAGGCGGTCGGTTTTGAAGGCGGTTTTGTGGTATTTGCGGTTCCGGTCACCGCAATGATGCTGAGTCTGGACCTGCTGTCTGCGCTGATGCTGGATATTGGCTTTCTGTTGTTCTATCTGCCTTATACTTATCTGTTTAACTGGTGCTGGGATAAACTGATAAACGCAATTCTGGTGCGTCGCAGTAACCGCTGATGCAGAGCGGGCCAGCAATGCCTGCTCCGGGGAAAGCTGATATCAGCTTTCCCCGGAGCAGGAAAAACGGGTAACTTTGCTGCGGGCAACACAGAAAATAGTTTTATGGCCGCCGGTTTTCTGTTTATCAGCTGAATTAATGATTGTATAAATCTGCCGCTTTATTCATAAATCAAAAAAAATATCATCAATCTCTCATCTTTCGCAGGCGCTGTTTGTCCTTACGCCTGATTTTCGTTAGTCTGCTTTCCGCCACGCTATTTGTTATTCATTGTTAATGCTGAAAAATTAACTATTTTGTATAAAGAAGCGTAATTTTCCACCTGATTATGGTTTTTTTTGCTATTTTTGATAAATAACCCTTTTTTATTTTATCGATTGATTTGCCCCATCGTCCGCGGCCGGAGCAGGGATTGCCAGGCCATTAAGGAGAGACAATGCACCATTCCACCCCTTTGATCACCACTATTGTTGGCGCACTGGTGCTGGCTTTTTTGCTCGGCATGCTGGCTAATAAGCTCCGTTTTTCTCCGCTGGTCGGTTATTTACTGGCAGGCGTGCTGGCGGGTCCCTTTACCCCCGGGTTTGTTGCCGACACAAACCTGGCCCCGGAGCTGGCAGAACTGGGCGTCATTTTGCTGATGTTCGGCGTCGGGTTACATTTCTCTCTTAAAGACCTGATGTCGGTAAAGGGTATCGCCATCCCCGGAGCTATTGCGCAGATTATTGTCGCTACTTTACTGGGGATGGGACTATCTTACGCCCTCGGCTGGAGCCTGATGACCGGGCTGGTCTTCGGGCTTTGCTTATCTACGGCCAGTACCGTTGTACTGTTGCGGGCGCTGGAAGAACGTCAGCTGGTTGACAGCCAGCGCGGACGTATTGCCATCGGCTGGCTGATAGTCGAAGACCTGGTGATGGTGTTAACTCTGGTGCTGTTACCGGCTATCGCAGGCATGATGGAACAGGGGAATGCCAGCGTCAGCCTGCTGTTATGGGATCTGATGATCACCATCGGCAAAGTCGTGGCCTTTATGGTGATTATGATCGTCTTTGGCCGCCGCGCAGTCCCGTGGATTCTGGCAAAAAGTGCCGCGACCGGGTCACGGGAACTATTTACCCTCGCGGTACTGGCTCTGGCCCTGGGCATCGCTTTCGGTGCCGTCGAATTTTTTGATGTCTCCTTTGCGCTGGGTGCATTCTTTGCCGGAATGGTCCTTAATGAGTCTGAACTCAGCCACCGGGCGGCCCATGATACGTTGCCGCTGCGGGATGCCTTCGCGGTGCTGTTCTTTGTCTCGGTCGGCATGTTGTTTGACCCGCATATCCTGATAGAAAGGCCGTTGGCGGTACTGGGTGCCCTGGCAATTATTCTGTTCGGGAAATCCGTGGCTGCCTGGCTGCTGGTCACCTGGCTCGGCCATACCCGGCGTACCGCGATGACAATCTCTGTCAGCCTGGCGCAGATTGGTGAGTTTGCATTTATCCTCGCCGGACTGGGGGTATCGCTCGGACTACTGAACGACGATGGGCGTAACCTGGTACTGGCAGCAGCCATCATGTCGATTATGATCAACCCGGTGATGTTCTCGCTGGCCGAACGCTATCTGATGAAAACAGAACAGCAGGTCGATCCGGCCCAGCCGGTCTCTGAAGAAGAAGAGCCTATGGTGCCGCTGGAAATCTGCGACCATGCGGTTATCGTAGGGTACGGACGTGTCGGCAGCCTTCTGTGCCAGAAATTACAGAATCTGCGCATTCCGGTGGTGGTCATAGAAACAACCAGGGCTCGCGTCGAGGTAGTTCGTGAACAGGGAGTTCCCGCAGTCTCGGGGAATGCGGCCCGCAGTGAAATTATGGATGTGGCCCGCCTTGACTGTGCCCGCTGGCTATTGCTGACCATTCCGAATGGTTACGAGTCCGGAGAGATTATTGCGGCAGCACGGGAAAAACGGCCGGATATTGCCATTATTGCCCGTGCCCATTATGACGATGAGGTGACCTACATTCTGGAACACGGCGCAAACCGCGTGATTATGGGCGAGCGGGAAATTGCCAATAGCATGCTGGATATTCTGGAAACGGATATCGAACAGCAACCGTTAAGAGAATGTGCTATCTGATACCCTGCCCGTCAGCCCGCGGTATGGGCTGACGGGCAGATACTGATCAGCGGTCCCAGTAAGCTTCTTCCAGGCTGTCTTCACGTTCCGGTAAACCACGGCTCAGGCGTGGTGAGTGTTGGTTAAGTACCTGATAGCTGACCCGGTTTGCATATTTGCAGACCTGAGCCAGAGAAGAATAGGTCAGATACTGCTGCACATGTTTACTTGAGTTCGGGACTTTCTGACGGTGATAGTTATTTGCCGAAATATCATGTAATACCGCCGCCAGAGCACCATCCCCTGCTCCGTTAGTATTCATTATTTTTTCAGGACCGCCCATATAAGGCGCAATATGTGAATATATCTTTGCCGGCTGCCGGCAGTCCTGACGACGCATCCCACGGCTGAATTCGTACTGGTTAAACTCCGGAATTGCTCCCGGAAGTAATGGCAGATTAGTTTTTCGCCGGGTTTCCTGTTCGGTAAAGCCGGCCATATACAGCCCCGCGGGGCCGGCGGTACAGAGTACCAAATCAACCCATTCCAGTGCTTTATCCGCCGCCAGCAAAGGATCTGATTCTCCGGTCAGTTCACAGGCTTCATCTTCATTCATTGCCACAATCGAAATATGATCACGCAGAAAATCACGCCAGAATTGCGGGTTATCGGCAATCACGTGGCGTGTCCCCAGGGTCAGAACCACCGGCACCTGATGCTTTTTCGCATATTCAATCGCTTTCATGGTGGCCTGAGGCATAGGTTCACCCTCTTTTGCCCGTACCAGGTAGGATGTCAGCACCAGTACTGAGGCATCTGCAATCACCTGTTCAGTGATGCTTTCCGGTTGCAGCTGATTCATATCCCCCGGGCTGATGGCAAAGGTACGCTCGCCATGTTCACCAATCAGGGTGTAGCACCGGCCGATAGAGCCACAGACACCCTGCAGATAGTTTAAATCGACTTTGCTGGAGGTATTACACAGATAACGGTAAGCGTAATCACCGATCCTGATATTGTTACACATCACCCCCAGCAGTACTGAACGATCATCAGACAACACCGAGTAGTTATGCAGTGTATTACCGATAGTACCACCGGCAAACTGATGACTGATCAGCTGTCCGTTAAACAGTTCCTGATAAAGCGCTTCAGCCACATCATTTTCGATCACCAGCGAGTGTCCGCGGCTTAGCCCGTACCGTTCGATAAAGCTGTCATCAACCTTAGCCTCGATATCCACCATAATCTGGTCAATACCTACCACCGGGGATGTGGTTTCTGAATCGGCCGGTGCGGCCTGTAATAACGGGTCTCTGGCACTGACCGGGAAATAATGTTTAGACTTACGCTGACCGGGAAATTTCATGTTTTTCTGTTAATCGCAGGAATAAAGCGCGAATACTAGCATAATCCCGGCGATTAACGGATATTTCATCGGTACTGGCTGACCAGTTGCAACATCATGTCGATATGCAAATCATCATCATTCAGTGCCGGAATATATTCAAATTTCTCGCCGCCGGCATGCAGAAAGAATTCACGGTTCTGTTCATTAATTTCCTCCAGCGTTTCCAGGCAGTCGGCTGAAAATCCGGGGCTCATCACCTGAATATGACGGATCCCTTTACCGGGTAAAGACTTCACCGTTTCATCCGTATAAGGCATCAGCCATGGCTCGCGACCAAAACGCGACTGGTAAGTCATCATCAGTTGCTGTTCTGATAACCCCAGAGCGTCACGCAGCTGACGGGCCGTATCCTCACAGCGTTGCGGATAATCATCGCCCTGGTCCGCAAAGCGCTGCGGTATACCATGGAAGGAAAGCAGCAGTACATCCGGCTGACCGTGCAGAGCAAATGACCGCTCCACCGAGGCTTTCAGGGCCGCGATATAACCGGGGTGGGTCGCATAATCACGGATAAACTGAATATCCGGCATGCTGCGGCGCGGCAGGAAAATCCGGTACAGGGCATCCCAGACCGCTGAAACCGTTGAGGAAGAAAATTGCGGATAGAGCGGCAATACAATCAGCCGTGTCACACCCTGCTCCAGCAACTGTTCTACAGCACTGGTCAGCGAGGGATTACCGTAACTCATGCCGAGGGCAACCGGCATATCGGTTTTTGCTGCCAGAGCATCGCGCTGACGTTTGCTGTATACCATCAGCGGTGAACCTTCCTCCATCCAGACAGAGGCATACAGTTTTGCCACCCTCGGTGAACGTAACGGCAGAATGGCACCATTTAATACAGGCCACCAGATGAGCCGCGGTACATCAACTACCCGCTTATCACTGAGAAATTGCTTCAGGTAACGTTTTACTGCAGATGGCGTTGGTGCATCAGGCGTGCCTAAATTAACCAGCAGTACGCCCGGCTTATCTTGCCTCATAGTAATTCCTTGATAATAGGCTGATACAGTGAAGGGGATATTGTAGCGGATCCTGGCGAAGGGAAAAGCAATTGCTGCTATCGTTAAGATTGCGAACCGGCAGATCCGGCCCGCACAGGGATTACCCGAGGATAGTTGCCAGCTGGTTACTGACTTCAGATACCGGACGGGTACCGTCAATTTTCTGGTAGCGGGTACGACCTTCTGCTGCTTCTTTGCTGTAATAAGCAATCAGCGGCGCGGTCATCTGATGGTATTCCACCAGCCGTTGACGGACAGTTTCTTCCTGATCGTCTTTCCGGGTTGTCAGTGCTTCACCGGTCACGTCATCTATCCCTTCCTGTTTCGGCGGATTGTAGCTGACATGATAAACGCGTCCGGAAGGGGCATGTACGCGGCGACCGATAATACGGTCAACGATGATATCGTCAGGTACCGCAAATTCCAGCACCACATCGACAGCAATACCGGCCTCTTTCATCGCATCTGCCTGCGGGATAGTACGGGGAAAGCCATCCAGCAGAAAACCTGCTTTGCAATCGTCCTGCGCAATACGCTGTTTAACCAGTGCAATCACCAGTTCATCTGTTACCAGCTTGCCAGCATCCATAATGGCTTTGGCCTGTAGCCCCAGCTCCGTGCCCGCTTTGACTGCCGCACGTAACATATCACCGGTAGAAATCTGCGGAATAGCGTATTTCTCCATAATGAACTGAGCCTGAGTTCCTTTACCTGCACCCGGAGCACCGAGCAAAATAATACGCATTGCGTAATACCTCTTGCGAATCGCGTTTAATAAACTTTCAGAAGGGCAAAAACATACCATTATGTCCGGTTCTCCACAAGGACAGGAGCGGCTGTCAGCCTGCTAAACAAGGGGAACTGTACAGAAAGACGGCTTGTTATGCGTAACATCCGACGGGATACAGATCTCCCTCCATCTCTGCGGCTTTATACCTGCTCACCACGAACACAGAAAGACGTCAAAAAAAAGCGCACCCGGTATAAGGGTGCGCTATCTGACTGCCGTTATCTGAATAATGGCCTGAAGAGGCGAATTATCCCAGCAGCAACTGGTTCATACGACGAATAAACTGGTTAGGATCATCCAGTGACCCGCGTTCAGCGAACAGGGCCTGATCCAGCAGTAATTCAGTCCAGTCAGCAAAACGGGCATCATCAGTGGTCTCTGCCGCCTGTTTCACCAGCGGATGGTCCGGATTAATTTCAAAGATATATTTAACTTCCGGTGCATCCTGGCCTGCAGCTGCAAACAGCTTCGCCATCTGGGTACTCATTTCATCGGCATCAGTCACCACAATCGCCGGGGTATCCGTCAGACGGTGGGTCAGGCGCACGTCTTTCACCCGGTCACCGAGCAGCGTTTTCACACGTTCAACAAAAGGTTCCAGTGCTTTTTCACTTTCTTTCTGCTGGTCGGTTTCTTCGTCGGCCAGTTTATCCAGTGAATCATCGGCTTTGCTGACCGACTGGAAAGATTTACCATCAAACTCCGTCAGATAGCTCATCATCCACTCATCGATGCGATCAGACAGCAACAGCACCTCGATGCCTTTTTTGCGGAACAATTCCAGATGCGGACTGTTTTTCGCAGCAGCGTAACTATCAGCAGTGATGTAATAGATTTTCTCCTGACCGTCCGCCATCCGGCTGATGTAGTCTTCCAGAGTCACTGTCTGTTCTGAACTGTCGTTATGGGTCGATGCAAAGCGCAACAGTTTAGCAATTGCCGGCAGATTCGATGAATCTTCGGCCGGACCTTCTTTCAGTGCCAGACCAAACGCTTTCCAGAATTGCAGGTATTTGGCGGCATCATCTTTGGCCAGTTTTTCCAGCATCTGCAGGGTACGTTTGGTCAGAGCACTGCGCAGGCTCTGGGTAACACGGCTGTCTTGCAGAATTTCACGGGATACGTTCAGCGGCAGATCGTTTGAATCTATCAGACCGCGGACAAAACGCAGGTAGTTCGGCATAAACTGTTCTGCATCGTCCATGATAAATACACGCTGAACATACAGTTTCAGTCCGTGTTTATGATCACGGTTCCACATATCCCATGGCGCCTGGGCCGGGATATACAGCAGACTGGTATATTCCTGTTTACCTTCAACGCGGTTATGGCTCCAGATCAGCGGATCGGTGAAGTCATGGGCAATATGTTTATAGAAGTCGTTATACTCTTCGTCAGTAATATCTGACTTATTACGGGTCCACAAAGCCTGAGCTTTATTCACCTTCTCCCAGTGGGTTGTATCGTTCTCTTCATCTTTGGTTTCTATCTCAACCGGTAACGCGATATGGTCAGAATATTTGCTGACAATATTACGCACCCGCCAGCTGTCGAGGAACTCGTCTTCACCTTCACGCAAGTGCAGGGTAATTTCGGTACCACGATCCGCTTTCTCGATATCGGCCAGGGTGTACTCACCTTCACCGGCAGACTCCCAGAACACACCGTCTTCTTTAGGTGCACCTGCCGCCCGGGTACGGACAGTCACTTTATCGGCAACGATAAATGCCGAGTAGAAGCCCACCCCGAACTGACCAATCAGCTGGCTGTCTTTTACCTGATCAGAGCCCATTGACTCAAGGAAAGCACGGGTACCTGATTTAGCAATGGTCCCCAGGTTGTCAATAACTTCCTCACGGCTCATACCGATACCGTTATCACTCAGAGTCAGAGTGCGCTTTTCTTTGTCTGTTGAGATACGGACCCGTAAATCACCGTCCCCCTCATACAGGCCGGCGTCAGACAGGGCACGGAAACGAAGCTTATCTGCCGCATCAGAGGCGTTAGAAATAAGCTCGCGCAAAAAGATCTCTTTGTTTGAGTAGAGCGAATGGATCATCAGCTGCAAAAGTTGTTTTACTTCTGACTGAAAACCACGAGTCTCTTGTCCTTTCATTGTCATTGATACCTCAAAAATCAGGATTAACTAATGTCTGGATGTTAGATGGGGATGATATGCAGAATTTCAAGCTGATGTTCAACAGGAACATCAGCAAGCGATTAATATTTGAACTTTTGCCGTCCGGCAAGAGAATGTGACAGGGTCGTACCGTCAACCATTTCCAGTTCACCGCCGACAGGGACACCGTGAGCAATGCGGCTGGCTTCCACCGAATACTGACGACAAAGTTCGGCAATATAATTGGCGGTAGCTTCACCTTCAATGGTCGGGTTGGTCGCCAGAATCACCTCAGTAATGGCTTCGTTCTGCAACCGTTGTTCCAGCAGATCGAGCCCGATATCACCGGGCCCGATACCGTCTAATGGCGACAAATGCCCCATCAGGACAAAATAGCGTCCGGAAAACTGGCCGGTCTGCTCCACAGCATGGATATCCGCCGGGCTTTCCACCACACAGATGACTCCATTTTGCTGACGCCGTGGATTAGTGCAAATAGTACACATCTCCTGCTCGGTAAATGTCCGGCAGTGAGCACAGTGACCAATTTCCGACATCGCGCGGGTCAGCGCCTGCGCCAGACGCATCCCGCCGCTACGATCTCGCTGTAACAGGTGAAAAGCCATTCTCTGCGCTGACTTAGGCCCGACACCGGGCAGACAACGCAGGGATTCCATCAGGGATTCCAGCAGCGGGCTTGTCTGCATCAGAATGGCATCTTAAAGCCGGGAGGCAGTTGCATACCGGAAGATACCGACGCCATTTTTTCTTTCTGGGTCTCTTCAATCCGGCGCGCTGCATCATTAAATGCCGCAGCAACCAGGTCTTCCAGCATATCTTTGTCATCTTCCAGCAGGCTTGGATCAATTTCTACACGGCGGCAGTTGTGTGCACCATTGATGGTGACTTTTACCAGACCAGCGCCGGACTCTCCGGTCACTTCCAGTGCAGCGATCTCTTCCTGAACCTGAGACATTTTGTCCTGCATTTGCTGGGCTTGCTTCATTAAGTTGCCCAGACCACCTTTACCAAACATAGTTCTCTCTCTCTGCTTAGGCCACAGCCATCCTGATGATGACCTGCAGCATGATTACACGGGCCGGATGCTTTCCTCATCCAGATCCGCATCGAATAACGTCTGCAATGTCCTGATATAAGGATCATTGACCATCGACTGGCGCGCCTGCGTCAGCTTTTCTTCATAAATCGCCTGCCGCCATTCCAGTGGCGTCAGTACTGCCGGATTATCATCGGTCTCGATAGTCAGTTCAACCGTTTCACCTGCCGCGGCAGATAAAACCTCCGCCAGTACCTTACGGGCTGAAGGCGAATTCAGGTGACTTTGGGACGAACGCAGATGAAGAGACACGGCATTACCCTGCTGTTGCTTCCAGGCATTCAGCGCCAGTTGCTGAACCAGTTTCGGCAGTGTCAGGCTGGCAATTTCTGCGGCCCATGCATCACGCTGTTGTGCTTCATCCGCCAGTCTGGCAGCCAGTTCCGGTGTTTTTTCATGTTCCAGTGCGCTGCGTAATGCTTTCGGCGTCGCCACCGGCTGAGTACTCTCTGTCTCCGGTTGCCGGGTCGTCCAGCGGTAACTTTCTTTTTTCTCCGGCTGACTGCCCGCGGAAGTTTTGGCTGACCGGGCCTGGCGTCCCTGCCCGGTCACTGCGGCCAGTCGCTGCAGTGCACTCTGCGCCGGCTGCGCGTCAGGCACCGCCGGCTCAGTCTTTTTTGCGCCGGAGGCCCCCCTGCGCAATAGCTCGGTACGGGCCTGTAATAGCTGGCTGGTGGTATCTGCTTTCGCCGGTGTTTTCTCCGGTGCTTTCTCCGGTTCCGTACTCTGTTGCGGCCGGCTGCCGGTCACAGAGGCCACCGGGGAAGCGGCCGCGGGTGCTGATACGGCGACAGGCGCCGCTGTCTGAGGCCCCCTGAACGGCTCAGCGCTGCGAGGTTCAGTCACCGCCAGCGGATGAAAAGCCAGCGCACGCAGCAGTGTCATTTCCACCCCCATACGACGGTCCGGGGCCAGTGGCAGATCTTTCCTGCCCATCAGCAATGTCTGATAATAAAGCTGTACTTCTTCCGGCGGTAATTTTCTCGCCAGTTCACGCAGTTGCTGTTCACTGGCAACAAACTCTTCATTCAGTGTGCCCGGTAACAGTTGCAGCATTGCGATGCAATGTAACAAACGCAGCATTTCTACCAGCAGCACTTCCCACTCTACACCTCGGCTGGCCGCTTGTTGCAGCTGCTCCATCATCGCCTCAGCCTCGCCGCTGGCCAGAGCTTCAATTAAGGCCAGTGGCTGACTGCTGTCCAGTGCCCCCAGCATCGCAGCAACAGTATCGGTGGTCACAGCACCCTGCCCCATGGCAATCGCCTGATCCGTAAGACTCAGGCCATCACGCAGACTGCCATCAGCTGCACGCGCCAGTAACTGCAATGCCCTGGCCTCTGCGGGGATCTGTTCCTGGCTGAGAATATGGGTCAGCTGCTGACTGATTTGTTCCACATCCAGTGCTTTCAGGTGAAACTGCAGGCAGCGGGAGAGAATGGTCACCGGTAATTTTTGCGGATCAGTGGTGGCTAACAGGAATTTGACATGCTCCGGCGGCTCTTCCAGCGTTTTCAGTAACGCATTAAAGCTATGCCGCGACAGCATATGTACTTCATCGATCAGATAAACTTTGAAACGTCCGCGGGCCGGTGCATATTGCACATTATCCAGCAGATCCCGGGTATCTTCGACTTTAGTCCGGGAAGCCGCATCGATCTCAATCAGATCAACGAACCGCCCCTGTTCAATCTCACGGCAGTTTTCACACTGACCACAGGGTGTGGCAGTAATGCCCTGCTCACAATTCAGCCCTTTGGCCAGCAGCCGGGCAATGGTGGTTTTTCCCACGCCGCGGGTACCGGAAAAAAGATAAGCGTGGTGGAGTCTGCCCAATGACAAACCATTGGCCAGCGCGGTCAAAACATGCTGTTGGCCGACAACATCAGCAAAAACCTGAGGCCGCCACTTTCGCGCAAGAACCTGATAACTCATGGAATTTTAGTCACTGGATAGGGTTAACACATCATGCAGCACCCCAATCTGGCGCCACTGCATCTCGAATCTATAGCGGCGGATAACGGGACATTCCGGCCCCGTTATTGCGCTGCCTAGTGTATCAGCCACCCGGCCCATTGCCTATAAGTTTAGGTCACAGGCAGATACGGGGAACAGGTAACTCAGTGGCCGGGAAAGTTAACCACGCTGAAGCAGTTAATACCCATCGCTTCCAGACGGGACTCCCCTTCGAGGTCAAATAAATTAATCACGAAAGCCGCATCATGTACCTCAGCCCCGGCACGACGGATCAGTTTTACAGTCGCTTCAATGGTACCACCGGTCGCCAGCAAATCATCGACAACCAGTACCACATCGCCTGGTTTCACTGCATCGGTATGCATTTCAAGCACATCCGTACCGTATTCAAGAGTGAATTCTTCACGGTAGGTTTCACGGGGTAATTTGCCGGGTTTACGTACCGGAACAAAACCTACACCCAGCCCTAAAGCCACCGGAGCACCAAACAAAAAACCACGGGCTTCGGTACCCACAACTTTAGTAATACCTTTGCCACGATAACGCTCAACCAGCAGATCAATGGTCGCTGAATAGGCTTTTACATCTTCCAGCAGTCCGGTAACATCACGGAAAAGGATCCCTGGTTTCGGATAGTCGGGAACACTTTTAATGCTGTTTTTAATCGATTCAAGCTGTTGCTCAGTTACGCTCATAATGGTACGCCTGGTGAATTCTCAGTAACGCGCAGACCCGACCGGTCCGCTAAAATAAGCTGGCCGGTAACGTTATATTCGGGGGGACTGCACACGAAAACGGACAAATCTAAGCAAACTGCAAAACAATTGCAACCTCAGACACCCGACTTGTGCTTTTTTATACTGCCTTTCAGCACCCGGGGACGTCTGATTACAATAATCACTCCCTGTCTGATAAGCAATCGCTCTGTGCGGGAAGGCCTCCCGGGAAATAACTGCGACAGTGTCAGTGACCGGCAGTTATCATTGCTGCGCCAGTCATTTTGCTAACAGGTCATCCCGGACATAAATAAAGAACATGAAGAAAGAAAAAGTTATCACCCAGTTTAGGCGCTTATTAGCACAGTTACAGCAGCAGGCGGAGCTGGCAGGTAATCCTGTTTGCCGGGAAAAACGTTTTGACCCCCTGTTATTTGCTGATCGCGGCCACCGATTACTGGACTATATTCAGCAAATTCGCTGCCATCTGCTGGCCCTGCAAGCAATGTCTGATAGTGAGTCGCCCCCTTTTCAATGGTTATCACAACGGATGGTTGATCAGTGCCAGGCCATGCAACGGGAACTCAGTAGTCTGGACAGTCGTCAGCCCGCGCCCGCGACCAGCGCCAGCTATTGGTTTGATAAATATCAGCAACAACGTGGCTATGAAGCACGCCTGTGCGAGATGATAGAACAACAGGAACAGCAACTGAATACCGCCGATACCCTGCAACAACAGCAGCTTATTGCAGAACATATCTCTGTCCTTGAGCAGCGTCTGGCCCGCTGTCGTCACGCTTTACGTGAGAGCCACTGGCAGGCATCCCTGCGTAATTAACTCCTCCCGATATTGAAATGCATCAGCCTGACTGGCTATAGTTGGTCACTGTTCTCAGGGGCTGCCCGCAAGGTGTCTGTGACCCGGTTTCCGGAAAGGCCATGGTTAACCATCAGACACCGCCTTGCCTGTATTTTTCCTTAATTCCGGCAGGGGTAACAATGACCGGCAATATCAATTAACCCCGGTTGATCGCACATACCGGTAAATCACTTTTTTACATAACAGGTTAACTTTATGTCGCTGGAATCTGCACCTGAAGAGGTCAAACTTGCTGTTGATTTAATTATGCTTTTGGAACAAAACCAGGTACCGGCACAGGTGGTGCTAAGTGCCCTGGAAATTGTCAAAAAGGATTATATCGCCAGGCGGGATAATGAAGAACAGAAAGCGACACCAGCGGGATAAAACAACTGGTGTCATCGGCTTATTTCTGTAGCGCCGGACTAAAACGAAGCATATCAATAAAAGCTTCGACCAGCTCTGGCGCATCCTTTTCTAAGTCGAAACTCGCCGGTGTAAATAACCAGTTTTCCATCAGTCCGCTGATATAGCTGCGCATAATAATTGCGGTCTGGCGGGTGTTGAGTTTTTCGGGAAGCTGACCTGCGGATACACATTTACGTAATGAAGCTTCGATCTTTGGGTAACATTCCAATAACACGGTTTGCTGTATTTTTTGGAATGTTTCCATTTCCCCGACAAACTCGCATTTATGGAATATAATTTCCATCAATGCTCTCCGTGAATGATCTTTCACCGTAGATTGTAACAGTGTGACAAGTAAAGCTTTCATCTGTGCAAGAGGATCATCCGGGTACTGTTTCTGATATTCCAGTTCCAGTTCATCCAGATGCTCATCACATTGCAGCCAGATCTCATTAAGGATGTCGATTTTATTTTTGAAGTGCCAGTAAATCGCCCCGCGTGTTACCCCCGCCCGGGTTGCAATATCTGACAGGGAGGTAGAAGACACCCCGTGTGTGGAAAAGCAGTGGAGCGCAGCATCAAGAATTTGATTTCGGGTTTCCAGCGCCTGTTCTTTAGTTTTTCGTGCCATAGAAAGTTTGTCTTTATAGGATCAGGGGTTATATACCCTGCCAGAGGGCAATATAAGGATTTACATACATTCATGTATATATGTACTATAACATGGTTTGTATAATTACACAGCTACAGACCGCTATACTTCAGGGCTGTGGCTCGATCAATTCCGGATACTTAGAGGTTTATTTATGAAAAAGAACAGAGGATTGTCACCTCTGGCGGCCATCCTGATGTTTTCCGGGAGCGTGGCACTCACCGGGTGTGATAACAACACACAACAATCCGGTCAGCAGGCTGCCCCGGAAGTAGGTGTGGTTACGTTACAAACAGCCCCTCTGAACATTACCACTGAATTGCCAGGCCGTACGCTGGCCTACAGGGTCGCGGAAGTTCGTCCGCAGGTTTCCGGTATTATCCTGAAACGTAATTTCATTGAGGGAAGTAATATCAAGGCCGGGGAGTCGTTATATCAGATTGATCCGGCAACCTACCAGGCCGCGTATGACAGTGCCCTCGGTGATTTAGCCAAAGCTCAGGCGAATGCCCGTATCGCTAATCTGACCGTACGCCGCTATCAGCCATTACTTGGCACCAAATATATCAGTCAGCAGGATTATGATACGGCGGTTGCCACCGCGGCACAAAATGCTGCCGCAGTACAATCAGCAAAAGCCACGGTAGAATCGGCCCGTATTAACCTCGCCTATACCAAAGTCAGCTCTCCTATTTCCGGGCGTATCGGTAAATCTTCTGTGACTGAAGGTGCGTTAGTGCAGAATGGTCAGACCACTGCGCTGGCAACCGTTCAGCAACTGGACCCGATGTATGTCGATGTTACCCAGTCGAGTGATGAGTTTATGCGCCTGCGCTCCGAGCTGGCATCCGGCCAGTTACAGCAGGTCAATGGCAAAGCTAAAGTCTCTGTGGTTCTGGATAACGGTTCTGTCTTTAAGCATACCGGGACTCTGGAGTTTTCCGACGTCACTGTTGACCAGACCACCGGTTCCATTACTTTACGGGCAATTGTCCCGAACCCTGACCATACACTGTTACCCGGTATGTTTGTCCGCGCCAGACTGGAAGAAGGGACCAACCCTGATGCCTTGTTAGTACCACAGCAAGCCATAACCCGTACTCCGACCGGACAGGCAACGGCGATGGTGGTTGGCAGTGATAATAAGGTCGAAGTCCGTCAGGTAACGGCAGCCCAGGCCATTGGCGATCAGTGGCTGGTGACTCAGGGACTGAAATCCGGTGACAAAGTCATTACTGTCGGCCTGCAGCGTGCCAGAGCAGGTGCTCAGGTCACACCACAGGAAGTGAAACCAGACGCGACCTCTGACAGTAATGCACAGTAATTCTCTGAAAAATTTTCGTATTAACAGGAGCCACTGATTCATGGCTAAGTTCTTTATCGATCGCCCGATTTTTGCATGGGTCCTCGCCATCATTGTGATGCTGGCGGGCGCGTTGTCGATTCTGAATCTCCCGATTGAGCAATACCCTGCGGTTGCTCCTCCGGCCATTCAGATTCAGGCAACTTACCCGGGTGCTGATGCAAAAACTTTACAGGATTCCGTTACCCAGGTCATAGAACAAAATATGAACGGGATTGATGGTTTACTGTATATGTCTTCCAGCAGTGACTCTTCCGGGACATTGCAGTTAACCCTGACATTCTCTGCCGGAACCGATGCGGATATCGCCCAGGTTCAGGTACAGAACAAACTTCAGCTGGCAACGCCATTACTGCCTCAGGAAGTACAGCAACAAGGGATCAGCGTTGAGAAGTCTTCCAGCAGTTTCCTGATGGTTGCCGGCTTCGTCAACACTGACGGCAGCATGGACCAGAATGATATTGCCGACTATGTGGCATCCAACATTAAGGATCCTATCAGCCGTACTCCCGGGGTAGGTGATACCCAGTTGTTCGGCGCCCAGTATGCGATGCGTATCTGGATGGACCCGGCAAAACTGAATAACTATCAGCTGACTCCGGTTGATGTTATTGCTGCAATTAAAGCCCAGAACGCCCAGGTAGCGGCCGGACAGTTAGGTGGTACTCCTGCCGTGCCTGGTCAGCAGCTTAATGCATCAATCATTGCCCAGACCCGGCTGACCTCTCCTGAAGAATTCAGCAAAATCCTGTTAAAAGTTAACACCGATGGTTCAAGGGTGACGCTGGGAGATGTGGCGAAGGTTGCACTGGGGGGGGAAAACTATGAAGTTATCGCCCGCTATAATGGCAAGCCTGCTGCAGGTTTAGGGATTAAACTGGCTACCGGGGCGAATGCGCTGGACACTGCGGCTGCGGTGAAAGCAGAGCTGACTAAGCTTGAACCTTTCTTTCCCCACGGCCTGAAAGTCGTTTACCCGTATGACACCACGCCATTTGTTAAGATTTCTATCTTTGAAGTGGTAAAAACCCTGTTCGAAGCTATCGTGCTGGTGTTCCTGGTCATGTATCTGTTCCTGCAGAGCTTCCGCGCAACGCTGATCCCGACGATCGCGGTTCCTGTGGTATTACTGGGTACCTTTGCCATCCTGAATGCTTTCGGTTACTCGATAAATACCCTGACGATGTTCGGGCTGATACTCGCCATCGGTTTGCTGGTGGATGATGCCATCGTGGTGGTGGAGAACGTCGAACGTGTGATGGCTGAAGAAGGGCTCCCCCCGAAAGAAGCCACCAAACGATCGATGGAACAGATTCAGGGAGCACTGGTCGGTATCGCACTGGTTCTGTCGGCCGTATTTATCCCGATGGCTTTCTTCGGCGGGTCTACCGGGGTTATTTACCGTCAGTTCTCCATCACTATTGTCTCTGCGATGGTGCTGTCAGTGCTGGTTGCCTTAATTCTGACGCCTGCATTATGTGCAACTATCCTGAAACCGGTGAAACCCGGTGATCATGCCAAAGACAAAGGTTTCTTTGGCTGGTTTAACCGTATTTTTGACAAGAGTACTAACCACTACGTTAACAGTGTCAGCCACATTATTCGCCGTACCGGGCGCTATCTGGTGGTTTACCTGGTCATTGTTGTCGGGATGGTATGGTTATTTGCCAAACTGCCAAGTTCCTTCCTGCCGGATGAGGACCAGGGCCTGCTGCTGGCCCAGGCGCAGTTACCGGCCGGAGCCACCCAGCAACGTACTCAGAAGGTCATGGATCAGATCACCAACTACTTCCTGACCAAAGAGAAAGATAATGTGCAGTCTGTGTTTACGGTTAACGGTTTCGGATTCTCCGGCCGCGGACAAAACACCGGTATTGCCTTTGTCAGCCTGAAACCCTGGGATGAACGCTCCGGCAGTTACAATAAGGTACCGGCGATTGCCGGACGGGCAATGGCCGCTTTAGGTCAGATCAAAGATGCTTTTGTTATTCCGTTTAACCTGCCAGCAATTATCGAACTGGGTAATGCCACCGGGTTTGACTTTGAACTTATCGACCAGGCAAACCTGGGCCATGAAAAACTGACTGAAGCACGTAACCAGTTGTTAGGTATGGCTGCCCAGCATCCGGATGTATTGGTGGGTGTCCGCCCTAACGGGCTGGAAGATACACCGCAGTACAAACTGATGATTGATCAGGAAAAAGCTAACGCACTTGGCGTATCTATTTCTGATATCAATACCACACTGGGCTCTGCCTGGGGCGGTAGTTACGTCAACGACTTTATTGACCGCGGTCGCGTGAAAAAAGTCTATGTGATGTCACAGGCCAGCGATCGTATGCTGCCGGACGATATCAATAAATGGTACGTGCGTAACTCCGGCGGACAGATGGTACCCTTCTCTGCCTTCTCTTCGGCGAAATGGCAATACGGTTCGCCACGCCTGGAGCGCTATAACGGTTTACCATCAATGGAAATCCTCGGACAGCCGGCACCGGGCAAAAGCTCTGGTGAAGCCATGGCGCTGATGGAGCAAATGGCGTCGAAACTGCCTGCCGGTATCGGTTACCAGTGGACCGGTATGTCTTATCAGGAACGGATGTCAGGTAACCAGGCGCCGGCGTTATATGCTATCTCGCTGATTGTCGTGTTCCTGTGCCTGGCAGCACTGTACGAGAGCTGGTCTATCCCGTTCTCTGTCATGCTGGTGGTTCCGCTGGGTATTATTGGTGCCTTGCTGTTCACCACTCTCAGGGGATTAAGTAATGACGTGTACTTCGTGGTCGGACTACTGACTACCGTCGGGTTGTCAGCGAAAAACGCCATACTGATCGTTGAGTTTGCTAAAGACCTGATGGATAAAGACGGTAAAGGACTGATTGAGTCGACCCTGGAAGCCGTACGTATGCGTCTGCGCCCAATTCTGATGACCTCACTGGCCTTTATCCTTGGGGTACTGCCACTGGCCATCAGTACCGGTGCAGGTTCCGGCTCCCAGAATGCAGTAGGTACCGGGGTTATCGGTGGTATGGTTACCGCAACCTGCCTGGCTATCTTCCTGGTTCCGGTGTTCTTTGTTGTGGTTCGCCGCCGTTTTGGCAACAGTAAAACCACGGAACAACACACAGAGAAATAACCGTTTCCGGTAAAACACACTCAGGAGGCTGCAGATGCAGCCTCTTTTTTTTCCTTTAATTCAGTCACTCCCCCCTGATGCTGTAAAACAATCGTTTTTAGCACTTGCCTTCATCCGTGGTCATCGCCATAATGCAGTTATGTTATAACATAACAATTAAGAGGCAGTAATGAAACCAGATATCCATCCTTACTACCGCCCGGTAGTGTTTCACGATACATCAGCGAATGAATATTTTAAGGTCGGTTCAACCATCAAAACCGAACGGACCATTGAATACCAGGGGGAAACTTTCCCATATGTCACCTTAGACGTCTCTTCAGCGTCTCACAGCTTTTATACGGGCAAACAGAAAACTATTTCTCAGGACAGCAGCGCCGCCAAATTCCAGCAGCGTTACGGCCGTTTCCTGGGAAGTAAAACCGCGGAGTAACAGATATGCAGGTACTCAGTTCCCTGAAGTCTGCAAAACAGCGACACCCTGACTGTAAACTGGTCCGTCGCCATGGCCGGGTATTTGTGATCTGTAAATCAAACCCGCGCTTTAACGCTGTCCAGGGCAGAAAAAAGAAACGCTGAACACGATATAAAGCGGCCTGCTAAAGGCCGCTTTTTTACAGGCGCAGTTACTGCATACTTTTCAGCAGTTGATCGACATTCAGACGGAAAGCCTGCTGATAAGTCGCTGCCGGTCCTCGCTCGTCAGATAACGCTTCAGGGTACAGTTCTCCGCCGGGAGTAGCATCGGCTGCGGCGGCAATTTGCTGAACCAGCCGTGGATCGGTCTGATTTTCTATAAAGTAGCGATGAATGCCGGTACTTTTTAGCTGATTAATCAGGGCCGCCACACCGGATGCGCTGGCTTCTTCATCAGTATTAAAGCCAATCGGCGAGACGAATTTTACCCCGTAACGGTCGCCGAAATAGCCAAAGGCGTCATGACTGGTTAATACCAGCCGTTTACTGGCCGGAATAGCGGCAAATTTACTCTGTGCCCAATGATCCAGACTTTCCAGTTGCCGGATATAGGCATCCCCCTGTCGCCGGATCTCAGCAGCATCCTGCGGGTCTGCCTGTTGCAGACTCTGACTGATATTACGCGCATAAATCACCCCGTTAGCCATACTATTCCAGGCATGGGGATCCGTCACCTTATTGCCGTTTTCTGTCATGGTCAGCGGAGTAATCCCCTGAGAAGCAACAATCACTTTCCCCTGATAACCGGATGCCCGGATCAGACGTTCCATCCAGCCTTCAAGACCTAATCCGCTGATTACCACCACATCGGCCTTAGCCAGAGCAACACTGTCCTGTGGTGCCGGTTCAAAGGTATGAGGGTCGCCGTCCGGCCCGACCAGGCTTTTAACCTCAACATACTGCCCGCCAATTTGCCTGACCATATCTGCCAGTACTGTAAAGCTGGCGACGACGTGGACGGTACCGGCCATTGCTGCCGGAGTAAAAACAGCGCAACAAGCCAGTAAGGCCGGAATCAATTTTTTCATCAGATGTTCCTGTAATTATCAGCCCGCGGTACGCCGGAAGATCCCGCCACAGGGACCAATAGATACCGAAATAAAGAAAAACCCTGTGGCACATAAAATAACGGCAGGGCCTGCAGGTAAAGACAGATACCATGATGCAGATAAACCTAACCACGCAGAGAGAATGGCAATAAAAATACCGGTCAGCAGTATTTTTTCCAGCCGCTGACTCCAGAATCTGGCACTTGCTGCCGGCAGCATCATTAACCCGACAGACATTAACGTCCCGAGGATCTGAAATCCGGCCACCAGATTCATCACGACCAGAATAAGAAAAATACCGTGCACCAGCGGAGCATGCCACCTGCCCTGCATCTGCAGGAAATGCGGATCAAATGCATCAATCACCAGCGGACGGTAAATCACCGCCAGGACCAGCAGACTGACCGCAGAAATAGCAGCCACCATAATCAGTGCCTGACTATTAACTGCCAGCAGAGAACCGAAAAGCACATTTAATAAATCAACCCCTGAGCGGCGCAATGAAATCAGAGTCACGCCCAGTGCCAGTGCACCCAGATAAAATCCGGAAAAGCTGGCATCTTCTTTTAACGGAGTAAAACGGCTGACGACCCCGGATAACAGGGCAACAGATAGCCCGGCGATCAATCCGCCAATACCCATGGCGACCAGTGACAGTCCGGAAATCAGATATCCCAACGCGGCGCCGGGTAATACAGCATGAGAAAGGGCATCGCCCACCAGGCTCATCCGCCGCAGAGAGAGAAATACCCCCAGCGGGGTGGCACTGATCGCAATAGCAGCACAGGCAACCAGTGCTTTGCGCATAAAAGCAAATTCGATAAAAGGCTGAACTAACAACATAAACGCAATGTCCCTTGCTGCTCACTTTCAGAGCTATACCAGCAGGCATTCTCTCCTTCCAGCGATAATACCTGACGAAAATTCTGCTCAACCAGTCGCTGGTCATGCAATACCACCACAATGGTGGTTCCTGAGCGCTGCTGCTGATGAATTAATGTCATCAGTGAAATGATAGTTTGCTGGTCAATACCACTGAAAGGTTCGTCCAGCAGCCATAATTCACTCTGTTGCATCAGTAAACGGGAAAATAAAACCCGCTGCAGTTGCCCGCCGGATAACATCGCCGGTCTTGCATCTGCAAAATTTTCCATACCTGTTGCCGCCAGAGCCTGCATAATCTGGTGGCGTAACTGACGGTTGATGCCACGAAACCACCCGGTTGCCGGCCAGCACCCCATAGCCACCAGTTCGAAAACGGTTAACGGAAACTGCCGTTCTAATTCGCTACGCTGCGGAAGCCAGCCAATTTTTTTCCGCGCCAGTGATACCCTGCATTCACCGGAAACCGCCGGTAATAATCCGGCCACTGTTTTTAACAGGGTAGATTTTCCACAGCCATTCACACCGACCAATGCCGTCAGCGTTCCGGGGAGGATTTCCCCGTCGACCACCGGTGTCACCACCTGCTTCCCGTAGCCTGCCTGGCAGGCATTAAACCTGATCATCCGTTCACACCCCAGCTTACGGCGATAATCAAAACACAGATCACCCCGCTGGCCATCAATAAACGCAGTAATGCGGAACAGAGTAATGGACTGCTTATCATAGAACACCATGGCATGACAAAATAACGTTATAACATTACATATTAAGCATTGAGAGCGGTGAAATAAAGAAAATAAGTGTATCTAAATATCATAGTCTTCCGCTGGCAGCAGATGTCGGGTAAACTGCCGAAGTCACGGCACAGCCCGGTGTTTAGCTTGTAACTGTGAAATATAAACAACCACAACCAGATCTGTATTGTGTAATTTTAATTGCAGCGTGTAAGGCCGTTTAACTTCGTTGTATTTTAAGAAAAGTCTTTATTGATAGATTCAGGCTGCAGGTGGTAGCTTTAGTTTAAAATGACGGTTTTGGGCAGTCAGTCTGGCGCTCTGCTTAAACAGGGTACATACTATAAGCTATCAGCCTTTATCATCCGGATAAACACTGACTAAGGTTTGTCTCCGTTGTAATGTCAGTTTTTAATAAAATAAAAACCAGTTGCTGTATCCGTAATAAAAATTCAGCAGACAGTTAAACTTATTTTTTTATCCGCGGTCAGAATTACATGCCCGCTGTTCACAGTGATATGGTTTGTGTTATTTACACAATAACCCTGTATTGGTCATGTCAGTTTCAGATTAACGCGTATCAGTCATTGAGAATCTTCCGTAGCTTTCTATTTTAGCTGAAATTGTCTTCAGCCAGATTCGTAAGAGGTGGAAAAGATGGATGAATACTCACCTAAAAGGTATGATGTGGCGCAGTTGAAGTTCCTGTGTGAAAACTTATTTGATGAAAGTATTGCAACTCTCAACCTGCAACAAGCCTGCTGGATTAACGATCCCGCGTCGGCAGAAAGTCTGCAACTGCATGATCTGATTGAACACATTGCAGCATTCAGTATTCTCTATAAATTAAAACATAGTGAAGATGAGTTACTGATTCAACAGGTTGATAAATATCTTGACGATACTTTTACATTATTTAGCGGCTACACAGTAAATAAACAGGATTTTAATTTCTGGAAAACTTCATCAAACCAGTTGTTTAGATTATTTTTTGACACCCGTCTCAGCGAAAAAAACGGGCATAGTGTCATACATTAGCCAGGAGCAGTTTTATTATGAGCAACACTACTTTAACCAAAACAGATTATCTGATGCGTCTGAGACGCTGTCGTTCAATTGATACTCTGGAAAGAGTTATCGAAAAAAATAAATACGAATTATCAGATGAAGATCTGGTGGTTTTTTATTCAGCCGCAGACCACCGTCTGGCGGAACTGACGATGAATAAATTGTACGATAAAGTGCCAGCAACTGTATGGAAGTATGTACGATAACGGATCTTAACTCTCCCGTCATGCTGTACAAAGTACCTGCCTGAAGTGAAAAACTGCTTTCCCGGCCACTATTACGATTAAATGAAAAAACCTGCGGGGGTTAATTATTTCTCGCGGGGAATTCAGATAACAAAACAGCGGGTCGTCAGGCGGACACACCGGTTGACTTTCCGGTATACGGTGCCCTTACCAGCAAAGCACGCATTTCTTTATGCTGTCTGTCGAGTGCCCGCAAACAATAAAAAGCACATCACGGTAATAACGATAATTGTTAATAAATACTGATGAATAATTTTCTGAGACAGAAACTGTCTGGTAAGTAAGGGATAAACTGGCAGGGAGTATTGAAACTGAATCTTTTGGGTGGGGCCTCTGCCAGCGACATCCCGGCACATGCGTCACCTGCTGCGGCTGCTTCCTTCCGGATCTGACCGGGTTCACAAGTTAGCATTGCGGGAGAACCAGCAGAGTCCCCATTGAAAAGCCCTGATCTCTCAAAGCGCAGGCATTATCAGTGATGGAGAGGCTAATTGCAAGCCTGCGACAGCCAACCGTTGTTTTCTTGAACACCTGACCGGGTTATTGTCTGTATTACTCTGATCCACTCTTCAGGATAAACAATGACAGACGAACCAGCATTTCGCGAACGGGTCTGGTTAATCGTGGCCGCCATCCCTTACGGCCAGGTATCGACCTACGGAGACATTGCCAGGCTGGCAGGAAATTCCAGAGCCGCCAGACAAGTGGGGGCGGTCTTAAAAAGATTACCTGAAGGTTCTGAGCTGCCCTGGCATCGTGTAGTAAACCGGCAGGGAGGAATTTCTTTGCAGGGTACAGACCTGCTGCGACAACGTGAGGCATTACTGGCCGAAGGAATTGATGTCAGCCAGCAACAGATCATTTGCCTGCAAAAATATCGCTGGTCAGGGCAATAACACCCGCTGACCAGCCATCAGGTATCATCAGCCGGCAGCAGAGGCCGCAACCGGAACAGCAACCTGAGGTACAGCTTCCAGCATCAGGTCTTTACGTTGTGTCACTCCCGAGGTTACTGGTTGCAGGGACTCGGAAGAGAAAATCACCCGGCCATTCAGAGTAATGGCTGCGCTGAGTAATACCTGTCCCTGAGGGCTGACCTCTCTGCCATTAAACGGCAGTGTGTAGTGGAGAGGTGCCTGTTGTCCGGCAAGGCGTTCTGTTTTCTGTGCAATCACCCGCGTTGGTCCGGTTCCCCCGGAAGCATCAGCTAAGGTCACCGTCAGTACGGCATCTTCCGGCAGAGCAATACGCTGGCGGATAAATACAGCCCCGGAAATAACCGGTTGTGCGGCCGCAGTACTGATGCCCGGTGCCGGAGGCGATCCTGCAGGCACACCGGTGTTATCGGCACATGCCGTCACAGACAGGGCTATGACTAATCCACTAATAATATGCATAGATTTCATTGATGTCGTCTCCTTATGAACAGAATGAACCACGGTGCTCTGCTATTACCCAAGAGTACATTCTTGCCACCGTGCTCTGATAATTCTGGCAGAATATCGGGTTTATTCCTGTTTATTTATGCCAAAACCATTATGCGGGCAAATTATAAGAAAATTCCTGGTAAATCCCCGCGCCATATACTGAGGTCTCTATGGCTAATCCATTAGAAAATTTACTAACCTTGCTACAGCCTGTAAAACAGGAGGGTCTGCGGTTCTGCGCTGAGTGTGAAGATTTGGGGTTACCTCAGGTTTTTGGCGGACAACTGGTGGCTCAGGCACTCAGTGCGGCACAACAAACCACCGACAGCCGAAGGTATGCACACTCATTTCACAGCTATTTTCTGCGGCCAGCGTCCAGTGAACTGCCGGTGATTTACGATGTGGAAATTCTGCGTGACGGCCAGAACCTGAGTGCACGGCGGATAACGGCACAACAAAATGATGTGGTAATTTTCTCCATGACAGCCTCATTCCAGGCGGACGCTGAAGGTTTCGAACACCAGAGCCCGATGCCGGACATCAATGGTCCGGAAAATCTGCCCGGCGAACAACAACTGGCCCGAAAACCGGGTTCCTGCGTACCCGCGGCGTTAAAATCCCTGATAAGCGCCGACCGCCCGCTGGAAATCCGTCCGGTTCAGCAACATCACCCGTTACAAGGGCAGATCAGTGAGCCTGTCCGCCAGGTATGGATCAGAGCTAACGGCAGGTTGCCAGATGATCAGCCCCTGCAGCAATCGCTGCTCAGTTATGCCTCTGACTTTAATTTCTTACCGGTCGCATTACAGCCCCATGGCAAAGGTTTTCTGGAACCGGATATACAGGTTGCCACCATTGACCATTCTGTGTGGTTCCACCGCCCGGTGAACCTCAGCCAGTGGTTGTTATACAGCGTGAGCAGCCCTTCGGCTTCCGGTGGCAGGGGGTTTGTACGCGGAGAATTCTACAGTCAGGACGGTCAGCTGGTGGCATCTGCAGTACAGGAAGGGATAATACGTCAGAAAAAACACAGTAAAAAAGGGCGGTAACCGCCCTTTTTCTACCGTTAATTACAGCCCTGAGTTCGCATTACTGATTGTAAGCATTCTCACCGTGGCTGTTAACATCCAGACCTTCACGCTCCTGGTCTTCCGGAACACGCAGCCCGACCGCCATATCCGCCACTTTAAAGCTGATAAACGCAGCAACGCCAGACCAGACCAGCGTCAGCAGACAACTGAGGATCTGAACCCAGACCTGATGGCCCATAGTGACTCCGGCACTGTAACCCACCCCACCCAGTGAAGAAGAGGCAAACACCCCTGTCAGGATACAACCGATGATACCGCAGACACCATGAACACCGAACACATCACAAGGATCGTCGACACGCAGGAAACGTTTGAGTGATGTCACACCCCAGATACCTGCCAGTCCGCCAACCAGACCAATGATCAGTGCACCGCCTACGCCGACATAACCACAAGCAGGGGTAATGGCAACCAGGCCGGCAATAAACCCGGAACAGGCACCCAGTAATGAAGGCTTGCCACGCACCAGCCACTCACCAAACGTCCAGGACAATACTGCACCCGCGGTAGCAACAACCGTATTCAGAAACGCCAGCGCAGCGATTTCGTTAGCTGAAGCAGCAGAACCGGCATTAAAGCCAAACCAGCCGATGTAGAGGATCGCCGTACCAATGAAAACCATCGGCAGATTATGTGGTTTAAATGCTTCTTTGCCAAAACCAGCGCGTTTACCCAGCATATAAGCACCGACCAGCGCAGCAATCGCAGCATTAATATGCACCACTGTCCCCCCGGCAAAATCCAGAGCTCCGTCCTGAGCCAGTAAGCCGTTGCCCCACACCATATGCGCGATAGGGAAATAAGACAGAGTGACCCAGATAACCGTAAAAATCAGTACTGCAGAGAAACGCACACGCTCAGCCAATCCGCCCAGCACCAGGCCTACGGTAATACAGGCAAAAGATGCCTGAAATGCTACATGGATATACTGATAAATGGTGCCCATCAGCGCTTTCAGTTCAATCCCTTTCAGCATCACCCACTGGAAGCCACCAACGTAGTTATTGCCATCGCCGAAGGTCAGTGAGTAGCCATAAATTACCCAGATAACAGCAACCAGAGAGAAAGTCACCGAAACCTGTGTCAGCATGGATAATACGTTCTTACCGCGGATCAGTCCGCCATAAAACAGAGCGATGCCCGGTACTGACATAAACAGCACCAGAGCAGTACAAATCATCATAAATCCGTTATCCGCCTGATCGGCAACGGCAGGTGCGGCAAAGGCAAACGATGGCGCGAGCGCTGCCCCCGCCAGAGCCAGTTTAGTCAGAAATTTATTCATTTTTCCCTTCCCTCAGTAATCCAAGGCTAAATTAAAGCGCAGCTTCGTCTGTTTCACCGGTACGGATACGAATGACACGTTGCAATTCAGAAACGAAAATCTTTCCGTCACCAATTTTTCCGGTATAGGCTGCTTTACTAATAATATCAACGACTTCATCTAGCTGATCATCGGCAATAGCAATATCAATTTTAACTTTAGGTAAAAAGTTCACACTGTATTCAGCACCACGATACAGTTCAGCGTGCCCTTTCTGGCGACCAAACCCTTTTACTTCGGTCACAGTCAGTCCCTGGATACCCACGGAAGATAATGCTTCACGTACGTCTTCTAATTTAAATGGCTTTATGACCACGGTCACCAGCTTCATATTACTCCCTCCGGGTATTGAAATTATAAGTTGCACTGAACCTTCTCTAGCATAAGCAAACAACATGCCATTTATTCAGTGATGGCTATTTTCGGAAAATGCAGCAAATCAGCGGCCGGGCGGAGGTTGTTACCGGAGGAATTAACGCGGGAGAAAAATGGCGGGCAGCGACTGCACCATTAAGGTGCAGTCAGTGTTGTCGTGGTGCAGCAGCCAGGGTTCTCTGATTAAATTGTACTAACAGAGTGCACTGAGAGATTATCCTGCCGCAAGGTTGCTGTCTGATAGTTCATGACCCGCACGCTGTAACTGGTACATTTGCTGATAACGGCCACCCTGCTCAAGTAATTGCTGATGAGTGCCCCTTTCAGTGACCTCTCCACGCTCTAACACCAAAATAGTATCTGCCGTCGTTATCGTCGACAGCCGGTGTGCAATAACAACCAGGGTAGTCGTTTTTCGCACTTCAGAGAGTACCTGCTGAATAGCCCGTTCGGTACCGGAATCGATACTGGCCGTCGCTTCATCGAGGATCAGTAATGCAGGTACATCCACCAGAATACGTGCCAGCGCCAGTAACTGTTTTTGCCCGGCCGATAAGCTATTACCCTGCTCCCCCATCGGGGTATAAATCCCCTGCGGCAGACTGTGTAGCCAGTCAGTTAACCGGACCCTGGCCAGGGCATCTGTTATCTGATCTTCGGAGATCTCCCGGCCCAGCCGGATATTTTCCAGCAATGTATCCGCCAGAACCACCGGGTCCTGTTGCACCATACCGATCCCTTTACGCAATACCCGGTGGCTGAGATCGCTGATCGGCCGCCCGTCGAGGATAATCTCTCCGCGCGTGATTGGGTAATACCCCATCAGCAGATTAGCCAGAGTACTTTTACCGCTGCCCGTATGCCCGACCAGTGCCAGAAAACCGCCCTCTTTTAACTGACAGTTAATGTTTTTCAAGACATCACGTTCCGGCTGATACGCAAAATACAACTGCCTGATCGTCAGTTGTCCGGAGGCCAGCGGCCGGTTATCAGTACCGTATTGCTGTGCCGGCGCATCCATCAGTTCAAAAATACGTTCAGCGGAGACAACTGCCTGCTGTAATAACGACTGGCGGGTCGTCAGTTCAATTAACGGCTCTTCAATCCGGCCCAGATAAGCAATAAATGCATACAATACCCCGACTTCGAAGTGACCGGGGCTCGCCAGGCTAAACACCAGTACCAGCATAGCCAGAATCACAGCACTGAACAGATTGAGTAATGGCCGTAACAGAAAGGCGTCCAGACGCAATATTTTCATTCTTGAGCGGTAATGATTTTCGCTGTGCCGTTTCAGCAGCTGAGCAAAATGTTGCTGACGGCGAAACTGCCGGATCACCGTCATACCGCTAATCACTTCATTAAGACCGTTATTAATATCTGCCAGCCGGGTTCTCACCTGGCGGGCAATCCCTGTACTGTGTTTCTGATAAATAATCATCACACCCAGCACCATCGGGAAAATGCATAACGCAATCAATGCCATTTCCACGTTCAGGGCAAACATGGCGACCAGCATTGCAATAATCAGGGTCGTACTGCGTAACACGCTGGCGACCACAGTGATATACAGATCGCGTACCACCTCACTGTCGTTGGTGACTCTGGAAACCAGCTGTCCGACCGGCTGGGTATCAAATGCTTTCAGTGGCTGGCGCAATGCCGCGTCCATCACCTCACAACGGAGTTTGCGCACCACACCAATCGCCGCATGGTTAAATAACAGAGACTGGCGGTAATTAAATATCGCGGCCAGTAGCTGCAAAAGCAAAAATCCTGCCCCCGTCAGCAATACTGCCCGCCACTGCCATTGCTCAGCACTGATAAAATGGTCGATAAAATAGCTGATCAGCATCGGCCCTGCGACCTGTGCTGCCGCCGCCAGAACCAGCAATACCACCGCTGAAATTAACTGTTTTTTCCACGGCAGACCATACGCCAGTAACCGTGTTAAGGTTTTCATAAATGATACCGGCTGAGACACTCAAACCTCCTGTGGTGGCTGACGGCCTGAATTGCCGGAGAGTGATGCTGCTATTTTCTGATACTGATACATATCCTGATACCAGCCGGCGGCATTTTCCAGTTGCTGCGGAGTCCCGCGCTGGGTTATTTCCCCCTGTTGCAGCACAATAATCTCATCAGCCATCGCCAGCGCAGATAAACGATGCGCAGTCATAATCACGGTTTTATTCCCCCGCCATTGTCGCAGGTTTGTCAGTATCCGGTGCTCAGTACCGCCATCGACGGCTGATAAAGCATCATCAAGGATCAGAATTTCCGCATTCATCAGCAGGGCACGGGCCAGAGAAATGCGTTGTTTCTGTCCGCCGGATAGCATAACGCCGCGCTCGCCGACATCCGTATCATAACCCTGTGGCAGGCGTAAAATGTCCTGTTCGACACAGGCCAGCTTAGCCGCCTGAGCAATCTGTTCACGGCTGGCCTGCGGATTACCCAGAGAAATATTGCCGGCAACCGTGTCTGAAAACAGAAACGGCGACTGGTTTACCACCGCCAGACGCTGCCGCCAGTCATCCTGTAACCAGTATGACAGAGGCTGTCCGTGATAAGTCACCTGTCCTGCTGTGAGTTCGACATGCCGCTGGATAAGGGTCAGCAGAGTCGACTTTCCGCTACCTGTCGGACCACAGATCCCCAGCATACTGCCGGGCGGTACGGTTATTTCCATGTTGTGTAACACATCATTATCACTTTGCGGATAGCGGAAATGTGCAATATTCAGCCGTAAATCACTGCGTCCTGCCGGCAGCCGGTGCAGGCCGTCAGCAATTTCCGGGGACTGTGATAGCAGAGCCTCAATCCTCACCCATGCCGCACTGCCTCGCTCGACAATGTTAAACATCCAGGCCAGTGCCAGCATTGGCCAAATCATTAACCCGAGATACATAACAAAACTGGTTAACTGGCCGAGGGATAACTGCTGATGCCAGACCATCCAGCCTCCGCCGGCAATCGCAAGAAAGTTAGAACAGGCAACCGCCAGATAAATTACCGGCTCAAATAAGGCATCCACCCTCGCGACACGGAAGTTATCGGTGCTGGTTTGCTGTGACGTTTTCAGAAACTGAGCGGAACGGTATTGCTCAAGGCCAAAGGCTTTAATCATCCGGATACTGGTCAGGCTCTCCTGGGCCTGATCATTCAGAGAAGAAAAAGCCGCCTGTGCCGAGCGGAAGCGACGGTGAAGTTTTTTCCCGCAACGATTAATAATCAATGCCATTACCGGCATCGGGACTAAAGCTATCAGTGTCAGTTGCCAGCTGATCTGAGTACTCATCACCACCAGCACCGCCAGCCCCATCACCAGCGAGTCAATCAGCGTCAGTACCCCTTCTCCGGCGGCAAATACCACCCGGTCGACATCATTGGTTGCTCTGGCCAGCAGGTCACCGGTCCGGTAACGGGCATAAAACTGCGGACTCTGCCGACTGAGCTGATGATAATATTTTTCCCGCAATACCACTGCCAGCTGATAAGACGCGCCAAACAGCAACACCCGCCAGACATAGCGTAAAAAATAAGTGACCACCGCAATCGCCAGAATAACGCCAATCCATAGGGTCAGCTGACGATGTGACAAGGTATGATGTGTGACACCATCAACGATAATCCCCACCAGCCGCGGCGGCAGTAATTGTAATAGCGCAACCAGCACCAGCAGGCTGACCGCACCGGTGTACCGCCGCCATTCTGACGCGAAATATTCACGTAATTGACTAAATAAAAGCACTCAGGATCTCACTATCAGTGACTACAGATTGAGCGGTATAGCAGTGGTATATTTAATTTCTTCCATTGCAAAGCTGGACGTCACTTCTGTCAGTCCGGAAATACCTTCCACCAGCTTTTTATACAGCGCATCATAACTTTTCATATCCGCAATCTGAATACGCAGCAAATAATCATACTGTCCCGACATTCGGTAGCAGCCCATCACTTCCGGTAACTCATGGATCAGTGACACAAAATCCTGATACCACTGTTTATTATGTTGCTGGGTCTTGATAAACATAAATGCTATCAGGCCTGACCCGAGCTTATCCCCGTCCAGTAATGTCACCCGGCCGCGAATAATGCCATTATCTTCGAGCTTTTTCAGCCGTTTCCAGCAAGGGGTTGATGTCAGGTTTACCGCATCGGCTAATGACTGCAAAGATAATGTACTGTCTTCCTGCAACAAAGACAGCAATTTACGATCTATTTTATCTACCATATAACTAACTCCGGAGAATATTTTTCTCTTACAGGGGCATATTAACCGCTATTTAATCACGTTATTTTCCGCCGGGTGCTTTATGCTGCCTTTTTAAATTTACAGGGTACATATCATGGCAGACCCATGGGTCAGAGAAGCAATCAACGAGATAAATGCAGACTTCCGGCGTTCGGCAGATACCCATTTAATCCGTTTTACCCTGAAGGAATTTCCGGGGATTTACTTTTATCTGAAGGATGAAAGCACCCACCCGAGTGGCAGTCTGAAACACCGGCTGGCGCGGTCTCTGTTTCTTTACGGGCTGAGTAATGGCTGGATAAAACGCGATACTCCGGTAATTGAATCCTCGTCTGGCAGCACCGCCGTTTCCGAAGCCTATTTTGCCAGGCTGCTTGGGCTGCCATTTATTGCTGTTATGCCGTCCGCCACTGCCAGAAGGAAAACGGAACAGATCCGTTTTTACGGCGGCGAATGCCATTTTACCGACTCATCGGCTCAGATATATGCCCGCTCGGCACAACTGGCAGAAACGATGAACGGCCATTATATGGATCAGTTTACCTATGCAGAAAGAGCAACCGACTGGCGGGGTAATAATAATATTGCCGAAAGCATCTTCCGTCAGTTACAGGATGAGCCTTTTCCGATACCCCATACGCTGATTATGAGCGCCGGTACCGGCGGGACAACAGCCACCCTGGGTCGTTATATTCACTACCGCGGCTTTGAAACACAGTTACTGGCTGTCGACCCGGAGAACTCGGTGTTTTATGACTACTGGCAACAGGGTGACAAAACCCTCACCTGCCAGACCGGCAGCCGGATTGAAGGCATAGGACGGCCCCGTGTCGAACCCTCATTTCTGCCCGGCGTGATAGATAATATGCTTAAAGTACCGGATGCAGCCTCTGTAGCCGCTATCTATGCACTGGAAAAAATCCTTGGTCGCCGCGTGGGGGCGTCTACCGGCACTAACTTTTACGGTATGATCCATGTCGCCCGGCAAATGAAAGCCCGGGGTCAGCAGGGCGCACTGGTATCGTTAATCTGTGACAGCGGAGAACGTTATCCGGATACTTACTATAATCCCCACTGGGTCGGCCAGAATATCGGTGATATCAGCCACTGGCAATCTGAACTGAATTGCTGACCATCTTCTCCGGTTTACCTTGCGTGCCGCGGGCTTTGTCCTTTTGCCCGCCAGAGGTTAACATACCGGCGTAATCTGAGCGGAATAACGATAATGAAAAGAGCAGTAGTTGTTTTTAGTGGCGGACAGGATTCGACCACCTGCCTGATCCAGGCACTTAACCAGTATGATGAAGTCCATTGTGTCACCTTCGACTATGGCCAGCGCCATCACCAGGAAATAGAGGTCGCACGTCAGCTCAGCCAGCAACTGGGGGCCAGAGCACATAAAGTCCTGGATGTGACACTACTCAACGAGCTGGCAATCAGCAGCCTGACACGGGATAACATCCCGGTACCGGCCTACGATGCCGCAGCGGACGGTCTGCCCAGTACTTTTGTTCCGGGCCGGAATATTCTGTTTCTGACACTGGCTGCTATCTATGCTTACCAGGTAAACGCCGAAGCAGTGATCACCGGGGTCTGTGAAACGGACTTTTCCGGTTATCCCGACTGCAGGGATGATTTTGTCAAAGCACTGAATAATGCTGTTCAGCTGGGAATGGCAAGAGATGTTCGCTTTGAAACGCCGCTGATGTGGCTGAATAAAGCCGAGACCTGGGCACTGGCAGACTACTGGCAGCAACTGCCACTGATCCGTCACTCCACCCTGACCTGCTACAACGGGATAACCGGTGACGGCTGCGGTGAATGTGCGGCCTGCCATCTGCGTGCCCGCGGACTGGAAGAATACCAGCAACAACCGCAACCGGTGATGACGGCCATGAAGCAAAAAACCGGCCTGGTGTAACATCACGGGCAACAGAAGGTATCTGTTGCCCGGCGTTATTCCCCTCCGCATGCTCCCTGATAAGTCCCGCAGGGTTACAGTGTTAAACGCGACATATTTCTTTCTACAAGAGCCGCACCAATCCCCGGGACTTCCTCCAGCTGTTCAACAGAACTGAAAGGGCCGTACTGCTCCCGGTACTCAACGATTGCGCGGGCTTTTTTCAGACCCACCCCGTTCATAGCCTCTGCCAGCATTTCTGCGGTTGCCTGATTCACACTGACCTTCGTCGTCACAGTCTCAGCAGTATTGATCTTACCCGTAAGGCGCGGAACTGCATCACTGGCCCCTGCCGGCAACACACTGACAGCAGACAGTAAAAACAGTGAAGTACACAGCATGCGTATAAGTCCTGATTGCATATTAATTCTCCCTGGATAACATTCAGCGGCAGCATGTCAGAAAAATGAGGCGGTGCGCAGAGGACGTCGCACAGAAAACAGAAAGGCTGCACAAGGCAGCCTTTGTTATTACAACATCACAACACGGGTTGCGGACGGTTACTGCATTTGAGCAGCCGCACCGTATTTGATTTTCGCATTATGACGCAGATTCTGCAGTAGTGCGGCAAATACCAGTTGCGCATTGTTTTGTGTCACACCAGCGACCATCTGTTTTACCTGAGCTTCCGGTAATGTGCCTTCACTGATTTTATCCAGCGCTAAAATCACGACATTACCCTGCATATCTTCCCCGATACCGTAAGAAGGTTTGTCTGCCTGTGGCTGTGGTAAGGCGAAGACAGTAGATGTCACAGCATTCGGGTTATTACGCTCAAGCGTTTCTGAGGCCGCAAATTTCAGACCGGCAGCATCAAAGCTTGTGGTTTTCCCCTGTTTCAGCTGGTCAACAATCGCCGTTGCCTGAGTACGTGCCTGTTGCAGTGCTTTATCATGTTTAATCGCATCAACAATCTGCTGTTTTACCTGAACCAGCGGTTGTACTGCTTCAGGTTTATGATCACTGATACGAACCACAAAGGCTCTGTCACCCTCTACGGTAATAATATCCGAGTTATTACCGGCAGCACCGTTACTTCCCAGCAGCGTTCCGCCGAAGATAACCTGTTTTACCTGATCAAAATTCAGGTCCGCAGGCAGCGTGTCACGGGTAAACCAGCCGGTTTCGACCACATTAACCCCGGAAACACTGGCTGCACCGGAAAGGGATGCATTATTATTGCTGGCGGCATCGCTGACTTTTTGCTGCAGCTGATAGAACTCGCTGACGGCACTATCCTGCTCTGCGCTTTGAGCAACAGTGGTATAAACAGCCGATAGTGGCTGGATCTGTTCCGGCTGAATATCATCCACCCGCGCAATCAGATAGCCGACCGAACTTTTAATCGCACCAGAAATCTGACCTTTGGTTGTCAGACCGGCATTTTTCAGTTCATCTGGCAGAGTATCCGGCTCCAGCCAGCCCATGTCACCGCCTTTACGGGCAGAAATCGGGTCAATAGATTTCTCTTTAGCCAAAGCCGCGAAATCGGCTCCCTGTTTAAGTTGTGCCAGCACAGCATCGGCATCAGCCTGTGTTTTTACCTGAATCACACTAAACCGGGTACGCTGCGGCGTGGTGTAGTCACTTTTGTGACTGTCATACCAGGCTTGTACCTGTTGCGGGGAAGGTGTTTTTTGCAGGCTGGCCGCGTCCAGTTTGATATAGCTGACACGGAACTGTTCAGGCGCGAGGAAGCTGTCTTTATGTTGCTGATAATAACTGTTCACTTCGTCATCTGAAACAGTCTGCTTCGCCGCCAGCGCATCAGTGCTAATGACCGCTTCACGGACATTACGTTGCTGTGCCACCAGGCTCACCAGCTGGCTGATTTCATTCTTCAGCATAAAATCAGTATCCGTGATCCCGTTAATCAGCTGACCAGTACTCAGGCTCTTACGTAATGCCACTGCATACTGGTCAGGGGTATATCCCATACTGTTAATCAGGCCGGTAAAACGGGCATTATCAAAATGGCCGTCGGTCTGGAAAGCCTTCTGGGCAAAGATAGCCTGTTTAATCTGATCGTTACTGACATCCAGTCCCAGTGACTTAACATACTGCTGTAGCAGTGTCTGGTCGACCAAATCCGACATCGCCTGCTGGCGCATTTGCTGTACAAATTGTTCATTGCCTGCCAGTTGAGCAAACTGTGCGCCCAGTTGCTGTTGCTGACGATTACGCTCATTATTGAACGCATTCTCCAGCTGAGGACCACTGATAGTGATACCGTTAACCTTGGCGGCATAATCACTATTACCACCAATCAAATAGTTACCCACGCCGGTCAGCACGAATGAAACAATGATCAATCCCAGTATAATCTTCAATACGATGTGGCTAGAGGCCGTGCGTAAATTGTCCATCATGGTATGGCAACACTCCGCTGTAGTGTAAATATGACGCTTTACCGTCGCCGTTCAACTCAAAAATCAGCAATAAACAGGTACTGATTTTCGAACCTGTCTGGTGATGTCACCGTCTTATGCAGCCGCTAACCGGCATAAAAAAGGCACATCACCATGATGTGCCAGTATGTTACATGAGAACGGCAGTACAGTCCTCAATCCATGAAAGAAAATCCTTTCACAGAGTTAAATACGATTAATTAACAGAATCTTTCAGTGCTTTGCCGGCACGGAAGCCAGGAACTTTACCTGCCGGGATAGTGATTTCCTTTCCGGTCTGTGGGTTACGGCCGGTACGCTCTGCTCTCTCACGCACGGAGAAAGTACCAAAGCCGACTAAAGCCACTTCATCACCTTCTTTCAGTGACTCTGTTACTGCACTCATAAATGCATCTAAAACACGTCCGGCTGCTGCTTTGGAGATATCCGCATTAGCAGCAATCTGGTCAATCAACTGTGATTTATTCACTCTATCATCCCCTTTTATTTTTTTACCTTACCGGCAGAATAACTGCCGATAAAGAACAGCCCGTTATAACAAGCATCGCAGCCATACACAACGGTATTACTCTGAATTTATGCCGCCGTGATAACAATGCCGGCATCCGGGTTATTACCGCCGCTATTTGACGGTAATAACCGCGCTGACGCAACGAGATTATTTCGCTGTTTCAACCTCAAATCCTTCCGGTGCACGTTCCAGTGCCAGTTTAAGCACTTCTTCGATACATTTAACCGGATGGATTTTCAGATCCGCTATCACATTATCAGGGATCTCTTCCAGATCACGTTTGTTTTCATCGGGGATCAGTACGGTTTTAATACCACCACGATGAGCAGCCAGTAGCTTTTCTTTTAATCCGCCAATCGGCAGTACCTGACCACGCAACGTAATCTCACCGGTCATCGCGACATCAGCCCGCACAGGATTGCCGGTCAGCGCGGACACCAGCGCAGTACACATAGCAATACCGGCACTCGGACCATCCTTTGGTGTGGCGCCTTCCGGGACGTGCACGTGGATATCACGCTTTTCGTAGAAATCACTGTTAATCCCCAGCGTCTCTGCCCTGGCACGGACCACCGTCATTGCTGCCTGGATAGACTCCTGCATCACCTCACCCAGAGAACCGGTATAGGTCAGTTTACCTTTACCCGGGACACTGGCAGTTTCAATGGTCAGTAAATCACCACCGACTTCGGTCCATGCCAGACCGGTCACTTCGCCAATCCGGTTTTGCTCATCAGCACGGCCGTAATCAAAGCGCTGCACCCCGAGATAATCCTTCAGGTTGTCGCCATTAATCGCAATGTGTTTCTGCTGCTTATCCAGCAACAGGGCTTTCACTGCTTTACGGCACAGCTTTGACAGTTCACGTTCCAGGCTACGTACCCCGGCTTCACGGGTGTAGTAACGAATAATGCCCATCAGTGCACTGTCTTCAACCGTAATTTCTTTCGGTTTTAACGCATTACGTTCAATTTGCTTCGGCAGTAAATGACGACGGGCAATATTCAGCTTTTCATCTTCCGTATAACCGGAAAGACGGATCACTTCCATACGATCCAGTAACGGAGCCGGAATATTCATCGAGTTCGAGGTCGCCACGAACATAACGTCGGACAGGTCGTAATCGACTTCCAGGTAATGATCGTTAAATGCGATATTCTGCTCCGGGTCCAGCACTTCCAGTAGTGCAGAAGCCGGATCGCCGCGCATATCAGACGACATTTTGTCAATTTCATCCAGCAGGAACAGTGGGTTTTTCACCCCGACTTTGGCCATTTTCTGGATAAGTTTGCCCGGCATTGAACCGATATAGGTGCGACGATGTCCGCGGATTTCCGCTTCATCACGCACCCCGCCTAACGCCATACGTACGTATTTACGGCCGGTTGCTTTAGCAATTGACTGTCCAAGAGAGGTTTTACCGACCCCTGGTGGTCCGACCAGACACAGAATAGGACCTTTAATTTTATTGACCCGGCTCTGAACGGCTAAGTACTCAAGAATACGGTCTTTTACCCGGTCCAGACCATAATGGTCCGTATCCAGGGTTTCTTTGGCGCGGGTAAGATCTTTTTTAACCTTACTGCGACCGTTCCACGGCACCTGAACCATCCAGTCGATATAGCCACGGACGACTGTCGCTTCCGCCGACATAGGGGACATCATTTTCAGCTTCTGCAGCTCGGCTTCAGTTTTTTCCTTCGCCTCTTTCGGCATTTTCGCCGCTTCAATCTTCTGCTTCAGCGCTTCAAATTCGTCAGGTGCATCATCCATTTCGCCGAGTTCTTTCTGAATGGCTTTCATTTGCTCATTCAGATAGTACTCACGCTGGCTTTTTTCCATCTGTTTTTTGACACGGTTACGGATACGCTTTTCGACCTGTAACAGATCGATTTCCGATTCCATCATCGCCATCAAATATTCAAGACGTTCATTAATATCTGTCATTTCCAGAACTGACTGTTTATCAGCCAGTTTCAGGGGCATATGAGCAGCAATGGTATCAGCCAGACGGGCCGCATCATCAATATTGTTCAGCGACGTCAGGACTTCCGGCGGAATTTTTTTATTCAGTTTGATGTAACCTTCAAACTGATTCACCGCCGTGCGTACCAGCACTTCCTGCTCACGCTCTTCAATTTCTGCAGATTCCAGATAATCTGCACGGGCTGCAAAATGGTCACCGTTATCGGACAGGGTATCGATACGCGCACGCTGCAGGCCTTCCACCAGCACTTTGACGGTGCCATCGGGAAGTTTCAGCATCTGCAACACAGAGGCAACTGTACCGACGGAAAAAAGATCATTAACGCCGGGTTCATCGGTGGAAGCTTCTTTTTGTGCCACCAACAGGATCTTTTTATCGTTGTCCATTGCCGCTTCCAGACAGCGAATCGACTTTTCACGTCCGACAAACAACGGAATAACCATGTGCGGATAAACCACCACATCGCGTAACGGCAATACGGGGATTTCAATGCGTTCGGAACGCTCAGAATTCATAGAGCTCTCTCTTAGTTTAATTTCCGCCAGGTGATGGGCTCAGCTACCCTTTTACAGCGTCAGGGTGCTTCAGGCCCAAAGGTTATTGAGTATATGGGGATGATGACAAGACATTCAATGTCATAAATGCGAGAAAAAATAAAAGGGGAAAAGATTTTCCCCTTTATTAACTAACAGATGGCTATTTTGCTGATTTATTCGCCAGACGCCTGAGCTTCCTGCTTACCGTAAATCAGCATAGGTTCTGACTGCCCTTCGATAACACTGTCATCAATCACCACTTTTTCCACGCCTTCCATCGAAGGCAGGTCATACATGGTATCCAGCAGTGCGGCTTCAACAATTGAACGTAAGCCACGGGCACCGGTTTTACGGGCCATCGCTTTTTTGGCAATTGCGGTTAACGCCTCATCACGGAACTCAAGTTCAGCGCCTTCCAGGCTGAATAATGCCTGGTACTGCTTGGTCAAAGCATTTTTCGGCTCACGCAGAATCTGAATTAATGCCTCTTCACTTAATTCGTTCAGCGTCGCCACTACCGGCAGACGGCCAATAAATTCAGGGATTAAACCGAATTTAATCAGATCTTCCGGCTCTGCCTGAGACAGTAACTGACCTTCAGTCGCTTTCTGTGACTTGTCTTTTACCGTTGCACCAAAACCGATACCTGAGCCGGTTTCAACACGCTGAGCAATCACTTTGTCCAGTCCGGCAAAAGCACCACCACAGATAAACAGGATTTTAGAGGTATCTACCTGTAAAAACTCCTGCTGCGGATGCTTACGTCCGCCCTGCGGCGGAACAGCGGCCACAGTACCTTCAATCAGTTTCAGTAATGCCTGCTGAACCCCTTCACCGGACACATCACGGGTTATTGACGGGTTATCAGACTTACGCGAGATTTTGTCGATTTCATCAATATAGACGATACCGCGCTGGGCTTTTTCCACATCATAGTCGCATTTCTGCAACAATTTCTGGATGATGTTTTCCACATCCTCCCCCACATAACCCGCTTCGGTCAGGGTGGTGGCATCAGCCATAGTGAAAGGCACATCCAGTAACCGCGCCAGGGTTTCCGCCAGTAAGGTTTTACCGCTACCGGTCGGACCAATCAGCAGAATGTTACTTTTGCCCAGTTCAACACCGTTGCTGGTATCACCATTACGCAGGCGTTTGTAGTGGTTATACACCGCTACTGACAGCACTTTTTTGGCTTTTTCCTGGCCAATCACGTAATCGTCGAGATGAACGCGGATTTCACGTGGTGTAGGCAGTGCGCTACGTTCACGATGAGGCGCGACGTCTTTAATCTCTTCACGGATGATGTCATTGCATAAATCAACGCATTCATCACAGATATACACTGACGGTCCGGCAATCAGTTTACGCACTTCATGCTGGCTCTTGCCGCAAAAAGAGCAGTACAGCAACTTACCTGAACCGTCTTTGCGCTTTTCTGTCATCAGTTACCTCTTTAATTGTTTCGATAATCTGCAACACGACTTAACGTGCAGCAGACTGGCATCGTCAATACACTATTTACCCGGGTTTCAGCCTGCGGTTTAAGCAGTGTAGCAAACAGCCTTATTTACGCTGCGTCAGAATAGAATCGACCAGACCATACTCTACCGCTTCTGCTGCTGAGAGGAAACGGTCACGTTCAGTATCGCTTTCAATCTGTGCCAGCGACTGGCCTGTATGCTTCGCCATTAACTCATTCATCCGCTGTTTCACTTTCAGGATTTCGCGGGCATGAATTTCAATATCTGTTGCCTGGCCCTGGAAACCGCCCAGTGGCTGATGGATCATAACCCGTGAATTTGGCAGGCAGAAACGTTTACCTTCTGCCCCGGCCGTCAACAGGAATGACCCCATCGAACATGCCTGGCCCATACAAATGGTGCTGACATCAGGTTTGATAAACTGCATGGTGTCATAAATCGACATTCCGGCAGTGATCACGCCACCCGGCGAGTTAATATACAGATAAATATCTTTCTCAGGATTTTCGGCTTCTAAAAACAGCATCTGAGCGACAATCAGGTTGGCCATCTGGTCTTCAACCTGCCCTGTCAAAAAGATCACACGCTCTTTAAGTAAGCGGGAAAAAATGTCGTAAGAACGCTCTCCGCGTGAAGTCTGTTCAACCACCATTGGCACCAGCGCCATTTGTGATGCCATCATTTCACGTTCGCCACTGTATGACATAACCGTCTCCTGAATAAATTACATTGGTAATACTCTGTACCGATTTTACGTTAGGAAAGCTACGAATCCCCGAAGCCTGCCTCCTTCCGACAACGTCAGGACGGTTAATCAGTCAGTCTCATCTTACACTCCCCTGTATATGGGGGTAACTACCGATATTTCAAGCATAACAATCTTTTGATAATTCGCGAATATTACACCAGAGATTACCCGATAATCTGCCGGTTAATCTCTGAAATACCGACAAAAAGCACTGCGGGTTACGGAGTTTTAGCTATAAAAGTAAAAAAGCCCGTGACCAATCTGATCACGGGCTTCACCTGAGAACCGTTAAGTCAGACTTATGCAGTCTGGCCCTGGTTCATCAGGTCGTGGAAGTTAGCCGCTTTTTCGGTAACTTTTGCTTTTTCAAGCAATACGTCAACCGCCTGCTCTTCCAGTGCAACATTGCGCATGTTATTCATCAGCTCATTGTTTTTGCTGTAGAATTCGATCACTTCCTGAGGATCTTCATAAGCAGATGCCATTTCTTCGATCAGGCCTTTAACGCGGTCTTCGTCAGCTTTTAATTCACTGGTACGGATAACTTCACCCAGCAGTAAACCAACAACAACACGGCGTTTCGCTTGTTCTTCAAACAGTTCACGAGGTAATTCCAGTGCCTGTTTTTCATCACCGCCAAAACGCTGGGCTGCCTGACGACGCAGAACATCAATCTCGCTGTCGATCAGTGCCGCAGGCACCTCGATATCGTTAGCATTCACCAGACCATCAATCGCCTGAGTTTTGATGTTATTACGCACTGCGCCTTTCAGTTCGCGTTCCATGTTCTTACGAACTTCGGTACGCAGACCGGCAACAGAGCCATCAGCAACGCCAAAACGCTTGACGAACTCTTCGGTAAATTCAGGCAGTTCACGCTGTTCTACTTTTTTCAGAACAATCGCAAATTTAGCCTCTTTACCTTTCAGAGTTTCAGCGTGATATTCTTCAGGGAATTTCACGTCGATGGTGAATTCTTCACCGGCTTTATGACCAACCAGACCTTCTTCGAAGCCCGGGATCATACGGCCCTGGCCCATTGCCAGAACGAAGTCAGACGATTTACCGCCTTCAAACTCTTCCCCGTCAACTGAACCAGAGAAATCGATAGTGACGCGATCTTCAGCAGTCGCGGCAGCATCCGTTTCTTTCCAGTCAGCCTGCTGCTTGCGCAGGGTATCCAGCATGGTATCAACGTCTTCGTCTTTCACTTCTACCAGTGGTTTCTCAACCTCGATAGTGTCCAGACCTTTCAGTTCAACTTCCGGATACACTTCAAACTCTACAGAGTAAGTGAAGTCTTCACCCGGCTTGTATTCACCCGGTACATATTTAGGTGCGCCCGCCGGATTGATTTTTTCTTTGATGATCGCATCAACAAAGTTGCGTGACATCAGCTCGCCCAGTACATCCTGACGCACGGATGCACCGTAACGCTGTTCAATGATGTTCTTAGGCACTTTGCCTTTACGGAAACCATCGATACGGACTTTCTTAGATACTTCTACCAGTTCTTTCTTTACCGCAGTCTCAATGCTGTCAGCAGCGACTGTGATGGTAATGCGACGGCCAAGGCCCTGTGTGGTTTCAACTGAAACTTGCATCTTGTTACCTCAAAAAATCACGTGCTCGGTCAACTTCAGACATCACGCATTATAAAATACGCACTATCTAACAACCGGGACGGCTTCCGTGAAGAAAACTCCGATCCCTGTTACCAGAAGCGTCCCGAAGACATTCCGGAAAAATAGACGCAGCATTATAGCGACATCGGTTGAATGAGTCGAGAAGCCACACGCAGACGACACCTGTGATATTGCGGGTTTTTGCCTGTCAGTGGCTTTTTTTTCAAAAAAACGGCCTTTCGGCCGTATAAATACCTGCCGGATAGCCCGCCGTCAGGCCTGTAATCCGGCCCCGCGACAATCAGGGGAGGCCGGTACAGTATCCTGTAGCCCCTGCCATTCACTGGCAGTATAAGTATGTAATGCCAGTGCATGTACCGGACCGGCAAGTTCGTCAGCCAGAATCCCGTAGATAGCACGATGGCGGGCCAGAAAACGCAACCCTTCAAAGCGGTCGGACACTATCACGACTTTAAAGTGACTTTCGGCACCGGCCGGTACATTATGACGATAGCTTTCATCCTGCACTTCGAGATGCAGAGGCTGAAATTCATTACGTAACTTGTCTTCAATCTGTTCACGGATCATTTCTGACACTCCTGGCTGGCAAGCGCACTGCCCTTATGATCAATAGTAGTGTGTTTTCATTATCACTGCGCCAGAGCGCAAAAAAAACGTGCTATTTTATAACCAATTGCGCATGATAGCTTCGCGCGATCAGCGGACTATGGATGAGTCAGCAGCTGAAATCCAGAGACTTTTATAAGTCAGCCAGCGAATACCTGCTGGTGTCGCCAAAAAATTCCCTGACAGCAGCCCCTCCGGCTGACTGTTGTTATCATGTGATGAGAAAATTTGTATGTTAAGAAGAGCAGTCTTTCCTTTACTGGCGGTATTGGCCCTTGCCGGATGTGCCACCAGCAGCAACACCCTGGATGTTACCCCGACAATGACTCTGCCGCAGCAGGATCCGGCCCTGATGGGTGTGACTATCAGTATTAATGGTGCCGATCAACGTACCAGCCAGGCACTGGCTCAGGTGACCCGCGATAACCAGCTGGTCACCCTGACACCGTCACGTGATCTGCGCTTCCTGTTACAGGAAGTGCTTGAAAAGCAGATGACTGCCCGCGGTTATATGATCGGCCCTGACGGTGCTGTTGACTTGCAGATCGTGGTTAACAAACTGTACGCTAACGTCTCTCAGGGGAATCTGCGTTACAGTATTACCACCAGTGCGGACATTTCTATTACCGCCACCGCGAAAAATGGCAATAAACAGATAAAAACCTACCGCCAGACCTACAGTATTGAAGGTCCGTTCAGCGCAACTAACGACAAAATTACTCAGGCGGTTAACCAGACCCTGAGTGATGTGATTACTGATATGTCCCGCGACACCAGCATTAACCAGTTCATTAAACAAAACTCGCACTGAATGTTATGATGGCTGCATGAATTTTCTTCGTGCAGCCAGGATGCCATGCGTTCAGACTATTTAAAAATCTTCACTCAGCGCAACTTTGCCGTTCTGCTGTTACTCGGGTTTTCATCGGGCCTGCCTCTGGCCCTGACATCGGGTACACTTCAGGCCTGGATGACGGTTGAAAATATCGATTTAAAAACCATCGGTATTTTCTCTCTGGTTGGCCAGGCCTATGTATTTAAATTCCTCTGGTCCCCCTTTATGGATCGCTACTCCCCGCCGCTGCTCGGACGCCGCAGGGGATGGCTGTTACTTACCCAGTGTGCCCTGATTGTGGCTATCGCCTGCCTTGGCTTTCTTCAGCCGTCAGGACACCTGACGCTGCTGGCATTACTGGCAGTGATCGTCGCCTTTTGTTCGGCCTCGCAGGATATTGTGTTCGATGCCTGGAAAACCGATGTCCTGCCGGCCGAACAGCGCGGCAGCGGTGCAGCCATCACCGTGCTGGGTTACCGGCTGGCGATGCTGGTTTCCGGCGGGCTGGCTCTCTGGCTGGCAGATCGTTATCTGGGCTGGCATGCCACTTACTGGCTGATGGCTGCACTTATGCTGCCCGGCATTGCAGGCACATTACTTGCCAGGGAACCGGCCGGCCCGGCTGTCAGGCCACTGACCCTGCGCCAGGCCGTAGTCGCGCCGTTGCTGGATTTCTTTAGCCGTAATAATGCCTGGCTGATGATTACACTGATTATCCTGTATAAACTGGGTGATGCCTTTGCCGGAGCCCTGACCACCACCTTTCTGATCCGCGGTCTGGGATTTAATGCCGGCGACGTCGGGCTGGTGAATAAGACTCTCGGCTTACTGGCTACCATTGTCGGTGCCCTGTATGGCGGAGTGGTGATGCAAAAACTCAGCCTGTTTCGCGCACTAATGTGGTTCGGTATATTACAGACCCTGTCAAACCTGGCTTACTGGTTACTGACAATCACTGATGTGCATTTATGGAGTATGGCCAGCGCAGTATTTATCGAGAACCTGTGTGGTGGTATGGGGACGGCTGCTTTTGTGGCCCTGTTAATGGCCTTATGCAATAGCTCTTTTTCTGCCACCCAGTTTGCGCTGCTGTCTGCCCTGTCTGCTGTCGGCCGCGTTTATGTCGGCCCTGCTGCCGGCTGGCTGGTCGAACTCTGGGGCTGGCCCGGATTCTATGCCTTTACTGTCGCCGCAGGACTGCCGGGGTTACTGCTGCTACTGATAAGTCGCAATAATCTGATGCCGACAGTCGCCGGGCAGTTCGCCCCGCGACGCTGTTTTCCTCTCGCCTATCGCTGGGCATTCCGCCTCTTTGTTTCCGGTTGCCTGGTACTTTTGGTCTGGTTGTCTACACTTATATCTGGTGCTTCAGGCTGGCTTCCGGGTAACGTCCGCGATGTTCCCTTGTTTGAAGCTGGCATGGTGGTGATTAGCCTGGCAGTCATTCTCGGAGTCGTACTGGACTGCCTGAGTCTGAAAAAAGACATTTAATGATCAGCGATAATTAACGGTTTAGTTTTTTCTTTGTTCACACAAAACAGGATTGCTTATTAATTGTACATACCGGTGCTTTTATACGGTGCGATAAAAGCACCTATTGTTAAAATAAATAGGTAAAGTGTTAAATAATTGATAATTAATATCGATACTTATAGCAATAAAGAACATTAACTACGGGGTTATTGTCGTCTGGTTATATTAAGCCAATCCTTTGATGTCCTTGATCATTTCAATGCCCCCACCACACTTGTTAAATTCCTTGCAATATGTAGCCACAACTTACTGACATAAATTCAATATGGTTTACAGTTTATAAACCTTGCCGTAAAATGCCGCCACACTTAAACGACAATAAGCCCTTTGTCATTGAGGTCGTTAAATGAGACTCAGGAAATACAATAAAAGTTTGGGGATTTTGTCACTTATCACCGGTGCTATTTTGCTTAGTGGCTGTGATAGTGCATTGTTAAATCCTAAAGGTCAGATTGCACTGGAGCAACGCTCACTGATTTTGACAGCCTTTGGCTTAATGTTAGTGGTCGTCATCCCGGCAGTCTTAATGGCTATCGTATTTGCCTGGAAGTATCGGGCATCCAATACGAATGCTAAATATTCACCTAACTGGTCGCACTCTAATAAGATTGAAGCTGTCGTTTGGACAATTCCAATCCTCATCATCATCTTCCTTGGTGTGTTGACATGGAAATCAACCCACGCTCTCGAGCCAAGTAAACCCATTGCTTCCGATGTAAAACCTGTTGAAATTGACGTTATTGCCCTCGACTGGAAATGGTTGTTTATCTACCCTGAGCAAGGAATTGCAACGGTTAACCAGATTGCCTTCCCGGCAAATACACCGGTCAGTTTCAAAATCACCTCAAACTCGGTCATGAACTCCTTCTTTATTCCTACCCTTGGCAGCCAGATCTACGCTATGGCAGGTATGCAGACCCGACTGCACCTGATTGCGAATGAACCAGGTATTTTTGACGGTATTTCTTCTAACTTCAGTGGTCGCGGTTTCTCTGGCATGAAATTTAAAGCCATTGCGACCAAAGACGATGCGGAATTCCGGCAGTGGGTCGACAAAGTGAAAGCAGCACCTGCCACTCTGACCACTATGGATGACTTCAATAAACTGGCTGCACCAAGTGAAAACAACCCGGTGGAGTACTTCTCAACAGCTAATCCTGATCTGTTCAGGCAGGTCGTTGATAAGTTTATGACACATGACGGGAAAATGGACATGTCCTCCCATCAGGGCATGAACATGGATCACGCAGCTTCCGCCGGAGCAGGGGAATAACAGCATGTTAGGAAAATTAAGCTTAGCAGCGATACCACTGGACGTACCTATCGTCATGGTCACCTGCGCTGCGATTATCATTGGCGGTGTTGCTCTTCTGGCCGCCATCACTTACTTCGGTAAGTGGAAGTATCTGTGGTCTGAGTGGATTACCTCTGTGGACCATAAGAAACTCGGTATCATGTATATCATTCTGGCTTTCGTCATGCTGTTGCGTGGTTTTGCCGATGCTATCATGATGCGTAGCCAGCAGGTGCTGGCCTCTGCCGGGGAAGCAGGCTTTCTGCCGCCTCATCACTACGACCAAATCTTTACCGCCCACGGCGTGATTATGATTTTCTTCGTCGCGATGCCGTTCGTGGTCGGTCTGATGAACATCGCCGTTCCGTTACAGATTGGTGCACGTGACGTTGCCTTCCCGTTCCTCAATAACCTCAGCTTCTGGTTTACCGCTATCGGTGTGGTGCTGGTTAACCTGTCACTGGGTGTGGGTGAATTTGCTCAGACCGGCTGGCTGGCTTATCCGCCATTGTCAGGTGCAGAGTACAGTCCGGGGGTCGGGGTTGATTACTGGATATGGAGCCTGCAGCTGTCAGGGATTGGTACTACCCTGACCGGGATTAACTTCTTCGTCACTATTCTGAAGATGCGTGCCCCGGGTATGACAATGTTCAAAATGCCTATTTTCACCTGGGCTTCGTTATGTACTAACGTACTGATCATTGCAGCGTTCCCGGTATTAACCGTCACTCTGGCACTGCTGACCCTTGACCGCTATCTGGGCTTCCATTTCTTTACCAACGAAATGGGTGGCAACATGATGATGTACGTCAACCTGATCTGGGTCTGGGGCCATCCGGAAGTGTATATTCTGGTGCTGCCGGTGTTTGGTGTGTTCTCGGAAGTTACTGCGACCTTCGCCAAAAAACGCATGTTTGGTTACACCTCTATGGTGTGGGCAACCGTTGCGATTACCGTTCTGTCGTTTATCGTCTGGCTGCACCACTTCTTTACAATGGGTGCCGGGGCCAACGTTAACGCCTTCTTCGGTATTATGACGATGATTATCGCCATTCCTACCGGGGTTAAAATCTTTAACTGGTTGTTCACTATGTATCAGGGCCGCATTCAGATGACGGCACCGATGCTGTGGACCGTTGGCTTTATCGTCACCTTCTCGGTCGGTGGTATGACCGGGGTACTGTTAGCAGTTCCCGGTGCCGACTTCGTCCTGCATAACAGCCTGTTCCTGATTGCGCACTTCCATAACGTTATTATCGGTGGTGTGGTCTTCGGTTGTATGGCAGGTGTCAGTTACTGGTTCCCGAAAGCCTTTGGCTTCACTCTGAATGAAACCTGGGGTAAACGTGCCTTCTGGTTCTGGATTATCGGTTTCTTCGTTGCCTTTATGCCGCTGTATGCTCTGGGCTTTATGGGGATGACCCGCCGTCTGAGCCAGAATATTGATCCTCAGTTCCACCCGCTGCTGGTTGTTGCGGCCTGTGGTGCCGGTCTGATTGCTATCGGGATCCTTTGTCAGGTCATTATGTTCTGGGTATCGGTCCGTGACCGTGAACAAAACCGGGATCTGACCGGTGATGTATGGGGTGGCCGTACCCTGGACTGGGCATGCTCTTCTCCTCCGCCATTCTATAACTTTGCCGTGATTCCGGAGGTGCATGAACGTGATGCTTTCTGGGAAATGAAAGAACGCGGTGAAGCTTATAAAAAACCGGCCCATTATGAAGAAATTCATATGCCGAAAAACAGTGGTATTCCGGTCGTGATCGCCCTGTTTGCAACCATCTTCGGTTTTGCAATGATCTGGTGGATCTGGTGGCTGGCTGGCCTGTCTTTCCTGGCGATGATTGCATTGTGGATCGGCAAAAGTTTCGACGAAGACGTGGATTACTATGTCTCTGTTGAAGAAATTGAGCGGATCGAAAACCGGCACTTTGAAGAACTTAGCAAAGCGGGTGTGAAATAATGTCTTCTGAAACTCTCACTAAACACCACGACGCCCATGGGGACCATGGGCATCACGATGCAGGAGCCAATAAAGTTTTTGGTTTCTGGATCTACCTGATGAGTGACTGCATTATCTTTGCAACCTTGTTTGCGACGTATGCGGTCATGGTCCACAGCACGGCTGGCGGCCCTTCAGGTAAAGACTTTTTTGAACTGCCTTATGTACTGGGTGAAACAGCCTTACTGCTGTTGAGCTCTATTACTTATGGTTTTTCCGTGATTGGCATGAACCGCAACAGTAAAGGCGCCGTACTGGGCTGGCTGTTGCTGACGTTCCTGTTTGGTCTCGGATTTATCGGTATGGAAATTAACGAGTTCCATAACCTGATTGCAGAAGGCTGGGGCCCGCAGCGCAGTGGCTTCCTGTCAGCATTCTTTACCTTAGTCGGTACTCATGGTCTGCACGTGACCTGTGGTCTGATTTGGATGCTGGTCCTGATGTTCCAGGTAGGAACCCGTGGTCTGACGGCGACAAACCGTACCCGTATCATGTGCCTGAGCCTGTTCTGGCACTTCCTGGATGTGGTATGGATTTGTGTATTTACCATTGTCTATCTGATGGGGGCCATGTAATGAACCATTCAGTAACCGAACATGGCGCATCTCACGGGAGTGTGAAGTCATATGTTATCGGCTTCATTCTTTCTGTCATCCTGACGGCTATCCCCTTCTGGATGGTGATGGATGGCGGTGCTGCGAAGAACACTATTCTGGCAGTGGTCGTTATCTGTGCCGTGGTACAGATAGTGGTTCACCTGGTGTACTTCCTGCATCTGGACCGTAAGTCAGAAGGCGGATGGAACCTGGTAGCACTGGTCTTCTCAGCAGTCATCATTTTGATTGTTGTTGTTGGCTCACTGTGGATCATGTGGAACCTTAACTACAACATGATGCCCCACTAACAGAGTTAACCGTAATGATTAAGCAATACCTGCAAGTTACAAAACCAGGAATTATTTTCGGAAATTTAATTTCTGTGATAGGGGGTTTTCTGCTGGCCTCGAAAGGCAGCATTAATTACACCCTGTTTCTCATATCACTGGCCGGTGTATCACTGGTGGTTGCATCAGGTTGCGTGTTTAACAACGTGATTGACCGCGACATAGACCGAAAAATGGAGAGAACCAGGAACCGGGTGCTGGTAAAAGGGCTCATTTCCGCGAAAACCAGTCTGGTTTATGCAACCTTATTAGGTATTGCTGGCTTTGCGTTGCTGTACTTTGGCGCCAACCCACTGGCTATGTGGTTGTCAGTGGCTGGTTTCATTGTATACGTCGGCATCTACAGCCTGTATATGAAGCGTCACTCGGTGTACGGTACATTAATCGGCAGCCTGTCGGGGGCTGCGCCTCCGGTGATCGGTTATTGTGCCGTAAGTAATGAGTTTGATGCCGGTGCCCTTATTTTGCTCGCTATCTTTAGTTTATGGCAGATGCCCCACTCCTATGCGATTGCCATCTACCGTTTTAAAGATTATCAGGCGGCAAATATTCCGGTACTGCCGGTCGTGAAAGGTATCTCGGTGGCGAAAAATCATATCACCTTATATATTCTGGCGTTTATGATTGCGACCCTGATGCTGTCTCTCGGGGGGTATGCAGGCTATAAATATCTGGTAGTTGCCGCAGCAGTCAGCGTCTGGTGGCTGGGAATGGCCCTGACCGGCTATAAAAGCAGTAATGACGATCGTGTCTGGGCACGTAAGCTGTTTGTATTTTCGATTGTCGCTATCACAGCCCTTAGCGTTATGATGTCTGTCGATTTTATGACCCCGGCATCGAAAGATTTACTGACTTACGTGTGGTAACCCCCCTCGGACCCGAGGCAAAAAAGGCGCGAATCTCGCGCCTTTTTTCTTTTTTGTTACCTCTGGTTAAGAACTATTATTTTACCCGTCAGGCTTCGCCCCTTACTATAGCGTCAGGAAATGAAAAGAGGTTTTAATGAACGATAATAAAATGACGCCCCTCGAATTAAGAGCGACATGGGGCCTTGGCACGGTGTTTTCCCTTAGAATGCTTGGAATGTTTATGGTTCTGCCAGTGCTGACCACTTACGGGATGGCCCTGCAGGGAGCATCAGAAACACTTATAGGTCTGGCGATTGGTATCTATGGCTTAGCTCAGGCAGTCTTCCAGATCCCTTTCGGTTTGCTGTCAGACCGTATTGGCCGTAAGCCATTAATTGTCGGTGGTTTATTATTGTTTGTCCTCGGCAGTATAATTGCGGCCCTCAGCAGTTCAATCTGGGGCATCATCCTCGGCCGTGCCTTACAAGGTTCCGGAGCAATCGCCGCCGCGGTTATGGCCCTGTTATCAGATTTAACCCGCGAACAAAATCGTACCAAAGCGATGGCTTTTATCGGTATCAGCTTCGGCATCACCTTTGCTATTGCGATGGTCGTCGGCCCGGTAGTCACCCATTTACTGGGATTACATGCGCTGTTCTGGATGATAGCTATCCTTGCGGCAGCGGGTATCGTTATTACTTTACTGATAGTCCCTTCTGCCACCGGCCATATGCTTAACCGCGAGTCGGGGATGGTTAAAGGCAGTTTCAGAAAAGTCCTTGGCAGTTCGCGCCTGCTGAAACTGAACTTCGGTATCCTGTGCCTGCATATTCTGCTGATGTCGAGTTTTGTAGCACTGCCGGGACAATTCGAAAATGCCGGTCTGCCTCCGTCAGAGCACTGGAAAGTCTACCTGGCCACCATGCTGATTTCCTTTGTCGCCGTATTGCCTTTTATTATCATTGCCGAAGCAAAACGTAAGATGAAGGCGGTCTTTGTCAGCTGTGTTGCGCTACTGGTGATCGCCGAAATTATTCTGTGGGGCGCAGGCACCCACTTCTGGACCCTGGTTGTCGGAGTACAGGTATTTTTCTTTGCCTTTAACCTGATGGAAGCCATTCTCCCCTCATTGATCAGTAAGGAATCACCGGCCGGCTATAAAGGCACGGCAATGGGCGTCTACTCCACCAGCCAGTTTATCGGGGTTGCGATTGGCGGTAGCCTCGGTGGCTGGATTTTTGGCCATATTGATGCTCAAACCGTATTCCTGGCAGGCACGTTGCTGGCCGTTGTCTGGCTGCTGGTCAGCCTGACCATGCAAGAGCCCCCCTACGTCAGTAGCCTGCGTCTGGTGTCCGGTAATTTACAACATGCCGCAGGACTGGAAAAAAAACTGGCGGCGGTGCCGGGAGTCTCTTCGGTGATGATGGTACCGGCAGAAAACAGCATTTATGTGAAAATTGACAGCAAAGTAACCAGCCGCGAGGCGCTGGAAACCCTGGTTGCAGACTATCAGCCGCAGCCCGCTTAATGCCCTGCCCTGTCAGCCGACAGGCAAAAAAAAGCGCGACGCCGGAAGGGTCGCGCTTTTTTTATGACTGCTATCGATTAATCGCGAAAGTTTTTAAACTGAAACGGCTGCCCCAGATTGCCGTTACGTACCAGATTCATTGCCCCTTGCAGATCATCACGTGATTTTCCCGTCACGCGCAGTGATTCGCCCTGGATCTGGGTCTGAACTTTCAGTTTACTGTCTTTGATCAGCTTGACGATTTTTTTCGCCACATCCGACTCAATACCTTTTTTCAGTTTGGCCTCTGTTGTCCAGCTTTTTCCGCTATGTTCTATCTCGTCCAGTACTTCCAGTGCAGCGCCTTCAATGCCGCGCTTCAGCAGTTTTTCACGCAGAATATCGACCAGCTGTTTTACCTGGAAATCAGACTCAGAACTGACCTTAATGGTTTCGTTCTTTTCATTTAATTCAATGCTGGCAATAACGTTACGAAAATCAAAACGGGTGGATAGTTCACGGCTGGCGTTTTCCACCGCATTACGCACTTCCTGAAGTTCTACTTCAGAAACAATATCGAAAGATGGCATCTTTACTTCTCCTGACTCTGGTTTGCCATGCATAATACGCAGATTGACGCGGTAAAAAAATGCCCCGCTTCAGAAAAGGGCATTCGCTGGCTAAAAAACGGTTTACCGCTGCTGACACCCTGGAGTAACCATGAATATAACCGTACTGGGCTGCGGTGCCTTAGGACAAATCTGGCTTTCCGCCCTGAGCCGTCAGGGGCATCAGGTACAAGGCTGGTTACGTGTGGCCCATCCCCATACCACCGTCCATATCACCAGCCCTGAAGGTGAAGTATACCGCCATATTTTTCCGGCCAATAACCCGGCCTTGTTAGCCGAAACAGAACTGCTGCTGGTCACCCTGAAAGCCGCACAGATTTCAAATGCGATTCAGCAGCTGCTGCCGCGGCTGCCGGCCCAGTGCACTATCGTGCTGATGCATAATGGTATGGGGGTTATTGACGAATTACCGGCACTCAGTCAGCCCGTATTACGGGCTATCACCACTCACTCGTCGTACCGGAGCCGCGGACAGGTTATTCATGTCTCCCACGGTATTACCCATATCGGCCCCGTGGCACGTAATGAAAGCCAGCTCAGCCCGTTAGCTGACCTGATGCATACTGCATTACCGGATGTCGCCTGGCACAATGATATTCTGCCTGCATGCTGGCAGAAACTGGCGATAAATTGCGTTATTAACCCGCTAACCATTAAATATAATTGCAGGAACGGCGGGCTGTTACAGCATCAGGACGAGATCCGCCAGCTCTGTGAAGAACTGGCGGCAGTGATGGCCAGAGCAAATCTGCACGCCGATGCACAGCAATTACAAAGTAACGTGATTCATGTAGCAGAACACAGCGCCGGAAATTACTCGTCGATGCTGCAGGATATCCAGGCAGGCCGCAGCACCGAAATTAACTATATCACCGGTTATCTGTTGCGTAAGGCCACGGAATTCGGCATTGCTCTCCCGGCGCACCGGACCTTATATCAACTTGTAAAATCTAAGGAGTCTGCCCATGGGCACACCCAAATCAGTGCTGGTATGCCTGGCACATGGTAGTGAAGAAACAGAAGCCGTAACGGTTATCGATCTGCTGGTCAGGGCCGGGATTCAGGTCACCACAGCCAGTGTGGAAAGTGACGGCGAAACACTGATGATCTGTTCGCGGGGAGTCCGTCTGCAATGCGATACCACACTGGTGTCGGTCGCAGACCAGCCTTTCGACGCACTGGTTCTGCCGGGCGGCGATCGGGGTGCTGAAACTTTCAGTGACAGCCTGCTATTAATTGAAACCGTACGTCAGTTTCATGTGACCGGCAGAATCGTTGCCGCCATCTGTGCCGCCCCGGGCAAAGTGCTGGCAGCCCACAACCTTTTCCCCGTCGGAAACATGACCGGTTTCCCCGGACTACAGTCATTAATCCCTTCGCAACAATGGATGGAGCGCCGGGTTGTCTGGGATCCACGGGTTAACCTGCTGACCAGCCAGGGGCCGGGCACCTCGATAGATTTTGCGCTGAAATTAATTGATTTGCTGGCGGGACATGACACCGCCAGGGCAGTTGCTGAGCCACTGGTATTGGCCCCCGGTATCTATAATTATCAGGAAACCGGCAGCTAATAAAAAGGTTCATCGCACCTTAGCGTGAATTAATAGAAAACGGCGGTAAAAGTGGTTAGTTTTGTATTCGCCAAAACACTAA